>CAWHVA010000016.1:0-183418 GCA_963832615.1 uncultured Acidobacteriota bacterium
AAACCGTCCTTGTCGCCGAGCTCCAGGCAGAGCGCTTCCTGCTGCTGAACGATGCGAAGTGCAATTTCCCATTCGCCGATTCTCCTTCCGGTTGCGAAACCCCGATAGGTCATCCGCATAGCGCGGCTGCTCTCACTCTTTTTCCACAAATGCTGCACAGCCGGGATCACCTCCGGCAAGCACTTCGGGCGTTGACGGCCGGCGCCGTTCCCAATCGCCAGAACGGCCTCTTCCCAAGACCGCGGCATGAGCCGCCTGGAGTTCCCCGAGCGGCGCAAGGTTCTGCAGCTCCTCCCGCAGCAAGGCGTGCAACTGGAAACGCTGCCGGTCGCGATCCAGCATTCGCAACAGCGACGCATCGACAAGCCTGTTGCGCGCATGGCGCCCTTCCGCCTCCGTGAGACCGGCGATCTCCACTGTCAACGGAAGCCAGAATCCCTGGATCGCGCAGACGGCCATCGCATTGAGTAGCCGCCGCTGCTGCTCGGGCCGTGCGGTAATGGGCTTGGTTTCGCGGAGATCAATCTGCCGTTGGACGAATTGAACAGGGCGGCCAGCCGATATGCCTCACTGACTGCGGCGGAAGTGCGAGCGGCTTTCGCGAAATGGATCCGGCCGGAGATGTTCGTACAGGTGGTGCGGGGGCCTGCGCCGCAATAGGGGCGGGACGCGGAGAGCGGTTGCGCGGAAAGCATTGATTCGCGTCACAGTTCCTGGTTCGTTCACCGCTATTTGTGTCGGTACCTTACAGCGGAATTCCGCGGCGGGTTCGACGGCGTGAGTGATTGATGCACCGCTAGAGGCGAGGGCGGCGGGCACGGCGTTAGAACTTAAATTCGATGACTTCGGTCGTTTCTTTGGGTCCTGGCTCGAAGGTGCTTTTCTGAGCGGCTTCCTCGGCGGATGCTGCGAGAAGTGGGTGTCCACCCAGGACGCGGGTACGTTTCACGGTGCCGTCCGGGCCAATGGTCACCTCGATGCGGACGTTACCTGAGAGATTGAGTTTCTTCGCCAGCTCCGGATATTGAGGAGTCAGCAAGCGCTTGGCTTGGCGCTTCATTTCGTTGGGTGCATTCGATTGCGCGCCGGCGCGCAGGCCGCTTGCCGCAATCGCGAGCACCAGTGCCACCGCTACCACGAGCGTCTTTGCGCGACCATTCACGGTTTTTTGCCTCGCCAGGTCCAGAGGTTATTTGCGTACAGGCCCATACAGAACAAGTTTGCGGGAACGAACCCGAATTGCGCGGTGCGCATCCCGATCACACAGATAATCACGCTGTTGACTGCAGCAACGATCCAGCCTTGCCACAACTTTCTACCAACCAGCACGGTAGAGATTACGGTCAAAATGCAGGAGATATAGTCAAGCTTGGGCATTCTCTTCTCGCTCTCGTCCCAAGAGCATCACAGGAGCCAGTCTAGGTGGGGGAACGTCGCCCGAAAGTTGGTCCGACGGACAGGTGGTGACAATGTGGAATTAAGCCTTGTGATACTAGTACCAAGAGTATCGGAAAAACCATGGCGCACGGGATGCGACGTGCAGCTTGAACCGTGCATGGGTCGGCGCCGGGCGAAGCCCTTCGAGACTCAGGGTGAACAAGCCCCGCCCCTACAGCGGAACTACGTGCCGAGGCAGCGGGACGGATGTTGCGGCTAGGTGTGGATGACCAGGGAAACCCACACCGGCAGCCCCTCGAACAGGAGAGGTACGATGACGACTTCGGTGGGTTCCGAGGTTTCCATGGCATAGTCCGCACCGGTGATAACGGTGGGAACGGAGAGCATGCAGTGGTCAGCGAAGAGTGCTGATTTTCGATTTGAAGTTTCCCGCGACCATGTTGCAAAGCTCGCCGAGGGCGTCGCCGGACGAGGAATGATCGGAAGCAGCGGATTCGCCGAGCATGAGAGCGGCAAATCTGGCCGAGGTGGCCTTGGCGCAACGGAGCGTGGTCATGCCGCAGAGCGCGCCGGCCATGCCAACCATGGCGGTTTGCTCTCCGGTGGGTGCTCCGGTGCTGGCGGAGTTGAGCTCCGGGCGGACGCCAGCCATCATTTCGAACACTTCGATGGCGGCACATTCCAAAATGGTCTTCCAGGCGGGGTCGAAGGCTACACGCGTTCGCGATGGCGATGATTTCGTGATGGGGCTCACTGACCACCTCCTAGGAGCGGCGCGACTCTTTCCTTGACTTGTTCGGGAGTGAACGGTTTACGGCGGTAGCCCTTTGCGCCCGCGGAGAGCGCCTCGACAACGCGAGCCTCGCCGCCCTCGGTGGTAATCATGATGACGGGAACGCCCTTGGCGGCTTCGACGCCCGCGAGACTTTTAAGGAATTCCAGGCCGTCCATTACCGGCATGTTGATGTCGCTCAAGATCGTTCGAAGGTGTCTTCGAGCACTTCGACCACGTCTCCAATTTCATCGACCAGTAAACTGAGAGCGCCTTCCGCGGTGCGCACAACCACGTTTAGTGGCAATTGATCGCCGAGGCGTTCAGGAGAATTCAGGCGGCGACGCAAATCGATAGCCGTCAGGATTTGTCCGCGCAAATTGATGAGGCCGCGCACGACTCTCGGGGCTAGTGGTACGGGGTTGCGGGCGGACGATTTCCTGCACCTGCTCGACAGGAATGCCGAAGTAGCCGTCGCCAACGAAGAATGTGCACAGTTGCTTTGTGCTTGCCATGAATCAGACCTCGACGCGTTCCTGCTGGGCCTTACTGGTCCGTTTGCGCTCAAATGCTCCTAACAGCGCTGGCATGTCGAGCAATTCGGTTACGCGACCCTGAATGATTGCGATGTAGAGGACACCAAAGCGGCTGGCCGGAGACTTGGCTTGAATGGATTCTTCGACAATGTCGAGGATGCGGTCGATCACCAGGCCGACGCGCTTTCCTTCATCGGAATAAACGATGCCCTGCAAACGGTCGGGGTTTGCGGTTTCGGCCGGGGCTGCGGCGTTGACCATTGCATTGGTACGCCGCTCTTCGAGCATTTCGGAGAGGAACATAAGGGGCAGGATCTCGCCACGGTATTGCACGACGTCGATGCCCCCGGCGCGTTCGACCGAGGACGTGAGGAACTCCTCGAGGCGCCCCACACGGTCGAGAGCGACGGCCATGTGCGCGTCGCCGGGGCCGGTAAATAGAAGCAGGGTTTGCTTGTCGCTTTGCGCGACGACCGATTCTTTTTCTTTCTCCGCAAGGGCGCGCGAACTTCGTTCACTACGTTGGAAGCCTGGGCGATTCCGAGCACGTCAAGAATGAGCGCGACGCGGCCGTCGCCCATGATCGTGGACCCGGCAAAAGTCCGGATGCCTTTTAGCTGCTTACCCAGTGGTTTGACGACGATCTCTTCGGTGTCGTTGATGTGATCTACTACCAGGCCAAACTGCCGGTCATCGGCTTGTAGGATCACGATGTTCACTGCGTCGACTTCAGACGGGTCTTTGGCGGATGGATCGACACGCAATTCACGATCGAGATGCACGAGGGGCAGCAGCCGGCCGCGGAGCCGGTAGACCGGGACGCCCTGGATCAGCTCGATGCGCTTTTTCGCGTCTTCGCCTTCGAGGCGAACCAATTCCAGCAGGCTTATCTGCGGGATGGCGTAGCGCTCGCCGCCGTTGGTGACGATGAGCGCCGGAATGATGGCCAGCGTCAGAGGGATTTTCATGCGTACGGTGGTGCCCGTGCCCGGTTTAGACTGCATATCGACGGTTCCGCCAATCTTATCGATGTTGGTCTTCACCACGTCCATGCCCACGCCACGGCCGGAAGCATTGGTAACCTTGTCCGCCGTGGAGAAGCCCGGAAGGAAAATCAGATTGGTGGCTTCGCGCTCGCTCATCCTCGCGGATTGCTCTGGAGTGATCAGGCCCTTTTCTACGGCTTTGCGGCGGAGCTTTTCCGGGTCCAAGCCCGCGCCGTCGTCGGAAATCTCGATGATTACCTGGCCGCCCTCGTGATACGCGCGCAGAGATAGGCGTCCCTCGGCAGACTTACCCGCGGCGACACGCTTCGGCGGAGTCTCGATCCCATGATCGACGGAGTTACGCACGATGTGGGTGAGCGGATCTTTGATGGCTTCGATAATCGTTTTGTCGAGCTCGGTTTCCTTTCCTTCCATCTCGATGCGCACTTGTTTGCCGCACATGGTGGCTACGTCGCGGACGGTGCGCGGAAACTTGCTCCAGATGTTGCCGATGGGCTGCATTCGCGTCTTCATCACGCCTTCCTGCAGCTCGGTGGTGATCAGGTTGAGCCGCTGGCTCGGCGCGATCAGCCCGACATCTTCTTTACCGTTGGAGAACTGCAGGATCTGATTGCGGGCGAGGACCAGTTCGCCCACTGAGTTCATCAGTTTGTCGAGCAGCACGACGTCGACGCGGATGGAACTCTCGCTGGCCGCGCCGCGATTCGGTTGCTGCGCCTCCGCGGCTGCTTGCGGACTCAGGTCGACGCGCTCTACAACGGAATCGAGGACTTCAGCTTGAGATTCCGTCTGGTGGAGGACATCCGGAAGTGCGCTCGGGATTGACGCCGCGGAAACGGCGGGCGATAGCTCCGCGATGGGAGGTTTTTGCGCGCCCTCCTCGCTGGCGCCAGGTTTGACGCTCGTGTTCTCGGTCTGCGGTTTGCCTTGCGCGGGGCTTTGCAGCAGTCGAGAAATCCGCAGGTGCCCTTAATGGTGTGGATGGTCCGGAAGACGCTGGCCAGCGTGTCCCGGTTGCGGGGATCCTTTTCGAGCCGGACCAGCTCCCGGTCGAGCAAATCAAGATTCTCGGCGCTCTCGACGAGAAACTCGCGAACAATTTCATCGCTCATACAAAGCAACACCCTCTGAGAAACACCGACGTGCCGTGAAAGCTACGCGAGACATTAGCCGCGCCTAACGACTCCCACGAAGGCAATCCATCGCGGGGAGAGTGAGCATGCGAGGTGCCAGAAGTAAACGCGGGTCTGTGTCAGCGTGAATACGGCTCAAAAGAATCGGCGGGTCGTTTCGCACTCGGGGTGCAAATTAGTAAGACTCTCGCGCTCACTGTGTTGCGGCTGTCGGACACTTCCCCGCGTCAAGTGCGCTTGAGCGCATCCAGCACGGCGTCTTGAGATCCGGAGACATGGGAGTCGCTGCCAGAATGGCAAGGCAAGAGGGAGGAGTACCAGACTGGCACATTTTCGCGGCGCCCGAAAAACAGGCCGGGGATAGGCGGGGAGAGACTTGAAAAATTCTGCAGCAGAGCTAAGTGGAGCCAAGAGGTGCAAGCCAGTCAGGACGCAGTAACGCTCCCAGCAGCGATTGGCGGTTTGCTCAAGAGCCAGCCGGCGATGCCACCGAAAACGATGCTGAACCCTAGGGTTTCCCGGAAGTGAGCGGAAGCCACGTCGGGAGGCATAAGCGGGTTGGGGAGGAGCAGTATCGTCGTCCAAACAGAGAGGAAAAGCGCCATAGCGAGGGCCGTTTCCCATCTAGCCACGCGGAGCATGCGAATGAGCGGATACATACAGGCGGCATACAACAGGGCGCGGAATACCTGAAGCGCGTAGATCCAAGGATTGCGCATCCAATTGACCTTCAGCGCGGCGAAGAAACTTGGCTGTTCCGGGCCGCCGTAATACTGCCGAACCGCCGGGCTCTGCCAGGCCACGTAATAGCCGAAGAGCATGTAGAGAAACACGAAAGCAACCACAATGACCGCAAGTCCCGTGGCGATGGATGAGAAGTGCCAGTGGCAAGATGAGGAAGTCGTTCGCGCCGGCGAAGATGTGCGCCACTTGCCCAGCAGTAAGACCGCTAATGGCGCAAACAAAGCCGCTGTGATTGCTCCCTGCAAAAAGATGGCCCGAATCATTGCATGAGGCAACTTGTCCGACAGAAAAAACAGCGTCTCGACTTGAGTAGCCACGGTCGAGATGCCATACATGCCCACGAAGATCGCGCCTATCAGACGCCAACCATGCCAGCTCGAACGCAAGATGAGATACGCAAGAACGACTCCCACGGAGACGGAAAAAATCAGAAAAGGGTATAGGAGATTATCGGGCCTCTGCGAAGGAGTTTGATTTGCCGGAGCCTCCGGCGGGGACGGCGTTACCTGTTGTCGCGAAGGAGCCTGCAGGGTCGTTGTTGAAGGAATGGCTTGCTGTGAAATTTTGCTTAGACCTGAGAGCGCACCCCCAGCGGCGAAACACACGGCGAACACAAGACACGCCGCGAAGATCTTGATCGCAGTCAACACAACTTTCCTGACCATCAAAGCACCTCCTCATCGACCGCCCGCAATTTCGCTGTTTTCTACTATGCACAGCGCTTTCTGGAATTGGGGTTTCTCTCTTCTAGCTGACAAATGTGGACCAGCCAAAAAATTGTTAGGAAGAGAGGCCTGGCTAAGTGTTATGCCAGATTCCCAGGTAAATCATTTCACGCACGCGTTTAATGTTTCACCTCTAGCCCCGGTGTTCGCTCACCTGTGTTGGTTGGCAGTCCGCAGTGCCGGATAGGAGCCTAAGGGCAAGCGACCCGCGAGCGCGTTTTACCCCTCGGCAACATTTCGGTAGTACACTTTCGGGCTCAAACTCTCGGGGCAGCTATGACGTCCATCGCCCGGCTACATCAAGTAACGCCCCTCCACTCTTTGAGAAAGGAAGACGCAAATGACAAAACCTCAGACGAAAATGGAGCAACTGGACCCCCTGAGCCGTGACACCCTTCAGGCGTTCGACGATTTGTTCGGACTTCACCCGGGCTTTCGTCCCACACACGCAAAGGGAATTCTCCTGTCTGGCAGCTTTACCCCCTCCGCCGGCGTGGGAGCGTTGACCAAGGCGCCTCACGTGAACAGGCCCTCGATACGAATCGGCGTTCGGTTCTCGGACTTCGGCGGTATTCCCACCGTGCCAGACTACGATGAAAACGCCAGCCCACGCGGTGTCGCCATTCGTTTCTATCTTGCCGAACATGAGCATACGGACATCATTGCGCACTCCGTGAACGCATTCCCTACCCGCACCGCCGAAGAGTTTGTCGAATTCCTCCGCGCCATTCATGCCAGTGGCCCTGGCACGCCAAAACCCACACCGGTTGATTCCTTTCTCGGTTCGCATCCCGCAGCGTTGGCGTTCGTTCAGGCACCCAAGCCCATCCCCACGAGCTTCGCGAAAGAATCGTTCTATTCCGTTACCGCGTACAAATTCATCAACGGCGAAGGGGTCAGCAACTTCGGGCGCTACCGCATCGTTCCAACGGAACGGAGCGAGCACCTTGAGCCTGCGGAAGCCGCAAAGCAGCAGCCGAATTTTCTTTTTGACGAAATCAGCGACAGAATCGCGCACGGTCCCGTTACGATGCGCATTATGGTACAAGTGGCTTCGGATGGAGAGATCGTCGACGATTCCACCGTCCATTGGGAAGACCAACACCCCCTAGTGGAGTTTGGCATCATCGAGCTCAACGCCCTGGTTCCGGACGAAGAAGCCGCCCAGCGACAAATTATTTTCGATCCAATTCCGCGAGTAGATGGCATCGAATCCTCGGGTGATCCATTGCTAGATCCGAGAGCCTCGCTCTACCTCGCTAGCGGCCACCGGCGGCGCGCAGCCGCCGTGTAGTGGTGCCGCCTGTGTGCAACGTGCGGCATTCTGCGGTTGTGCCTAGCAAGTCGGACTACCGGACATCTTGCTTCTAGTACCCAACTTGTTCGGTTTGTGCGCTTACCAGGATTTGGAAGCGGAGCGATTTTAGTGAGCGAATTGTAGACCCCGACCCAGGACAACGATGTAGCAAGTCCCTACTACGACCGCAGCAATCCACCATGTGGGCGCCCGATGCACAACGAGCTCCTGTTCTGGTGGTGTGCGCGGCATTAGCTCATTGGCCCACAACAGGCCCGACGAGCCTCCGAATGCCGCCGGAATGGTGGAGACAAAGAGCAGCTTTATGCCGAGCGGGTCCAACGCGCCGGCGACACAACTGAAGATGCCTGCGGCGTAATACGGGAGCCGACCCACGACGTTGTACGTCGGCCTGTCCTGTACAAAGGGACGGACAGAGACGGCGAGCAGCCTTACGACGAGCACATATAGCCCAGCACCGAACGCAGCCATGCCAACGCGCAGTGCCAATTGATTGGGCAGACCGCGGATCACCTCGTACCAGTCACCGAAACCGAAGATTCCTGAGAACAGGAAGTAGCCAGCGCCCGAAAGCAGGTTGAGTGCGGCAAGAATCCAGAGAAAGTAGCGAATGTTCGCCCGATCACCCGCCTTGCGAGAGGCCAGCAGAGAACCGGCTCCGGCAATCAGATTCACGAGCGTGCCCCCGGCGTCGACCCAGCGATCCGGCCGCAGCGTTGACAGGTGGTTACTCGTAAGCTCGGTTACAAGATCGCCCCGCAACCAAGCAATGACGCCGTGGCCAACACCTTCATGCAGCAGCGTCCCCATCGCGGAGGCGATCACAGCCATGCTGATGATTGTCCTCTTGCTGTGACGCGTCGACATCTAAGCAACTCTACCCCGGGAACGCTAGTTCAACGACTGTTGTCACAAGCTAACCTACCCGTCTGCTAACCGCTTCAATTAGGCCGCTCAAGCAAATTATCTTGTCCACAAACTCTTCTCTGTACAATACCGGCATCTGGCGTACAAGGGATGACTGTACCCGATGAACTGGAACACCATCGGAGGATAGGGCGATGCGCATCGCAAGCGTGGGTCATGCGGTCTTTGCGACGACGATGATCGCCCTCGGAATCGTGGGCCTGATCAACGGCAATTTCGCCGGAGTCTGGCAGCCCGTTCCCAAGGGTATACTCGCACGCGAAGTACTGACCTATCTCTGCGCCTTCATCTCGCTGGCATCTGGCATAGGCTTGCTCTGGCAGCGCACAGCCGCCCTCGCAGCCCGTGTGCTGCTCGCCTATCTCCTGCTTTGGCTGCTGCTGTTTAGAGTGCGCGACATCTTCCTCGCACCCACTGCCCAAGATTCCTGGTCAGGCTGCGGTGAGACCGCGGTGATGGTGGCGGGCGCCTGGGTACTGTATGCCTGGTTCGCCGCGGACTGGGACAAGCAGCACCTCGGTTTCGCCACCGGCGACAAGGGTCTGCGCATCGCGAGGGTGCCGTACGGCCTGGCCATGATCCCCTTCGGCGTGGCCCATTTCGCCTATGTCAAACAGACCGCCGCGCTGGTGCCTGGCTGGCTGCCATGGCATGTGGCCTGGGTGTATTTTTTCGGCTGCGCCTTCATCGCGGCGGGCGTGGCGGTGCTCATCGGTGTGTACGCACGGCTGGCAGCCGCGCTCTCGGCGTTACAGCTTGGCATGTTCACGCTCCTAGTGTGGGTACCCATCGTGGCAGCAGGCACCAAAAACCCCTTCCTATGGAGCGAGACCGTCATCTCTTGCGCGCTGACGGCCGCTGCCTGGGTGGTGGCCGATTCCTACCGCGGCATGCCCTGGCTCGCCGTGAACAAGCGCTAGCACCGGCGCTGCGGCTGATTGGGGCCTGTAACTTTTGACAGTTGGGCGAACTGCCCCCTGGTGGCAGCCTCACTAGATTCGTAGAGTCAACATGTTCAGAGGAGGGAGTCCATGCGATTAATTATCTTCTGCCTCGTTGCGTCCGCGGTGATCTCGTCATTGAGCCGGGCTCAGACTCCTGCAGACGTTCCTGTTTTCGTGTTTTTGAAGGATGAGAGCTCGATGAAGTTCAGCGTGCAGGCATCGGTGGCTTTAGAAGGTAAGTTCAACAAGTGGGATGCTACGCTGACCTACCCGTCTACGGATGTCACAGCAGGTGTTATGGACATCAAGATTCAGGCAGCCAGCGTGGATACCGGAAGCGGCATGAAGGACGGCAAGCTGAAGAGCAAAGACTTCTTCGACGTCGAGCAGGATCCGTTGATCACGTTTCATTCAGATAAGATTGTGCAGACCGGCCCCATGACTTTTGATATTCCGGGGACCTTTACGATACGCGGAGTGTCTAAAGCTGAGACCCTGACATTTACGGGTTCCGGCACCAAAGGGTCAGGCTCAGGCGAAATCAAAGGGACAATGGCCTTCGACCGGAAGGATTACGGGATGAACAAAGGCATTCCGTTCATCAAGATCGCGGACCGCGTCGAGGTTACTGTCGACCTGAAGGCGAAGCGCGTCAGCGGGCCTCCCTTGGTCTTTAAGCAATAGCCGACCTGGCTTCGTGATTTCTCATCGCACGTTCATTCGCCGGGACCACGGTCAGTCGGTTCATCAGAAGTGTCCCTGGCGCTCTTGTTCCACGCAAACCGATGGCAGGCAGCCCTTTCCTTGCAGCGCGTCGAAACCACAGGCCGATGGATCGCCTTATAGTGAGAACGATTCGCGAAACCAGTTCCAAGGAGATGCCACTGTGAGCGAAACCAAGCTAACTCTAAAGCAAAGAGCCTTTCGCGGAGCAAGGGAGTACCTCATGATCTCCCTTTATCTTTTTGTTGTGTTCGGTCTGTTTGCCATCTATAAATCCGTGATTCTCGCCGAGCAGCATATTGATTTCGAACCGCAGGGATTGGCCCTGATCAACGCGTTGGCGCTTGGAAAGGTCATCCTCGTCGCCCAGGAGCTCCATTTTGCCGAGCAGTTCCGAGGCGCGCCGCTCATCTATCCGACATTGCTGAAGTCCTTCGCGTTCACCATTGTGCTTGCTTGTTTCAAGATTGTCGAAGAAGCCGTGGTCGGTATGTTGTTTCATGGCAAGTCGTTTCAGGACAGCATCGCCGTACTCGCTGGCGGATCATGGAAGGGACTTTTATCTCTCACGGTCTTGCTGTTCGTCGTGCTTATTCCCTTTTTTGGCTTCACCGAGCTGCGACGGGTCTTCGGTGACAGGTTAGCGGGAGCCTTTTTCCGTCCGCGGCATCTGCTCAATCTGCCTCCCGTGGAATCGTAGCCTGGGGCCTCTTACTCCTCCTAGCATGCTGAGGCCGGAACGCGGCTCGGAGACGAGGATGCAGACCCAACAGAAACAGACCCAACAGAAACAGACCGATCGTGTATCCGCCCAGATTGCCGGGGAAGCGACGCGATGCAGTCCCGATGCCTCACCTCGACGAATCGCCGACCATTCCTCTAGGTGGGAGCGAGCGATGTGACCAGGCTGGTGCGTTGCATACAGGCGGCGTCAGGAGTAAATTCTCGGTTGGCCAAGAATTGAAAAAGGAAAATCTGTTCGAAGAGGTGGCTCGATGAAACGTCGCGATTTCCTGCGCTCTGCAGGGGTGGCGTCAGCAGCAATAGCTTTCCCGAAAGCGGGGCGGCTGTTTGCACAGGGAACAGCGCCGGAGGCTTGGCGTACATTCGACGTGACCACCAGCGCACAAGTCCTGAAAGCTTCCGGAACGACTCGAATATGGATACCGGCAGCGCTCGTCAGTCCAACACCCTTCCAGAAGACGCTCGCGAATGACTTCAAGGCCGAGGGCGGCACCGTAAAACTGATCGAGAGCAGCGCCGACTCGATGGGAATCATCGCAGCGGAATTTCCAGCGAGCGTGGTGCCCGTGCTCACGGTGACGAGCCGGATAAAGACCAGAAATTTTGCGGTGGACCTCTCCGCACCGGGCACGGCGCCAAAAGAGGACCAGGCGGAATTGAAACATTTTCTGCGGCCGACGAAGCTCATTCCCACCGACGGCATCGTGAAAGCGACGGCGACAGAGATCACCAGGAGCTCGAAGACGGACGTCGAAAAAGCGCGTGCGATCTACGAATGGATCGTGGAGAGCACGTTCCGCAATCCGAAGACGCGGGGCTGCGGACTCGGCGATATCCGTTTCATGCTCGAGACCAAGGATTTGGGCGGCAAATGCGCCGATCTCAACGCGCTTTACGTTGGCCTCGCGCGGGCGTCCGGCCTCCCGGCGCGCGACGTCTATGGCATCCGCGTCGCCAGGTCCGAGATGGGATACAAGAGCCTCGGCCCTTCGTCGGAGATCGTGACCAAAGCGCAGCACTGCCGTGCAGAGGTGTACCTCAGCGGCTACGGCTGGGTTCCTGTCGATCCCGCAGATGTCCGCAAGGTGGTGCTCGAAGAGCCGCCCGGGAATCGCCCGCTCGACGACGACATGGTGAAGAAAGCCCGCGCGCGGCTGTTCGGGTCCTGGGAAATGAACTGGATGGCTTACAACTTCGCGCACGACGTGACCCTGCCGGGTTCGACCGGTGCGTCGCTCGGATTCTTAATGTATCCACAGGCGGAAACAGCCGACGGACGTCTCGACTGCCTTGATCCGGACAACTTCAAGTACCAAATCACGTCCAGGGAGACCGCGTCGACAAGCGGATGATGGAAGCGCCAACTCAAGTGGGTAAGAGTTGGGTACTCGGTGGGCACAGCTAAAATCTAACGCTCAGATCGTCAATGTTTATGAAAAGATGGAGCCGAGAGTGGGAGTTGAACCCACGACCTGTCGATTACGAAATAAGCCTATTTGCTCCATCCCTTTTGTTTTCTATCTCCGCTAGTACCCCTGTTTCGCTATCTTTCGCCCTCGTTTACCGGCCTAGTGGCAAACCGTTTGGCCAACACGGAAGCGCAATTGTCTCGCAAACGCGGAAAGTGATATATGTATATCGAAATGCGAATACCAACCCGCGCGGCTGCCAAGAAACTGGGCGTCACATTGCTCACCTTGCAACGTCACGTTAAGGCGCGAACCATCGAGGCTCCGGCGTTGCAAATCGTGAACGGGAAAGCCGTTCGTCTGTGGTCGGCCCGTGAAATTGAGAAGGCTCGAAAAGTTCTCGCTGGCACTAAGCCGGGGAGGAAGAGAAAAGCATAAAAAGCGGGACGCGAAACTGACGCGGCTATAGCGGATGCGCTATTCCAAACCGCGGTGATTCCCTCGCTGACAACCGGTCAACGCGCCCTCAGGGACTTGCTTGCGGCCGGTGCCATTCAACGAGTCGGGACGGGCGCGCGGGGGAATCCCTTCCGGTATTTCAGGCGCTTCAAGGCGATTGAAGGGTGAACTTCCTGCTTTCTTGCATAGCTTGCTCGGCACGTAATTGTGTTATAGCCTCCGGCTTCGGTGACCCCTCCACGCCGCATTCCCGAGCTCGACGGCATCCGCGGCGTGGCCATCCTGCTCGTGATCGTCTGGCATTACTTCGTCATGCTGATCGAAGCGAAACCCGGATCCGCGCTGGCCTACGCGCAAGCTACCGGCCGTCTGACCTGGACGGGCGTCGACCTGTTTTTCGTGCTCTCCGGCTTTCTGATCGGCGGAATCCTGATCGACACGCGCGATTCGCCAAACTATTTCCGCGCCTTCTACGCGCGGCGTTTCTTCCGTATCGTGCCGCTCTATGTTTTGTGGCTGGTAGGGACGCGTCTGACGATGCACTTCGTGGCCGCGGGCGCTGTCGGCAACTGGCTGCACGAGGATTCTTTTGTGATGTGGCCGTATCTCTTGTACCTGCAGAATTTCTGGATGGCGGCACACAATACGCTGGCCGGCTACTCTTCGGGCGGCACCTGGTCGCTGGCGATCGAGGAGCAGTTTTATCTGACACTACCGCTGATCGTTCTTTTCGCGCCGCGAAAGTTGCTGCCGTGGATTATGGCGGCGGGCATCGCGCTCGCCCCGGTGCTGCGCGTGCTGATTTACTTCTTCGCACCGCAGCATCGCATCGCGCTGTTCGTACTGATGCCGGCGCGTATGGATTGCCTGCTCTTCGGTGTCCTGGGCGCTCTACTCGTTCGCAACGACGCCTGGCGCCTCCGACTGGAGAAGAATGGTCGCAGCCTGGCAGTCGCCATCGGCGTGCTGCTGCTCGGTGCGGCCTATCTGACGAAAATCAATGTGCCTCCGCTGGGACTGATGATGAGCGCGGCCGGCTTCACCTGGATGGCCACACTGTACCTGGCGCTGATTCTCTTCGCCATCGCGCAGAAGCAGAGTTGGCTCGCCGGCGCGCTGCGATGGAAGTGGTTGGGCTGGATCGGTACAGTGTCCTATGGGCTGTACCTGATGCACATGCAGGTTTTGCTCGTGGTTTTCGGCGCGCTGTGGCCAGTGCCGCCGATACAGATTAAAACTGGCGGTCATTGGGCGACCGTCTTGTGTTCCCTCGCTCTCGCCATCGCGATTTGCAGCGCTTCCTGGATCTATTTCGAAAGACCGCTGGTGCAGATTGGCCACCGTTGGAAGTACGACAAGGGAAGGCAGGAGTCCAGCTGAGGATGCGCTGATGCCGGAATTTCACTCGTTTGTGCGGTCTGACGCCACCACTACGGCTTCGATGGCTGGCTTTGATTCTATTTGATTTGCTAATCACCCGGGCGAGGCAGAAATATCATGGACATCCCAATCTCGCGGCGGGAGTTTGCGCTGTAAGAAAGAAGGTACTGTGAGCGAACCCACACCAGGACCGTGGAGAGTAGAAACCTACGGAGGCAATAACCTCTACATCTGCTTAGAAGACTACATCGTCGCGCAGGTAGGTACGAGCTGCAGACGCGAAGCCGACGCTCATCTGATCGCCGCAGCGCCAGATTTACTGGCCGCCTGTCACCGCGCCAACGCCCTGCTTCTTCAGAACTCCAAGATCGACGCAGGGCTCCAAGCAGCCATCGCAAAAGCAGAAGGGCTCACTGAGCAGAAATAAGCCCTCACCGGCTCCCGGAAGCCACCACTTCTGCTTCGATGGCTGGCCTTTGATTCTATTTGATTTGGCGGGCCGTCTGGGCAAGGTGCGCTGACCCGTCTGATGGCTCATGTCTAAGGCGAGGACTTAGCGACTGACGGCTCTCTGAACAAATCGGTATAACTCGGACAGGGCCAAACCGGCCACGACGACATACACGGTCACTGCAATGATGTTATCGACGTGACCCATGGCGCCCAGGGAGACTTTGAACCTACGCTTAGATCTAGCCTGCATATCCCCACGATACTGAAACTGGGAATTGTTGCTACTGGCCAAAGGGAGCATTTTGGGGCAATGCCGGGCGAGACTCTCGAGCTCAACTCGTGACCTTCAGCGTCCAGGTAGCACTTTTAACCGGATGTCTCCGGCGCCACTCCGCACGAGCTTCGTCTAGCTGAATTTGGAACGAGGGATTGGGCGGACCAAAGTTCTTCTTCGGATTGGATAAGTCTCTGGCTGCGCGACCATACTGGCGCAGTTCAAGATCGGACATCTTGCGCAGGCGTTCGCGGATTCTTTCTACGTCTTCCGGTTCGGTTTGAATCATTGTGTCCTCGGGGGAGGAAACGGGAGGGCAGAATAGCACGACCACACCGACCTCGTGCAGATGCAGGCTTAGGCCGGGCAGCGAGTCAGGACCCCTCCCCCGTGGGGGCTTCCACCCCTCGCCACTCCCGCCGGAGTCCCAGCGCGAAAAATGCTTGGATCAGGGCGGCCGTTTCGCATCAAACGTTTGAAATAAGGGTAATCGCAATGAATCAGAGCACCGGACTCTCCGGACTCGGAGTAAGCCCGAGCAAGTTGGAAAATCAAGATTCAGGATGATTTATCAAATAGGAGCATCTGCCTCATGCCCGTGAATTGAATCCAAACCAGATTTCGCGATCCATCACCATTGCTTGTGAACGCATACGCACCTCGGTCGTATGGCGTATCGCGATGCGCCCACTTCCCGTCGACTGTGGCAACGATGTCATTGTTTTGCACAAATTCCACAATTACGAGGCTGCTGTAGGATTCCCATCGAATTGAGTAGTCTCCGACAGGTATGCGCGCACCGTCTAGCGTCAGCACATAACTAAACGCAAAGGCTCGGGAGCCCCTCTCGAAAGCTCGCGGCTTAAAACCGCGAGAAGTCAGACTCTTGCGAGCCGCCTTCGCCTCTCGGTCGTTGCCGTAAGGACCCACAAGCACATAGTAGGAATTTCCCCAAAAACGGCCCTTCTGAGTGACCGACGCCTGAAAGCCGAGTGTCGCGAGTTTGTCCTTTACCTCGCTGGCCGGGGGCTGATCCTTGAATTTACCCACCTCGAGATACATTTCCGACGGAGATCCGGCGTCTTCTTTTCCAGAAACCACCGAGTGGACATTGGGCTCGCTCGCCGGTGCGAGCGGTGGAGCTGGGCCGAGTTTACTCGGAACAAGGTACGACTTGGACGCAACCACTATGGTGGGAAGAGATAGCGACGGAGGTGTCTCTGAAATCAGAGTGGAGCCGTTGACTGTAGGTGCCTTGGGTCTAGAGGAACCGACAGCGACACGCCAAGCGGTGTCTGGCACCAAAGGCTCGGACTTCGCTTGCGGCGGCGCTGGCAAGGTCTGTGGAGCTGGCGCATTTCGGGAGGGCTGCGGCGATTCGGAGTGTTGTGCAATCGAAATTGGCGCGCCTGGAGTTGATATGGCAAGCGCCGCCGGCAGCTCCGGCTGCACAACTGGCGATACCACTTGCGGCTGAGCTTGGGGTTTTGCGGCTACGCGTTCTCCAAATTGGATGATCGACGCCCCAAACTGCCGGCGATAGCTGTGAAACGAGAACGCCGTCCCTACAAGAGCCGAAACGAGAACGCCGACGCCTAAGCCGGCAGAGAACCCGCTCCACGATGCCAGTCCTTTTCGTCCTGGTAAAGCGACCTCAAGCGGGACAGCCTTACTCTCTGACTGGACACCGGTGTCCCCCGAAAATGCGCGTAATGTCGGCACGGGGCGCGAGGACGCATCGTCAAACGACAGCGCAGGTGCCGACTGGCTAGTCCAATCACGGACTTGTTGGCGGGCCTCGGCGGACAGGCCGGTAAATCGCAAGCCTCCAGTCGTTTTCGTCCGGTTGGTCCAGGCCAGTTCGCCAGTGGCTTGGATTCGCTGGTCGACCACCGGAGCGTTGGTTTCCTCTAACCACAGACGAATCTCCCGACGTGCTTCCGGGGGTAAATTCAAAAATCGCAAGCCACCCATGACGCCAGCGTCATCCGCCCATACCACCTCAGCGCCGCCCGCTATTCGGCGCCCACCGTTAATCTGGAAACCGAAACGCGTCTCGCCGCACTTCACCGGTGTAATGGCCTGGAATCCGCAACCATGCTCGGAAAGGTTCAGCATGACGCCGCCGTTCTCCTTCCCGAGATCCAGGTACACGAGTTGTTGCGGTCGTCTGCGTACGATCGAGCGCTCACCTTGTCTTGTCGCTTCCACTTTAGTTCCGCCTTAACGACTGCGCAGGCGAAGGCAAGAGGGCCAGAATTTCCTTCGCATTGAATGGACGTACCACGGAGGAAATATCGCAACAATAGTACTTCAGTACTTCCTGAGCATGGACCATTGGCCTTGCTAGCGATCGCGCGAGCGTCAATCAAAGATTCAGCAAGCGCCACCTCGCTGAGGGCGACGAGTTCCCCATCAACAATGGTTCCTTCGGGCAGACCGGCCAGTGCCTCTACGATGTACGGAAACTTCTTGCTGAGGGACTTCTTGTGGCGTGAGAAAAAGGCGACGGTGCCATCCTTGACGGCAATCGCGCGATACCCGTCGAGCTTGATCTCCCAGACCCACCCCGGCGCGTCCGGGAGCTTTGCCACCGCGAGACACTCCATTGGTTCGATGAAGGCGAGGTCTCGCGCCGGGAGGGAGCGGAGTCTCGCGCGGTCGGCTCGGGCCATCCCGGTAGTGTAAGGGTTGACCTCTAAGGCTGCCACGCCCACGACCAGTACTTATCACTCGGTGCTGCTGGCCGCTCTTCGCCCTTCCATTCGCGTCGCAGAGACAACCTGGCTCGCCTTCACCTGCGGCGTGACGAAGACCTTCTTCATCATGCTTCCACAAGAGCAACGCGGATTGATCCCGCACTCTACCTCGCTCGATGCCACGACCTGAAATTCACTGCCGCAATAGCGGGATTCACACTGCCACCGTTGTCCCTTCTGAAGTCTCATGAGAATTCCCCCCGTTGCGGGCGATTCTCCGCTTAGGGGGTTCGCTACTGAGCAATCTTCTGAATTTGGTTCTAATCATGAGCAAAACCCTGCTCTTGTTGCGTTACGGCAGCGTCAACGTGAGCGCCTCTTTTTGCTGGCCGTCTGGCAAGGTGCGCTCACCCGTTTGATGGCTTATGTCGAGGACTCAGCGACTGACGGCTCTCTGAACAAATCGGTATAACTCGAAGAGGGCCAAACCGGCCGCGACGACATACACGTCACTGCAATGATGTTGTCCACAAGACCCATCGCGCCCAGCGAGACTTTGGACCTGCGCTTAGACCTAGCCCGCATATCCCCACGATACTGAAACTGGGAATTGATGCTACTGGCGAAAAGGAGCATTTTGGGGCAATGCCGGGCCAGACTTTTCGAGCTCAACTCGTGACATTGCGTTTAGGTAGCACATTGACCGGATACCGGGGCTTGTGAGCCGGCGGATGAGCTGGCGGATGAGCCGGCGGATGTCGCCGGCGCCACTCCGTCCTCGCCTCTTCAAGTTCGATGACGTGTGGTGCCGTCGCGCCGAAGTTCATCTTGGGGTCCGACAGTTTACGTGCTCGCTCCCCGAAACGGCGTAACTCAGGGTCGGACATTTGTCGTAAGCGTTCGCGAAGTTCTTCAGGGCTTTCTGGTCGTAGTTGAATCAAGGCTGGCCTCCCTTGTTGTCATATTGGGGAGGAAACGGGAGGGCAGAATAGCACGACCACACTGACCTCGTGCAGATGCATTCTGCTTAGGCCGGGCAGGCAGTCAGGACCCCTCACCCGTGGGGGCTTTCCACTCCCCGCCACTCCCACCGGAGTCCCATCGCGAAAAATGCTTGGATCAGGGTCCGGCCGTTTCGCATCAAACGTTTGAAATAAGGGTAATCGCAATGAACCAGGAAATTGATGTCTCCCGGCGCCTATGATCGTTGCACAGCGCGCCCCGTTGATTTTGCTGGCCGTCTGGCAAGGTGCGATATCCACGAGACCCATCGCGCCCAGGTTACGTGGTTTCCGGTGGGCGTGGTCACTACGGGCGCTAAAGCTCAAACGTCATCCCATATTGATTTCCGCAGTGCTTGAGCCTATGCTCCGGGGCGCAAGGTCCCGCCAGCAGTGTTCGACCTGTAAGAATTGACAGTCGCGCGGCCTTTGGCTTTCGCGTGAGAGTCACCCGCAATTATCACCCCAACTCAAGTCGAGGGATTCGGGACCTCCATGCCGGGTCCCTTGATTTTTGCCAGACGCACGCCCGAAGACTTGCGGAGGGTTGACATGCGAATCCAAGAGTTTAAGTTCAAGAACCAGGAAATTGATGTCTCCGGCGCTTATGTACTGGGGACCATCGGTCTCGCCTTCTTAGTGATGGTGCCGGTGGTGTGGGCATTCGTGAGGTACTGGCTGTTTGCGCCGTGAGGCAACCGTAAAGCAGAGCTCGCCTACGGGTGAAAACGGAATTCCAACTCTATGGACGTTTCCGTCTTTGCCGGGGCATACTTCCACTGCTTGACGGTATCGACTGCAGCGTTCACTAGCAGCGGGTGGCCGCCTAGAACTTCCACTTGTTTCACTTGTCCATCCGGGCTAACGACGGCCTTAATCTTCACGGTGCCGGACAGATTAAGCCCCCTAGCGAGCGCGGGGTAAGCAGGTGTTGGGTTCCTGATTACCTTGCGTTCTTCTTGCGCGCAGCAGACCGTCGCCATCGCAAGAGCGAGCAGCATCAGACGTGCAGCCAGGGCGATCACGTTTCGGGAGTCAAAGCGGCCTGGGCGAATTGCTCGTACGCTACACATATAGGCAAAGCATGGGGCTGACCGGTGAAGTGCAGAATGGTGCGGAAGTACTACCGACACTGTCCTTGCGTGCAGTTGCTTAACTGTCCGGCAGAACGCCACCGGCGGCAGCGCTGGAATGCGAGCTTGCAGTGAAAGCTAAGGCCCTGCCGCCAGGTCGTCCATCTTCCGTTTTCTCCAGCAGCGGTCCTCCCGCTCCCAAACAACCGAGTCTTTGGCGAGCCTTCTGAAGGCGGCAAGTACGTCTCTTCGGATGGCGAGGTTACCGTTCTCATTGTCGTACGTAAATTCGTAGCCGAACTTCAGGGCAATATGAGACACGGCCGTTTCCTGATAGAGCTCGCCACTTCGCGTCAACTCATCAAGCATCCACTCGGCTATCTCTTGGGCGGTGGGCATGAGCCTTTACCCATGAGCCTATACTAAGGCCGGGCGCCAAGTCAGGACCCTCCCCCCTGGGGGGCTTTCCACCCCCCCCACCCCACCCTCGAAATTTCGCTTTCCATTCGTGGCGAAGGACTGGCGAACACGAATCGCATCTACGATACCTAGCCGCGCAACAGCGGGCAGCGCTGTGCCACGATCTCGGCTAGGGATGCACCTAGGGAGCATGAAAACTCGGCCATCGAACCGGCGCCGAGGCTCTGATCCGCCCAAAAACTGTTCTTTGTGGGCAAGCCCACCTGCAAATTGAAGTCAAACAAAACGCTCAGGTTACAGGCGCTCATTCTGGAGGGTTTTTGGGCAACCCGCGGCGCAGTCGATTCCACGGATACTTACCAGACTGCATTGCTTAACTGTGCCTTATCCACGTATTGCGGCTTGCCTGCCATTTGCTCCACGCCGCATCATACGCCTCAACAGCTTTCTGTCTTTCGGGGCTGGGCGCGCCGAGGCCATTTCCTTTGGGCATACTTTTCAGCGCGTCCCACGCAGCCTTAACGGCTATAGCGTCGGGATTGTCGAAATCGTCGTCTTTCATAAGGGGCCGAGCTGGTTTGTGCAATACCGGGATGACGTGCTGCAACCCGATGGAACCGTTAAACGGGTGAGGGTCTGCAAGAAACTCAGTGTGGCGTATGGCGGAGAATACAAGAGCGAGCGCAGTGTTCGGCCGTTCGTGACGGAAATCCTCGGGCCGCTCAATGCGGGCCTGCTCAATCCGCAATCGACCATGACCGTAGCGAAGTTTGTCGAGACGGTCTACCTGCCCGAATATGTCGAAAAGCAGCTGCGACCAGCGACGCAAAAGCAGTACCGCGACGTTTGGAACTACTATCTGAAGGCGCGCGTCGGCTCGCTGACTCTTCGCGGCTTCCGCACCGTTCATGGCGAAAGCATTCTCGCTAACATCGCTGACCGAGCAAAGTTGGGCCGCAGTTCGCTGCGACACTGCAAAGCGTTTCTCTCCGGGGCGTTCAAGCAAGCAAAACGCCTGGGAGTGCTCGACGGCCTCAACCCGATGCAGGATACTTCCCTTCCCCGCGTCGCCGAATCGGAGCAAGACACCTACGCCTATTCCTTGCCAGAAATTCCCACTATGCTTTCCGTACTCAAGGAACCGGAGCGCACCGTCGTTTTGCTTGCCGCGTTCACCGGGTTGCGGAAATCGGAAATCCGCGGCTTGCGGTGGTCTGACTTCGACGGCGTTCAACTCACCGTCAACCGCTCGCGCTGGAACAAGACAGAAAGCGAACCCAAGACGCGACGCAGCAGGGCTCCCATTCCCGTCGTCCGTCAACTGGTGGAAGCGCTCGAAAAGCATCGGCTCCGCTCCGGAGTATTGGCGCAACAAAATGCGCCGATCTTTCAGAACGGGAACGGCACTCCATTGCATCTCGACAATCTCGCTCGTCGCGTGCTTGCTCCCGCGTTCGCTCCGAAGAAAATCGGCTGGCACGGCTGGCATGCATTTCGCCGCGGGCTTGCAACGAATCTTCATACACTGGGAGTCGAAGACAAAACCATTCAGGCAATCTTGCGGCATTCGACGCTGGCGCTCACGATGAACGTTTACGTTAAGACGGTCGGCGAATCGCAGACACAGGCGCTTGACACACTTTCCGATGAATTGGCAAACGCGTGGCCAACGGAACGAATCCAGTGAGTGCTAACTTATTGAAAAGATGGAGCCGAGAGTGGGAGTTGAACCCACGACCTGTCGATTACGAATTAGCCTGTCTTGCTGTATACTACACTCATTTACTGGCATTTACGGCTGTCTGCGTCCCATATTGCGGTGAAAGCGGAAGGATGAATGACATACCCGGAGATCTGCATCTGGAAGGACAAGCTGCTCTTCCGTTTTGACCAACACGGCAAAGTGATTGAGTCTTGGTACACGCTCATAGTGCTGGGAAGGAACTTATTCGGTCAGAGAGATAATTTTCCCCGAGTTCTGGAAGTCATGACAGATCGTCGAACATTTCTGGCGTGAATCAGCGCAGCCCTGGCTGTCGCCATGGGCATTGCTGCTCTTCTGGGCCAAAGGAAGAGCGACCAGGACAACTGCGTGACTCTATTAGGAGGTTGATTCCAGCCGCTCACTGGACGTGTCCTCAGTGCCAGGGTCGTCGGAATGTGATGGGCCAAATCGGTAGCCGTCGCCTGAGGTGTCCGGCGTTGTGAGGGATATGACGGTGCGTTCGTCCATGAGCACCCGTACGATAGATTTCTTCGTGAACTGTCCAAGGCAATGTTAAGTCAGTGTTGGAGCAGGAAAGCGGGTCGCTGGAAAAGTTGTGGATCGATCCCTTAAAAGATGGAAGACGACTAGTGCATCTGGTCGTTGGTGATCGGGAAGTCCAGTTCTATCAAACTTATGGAGGAATCTGAATGCCAGCCCCGATGAGATTGACGGACATAAGAACCTCGGCTATCAAACAGGGTGTCTCTTGCAATCGGTTTAAGATCAGCAAGGCGGACGGCGAGAGGATTCGTGCAGCAGAACGCAGCAGCCCAGAAGAAGGATTGCGTCTCGTGTTACAACTTTTGTTCAAGCCGAGGGAATCATGAACGCTAAAGAAGCTCAGCAGGCAAAGAAGAAGCTAATCAAGATTTACTTGCAAATGCTACTGAGTGAACTTAAGGCTGGGAAGAAGCCGAACTGATGAGCCAAACGATCAGGTTGGCGGTTCTCCTGTTCATCACGACAAGAAACTCGCTCCCCACCTGGGCTGGATTACGCGTTTGATCGAGCAGGCAAAGCTTCACGGTTAACGAGCGCGATGAAGCACAGCCTGGGCATTTCCTTCGCAGGCACCTTCGACATAGCCAGCAATGCTCCAATCCCAGAGGACTGCGCCCCGAAATTCGACGGCTGTTCGTCAGTCCGGTTCGTGCAGTCTAGGCCGACGGGCGGCTACGATGCCGTCTCCATCCGCGAAAGACCTGCGGAGGTATTGAAGGGCGAAACTACTCATGGCCGGGCAAGGGAATGGTACTGGTATTCACAAATATTCATTTGGTGCTTGCAAACGCTAGATGGGTGGTATACATGGTCTCGGCTTGGGTTGGCTTAAACCTTAAACGAAGACACGCTCAACAACAACGGCACGCTCATAGACAACGTCGGGTTGTATCCACCAGTTCGCCACGATCAGGAACCTTGACAGGCCTAAGCTCTACACATTCGCTATCGGAAGGAGATATCAGATGATGACACATATGGCTCGATGGGTTTTCTCCGCGCTCACTCTAATGGTGATTTGCGCTTTTGTAGTTCCTGGATTTTTATGTGCTCAAAGTTATACCGTCACAATCGTGGCGTCCGGATTGAATAAGCCAACCGGAATTGCCATTGACGATGACGTCATTTACTTCACGGAGGTACCCTCACCCGGCATCGCTGGCGGCATGAACGCGGTGAAAAAGCTGGAACTGGAAGACGGAAGCATCACGACACTCCACATGGGCGAGCCTCAGCCAGTCAATATTGCGGTGGGCCGTGATGGATCGATTTACTGGGCGTGTCTTTCGGCGGGCGTCATTCTGAAACAGGACGAAAACGGCGTGACTACGATGTTTCTTACTGGCTTGCCTGAGCCGAGCGGCATTGCAATCGACCGCAAAGGTACGGTGTATTTCACGGAAGTGCCGATGCCCGGAGTGGCCGGTGGTACCAACGGCGTGTTTTCAACCTCTGATGGCGTCAACATCCAGACCATCCACATGGGCGAGCCCGAGCCCGTGGAGATTACCGTGGCGCGTAACGGCGATCTGTACTGGGCCTGCCGTTCGGCGGGCGTGATTCTGTGGCGAAGCGCCAAGGACGGAATGGTTCGCGACCTGCTTACAGGCTTGAGCAAACCGACAGGGATCACCATTGACCACAAGGGACGGAACCTATATTTCACCGAAGTCCCCACGCCGGGCGTGTCAGGCGCGAATGGGGGGACTAACAAAGTATCCAAATATGATTTGCGCAAAGGACAGATCTCTTTAGTCCACATGGGTGATCCGCAACCGAACGCCGTAGCGGTCGGGGACGACGGTACTGTGTATTGGACTTGCACCAGCGCGGGTGTCATCTTGAAAGCGCGGCGTGTCCACCGCGAAGGGGACGAGGACGAGGACTAGGACTAGGAAGAACTCGACTAAGGGAGTGGCGCACCCTTAGATAGAAGTACCTCCGGGGTAGCCCGCCCCTTTTCCATGGGGTGGGCTGCCGGGTGCCGCACTGTGGTTTTCAGGGTGCGGGCACCGGTCTTGGGGCAACGGCGATGCCATATGGGCTTGCACCGCCAAGCGCGGCAACTGCACAGATTTCCGGCCGATCCCTACGCGGAGCTGGACGGAAAGCCGTTTGCTTTGGGCTCCAAGTTCTCGTTCCGGGATCGAATGAGCAGTAGCGAACGAGGCTCTCGCTGGGTTGTCAGGGCGCTTGGCAGAAATGGTCGCTGGCTGAGGATCTCGCGAAACCCGGCAGTATAGATTGAAGGCCCGCAACTCCGGAGCGGTCGGCAACCGGAAGTTATCACTAAGAGAAAATCGGAGAGTGACATGGACGAAAAACACTCCCGTGTTGTCGATAATGCCCCCCTGCAAACTAAAGCGGTCCATCCAAACGATTTGCCCTCCCGTTTTGACGCGCCGCCTTCAGGCAGCCGTCGCAAGTTCCTGGGAAACGTAAGCGGTGCTGCCGTTGCCGCCATGACTGCCGGTGGCATCGGCTTGGAACCCCTGCTCGGCGGAAAAGAGTCGGTCGCCGACGCTTCGGTCGTACCCTATGGTTCTGAGGGCCGCGAGGACAAAAGCCTCAACTACCGCACAAGCACGGCCAACGCCGAGAAGATCGACGTCGAGCACCAGCCAGACAACGGCGACGCGACGAGATTCACAGACTTGAGCGGCAGCTACAGCAAAGTCTCGTTGCACGACGCCCTCGGCGTACCGAATGCTTCATCCTGGCTTAGTCTAAAACATGCTCTTCAAAGCGGCGAGTTTGAAGACTTCGAAAACATCATTGTTGGGACGCCCGGCGGGGGGCCGAACTCAAAGCACAATGGCCCACAGGGCGCCCTTGCATTGGACTTGGAAGGGCTCGACTCACATGCCACCGTCATCCCACCAGCGCCGAGCGTCACCAGCGCGGAGACGGCGGCCGAGCAGGTCGAGCACTACTGGGCTGCGCTGCTGCGCGACGTCCCGTTCAGCGAATATCCGACGAATTCGCTGGTTGCCCAGGCCGTTGCCGACATGAATACGTTGTCGTTCCTCAACAGCAACCACAACGTGGAGTTCCCATTCCCGGTCACACCGCAGAATCTGTTCCGCGGGCGGTTCGTCCCGGGCGACGGTAACGTCCAAGGGCCGTATGTCTCGCAGTTTAGGGTCCAGCCCACGTTCTTCGGCACGCAGCCCCTCAGCCAACAGTACCAAACGTTCCTTCCCGTGGGGGGCGGCGGGAGCGACTTCATGACCTCGGTCAGCGAGTACCAACTGGTCCAAAACGGCGGGGACTCGGGCCGCGGTCTGGCCTTTGACCCCACCTTCCGGTTCGTCCGGAACGGTCGAGACCTCGCCGCGTATACCCACGTGGACGTGCTCTATCAAGGGCACTTTACCGCCTTCCTCATGATGGCGGAGATAGGCACGCCGCCGAACCTGGGTAACCCTTATATCGGCTCGAGGACGGAAAAAGCGTTCGGCACCCTTGGCGGGCCAGATGCCGCAGGGACGCTCGCGGAAATGGCCACGCGAGCGCTCAAAGCCGCCTGGTTCCGCAAGTGGGTCGTGAACCTGCGGATGCGGCCCGAGGAATATGGAGCCTTGGTGCAAGCGAGGCTTACCAACTCCACGCCAGTTCCCCAGGCGGCTGGGGCGCTGCACCCGAACGTCCTGAACTCCGCGGTGCTTCCCCTCATCAACGCGGCCTACGGCACCTTCTTGCTTCCACAGGCATTCCCGGAGGGTTCGCCGACGCACCCATGCTACCCGACAGGCCACGGAACGGTCGCCGGTGCGTGCATCACCGCGCTCAAATTCTTCTTTGACGGCAGCCAGAAGATCCGGCCGCTGCTCACAGCAGCTGGACGGGACGTGGTCGTGCCAAGCGCGGATGGCCTCTCGCTGAACACCTACACGGGCGCGGACCGGGACAATCTGGACATCAACGGAGAACTGAACAAGCTAGCGCACAACATCTCGTTTGGTCACGGGATTCATGCCGGAATCCACTTCCGCAGTTCCACCTACTGGTCGATTCTGCTAGGCGAGCAGGTCGCGCTCAGCGTCCTGCGGGACCGGGCCAAGTCCTACAACGAGCCGTTCACGATCAGCATCACGAAATTCGACGGGACGACTGCCACGATCTCTAACCAATAACGGCGTTCGTCATAAGCTCATCGCATTCGTCCGGTCTGGCGAGCATTCCGCGTCAGAGTCATCACGTTTTTGTGGTTTAAGACAGTCCTCAATCCCGTTTCTCAACTTAGATCCGGACCACAAATACAGCTGACAAAAGTGACCCGATGTGAGAGCCCCCCCCCTGGTTTCGTTATTGTTGCGTGCGTGAGTTCTGCGGAGCACCCGCCGCACGACTATCAACAGGCGCACCAGCGGCTCGGCTGTCCACCGATGGCACGGTGTATGTTTGGGTTCCGTTGACATCAATTGCCTCCGTCGCTGAGCGGGTTTTCATTCGCTCTCCGGAAATCATCACTTACTAGAATTGCCATGACTGCTCCTCGGCGGACGATGCCGCCTGAAAATGAAAACGCCCCGACCTTTTGGCCGAGGCGGACTATCTATATGTTGTGGAAGGCTTGCAGGACTTCCAGTGCCTTATTTCTAAGGAAGAGTGCAAAAAGCCTTATAAAATGCGGGTTTCTGGGGCTTCTTCTGGGGTGTCTTAGTGGTCGGGACTGCGGCTTATCGCTGGACCACTCTAGTCATTCTGGCTTTATCGAAACCTTGCTGGACTAGACGACGAAGTCGCAAAGTGGATTGCCAATCGATATTTCCTTTTGCATCGGCCACCAATGGTTTGCGGATTTCCTGAGTTTCATAATGCGTCCTTCCGGTCAGACCTTCCGCCTCCACCTGTGCAGCGTTGATTTCTCTCTGCTGCATTGAAGTCTTGTCGCCTCTCGCTTTGGCCAGTGCATCATCGTTTTCTTTTTTGTGGTCGGCGGGTGACATATTCGCACGCTCGATGAAACGACCAGGTGTGGTGTGGGCGTCCTTCTCTTCCTGGGAGACACGACTCTTGAATGTTGACGTGTGACGCCACTGGAGCAAGTCGATGCATTGCTCAACTGCACGAGCTATGTTGGCGTCCGTAACCTGAAGGCTGCGACCACGCAGATATTTGAGTAGCACTGCGTAGTTGTATTCGTTGCCGAGTATCTGGCGATCTACCGACCAATACTTCTCGATGCACTGGCGTTCTGCCGGGGATAGCTCGGCCCACACATCCAATACGGCTTTCTGGTTCTCAGAATAGAACTTTAAATGAGGACGCAAGGCTTCCAGGTACTTGGCCAGAGATTCCTTTGTGATGTCTTCATTCCAGTTCGGAGGATTCCCTTCGACGAAGTTGGCACGGATAAGCTTACCGTTGGCTTCTCCGTCTGCACCTTCGAGGATGATTCCGTGTTCTTTTGCAAACGCGATGAAGGCAGCCTTCTCGCTTTCGGTTACTTCAATTGATGATCGCATTTCTATTTCTCCTGGCCGCTGGGCGGCTTATGAAATTCCATTTAGACGACGGGTTACTGCTGCGAATCCGAACCGCCTGCAAAGATGGCGGAACATCTTGTAATCACTACTGGTGATGGGGGCATTTGAAAGTTTGATGACGTAAGAGCTATCGATTACCCTGCCGCTGTCATCCACATTGGGCAACGGCGGGAAGCCTTGTTCTTTCTCTTCACGAACCTGAAGCTGTTGCTGAGCATGTGACTGGGCGGCTGCTGCATGCGCTTGTTGACCAGCAGCACGAACTTCCTCTCTCAACTGCTCGTGGGGCATGGCCTTCAAGTATTGAATGCGCTGCGCCTCGGCAGCTTTTGCATCCAACATGTCCTGATATTTCCAGCCGTTCAACTCGTGTGGGTTGGGTGGCACCAGCAATGCGCTGTTCGCCTCCGTCATTTCCTTGATCTGACCGACACTGAAACTTGTTCCAAGAGTCGAACGAATCATTTGGAAATTCGCCTCAATCAACGAAAACGTTCTGAGTGTTTTCGCAGCCTGGGCGAATGTCGTCCTGTCGGCGTCTTCGGCTTCTTTCTGTGCTTGCTGACGCTTCGGGAGGTTATGCTCTAGATCATGTGCTGTATTCTCAGCATGTCTCTGGGCACGAACCTGAAGCAATTCATCCTGAGCCTGGGCCAGTGCCTGTGCGCTCTCCTGGGCTGTCTTTGCTAGCAATTCCTCTAACTGGGCACGATTTAACGTTTCCAGCTTCTGGATACACTGCGCTTTGAAAGCTGGCGTACCAGGTGAGGCGTTGATATGTCCGGTGAGGGTTTCCCTCAGGGACTTTAGTATTGCTGTTTGATCCATAACTACTCCTTTAGCGGCTGGGCCGCTTTTAAGACTGAAATTGGTAATCCTGGTGGGGGTATAGCTGACACCGAGTAAAACATGCAAAAAGCCGCATAAAACGGGGGTATTTGCCTAGGCTACGGGCGGCTCCCCGACCACTTGGACATCCATAGCACGCATACCAGAGATTCGGAACTCCACGGTCTGGCCAACGAAGAGAAATTGGACGCCACGGTCGTCCTTGCAAAAGGCAAGATAGAGCCTATCCTCGCCTTCAAGTTTGATCCACACCGTAGTCTGCGCATCGTCCAGTGCTGCTACGGTTCCACGAAAGACTTCCTTGCTGCCGAACTGCTGCAATACCTCGTTTGTGTATTGGCGAACTTTGATGGAATCGTCGCTCATGTGCTGGTTTCCTCTTCCAGCGTCCAATCCACGTGACGCTGCTTGTACTGCTCGACAGCGAGTTGCGTAAGATTTGGTTTCGAGTCTGGAATGAATACGTCTTCCGCCGTCTGGTAGTTCTTGGTTTGCGCCTGCAAAGTGGGTGGAGCGGGTGCAGCTATAGGAACTTGAAAACGGGTGTCGATTCCGTTCTTGCGAGCGGATAATTCCGCTTCGATTTCTTTGCGGTGCTCGAAATTATTCGGGTTGTCGTCAGCCCAGGTTAGGACTGCGGACAACACCTGGACTTCGAACTTTACGAAATCGGCAGGCAGGTGGACGCTGCGTGCGAAGCCAATAAATTCACTCGTTTGAGAATCGACAAAATGTCCTGCGTGAATTTGCTGGTCGTAGGGCATTTCTCTTTCAGAGTCCCAGATTCTGCGAAGCTCTTCTATGTCGGCGACCATGGCCACGGATTCTTTTTGGTAGTTAAAGGCTCGGAGTATGCTCTTGCCGAACCAGATTATGTCCAGTAGGGCGGCACGATCTGCGCCTTGGTAGTTGTCCGCTAGTTTGGCCAAGCCGTCAGCAAGCTCGTCCAGTGCAGGGTCTAGCAATCTCCCTTGGACAGCTTTTTCTTCCAGGGCGGCTTGCAGCCTGTTGAGACGGGCTTTCTCAGCCTTCGAAGTTTTTATGCCACCCAGCGCATCGTGCTTTCTTTTCTTGAGTGCATCGACAGACACGGACTCAAGTGTCTCCCCATCACGCAAATATACTGACCAATCGTGCTTCCTTCTTCCCATTTAATCCTCCGATAAAGATACTGATAAAGTTACGATACTGAAAAGGTGCCAACGCGAATTCGCCGACGGCAAAGACCCCGGTGGGGGGCTTGGCGGGAGACTGGACTCCGGGTGGGCCGCTTTTTGATTCAGGCTCTGGAAAACTTTTCAAGATGTCGGCAGACGCAAAACCATCCGTCTGGAAAAGGAAAAGGCTCCCGAAGGTCGGAAGCCTTTGCGTTGCTTGGTTGTTGGTTGTTGCTTGCGTTGCTACTTGCCCTTCAATCGCTTGTAGATCAACGCTCTAGAGACTTGCAGTGCTTCCGCTATCTGGCTGACGGATTCACCCTTAGCCTGATGACGTTGCACGTCTTCAAGGGTTACGTCGCTGCCTGCTCGACCAATGGGAAGACCAGAACGTGTGCCTTGCTCTTTCGCACGCTTCATCCCGACCTTGACACGCTCTCGAATCAGGCCACGTTCGAACTCGGCCATGCTGCCGATAATGTTGAACATCAGCCGACCTTGCGGCGTCGTCATATCGATAGCGTCGGTCATGGACACGAATGAGACGCCCAAGGCATCAAACTCGGCCAATGAGTTGACTAGGTGACGAAGGCTGCGACCGAATCGATCCAGCTTCCAGACAACGACAGCCTTGAACTTGCGCCGCTTGGCATCGGCCATCAGCCTATTCAGCGCAGGGCGGCTTTCCTTGGCACCTGAGATATGGTCTACGTACTCTTCCACAACTTCCCAGCCACGTTGCTGGCAATACTCTCGAAGGGCCATCAACTGAGTCTCAGGCTTCTGGCCCCCGTTTACCGTTGAAACTCGGGCGTAGACTGCGACCTTCATGGGCAATTCTCCGAGCCCAATCGTGTCACAAAACACATCGTTTATCAACTATTATTCTGGCCAGGGACGGCGTCTTAGTTTCAATGGGTTACAGAGGATGAATTCGATAGCCTTTGTGACACTCCTGCCCGAACCTCTCATTTTGCGAGGTTCCCAGCCTGCCCGACCAATACTCGCCACGATGCCCAAGCCTGCGTGATCGCCGCGTTATCAAGCAATATTCAGGGCGTTTTGATGCTAACTCGTTATTTGTCTGCAAGATGCGGTAAAATTTGCGAAAATTTGCATCGAGAGTGACGGAAAGTGCTCATAAAATTGATTTTCCTAGGGTGCGCCAACATTCGCATCGTGTTACCATGCGATAAGCTCCGACTTTCGCCATCGGACTTTCGCCCTCTGTTTTTCAAAAGGACGCCTTCGAAGGCGGCTTTTACTCCCCTTGAGACAGAGACCAACAGAGAGACTATTCATATTCTTACGTAATACGGTGCAAGTAGTAGTAAGTAATAGTAATTAAAGGAGTTAGTAAAATCAAGTTTTTGACATCCATTTTGAAGTTCATCCTTTCCGCCCTATCCCTCAGGCACGAATAAAGAGTGCCTTCGAAGGCGGCTTTTACTCGGCAAAGGGAAGCCTTCGATGAAACATTGGGTTTTATGCGACTTTCGCCCCTCGAATAAAAGCCGCCTTCGACAAAACATTGGCATTTCATCAAAGGCTTACTTAATTACCTCGTTGAACTCGTCGCTGAAATTGCGGCACTTTCCATCTCTCTTTCGAGTCTGTCCGCATGCCACTTCGCAACGGTCAACCACGCATTCCACTTAGCCCTCTCAGCGTCGGAATGAGGCTCGTAGCCATCAGGAACGGTGATGCGCTCTACCTCGACGCCTTCCATGCCCTCAGGCATCTTAGCGCCGACTCTGACTCCGTCCACTGGCTTATCTGACATAACCATCTTGGACTCGATCTGCGTTGTTGGCACGTCCCATACCCAGTTACCATTATCAGGCGTGCCTACCCAGCGCCGCCCGATGACCGGCTTCTTGGTGAATGTCTTGATAGTCCATGCATCCTTGGTCTTGGGAACGCCCAGCAGATGCTTCTCTACCTTATCGATCATCGTTGCCAGTTCGACTACACCGACCTTCGGGATCAGTAGATGAGGATCATTGCAGTACAGCAGACTATTAAGACGTTCCGCAGTTTCCGCCTGTAAGCGGTCTCTGCGTTCTTCCCATGTCTCAGTATCAGGTTCGTCGTCCTCTTCGGGTTCGACTTCGGTAGATTCCTCGGCACGTTCAGGATCATCAAGCGTAGGTTCTGCAACCGACGGATCACGCCAGCACCATGGATCGACGCCATACCCCGTCTTAACCGCTATGACACCCAGCGCTGTCTTGGCATTACGCAGCACCTTTTCACTAAACGGCGGAACGTAGGCTCTCGCTGCCTGAGTAATCTTTGACTTCGAAACCATGCCCTTCGACAACAGTTCTTTCAGAAAAGTTTCTGCTTCAGATTGCTTACTTGGCCTCGCCATTTGGCACCACCTTGGCGAGCGCATCTAACCCAGCCGTAAACTTTGCAGCCTGCTCCGTTTCGAGAGCCTTCTTCAGTTCATCTTCTGCGACCAGCGCCGCAGCCGACTTCAATACGCGGACGTTATTCGCTTGAGGCGGCTTCTTCTTGTTGGGCGACAGCATGAAGTCAAACGCGACCTGCTGTCCTAACTCAGGTGAGTGACCCTTGGCGTAGTTCGCTAGGTGAACAAAGACATCGCGTTCTCCGAAGCGAATAAAGCCATAGTTACACTTCCCGTTTACATCTACTTTGAACCATCGGTACAATAGTCCGATGTTGTTGTGAAACGGCATAAATCCTATTGCTGCGTGAATTTCCTTTCTAGCCCATTGACTCAAGGCATCAATCAGATAACTGATATACTGCAATTGGGACAATCTTCGCGTAGGCGTCCAAAGACGCCACTTGTTAAAATGATCGAAATACCTCGAACGCATTCATTCGACGGTACATGTAACCACGGTCTTCCTCGGCAATTTTCCCTGCGCAACGTGCAATCAACTGATCCGCCACGTGCGTGTGAATTGCTTTGACAAGTTCGTCGCTTATTTCCACGGTCTCATAGGTAGTATCACCGTCCTGCCATTTCATCTGTGTTCTGACTACCCACTTTAACTTAGGTGCTGGGATCGACATCTAGGTTGTTGCAGGAATGAATCAACTAAATCAAACAACCATCGTGTATCCTTCCACACTTTTATAGCGGTGTGGTGCCGCTTTTCCGCCATTTCTGGTCGGGGTACAAAATTGTTAAGGACGCCAGCCTAGAATCCCAGCGTCCTTTTACCAGCCGCAAATGAGCTTAGGCATCATTTGCACTTCACACTATCTGTGGCTGACTTTGCTGCCCTATCTGCCACCTCGGCTAGTTCGCCGTCGCCCAATTTGTTCGCTATATTTCTCATGCGCAGAAATGTTAATGCACGAGATATTTCTTCAATCTTAGTCCAGTCGAGTGACACAGGTACCTCGAAAGTCCCTTCTGGAGTCTTGAGCGGAACAACTCCGACAGACTTCTGCAAAGACTTCAATTGCTTCAACACATCTAACATCTTCTGTGCTAACTCACGATCAAACGCAGGAGACTTTCCGTTCATAGTCTGTGAGAACCCGCCCTGACTTACCTGCACACCCGAAGCTCGGCAGATATTTACGAATAGACTCCCCGGGCAGTCGAGGTCTTTCAATCCTGTGAGAATCATATTCTCTGGTGACAACGTTGCGAACGCCATAACATCTCCTGAAAATAAAATTGCGACGAATCAAAACGAAAGTCGAGCTAACCTGAAAAAACACTATCAGCGAAAACGAACAAAATTCTAGAGCCTAGTGAGCCAAGGCTAACTAGCGTACTCAGTTGTTGGGTAAATCCCGCAAAGGATAACCGTCCCGCATCCGAATAGAACGGGGCGACCTTGGGGATCGCCCGATTCTCGGTTTCACCTGTTAGGGTGTCCAGTGGTTGCGGGTCCACTGAAAGTCAAAGTCTTGGGGTCTATCGGCTAGGTGCCGTCTATTACCCTCATGAAAACTCAAAGGGGTTAGCAGGAATTATCCGTCGAGGCGCGTCGAGGCATCAAAGCATGTAAACGGTTTGCTATCTAGCACATCCAGACACTAGCCCCGACCAGGCTGGTTTTTGCAATCTTATATAGACTGCATTATGTTAACTTTGGTCTTCCTCGTCGCCTACCTGTGCGTTCTTTGCCGTCTAGCCGTTTCCCATCCACGGCTGCTCGGATGTCCTGGACGATGCTCCCGACCGTGCCCCGCTTCCAGTTTAAGTTTTCTTCAATGGACGTATCGTTAAAATGTGCGACGAACCACATTCGAATGACAATCATCCATCGCCCAGCCTTCACAGTATCCCGGCACGCTCGGCACTTGCATCCTGCTGCCGATGCATGTTTACCAACACAACGCATACAGTCGCAGCCTGGGTAAGCGTTAAAAGCGTAATAGAACCTGCTGGTTAGAAAGTTCTTCACTCGTTCCTGGTCTGCAAACCAGTCTGGGTCATCGTGCTTACGCTTCATGACGATTGTCGGACCAACTGATGAACTGAAACTAGCACCAGACGGACCATCGCCGCCGATTCCCTTGCCGTATTTAGGATGTAATTTCCTAGGCATAAAACACGCACCCGCTTGGTTGTTTACGCTGTATCATGACGTTGGCAGAAGCGTCGGTGGATTAGGTGTCTTACCTAACGCATCAGGACCGCTCGACGGCAATGCAACTGGAGTAGGGTCGAAGCCTTCAATCATCTTTTCGATTGCGTCCAGTACAACGGTCTTCCCAGTTGCCTTCTTTCCAATGGCGATCAGTATTAACTCGAACTCTCCGTTAGTCGAAGCAATGCTGAGTATCCGACTGTGTTCGTCTCGAATCGCTCCGACACCTTGCTTGTTGATATGGAATTTACTCATATTAGTCCTCGTTGTGCGCAACTTCCCAGCGTACGTTGCTGTACTTCTACAAACTCTTACAAGTACACTCTTGTTGCTTCAGCCGTGTCCGCTCATCGCTGAGCAAACCACAGTACTGAATTCGTTGCTCCCTGCCGCCTGCGGATCGATACAACGCAGTGCCATCTGCGTCCACATTGACAATCGTGAAGGAACAGTGAAACACAGGCTCGGGCATTCCCAACGTCTGGGCGATTCTCTCGATGCGTGTCTTTATGTCTGCGTTCATGTCGTCTCCACCGTCAACCTGTACGTCGTTTCCACTTTCACCCACTCCCATTCGGAACGGGGCAGTTCTTCCCACCGCTCTTTCTCTGCTGCTATCTGTCGTAGGAGTCCATTCGCTTTCCACGCAGCGGAATTGTCGGCATAATCACAACGCTGAAAGGACTGCGGTCGATAAACAGCCATAGGATTTTCGTCTGTTGTGCGCCCATCCCATGGTTCAAATCCACGTGTGAATAAATACAGCCCATCCGACTTGCGCCGAATGACATAAAACGTTTCCTTGAACTCGGACTTCTTTATCTCATCCAATCTTTTCTGCGCATCTTCTAGACGCAGTGGCATCTGATTCTTGTGACTGTACTCGTTATATCCAAAATACTTCGTGTTGTTGATTCGCTCACCCTTGCGCTCAATACGTGTTAAATCACACGAGCGCCATAGTTCAGCCTTCCCCGTAGTCGTGTTTTCGACTAACCATATCCACGAACTGTCGTACGGTGCTTGGTCATACTTTTCTCGCACAACCAAGTCGCCGCCGAACAACCTTCCCGTTAGGTCGAGGCCACGTGGATTCTCAAGTCGTTGTTCCGCTTTATCGAGTTGCTTCTCAAACTCGTCACTAGGCGAGTCAGTAGGTGAGTCAAAGACTGGGTATCCGCCCTTCTCATCCCATTCTTCTGCAAAGCGTATCGGGTCACCATCCCACACCGCAGTAATGCACGCCCTTGGACACTTTTGCACGTACGGTTCCGGGCTGTCCGCAGAAGCAGCGATGATACGCTTGCCTTGGAAGTGCGTCTCGCCACGCTGAAGCGCAGCCTTTATTTCCTTGCTGTCACTTCGCTCACGAATAAAGTTTTTCAAGAAGGCATTGACCCGACCTTCGCCAACGGTCACAGCCGATGGAAGGTTAGACTCGTAGGTCGTCCACGCTTCCTTCATCGTGGTCTGCAACTCAAAGAACTTCTGCGCTACTTCAGGATTCAGTTTAAGGAATTCCAACGCTTCGTCGCTGAATCGCTCACCATTAAAATCGAACCTGCCGACCGCAGCCATCGCCGCTTCATTCCGATTCTTCATTTCTTCGGGATGTTTCTTCCCTTGGTGCTTGCGCATCGCACCCTTGGAAGGGAAGTGCTCCCCGCAGACATCACAATCCATCGGCTTCGCTTGGTTCTCGGGGATAGCAGGCTCTACCATGGGCTTTGCTTTCGGCTCAGGGAGGGCAGACTCGACGGCAGGCTCGACAGCATCGTCCGCATCAACGCGTTCAGGAAGTAATGGCTGCACCTGAGGTAATCTAGGTGTCTGGATTCGGCAGAAATGGCGATACGTTACATTCAGTTCGCCCTTCGCCCACTCGTCGCCTGTCCTGTACTTACCCAGAAATAGTCGTTTCCCACTGGCTTATGGGCGAAGTACTCCCGCACAATCTTGAATTCCTTCTGGAATTGGGTGGCGAGCCCTGCGAGTGTCTTGCGAAGCGTGACGTACTCCATAGGATACCCGTCGATGTTGGCGTAGCACTCCACGACGGCAGCCGCAGCCTGCTCGGCATCGAGACGAATCTCGTCGCTAGACACCACTTCGGTGAATTCTTGGAAGTCTTTTTCGTCCATACAGTCTCCAAACGGAAGTATTTCCGTTTCATCTTTATCCCTGCGCCGCCTGAACGCAATAGCGCACGGGGTACCAGCGGGTACTATTTAGAATTCGGAATAACGGCACGCCCGAAAGAAGGCGGCAACTTGGCGTAAAGGCGAAAGCCCCATGCCCCTGTGAAAGGCACCGCCAAAGCACAACTTAAAACACCTAAATCCTATCACAAAGTACTAGAACCTGTCAAGAACAATCTTAACTATTTAACAAGTCCAATATTATCTTACATTTACAGCCACATCTCTCAAGCGTTTTTCTTTGGCTTGTACAATATCCTGAGCAATACCACCAAACCAGCCTGCTGCCCACCGGAGCGCTCGGCATCCTTGATGCGCTGTGCATCCTCACGAGTGACCCTGAACCTCGCCATGCCGATACCTTGGCGCTGTCCCTGTCGAACCACGTCAATCGGCTGCATCGGTTTCGGCATTTCATCCTCCGTAGTATTGAAACCAAGTTGATTCTTTACCACTGGCAACGAGATGGACCAACCGTACCCCATCCTTTGTCACAGGATCAATCCAAAGACGTTCTAGTCGTCCATCCTGACCTTCCAGCCGACTGCGCACATTGTCCCGTAGTTCACGCAAGAAGCGGTCGTACGGGTCTTCATGCACGAATGGACCATCGTAGCCTTCGCACCTCGGGCAACGCAGGCGACGGCTGCCAACCTCGCCCATCAACTCACGCCGACCGCTGCATTGCGGACACGTCCAATGGTGTGTCGGTATCAACCGCCGAATATCCTGGCTCAGGTCTTTCGGCATCGGCAACGGAAACTTCAGCGCCAGCGGAACGACTGCTATTCCGGCTATGAATTTTCGACGATCCACACTATCTCCCTACCACAGTAATGGCCTTCCCAACAGGTCATCGTGTACCACGCCTCAATCACTTTGCCACGCTGGTCAAAGCGAAAACAAAGCTTGTCCTTCCACATGCAGTCGCCCGGGTAGATCATCCTTTCTTCTCCGACTTCTTCACGACGATAGAAATGGAAACAGGACCGACCATTTGCAAATCAGCGTGAATGCTCGTTTTCTTTTCACGTCGCAGATATATCTCGACACTTTCACCACGAAGTATCTTGATGACTAGCTTTCATTCGGTCTCGTCCTTTGGGAATACAGAAATTTCTTCTGGCAACTCCGCCTCCAACTCCGGATCGAGCGGTTCTTCCGGCGGGTACCCGAGATATGCGAAGGCCAGATAATTTTCTCGGGTCACAGGGATGCCGTTCTTTTTCATGTACTTAAGAGTGTGGTTGACCTTTATCCGAACCTCCTAGGCGCTCATTTCTTTCTCCGAAGGACAGCGGCGATTTCTTCCTTCTCTAGATAATCATCAATCGCTCGCCTGATCGATACAGATATCGGAGCGCCGATACGCTCTTGGATTGTGCGCAATGCAATCAGGTGAGTCTTATCGAGCCAGATCGCGAATTTCTTGCGGTCGTCTGTTTCTATTGAGAACTTTGCCATCGCTCTAGACTACTACGTATATCCATATATGTCAATGGAGATCCATAGTGGTACGGTCGGGGCGAAGGAGGAATATGGAGCCGTGGTTCTCGCAGATGAAAGCAACGGTTGGCGAACCACCTGAAGCTACAAGGGAATCTGAATGCGAAGACATCATGCCTTCTAGTGGAGAAGATGCCCTCGAAATATTGGGAAGGACTAAGGTGGGTTTTGCCCCCTACAGGCCGTATCCCCTCTTTCGAAGGTGAGCACCGTGGCCTTGTCTGTGGCTCGGTTGCTGGACGGCCAGAATCGCCGTCACTCTCGATACCGTTACAGAATGCCATGGCTCGACTCGATGGCAAATGGTATCGCCGTACTATCGATTCGATTCAAGTAGAGTGATCACCGAAGACCCATGCCGAAGGATGGCGCAACACTTCTGCGATTACCCTCTCTTGAAGGCTACAACCGCATGTTCCGTCCGAGTTCCTCCGTGTTCCATTCGTGTCGTGTTCCGTTCGTGTCCCGTTCGTTGACTTGCCTGCTCGTGCAACCTAAGATGAGCGCCAAATGACAGCGTCGCAATCACTCCTCGGCCAGACCGTCTTGCACTATCGCATTTTTGAAAGCCTCGGTGCAGGCGGAATGGGCATTGTGTACAAGGCCGAGGATATTCGGTTGAACCGGAACGTAGCTTTAAAATTTCTTCCAGAGAACTTGGCCCAAGACGTACAAATGATCAAGCGCTTCGAGCGCGAAGCCAAAGCTGCTTCTGCACTCAATCACCCCAACATCTGCACGGTATACGACATTGGGGAATCAGACGGCCGGGCTTTCATAGTTATGGAGTGCCTCGATGGTTGCACGCTGAAGAGTCTAATCACCGGTTGCCCGCTGGAAATGGGACTTCTAATTGAATTAGCGATTCAAATCGCGGATGGGCTCGATGCAGCTCACGCCAAAGGAATCATTCACCGCGACATTAAGCCGGGGAATATTTTTGTCACAGAGCGCGGACACGCCAAAATCCTAGACTTTGGTCTGGCCAAGCTAGAAACGATCCATAGTGGGCGTCCCGAAACCACAATTGCCACTGAGGCCGAGTACCAGCTAACAAAGCAGGGGCTGGCGATGGGGACTTTTCCATACATGAGTCCCGAGCAAGCACTTGGAAAGGACATCGACACAAGGACTGACCTATTCTCCTTCGGCATCGTCCTATACGAAATGGCGACCGGCGTATCGCCCTTTCGAGGAGAAAGTCCAGCCGCTATTGTCGATGCAATTTTGCACCGTTCGCCTTTAGCACCAATAGTTCTAAATCCTGACATTCCTCCACAACTAGAAGAGCTCATTAAACGGGCACTCGAGAAAGACAGGAATCTGCGTTACCAGCGCGCCAGCGAAATTCGAGCCGAACTCCTGCGAATCAGGCGCGACACTGAAATAAAGCAATCACCGATTTTTGGTGTCGTCGACGACAAGCTTGGGTCGAATATCGAGCTTCAGCCGAGGATATCCACAGCAGCCAGCGGAATCGTAGACCCAGTTCCAGCTAAGCCCAGTCCACGAAAGAACCGACGGCCCGCGTTAGTCATTTTAGGAATGGTTCTCCTCTTGTCTTGCTTAACAGCAGGCTCGTTTTACTACCTCCGTCGGACCCACGTGCTCAGCGTCTCGGACACAGTTGTCCTAGCGGACTTCGTGAACAAAACCGGTGACCCAATTTTCGACGAGACGCTACGTCGGGTACTCGCTCTTCAATTCAGGCAAACTCCGTACCTTAATTTCGTTTCGGGGAATCGCATCCAACAAGCATTGGTCGCGATGCACAAGCCACCCAATTCGCCACTCACCTCTGAAGTCCCACTGGGTCTGTGTCGCGAAACGGGAAGCAAGGCTTACGTGACAAGCGTTATTGAAAGTTCAAACAGCGCCTACAATTTGAGCATTACAGTGATCAATTGTCTGACCGGGAGGACGCTGGCAGGCAAGCGAGTTCAGGCGACTACGAAAGAGAGCGTCTTGGCAGCACTTAGCCAAGCAAGCAGAACAATACGAGAAGAGTTGGGTGAATCAGCAGCTTCAATTCAACGATTCGACACACCCCTCGACGCCGCTGCGCCGTCACTCGATTCTCTACACGCCTACGCTTTGGGATTAAACACGGCAGAAGGCCGTGGACAGCATGGAAAAATAGAAGCGCAGCCAAATTATCACACCTTAAGGGAACAGCTAGCAGAGAGTTATAACGAGGCGGCCGTACCTTTCTTCCAGCAGGCAATCCGCTTTGATCCCGATTTCGCAATGGCATATGCTTCACTTGCGAAGTGTTATTGGGACATAGGGGCAAACGTTCCAGCCACCGAAACGCTCCGAAAGGCTTATGAATTACGCGAACAACTTGGAATTCGGGACCGCTTCGCTGTCGACACGGCGCATTATATGTATCAGCCTAGTTTCAATGCGAATAATGTCTACTATCTCGGAGTCACGCCAGCACGTTACGAAAAAGTCCGCCAAGTGTACAAAGATTGGGTGCAGACTTATCTGCGAGATAGTGAACCGCATCGCGGTTTAGGTTTGATCTACCTCGAAATCGGTCAACCTGAGAAATCTCTTCAAGAATTTCGTGAAGCCATGCAATTGGAACCGGATGTCGCCGATCCTATCAACCGGGTCGCGCCGGAACCGTACCCGTTTATCGTTTCGCTCCAGCTCAACTTGAACCACCTATCGGAGGCAACCGCGCAGCTGGCGGACGCTCGATCGAAGGATTTTGCCCCCGCTCAACTACACTCGCTCTTATACAACTTAGCGTTTTTAAAAGGCGACTTTGCCGGAATGGCGCGTGAAGTAACGTGGGCCTCCACGGCCGGCGCCAGGCATGAGTATAACTTCAGCCAAATGGAGGCTGATACGTCTGCTTATTATGGCAAGCTTGAAAATGCCCGGCGGTTGCTGAATCGTGCAACAGAAATTGCGAAAGGTAACCACTGGGATAATGCAGCACGACGAACTTCTGGGCACGAAGCGGTGCTTGAATGCCTATTCGGCGAACACGAAAATTGTCGGCGGCTTGCAGACAAATCGTTCGATAAGCAGGAATTCAACGACGAGGTTGCATTTGCCCTTGCACTGGGGGGCGAGATTAGTAGACCAGACAGCTATGTAGAGAAATGGGAGAAGCAGTTCGTTAAGGACCCATCGCCGGAGTTATGGTGGCCGTTGATTCGATCGCAGACTTGGCTGAATCGCAACGATTCTGCCAAAGCTATAGAAATACTGAAAGACGTAAGCCCATACGAATTGCGTGGCGGAGGGGCCTATTGTGTTTACATTCGGGGATACGCGAATTGGATTGCTCCTCACTTGGATAGTGCTGAAGCCGATTTCCAAGAAATCCTTGACCATCCGGGCGTATTAGGGAACTTGCCGGTCGGCGCTCTAGCTCGTGTGGGCCTCGCCCGTGTAAGGGCTTCCCGGGGCGATATTGCTACCGCAAAGAGTGCTTACGAAGATTTCTTCCGACTTTGGAAAGACGCCGACCCGGACATCCCAATCCTGAAACAGGCCAAGGCGGAATACGCCAAGTTGCAATAGAACAATGCAAGTGCAACGTCAAAATGAGACTATCCCGCCACCTTCTTCGCCTCCTTCCTAACCTTCGCCCACCGCTTCTTCGCCTCTCCGACCAATCGCCGCTCTGCCAGCAGCCGAAAAAACCCCTTTTCTGCGGTTGGGCCTTTCAGTGTTCGAGGTACCACTCCGGAACTATCGAGCAGTCGTTTCCACGGCCACTCGATTTTTGCCCATTCTTCATGTCGCCCGATCATGCCACCGATGACAAGAATCTTCTCTTGGCGTGCATCCCAACTCTCATCGAAGTAGGCTTTGAACACGACAGCAGTCCGCCCGGATCGGTATGATGCCGCCGAGTGTAGAACCAAATTAACTCAGTTGCACGAGCGCGAGAGATATGATTTGGTAGGCAGTCAGGACGCTCGTGATGGACATAGACCCGAATCCCGCTCCCCCTTTGGAGATCGCGCATGTCCTCTTTGTAGACATAGTCGCTTACTCCACCCTTCACATGGACCGCCAGCAGCGCGTCCTTAACGATTTGCAAGAGGCCGTTCGTAATACCCCGACGTTTGTTCGCGCACAAGCCGAAGATCAACTTATTAGGTTGCCCACTGGTGATGGCATGGCGCTGGTCTTTTTCCGTGATCCAGAGGCTCCCGTTCGCTGTGCCTTGGAGCTAACGAAAGCTCTCCGCAATCATCCTGACATCAAGGTGCGCATGGGAATCCACACAGGTCCGGTCTACCGCATTGCGGACATTAACGCCAACCGCAACGTCGCCGGTGGCGGCATCAATATCGCGCAGCGAGTTATGGACTGTGGAGATGCCGGACACATTCTCATTTCTGGGGCCGGAGCGGACGTTCTTTTTCAGATTAGCTCTTGGTCGCCAATGCTCTACGATCTCGGCGAAGTCGAAGTGAAACATGCGATCCGGGTCCATCTCTATAACTTCTATACGGACGGAACCGGCAACCCGGAACGACCAAGGAAGACTGGAATGCACAGGGTATCCATTCCCCAACCGAGGCTTTGGAGCGCCAAGGCAAAGTGGATTCCGCGGAGGGTAATAGTGCCGATCACGGTCGTTGTATTGGGTGCGATGGCCGGCTGGTTGGTTTTCGCTCACAGAGCTAAGGCGCTTGGCCCGACAGACACGCTCGTGATCGCTGACGTTACAAACAAAACAGATGATGGGGCCTTCGACGAAACACTCCGCCAGGGCTTAATCTTCCAACTGAACCAATCTCCTTTCCTCAAGCTGGTTTCAAGCGAGCGCATCCAAAAAAAGATCGCCTCGATGGGCCAGCCTGCGGACTCTCCCGTTTCATCCGACCTCGCTCGACAAGTCTGTCGTCAAGTAGGCGGCAAGGCATACCTAAACGGCTCCGTGGAAGGTTCGAACAACTCCTACACAGTGTCCATTAAGGCGACGAACTGCGGAACCGGGAGGACAATTGCAGAAGAGCGAATTCAGGCATTAAACAGGGAAAATGTTTTGAAGGCAATCACCCAAGTGAGTACGAGAATTCGCGAAGGGTTTGGGGAATCGAAAGAGTCGATCCAAGAATTTAACCTATCGCTTGATGTTGCTACGTCGTCCTTGGAAGCCTTCCACTCGTACGCCCTAGGCAGGCGCAAGCTAGAGACAGACCTAAACGTTGTAGACGCGGTGCGTTTTTTCCAGGAAGCGATCCGTTGGGACGCAAACTTTGCTATGGCATATGCTTCACTCGCAAGCTGTTATCGACAACTTAGGAGGATCGCGCCAGACACTGAGAACGCTAAGAAGGCTTATGAGCTGCGCGATCGACTATCCAAGCGCGAACAATTTGTTATAACCAGCGGTGCTAACTTTCCTGAGAGCTTTATTTATGTTGTGGGAACCAAGGTCTTCGACAATCTCGCAGGAGATGAGTTTAGAGAGGCAGATCTGCCTAGCGTTGAAAAAGCCACCGCAATTTATGAAGACTGGGTGCGTACGTATCCGCGGGACGGTGATCCGCATTTCTTCCTAGGTGTGATCCACTACCGCACAGGCCAGTATGAAAAAGCACTCGAAGAGTTTCGTGAGAGCCTTCGCCTTGACCCTGATTGCTCAGGGTGCCAGTTTCAGTCTCCCACGTACAGCGTTGTGCTTTACCTTTTCTTGAATCGTCTATCAGAAGCGCGTGCACACCTGAAAGAGATCTCAACAGACTACCTGGATCGCATATCCGCCATTTCCCTGCATTCACTTTCGTACGAAATTGCGTTTTTGCAGAACGATTCCGACGAAATGGCCCAAGAAGTGCGTTGGGCCTCCGACCATCCTGAAGAAGCGCTTAGCACGTTTGTCAGTCTCGAAGCGAATTCCGCGGCTTATTTTGGCAAACTGAAAGAAGCCCGGAAGATGTTGAACAGTCGCCCAGAGTTTGCGGCCTGGTCCGTCTTAGATGAAACCCTGCTTGAATGTCTATTTGGTGATCTAGAAGAGTGTCAACAGCGCGCCGAATCGGCTTTTGACCAATACGGACTTAAATTGGGGTACGAAACTCCGGCGTTTGCACTCACTTTGACGGGAGAGACGCGGCGGCCTGACAGATTTCTTGAAAAATGGGCAAAGAAATTTACAGCTACTCGGCTGAATCCCACTGGTGCGTACCCGCTAGTTCGAGCGCAACTGTGGCTCAATCGTAAGAATCCCGAACACGCCGTGGAAATACTGAAAACCTGTACACCTAGGTTTCCTATATGTACTTATCTAAGGGCGTATGCCAACTTGGCCGTTCCCCACCTGGACGACGCAGAAGCCGATTTTCAGGCAATTCTAGACCATCGCGGAATGGTGGTGAACGATCCCGTCGGTGCCCTAGCTCGCGTGGGTCTTGGTCGGGCACGTTCCCAAAAGGGCGACACGGAAGGAGCGAAGACTGCTTACGAGGATTTTTTCACCCTCTGGAAAGACGCCGACCCCGACATCCCGATCCTGAAGCAAGCCAAGGTCGAGTACGCAAAGTTGCAATAGAGCTTGCGTTCTGAAACGCAATCGCAGCATTGAAAATCAGACTATCCTGCTACCTTCTTCGCCTGCTTCCTAACCTTCGCCCACCGCTTCTTCGCCGCCTTCACAATCGCCGCCCTGCCAGCAGCCGACAAAACGCGCTTCTTCGCGCCGATGACTTCACGCTCCGCAGAGCCGCCCAATGCTTTTGCAGCCGCTCTGACTCCATTCAGTTGATGCTGCAGCTACCCAACTGCTTTTCGAGCTTTTTCTCTTCGCGCTTGATCGCGGCAAGAATGTTCATGAATCCTCCGGGTGAACTCTATATCAACCGGAGGCAGGGCACCAGACGCACTAGTCTCCGCCGCGGCACTGCGCGGGAATTTCGACAGGGCAGGTGGTAAAACTACCTCCCGCCCCGCCACAATCAACTGCGGATCAGTAAGCGGCAATGCCTATAGCGCCGACGGTGGGCAAGCCGCTACCGCCCGAGATCGCGGTGAGCGATCCGTTTGTCGGGTTGATTTGGAAGGCCCCGACCGTACCGCTGCCGGCCTCGACCACATAAAGGAAGCTGGCGCCGCCTTCCACTGCCGTCGCCAAATCGTTTGGGCCGGCGCTGTTCGCCGCGGCTCCCGCGAGCAACGTGAGAATGCCGCCCCGCCCAACCGAGTAACTAGAGATGCTGGCGCTTAAGTTATTGGAAACGTAGGCGTATGAACCGCTTGGATCGAGCGCGATCCAGCAAGCCGCAGTCCCGCCATCGGCTACGTGCGAACTGATCGTGAGCAGCTGACCAGCCGCCGTGACACCGTATGATGAGGCCGCTCCATGGCCGCCCGCGGGGATCGCTGTTGCCGAACCGAAAGCTTCGGTAACGAGCAGCCGCCCATGCTTATCGAAGACTATGCCAAAAGGGGTGGGTATCGCTGGCCCCGGGGCCTGCGTTACCGTGGGGCTGCCGGCCCTCCCATTTTCGTCGACCGGAAAGACGTAGATCGAATTGGTCCCTTTGACCGTCACGACCAACTGATTGCCGTCGGGGTTGAATAGAACCTGTGCCGGCGAGCGGGGAAAGGAGGGCGGGTTCAAGCCGCAGGCGAAATCCGCCGCTGGAGCACCCGTCAGTGCCGCAAACCCCGCGGCGTCGGGGCAGTTCACGCCGGAGCCGGAAGAAGGGCCCGGATCTATTGTCCGCGTGACCCAATCAAGCTCATTTTGCCGGCTGTGTCCACCCTGAAGCCGGTAATATTCGGGCTTTCGCTGCAATTGCCCGGGCCCCCTGCGTTAAGCACGTAGAGCAGATCTCGTCCCGGTATATCCTCTCCGTTTCCGTCGTCCCTGTCGTCATCCCTGCGTACTATTCTCTTCACAGTGAGACTGTTGGGAAACAACCCGCCGGAAGAAACCTGCGCCACGACCGTCAACGTGCCGTCGGATGCGACACTGAACGAGGTGATCGTACCTTGTTCGCAATCTGCGTTATATGGGCCAGCGCCGTTATTTGCACTAGCGCTATTCGCGTTGACGACGAACAAGAGATGATGGTCCGAGTCCAGTTGTACGCTGCCTGCCGACTCCAGCGAATCGACGGCAGACAGCTGGAGACCGCTCCCGCCACCGCCGGTCGCAATCGTCTGGATGAGGGTCAGGGTTCCATCGCTGGCGCGATGATAAACCAGGATCTGGTTATTCCCGAGGGCGTTGGTCATGGCATACACTGCTCCGTCCGCAAATGCGAATGGTGCGAATCCGAAAGTACACGCTATTGCGATGAAGGAAAGGACTACGAGGCAATGGGCCGAGGCTTTCATTGGTTTTCTCCTCTTTGGGCCGGGACTACAAACCCGGAAGAATTCGAAGGGAAAGTGAGCGCAATCTACGCCTCCGGGAAGTACCTGTCAAATCAAATACGAGTAACCACCAAGTTTGAATTTCAAGTCGGAGGGAGGTAGTCACTCCAACACGTACTGGACATTTCCTCTGACGTAACCTTCCTTTCATTTGATTCCTACCGCCCGACTATCGAGGACTAGCTATGCAGGCGGCAGAAACGGATTCAGCTGTGTTGTTGCTTCAGTTCACTTGTTTTTGCGAGGAGAACAGTTACAACGTTGCGTTTACTGCAAATTCAGAGACTCAGCGAGGCTCTCCAGATTTTGCGGTCGCACACGAATGACTCCACGCCGTGGGCTATCAATGTCCGCTATAAGAAAGAGCGATATGGAAAGAGCGATGGGCAGAATGAGAAGGAGGAAGGCGCTTCTTCCATGTGCGCCGTACCCTATCAATACGTTACAGAAAATGGAGATCGCGATCAAAAGCAACCATGCCGCGGTGGGGATGCGGTTCCACCAGGCGGCCTGCGTGTATCCCTGGGAGTTCAGTACATCGTTCATGCCGTTAACGACGAGAGCGTTGACAGGTGTTGGTTGAGCGGCAGCGGACTTGGTGACGGCTGCCCAAAGCTGCGTCTGCAGCCGAGCGGTTTGCGCGTTGATCTGGCGAAGCTGTTGCTCGCTGCGCGCCTTGTAATAGAGAATGCGCTGATCCAGATAGCTAATGAGCGAGGCGCGCACTTTCGACGCGTCCGCCTCTGGCAAGAAGTCGGCTCGCAGGTATTCCGTCCCAATTGCGTTGGCTTCTTGCTCTTCGAAGTTCTTGCGCTGATCGTACCTACTTACTGCCATCGAAAAGGTGAAGCCAATGATGAGAGCTAACAGCGTCAAGGTGGCACCGAGAAGGATGTCGAGATCGTGATGGCCGTCGTCTTTTCGATCTCGCTGCCTCTCCTTGAATGCCGCGCCGATCCGCCCCGAGATCCATAATGCGGGGAGAGAGATTACAAGAACAAGAATTGGATAATTGAACGGATTAAACACTTGGTCCACCACGGTTTGCATTCGGGCGTGAGTCTATAACAGTTTGGGAAGGACTGCTGCCCTCTCCGACTTTCATAGATGCGTACCTCGACGCTGAACCGCTTGCACCTCGACTGCTGCCTTGAGAGCATTTCAGCATGAAAGTCTTTGCATTTGTGCTCGAAGCCACCATTCTTGAGGCGTCGGGCGATGCCGTCATTCGGCTACCGCTTCACAGTCATTCCATGGCGGGACGAAGCGGCGACACAACTTCGATCAAAGCCCATCGTACCGCTGTGACGGTAATCGATTGTTCACTCTAGTACTGTCTCGTTCCTTCCTGCCAAAACATCCGCATACAATAATCGTGTGAGCGAGTCCTCATGAAAGGTCCCAAATTCCTGTTCTGAGACTACAAAGAGCCGCTCCGGGGGACGAGGAGGGAGAATGAAGCATCATAGTGGAATCTGTCTTGCGACGGCCATTCTCGTCTTCAGTTGCAGTACTGTCTCGCGTTCTCAAGACACCTACGTCCGAACAGTTCGAGGCACGGTCGTCGATGCTCGGAAATCGCCACTTTCAGGAGCTGTGGTGTATCTCTACAATCTTCGTACCCATCGAATTCGCAGCTATATAACGGACAAACAGGGACGCTACCGTTTTTTGGATTTGAAGCAATATGACGATTATGAGATTCACGCGGAGACTGAAAAGCTGACTTCTGGAAACCATGCCATTTCCGCATTGAATGATAAGACGGAGGTTGCCATCCAACTGGTCGTGGACAAGATCAAGTCCAAGTGACAATTGGCTGCCTCTGCCCCAGCTCTCCGGACTTGCGCACAGCATTAATCGGGAACAACCCTGAAAGCCTGATGCGCCAACTTATATGCGACGCTCTTGCGCCCGCTGCGCCCCAGAAACACGATTCTGCGCGGGCGAAATCTAAGCAGGGGAAATCAGGTACCTGAGCGGGCCAACCGAGCTCTGGCTGGATGAAGCGTTTCTAAACTTCAACGCCAAATAGGGCGTAGAGGGCTTTCTCGACAACCGTGTCGAGTTTTCCGGTGATGGGTTGAAGGTCTTGTGTATTCTCTCCGCCCGCGTAGCACCACTTCGACCCATCTTTTGAGAGCCTTACCTTAATGAAGTAACGGAATTTTATGGGATCCTTGCTTGCGATTTCCGCCGTGCGCTCTTCAGGGTTGAAATCAATGACGAGACCCTTTTCTTCTTCACCGATCTTAAACACTCTCGACTCTTTGTCGCTGAAAGTGCTCCCAAGGGTATCGTTGCAACCCGGTTCATGGTTCAGTTCCGAAATCTGACTGTGAAATTCGCGAGCTAGGTCATTTCTTAAAAGCGCAAAACCCCTGTCGAGCAAATCATAATGGGTACCTGACTTGTCCGGCTGTTTTTCCCGAATCTTGCGGATGTAGAGCGCGAGCTTTTGTGAGCGATAGGACATGCGTAGGTCCCGTCAATCCAAATGTACTACGTCGTCTGGCCGATTGAAAGTGGGCCACGCATGGCCTTAGGAATTCCGGCGGCTACTGCCTGATAAATGCGCTGATCGGACGAGTTCCGCCACCCGAAAATGGTTTGGCATCGAGCACATAGGTCATTTCGAAAAGTAGATAATCGCTGCTCCCGCGACTATGAAGGTCCCCCCAAGCAGAACGCCAAACGAAGGTACGTGCCGGAAGAATATGTAGTTGACTATTTGAAACGCGAGGAACAGTGACGCGAGATAAATCCCTGTCACAGTCGCAAATTCAACGGGCGCAAGATTGAGAAACAGGCCGTACATGGAGAGTAAAACAGATGCCAGTGCAAACAGCGCGATGCGGCCAGGCAGAGCGTATGGCGATTGCAGCGCAATTCTCATTACGGCGTCACCGACGGCCTCGAATATCGTCGCCGCGACTACGAAAGCCAGAATCTTCATAAAGAAATGCTCTCACGGGTCATGACTGTGGACAATTTGTTTCGGTATTGGCACAAAACAAGCGCGAATAAATGGTCGAGTCATGTAGAAGAGGAGAGCACCAGCAATTGCGACTCCCACCAGGCCCTGAATGATGTGCCCGTAAAAAATATTCGTGATGTCGCCCAGAACCTGCGTTCCGATGATGACCACGGCCAACTGCCATCCCCACCGTCTCCGCTTCAGCCATCCTGTACCAGCGATTGCGAGTGCAGCCGCAAGGGAAAGGAAGAGGAGACCAATTGGCTTTCCCAACGGGGCGAGTTCGCTGTAAGCGCGAGGATTCAGCGTCCAAATCCTGCTGAGAGCGGTGCCGCGCCACACTAAGGTGATCCCTGCGAGAGACGCCATGACGGCGCCGAAAAATAAAAAGATTCCGACGGCCTTTAGTCCTAATCGAGGCGTGAATACGCGGATCTTTGGCAAGGTGGGATTCACGCGCTGACTATAGCGCGACGCCTGATAGCTGCCACAACCCTTCCGAGCTTTCGATTACGTTTTGTGCGTGGCGGCGGTCCTGATAAATGCGCTAATCGGATAAGTCCTATAAAAGCGAATGTCAAGAGAAATATCTCCCCGTCGGCTCAATGCCGACACTTTTTTGTCTCGGCGTTCAGCCCAACTCGTTTGAACGTGCACTCGCGAGCGGCGAGTGGTCTTCCTCAGGAGTCGTTGCTTCGTTTCGTCACACGAAACGGCTGAGATTCTTCTCTCCTTCCTGTGGTTCCATTTCACTGTCGTGACGGCGCCATTCGTTTCCTGAAACGAACAAGCATAAGTGGTTATCCGCCGAGATAGAGTGGTAACTCATGGTCCTATCGGAGACTCGTGGCCTATGACTTTCTTTGGTTATCCGAGGGGGCATAGGGTGAAGTCGGAGACTTTCGTGTTTTAACAACACGGTGGCCTGACTTGTCCGATTGATACTCTCCCTCGAACCAAGCGTCTCAAGAACCCGACTAGCCACCGCCAAGGGATGATCCCGAGGATGGAACGGACTCTCTGTCAGAGACGCTCAAGCTGCTTGTTTTAGATAGTTTGGCGTCGAAACGGGCTCCTTTCTTCCAGACAATCAAGGTGATCGCTGCAATCTTTCGCGCCAAGGTGAGACGAGCCATCGATGGTCGCATCCTTTTGGCAAGCAACGTCTCGTAAAAATCGCGGAACGGTCCGGTCGGAGGTGGTAGCCCTCGGGTGGCCGCACCCTTGAAGATATTCTTGAGATCGTGGTTATGGTTCGTATTCAGCCCACGAAGTTGCTGTGGTTTCTTGGAACGTTGCAGCTGTCCTTCGACAGAGCGGTATTGCGCGCTGTCGTGTGTCTCCAACCAAGCCCGCTGTAGGTCCACAGTTGCCGCTTGGTGCGGAAGCGGTGGGGCGTCTGCATCAACGCAACCAATTGAGCCGCCCGCAGCGGACCGATACAAGGAATCTGGCGTAGCAAGTTTCGTCGCGCTGTGTTTCCTGGCTCTCGGCCAGTAGATCTTTCCGGGCTTGTTGGCGCAAGGCCTGCAGCGCGTCGAGTTGTTGGTAGTAAAGCGTTCTGCTCGCCGGCGCACGCCGGCTTCGGTGATTTTGCTCAACCATTCCGAGCGGTGGCGCGGTGCGTAGACTTGCGTCCCGGCACAGGGGATGGCCCAGCTCCGATACAAGGCCTTGAGCCGATTCATGACCCGCCCGAGATCCTTGCTGATGGTCAAATAACTGCGGGACAATTCCTTCAACATGCGCAGGCCATTCTCTCCGTGGTAGACCGCGGAAAGCGCTCCATTGCGCAACAGCTCGGCTAATTTCCTGGCATCGATCCGGTCGCTCTTGCTGCCTTCTTTCAGCAAGGCATTCTTTCGTGGATTGCACACCACGAGCTTCGTCACATGTGGCTTTAGCAGGTCGTACAACCAGGCGGCCCAGGTTCCTTCTTCAAAGGTGACGTGCAGACTTCCGCTTAGCCCTTGGAAAAACTGAAGAATCGTGATGGCCTTTGTTTCGATGATGGATTCCATGATCAGCTTGCCAGCGGAATTCATCACCGCGATGGAGATCGTTTCTTTGTGAACGTCCATCCCGACATATTTCGCACTATCCATCGCAGGGTGCTCCTTTCTGGAGGTTGGTTCGAGCCAACGCTCAAAAACCTACTCCAAAAGGGGCGCCCTTTTATAATGTGTGGAATTCTTCCCAGCTGACGAGCCCGGCCGTTTCGCAGTCCCCGATCAGTGCGTAGTCTTCGATCAGGCTACTCATTCGTGCTCACCGAACTCCATTCCCTCGGCGCAGGTCCCGGCCGCGAAGGCCTCGCCTCCAGAGCGAGGAATGCAGGAGACCACCCAAAGCTTTCTCTTCACAACGCTGGAGGTATCCTTCTCTTCCGAGCGCCGCCGCATAATTGGGCAGCCGGGTAACGCGCAGCCCCGTGGTGAACCGGAAGGCGGCGTACAATCCGCGGATCACCGCTCGGGTCCAAAGGCGACCGACGGGTCCCGCTGCTTCACGGAAATCCGAGACGATCCATCGCGCGTCGGGCACCGCCCAGCTTCCAAGACACGCAACGATACCCGCAAGTTCCTGCTCCGAGAAACAATCCAGGAAGAAGTGCGTCACGATCAAGTCGTAGCCATCCGTTCTCGGCTCGAATTCCCATACATCTCTAACATGGAATCGAACCCGCTCTCGAAAAGTCCGGCCCATCCCGGCCACCCGCCGTTCCGCAAGCTCGACCATCTTCGGGCTAAGGTCCACGAAATCCACTTCCACGTGCGAGTTCACTCGAAGCAGACGGGCAAGAAAACGGCCGTCTCCGCCACCGCACACAATCGCTCTCCGCGATGTCCGGGCCTCTCCTAAGAACGCGAACCGCCTCCGTTCCAGATGGCGTCCGAACGAAAGATGCTCGATAACCTGGTAGTAACGAGCGATCCCGTCGCAGTTCATCCGAGCAGGCTGAGTCCGCTTCACGCCCTCTCAACCTCCGATCACCAGTGCGAGGAGCGCGGGGACGAGCAGTGCCGCGTCGGCAAGGACGCGCAAGGCCGCTGGCGAGAGCTTGGTTCTCCCGTAATTCACAAAGACAAGCAGCAGCGCTCCCAGCCAAACCGCCAATAAGGCCGAGATCGAAGAGCCCTTAGGATTTCGCACGAAACACGCCGCCAAAGCCGCAATCGCTAGTGCTGCCGCCATGCGGTTGAGGCGCGAGTTGGCCCAGCGGACAAAGGGATGAGGCGGCTGTCTCCACTTACCGCTGCGGTGATGGTTCTCCCAACACTCAATCGACAAACAATTCAGCGCACACAAGAAACCGAAGAGGATCCACGGAAGACACGCACCCCACCAAAATCGTATGGATCGCGACCAGAGAGGCAAAGTCGCCCCGCATGCGAACAGCAGTCCCACCGCGATTTCCTTGGGAAATACCCAGGCAATCCGTCCGCGACCCGCGTGGATGCCAGCCATATACAACACCAGGATCACGCCGAGTTTTACACCCGCGGTTACCTCCGCGGCCGGCAAGTGCTCCGTTGTCAGCCAAACAAGTGCGCCACTTGCGAACGCGACCAAACCGGCCAGGACAAATCGATGCCGCTCGCAGAAATGATGCCGCTCGTGTAGCGCGGCCCGGTCTTTCGCCGTCCAGCCGTCCAAGAGCCGGTCGCTAACGTAGATTACCCAAACAGCAAGAACCAGGACGGTTGCCTCGGCAGCCGACAGCTTACCGCCGCTCGCGTGTGCGAAAAGTGCCGCCCACACCACGGCGACGGTCGGTGCATCGACACTGAGTACGTTCCACCACAGCCACCACCGAATCGTGCGGGACTCCGCACGAGCCCCCCAAGGGACTCCGTTGGCGCTGGCAGCCAACTCCGCCCGGGGAAGAATCTCGCCGATCTCCGATAGAGAATTAGTGATACTCATGCGGATAACGTTGTCGCCGGCTATCGAAATGCTGCCGCGAATCGCGATAACGATTGCTGCACCTCCGATCCTGCCATGCGGGGCATCCTCTGAAGTCTATTCCAATAGGAACTCCCGGCCGAGGTCAGTCTTTCTCCTCCGCGCCAATGCCGTAGGAATCCAATACGTCACGCTGGAGCACCACACCCTCCAACTGGTGCACGTCGGCGCGGCTCACCACCGGCAGGAGCTCGAATCCGGACCCACCCATGCGTTCCAGAGCCAAGTGAAGCGACTGATCGGCATGAAGATGAGGAAACAACTGCGCGTCCACCAGTTCTGCAAGCCGCTTTTCACTGCCATACTGTTCCGCGGCTCGCCGCAGTCCGCTCTTGTTCAGCACTCCAATGACACCACGCTCGTCGCACACCGGCCAGCACCGCTGGAGACTGGTGCTTGCGAATTGCAAGGCATCGGCCACCGAGATCGCCGCGGACAGGGTTTCGCCGGGCGAACGCAGCACATACCCTACTTGACGCCCGCCTCTCTGCTGACGCGTCTCAGCGCTCGGCAGGTGAATCCCGTCCTGATAGGCCAGCACTTCGTAGATGGGTTCCCGCTGCAATCGCGAGGAGATAAAAAAACTCACAAGATTCGAAATCATCAACGGAACAATCACCGCGTAATCCTGCGTCGTTTCAAAGATCATAAGCACGGAGGTCATCGGTGCCCGGATGATGCCGGCAAAAAGCGTGCCCATGCCCACCAAGGCGTAGGCTCCCGCCGACGCGGTGTAGTGCGGCAATAGGTGGTGTGCGATACCCCCGATCGTCCCTCCCAGCATTGCTCCGATAAAAAGACTGGGGCCGAAAATACCGCCCGCATTCCCGGATCCGTAGCTCGTCGTGACCGCCAATAGCTTCAAGACCACCAAGAGCGCCATGATTCCGAGAGCCATTCTTCCGTTCAGGGCGTCCCCGACGTAGCCATAACCGACTCCCAAAACTTGCGGTACAAAGAGCGCGATAATCCCCACCAGCACGCCTCCGGCAGCAGGCTGGCACCACACGGTTTTCTTCGGCAAGCTCATAAACCATTCTCTGGTTTTCAACAGCAACTTCGTGAATGCCACGGAAACCAAGCCGCCCGCCACCCCCAAAACGGCATAAATCCCGAATTCCAACGGATGTACGAGTTGGTATTGAGGCACCTGGAACAGAGGATGGTTCCCGAGAAGCAGTCGCAGAACGACCCACGACGTTGCCGAAGCCAGCACTACGGAACCCAAGATGGGCGCATGAAGATCCCCGGTGATCTCCTCCAGCGAGAAGACCACTGCGGCCAGTGGCGTGTTGAACGCGGCGGCGATCGCGGCGGAAGCTCCGACCGGGATGAGTGCCTTGACGCGTTCCGAGCTTAACCCGAGATAACGGCCGAGCACCGAGGCGATCCCGCCGCCGACCTGCACCGAAGGTCCTTCGCGCCCCAGGGGGATGCCACTGGCCAGAGTCGCCGCCGTACAAAAGAATTTTCCGAGGGTCGTACCGAGGGTGATCCGCCCGGCCCGCGCAAATAGCGCGGCTTTGGTTTGCGGCACCCCGCTACCGCGGGCGTCGGGGAAATATCGGTACAGCAAGTACCCCATGCCCATAGAACCCAAGACTGGAACCAGCAAGCGACGCCAAGCCGCGCTGCCCACGGGATAAAGCCGCATCCCTAAATGCTCCGTCACGACGATGAACGCGACGACCGCCAAGCCGGTGAGAGCGCCGATCACCAGCGTCAGTACGAGGACCACTTGCTCCTCGCGGTTGCGAATGCCGGGAAACGAATGAGCCAAAGGCTTGTTCCACCGTGGTTTACCGTCGTTTCCTACTTCTTTCACCGGGTCATCCCGTACTGTCTTAAATAGTCCAAACCGCCTTTTACACTCGCGATATATGAGGCAGCGATGGCGCACCGCCAGACTTTTCGCCGCAATCCTGCATATATCGTATCACGATACACTTGCCCCCGTTCGGAGGTGTCACGCGATCAGTCTCGACTTTGGCCACGTTGGCCTCTATGATGCCGGTCGGTTGAAGCTTGTGCGCCTTCGGGATTGGCGAATGGACGTCACTAAATCCGTTCTGGTGGTCGACTGCGACCCATCCGTGCCTGTGCTAGTCAGAAGCTGCTCGCCAGGGGCAGACTGGAATATCGTGTGCGCCGATAGTTTGTCGGAAGCTCTGTCGTCGCTGAAGGAAAGAGCTTATGACCTGGTCCTCACCAGTCCTCGGACGAACGGGTTTGCGGACGTGGAATTGCTTCGCCAGATGCGCGGTGTCCGACCTCACCTCAAAATGATCGTGCTGACCGAGCGCAGCACACCCGCGGCTGTGATCGCTTCGATGCGCGCTCATGCCTTCAGCTACTTTGTCGGCCCGTTTGATTCCCGCACAATCTCAGAGATGATCGAGCGCGCAGTGAAAGAACCCGCTTGGGACGATGGTATCGAGGTGTTGTCCGCATCTCACGAATGGATTTCCCTTCGCCTTAAGTGTCGGATGCTGACGGCGGAGCGTATTCTCCACTTCATGAATGAAGTGAGGGCCGATCTTCCGGTAAAGGAACGCCAGGATATCGGAACGGCTTTTCGAGAGATGCTGCTAAACGCTATGGAACATGGCGGAAAATTTGATCCCGAGCAAACCGTCGAAGTGCACCGCATTCGCACGGAACATAGCATCATCTATCTCATCCGCGACCCGGGCGCCGGTTTTTATCTGTCGGCCTTGCCTCACGCGGCTGTATCCAACACCCTGACCGAGCCCTTTGCCCACGCTGTTTATCGCGAACAACAAGGCATGCGACCCGGCGGATTCGGAATCCTTCTCACCAAAGGCGTCGTAGATGAATTGGTGTACAACGAGAAAGGCAACGAGGTCATGCTGATTAAGCGGCTAGCCTAACGACTGGATCCCCAGTGCAGAACGACCGACAGTGGGTTACCCGACTTCTATGATAGGTCTTTGTCAAGAGGGCAAGAGCTCTCCCGACGCGCTTCGGAGGAGTGCGGGTGTAATTCTTTTCTGATTCTTCGCCGCATGTGTTGTCCTCTCGGCCGTGTTCCTGTTAGAAGCAGATCTTCCCTTGTGAACATCTAGTCCGATGCAATACATACTCTCCATGGGGGAGCCTCCTTAGTGTTTCTGAATCAGCGTCCGCTGAGTTCAGCTTTTCTACACCAAGCGCTCCTCCTCCGACCTATGCATTCAAACTTATCAGATGGGATGAGAAGGCCGGTCTCCAGCGGGATGCGATACGCTCCCGATGAATGACGTGCTCGAGGCACAAGAAAAGGAGACCGGCGATGAAGAAGATTAGCACTGCACAGGCATTTGGGAACGAAATTTTCAAGGAGCAAAAGCTGACGATCGGATTGGATCTGGGAGATCGCTGGTCGTTCTACTGTGTTTTGGATGAAGCAGGCAAAATCATTCTGGAACAGAAAGTGCCGACGACACCGGAAGCGATGAAGCAGACATTTTCGAGGATGCCGCAAAGTCGCATCGCCCTGGAGACCGGAACACATTCGCCATGGGCAAGCCGGCTGTTAACGGAGCTGGAACACGAAGTGATCGTGGCGCACGCACAAAAAGTGCAATTGATCACCAAGAGCAATCGAAAAGATGATCGACATGATGCACGGACATTGGCACGACTGGCGCGAATCGATCCCGAGCTATTGGGGCCAGTGCGGCATCGCAGTGTGCAAGCGCAAATCCATCTGACAGTAATCCGGGCGCGAGCTGAACTGGTGAGTGTTCGAACGGCCTTGGTGAACGCAGCACGCGGGTTGGTGAAGTCTTACGGTGAACGACTGCCCAAGTGTGGCACGCAGCAGGTGAGCCGGGAGCTGGCCACTGCATTGAGCACCGAGTTGCGGGATGTTCTGGAGCCGTTGCTCAATGAAATCGAATCGCTGAACGAGCGCATCAAGGAATACGACGAGCGCATGCCGCCACTCGTGGTTCTGTTCTTCGAGAGAGCGGATGGAGACGTAGACGTTCTACCAAAACCCTTAATCCTCAATCCTGCAGGCACAGAAGGCCAAGTCTTGATAAACGCGGAAACCAGACAAGTGGGTACTAACAATCGACTACCGACTTTCAAGGTGTAGAATCTAGTGGCATGTTCTCTTCTCGGTTCGCACGCAAGTGGCGGGGCAGTCGCGCAATTGGGCTAACAAGCACTTTGAGCTTGTTATTGATCATCTGTCTTCTCCTCGTACCCGCGCTTTCATTTGGGCAATACCAAAGTTGGAGAATGTTCTCGAATCGAGCAGGCTGGAGTATTCGCTATCCAGCAGATTGGACGATCGCTAGTTGCAGATCTTGTCCTGACCCTAAAGCACCGGAAGTTTTTGTGAATTTCTTCCCGCCGAGCAAGTCGGCTTCTGGGTCCGTGATGGTTGAACATCTTGCTGACAAACCCTCCGGAATGAGCCTTGATGATTGGTTTGGAGACCTAAAGCAAAAGGCCAATCTGAATCCCCGGCTTAGTGAGGAGCGATTTACCCTGAATGATCTGCCAGCCCTCAAAGTGCGTTACCGTAATTCTTCAGGCGGCGGGTTTGAGACGGAATCTGTCTACGTTGTCTCAGAAGCACAGACATTCGTTATTGAGTACGGCGGTGAGAGACCGGGAGTTTCCCTAGCGGAGTCGCCCGGGAACTACTTAACCTACCAACAGATGGTCAAAAGTTTCAGAATCAAACGTCGATGATTGCGGCCTCCGGCTCCAACAAAAGTTCTCCTCAACTCTTGATTGATGTCTTAACGATGCCGGCCTCGCGACGGCCCGAGTAGACTGTTCGGTGTTCACCCTACAGAGCTCGGACCGAAGGAGGCCGAGATACGAATTATAGGATGTGATTTGCACGCTCGCCAGCAGACGTTGGCGATGTTGGACACGCGAAAACTTCAAATCGTCTATGGCAGGGTGACTGCTTCGATCAATCCAGCGCAGATTACCGAAGTCCTCCCGGCAACGTAGTGCGCAGGCAAATCCAAGTCGGCTCAACTTGCTACTTTCGATGATCGGCGTATTCCGCAGCTGCCTTGAGTTCTCGGTCTGCTTGTACGAGAAGGTCAGCTGCTTTTTCAGCGTGACCACCCAATGCTTCCTTGTTGGCCGTTTGTGCTTCTTTGACCTTCTGATAAGCCAGAATAATGTGCATCTGCGCTTCGGCGAGATTCGCGTGCTTTTGCGCACTGATGTTCGCCACCGGGCCTTGCGCTGCGGCAAGTCCGCCAAAAACTAACAGACCAAGCAAAACGATAGACCATCCTAGATTTTTCTTCATAAATGTTCTCCTCCAAGACATAGAACAGCCTACACCTTTGGCGCTAAGCCCGATACAACAGGTCCGTGCGAAAATAGGTCGCAGCATGGCCGCAGTTGGGGCATACACATTCGTTGCCAGTGGTCGCAAATTCAGGCTTCACTGGAATCATCAGGAACGACATTCCCACATCGCTAATCTGAGAATGTTCAAACTCGGTTTTGCACTTCGGACAAATGAGAATCCATTTCGACATCTGTCACCTCGGGGACGGGTGACAGCCAAAAAGCTGGAGAGCACCGCAAGTGCGGTACCGTACCAATAGAAAATTAAAAAGACAATCGGGTCCTTCAGGTAGTTCAGACCTTGGCTAGGCTCAGCTTTTCACGCGATTTCTTTTCTGTTCAACCACCTCTGCCGCAATCAGCTTTCTGTCCTTGTGCGGTTCGACACGCAGGCCACCTGCCTGTAATCGACAGCGTTGCCCGACAGGAACACCGCATATTGGGCAAGGAACAGAGGCCAACTGTTTTCGTGTCAATTTTCCGATTTTCATTCCAACGAAGATTGCCATAACATCAGCCGCAAGACAATTTCAATCTGAAACAAGTTTCGGCGCGGAGGTATCCAAAGGCCGAAATTCTTAAAGGCGCTGCATTGAACAGACAGAACTAGCAGCTCGTTGAAGAATTGAGTTTTGTGAGACCTCGGTTCTGAATTTCAAGGGTTATCACTGAATTGCATAGGACCGTTTGGTCGTTCTATCCGCTCAGCTGGCCCTAAGCGGAACCCGCTGTCATGCTTCCGCTATCAGGTTTCGCAATCGGCAGAGGTTGTAAGCAGCGCCGGTAAAGGTGAACAGCCACCCAACCTTGTCGATCCCTCGCAGCTTCACTTTCCTGACCATCCCCACCATTTTCATCCACCCGAACGATTGCTCCACTCGTTTTCGCTTCCGCTGACTCACCTCATACCCGACATGTCGCGTAGTCCGCTCGTCCACCGCGCTCCTGCGGTTCGTATCGTTCTGCGCCACATGTGGGGTAATGTTCATCCCGCGGAGTTCTCGTACGAATTCCTGCGTGTCGTAGTTTTTGTCTCCTCCCAAGGTGACCCGCTTTCCGCTGGGGATGGCCTCGGCCATGAGCATCGCTGCATCTCGCTCCGCTCTTCCATTAGCCTCGGTCAGAAAAGTCTGCACCAGAAGCCCGTTACGGTTCTCCATCAATACATGCCCCAGGTAGCCGAGCTTTGCTTCGCTCCCTTTGGATTTCTTGAACAGTCTAGCGTCGGGATCCGTGGTCGATTCATGGGTCTGGTTCGTCCGCTTCTCCTTGTGAAAGTCGACCTCTCCTCCTGGTCCGGGTGGCTTCCCCTTTCCGTCCTTCCGTCGAAAGCTCTTTTGACTGGCCCAAGCCTCGATCAACGTCCCATCCACCGTGAAATGTTCATCCGACATGTACGGCCGCGCACGTTCCAGCACCCGTTGAAAAAACGACTCCGCGATCTCTTCGTTCAGCAAACGCTCCCGATTCTTACTGTACACCGCGTGATTCCATACCACCTCGTCCATCTCCATCCCCACAAACCACCGGAACAGCATGTTGTACTGTAGTTGCTCGATCAGCATGCGCTCACTGCGCACCGAATAGAAAACCTGCAACAGCAGTGACCTCAACAGTCGCTCCGGGGCAATCGACGGACGCCCCACATCGGAGTACAGCTTCGCGAACTTCGGCGACATCTCCTTCAGAATCTCGTCCACCATCTTGCGGATCGGTCGCAACGGATGATCCGCGGGAACACGCTTCTCTGGAGAAATGTAGCTGAACATCCCTTCTTGCAGGTCATCGTCGCCGCGCATTCACTCGCCTCCTTCGCCTTCCTTCACTCAGACGAGTTCTCTTACATTAAAGTTGCAGTGGAACGGAGTTTTTCAACGAACTGCTAGGCGAATATGTTATGGTGTGCGACTAATTTTCGGGGGTAGGCCATGCAAGGTCCGAACAAGGAACCTTGGAGAGTGCTGTGCGAACAAGCCGCCGTTGAGCAAGACCCGAAGAAACTTCACGAACTTATTAAAGAGATAAACGAGCTACTAGAAGCCAAGGAAACTCGTTTGAAGGGAAGCCCACCTAAGACGTAGCGTGCTATCCTGGCCTCCCGTTTCCTCCCATTCCCCGGAGGACACATCATGATTCAAACCAATCCCGAAAACATCGCGACCGCATCCGTAAGATGTCAGACGCCGAACTTGGCAAGTACGGCCGTGCCGCTAGAGACCTCGCCAACCCCAAGAAGAACTACGGTCCCCCCAATCCTTCGTTCCAGGTTCAGCTAGACGAGGCGAGGGCGGAATGGCGAAGGCGTCATCCAAAGGACAATCATGACTGAGAAACGTTCTTTCTGGCGGTTCGGCGGACGGCTGGACAGGATTTTCAACTGGCTATCGATACTCATTCTTGTTCTGATCGTATTCGTACGCCTTCCTGTCGCCCTTCAAAACCCTCACTACCTGCCTGAGATTCTAGGTGCTGCAATCGGGCAGTTCATTGTGTTCTTTATTCTTCTGTTCATTGTTTTCAAGCTGATATCTTTGGCTAGTAGAAAAAGCAAGCCATAGCCGGGGCCGACCCGGGCCGTCAATAACCAGTGGGATGGAGGAAAACGTGTCGCTCGGAGTTGCGCTCATCGTGATCGTCGTTCTTTTCTTTCTGATCAAGAGCAAAGGCTTCCGAAAAGCGGCGTTGGTTGTTCTGGGTCTTGGCGTGTTGGTTGGTTTTCTGGTGTACCTGTATTTCGAACATGAAAAGGCTGAAAGCGCACGGAAAGTGGCCCATGCGAGAACTTTGATAACGAGCGATCAAATCCAGATCATCGACCCCAGAATGGGTTATAACTCATACGACGGAAGCCCGAACTCGGTAACAGGCCGCTTGAGAAACAATTCAAGGTACGGCGTTCAATCTGTGGAACTGCACTTTCAATTCCAAGACTGCGCCACTAACGGGGCTTGCGAGACCATCGGCGAGAGTGACAAGGACATATTTGTAAATGTGCCTCCCGGCCAGAGCCGAGACTTCGACTCCTCCGTCTACGGAGGTCAAATGTCGGCGAGAGGCAAGTTAAACTGGAACTATTCGATCAAAAGCATCACGGCGGATGTGCCTTAGCACGAAGGAAAATTGCATGGAGCCACGGGCCAGAATTGAACTGGCGACCTACGGTTTACGAAACCGCCGCTCTACCAACTGAGCTACCGTGGCGTGGAGGAATTATCTACCAAGGACATCAGCTTGTCCAATGCTGCCTGGATTCCGCTTCCGATGTTTCCACGTAAAAGCTCATCGTGGTTGAGATATCTGAGTGTCTGAGGATCGCTTGAATGATCGCAGGACGCACATTCAGCGAGTAAAGATTCGTCGCAAGGGATCGTCTCATCGAATGCCAGCCTTTCCATTTCGGGCTGTTCTCAAACCTCGCTAGGTTGGGGATGATCACACGTCGCACAAGGTTCGGTAGGTTTATGCTGGTATTACGACGTTGGCCCACGAACATCCAATCACTGGGCTTTAAATCCTTGCCTAAGTTGCCTTCGTCTTTTGGCCCCTCTAGATACTGCCGGTAGTTTTCCAGCATGCTCCGAAGGATTGGGATGACGGGTACGGTGTTCTCGCTGCTTTCCGTCTTGGGTAAACTCTCCGTCGTACGCCAGACGGTGCGCTCTACGGAGAGCCGATCACCTTGAAAGCTTCCCCACTGCAATCCTTGAATTTCGCGATAATCGGAGACCAGTGAATGCAGCAACGGCTACAGCGGCGAAGGCAACACGTCCGTGGTAGTCCGACGAGTAACAGTTTGCCAGCAGAGTCGTAATCTCGGGCAAGGTGTAAACTGCGCCTTTGAATTTGGTCCTGCGTACGCTCTTTGGTAAGGACACGTCCCGCATTGGGATTTTCGCCATCCAAATAGCCCTCTATACGGGCGTGCCGAAACACGCCAGAAAGAAATGACTTTCAATCGCAATAAAGTCTTGTGCCCCATCTCGGGATTGTCTTTCGCGATGGCAGAAATCAACCTTTGACCATGCGCTGGTCGAAAATCCCTCAAACGAAGATTTCCCAGTCTGTGCTTAAAATGTCTTTCATATTCTTCATAGCGGTAGTTTTTGTATGTGCTCGCACGAAGGAACTGCTTCACCATGGGGAGATACACTGTCTCAACGAATTCCGTGATCGGCGTAGCACTTTCAGGTGTTAGCAGTTTACTGTTGACGGGTTCTAAGATTTTCCAGGCGAGACGCTTCGACGGATCGTTTGTCTGGGTATGCTGGGCCAACAGGTGCGAGCCGTTTATGGACATGGGCACGAACACGGACACCATCTCTGAGTTGGTACTCCCAATAGCGGAGCACCCAACTTTTACCCCGACGAAGAACCGTTCCGCGCTGCATGGTGGCTTGTATAGCACGTGCGTCCCATCTTGCCTACCACTTATTCCCTTTGATCTGCTAAAGTGCCCATGGAAGCCCAGCAAATACAATGTTTTCAGTGGTACTGGGCAGCGAATACTACTTTACGAATCGACTGCTCTACCACTGAGCTACCTCGGCCAAGACCTTATAAACAGCGGCGATTTGTGCTTAGAGCCTTGGGAGTTTCGTCCATATTTCGTCCAAAACTTCCCGAGCAAGCCCTAACAACGTCGAAGGATGCCAAACTATTCCGCTGTTGTGTTGCATTCATCGGCTGCTCTTTCGCCACGCTTTCAATAACCCATCTGCGTCGACTTTTTGCATGGCCTTCGTCGTCGCGTTGGATTTTATCACGATGTAGCTGTCCTGCGTAACCTTCGGGTCTGTGTGCCGCAATATCTCTTGAATCACTTCGACTTGAACATGGGCCTCGTGCAGGCGGGTGGCAAGTCCGCGACGAAATCCATGCCAGCCGTGCCACTTTCCTTTTTCCACAACGGCGGACATCTCCCTGCGGACAAGATTGGCCAGGTTGAGTGGTGCTCCTTTGCGCTCGCCCGCGAAGATGAAAGCATTTGTGCCGTTCGGTACGCTCTTGCGATGCTCGTTCAATATAATTCGTAGCGGTGGAACCACCGGAACCTTGTCTCCGCTCGCTTCGGTCTTGGGGGTTGTAATATGTGTTCGCCAAACCGAGCGTTTTACCGAGAGGCTTTCGCCGTCGTAGTCCTGCCACTGCAAGCCGCGAATTTCACCCAATCGCAGACCCGTGAAGCCCGCGACCGCAACCACGGTGGCAGCGCGACCTCGCAGCGACGAGATCATTTCCAAGACCTCTTTGTGTGTGTAGGCATATCGTTCAGGTTTTGTTCGCCGGCCCTCAACTCTGGTGCCCTGAACGGGATTTGCCTGAACGAGATTCCTTTGTTTCGCAAGCGTGAATACCGCACTAAGGCCCGTTTGGATGCGCTGGAGAGATTTGTGTGACAGGTTTTTGGTTCTGTCGATCTCATCAAAGAGATTCTGTGCGTCCAAGGTCGTGAAGTCCCGAAGAGTGATTTTCCCGACGCTCTCCTTTAAATGGGTGTTGTAAACAACCTTGTAGAACCTCAAGGTGCTTGGCTTCTTATAACCTTGAGCGATTTTCTCTTCGATATGTTTGAAAAACCGTTCTTCGGTGAACGTCGCCAAAGTCATGGCCCCTTCGGGCTGCTCTCGGCGCTCGTTAATCGGGGCGAGAATTTCGTTGATCTTGCGAGCACATCCGATGAGTACAGCCTTCTTGCTTAGCACCCTTCATTAAGGTTAAGGGCAGGGAAGTCTGTTCAAACACTGACGCTGGGATGAAGCTTCACATTACGCTTGAGCAGGTTATTCTCTCCGGACAGCCCAATTTGGTCTTTTCGGCTTTCCGGTAGTTCTTCGCAACCAAAACAACCTGAAAATAGAAATGGCCGCCAACACTTGGCGGCCATTTTTGTTATCCATGCCTCACTCCCCAAAGAGCCCAGCAAATGCTGGCACGAAGCTCCGCGTTCAATATGGCAGTAATCTAGCGACGATAACGCCTGAGGCGATTGTTCGGGCCGGAAAAGCCAGACGCGTCAAAGGATGTTGAGTTTTAGAGCTAAGGAGTAGCGACATCTGTCGGCTTCGTAACGACTATTTCACTGATGCTAGGTGCGCTTTTGTCGCGCCCGCCGGCAACCCTTTCTAATTCCGCTTTAGTTAGCTCTGGCGGAGGGACATCCGTTATTTCTTCAGGCTTTTTGATTTCGTCGCTCATCGCTGCTCCTTTGTCGCGCGGCAATCAATACGGGCTTCTCTCGTTCGGTTATTATGAGTTTCCGCTACTGCTGCTCGTAGCTAACCTTGATTTTACTGTAGGCAAAACTAACTGACTCTGTGGGCGCTTCAGCTTGCGTCGTAGCTCCACCAGCCACTTGTTTCAGCGTCGCTTCCGACAGCTCGGTCGAAGTCGGTTCCGCTGGCTGCTCAATTTTTTCACGCTGCTCTTTGGTTTCGTCGCTCATGTAGTTGCTCCTTGGATTTGCGCTACCGAGGTGGGCCGAACTGCTGGGGGACCTTACGCTGCGAAGCATACTCCCCACTAGCACGGGAATCAATACATGCCGCTTGACGCAATCAATCTGGAGGCAGACACAGCGCTAGCACAACGGAGGCTACAATGAGCGACGAAAACAAGCCTATCGAGAAGGATGCCCAGAAGGAAAAGTCGGAAAAACTGACAATCGATGAACTGAAGGCTGTCGCTGGTGGTACCAAGCCTAATTTGAATGATATTAGCGTGATAAGGGTCGTCGACAAGGTTAGTCCCTAGCTGAAGGTTCCGCTGCGACAATCCGCCGACGTGAAACGCTCTGCGCAAGCTGTGCCTAGGTTAGTTTAGGAGTAACCAGTGGAGTGACCAATAGCCGAGCGCATTCTTTAATGATCCACAACAATCGTGACCGATTCTCCCGGCTCGATCTCCCGCCCCCGAAACAATCCTCCATCCCTCAATCACCACCGCATAAGCCCTCCGCTTCCCCACCGCCAACTCAAACTCTCCCGTCGCTCCTGCATAAACAGTCTGTTTGGTCACCTGTAACTACCAATCCGATACGCCGTTCCCGCTGCTATCCACTACTCTCCCCGCAATCGTAAACTTCGTTTGGGGGATCGAGCACCTCGGTGAGTTCTGACAGTCCCATTCCATCTTGTTTTGTTGACCGAGCCCCGCATCTATAACAGAATCAGCAGCGCGGTCCGCTCTGTCTCCGGACCAAACTCAATCGTGCATTCATGGCGGAAGGCCTAGGTATGCTGCTATTTTCCCGAACATCTGAGGCGAGGACTCCCGCTTCTCGGGGGTCCTGGGCAGTTTGCCTCCTGCAACCCACCGCGGGGATCATCAACCTCTGCGCCCTTGCATTACTTACAATTTTTGCCATTCCGCCATGTGCTCTCTCTAGTTCCGGTGCTGACGGACAACCGAGGGAGAAGAACGTATTGGTGCTGTTTAGCTCCGTTCAATATAGCCAGTCGTTTTTGGAACAGATTGAACCCTCGATGCGGGCCCGTGTTCGGGGGCCAATCACGTTCTACGACGCATACCTGGAAGACCCGCAAGTGGAAGAGAAATCTTATAGGGAAAGCGTATCAGAGACTCTCCGACGCAGGTATGCACAGGTCAAGCTGGATGTTGTGATCGCATGTAACCCCGCGGCGCTTTACTTCGCGGTGGAATACCGCGACAAAATATTTCCCGGTGTGCCGATTGTCTTCGTAGCGGTCGGCGCGGGGGACCTCAAAAACCAGAAGGTTTGGCCAGGGGTGACCGGCGTCGCAAGTCCTTGGGGTTTTCGGGAGACGATCGATCTAATGCTCCGTCTCCAGCCAGATACGAAGACGATCGCAGTCGTCGCGGGCGATACGCGTTGGGACAAGGGATTTGTGGCAGTCGCACACTCCGAGCTTCTTCGTCATCAGGACAAAGTAGAGGAGATCGACGTTGTCGGGCCTCCAAACCATCAATTGTACGAAAGGGTTGCCGCACTTCCTCCTCATACGGTTGTCCTATTCCAAGCCTTTCCACAATTTTCGAGCCAACCAGAGTTCGGAACCTGGGATCTTGTTACCGCGATTTCACAGCGCCTGCCGACCTATTCCTCCTTCCCGTCGCTCTGTATCAACGGTTGCATTGGCGGAGCATACGAGGACGTGATAAAAGAGGATTTGTGGGCGGCGGAAATCGCAGCACGGGTACTGTCAGGTGAACGAGCCGATAACATCCCTGTCGCGTACGTCACCGACCTTCAGGTCCGTGTGGATTGGCGAGCGCTCCACCGCTGGCAAATTCCCGTGTCAGCTCTGCCGTTGGGCAGTGTGGTCCTAAACCGGGAACCGACTCTCTGGGAACAGTACCGAAAATATGTCATCGCGGCCATTGCGGTCATCGCCGCACAGTTGCTGCTGATTCTCGGACTATTGTGGCAACGGGCGAAAAGGAGAAAGGTCGAAGCATCCCTCGTCGAGAGCCTAAGATTCGAAGGTTTGCTTTCCGATCTTTCGACGACTTTCATCAACCTGCCCGAGGATGAGGTAGATGCGAATATAGAGAAGAATCTCGGCCGGATTGCTGAGTTCTTCAACATTGAGCGGATAACATTCCGTGAGTTTTCTGCAAAGAAGACGGAGTTGATTGCGACCTTTTCCTGGACCGCTAAAGGAATCAACCCGTCTCCATCGGTCGTGGAAGCCAGACAATTTCCTCACTGGATGAACCGCCTTCTGCGCGGCGAAGTGGTACTTGCATCGGCCTTGCCCGGACTTCATGAAGAAGAAGCATCTCCCGAAAAGGAGTACCTCCGGCAGCAAGGTGCCATGTCAGCGGCGTTGGTTCCTCTAACAGCGGGTGGCGAGGCTCTTGGTTTCATATCATTTGTCAGCACAAAGCGTCAGGTGCCCTGGGCGGACGATGTGATAAAGCAGATGAGGGCATTGGCTGAGATATTCTCGAATGCCTTGAGGCGCAAGCGAGCCGATGAAGTGCTACGCGAGAGTGAAGGACGATTCCGATTGGTGGCTGATAACGCTCCTGCTTTGATCTGGATGGCAGGAACGGACAAATTGTGCATCTTTTTCAATAAGGGTTGGCTAGACTTCACTGGCCGATCGATGGAACAGGAACTGGGAGATGGATGGGTCTCGGGGGTGCATCCAGACGACCTGGAGAGGTGTCTCACCACTTATTCGACAGCATTTGACGCGCGAACAGATTTTGAAATGGAGTACCGCCTGCGCCGCTTTGATGGAGAATACAGCTGGATTGTTGACTACGGCGTTCCGAGGTTCGAATCCGATGGCACCTTCTGTGGCTATATCGGCTCGTGTGTCGACATTACGGAACGCAAGTCATCAGAAGCGTCGCTGCAACAGTTGAGTGGTCGCCTGATCGACGCGCAGGAGCAAGAACGCACCCGCATTGCTCGAGAGTTACACGACGATTTCAGTCAACGGATGGCGCTCCTGCAACTCAGGCTCGAACAACTTGGGCAAGAGAATACGGCCTCGTTTTCGTCCAATGCTCGACAACAACTGCACAGCATTTCGGAAATAGCCTCGGAAATTTCCTCCAACATCCACGACTTGTCCCACCAGTTGCACCCATCCAAACTCGACACTCTCGGCCTGACGGCCTCGGTGAGGGGCTTGTGCAGAGAATTCTCTGAGCAACACAAACTGCAAGTTCAGTTTGTCCACGAAGACATCCCTGGACCAATTCCGAAGGATGTGACGTTATGCTTGTTCCGGATCGTGCAGGAGGCTCTGCGGAACGTCGTGAAGCACAGCGGAGCCTCAGAAGCCGCGGTAGAGCTGTCTGGTCGAGGTGATCGCATCGATCTTTGCATCTCAGATGATGGTGTTGGATTCGAAACTGCGTCTGCAAAAGGAGCGGCTGGTCTTGGTCTAATCAGCATGCGCGAGCGGCTGCGGCTGGTTGGCGGAGACATTGTGATTGAATCCGAGCCTTTACATGGTACGAAACTTTACGTTCATGTACCGCTACAAGTAATCAATCCATCAGTAATAAGCCAGGAAAAAGCATACAAAGCAGGGGCTTGAGTGCGCCCTCTATGGGTCCGTGAGGATGCTATGCTTTCACACACATAGCCACTCGCGGCGAGCTGAGAGCGTCTTGCACCCCACGAGACCAAGCCTGTCAAAACTGCCAGTATCATTCCAAGAGACGGCTAGCATTATTTCGTGTGTGAATCGGAAGGGCTTACCCTGTCAAAAATTCGCGTCCTTTTAGCCGACGACCACGGAAAGATGCTTGAGCGTGTCAGCGAACTTCTATCCTCCGATGGATGCGTGGTCGTAGCCACGGCAAGTGATGGTCAGGCGGCGATCGCCGCCGCCGTGAAACTGCGCCCGGACGTCGTGGTCCTCGATATTTCCATGCCCATCCTCAATGGGATTCAAGCAGCTGAACATATGAAAGAAGCCAATCCGTCCATCAAGATTGTTTTCCTAACGGGCCTCGCCGACACCGATATTTGTCGCGCCGCCCTGGAAACGGGCGCGCTGGGTTACGTGCTGAAGTCGCGTTTGAGAACCGACTTGATTCCCGCACTCAAACTAGCGACAGTCGGCCGTCGCTTCGTTTCTTCTGGCTGCGAAACTCCCGATAAGTCGCGTAATCGTACAAGTGGTTTTTGGGCCGATTGCACACATTATAAAAGGGCGCCCCTTTTGGAGTAGGTTTTTGAGTGTTCGCTCGAACCAACCTCCAGAAAGGAGCACCCTGTATGGATAGCGTGAAGTATATCGGCATGGATGTTCACAAGGAAGCGATCTCCATCGCGGTCTTAAATTCCTCCGGCAAGCTGGTGATGGAATGCATCATCGAAACCAAGGCCAGCACCATTCTTCAGTTTTTCCAAGGGCTAAGCGGAAGTCTGCACGTCACCTTTGAAGAAGGCACTTGGGCCGCCTGGTTGTACGATCTGCTGAAGCCGCACGTCACGAAGCTCGTGGTGTGCAATCCACGAAAGAATGCCTTGCTGAAAGAAGGCAGCAAGAGCGACCGCATCGATGCCAGGAAATTAGCCGAACTGCTGCGCAATGGAGCGCTTTCCGCGGTCTACCATGGAGAGAACGGCCTGCGCATGTTGAAGGAATTGTCCCGAAGCTATTTGACGATTAGCAAGGATCTGGTGCGGGTGATGAATCGGCTCAAGGCCTTGTATCGAAGCTGGGCTATTCCCTGTGCCGGGACGCAAGTTTACGCACCGCGTTACCGCTCGGAATGGTTGAGCAAGATCATGGAACCTGGCGTGCGCCGGCGGGCCGAGCTTTACTACCAACAACTCGACGCCCTGCGTTTTTTGCGCCAACAAGCCCGGAAAGAGCTGCTGGCTGAGGCTAGGAAGCACCGCGCAACGAAGTTGCTACGCCAGATTCCTGGTATTGGTTCGCTTCGGGCGGCTCACTTGGTGGCGTTGATGCAGACGCCCCACCGCTTCCGCACCAAGCGCCAACTGTGGACCTACAGCGGACTTGCGTTGGAGACTCACGACAGCGCGCAATACCGCTCTGTCCAGGGACAGCTGCAACGTTCCAAGAAACCACCGCAACTTCGTGGGCTGAATGCGAACCATAACCACGATCTCAAGGATGTCTTCAAGGGTGCGGCCATGAGGGCGAGCACCTGCGACGGACCGCTCCGCGATTTTTACCAGAACTTGCTCGCCAAAGGGATGCGACCAACGATGGCTCGTCTCACCTTGGCGCGGAAGATTGCCGCGATCACTCTGATCGTCTGGAAGAAAGGAGCAAGTTTCGACGCCAACTATTTAAAACAAGCAGCTTGAGCGCCTCTGACAGAGAGTCTGTTCCATCGTGGGGATCATCCTTGGCGGTTGCTGTCGGATTCTTGAGACGCTTGGTTCGAGGGAGAGTATCAACCGTACAAGTCAGGCCACCGTGTTGTCAAAACACGAGAGTCTCCGATTCCACCCTATGCCCCCTCGGATAACCAAAGAAAGTCATAGGCCACGAGTCTCCGATAGGACCATGAGTTACCGCTTATCTGAGCGGATAACTGCTTAGCTTGTTTGATTCAAGAAACGAATGGCGCCGTCACAAAAGTGAAATGGAACCACAGGAAGGAAGAAGGATCTCAGCGTTTCGTGCGACGAAACGAAGCAACGACTCTCTGAGGAAGACCACTCGCCGATCACGAGTGCACGTTCAAACGATTGGGCTGAATGCCGAAACAAAAAAGTGTTGGCACCGAGCCAACGGAGAGATATGTCTCTTGACATTTCCTTTTATAGGACTTGTCCGGGTTGCGCGTTTACAAGGCAATCAATTCAGACCCGCTAGAAGTCCGTCGGTAGCAGGACAAGAAGACTCCATATAAACTTGTGCTATGTTCAGCCGCGCGAAATTCGTCTTCGTGGTATTTGTTCTGTTCTGCGCTGGGAACACTGCCGCACAATCCGTTGAGGAGGCGAAGGAGCTTGCGGTAGTTGAGTTAGGCGGAGCCGCATTTCGCAGTGTCACAGGCGATGCTGCAAACAGCTTCGGCCCTTCCGTCGCCGTCGAGGTTACACCAATAAAGAACTGGCTCGAACTGGAATTCGGCACAACGGCGCTCTTCCGACGCCACTCCACCGAATGGGGAACGGACCTATTGTTTAAGAAGCCGTGGGACCTCTCACCGAAAGTGGAATTTATGTTCGGCATCGGCCCGGAATGGGATCACACGAACCAATACGGAATAAAAACCAATTCCGTCAGCGGAGAGGCTATAGGAGATTTCATGTTCTGGCCGTCCCGTAAGCATAGGTTCGGGTGGTATCTCGAACCGACCTATGAGTACAACTTTGCGCGTGGCCATGAACAATCGGTCGGCATCACCGGGGGCCTATTAATCTCGATCCCCTAGGCTCTTCTCAAACTGTCACTACGCTTCAACTACATGGGCAGTAACTTTTTGCTCTTCGGCGCCTCTTAATCGTGCTCTGTCCCGGCACGCGGCGATGTAGACGATTTTCAACGTCTACGGCGTTCCTCATTCTCGGCTACAGGCATAACCCTATAGGTCTCATGGGATCGTATCTCCTACTATCGAGAGCCGAAGTCGGACCCCAAGAGATTTCACGCACCTGATCCGCGCCCCAGTCCCCGAAATGAGCGGGCAAAAGGAAGAAACAATGCGCGTCGTACTTCGCTCGTTGCTGTTCGCGTTTGCTTTACTGGTTTTATCTCACGTCGCATTCGGCCAAGTCGTTATTTCAGTCAGCTTCGGCCCTCCGGCTCTCCCTGTTTACGAGCAGCCGATCTGTCCCGAGGACGGCTATATCTGGACTCCCGGCTACTGGGCCTATGACGATGACGACGGATACTACTGGGTTCCCGGCACTTGGGTGGAAGCTCCTCAACCGGGGTACCTTTGGACCCCTGGCTACTGGGGTTGGAGCGACGAGGGTGTGTTCATCTTCCACGAGGGATATTGGGGCGAACACGTTGGATTTTACGGCGGCATTAACTATGGTTACGGCTACGGCGGGCGCGGTTACGAGGGTGGCCGCTGGGACAACGGGCACTTCTTCTACAACAGATCCGTGAATCGTGTGAACGAAACGATCGTCCACAACACTTACAACACCACCATTATCGAAAACAATACCACCCGCGTGAGCTACAGTGGCGGCAACGGTGGTGTCGAAGCGCGGCCTACAGCGCAGGAACAGACGTATAGCAGGGAGCAGCACGTCCCCCGTGTCGCCGCACAAGAACAGCATCTACAACAAGCTCGTTCGAATCCCGAACTGCGAGCCTCCACCAACCAAGGCAAGCCGCCCATCGCAGCCACTGCCAAGCCCGCAGACTTCAAGAGCGGCGTAGTACCTGCAAGACAAGCTGGGGGTGCGTACAAGGCTCCTCCTCCCAATACCGCCCGCAACGGCAACGCTCGCCCAGCAACTGAAGCACGATCCGAAAACCGCCCGCCCGCCAACTCTGAAGCGCGACCCGAGAATCGGCCAGCAACCCCTGAACCGAAACCAAACAACCACGCTAGCGAATTACAGCCGCATACGTACACGACGCCCAATACCGGCAGCGCCGCGACCGACAAAAAATACCAACAACAGCAAGAACAGCTAGCCGCCAAACAGAATCAGGAACACCAGAAGCTCCAGCAGCAACAGGAAAAGGAACACGAGCAGACTACCAAGAAAAACGCCAACGACACCCAAAAACAACAAATGGAACAGCGGCACACTCAGCAGACACAACAGCTTGAGCAAAAGCATGCGGCGCAACAGCAAAGGGTAGAGCAGCATCAGCCGCCACCGAAGGAATCCAAACCCGAGGAGAAACGTCCAGAAAAGCCGAATTGATACAAATCGGATCCGCGTTTTACCGGACGAGTTTCTTCGCTCGTGCTCGTGCCCTATCCCGGCACGCGGCGAGGTGCGTCTCACAGTAGCGGACCGAGTTGTGTGCGAGCGGCTGGGGACAGATCGCACACTTGCCTTCCTCTCTGTTTCTACGCTGATACGTTAGCGCCGCCGTACGGTGCGCTTGACCTGGAGGGAGCGAGAGCATGGGCAAGAGGTCTTCGGGGGTGTGTCCCATGTTTTTGATTTTGGCTTTCGCTTCGGCTATCGGGTCGGGGTTTTCTTGCAGAGCCTTTAAAATTCGCTTACGTCCCCGTGCTCTAAACAAGCGCACTATGGCGGCCTGTGTCGCTAAATCGATCCAGCGATCGAGGTCTTCGTGCAGTTTGGCTCGGGCGTTAGCGGCTTCCGATAGTTTCACGATTTCAAAATTACCAAGGGCCATTTTGGAGCTGGTCAATAAGAAATTAAACGGCGCAACAATTTCCTTGTTTTCTTCATCGGGCATGTGCGGTCTCCTTTTTTTTTGGTTGGGTTCGTCAGGCACCGCTTCACGGTGCTACGCCGTGGTCCGACCCACCACGGCGTTTCGCCCTTACTCCTCCAAGCGACCTGGGCAAAGTCAATTCAACCTCCGCGTGGCGCGTAATCACGGTAATCTTTGTAATCTAAGATATCCGCGATAGCAAGCGAAAATTTAGTATTTTTAGTACCACTATGGCGAGCACAGGCAAACCGCGTCCGAAAAAGACCGAACAACTCGGTTTTAAGGTCGATCAGGCTCTGTACTTAGAGGTCGAGGAAGCGGCGCAGGACGAACACCGAAAGCGAAACGAATTCGCTCGCCTGATTTTCGAGTGGGGTTTCGCGGAGTTCAAGAAGGCAGGATCCTTCGACGCACTGATCGGGAGAAAAACGACCAAGAAATAGCGCTTGATATCGGCGTTCGTCCCGATAGACCGATAACTTTCGCTCGTCGTCTTGACACTATAACCGGATTCTTTTCGATGCTGAGGTTGGGCGATGTGGAATGACGCGGTCGGCTACGAGACATATGTCGGGCATTGGAGCCGCGCTGTCGCGCCCCGGTTTCTTGATTGGCTGGCGCTCCCGAGCAGACTCAAGTGGCTCGATGTTGCCTGCGGAACGGGTGCTCTTACTTCAGCGATTCTCGCGCGCTGCGGCCCTGAGGAAATCGTCGGCCTCGATGCCTCAGCTGACTATCTCGCTGCCGCTCAAGGGAGTTGCCAAGACCATCGGGTTCGGTTCGTTGCCGGCGACGCAAACACCCTGTCGTTTCCTTCGACGAACTTCGACGTGGCCGTCTCCGGTCTTGCCCTGAATTTTATTGCATTTGATCGCGCACTCGCCGAGCAGCACCGCGTCGTTCGTTCCGGAGGAACGATCGCAGCCTATGTGTGGGACTATGCCGGTGAATACGAATTCGCACGCCGCTTTTGGGACGCTGCGCTGAGCATTGATCCACGCGCCGCCGCTTATGACCCCGCCCGCAAAGCTGCAATCTGTCGCGAACAAAGCCTCCACGAAGCGCTGATAGCTGCCGGATGTACCGGTGTCGAAACTCGCGTCTTCGATGACTCGGGTGAGTTCCCGTCGCGCGAAGCCTATTGGCATGCATTCGACGGACGGCAAGGTTCCACTTTCGAGTACCTTTCATTGTTGACCGATGAACAGCGCCTCCGCCTCCAGGCTTCGTTGCTCTCGACCATGAACCCCCACGGGCCCGTAAAGTTGAAGATACGAGCTCTCGCCGTCAAGGGCGTCCGCAAGTGACCCGCTGAATCTAATCTTGGTTGGTGTGTCCCGTTCGCGGTCTTATGGCGAGAGGATCCTGATATGCTGTGCGACCTCGCGCAGCCGCGCTGATGATGAGAATCATTCTGGCCTCGCCTTGGGAGGGACAGAGAGGCGAGTATACTCACAATATGGATTACAGCGTAGGCTCCCGCATCCGGGTCCGCCTCTACAGCGGCAAGGTTGTCGAGGCTGAAATAACCGCCATCACAAACCAGTCCACCGGCCGAAAACTTCAAATCGTCTATGGCAACGTGACCGCGTCGATCAATCCAGCGCAGATTACCGAAGTTCTGGAGTAGCGAGAGGCTCGGAACTATACTCGTCTCCATGAGCATTCAAGTTATCAGCGTTGTAGTTTTGTTCATTCTCGGTCTTGTTATGTTTTGGCTGGCTTGGCCGCGTAAACAGCGAGGGGCGGATTGGCGCTTACTATACGAGGCTGCAATGAGCGAGAATAATTCAGACGTACTGCAAACACTCATTTACGAAGCCGAAAGCGCCGTACAATCGCGACAAAAAGAACTCCGCAACGAACCTTATGACTCTCCCGAGCGCAGGGAACTTGGCACCGCTGAAACGGCTCTTATTCGCCTGAAGTCTGAAAAACTTCGATGGGCCACGCTGAAAGACCCGCACGGATTGGCGTAGGAGGCATCCCAAGAGTTAGCGACACCGCGCCGGACGGGGCAACTACGCGAACCAGGGGTAGGCGCACGGAAAAAGCGGATGCGCTAAAACGTCGAGGGATGATCTGGCGTTCCGCTTTTCTTCACGTGTCAATCCGGACAAGAACGTGCGTATTGCATTATGCACAGCTTGTTGATGATCGTCGGTCGGCTCTTCGAAGTCCCAATAGAAAACTGATCCATCGCGGGAGCGCATGCTGACGCGTACAAACATGTCGCGATTTTTATCTTCGCTCGTTGGCGTAAGGTAAAAACAAGATGAAGAAACTGAAATTCGACGATGCTGGCGTTAGATTCTGGCCTGAAACCCGAGGAACACCCAGCGCATCCTAACCGGTAGCGCTTCACGGGGCGGAGGGCGGTATGAACATCCCTCATGCATTATTCTTCTGGCAAGAAGCATATATCCGCGCAGTCTGCGAAACTGACGACAGTTTAATGATGAGCCGCATTTACGAGGCTCTCGCCGCCATTGAGCAACGGCGTCTCACTCCCGTTACGAATGAGGACGAACTCGTTGCCCTGATAATGGCTGAAGCAGGTCTCCAGAGCATGATCACAGAGAGAACTAACAAGCCCTTCTGACCCTGTTTGCAGACTTTTGGGATCGCGGGAGGGACCGTTACTTAGCCGGGTAGTTCTTTTCCACTTTCCTCATGATTTCCTCAGCTTTGGAAATTGCGTCGGTGATAATTATCTCCCGCGCTGGTGTTTGAACTCTGGAAACTGAAGCGTCAGCGAGACAGGATTACATGGGACTTCCGTGGCGGGGATACTATCCTAAAAGCTTAACGAGAGTGTATAGGGATGTAATCGGCGGGAAACTGGACAGGCTGTGCCGACGGGAGGCGTGTGTACGTCCTCCACAGCAAATAGAGAAGGAGAGCGAGAATGATGAGGCCCACGATCTTGTAGGCGATGATTGGAATGCGAGGAATCGTCCCTCTTGCAGGAGGTTCGGGCGGCTCGTATGGCAGTGGGGTCATAGACAATCTTAGGGCGGATACTATCGCAACCTCTGTTCCTCGAGCACAAAAAAGCCCCGCCTACGCGGGGCCGGCCCGGCCCCGAGGGTTGTGGGTCAATTCCTGCCGCGCCCACCATACCTTAGCTCTGCCGCCATGCGGCGCTGCAGTTCACGGCTCAGTTCAGGATTTGCTCGCAGCACTGTTTGCAGATTTTGCAGCGCAGCCGCCTTGCTGATTTGGCCGTGATCGGCGCAGCAGTCTCGGCCACCTGGATAATATCTGCCAACGGGTCGTAGTTCATCATGCCCTCGCTTGTCGCAACGGGCACTATAATCGGGGACTGTGAAAGGCATGTGAATTGCGGCCCGCAGGGGGCTCAAGTAATGCAAGCTTACTCGATCGGCGTATAGGCCATTCGATACTGTTGAGGGTTTTGCGGTTCAATCTCCATTCCTGCTTGGTTAAACACAAGATCGTCTGAGACGCCTTCAGCCTTGTAAAAGGCCTCGATAATCATTTGGTGATGAATTCTTAACTCATAGCATTCACTTCGTCCCGAGAATAGAAGTGAAGCACGGGACGGCTCAACTGCTACGTTTCGATCAAAATATCTTGGCTCGTCCTTTTCCGTTGCTCGATCAAGGACCATTTGCTGTGTCTGGCCTCGCAGTTTGATGTTCAAGTGCCTACCTATTTCCAGCACAGATCGATCGAGTTGCGAGAGTAGCTTGGCCTGATTAATGAATATATTGAAACCCTCTTCAAGATCATCAGGATAGCGAAGCAGGTACGCTTTGTTGATAAGTTTCAAAAACTCCACATTAAGATCGAGCCCGCATCCCGGCACCTGAGTCTTCAGATCCCGATAGAATCTTTCGACGTTGTGCCCGTGCGGTACCGCAACACCTGAATGTAGAAACAGGGCCTTCAGAAATTTCTCGATCGCCGTATTTGCAAGCGCGCTTCCCTGTACGAGGAGATCGGTTAAGAGGAGGATGCGCGCTCCGAGATAATCGGTCTCCGCCCATCGAATCCAGCCAAGCGTGTCGAGTGTTTTGTCGCCTTGATGAATGATTACTTTCACTGTGGTCATCCGAGATCACGCCAAAAATTGGTCGCGAACCTTTTCCTCACCGTACGCTGACTGAGGGACGGCGCGAAATGTTTGAGGCGTTTCAGAAACGACGGAAGAGTGGGAAAAGTTCTTTCGTCCAAAATTTCGTCCAAAACGGGTTCCGGGGTGCCCAAATAACACCGAAAACCGCGTACCATTACCGGTCCAAGCTATTGATTCCACGTAAGGCGGATGGGGATTTCAGGTTTACGAATCGACTGCTCTACCACTGAGCTACCTCGGCTTTGTGCCGGTTTTTCCGCGGTTTCGACGGGCTTTCGAAGACGTTCAACGCCGGTCGATCGGAGCCGCGCGAACGGGCGAGTCAAAAAACATTTCCACGCGTCGCGCACTAAACTATAACACAACAGCGCCGCGGGTCGGGATGGGGTCGGTGCGCCTAAAATCAACACCAGTCGAATGGCTTCCGGTACAAATTCAGAACGGACACGAAACTCTCAAAGCCAAAGCAACCCGCGGTGCGCCGCCCGGCTATTCAACGAGGGCGGTGGCCTCGTCCGAATTCAACAGGCGGACTGCCGATCTCGCGCATCTCCGCAAGGCACCGTTGCATAAGTTTGATCGAGCTCGCCACCTCCCGCGACGATGCTCCTGCCATGTGGTTTGCGGCTGCGCAGTTGTTCGAGGGAGGCTTTCAACGACGGGCCGTACTTGCCGGTGAACGCGCGCAGCTTTTTCGAGGCGCTGCGTCGCTCCGCCTCCTGCCAATGCATTCGTTCGGGCACCAGCGCCGCGCCCTCCCGCTCAAACACTCGACCCAGCTGCACGCCAATGTCCCCAATCGCGCTCACCAGTGCTTCGTCCAAGGGCGCGGCCGTATCAGACGAGAACACCAGGACCGCCCTTAGTGTGTTCCCCTCCAAAACCGAAAAACCCACGGAACGCGTGAGGCCGGCCTTCTTTCCCTGCCGCATCCGGTATTCAAGGACGAATTCATTGGTCAAGTCCTGCTCGAACATTTCGGTGGCCTGGCGAAATCCCGCGAATCGATGAGCGTCGCTGAAATACCAGATTGGGTTAGGAACAAACCTCGTTGCGGAATGCTCATCGGTCAGAAACAGACGTCCCACCGGCCACCCGATTTGCTGGCACACCTCTCTAAGACAAACCTGTGCGGCCTCGGCGGCAATGTTCGAGCCGTTGATGGCCACCGTAATCTTATGCAGCAACCGCAAGGCCCCGGCCTTGGTTTGCTCCCTTCTCTTGCGTTCCGTGATGTTTTCAAACGCGACGCCCACACAATTGTCAGGCAGCGGAAAACAGTCGAGCCAAAATACACTCTTCGGAATGTTCATATCTCCGTACACACACTTCACCCAGTGCATGCGGTTTCCCGGAAACTATGACTGTGCCGATAACGTTCAGGAAGGTCAGTCTCAAGGATGCGGGAAACATATCCGCAATTCCTTGTCCGACATGCACGCGCAATTGGCGCTCCCGCTTCGCGTTCGGCGGCGCCGTTGAAATCAATCAGCCTTAAGCTCCGAGCATCTCGAGCATCTCCGAAGCTGCCAGACAACCAGTCCCACCGGGATATTGTCGAAACGTCTCGAGTTGCGCGGTAACATCACCAATATTGATGGGCTGGGCTTTCGGGGCCATACGAGTCCTCCTCGTAGGCTGGGACAGGAGCGAGGGTCGCGGCCTTGCGCCTGGTTGCATGTCGTCTCCGTAAACGGTAATATCAGAACTAAAGTCTATAAAGAGTAATACAGTAGTATTAGAAGTTAAACATAGTTTTAGGATAAGCAGTAGGCGTTTCGGACGCCACCCGTGGTCATTCAATAATTATATATTGACCGTACCGATAAATAACCTATGGCACTAAACCGATCTGTTAAGGTATACTTCTTGGTACGGATACCACTTAGGAGACACCATGATCGTCGCCGATCGCTTGCGTACACTCCGGGAACAGAAAAAACTTTCGCAGGGAGACATTCAAGAGCGCACCGGGCTGTTGCGGTGCTATGTCTCCCGCGTGGAAAATGGCCACACGGTTCCCGCGGTGGAAACGCTCGAGAAGTTTGCACGGGCGCTCGAGGTTCCTCTTTACGAACTGCTTTATGAAGGCGACGAGCCTCCCCGGCGTCATCCCGTTCTCGACGGCAAGGGATCGGGAGCCGGTTCGTGGGGCACATCCGGCAAGGAAGCGCGGTTTCTGCGCCAGCTGATACGATTCCTCTCACGCATGGAGGAAAAAGATCGGAAGTTGCTGTTGTTCGTAACCGCCAAGATGGCCAAGAGCCAAAGCAGCCAAGTAGGCCCCAATTAGGCCCAATTAGGCGTTGTCGCACAAATCGCAGCGCGAACAATCTGTCACGCGGCCACGGTATCCCGCAAAATCGCGCAATCCGTCAACACCGACTCCTACCGCGAGAACGGGTACATCAACCAACCGATCCCGATGCCCACCAGCAGGAACAAGAGCAGCGACCACCCGATGTACTTCAAGCGTTCCAGCGCGGGTCTTCGGCTCAAGAATCCGAACGCAATCGAAATCCCCAAGGCAAACAGGAACATCGCCTGAAAGTGGCTTAGCTGGAAGGTCACGCCGCCCTCAAGCCTTCCGCCCGCGCGCCGCTTCGTAGGCATGTAATGCGGCGAGCAGATTCAGGACGCCCGCGGCGGCCAAAAATCGCGTTCCGTAGTCACCATCGGCGCGAGACACATCCGGGCCGGCCACCTCAAGCGATTTGGCCAGCAGATAGAAACTTCCGGTACCCACGTCGGCCAGATACCCGAGCGTGGCAAAGGCGTCGCCACCATCTGAGGTAAACAGGTTTCCGCGCATACCCGCCCCGATGACTACAAGTACGCCGACGGTCAGGAAACACGCCACTGCCCTGCCCCACATTTTTAGTATCGCGTGCCCGAGTCCGGGCAAAATCCAGGCGGCGATGCCAACTAGGCACGCTACACCACCGGATTTTGGCTCAACCTGCGCAGTCGCCAGGCGGATCCACTGGAGTTTCACCGGACAAAACGGTCTGCGCCGCGGTCGATGGCGTTTCTTCGGTCATGACTCATCCTCTGAATGCATTCGGTCGCGTTGCGCTCTAGGCCAAGAGCGCCAGGATTTCGTGTTGAACTGCTCCGGTAACGCGGGCTTCGTGCTCACCGATGTACACATTCAATTCCGTACGAATCCCAAACTCGGGCAGATAAATCCCCGGCTCGACCGAAGTACACGTACGCGGGATCAGATGCCGCACATCATGCGTTTCCAGGCCGTCCATATTCGCGCCATTTCCGTGCACCGATTCGCCGATGCTGTGACCCGTGCGGTGAAAGAAATACTTGCCGTAGCCCGCCTTCTCGATCACGCCTCGCGCCGCCTTATCCACTTGCCATCCTTGCAATGGTTTTCCTGCGGCGACGCTCGAAAGAATCAGGTCCACGGCTTTGTCCCGCGCATCCCGCGCAATGCCAAAGACCTTTGCATATTTTTCCGGGACCTTAGCCCCAAGAAACCCCATCCAGGTGATGTCATAGTAGACGCTGCCCGGTGCGTCGATCTTGCCCCAGACATCGAGCAGCAGCAGATCTCCCTCTCGGATCGAGCGACGATTTGCCGGCTACCGGTCCATAATGCGGATCGCTCGCGTTGGCATTGACCGCGACGTCAGGCCCTTCTTCCCTTTGGATGCCCGCGGCCGCAAACTGACCCAGTATCCACTGCTGCAGATCGTATTCACTGAAATTCTTCTTCTCTCGTACGTGCCTGGCGGCTTGTTGAAATGCTTCCCGTACAATGCTGTCGATCTTTTCGCCTGCCGCAAGGTGCGATTTCAATTGTTCCGGAGTCCAGCACGCTTCATATTTCTGAACCAGGTCGGCGGAACTCACGACCTTCACGCCGGTGGAACGCACCAGTTCGACGGTTCCGGCATCGACCATCGCCACATACGGAATGGCTGCCTTAGGCGAATACTGCATGGCCACAGTTTTCGCCCGCCCGAGAGTTTTCGCCAAATTCTTGCGCAACTCTTCCTGGCCTGCATAGTAAAAGGTCTCGCCGGGCAACGCCGCTAGAGACTCCGACTCGATCTTGTGAACAAGCTTTCGAGGTGTGCCTTTCGCCGGCACGAAGTAAAACCACCGCCGCGTCCGCATGGCGGTGGGAAGTTTCAAAATGCGCTGCGCAATGGGATCGCGCCCGCGAAAATCGTAGAACAGCCAACCGTCCAGTTTCGCCGCGCGCAAATCGCTCTGCATTTCCTGTAGGTCGAAGCCCATGCGGCTGACTGGCCTTTCTCATTCGCTTTGTTCTCAATCGGTAGATCTTGACCGGCTTGCTAACGCTTCTCGTGTCAAGAGCCCCAAGAACTTGTTGCTCGAGTACGCCGCGAATCTCAATGCGTTTGATTCTACTGCGTTCGCCGCTGAGGATTCTAACAGCCGACTTCGGCGTTTTCAAAAGCTCGGCCAGATAGTCGCAAAGCGCCGTGTTCGCGCGATCCTCCAGCGCCGGCGCCTGCAGCCTTACCTTCAAAGCGCCGCCGATAACTCCGGCAATTTCATCGCGACTCGCCCGTGGCTGCACGCGAACTTGAAAGATGACCGCTCCGTCGCGCGAACGGATCTCCAGCATTTGACCGCCGGAATTGTTTTCCAGGTCGCGAACTGCGCTGCTCACCAGGCACGTCCATACTGCACAGGTCCCGCGATTTTTACACCGAGTGCCTGGGCCGCGCGGCGCGGCCAATATGGGTCGCGCAACATCTCGCGCGCAAGAAAGACCAGATCGGCTTGCCCCGTTGCGAGAATTGTGTCCGCCTGCGCGGGATCGGTGATCATGCCCACCGCACCGGTCGCGATTCCGGCCTGCTTGCGAATCGCCTCCGCGAAACCCACCTGGTAGCCTGGCCCAACCGGAATCTTCTGGAACGGCACCGCCCCGCCGCTCGATGTATCGATCAGATCGACACCCAGCGGCTTCAACCGTTTGCTCAACTCGATTGTTTGTTCCAGGTCCCATCCGCCTTCCGCCCAATCCGTTGCCGACACGCGGCAAAAAAGAGGCAAAGTCGCTGGCCACACTTCGCGAATGGCTTTTGCGACTTCGAGCGCAAAGCGAACTCGGTTGTCGAACGTTCCCCCGTACTCGTCGTCCCGTGTGTTGCACAGCGGCGACAAGAATTCGTGAATCAAGTAACCGTGCGCGGCGTGAATCTCCACCAGCTGGAATCCGGCGGCCAGCGCGCGTTCCGCTCCCTTCCGGAACGCCCCAACGATTCCGCGTATTTCGTCAACTTCCAGGGGATGCGGCACGGTGTAACCCGCATCGAACGGCAATGCGCTTGGCGCTACGGGTTCCCATCCACCGTTACCTATCGGCACTGGTTTACCCCCTGCCCACGGTACCCCCGTGCTCGCTTTGCGTCCGGCATGCGCCAGTTGCATGCCCACGGTCGCTCCCTGCCCCTTTACAAACTCCACGATCGGCCGCCACGAGGCGATATGCGCGTCATCGTAAATACCCGCATCCTCCGCCGAGATTCGCCCCCGCTCTTCCACCGCGCTGGCCTCGGTGATCACCAGTCCCGCCCCGCCCACCGCTCGGCTGCCCAAATGCACCATGTGCCACGGCTGCGGATGCCCCTCCTTCGCCGAGTACTCGCACATCGGCGAAACCCCAACCCGATTTTTCAATTCAATCTCACGCACTCGAAACGGCGTAAACAGCTTCATCAATCTGCCCCCCGGAAATCGTTAGCAGTTGCTGCGATGTCATCTGTAGCGGCCGCTTTCCGTTTACCCTGATCTTCGAAGGGAAGCGGGCGCCTTTTCGATCAACGGCCCCGGTCCGCCCACGCGCCCCGATTGAGCGCATCCGCTGAAGGTGCGCGTAAGAGCTCAACTTACGAGCTAGCCATAACGGTCCCTGCGAGCACTCCGAAACCTCTTATGCCTTCGGAGCGGGCCGCAACCCGAAAAGACGCGGTGCCCACGCGCACTTCCGTCGCACCTTCCTCAATCGCCACTTCAAAATCATGCGACATTCCCATGGACAACACCGGTAGCGGCACCCGCATTCTCTTCACCAACTGATCGCGCAATTCTCGCAGTCGCCGAAAGTATGGTCGGACCCGCTCAGCATCCTCGAGAAACGGAGGAATGCACATCAACCCGCTGAGATGTAACCCCGCCAGCGTGCTCACTTTTTCCGCCAACTCGGGAACCTCCTCTACGCTGACGCCATTCTTCGTCTCTTCCTCGGCCACGCGAACCTCCAGCAGTACGCGCAGCTTCGCTCCACTGCCCGCCCCCTCGCGCGCCCGATCCAATCGTTGCGCCAGCGCAAAATCATCGACCGAGTCCACACTATGGAATAATCCTGCCGCGCGCGCCGCCTTGTTACTCTGCAAGTGCCCGATCAGATGCCACTCGGCGTCAAGATCTCCCAGCCCGCCACGCTTCCCTTCCCACTCCTGCACGCGATTCTCTCCAAAGTCTCGTAAACCCGCCGTATACGCCGCTCGAATCGCCTCCGCCGGATGCGTCTTCGACACCCCAATCAACGTAATCTCCTCGGCGCGACGCCCGGCCCGGCTCGCGGCCGCTGCCATCCGCTCTCGAATCCTCAACAAATTTTCGCCAATAACATTCGCACTCACGCCAGCCGACAACCTCCCGCTTCCATCCTTACATCGTTACGTCGTTACTTCCTTACTCGCATTTTCTCGTCCTTCTTCACCAAGATACCACGCAGCCGAGACGTTGCGGCCCTGCGCGTCTCTGGTTAAACTGTTTAGCAACGTGCTCACACCCCCGGGCAAACTCATCGCTATCGAAGGCATCGACGGGAGCGGCAAGCGCACCCAACTCGACCTGCTTGAAAAAGCCCTGACCGCGCGCGGCTTGCAGGTCCACGCGACGGGTTTTCCCCATTACAACTCCTGGTTCGGCAGAATGGTTGGCCAATTCCTCAACGGTGACTTTGGCTCGCTGGATACGGTCGACCCTCACTTCGCCGCACTTCTCTATGCAGGCGACCGTTTCGAAGCCAAGCAAGAGCTGTGCAGCGCCCTCGAACAAGGCAAAGTGGTCCTCGCCGACCGTTACATCGCGTCCAATCTCGCTCACCAGACCGCTCGCGTGCCGCCTCACAAGCGCGACGAGTTTATCGCTTGGCTTGAGCATCTCGAGTACGCCATTTACGGTCTCCCCCGCGAAGACCTCGTGATCTATTTGCGCGTGCCCGCTGTTCAAGCGCAAGCGCTCGTCTCCAAAAAATCGGAGCGCAGCTACACCTCGGCCAAACAAGACCTTCAGGAGAGCAGTCTGCGCCACCTCGAAGAGGCTGCGGCCATGTACGACGTTCTTTCGCGACGTCCGCTCTGGGCGACCGTCCAATGCTTTGACGCCGACCGCAACGAAATGCGCGCCCCCGAGAGAATCGCCGCCGACGTCCTCGCGCTCGTCGAGTCCCTGCTCGCGTCGCAGACCGCCGGCCACGCCGCGAAGGCGAGGCCATAGCCATGGGCTTCTCCGAATTTCTCGGCAACCAGCCGTTAGTGGCCGCCCTCCGCGGCGCCCTGCGCAGCCAGCGCGTCCCGCACGCCCTGCTCTTTACCGGCCCGCGCGGCGTAGGCAAATACACGCTCGCGCGCATGTTCGCCCAAGCCGCCAATTGCGAACGCCTCCCCGACGACTTCTGCGGCGAGTGCGAAACCTGCAAACGCATCAGCCTGCTGGCCGAGCCGCAAAAACTCATCGAGCAGGGCCTCGCCGAGCGCGGCGAAAGCGCCGACGCCGCCACCGTCGAGCGCGTCCCGCTCATCCTGCAGTCGCATCCCGACGTGTGGGCCCTCGTCCCCGATCCCGTCCGCCTGAAAAGCCCAGTGGCCCGCCCGATGCTCCGCGTCGGCCAGCTTCGCGCCGTACAGCGCGCCGCCTATTTCCAACCGATGGGCCGCCGCCGCGTCTTCATTCTCGATGGCGCTGAGACCATGCGTTGGGACGTCGCCAACGTCTTCCTGAAAATCCTGGAAGAGCCACCTGGCTCCGCTACCCTCATCCTGACCGCTCCGTCGCCTCACGTCCTGTTGCCGACGATCGTCTCGCGCTGCCTGCAATTTCATTTCGCGCCCTCTGCCACAAGCCGAGGTCGAAGAGATCCTGAAACGCAAAACCGACCGCAAGCCCGCTGAGCGCAAACTCGCTGCACAGCTTGCCGAGGGCAGCCCTGGCCTCGCCATGGAAATGGACGTCGAGGAGACCGTCCAGCGCCACCGCAACGCCCTGCGCATCCTCGAGCGCGCCGCCCGCGCGGAAGGATTCGCCCAACTCTTCGCCGACACCGGCGCGCTCGCCAAAGATCGCGACTCTTCTTTCGAGGATCAACTGCAAGTCTTCTACGCCCTGCTCGGCGACCTTCTCGAGCTGACCTCCGGCGCAAAACAACCCCGTCTTCGCAACCTGCATCTGTCGAAGGAACTGGAAGCCCTCAGCAAGATTGTGGATTCTTCCTGGGTAATGCGCGCCATCGCCGGATTCGATGAACTTCACTCCGGCTTGCGACGTAATCTTAATCGACAGCTCGGTCTGGACGCGCTGGCGGCCTCCCTGGCGCCAATTTCGTCACGCGAGCAAATGTGTCAAACCTATGACGAATCGACTGTGAGTTAGCTTCCGCCGATAATTCTCGCCGCAACTGTAACCCGGCGCGTTGCGCATGCATCATACGAGTGAAACCACCCCAACCTGTAAGGAGCAGTCATGGTGAACCGCAGGATGTTCCGTCCTGGTTTTGCGGACGTGAAGGAACAAATGCCTCCTAGGACTCAGCACGGGAACAACGGTCCCGCGCCGAGCAAGAAGCCTGCTCCGCCGGAAATGACCCACGCCGAGAATTTTTATTGGGTCAAGCAGATGCAGGCTCGCACGCCCATGGCGGTGGTTCTCGATAGCGGCGAAACCCTGCGCGGCACGGTCGAATGGTACGACCGCGATTGCATCAAGCTAACCCGCCAAGGCGCCCCAAATCTGCTCATCTTCAAGCGCGTAATCAAATACGTCCACAAAGACGGCGAAGAGTCCGCCAACGGCGGCGACGAGTAATCGCGCTTCCGCAAGTCACGAACCTCGAGTTCTAACCGACTCGCGACCTCAAATTTCTACCCCATACCTCAAATTTCTACCCCATACGTAGCAGGGGCGGGGCTAGTTTACCCTGAGCCTCGAAGGGCCCCTCCCGACCGCTGCGTCTTGGCATCCGTCTTGGCATCAGATCCGCGCAAGACCCACCGCCTCTGTTGGACTCAAATGTCCACTACATCGACTCAAACGAATGCCCGCCAGCTGCCCCAAACGTAAGCAGCGCCTTAGCCGCCAGCTTCCCCTTGGCATCGAAAATCTCGCATTCCGTAACCACAAAGTTTCTCCCCGCCCGAAGCACCCGCGCCTCCGCTCGAATCCGCCCTCCCGGCACCGGCTCCAAATAATTGATCTTCAGCTCGATAGTCGCCAGCGCCGTCCGTTCCGCATCACGGTATGCGCCGCCATCGCTCCGGCAGTATCCGCCAATGCCGCCAAAATCCCTCCATGAACAACCCCGTGCAACTGTTTATGACGCGACGCGCGCTCCATTCGGAGCACCGCCCACCCAGTTCCGATAGTCTCCAGCGAAAATCCCATCAGGCGGATCGCTTGGCTGGCTCGCAAGCCCTTTCGCGCGGCCGATGTGAACTGTTTCGCCTGTTTCGTCAATTTTCGCGCCATCGAGGACTAGCTCCGCCGAAACCCGTACTCAGTACGCCGAGAGTCCGCCGTCGAGCGGAATAGCCGCGCCGGTGACCCACGACGATTCCTTTGACGCCAGGTACACCGCCATCTCCGCCACATCCTCGGGTTGGCCGATGCGTCCAAGGGGAATCGAAGCGACCCGGGCGCGCCTTGCCGCCTCTCCCTCAGGACTCGCATCAAATAACCCGCGAACCAGCTCCGTCTCCACAATCGAAGGACAAATACAGTTCACGCGCACGCCTTCGTGCGCGTGATCCAGGGCCATAGCCTTGGTCAGCATGGTCACGCCACCCTTGCTTGCGCAGTACGCGGCACGATTCTTCATCGCCACCAGGCCCAGCACCGACCCGATATTCACGATTGCGCCGCCTCCGGCCTTGCGAAATTCCGGCAGCGCCGCCCGCGACATCAGATAGGGTCCCTTCAAATTCGCGGCCATCAACCGGTCCCACTCCTCTTCCGCAATGCCGTCCACGGTTGAAACGCTCAGCACTCCCGCATTGTTGACCAGAATATTCAGTTGGCCAAAATTGCTCGCCGTCTGTTGAACTGCCCGCTCCGCATCCGCCCCGCGGGTAACATCGCACTCCACGGCCATTGCCTCACCGCCGGATACTTCGATCTCCCGCACCACCTCTTGGAGCTTCTCCACGCGCCGGGCCGCCACCGCCACCTTTGCGCCTTCCCGGGCGAACGCCAACGCGATGGCCCGTCCCATTCCGGTACCGCCACCCGTAATCAACGCACTCAATCCAGCCAGCCTTGTCACGTTTTCCCCGTCTCCCGCGTCTAACCGAGCCAGATCACTTGGCGGCCCGCTTTCGTTGGAGCGCGCGACTCTAGCATTGGGGGCTTTGTCCCGCAAGGCATCCGGACGGTGCCCGTAACGTAGTCGAACCGTGTAGGATGACGGAACCTATCATGCGAATCGGCATAACCTGCTATCCCACCTACGGCGGCTCCGGCGTCGTCGCCACGGAACTCGGCCAGGAGCTTGCTGCCCGGGACCACGACATCCATTTCATCAGCTACGCCCCGCCCATCCGCATGAACGCCAATGATCCCCACATCCACTTTCACGAGGTCGAAGTCGCGTCCTACCCCCTGTTTGACCATCCACCCTACACCCTGGCGCTCGCTACAAAAATGCTCGAAGTGTTTGAGGCGGAGTCCCTTGACATTCTCCACGTGCACTATGCGATCCCGCATTCTGTCAGCGCGATGTTAGCGCGATCCATGGCCGCCCCCCGTCGCCTGCCCTTCGTTACGACCTTACACGGTACCGACATAACCTTGGTCGGCAGCAACCGCAGCTACCTGCCCATCACTCGCTTTTCCATTGAGCAGAGCGACGGCGTGACCGCCATCTCCGACTACCTCCTGAAGCAAACGCTTAAGGAGTTCGACATCAAGCGCCCCATCGAAGTCATTCCCAACTTCGTGAATTGTGACCTCTACACCCGCACACCCAACGAAGCACAGCGCGCCCAGTGGGCCCCCAACGGTGAGCCGATCCTCATGCACCTCTCCAATTTCCGCCCCGTGAAGCGCGTTACCGACGTCGTCGAGATCTTCGCCATCGTTCGCGCCAAAATGCCCGCTAAACTTGTCCTGATAGGCGACGGTCCCGACCGCGGCGCCGCGGAATACCTGGTTCGCAAAAAGCGCCTCCAAAAGGACGTCTTCTTCCTGGGCAAACAAAACGGTGTCTACGAAAAACTAAGTTCCGCCGACCTGTTCCTGCTTCCCTCGGAGCTGGAATCCTTCGGCCTAGCTGCGTTGGAAGCCATGGCCTGCGAAGTTCCGGTGATAGCTACGAACGTCGGCGGCCTACCCGAAGTAGTCCAGCACGGAGTCGATGGCTACTTAGTGGCACCCGGCGACGTCAAGGAAGCGGGTCGCTACGCCCTGGAAATTCTGTCCCGCGGCGACCACGGCCGCGAAATGGGCCAGCGCGCCCGCGTCAACGCCAAAGCCAAATTCTGCGCCAACGACGTAATCCCCCGCTACGAAGCCTATTACCAGCGCGTCCTATCGGAATCGAAGGCCGCCACCGCCTGAATTTCGTTCCGGTAGTTTTTGACGCCGCAAAGCGCCCGCTTCGGAAAGCGGCCACTACAATCAACACGTGCCCTTACCCGCAGCAGTGCCGCCTGCTGATTTCTAGTTAACCGTTCCGCCCCCTCCCCCCGCCCTTTTTCGTAAGTGCGGATTCTAAAGGACTTTAAGGGTGATTATTCCCTTGACAAAGAAAGAGAGGTAACAATCACCCTTTAAGTGTCGTGTTTTTGGATCTGCGGATTCTAACCGAGTTACGGACGCGTTTTTCGTAAGTGCGGATTCTGAAGGGCTTAGGGATTTGCAGCAGGAAATGACGAAGTAACGACGTAATGAGGTAAAGACGGGCGGGACGGGGATGAAGCCGAAATATCACAACCCATGTTAGCACGGATTGTTAACTATGTCAAACTATTTATTACTCGATACTATTCGAACGATTCAGCTCCGTGGTCACTTGGAATCGAATGCCGCATCCGCCCGTGCATGAGGCGCCGGCGAAGTTATCGCGAAGATTCGCTGCATCCGAGTTGGTGCTGATGCAAGTAAAAGCTGACGTCGCTTCTGACGTAGTGCTTAAGAAGATTCGCTTTGGTACCTACGTAAAACAGTTGGAACTCAACAGAACATCCTGCCGAATTGTAGATATGCCCCGAACGAGGGAAGAAAATACCGAAGTCTGTGTCATTGGCGAGATTTTCCGCCGTCGGGTAGACCGTGCTAGGCCACATCCCCTGGATAGGTTCCAACGAACCATCGCCCCGCTGGTAAAAAAATTTAGGCCTTGTCCAACCACGCAGCATTGGTTCGCGTGTGCAGAGGATGCCATCCTTCGGAATGCGGTACGTCACTCTCCAACGTGTCGCACTCGCCGCCTGGCATGTCGGCATGCTTTGAATCACATAGACGTCGCCCTGATAGCCATTTGGGATAATGAATCGCTCCTCGGGGCTGAGGGAAAACACGAACACTAGATAAAGCAAGACTCCCAAGTAGCAGGCCAAGGCGCATCCATAGATAATATTTGCTACACGCCGTGGTAATGGCAGTCCACTGTTTGATGCGCACCGCAAGCCGAACAAGGAAAGGGCTACGCCAACAGCCAGCAATATAAACACTGGTCAGCCGGTAATCTTTGGCGCGAGCACCGCCAGTGCCAGCATAACTCTAGAGATGGCGAGAAAAAACAGGACCGCCGTGACGGTGTTCGCGGCGGTCAGTGTCCAAAGCCACTTAGTCCGGGCTTCCATCGCGCAATTACCTCGTTCCAATCTTTTCACTATGCGGACAATAAGTTGCGGCGCACCGCCGCCGCGATGCAATCCAACAATATCCAGCCCGCAGCCATGGCATCAGCCCGGGAACCCGCGCAAACCATGCGAGTGGGCGGGCCCACCAAATCTCACGTGCCAGCGCCACCGCTGCATCCGCGCCGCCATACTGATGCCCGTCCTCCAGCAACACGCGCATTTCGCGCATCAGCTCTGCCTGCGGCAAGCCCAACAGCGCCCCTACGCGGACATCCTGCAACGGGGCAACCGCGAATCCGCGTCGCTCCAAAATCGGCGCGACCCACTGCGCTATTCGCGTGCAGAATCCGCAGTCGGCGTCAAAGAACAGCCATCCCCGCGCATGGCGTCCCTTCCCATCCGTAAACTCCGAAGCCAGCGAGATCATGGGCCGATTCCTTCCTTACTTCGTTACTTCGCTACTTCTTGCTTCGTTGCTTCATTTCCTCGATCGATTCGCGTTCTACCCGGCCTTCTTCCCCAGCAGGGTCACTACCTTCCCGCGCAGCTTCACGACACTCTTCAGCGCGCCCGTCGGCATCCGCAAGATCTCCTCAAACAACCCGCTCATCGCCGTCAAAAACTCCTGCATGCTCTCCAACCGTTCCCGTGTGTAGGCATCCCCCTGCGGATTCGCCTTCAACTCGTCCACACATTCCCCAATCGCGCGCAAGGTCGGATCGATCTCCCGGCGCTTCCGCTCTTCCGAAACAATCCGGAAAATCTCCCAAACATCCTTGATGGACTCGAAGTGATCGCGGCGATCCCCGAGCACATGCACCACGCGCACGATTCCCCATCCCTGCAACTCCCGCAAACTGGTGCTGACGTTCGACCGCGCCACCGCGAGGGTGCTGGCAATTTCATCCGCCGGCACCGGCTTCGGCGACAGAAACAGCAACGCATGCACCTGGGCCACGGTGCGGTTAATTCCCCACCGCGTGCCCATCTCTCCCCAATGCAAAATAAATTTCTGGGCTACTGGGGTCAGGCCGGTTTTCGTCGTTTCGCTCATGTTTTACCTCAGTGGCAATAATGCGTTCAGTTGGGGGACTCTAAAGGCGCCCGCTTCGGAAAGCGGCCGCTACAAGTACGAGAGTCCATCAGTGTTATCCGTTATTTCTGTACATACAGAACATACCGCAGATACAGTCTCCTGTCAACCTCATTCCTACTCTACTTTTCGAGTGATCTCAGGAAAGACAGCGCGCGTGCCGGCTCGCAGAAGCTGTTTCGTTGTTTGAGGGGTTCGCGAGAGCCGATTCAGCCGACCGTTTGCATGGTAGAGACGAGCTCAGGAATGTCGATGCGGATCAGCGTGCCTTCGCCGGGGTGGCTTTCGATCTCCAGGCGGAAATCGGCGCCGTACAAGACGCGCAGGCGCTCGCGCACATTGCTCAGACCAATGCCTTCGACATAAACGTGCGGCATCTTCTCTTCCGAGATTCCCGCGCCGTTGTCTTCGATCTCGATGTGCAGGCGCCCGTCGTGGTTGGTGGTGCGCAGTTGGATGCGGCCGCCTTCGAGTTTCGACGCCAGGCCGTGCTTCAAGCAATTCTCGACGATCGGTTGCAGCAAGCATGCTGGGGACAAACGCTTCCAAAGCAGCGTCATCCACCTTGCGCAGAAATTCCAGATTGTCGCGTCCAAACCGCGCGACTTCGATATCCAGATAGTCGTCGATGAAGTCCAATTCTTCCTTGAGCGGCACAAAGGTCTCGTGTTTGCGAAGCAGCCGGCGCAGAATATTGCTCAACTTCAGCACCACGCCGCGCGCCATGTCGGGATCGAAGCGGATCAGCGAAGATACCGTATTCAGCGTGTTAAACAAGAAATGGGGATTGATCTGACTGGAGAGCGCATCCATGCGTGCCTTCAGCAATAACTGTTGATGGCGCTCCAGATTCATCTCAATGCGCGTGTTGTTCCAAATTTTCAGCGGCGCGGCAACGGACATCACCGTCGCCAGTACCGTGAGCATCAACCACCAGTTCCAGTGCGGATCGATAGCAAACAGCCATTTCGGCGTGGTCGCCATCACGAGCGCCACGCGTCCAAGTTCCAACCCGACGCAGGCCAGCAGCGGAAGCAGCTCCCACGACATTTTCGCCTGGCGCGCGAGCCGCAACAGGTCTCGCGGAATATTCAAAAAGGTGAACGGCCCGAAGTTCCACAAATCCTCTTTATTCGGGATGGCCTGGCGCATCAATCCGCCGAGCAAGCCCGCCGTTGCCGCCGCCGGCATGCCCAGCCATTCGTGCCCCATCAGCGCCGGAATGGTGATGATCGCGCCACCGATCGGACCTACGACGCGGCCTCCGAGCAAGCCCATCAAGAACGCGCCTTCGAGAGACAGGTCGGCGAAGCGGTAAGGAAATCCGACCATCCGGAGCGCCACGCCGACGATCAGGGCGGCGTCATGAACAGCATCAGCTTCAGCTTTTGATCGGGATCGCGCTCTTCGGTGAACAGCACGCGGCGAAACGTATTCCACCGCGCCAGCAACGCGGCAAACGACGCGGCGACGCCTACTTTAAGCAGCAGCGTAAACAGCAAATCCTTCGTGGAAATAGACGTATCGATCATCGAATCGCGAGGCCTGCGGCCAAGGAACCGCTCGAAACGTGAGGCGACATGTTGACAACGCTAGCCAATCGCCAGGCTCGATGTAAAGCGTCGCAAAATGTAAAGCGTTCGTAAAATATGCACCGAAAACCGGCGCGCACGCATCGAATGGAATTCCGAGCTGGGCTATAGTCGAAGATCATGGCACTCCTGCTAAACTCGTTGTCGCCGATGCGCACACCAACTCGAGGCAAACCGTTGTCCCAAAAACGGCCGCGCACTCGGCGCGGAGTGTGGCCCACGCGGAACTTCCGACACGCTACGGCCGGTTCACGATTTACGGCTTCCAGGGCGCCGGCCCGCAAGAAGAGGCGGTGGCGCTGGTCCGCGGCAATGTCAACGGCAAGACCGCTCCGCTGGTTCGCGTTCATTCGCAATGCCTCACCGGCGATGTTCTGGCGTCGCTGCGTTGCGATTGCCGCGCGCAGCTTGAACTATCGCTCAAGAAAATCGGTCAGGCGCCCTCTGGCATTCTGCTGTATCTGCCGCAGGAAGGCCGCGGCATCGGCTTGATGAACAAACTCCGCGCGTACGAACTGCAAGACGGCGGCATGGATACGGTCGAGGCGAATCAGGAGCTGGGTTTTGCGGCGGACGCGCGGGACTACGATTTTTCGGCGCAGATCCTGAAACAACTCGGCGCCAGGAAGATCCGCCTGCTCTCCAACAACCCGGAGAAAGTTCGCCAGCTGGAACAAGCCGGCATTCGCGTAGTCGAGCGAGTTCCCTGCCAGCCGCGCGTCTCGAAAACTTCCCGCGCGTATCTGCAAACCAAGAAAAAGAAGATGGGCCACATGCTCGACGGCGTCTGAGCTACCATAGCGTCTCTTCTCGCGCATTCGCAGTGGAGTCCGCACCCATGACACGCACGATCGAGCAGCATGCCGTATTCCGCGCTCCTGCCAAAACTCTTTTCGATCTGTACGTGGATTCTCAGAAAGACACTGCGGCCACGGGTGCGCCCGCAAAGCTGATCCGCAAAGCCGGCGGCGCGTGATACGCCCACGGCGGAGCTATCGGCGGTAAAAACCTTCTGATCGTTCCCGAAAGCTGATCGTGCAATCCTGGCGCGCAAAACCTTGGACGAAGGATCGAACTTTCCATCGCCACCCTGAGTGAGCACGGCTCCCGGCGGACCGCGGCTCGACTTAGTCCACTTCGCTGTACCGCAACACGACCAGAAAGGCGTCCGCCAGGGCTGGCCGGAATACTCTGGGAAGCCGTGGAAGAAGTATCTACAGCGAGAAAGAAGACGTAAGCAATCGACAGGAATGCTAGCCGCCGCCGACGAATTGAACGATTTCGTAACGGTCGCCGGGCTGGATGCGCGTCCGGCCATTTTTGGCGCGGCAGGATTTCAAGATTGCGCTCGATAGCCACGCGGCCACCATCCAATCCAAGAGCACGCAACAGATCGACCACCGTCGCGCCGGCAACAGCGGGGCGGGTTTCTCCGTTAACAGATATTGTGGCGTCCATGGGCATCATCCTACCGCCGGCATTTTCGGTTTTGCGCGGAGTTGAAATCGCAAGTGCCCGCTGGCTTCCCCGGAAACGGCCTCGATCACCAGTGCGGCGTCCTCACTGGCCAATCGCGGCATCTCGAATTCAAGGTGCGCATGGCCATCGGCGCGCGGTGCTGGTGGAGACCTCCGTTGGCTCGGCGGCGCCGGCGACGCGCGCGGTGACTGCGCGCGTTGCCTGCGGGAGCCCCGCCCTCTTTGTAACGCGCCACCAGATATAGGGTAGCGTGTTTCCCGGTGAGCCAGGTCCTCGGATTCAGCATTTCGATGGCGATTATTTTCGTCTGCGGCGCCGCGGGCGCGGCGGCAGGCTGAGCTTAGCGGAATTTTTCGGGCGGACCGGACATGAGCGGCGCGCTGCCGCCGACGGGCCGCGGCGGCGGCATGGGCGGCGCGGCGATATGCAACACGCCGGTACGAAGCTCTTCGACCACCGTGTGATGCTGATCGTCCAACCTGATCTTCAGCGCCTGCTCGCGATCGGCATCCAGCGGCAACAGGTCGTGATATTTACTGGTGCGCCGGTGCAACACGCGGCCGCGGCAGTGCACGGTGGTGTCGATGACCGCAGTGGTAATGCCGCGATCTTCGGTCTGCACATGGAACACGGTTCCGTCCACAGTTACGTTTGTGTTGTGACCGAACAGCATGCGCTACCCGCACCTCAGCCATGACCGCGGCAAATATTGCCCGCAGATTATTTTTCGCCGCCGCATTTGACCCAGCGGCGGGTGACTCGCTATTATAACGCTTCGCCATGAGTCAATCAGGTCTACATGCGTACGCTCCGCTTCTCTTACACCTCATCTATCGCGGTGGCGCTCGCCGGCGCCTTGACGGCGGTTTCCGTCCTGGTGGGATGGCGACGCCCAAATCGCGCCAAGCAGCAACCGTATGAGTGCGGCGTGGATCCCACCGGCGACGCGCGCCAGCCGTTCTCCGTAAAATTTTATCTCGTGGCCATGGTGTTTCATTTTGTTCGATGTGGAAGCGATCTTCTTGTACCCTTGGGCCTACATTTACCGCGACATGTTCAAGATTTCACACAGCTTTGGAGTCTTCGGCTTCGTGGAGATGCTCATTTACATCGCCATCCTCTTGGTCGGATACATCTATCTGTGGAAAAAAGGCGCGTTCGACTGGCATACATAGTCGAGCGCAAAGCGGGGTTTCAGAACCTGTGACGGAGAGCGGTAGTCAACCTACTAATGCTGTAGTCGCTGGGCTGCGCGCGTGGAGCGCCAACGCCATCGAGGAAGTCATCGAGTTTCGCGGCGAGACGACCGTCGTTGTCGCCAGAAAGAATGCTGCGCAGCTTGGCGGAACGTTGTCGCGACGAACAGGCTTTGCAGTTCAATCTCCTCACGGATGCCACCTGCGTTGACCGTTTCCCGATGGAGCCCCGCTACGAGCTCAACTATCACCTGGTTTCCATCCCGTTGCGCCAGAAAGTTCGCATTCGAGTTCCGCTTGTGCGGCCACGATCCGGTCGTGGATTCTATGGTTCCCGTATGGCCGGGCGCGAATTGGCTGGAGCGCGAAATTTTCGACCTGTTCGGGATTCAGTTCACCGGACATCCGGATTTGCGGCGCATTCTGCTTCCCGATGATTGGGAAGGCCATCCGCTGCGCAAGGATTTTCCTGTCGAGGGCTATCGGGACATCCCGGCCATCGCGACCCGCTACACCAGGACTCGCCCATGACCACCGTCGAAACCGCTACTGGCCCGACAAAAACAATGGTTCTGAACATGGGGCCACAGCACCCTTCCACTCACGGCGTGCTGCGCATCTTGTTGGAGCTGGACGGCGAAACCGTACTCAAGGCCGTGCCGGACCTCGGCTATCTCCACACCGGCATTGAGAAATCCTGCGAAGACAAGACCTATTCGCAGGCGATCACGCTGACCGACCGGATGGACTACCTGAATCCGCTGGGAAATAACCTTGTCTATTGCCTCGCGGTCGAAAAACTCCTCGGCCTGGAAGTACCCAAGCGCGCGCAATACATTCGCGTTCTGATGGTGGAATTGCAGCGGATTTCGTCGCACCTGGTGTGGCTGGGAACGCACGCCATCGACATGGGCGCGATGTCCGTCTTTCTTGTATTGCTTCCGTGAGCGCGAAGAGATCCTGAAGATTTTCGAGTTCGTCGCCGGGCAGCGCATGATGACCAGCTACATCCGCATCGGCGGATTGGCGCTGGAGCCGCCAACAGGCTGGGTGGAACGCGTCGAGAAATTCCTGAAGATGATGCCCAGCCGCATCGACGAATACGAATCGCTGCTGACCGGACAACCGAATCTGGCTCGGACGCCTCAAGGGCGTTGGTTACATCTCGGCCGAAGACGCCGTCGCTTTAAGCATGACCGGTCCGATGCTACGCGCCGCCGGACTTGCTTACGACAATCGCAAGATGTTCCCGTATTCCAGCTACGAGGAATTCGACTTCGACGTTCCCACGCACACCGATTCCGACTGCTTCGCGCGCTACATGGTGCGCGTCGCGGAAATGCGCGAAAGCCTGAAGATCGTGCGCCAGGCCATCGACAAAATGCCCTCCCAGGGCCCGATTCGTACCGACGCACCGGGCATCGTTCCCCCGGCCGCGAAAAAATGAAGACGGAGATGGAAGCGCTCATCTACCACTTCAAGATCTTCACGGAGGGATTTGCGCCTCCGCCGGGTGAGGCCTTCGTGACCGTCGAATCTCCGCGCGGCGAACTGGGTTGCTTCATCGCCAGTGACGGATCGCCGAAGCCGTTGCGTTGCCACTTCCGCTCTCCTTCGTTCATCAATTTGCAGGCATTGCCGAAAGCTGATGGAGGGGCAATTGATTTCCGACGTAGATTGCCTGCATCGGAACAATCGATATTGTGCTGGGAGACGTCGACCGGTGAGGTCCATTAGGTCAATGTAGGCACCGGGCTTAAGCCCGGCGCCTACAAGTGAACCGGCCGATGGCAGAGTAACTCAGCACCACGGTGATTCGAGGACCATGGAACTTTCGCCACAACTTACAACGCGCTTCGAGACGCTGCAGAACCGCTACCCCGTCAAGCGCAGCGCACTCATCCCCATGATGATGTACGCGCAAGACGAGTACGGCTACGTCAGCGACGAGATGATCGCGGAAATCGCCCGCCGCCTGGAACTCCACACCGTGCAGGTGGAAGAAACCCTGGCGTACTACTCCATGCTGCGTCGCAAACCGATGGGCAAGCACCACGTACAAATCTGCACCAACGTAGCGTGCATGTTGCGCGGCGGCACCGAACTGCTGGAATCGGCGAAAAAGCGGCTGGAAATCGGCAACAAAGAGACGACCGCTGACGGCGTCTTCTCTCTGGAAGAAGTCGAATGCATTGGCGCTTGCACCGGTGCGCCGGCGCTGCAAGTGAACTACGATTTCTTCGAGAATGTCACTCCACTGAAATTCGATCGCCTGATCGAGGATCTCGACGCCGGCCGCAAGACTACCCCGGAGCCGGTGATCTCCGGCGCTCTTCATCCCCGCGATAAGACCGAGACTCCGGTCATCAGCCGCCGCTTTGGCATCAAGGATTCCCACAAGATCGACGTGTACTTGCAACATGACGGTTACAAAGCGCTCGAAAAAGCGCTGCGCGAGATGACCCCCGAGACCATCATCGACGAAGTCAAAAAGTCGAATCTTCGCGGGCGTGGCGGTGCGGGCTTCCCTACCGGAATGAAGTGGTCCTTCGTGCCGAAAGATTCGCCGAAACCGAAATATGTAATCTGCAACGCCGACGAGTCCGAGCCCGGCACTTGCAAGGACCGCCCGCTGATGGAACTCGATCCCCACCAGATGATCGAGGGCATCACCATTGCCGGACGCGCCATCGGCGCCCACATGGGCTTCATCTACATCCGCGGCGAATACCGCTACGTGCTCGACATCGTGCAAACAGCGCTCGACGAATCCTATTCGCGCAACTATCTCGGCAAAAATATTCTGGGCTCGGGATTTGACTTCGATCTCGTCGTCCACACCGGAGCCGGCGCCTACGAGTGCGGCGAAGAATCAGCGCTGATGGAATCGCTCGAAGGCAAGCGCGGCTATCCGCGCATCAAGCCTCCCTTCCCTGCCGTCGTGGGCCTGTACGGATGCCCGACGATCATCAATAACGTCGAAACGCTCAGCACCGTTCCGGCAATTCTGCTGGAAGGAGGCGAAACCTACGCCAATCGCGGAACGCCGAAAAACGGCGGCACGCGCTTGCTCTGCGTCGCAGGCCACGTGAACAAGCCCGGCATTTACGAAATTCCCCTCGGAATGAACATGAAAAAGTTCATTTACGAAGTTGCCGGCGGCATCCCCGGCGGCAAGAAACTAAAAGCCATCATTCCCGGCGGAAGTTCTTGCCCGCTGATGAAGGCCGACGAAATCGACATTCCCATGGATTATGATTCCGTCGCCAAAGCCGGGTCCATGTTGGGCTCGGGTGGCATGGTGGTGATGGACGAAGACACCTGCATGGTTGACATGGCCCGCCGCATCATGCACTTCTATGCTCACGAATCCTGCGGCTGGTGCATTCCGTGCCGCGAAGGCACAAATTGGCTGCGTAAGATGCTCGATCGCTTTCACGCCGGTTACGGCCGGCCGGAAGACATCGACCTCATGGGCGACCTCGCGAAAAACATGCTGGGCCGCACTTTCTGCCCGCTCGGCGACGCCGCCGCCCTGCCGACCATCAGCATCGTGGCCAAGTGGCGCAATGAATTTGAAGAGCATTTGAACGGACGTTGCCCTTATAAATCCGCCGAAGCGCTGGTCGGCTCGCGGTAGGCCCTGCGCCGGTTAGGCGAATGCTCGAATAGACGAACAAACATGACAGACCAAAAGCTGGTTACCCTGAAGATCAACGACCGCGAGGTGCAGGTTCCGCCCGGAACCCTGGTGATCGAAGCCACGCGCCGCATCGGCACCGAGGTTCCTTCGTTTTGCTACTACCCGGGGCTTTCGTTGCATGCCGCTTGCCGAATGTGCCTGGTGGAAGTCGAAAAAATGCCCAAGCTGCAGACCGCGTGCACGCTGGTGGCTACCGAAGGTATGGTCGTGCGCACCAATACCGACCAGGTGCGCCAGGCGCGCAAGTACATGCTGGAATTTCTGCTCACCAACCACCCGTCTGGATTGCCCGGTGTGCGACAAGGGCGGCGAGTGCGAGTTGCAGGACATGGTTTTCCGCTACGGCGCCGATACCAGCCGCTTCGTCGAAGAAAAAATTCATCGCCCCGAAGAAAAATGGTCGGAGCTGGTTTACTACGATGCTCCGCGCTGCATTCTCTGCTTCCGCTGCGTGCGCGTGTGCGATGAAGGCATGGACGTTAAGGCGCTCGGCGTGGGCATGCGCGGCGCGAACAGCGTCATCATTCCCAACCGCGAAGATCATCTCGAGTGCGAAGAGTGCGGCATGTGCATCGACATCTGCCCGGTCGGTGCGCTCACCAGCGGCACCTATCGCTACAAGACGCGGCCCTGGGAAATGCAGTACGTCTCCACGGTTTGCACGCACTGTTCGAACGGTTGCAAGACCACCCTGAGCGTGCGCAATCACGAGATCCTGCGCTCCAACAATCGCGACCTCTCGGGCATCAACGGCGATTTCCTGTGCGTGAAGGGGCGCTTCGGCTTCGACTTCGTCAAGCATCCGGACCGCATCAAGCAACCGTCTGGTTCGCAAAGGTGACAAGCTCTATCCCGTCTCCTGGGAAGAAGCCGCGCAAACCGCGGCCACCAAGTTGAAGCAGATCGTCGAAGTCTACGGTCCTGATTCGATCGGATTCATCGGGTCGAACCGCACCTCCAACGAAGAAAATTACCTGTTCCAGCGCCTGGCGCGCGCCACGTTTGGCACCAACAACATCGATCATCATCGGACGGTCGACTACTCCGGCTTGTTCACCGCGCTCGGCGATCGCGCCGCCGATTCGCTGCTGACCATGGAGCAGCTCTACAACTCCAAGGCCGTGCTATTGATCGGCAACGATGCCGACCAACCAGAACCCCCTGGTCGCGTGGCAGATTCGCACCGGCATCCGGCATCACAACTCCAAGCTGTTCATCGTGAACTCCCGCGAAATCAAACTGCACCGGAAGGCCACGCAGTTTGTGAAGGTCGCTGAAGGCCAGGAAGTCGCGGCGATTCGCTGGATGGGTCGCGAGGAAGGCCACCTTGCTCCAGACATGGTCGAGAAACTTGTGCAGCTCAAGGCTGCACTCGAAGCCGAACCCGAAGTCGCCATCGTTTTTGGCGCGGAAGTTTCCGGCGCGGCCATCGCGGAACTCGTGGCCTTCGGGTCCAAGCTGCAAGGAAAAGTTCGCTACATGGCGCTGGGCGACTATGCAAATTCCCGTGGCGCGGCGGATATGGGCGTTCTGCCCGACCGCCTGCCTGGCTACGCCTATGTCGACAACGCGGGCGCTCGCGAAGCGTTCGAGAGACTTTGGGGCGGCGTGATTCCCTCAAAGCCAGGTCTCACCGCTCCGCAGATGGTCGAAGCCGCACAATCCGGCAAGCTGCAGGCTCTGTACGTCATGGGCGCGAACCCGCTCACGCACTACGGCACGCTGGGCTTCGGACGCGGCAATCTCAATCTGCTGATCGTTCACGAACTTTTCCCGACCGACACCTCGCGCCCCGCCGATATCGTTTTCCCGGCCGCCTCGGCGTACGAAAAGGACGGCACCGTCACCAACACTTCCGGCGAAATTCAGCTCCTGCATAAAGCCGCCGAAGTGATGGGCCCGCGCAGCGACTTCGACCTCCTGCGCATTCTGTCGCACCAACTCGAAAAGCTCGGCGTCGGCAAAGCCTTTCACTACAAGACGCCCGGCGCGGTCTTCGACGAAATTCGCAAAGCGGTGCAAGGTTACGACGTGCAGCCCGCGGGCCTGCTCACCGGCGGCGCCGAAGCCACGCGCGTACAGGTCGCCAGAAATGGTCATGCACCCTACGACGTTCCCGCTGGCCTGATCCGCTCGGCGCAAGACACGCTTTTCACCAGCGGCACCCTCGGCCGCTTTTGCACCATGATGGATTCTCTACCGGAGGCCGACGCCAAGCCGTGACCGACTTCCTAGCCCAGCACGCCGAAATCATCATCACGCTCGTGAAGATAGCGCTGCTGCTTTTCATCGTGCTGACGGTGAACGCTTATCTCACCTGGTTCGAGCGCAAGGTCGTCGCGCACATGCAATCGCGTTGGGGCCCGCACCGCGTCGGCCCTCACGGCCTGCTGCAACCGTCTGGCCGACGGCGCAAAATTTCTTTTGAAGGAAGACCCGACTCCCGCGGGCGTCGACAAATTCACTTATTTCCTCGCGCCGCTCATGGCCCTCACGCTGGCGCTGACGTCCATAGCCATTCTGCCCTTTGGGCCCTAACCCGATTCACATCTTCGGCCGCGACATTTTTCTCGGCATCGTCGACCTGAACATCGGCATCCTCGCCCTTTTTGCCATCACCGCGTTGAGCGTTTACGGAGTCGGCGCTGGCGGGCTGGTCGTCCAACAGCAAGTATCCCCTGCTCGGCGGCCTGCGCAGCTCCGCGCAAATGGTCAGCTATGAACTCGCCCTCACCATGTCGGTGGTTGGCGTTCTGCTGATGGCCGGCAGCTTCAGCCTTCGCGATATCATCAATGCCCAGGCTGCGCATCCGGAGCGCGGCATTCTGGGCTGGAACATTTTCCCGCAGATCCTCGGCTTCCTCTGCTTCTTTATCGCCGCCATCGCGGAAACCAATCGCATTCCCTTCGATCTGGCCGAAGCCGAATCCGAACTGGTCGCCGGATTTCACACCGAATATGCCAGCTTCAAGTTCGCGATGTTCTTCATCGCCGAATACACCAGCATGATCACGGTATCCGCTCTCTGCGCGATCATGTTCTTCGGTGGCTGGCTCTCCCCTTTCCCGGCTTCGTGGACGTTCGCGCATTACCTGCCGTCCGCGATCCTTATCCCCTTCGGCCTGTGGGTCATCTGGGACGGCATCCGCTACGAAACGATTTTCGGGCGCATCATCCTGCCCGGCCTGGGCGCGGTCATGGCGCTGATCGGCGTGCTGCTGATCGTCTTTCCGTTCATCAACGAATTCATCCAGGGCCCATTCTGGCTGCTGGGCAAGATTTTGTTCTTCCTCTTCTTCTACGTCTGGATGCGCGGCACGCTGCCCCGCTTCCGCTACGACCAGCTGATGTCCTTCGGCTGGAAATTGCTCCTGCCGGTTTCGCTCGCGAACGTGGTGATCACTGCGGTTGTGATTATGGTGAGGGGTCACTAGCATGAACGCTCCCCTCATCATCTTTTTCGTACTCGCGGCGATCGCCATCCTGGGCGCGGTCAACCTCATCCTCCAGCGCCACCCGATTCATTGCGCGCTCTCGCTGATCGTCGTGATGGTCGCGCTCGCCGGCCTCTATCTGCTGATGGGCGCCGAATTCGTCGCGGCCGTGCAGATCATCGTCTACGGCGGCGCCATCATGGTGCTCTTCGTGTTCGTGATCATGCTTCTGAACGCCGGTGCCGAAGAGCGCACCAACATTTCCAAGCTCGCGGGCATCGCGGGCCTTCCGCTGGCTATCGTGCTCATGGGTCTTATCGCCGCAGCCGTCGCCCAGTCCACCGACCGGGTACAAGCCGCCGCTCAACTGGGCGCCCCTGCTCCAACAAAAGCCCTCGCCGGGCTCCTGTTCCAGGAGTTCGTTTATCCGTTCGAGCTGACTTCGTTCCTCATCCTCGTAGCCATTCTCGGCGCGATCGTTCTCGCCCAGCGGGAGAAAAACTAGCATGGTCCCGACGCACTACTACCTGGTCTTGAGCGCCATCCTGTTCGGTCTCGGCGTGGTCGCCTTTGTCTTCCGCCGCAACATCATCACCATCTTCATGTCCATCGAGCTGATGCTCAACGCCGTGAACCTCGCCTTCGTGGCCTTCAGCCAGGCTTGGAATCGCCTCGATGGCCAGGTTTTCGTCCTGTTTGTGATCGTTGTAGCGGCAGCGGAAGCGGCCGTCGGCCTCGGAATCATCATTCTCATTCAGCGCAACCGCCAGTCGCTCAACGTCGAGCGCGTGGATTTGCTCAAACTCTAATGCCGATACTCGACAATCTCTGGATCATCCCGCTCCTGCCCTTGCTCGGCTCGGCCATTAACGGCCTGTTCGGCGGCAAATGGACGAACAACGTAGTCAACTACGTCGCCGTCGGCTCCACAGGTCTCTCGTTCGCTTGCGCCCTCGAAGCGGTCCGCGAATTCTCGCAACTCACGCCCCAGCAGATTCCCTTCGTCAAGCAATTCTTCACTTGGATCGCCGCCGGAACCTTCCGTGCCGGCTTCGATCTCCAAGTCGACCAGCTCACCGTAGTGATGCTTCTCGTCGTCACCGGCGTCGGCTGGCTCATCCACATCTACTCCACCGGCTACATGGCGCACGAGGGCGGCTATTACCGCTTCTTCTCCTATCTCAATCTCTTCATGTTCTTCATGCTCATCCTCGTACTCGCCGCCAACTACGTCGCTGCTCTTCGTCGGCTGGGAAGGCGTGGGCTTGTGCAGTTATCTTCTGATCGGCTTCTACTTCCTCAGGAAGTCCGCTGCCGACGCCGGCAAGAAAGCGTTCATCGTCAATCGCATCGGCGACTTCGGCTTCATGCTCGGAATGTTCCTGCTCTTCAAAACCTTTGGCACGCTCGACTTCGTGCCGATGTTCGCGAAAGCCGTTCCGATGCCCGCCGACGCGATGGGGCAAATGGGCACCCTCACCGTCGCGTGCCTGCTGCTCTTCGTAGGCGCCACCGGCAAATCCGCGCAGCTTCCCTTATACGTCTGGCTGCCGGACGCCATGGAAGGTCCGACGCCGGTCAGCGCCTTGATCCACGCGGCCACCATGGTTACCGCGGGCGTTTACGTGGTCGCCCGCTCGCACGTTCTTTTCATGCACGCCCCGAGCGCCATGCTCGTCGTCGCCATCATCGGCTGCGCCACCGCGATCTTCGCCGCTACCATCGGCCTGGTCCAGACCGACATCAAGAAAGTTCTCGCCTACTCCACCGTCAGCCAGCTCGGCTACATGTTCCTGGCCTGCGGCGTTGGCGCATTTTCCGCGGGCATTTTCCACCTGATGACCCACGCCTTCTTCAAAGCCCTCCTCTTTCTCGCGGCCGGCAGCGTGATTCACGCCATGGGCGGCGAGCAGGACATGCTCAAAATGGGCGGCCTCAGCAAGAAGATCAAATGGACCTACATCACCATGCTGACGGCCACGCTGGCCATCGCCGGCTTTCCGCCGCTGGCAGGGTTCTTCAGCAAAGATGCCATCCTCCTCAACGCCTTCCAAAGTGAAAACGGCGGCCACTTTCTTTACGCGGTCGGCCTGTTCACCGCCCTGCTCACCTCGTTCTACATGTTCCGGCTGATCTTCCTCACCTTCTTTGGTAAACAACGCTATGACGAACATCACGTCCACGTGCACGAATCGCCCAAAAGCATGCTCGTGCCGCTGATGATTCTCGCGGTCCTCTCGCTCGTCGGCGGCTGGCTAGCGGCCCCTGCGTTCTGGGGTGCGCCTGATTACTTCGCCAAGTTCCTCGAACCCGTTTTTGCCCAGGGCGGCGGAGCCGAGTCCGCGGCCGCCGAAGCCGCGGCCCACGCTCTCGAAATGCCGCTGGCGATCGTCGCCGTCATCACCGCAACCCTCGGCCTGGGCATCGCCTATTGGCTCTACATCAGCAAGCCTGCGAAACCCGCCGAACTTGCGAAATCCATGAAGGGCGCTTACACCACGCTCTTCCACAAATATTACGTCGATGAACTTTACGCCGCGGTCGTCGTCAAACCGCTGCTCTGGCTTTCCACGAAAGTTCTCTGGCAGACCGTCGACGTCCAGATGATCGACGGCGCGGTCAACGGCGTCGCCCACGGCGCCACCGAAGTCGGCGACAACGTCCGCCACGCGCAATCTGGCAACACCCGCAGCTATGCGGTTTGGGTCATCATCGGCGCGCTGGTCGTCATCGCGATTATCTTCTGGCCCTATCTGAAGCCCGCGGCCGTAGGGATGGTGCGCTGATGTTCGCTGGCAACCATCTGCTTTCCGTACTGATTTTCTTCCCGGCGATTGGGTCTCTCGCGCTACTGCTGCTCCGCGGAGACGATCACGTCTGGATTCGCCGCTTGGCGCTCACTATCTCCATGGCCGAGTTCCTGCTCTCGCTCTTAATGATTCCGGGTCGTGCAACCACGGGCGTGGCCGGCTATAGCCTGGTCGAATACTACAATTGGATCGCCAACCCCCCGATCCACTACCACCTCGGCGTTGACGGCATCAGCCTCTTCCTCGTGATCCTGACCACGTTCCTGACGCCCATCTCCATCCTCGCGTCGTGGAACAGCATCAATCATCGCGTAAAAGAATTCTTCATCATGCTCCTGATGCTCGAAGTCGGCGTCGTCGGCGTCTTCGTCTCTCTCGATCTTTTCCTCTTCTTTCTTGTTCTGGGAAGTCATGCTCATCCCTATGGCCTTCCTGATCGGCATCTGGGGCCACGAGCGCCGCATCTACGCCGCCATCAAATTCGTCCTGTACACCATGGCCGGCTCGATCCTGATGCTGGTCGGTATCGTCTGGCTCTACAATCTTACTGGCACCTTCGATCTGCCCAAGATCCAGCAACTCCTGCAAGACGGCCGCTTCGCCGCGCTCACCTCGCAACAGGAGATGCTCCTGTTCCTGGCCTTCTTCGTGGCCTTCGCCATCAAGGTCCCGCTCTTTCCACTGCACACCTGGCTGCCCGACGCCCACGTGGAAGCCCCGACCGCGGGTTCCGTAATGCTCGCGGGCGTACTGCTGAAAATGGGTACCTACGGCATGATCCGCTTCTGCCTGCCGCTGTTCCCCAACGCCGCGCACCATGCTGCGCCCTGGGTTGCCGCGTTGGCGATCATCGGCATCATCTACGGCGCGCTGGTCTCGCTGGTCCAACCCAATCTGAAAAAACTCGTCGCCTATTCCAGCGTCAGCCACCTGGGCTTCGTCGTCCTCGGCATCTTCGCCTTCCACAACATTTCCATGCAGGGCGCGGTCTTCCAGATGCTCGCCCACGGCATCTCCACCGGCGCGCTGTTCTTGCTGGTCGGCATGCTGTACGACCGTCGCCACACCTTCGAAATTTCCGAGTACGGCGGCCTGGCCACTCCCATGCCGAAGCTGGCTGCCTTCTTCCTGTTCGTCGCGCTCTCCTCGATGGGCCTGCCTATGCTCAACGGCTTCGTCGGCGAATTCCTGATCCTCCTCGGCACGTTCCAGCTGCACGCCGACTGGGCCAGCTGGGCCGCCATCGGCGTGATTCTTTCCGCCTGTTACTTGCTGTGGGCCTACCAGCGCGTCTTCTTCGGCGAAATCACCCACGACAAAAACCGCACGCTCCCCGACGCCTCCTCGCGCGAAAAATGGATTCTCGCAACCATGGCCGTCCTCATTCTCTGGATGGGCCTCGGCTCGACATTCTTCACCCGTCGCTTCGCCGCCTCCAGCCAAAACGTCCTGGACCAGATGCAACGCTGCAATCCCCAGGAAGCTGCCGTCCCGCTTCTGCCTTGCCAACGTCATCGCCGACCTGACCGTCCCACGCTAACCGATCCCAGTCAATCCACTGTCATCTCGACGAGCAGGCCGGCTTTTCCTTCCCGTTCGCATTCCTGCAACGGGCCGACATGCGCAGAGAGAATCTGCTCTTGTCTTTCGCGCGCCCGAACTCAGTCCGCTCGCCAACTTCTCCCGAAAGGCCCGGAGCCCGCTAAATGATTCCCCGCCCCGAAGACCTGATCCGCGTACTCCCGGAAACCATCTGGTGCATCTTCGGCGTCGTGCTGATGCTGCTCCAACCCTTCACCCGCAATCGCCAAGTCCTGAGCTTCTTCGCAATCCTCGGCACCATCCTCGGCACCAGCGCCACCATTTACGCGTACACCTCCATCGGCGCAGGCATCGGCCTTCAACGGGCTGATCCAGTTGGACGCCTTCAGCATCTTCTTCCACTTGCTCGTCGGCGCGTCTCGATTCTGGTCGTGCTGATTTCCGGTCCCTATCTCGAGCGCGAAAATCTGGAATCCGCCGAATTCTTCGCCTTGGTCCTCTTCGCCACCGCGGGCATGGGCGTGCTCTCGTCTGCGCAGGAACTCCTCACCGCCTTCATCGGTCTTGAGATGAGCTCGATCTCCAGTTACGTCCTCGCCGGATATCGCCGCGACACCCTCAAATCCAGCGAATCCGCGATGAAGTATTTCCTCCTCGGCTCCTTCGCCACCGCTTTCTTCCTCTACGGCATCGCTCTGGTCTACGGCGTAACGGGCACAACGAATCTCGCTCTGATGGGCGCCGCCGACAGCACCAGCAATCTCCTCAAACTTGGCCTTTCGTTAATCCTGATCGGCCTCGGCTTCAAAGTGGCGGCCGCTCCGTTCCAACTCTGGACCCCCGACGTCTACGAAGGCGCGCCCACGCCGGTAACCGCGCTGTTCTCCGCCGGGCCTAAAGCCGCCACGTTCGCCCTGCTCCTGCGGATCTTTGCCGACGGTTCCGGCGGCCACCCATTTCTGGTTCTGGGCTTTCTGGATTCTCGCCGCTCTCACGATGTTCGTCGGCAACCTCGGCGCGCTGGTGCAAACCAACGTCAAGCGCATGCTCGCCTATAGCTCCATCGCCCAAGCCGGATACATTCTGGTGGCCTTCGCCGCCGTAACTTATCTCGAAGGCAACTCCGACACCGGCGGAGCCGCGGCCTACGCCGCGGTCCTTTTCTACCTGCTCAGCTATGCGCTCGTAAAACTTGGCGCCTTCACCATCGTTTCCCAACTAGGTGGCGCAGGCGAAAAGCACCTCTCCCTCGACGACTACGCCGGCCTGGGCCGCCGCCAACCGGTAGTAGCCGCAGCCCTGAGCCTCTTCCTGCTCTCGTTTCTGGGCCTGCCCGGTAACCGCAGGTTTCTTCGGCAAGTTCTACGTCTTCAAAGCCGCCGTAAACTCGCACCTGATCTGGCTGGCCGTCCTGATGGCCGCCAACAGCATCATCGGCGCCTACTACTACTTCCGCCTGATCGTGGTCATGTACATGCGCGAACCCAACCTGGAGACCGGCCCCGCCCCCGCAGTCATCGGCTTCCCGCTTCCGGTCAACGTGGTCCTGGCCATAACCGCCGCGGGCACCGTCTACTTCGGCCTATTCCCCAACCAGGTCCTCAGCTTCGTCCTCCAATCCAACCTCCTCGGCCACTAGTTAGTCTTGCCGACGACGTTACTTAGCCAGTTTAAGTACGCCAACGCCAGCATCGTTGGCCCTGATCGCGTCGTCTTTAACCTCAAGGGCAACGATTACAGGTTGGTTGTGGCTATCAACTACCGCTTGCAGATCGTATTCATCAAAGGGATCGATTCCCATGCCGACTACGACGAAATCGACGTAAAAACGGTGCCCTATGAACATTAAGCCGATCAGAAACGAACGCGACCACGAAAATGCATTGCGACGTGTCGAAGAACTCTGGGACTCACCGCAAGGCTCCGCACAAAGCGACGAGTTGGGCATTCTCGCCACCCTAATCGACGCCTATGAGCGCGAACACCATCCCATCGAACTTCCTGATCCCATCGATGCCATCAAATTCCGCTTGGAGCAGCAAGGCAAGAACACTCGTGCCTTGATCGGGGTAATCGGCCATCGCACCCGTGTTCACGAAGTTCTCAACGGCAAGCGACCCTTGTCCCTCAATATGATCCGCAAGCTCCATAACGAGTTCGGTATACCAGCACACGTCCTGATCCAACCCGCCCGGAAAGCAACAAGAGCGTCGGAGCATCGTCGTTCACGCTCTGTCCACAGGCAGTCCGTCAAGAGCTCTGTATAGGCAACCACGACCTTTCACGAATCCCTTGCTTCGTACGCTAGATAGCATATAGTCACTCCCAATACCACGCGTCGCCGTAGTCAAGACCGTAAGGCTTAACTCCTCGCTCGTCCTGATGCTGCGCGACCTCTGGTCGGCCAAGTCGGTTGTCCCAAATCCAAAGTTCCACGAATTTCAACTAGGAGAGAATCTTGATGAATGCGAAGAAACTCGCGTCGATCCTCGGAATTACCCTGCTCACGGCCGTCTCTGGCCTGGCACAGGATAAACCCGGGAACATCGCCGCTCTGGAATTTCAAACACCTAAGAACGGCATGGTGAAGCAGTACGAAGAAGGCCGGAAACAAAAAGCGGAATGGCACAAGCAGCAGAAAGACACGCAAGCCCCTCTACGTCTGGGAAATCGTCAGCGGCGAGCACACCGGCACCTACATTGTCGGCAGATTGGGTCAGCACTGGGCCGATTTCGACAAACCCTCGGTTCCCGAGCAAGCCGACATCGACGAATACAACAAGGTCATCGGGGCGGCGGTGCAATCCGTGATCACCCAGTACTACGAGGTGATGCCCAAGTCCAGCAACCCGGGCGACACGAAACCTACCTACAAATACAGCGAAATCATCACTTATCACGTGCGTGCCGGCAAAGAAACGGAGTTCACCGCCGCCGTCGCCCGCGCCAACGAAGCCATCCAGAAAACCAAATGGCCCACCAGCTACCTTTGGCTCTCTTTGGTCAACGGCGGCCCCGGCGGCACCTACGTCCTGGTCATCCCCCACAACAGCTGGGCTGACTTCGAAGACAAACCCGACATGAAGCCTTTCCGCCAGATGCTAACCGACGCCTTTGGACCTGAAGAAGCCGATTCGCTCATGAAGCGCTTCGACGCATGCGTAGAAAGCATAACCTCGGAGATCGACAAGTTCCGCGCCGACCTGAGCTACCTTCCCAACAAATAGGCCCAACAAATAGGCTCTGTGATGCATGTCACCGGTTCGCCGCGCAACATGCGCGGCGAACCCTGAATGTAGGCGCCGGGCTTCAGCCCGGCGAGCAACTCGACAACTCGTAAGCAAGCATCGAACAACAGCCCCCGCGCCACGCAAGTAATCCTGAGCTACTCGCGCAAAGAATTGTAGGAAGCGGTTTCAACCTCCTCACTTAGACCATCGTCGTCACCCGCGTCCCTAAGATGGTAGACTTCTTCGGCACATACCCTTGGAAAACTCCAATCCTCTGACGCGAGGTCCCCTCATGCGCAAACGCTACAACGTCGCTTCAGGACTATTCATCTCCTTGGCCCTGTTCTGCGTCCCAATCTGCTCACGCACAGTCCACAACCAAAAAGAAAGTCACCAGCCAAGCGCGACCTCCCACGTTTCAGCTATCCGGTCTCGGGTTCCGCTTCTGATCTCGTCCAGGCCGACGACGCCACCTTCAACGCTTTCGCCGCCAAAGTGCAAGCCGATCTCGACTCCATCTTTCGCGACTATGACATCGACGATAAAGTCTACTCTGCGCACACTGCTCGGCGCCAAGCTAGACCTCCAGGAACTGGCCGGCTTCTACCCGTCCGCACTGAAAACCATCGACGCCCTCCGCGACCTGGAAGAAAAGCCCGCCGCCAAGCTCACCACCGGCCTATTCGCCCGCGCGCGCATCCAGGCGGCTATCGACACCCAAAGCACCAGCGGCACAGCTTACGAACAAGCCTTCAGTAAGCATTACAAGGAAGCGATCGACCCGCTGCCTTGGGACGTCGTGCAGGACTCGATCAAGGCTTCCTATGCCGGCTCGCGCGTTTTCACGAAAGCAGTGGCCATCGGCCAGGTAAAAACCGATCTTGATCCCGCTGTTCAGAAATCCGGAGCGCTCGATAATTCCGAGGCCTGGGATCTGGTCTCCGCCCGCAATCTCATTCGCTCGGCTATCCCGCTGGGGCCCGCACGGGCCGAGGTCTTGAAGTCGTACATCGCGCTCCACAATGTCGTCAAACCCGACATCTGGGCCGCGCGCGAAGTCACGCTCTCGAAAGACCAAAAGCTCACGCCGGTCCTGGTCGCCATTTGGGACTCCGGCATCGACGTATCCCTGTTCCCCGATCAGCTTTTCACCGACCCGAACCCCACCGCCAGCGGAGCGCATGGGTTGGCCTTTGACGACCAGAGGCGGCGCATCGACGACGTGGCTCTATCCTCTGACCGCCGAACAGCAGAAGGAATATCCCGATTTTCGCGGCCAAATCAAAGGATTTCTCGACCTCCAGAATGGAATCGACTCCTCCGATGCGGAAGCGATGCAAAAAAAGTTCACTACGCTATCTCCGGACCAATTGCACCAGATGTTCGAGTTGGACAAGGTCGTCGGCTTCTACATCCACGGCACCCATTGCGCAGGTATCGCCGTGCGTGGCAATCCTGCTGCGCGCTTGGTTGTCGCGCGCTTTAACGATCAGTTGGCCGACCTTCCGTTCCCTCCGACCGCCGAATGGGCACATCAGCTCGGCGTGGCCTTTCAGCAGATGTCCGACTATTTCCGCACGCGCAACGTTCGCGTGGTCAACATGAGCTGGGGCGATGATCCCGGAGAATTCGAGACCTGGCTGTCCAAAACGGGCGGTGGCGCCGATCCGGCCGAGCGGAAAAAGCGCGCCGCGGAACTCTACGCCATCTGGAAAGCCAATGTTGAAAATGCAATCAAGGGCGCCCCAAACACTCTGTTTGTCGCGGCCGCGGGGAACAGCGACTCCAACGCGGGGTTTCTCGAAGATGTCCCGGCCTCCCTGCACCTCCCGAACCTCATCGCCGTTGGCGCCGTAAACCAAGCCGGCGACGAAACGTCGTTCACAAGTTACGGCGACACCGTCGTGGTCGACGCCGATGGCTACAACGTCGATAGCTTCGTTCCCGGCGGCGCCAGGCTGCAACTCTCCGGCACGTCCATGGCATCGCCCAACGTCGTCAATCTCGCTGCCAAACTCTTCGCGCTCGATCCTTCGCTCACCCCGCAGCAAGTGATTGCTCTGATCAAGCAAGGCGCTACCACCAGCGAAGACGGCCGCCGCCACCTGATCGACGAAAGACGCTCGGTGGCGCTGCTGCAGGCCCAAAGCAAAAAGTAACGGCGCCCTTGCCGTGCGCGCACTGTGTGGTGCGACCGATTGGGGATCGAGCAGAGTTGCCGGGCTGAAGCCCGGCGCGTACGTGGCCCAAAACGGGAATGCTATAATTACCTTGATATTAGTTTATCTTTGTGGTATCATAGCCACGAAATGTCAAGGGAGGCATGCAAAAGAGTCCGGGCCGCGCTAATAGACGAAGTAGGACCCCTAACTCTTTCAGAATCAGGTCACTGCGCCATTCCGAACAACAACTCCTTTAGAATCAAGTCACTGCAAAAAAACAGGGGGTGGGGAGCGTGGACTCAGCAGGACGCCAAAGGCGACTGAACAGGTTGCGGAAAGTCCGTTTCTTTTGAAAGTCCGTTTCTTTAGGAGGTCGGGGCTTCAGCCCCGACGCAGGCCCTATCAAACGGGGCTTTAGCCCCTGAAGCTACCTTTCAGACTTTTTCAGCAGCCTGCTCGGTCTGGCCCTCCGGTTGGTCCGTCTTGGGACGCTTTAAATGTTGGGGCGACAAGTAAAAAAGAAAACCCGGGAGCTCTCGCTCCCGGGTTTTGGAAATGAAGGAATACTCTCGATGAAACAGACTTACAGCTTCAAGTAAAGGAGGAAACCCAGCGCAAAGGTGAACAGCGTGAGCGTTTCCACGAACACCAAACCGAGGATCATCGCCGCGCGGACGCCGCCTGCCGCTCCCGGATTGCGCGCGATACCTTCGCAAGCCGCCGCCGCGATTCGTCCCTGACCGAGCCCGCCGCCAAACGCCGCGACCGCCACGCCGAAACCAACCGCGATCACCAGCGTCGTCGTGTTAATTGTCCCCTTTTCGGCAGGCGCATTGCCCTGCGCGAACGCCGCTGGCGCGATCAACATCACCGCCAGCAGCACCATGCAAACTACCGCTGCTTTCTTCATGTACTTCCTCCTCTTGAGTTGCCGCCAGGAGGTGGTTCCCGGACACCGTGCAGCCGGGCTCACACTGGAACGGCTGATACAAACTCGATTAGTGCTCGTCCGCCGTCGCTAGACCGATATAAACCGCGGGCAGAATCGTGAAGACGTACGCCTGAACTACGGAAACGAAAATGTGCAGAGCGATGAAGGCGATCGGGATCAACGCGGGAAGTACGCCCAGCACGAAGCCAATCGCCGGATGCTTCGTCCAACCCCATAGCGCTGGCGCGGCGAATAGGCCAAGGAAAAGGGCATAGATCAGATCGCTGGCGAAAATGTTGGCCCAGAGACGGACCGTTAAGGACAGTAACCGCGCGCATGTGCTGATGATTTCCACCGGAAACAGCAGAAGCGCGAGAAACCAAGAGCCTATGTCCTTCGGAGATCCCGCAAACATCAACAGATAGTGACCCAGCCCATGATGGCGAATCCCCTGCCAGTTGAAATAGCAGAACACGATGATCGCGCACGCCAACGGAACGCTTACTTCCGCCGTCGGCGAAGTGAATCCCGGGAAAACTCCAAACAGGTTGGCCAGCAGGATGAAAAGCGAAATCGTCCCTACCAGCGGCACATACTCTCGCCAGTGGTGCCCGGCATTCTCGGACACAATGTCGTTGATTCCGAACCCCTCTTTGTTCGTCAGCAGGAGTTCCGCAACCTGCTGCGCCGTCCCCGGCCTCTCCACCGACAACCGCGATCGGACCAGCAACGCCAGCAAAGTGCCTGCTACGAGCACCAACAGGCCCATACAAACGTGCTCGGGGATGGGCATGTCCGGATGGTTAGGCTTGATGTGCAGCGCCGACAGCAGCGCGAGCGCAACGCCTCCGAGGAAATGATTGACGACCTGCGTGATCCAGCTGACGTGTTGTTCCATAGCCCTATTTTAGGCCCCGCACGGCCTCAGTTCCGTTCTCGGTTTCGATCGGATGCCACACTTCATACACACTTGCCGCAATTGCCGCGGCTCCTAACGCCAACAAACCAAGCACCATGCTCACTAGGGGAATACCAAGAACTTTAAAAATAACATACACGATGAATGCTATCAACCCATAGCGGAACACCGCGCGGAAGTAGGTTCCTACCGGGACGCGGGTCTTTGTAGCACCGGCTTGGGCGTTCGCTGCTTCGACCAATGCGTCCATGCCGCGCCGCAACCAGCGGAAATTGAGCCAGGCAAGAATGGCGCCGATGAGCAGTCCAGCCGCCCAGAGCCAGCGGTACGAGAAGCCAGTCGCGAGGGCCGCCCCTGCTCCGATTACAAGCGTCAGCCAGGCGATGCGCCGCTCAGTCACCGCGCCTGGGGCGCCGCGGCATGCTTCTGAGCCCCCGCTAAAATGGAAACGGAATCTCACAGGCACGTCCGAAACAAAATTGCACCCCGCGTCAACCCAGGCGTCGCAGCACTTCTTTCAGGCCGGCGGCGAATCCGACACCACCGAGCAGCAGCGTAAAAATCACTTTGGTATGCAGCCAGTGATCCAGAAAAAATCCCAGCAAGCCGCCGAGAAGCACCGCGCCAACAATCGTGAACGGCAGCTCCATAGCCAGAGCCGTGTTGGTCAGGTATTTTTTTGCTTTCGGAGCGTCGGGCGAGGAAGATTTCGATTCGTTGGGTTGCTGGTCCAATGACTGTGCTCCGTGGTTCAACTCGTCTACGGACTGTAATCTAAACCCCGCCCTCTCGGAGAGGGCGGCTACAGGATGCGGATGCGGTCTGAGTCGATGGCGCCGCTATTTTTCGAACAGCAGTTCGCCGGCGCGTTGCGTGGCCTTCACTACCGCTTTGATAAGCGTTACGCGCAACTTCCCTTCCTCGAGTTCGAGGATGCCATCGATTGTGCAGCCCGCTGGCGTCGTGACTGCGTCTTTCAGCAGTGCTGGATGGTCGCCTGTTTCCAGCACGACGCTGGCGGCTCCCTTCATGGTTTGCGCCGCTAGCAGCGTAGAGACATCGCGGGGCAAGCCGACTTTTACTCCGGCTTCCGCGAGCGATTCCAGGATGATGTATACGAACGCGGGCCCGCTGGCGGAGAGACCGGTTACACCGTCCATGTGTTTCTCGTCTACGACCACGGTGCGACCCACGGCGTCGAACATCGCGCGCGCCACGTCCAGATGTGCGTCGCTGGTGTGCGAGCCGCGACAAATTCCAGTCATGCCACAGCCCACCGTCGAAGGCGTATTCGGCATCGCGCGAATCACCGGCACTTTGGCGCCCGCGTGCTGTTCGATGTAGCTGGTGGGGACGGAAGCGGCGACGGAGATCACCAGCGTTTTCTCGTTCAACTCCGGCGCGATTTCTTTCAGGACGTCGCCTACGACCTGCGGCTTGACGCCCAGCAGCACGATGTCTGCGCCGTGCACGGCGTTGCGATTGTCGGTGGTTACTTTGACGCCGAGTTCCTTCGTGAGCGTGGCCGCTTTCTCCGCGTGCTTTACCGTTGCGGTTACGTTCTTCGGCGCAAAGAGGCTTTGCTTCAGATAGGCGCGCAGCAGGATTCCGCCTAGTTTTCCTGTGCCTAAGACTGCTAATTTTTTGTCGGAGAGCTTCTGGGTCATGGTGCAGACATTGTTGACGGGTTCGCGAAAGGGGTCAACTCAAGATTGTTGGCGCGTGCATTCCGTTTTGGGATGGGAACTCGGCTGCGCTCAGCGACTGAAGCCGGGGTCGGTTGCTGACTTGGTCGGCGCGGCTGAACAGGCGGCAGAAAAATGCCAAGAGCATTTCCTCAGGGGTTGAAGCCCGTTGGTTGCTGCTGGCTTTATGTCGGAGCTAAAGCTCCGACCCCTACAGAAAGGACTTTTTCGCTAAGCGGCGAGGCCGTGGCCTGGCGTTGCCGCGCACACATACCAAAAGAGGCTGCGTGCGTCGAGGAGGCGGGTTAGTCGTGGCGGGCGCCGTGTAGGACTTGGACGGCGTGCGGTAGCAAATGGGCTATGGCTTCGAGGGATTCTACTGCGCCTGTGGGGCTGCCGGGTAGATTGACGATGAGCGTTTTGTGGCGCACCGCGGCGAGCGATCGGGACAAAACCGCGGTCGGCGTCTTCTCCAGACCCTTGCGGCGCATCTCTTCGCCGATGCCGGGAATCACGCGGTCTGCGATCGCTTGCGTCGCTTCCGGCGTGTTGTCGCGTGGACCGATCCCGGTGCCGCCGGTGCTAACGATTACGTCGACGCGGCCGGAGTCGGCAAGCTCGCGGAGTTGCTGGCGAATGTCGGCGGGATCATCGGCGACGTGTAGGCCGGCCATGACCTCCCAGCCCAAGCCGCGGCAAAATGCGACGACCGCGGGTCCGGACAGATCCTCGCGCTCGCCTTTCGCTACGGAATCACTGATGGTGAGGACCGCCACTCGCATCGTGGCAGCTACTGCGTCTCGACCGCAGTATTTTCGCGGCTGGCTTCGTCCATCAGGCGCATGGCTTCCATGAGCAGGCCAGTGGTGTTGCGCGTGGTGGTGGTGCGCGCCGAAGCGTTGGCAGCGTTGAAATCAATCTCAAAGTCGCCTTCGGCCCACAAAATCACCTTGTAAACCGCGTCGTCGCCTTCGATGTTTCCGATCTTGGCGTCGCGACATTGCCCGCTTGCGAAATAAAGTTCGCCCTGCTCGGCGCCTTTTCGCACTTTCAGGCGGCACGATTTTTGCCCCATTTCGAGCGATTGCAGCAGGTCGGTCATGTTCATCTCTTCGAGCCGGCCCTGGATCACGCCCGGGACGTGACGCGCTCTTCTGCAACTTCTCGAGGTGCAGGCGGTCGACAACTTTCTTGGTGACGCGCACCAAATCCTTGATCAGGAAGGGCTTGGTGATGAACTCCTCGACGCCGTCCACCAGCGGGCGCAACCGTTCTTCGATATCGGCGCGGCCGGCCATGAATAGAAACGGGATGTGGCGCGTTTTGTCGCGGCCGCGGAGTTTCTCGAAGAGCTGGCGGCCGTCGAGGCCAGGCATTTTGTAATCGCAGAGAATCACATCGGGAGGCTCGTCGATCACTTTGAGCAGCGCATCGGCGCCGTCCGCCGCGATGATGACCTCGCAGACCGGTTCCAGCCCTTTTTCGATGAGATCACGCACCAAGGGATTGTCATCGACCAGGAGGAGGGTCACGCTCTTTCCGCTGGCGGCCGCGGCGCTCATCGAGAGCGGCTCCGCCGCCGCACAGAGGCCTTCGGCTTAGCGGCTTCTCGCGCGCGCTTTCATGCCACGGTGAAAGTCGCCGCTCTTTCCGCCGGTCTTGGTTAGCAGGCAGATGTCGGTAATCTCCATCCCCTTGTCGAGGGCTTTGCACATGTCGTAGACCGTGAGGGCTGCGGCAGTAACGGCGACCAACGCTTCCATTTCAACGCCAGTCTGGGCGGTCGCCACAACTGTAGAGCGAAGTTCCACGCCATTCTGGCACAGGCGTGCGGTCACATCAATGTGGGTGAGCGGGAGTGGATGACAAAGAGGTATCCACTCGGCGGTGCGTTTGGCGGCGGCGATGCCGGCGATGCGGGCGACTTCTAACGGGCTGCCTTTGGGGTTTTTGAGGCGGCGGACGGCGGATACTACGTTTGGCTTCATTTTTACGAAGGCTTGGGCTACGGCGGTGCGGGTGGTGACTTGCTTTGTAGAGACGTCCACCATTTGAACTTGGCCCTTTTTTCCGTAGTGGGAGAGTTTGGGCATCGGTTTAGTTTACTTGGACGGAGGGGATCGGAGAAAAGAAGGGATTAACACAGAGGGCACGGAGGTCGGAGCGCAGAGGACACGGAGAGATCCAGGTCATATCACTTCCTTGCGCAGGAGGATGGAGACAGTTTCGCCTGCGGAAATTTCTTCGCGATCGGCCGGGATCACCAGGAAACAATTCGCTCTCGCTAGAGCTGCTACATCGCCCGAACCTTGCCACGCCAGGGGCTTCACTTCTGGCGTTGCTCGTTGCGATTCAACGCGGGGCCATTCGACGCGGGCGGGCAGGAAATGCGTTAGACCCGGTTTTTCTTTCAGGGCTACGCCCAGTTGTGCCTGGACTAGCGGCAACGGGCGGGCTTCCGCGCCGTTCAGCAAATCGATGGCGGGGGTGACAAAGAGCTCGAACGTGACCATCGTGGAGACGGGATTTCCCGGGAGACCGAAGATGAAAGTGTCACGGCAGCGCCCGAAGACCGCAGGTTTTCCGGGCCGGATGGCCACGGCGTCAAAATAAAATTCAGCGCCTCAGATCCTTCAGCACTGTTTCGACCAGATCATACTTCCCCATCGAGACGCCGCCGGACATCACCAGCACGTCTTCCCGGAGTCCGCGCTCGATTTTGGCGCGCAGGACGTCCGGGCGATCGGCGGCATTTCCCAGTAGCACCGGTTCGCCGCCTGCAAGTTTGGTTTGTGCGGAGAGCGAGACACTGTTGCTGTTGCGAATCTGGAATGGGCCGGGCTTCTGATCGACCAGGACGACTTCATCGCCGGTGGAGAGGATGGCGATGCGGGGTTTCGCGGCGCAGAGCAATTCGGTCTGGCCTACCTGCGCGGCTAGTGCGACTTCCGCGTACCCGAGGCGCGTTCCGGCCGACAGCACAACTTCGCCGGATTTCGCTTCGCTGCCGCGAGGGACGATGTTTTGGCCCGGCGCGGGTGTCGCGATCGAAACGCACATTGTCGCCTTCGCGTTGGGCGTGCTCGATCATCACCACGGCGTCGGCGCCTGGCGGGACCGCGGCGCCGGTCATGATTTGCACGCAGGTCCAGCGGGCTAGTGGAGCGGTGACGGTGTCGCCTGCTTTGATTTCGCCGATGCAGCGCAGCTCGGCGCCTTGCGAGGCGTCCCCCGCGCGGACGGCGTAGCCATCGCGGGTGGAGCGGTCGAAGGGCGGATATTCGCGGTCGGTTTTTACTTGCTGGGCAAGGACATGGCCCAAGGCGTCCCAGATGCTCACTACCGTGGTGGTGCGGGGGCCTTTTTTTTTGGCGATTTGGTCGATTACGGTTTGGCGGGCTTGCTCGTAGGTGAGCATGGTGGTGGTTAGGGTTCCTGAGGTGCTTCCATCCTGCGGACTTGGGGCGCTGAAGTGGTGCGCCCCTACAAGTGAAACCAAAGGCGCCCGCTTCGGAAAGCGGCCGCTACAACTGCGGCGACGCTTTCTGCTACAGCCAGCGGGCGAACAGGGTGCCTTCCGGGACGATTGTTGCGTCGCGCTCTGGACCGGTGGAAATCATGCCGATCTCCACCCGCAAAAACTCACTGATGAAGCGCATGTAATCCAGCGCGGCCTTCGGCAATTTGCCGGCATCCTTCTCGCCATAAGTCGATTGGCACCATCCGGGCAGCGATTTATATTCGGGCTTAACGTGCTCGTATTCCTCGGAGAGCGCGGGCATTTCATGGAGCGCCGTGCCTTTGTACTTGTAGCCTACGCAGACCTGAATTTCGCGTTGGGTATCGAAGACGTCGAGTTTGGTCACCACCAGCGAATCGATGCCGTTGATCATTTTTGAGTAGCGAAGCATGGCAAGGTCGAGCCAGCCGCAGCGCCGGGGACGCCCGGTGACCGCGCCAAATTCCTTGCCGCGCTCGCGGACTTCCTGCGCCTCGAGGTCGGGCATCTCGGTCGGGAACGGTCCACTGCCCACACGCGTGGTATACGCTTTGGAGATGCCCAGCACGTTTTTGATCTTGGTCGGAGGAACGCCGACGCCCACGGTGGCGCCGCCGGAGATGGCGCTCGACGAGGTCACATACGGATAGGTGCCGTGGTCGATGTCCAGCATGGTGCCCTGCGCGCCTTCAAAGAGTACGGACTTACCATGATCGAGTGCGTGATTGATGAGTTCCGCAGTGTCGCAGATATATTCGCGGATCTTTTCGCCCTGGCGCAGCGTTTGTTCGACTTCATGAGAGAAATCGATGTCCGCGCCGTACGCGCCCTTGGCCAAGCGGTTCTTCTCCGCCACGACGCGGGCGGCTTTTTCGCGAAACAGTGCGGGTTCGAGCAGGTCGCAGGTGCGCAGGCCGCGTCGCGCCATCTTGTCTTCGTAGGCCGGGCCAATGCCGCGCGAAGTCGTTCCGATTTTGTTTGCGCCGCGCGCGGTTTCGGCGGCTTTGTCTAGCTCGCGATGATAGGGAAAGATCAAATGTGCGCGATTGCTGATGTGCAGGCGACCTTTTACTTCGATGCCAGCCTTCGCGAGCGTTTCGATTTCGGCGACGAGCGCGCCCGGATCGATAACTACGCCTGTACCGATTACGGCGTGCTGCTGCGGCCGTCAAGATCCCACAAGGAATAAGTTGCAGGACGTATTTATCTTTGCCGATGATCACGGTGTGGCCGGCATTGTGGCCGCCGGCAACGCGCGCGATGTAGTCGAACGAGCCGGCGAGGTAGTCGACAACCTTGCCTTTGCCTTCGTCGCCCCACTGCGCGCCTACGACCACCACCGATTTCATTCGCGGGTTCTCCTCGCTCACACGTATGCGAGACGCATTTCAGAAATCATAAGTTACAGCGGGAATCTCCGGCAAAAAAAAGAAGTTACATCTTATCGTAAGCTCGTCGCCCTCTCAACGCAAGACCAAGGCAACCGTGGCTGCACCCGCTGAATTCAATTTGCCGGGCATGCCGGAGTAAACGAAATGACGCCGTGAACTTGATAGTCCACGGCGCTTTTCGGGAACCGCCATTGCAACACGGCGGTCTCGACGTTGGCGTGCAAGAACACGGGGCCTTCTCCGAAACGAAAATTCGAGGGCATCCCCTCACGGTCAACGTCGACATCGAAGGAAACGTATCCACGGAACTTGACCACTTTTGCCAACGGCGAGTATTCAGGAGCCACAAACGTTTCAGGACTCGTCGGAAAACTGCTGTGCAACGTGATGACCGGCGATGGAAGAGGCTTGTGGGCCTCACGATAGAGCTCCGAGGGTTTGTCATCGGCACCGGGAAACAAGAGGTCGTACGCACCCGCCGCGACGTCCTGCTCGCTTACAGAGAGCGAATGATCAATCGCTGCGTTGGCGTCGAATTTGTCCGGCGCTGGAAATACTGGTTTGTCCATCACTCCGGGGCCCAGCACATTGTCCAGGCGACTGAGCAGGTTCATCGACCAAGAAGTGTGCTCGGGCGTGTTCGTCCTAGAGTCGAACCAATCTCGCTCAAGTACCGACGAGCGAAGCAGGCGCCGCTCGGAACCACACTGCACTTGCATCGTAACCTCGGCGCCGCTGAATACGAGACATTCCTTGCAGCGTTTCCGTTCGCGCCGCAATTCTTTTTCCGGGATGGCGCAGGGATTTTTTTGAAGCAGCGAGGCGACCGATTCCTTCAGCGACGCTGTCGCGATTTCGACCTTAGCCGGAACGACGCATTTGATTGCAGGCGGTGTCAGCATGATTCGTTCGACCGATGTACCCTCCGCGACTGGACGGACGAACAAAGTCTCGTAGTAATTGAATGGAGGACCGAAATCAAAAAATGTTCGGCGGCCGATCTCGAACTCCGTTGGCGTCGGAGGTGCACGTCGCCCTTTTGCGCCAGAGCCGGGTAAGAAAAGATGGGGACAGCGCAGAGCACTACGCTGTGTCGCATGCGGTGAATATTACTACACCGTTCGGCGCATAAGATCGCGGTCATTCTTGAGCGAGCGAAGAGTGCCGGAAGCAGTTGGTGGCGTGGTCGTTTACCATGCCGGTGGCTTGCATCAGGGCGTAGAGATGGTGGTGCCTACGAAGCGGAAGCCACGTTTTTTCAGGTCTTTGCTGATGGTGTCGGATTGGGCTTGGTGCGCGCGGGGAGCTTCTTGTGGGAGTTCAGATTGTTTTGTATAGGCTTGCCGTCTACGAAGTGCCAGATGTAGTTGTCGAACGAGCCGAATTCTTCTTGCACTTTGAGGAAGGCGCGGGCGTTGGTGATGGTTGCGTCGATTTTCAGGCGGTTGCGGATGATGCCGGGGTCGGCAAGGAGTGCTTTCTTTTTCCGGGCGTCGTAACGGGCGACTTTTTCGGGATCGAAGTTGGCGAAGACTTCGCGGTAGCGGGCACGCTTTTTCAGGACGGTGTCCCAGCTTAGTCCGGCTTGGGCGCCTTCCAGGGTCAGGAACTCGAACCAGGTGTGGTCGTTGTGAACCGGGACGCCCCATTCTTCGTCGTGGTAGGGGATGTTGAGTTCGGTGGTGGCCCAGCGGCAGCGGGTGATTTTTGGTGACGGCTCGGTCATCTGAGGCTTGTCTCCACGGTTGAAAAAAACGCCCGCTTCGGAAAGCGGCCGCTACGACTGCGTCGGAAATTGTAACGCTTTGTGTGCTTATTGGCGGATCGAATGAATGATCAGGGTGTTTCCGCCTAGGAGGACGGGGTCGGAGGCTAGATCTTCGGTCCAACGATCTTTTCGACGGGGTTCGCTGGTTAGCTTCGCGAGCAGCTTGATCAGCGCCACGATCGGCCAGTAGAGCCACTGATTGGCTTTTTTGCGATCGCGATAGACGCCCTGAATCGTGAAGCCGTTTTTCTCGAGATAGTAGCGGAGTTCGCTGTAGCCGATGGGATTGGCGTGGACCGCGATTTCGTCGAGGCCAGCGGAATCGTTGTGAATCTTCGCTTTGGACTGTGACGAGAGCGGCTTGAAATGCGACGTGTAGCCGAACAGCAGCCACTTCAGGCGCTCTTCGACGTTCATGATATTGGGGACGCTGATGATCAGGTGCCCGCCCGCTTTCAAGAGGCGCTTGTACTCGCGGAAGGCTTGCGGCGGCGAATCGATGTGCTCGAGTCCTTCGAGCGAGGTGATGTAGTCGAATGAACCAGCCGAATATGGCAGCGTGCCAGTCCAGATCGCCCCTTTTGATTTCGACACCCTTCAGCCGGAACAACTGTGGATAGAGATCGCAGCAGCGGACGGCGAATCCTTCGGCTAGCAAATCTTTGGCGAGGGCGCCTTCGCCGGCGGGACAATCGAGAATCGTACCGCGGGGTAGAGGCTTCAAAATTTGTAGAACGGTTTCGTTGAGACCGGGGCGCGACATCGGCTTGGGGCCGCGGTCTTGGGCGGAAAGCGGAGAACCGTTCGCCGGTGTCGGGGAGCGCGAAATGGTTGCTGCTTCTTCGGAGGTGGCCAACTTTTACTCGCGCTGCATCGACCGAGATGGCCGCCCCCCTAAAGGGGAGCGCCTACATTTGCCGTCGCGGTCATCGTCAAACACAAAAACAGGGCGGTCGCATTCTACTGTACGACACGCCCTGTTCGTTATTCCATTTTGTCGGACCAGCACGAACGCTTACGAGGCGAGGTGGCGTTCCAGCGCCTTGGTGATCTGCTCTTTCGGCACCGCGCCGACGATCTGCTCGACCACTTGCCCATTCTTGAACACCAGCAGCGTCGGAATGCCGCGAATGTTGTAGCGTCCCGCGGAATTCATCGCTTCGTCGACGTTCAGCTTGGTCACTTTCAGTTTGCCCGCGTAGTCGTGGGCAATTTCGGCCACCGTGGGCGCCAGCATGTGGCATGGGCGGCACCATTCGGCCCAGAAATCCACCATGACCGGCTGGGTGTTGCTGGCCGTCAGTACCTCTGCTTCAAAGTTTCCATCGGTAATCGCCAAAATGTTGTTGTTATCAGCCATATCGTTTGTCCTTAACGGCTTACTGCAAGCTCGCCGTCTAATCTCTCCTTGAGCAGCTTAATTAGATGTTGCAACAGGCATTTGGTTTCGTGCGGCGGGACCCGCGCTCGAAGCCGTTTGCCCTGAACCTCTTACTGCCCGCGCGGCCTCATAAACTTTCGCGTACTCCGCTGCGGACCCTTTCCAGGAAAAATCCTTGGCCATGCCGTTCAACTGGATGCGCTTCCAGATGCGCTCATCCTCATAAAGCTGGAGGGCACGCTGCACACACCGCACCAGCGCCGCTCCGGAATACTCTTCAAACTTGAATCCGGTACCGGTGCCGGACTCCAAATCGAAGGACTCAATCGTATCATCAAGTCCGCCGGTGGCTCTCACAATTGGCACCGTACCATACTTCAAACTGTAGATCTGGTTCAAGCCGCAGGGCTCGTAACGCGAGGGCATCAGAAACATGTCGGCGCCGGCTTCGATTTGATGCGCGATGCTGTCGTCGTAGGCGATTTTGACGCCCACGCGCCCGGGATATGCCGCGGCGAGCGCGCGGAACAAGTCTTCATACTTTCGATCACCGGTTCCCAGCACCACGAGGTTCATATTTTCCTGCATCAGCTCGTGAGCGCGTTCGGCGATCAGATCGAATCCCTTTTGGTCCGCAAAGCGCGAGACGATGCCGATCAGCGGGCGCGTTGCGTCGTCGTGCGGCAGCGCGAATCGTTCGAGCAGCGCTTGTTTGCATGTCTTGCTTGCCGCTCAGGTCATTCACCGAATAACGGGCGGCGATCAGTTTGTCCGTTTCCGGATTCCACGCGGTGTAGTCCACGCCGTTGAGAATTCCCACGAGCCGGTCGGCGCGGGTTCGCACCACCCCGTCGAGGCCGTTGCCGAATTCCAGGGTCTGAATTTCCTGCGCGTATTTCCGGCTGACGGTTGTCAGGTAATCGGAGTACACCAATCCGCCCTTCAACAGATTCACATCTCCGAAAAATTCGATCCGGCCCGGATGGAAGGTACTGGCCGGAATGTCGGCGCGGGAGAGGACGTCGCGGCGAAATAGTCCCTGATAGCCGATGTTGTGAATGGTGAAGACGACCGGAAAATTCTTCGCCACCGGATCAGCGGCATAGGCGGTGCGCAGCAACACCGGAACGAGCGCCGCCTGCCAGTCGTGACAGTGGATGAGGTCCGCGGGCCAGACATTTTTCGCGATTTCGATGGCGACCCGGCAGAACTCGCTGTAGCGCTCGGCGTTGTCGGGATAGTCGCCAGCGGGTCCGCCGTACAAGGCCGTCGCGATCGAAATAGGCCGGGTCATCGACAAAAAAATAGCGGACGCCGCTGATCATCCCGCCGTCGTCGACCGCGGGAAAATGGAGTTGGCCGCCCATCGCAACCGTCAGGCTGGGGATCAGCACGGAGGCAACTTGCGTGCCGCGATAGCGGGGCAACACCACCGCCACGTCGTGGCCCTGCGCTACGAGCACTTTGGGCAGCGCCTCGACGACGTCTGCCAAGCCGCCAGTCTTGGAGAACGGCAGCCCTTCCGATGCCACGAAGAGAATTCTCACAGCGTTGTCATCATGGGTTTGTCGCCAGGGATTCGTTGCGATACTTTTACGCTATCCAACCCCTGGGAGCGCGTCAAGCATGGCGCATTGTACCCATTCCGCCCGCGAAACTGGCTATTTTTCGAGCCCCCGCCGAACACAACTTTTCTCCGCAGCCGGTGTTTCACATGTTTGTGAAGACGAATATCATCCCTACGAATGAGAGCGACTCGAAGGCTTCTCCGGCCCGGCCGGAGAGCTTTCTTGTCGTTCTATTCGTTCTATCACCTACCTTGTGGCTGGTCGTCTTCCTTGCATGCTATCTCTCCGCGCGACTTTCTGGCGCGTTTCCCTATCTATTCCGGGCGTCGCAATACTTTCAAGGTCTGCGTGTTGCTACACTGTTCCCGGATGGCTCGCCAACGTCTCGGCCAACATTTCCTCGCTGATCTGGACTGGCGCGAACAAATCGCGCGGGCGATACGCGTTTCGCGGCAATCGATGCGTTCCATCGTCGCCAGCGACAAACCCTATTGCTGGATTGAAATCGGAGCGGGCCACGGTGAGATGACCGAGCATCTTGCCGCCACCGGCGCTCCGGTATACGCCATCGAACTGGATGCGTCGCTGGCCCGGCGGCTGCAGCATCTGACGCAACAATTTCCAAATCTTACGGTGGTCCCGGGCGACATCCTGCAAACGGATATCGCCGAGATCGCCGCGGGACGTCGCGTTCGCATCTACGGCAATTTGCCCTATTACATCACCTCGCCGATCCTGCACCGCCTTTTCACTTTCGCGGACTCGATCGACGAAATGCATATCGTCATTCAGGCGGAAGTTGCCGAGCGCCTGACCGCGCGACCGAACAGCAAGCCATATGGCTATTTATCGGTCGCCACGCAGCTCTATGCCCGTCCAGAATTGGTGCTTTCACATACCTCGCGAAGCCTTCAGCCCGCCGCCGGAAGTGGGCTCGGCGCTGGTCACGCTGCGATTTCCCGGGCGAGCGCGCAAAACTCGGCCCGGCGGACGAAACGAAGTTCCTTGATTTCGTAAAATTGTGTTTCGCGCAAAAACGCAAAACGCTGGTGAACAATCTCCGGTCGGTGGGCACTCCCGATCGCGTTCGCGAAGCACTGGAGCGCCTGAATCTTCGACCCGACGCCCGCGCTGAACAACTCAGCCTTTCGCTGCTAATGGCGCTTCACAGACAACTCGAATCCCAGCCGAACGTGTAAGCCAAATTGTTGTTGATGACTGAAAAAATCGGAATAGAATTCGGGTCCAGCTACGGCGTGCTTTTTTCCTTTGGCCGCGCCGCGACCAAGCGGTCCGGATAGTCGCTCATGATGCCGTCCACTCCGGCTTCGATCAGCAACCGCATGTGCGCGGGCTGATTCACCGTCCAGCACACGACTTGCAGGTCGCGTTTCCGCGCTTCCACCAACAAAGCCGGCGTCACCAAATCGCCGCGCACCGCCAACTGCCGCGCTCCCACTTCCACCGCGCGCTGCAAAGGAAGCTCGATCTGCCCGTCGAAAAGAAGACCAGTCATCAAGGTAGGTTCGATTTTGCGCAGCGCTTCGAGAATTCCGGCGTCAAACGAAATCACGATGGTCCTGGCGATCTCTCCCGAACTGCGCAAAGCTCCGATCAACGCGTGTTCCCCGCCCCACGAGCCGCTTGGCTTGAGCTCCAGGTAGAAAACCACGTCGTGTTTCCCGGCAAACTCTAGAATTTCGTCGAGCGTGGGAATGCGCTCGCCGGTGAATTCGCTGCCAAACCACGATCCGGCGTCCAAGCGCCGCAGGTCCGCAAGCGAGAGGTCGTGCACTTTTCCCTGGCCGTTGGTGGTGCGGTTGACGGTGTCGTCGTGGATGGCGACAAAACGCGAGTCGCGCGAAAGCTGCAGGTCCGTCTCGATGAACGTGGCTCCGAGCGAAAGCGCCCGCTTAAAAGCCGCCAGCGTATTCTCGGGCGCGTGCCCGGAAGCTCCACGATGCGCAATGACCAGCACAGTCTTCGCTTTCCTTTGTCTCGGAAGGCGCGCAGCTCGCGGCTTTCCCATGGCGAAACTCCGCCGCGAAAGCGAGCCTCGAAGGTACGCTACAACACCAACGCGCTACTGCACATCGAGCTATGCTAACATCCGCGCCCACGGGTCACCCATGCAGTCCTTCGGTCTGCATCGTGAGTCTAAACGTGAGACTCATAAGAAAATCCCAATCTTAGGAGCAACCATGGTTGCCAACCGACGTCTTGTGTCTGCGGTCCTTCTCGTCCTCGCCATGTGGTTGGGCTCGGAATCTCGCGCGGCTGCAGCACCACAAAAGCAAAACGAACCCAAAGCACAGCAAAACCTGATCAAAGAGGTGCGCCACCAGCTGGTTCTGTTGCCGTACTACTCAGTGTTCGACAACCTCGTGTTCCAGGTACAAGGCAGCAAAGTGATCCTAATGGGCCAGGTCGTGCGCCCCACACTCAAGTCCGACGCGGAAGCCGCGGTGAAAAAGCATCGAAGGCGTAACCGGCGTGGAGAACAACATCGAGGTGCTGCCAACTTCGCCGATGGATGACCAAACACGTCGAGCTGTTTATCGCGCGATCTATGGTGAGCCGGCATTGTCGCGTTACGCGCTGTCCGCCGTGCCCTCGATTCACATCATCGTGAAAAATGGAAACGTGACTCTGGAGGGCGTCGCTGACAACGAGACCGACAAGAACTTGGCCGGCCTTCGCGCGAACGGCGTGCCCAACGTATTCTCTGTGAAGAACAATCTGGTCGTGAGCAGTTCGTAGAATTTTGTTGCAGAGCTTTTAGTCGGCAAGGGCGCGTGCTGGGACGGGGTGCCGAGTTGCTGCTGTGCTGTCATGTCAGCAGCAGGACCGCGAGACGCACTCTTCCGTTACTCAGGCCGCTTTTGTAGCCCCAGTGCGCTGGTTGGAATCCCAACCAAGCATTCGCGGTGTTGGCGATCACGCACACCGTGGACCTTACGTACCATTAAAGTTCCCCGCGTTTCTGCCGATGATGATCCTGCCATGCCGAACCTCTATTTCTGCCAGCCCCACGCACAGAATCAAGGTATGTTGCGCGCCGTGATTTCTCTCGCGGACTGCAAGGAGTTGATCCCTCCCAGCTCGGCCACCTATGTCGGAGAGGACTTTCCGAAGGTCTGCGGCGAAGATGGCCACAACGGTGATTTCGCGGTGCTCGGCTTACGCGCCGACGGAGTAACCACGGAATGGCGTCGCGGCTACTACCGTTTTGAAGCAGACCTGATGGAGCTGAACGCGCAACTCCTGAAACTCACGCGCTAAGCCTCTATCCGCGTGGATCGAAGCCCAGACTGCAGGGGCCGATCTCATTAAATCGAGCGTCATCCACTCTCACCACAGCCGCTATATGCAGTAAACCCCCGATATCACGGCGCCGCCGGTTCATGCTAAGAAATGGAAGCCAGAAGTGGTGCCGGTTGGCCGATGCGAACCATGGGAGCGAACCAAGGGAAGGTTCCCATGCGTCGGAGAACGAGCGGTGTTGTGCGGTTCCAGGCAAGAGCATAGTGCCTGGGGCGCGACGTCGAGCGGTCAAGCGAGGGACACAAATGGCACCTCTCCGCCTGTTTTTGGCCGACGATCACGAAATCGTGCGCTATGGTCTGCGCTCTTTGCTGGAGACGCAAGCGGGATGGACGGTCGTAGGGGAGGCTGCCGACGGCAAGGCAACCATCGAAGGCGTCCTCACCACCGATCCGGATATGACTTTGATGGACATCAGCATGCCCGTCATCGATGGACTGCAGGCTGCGCGTAAGATTCTGGCCAGCGGATCGCGAACCAGGATTCTCATGCTGTCGATCTACGATTCCAAGGAAGTACTCGGCCAAGTGGTGGATTCCGGCGCCCGCGGCTTTGTCCTCAAGTCCGATGCGGCACGCGACTTGATCGCCGCGGTCGAAGCGATTAACGCGAATGGGACATTTTTCACTCCTAAAACAGCCGAGATCATTCTCGACCGCCAGATGGATCGCATGCAGGAGCAACGAGGCCGCTCCACCCTCAACAAAAAGGGGCATGCCCGACATTAGAACGCCTAGATTCGCCTCTGAACTTTTACCGTCTCTGCTTTCCCGCGTACATTTTTCTCCCGATAGCTCCGCGCCAGCGTTCGCCATACGTTCAATAACGGTGAGACGAATTGCTCAGCCTGTGCGTCGCGCCGGGCTCGGGTCCGAGGAATACGTCGATGTCATCTGCTGAAACGGAAGTAATCGGTGTTTACGCTAGTCCGGAAAGTCTGGAGCGCGCCGGCGAGGCGCTCGTTAGCTCCGGCGGCTTTTCCGACTCCGATATCTGCGTGCTTCTACCGCAAGATTTGCAAGGCGAAGCAAAGACGGGGGCTTTCCTGCTGTCGGTTAGCTGTTCGACTTCTCAACAAGCCCAGCTGGCCAGGCAAATCATCGAATGCACCGAGGCTCAGGCCTCATTTTCATCCAAGATTGCATTCCTTTCGGCCGCGAACATCGCGATAGGCTCGTCACGCCAGAACTAATTAATTGCAAACGCCCTCCCTCCATACGTCCCACCAGTCGCCCACTACTCAAAGGCCGCCTCTGCCACTATACTTTCGCAATGCGACGTTATCGCTTCCCCTCTGCAATTGCGCTGTTCTTGATTTATCTAGCCGTCGGCGCGACAGCCTCTTTGGCGCAACAGGTTGCCGGGCAACAGGATCTCGCCGCGTGGCGTGCGCAACACGCCGCCGACCTTCAAAAGCCCGACGGCTGGTTGTCGTTGGTAGGACTCGAGTGGCTGGTCCCCGGCGACAATACTGTTGGTTCCGCCGTAGACAACACGATTCATCTGCCCGCCAGCGGCCCCGCGCACGCCGGCGTCCTGCATCTCGAAGGCACGGCGGTTACCCTGATTCCTCCGACAGGCGGATTCCCGCAAGGTCTACTGATTGACGGCAAACCCGCGCAGTCGCAGGAACTGCGCACGGGCGCCGATACCGACAAAGGCAATCCTCGCATAACTATCGGTACGCTCAATTTCTACGTCGTGCGGCGCGCCGACCGCTTCGCCTTGCGCATCAAGGACGCGAAATCTCCCGCGATCACAGGATTCCACGGACTTAAATGGTATCCGCCGGACGCCGGCTTCCGCGTCACAGCTCGCTGGATTCCCTACACTCCACCGAAAAGCGTCACCCTCGCGACGCTCATCGGCACCAGCTACAACCAGCCGGTTCCAGGCGCTGCGGAATTCACCTTGGCGGGAAAGACCTACAAGCTTGAGCCCGTCGTTGAAGACAATCCTGCTGTGAAACTTTTCTTCATTCTCCGCGACACCACCAGCGCATCCACAACCTATGGCGCGTGCCGCTTCCTATACACGGGCCTTCCGTCGAACGGACTCGACAAGCCCGGCGAGCTCGTGCTGGATTTCAACCATCTCGAAAATCCGCCCTGCGCCTACACGCCCTATGCTACTTGCCCGCTGCCACCGCCGGGCAATCGCCTGCCCATTGCGCTCCCCGTTGGCGAACAGCGCTACCATGACTGAGTCGGCCAGCGACTTCCTATTCTGTACGCCGCGGCTAGTTCTCGATGCAGCCGTCCGGCCTTCCATTTGGCAATCGCGCTATCCTGTCGCACAATAAACTGTCGCGCCAAGCGCCGCGGCACCTATGACCATTTCCGATCCCTATTCAGCCAACACCGGCGGACCAGCCAATCCCGCGCGCGAGAAACTTGTCACTTTGCGCCTCGCGCTGCTCCGCCTGCATAAGACACTCCTCGACATGGAACGCCGCGAGTACGAGCGCGTGCACGGCAAGGTCAACACCGGCGAACTATTCCGCCTGGTGATCGATCACGAGCAATTTGCCTGGCTTCACAATATTTCCGAATTCGTGGTTCGCCTGGACGAAAGCCTCGCGGGCGAAGTGCCGGTCAGCCCCGACGACACCCGCAGCGCGATCATGCTGGCCCGCAAGATGTTCGCGCCCTCGGAATCCGGCGACGGCTTTCAGAAGCGTTACTTCGACGCTATCCAGCGCGATCCTGCCGTGGTCATGGAACACGCGGAACTTGCCCGCCTTTTTGCCAACGAGCCCGCCGACCTGCCCGCGTCCTAGTTTATTGCGAAAAGTCGGATTTTCAGCGGCGGCGCGCTCCGCCAAAAAATAATTCCCTCACCTTCACTCCAGCGGTGATCCCTGGGCCGCCCCCAGTTTCATCGGGTGCCACTCGAATTTATTCAGGCCCGCCAGCACGCTCGGATCATTTTCGGCAATCTCGCGAACCTCCGCCTCGTCCGCCACTTCAAATACGGCCATGCCAAACGCGCCCTCGCGCGCCATCACCGGCCCAAATATCAGCACTTTCCCGGCAGCGAATTTCTCTTGCGTATACTTCACATGCTCCATCATCACCGCCCGCTCCTCGGCCGTCATGTCGAAGGGAAACGTCGGCCGCGGGGGAATCAGCCTCGCAAAATAATGTTGTTTTGCCATAGTGCCGGCCATCCTACCATGCTCGCCCGCCACCACGTCGGCTCACGTCTCCCAGCGCCTTTTTCAGCGGATCGCGGCCCTTGGCGCTGCAAGCTCACCCGCTCCATCCATCGCGCAAGGCCTCCCTATCGATTGCAACTTCCGGGTGCGCGATGGGTTTCGACTCCTTATAATCCATTCACGCGGAAACGCCGCTCGATCCCGCGCGACGACCATGACCGGACCTCGTATGTCCATTCGCCTCTATGCTCCTCCGCTGCGTGCTCTTCCTCGCGTTGGCAGCGCGGCTGCGGAGTCTGCCCCGCACCTTGGCGCAGTCGCCTCCATCGGCGCCCGCGGAACGCACGAATTCCCCAAGATCCCGGCGCCTGTCTCTGAAAGCCCGGCGGGAAATCTTCGAAACCGTCTGGAAGGACATTCGCGACCATTACTACGACCCGTCCTTCAATGGCGTCAACTGGGACGAGATTCACACGCGTTACCGGCCGCTGGTCGAAGCCGCGGCGACGATCAAGAGTTCTACTCCATGATGAGCCGGATGACCGGCGAACTTCACGACGCTCACACGCGATTCAATTCACCGGAGCAGTGGAAAAAATACAAGAAACAACAAGGCGTCAGCTCGGGTATCAGCGTTGACGACGTAGACGGACAGACCGTGGTCACCACGGTGCGACGCGATTCCAGTGCCGCTCACGCCGGAATCGAGCCCGGCATGGTGGTCCTCAGCATCGACGGAAAACCTGTGGCGGAGCGCATTGCCGAAATTGAAAGAAACAAAGCCGCCTTCGTCTTCCGAACGCGCTACGCGGCATTTTCAGCTATGGCCGGCTGTTCGCAGGCCCGCCGGACACCGAGATGCGCGTTGAAATGGAACGCGCGGACGGCTCGCGCTTCGAGGTTACTCTCCAGCGCCAGGTTTTTTCTTCGGCGCCTGATGTCATCACCGACGTTCTGCCCTCGGGATACGCCTACATCCGGTTCGATGGCTTCCAGCCGGTCATTACTAAGGAATTTCGACAGGCTCTCGAACGGTTCAAAAATGCGCCGGGGATCGTGATCGACTCTGCGCAGAAACGGCGGCGGTGACCTGGGCGTGCTGCTCCCCATCGCGGGATTTTTCTTTGACAAAAAAACGCTTTTCGCGAAAGACAAGACCCGCTCCGGCAAACCTCTTTCGGAGTTCGCTGGGATCTTCCGGCTGCCGCTGGAACTGTACGTTGGCAAGCCCGGCGATCAAATTTATTCCGGCCCGGTCGTGATTCTGGTGGACGCGCGCTCCGCGAGTTCCTCCGAGGTGTTTGCCGCGGGAATGCAGGACTCACACCGTGCCAAGATCGTTGGAAGTCAAAGTTGCGGTTGCGTCCTGGGAATCGCCAAGCCGCGTGTGATGAAAGGCGGCGGCGTCTTGGAGATGAGCGAAGTATTGTGGTTTTCGCCAAAAGGACGCAAGCTCGAGGGCACCGGAATTCTGCCTGACGAAACCGTCGCTCCCACTTTGAGCGATCTCCAACAAAAGCATGATCCCGCAATCGAGACCGCGGAAAGGCTGCTGCGTGGATCGACGACAACGTCGCGGCGGGCGTCCAACAAGCTGTAACTCCAAGGAGAATACAACGCTTGGCTCAGGCCTCCCTCATTGCAAAACGCGCCGTGATCGCCCTGATTCTGCTGTTAGCTCTCGTGTATGCCGGCGACTATCTCATGGTGCGCTGGAAAATGACCCATCCCAAGACGGGCGACGCGTTCGGAACGGTAAAAATGGAGCGGCTCTTGGCCATTCCACTGAAGGACGGCAAAACCGAGTACGAATTCGACGCGCAGCAGCCCGAGGTCATCACCCCTTGCGTGCATGCGTTGTTTCCGCACATGGGCGACAGCCCGTGCTGGTACCTGCAGCGCAACAGCCAGAAACCCATCCCCATGTAAGCTGCCTCCTGTGGTTTGGCGTAATGACCGGTGCCAGGCCTCCCGGAGCACTGGAGGTTACGCGCTTAACCTGTTAAGATTCGCCAAACAATTTTATCTGCGCGGTTTTTTAGATAAATCCGTCACGAAAAGGACCGCCATGGACCGACGCGATTTTCTGAAGACCACCAGCACGATGATCGCCGGCGCGACCCTCGCGCCGTCCACTCTGGCGGGTCGCGCCGGCGGCAACGGCAGCGAAGGACGCCTGGTCCTTCCCATCAATCGGAACTGGCGCTACAGCAAGAAGTTTCGCGCAAGGCGCCCACGGCCGCGAGTTTGACGATTCCGCATTCGATCGCGTCGTAATTCCCCACACCAATGTTCGCTTGCCCTGGCACAGCTTTGACGACAAGACCTACGAATTCGTGTCGATCTATCGGCGCCGTTTCAAATTGCCCGCCGAGGCTCGCGGCAAGCACGTGTTCGTCGATTTCGAAGGGGTCATGACCGCCTCCACGGTCTGGATCAACGGCGTGAATCGTTGGCGAGTACAAAGGCGGATACACGCCTTTTTCTTTTGACCTGACCCCGCACATCGATTTCGACGGCGAGAATGTTTTGGCCGTCGATGTCGATTCCACCGAGCGGCCTGACATTCCTCCTTTCGGTTACCAGATCGACTACCTGACGTTTGGCGGAATCTACCGCGAGGTTTCCCTTCGCATCGTGCCGTCCACGTTCATCGAAAATATCTGCGCGAAGCCGAAAGACGTATTGAGCGGAAAACCCACCTGGATGTCGACTGCTACCTTCAACACCTGGAAGCGTCGCGTGAGCCGCTGACGCTCGAAGTCGAGTTGCGGGATGGCGATCGCACAGTAGCCAAGGCGACGCAGCGCATGGCCGCTTCGGAACCCGCGGCCGAGGCCAATGGTGCACAGCCGTCCATCTGGAGGGCCTAAGCGCGATCAAGCTGTGGGATCTCGAGCATCCCAATCTGTATTCGGTCCACGTGCGCTTGTTGAAAGGGACACAACTTATCGACCAGGACCACCGCACCGTGGGTTTCCGCAAAGCCGAATTCACCGACCACGGCTTCGAGTTAAATGGAAAGGTGATCAAGCTGCGTGGCCTCGACCGTCATCAGACCTTCCCTTTCATGGGCCAAGCCATGCCGGGCCGCGCCGCAGCGCAGCGACGCCAACATTCTCCGCAACAAATTGCACTGCAACATCGTGCGCACCTCGCACTATCCGCAATCACGCCATTTCCTCGATGCCTGCGACGAGATCGGCCTGCTGGTGCTCGAAGAAATCCCCGGCTGGCAGCACATTGGCGATCAAGCGTGGAAAGACATCTCGGTCGACAACGTCTGCCGCATGATCCGCCGCGATTGGAATCACCCCAGCATCATTCTGTGGGGCGTGCGCATCAACGAATCCAAAGACGACCACGATTTCTACATGCGTACCAACGCGCTGGCCCACAAACTCGATCCCACGCGCCAGACCGGCGGCATCCGCTACTTCCAGTCCTCCGAATTCCTCGAAGACGTCTTCACCATGAACGATTTCGGTTTCCCGCTGAAGCCGCCCAACCATCCGCGCTATCTCAATACAGAGTTCGTCGGCCACACCTATCCGACCAAGACCATCGATCAGATCGAACGCCTCCAGGAACACATGCTCCGCCACGCGCGCATCCACGATCAGCTGGCCTCCAACCCGCAATACGCGGGCGGCATCGGCTGGTGCGCGTTCGATTACAACACCCACGCCGACTTCGGCTCCGGCGACCGCATCTGCTACCACGGCGTCACCGACATGTTCCGCGAGCCCAAACCCGCCGCCTATTTTTACAAATCGCAATGCGATCCCGCCGAGGAAGTAGTCCTCGAACCGGCCTTTCATTGGGCGCGCGGCGACGAATCCATCGGCTTCACCAAAGCCTGGGTCTGCTCCAACTGCGACCACCTGAAGTTTTACATCGCCGACAAATTGGTCGCCGAAGTCGACCCCAACAAAACCGAATTCGCCCACCTGCGCTATCCGCCGTTCGTCGCCGACCTCGAGAAAGCGGTATTCCAATGGGGCGACCTGCGCATCGAAGGCTACATGCCGGCAAGAAGGTGATTTCGAAAACCATGTCCGGCCGCGGCGTCGACCAGAAATTCACGCTGCTCCCCGATGACACAAAATTGATGTCCGATGGCGCCGACAGCACGCGCGTGGTCCTGCGCGTAACCGACGACTTCGGTGCAATCCGCCCATTCGCCAACGACGCCATCAAGTTCGAACTCGAAGGCCCCGCCGAAATTATCGGCGACAACCCCTTCGCCCTGATCGGCGGCACCGGCGCCATCTGGATCCGAGCAAAAGAGCAACCCGGAACGGTGACGCTAAAGGCCACCCATCCGCAACTAGGCACGCGACAACTAGACTTCGAAATCACAGCCGCGCCTCCAGAAAGCGCGTAGATTCGAGCACGCCGTCTCCGTGCCCTCCGTTTACCCTGAGCCTCGAAGGGTGCTCCTATCGCTGCGCCCTCTGTGTTAAATTTTTTTCTCGTCCCTTTGCGCGCAACGCCTCGACCAAAAACTGCGTTCACGACCGAAAAGCCTCACCAGACATGACGCGAACTCGTCCAAAAGCGTTATAATCCACCTATGCGCGCCCGTAGCTCAGCTGGATAGAGCATCTGCCTTCGAAGCAGAACGTCGGGAGTTCGAATCTCTCCGGGCGCGCCATTTCCAAAGACAGTGTGTTTTCAATGGCTTCGGTTGATACCCCTAGTTTTGTTTCGAACAAGAATTGAACGTAGCGGTCGCCAAAAAGAGTCCATAATCCGAGGCAGTCAAGTTTTGATACGGTTGATGCGCTTATCCTTCATTGCCTTCACACTTGCTTTCACCAGTTTCTTCACCAATGTCATTGGTACTGGTTTACCCATTGAGAAGCTAACAATGGCTTTCGTTGTAGCAAACCCTGCAAGTTCCTTCCTATGTTCTTGTATTACTGGAGGGCGTACATGTAGGCGTATGTGTGGTTTCTTGAAGCTGAACCAAGCAAACATCCCGTCATAATCAAATCCTGGATAGGAATATCCGGGCCATTGGAAATAATCGGTGCGTTCAGTGGCACCAGGCGCTGCCGCCCGAATGGCCGCTCTGATCTTCGCCAAATCGCCTTGCGCCTCTCTTGGACATCTTGCTATGTATTCAACTACTTTGCTACTTTTACGTTTTGTCAAGGTTGCGTTCTCCCCTTGTCGTAGTGTTTTTTTCACTGTAATCGACTGTTGTGATTTCACCGGCAACTCTCGCCAGCACCTATTTAGCCCGTTTGGTTAACACGACATGAGTAGCCTCTGGCGTTGCCACACGTTCTGTGCATTGGTACGCTCGACACAAGTTGTCAGTCAACGAGGACTCAATCGAGGACGCCTTAGATCCTCCAATCCTTGGAACAGACAAACTGAGGCAAGCTTGACACAAACTCTCCTAAAAAAGTTCTAAGATCGTCTCCTGGGGCGCGCCATTCCCTTTGAAACGTCTTTCGATAATTTCCAGACACGAGCCCAGAGGTGTTTTACCTGTTTGATTAGCGCGTTATTCGGGACTTTGATTTTCTCGGAACGAATAGTCACCGCGACGTAGTATGTGGGGATATGTTAAGAGTGCGGCCCGGGTTATTTCGACCGATCCTTGGCGTGGGTTACGAAGTGCAGGTACGTCGCCAAGATTGCTAGGCCAACCGCCACGGACACGATAATTCCAAACGCCAATTCCATATTGATGTCCCTTCTATGATTGACCTGTCCTGAGTTAGTAAATCCACTTCCGGCACAAATCTCGAGTAAGCCCGAGCAGGTTGAAAAATCAAGATTCAGGATGATTTATCAAATAGGAGCGTCTGCCTCATGCCCGCGAATTGAATCCAAACGAGATTTCGCGATCCATCACCATTGCTTGTGAACGCATACGCACCTCGGTCGTACGGCGTATCGCGCTTCGCCCACTTCCCGTCGACTGTGGCAACGATGTCTTTGTTTTGCACAAATTCCACAACTACGAGGCTGCTGTAGGATTCCCATCGAATTGAGTAGTCTCCGACAGGTATGCGCGCACCGTCTAGCGTCAGCACATAACTAAACGCAAAGGCTCGGGAGCCCCTCTCGAAAGCTCGCGGCTTAAAACCGCGAGAAGTCAGACTCTTGCGAGCCGCCTTCGCCTCTCGGTCGTTGCCGTAAGGACCCACAAGCACATAGTAGGAATTTCCCCAAAAACGGCCCTTCTGAGTGACCGACGCCTGAAAGCCGAGTGTTGCGAGTTTGTCCTTTACCTCGCTGGCCGGGGGCTGATCCTTGAATTTACCCACCTCGAGATACATTTCCGACGGAGATCCGGCGTCTTCTTTTCCAGAAACCACCGAGTGGACATTGGGCTCGCTCGCCGGTGCGAGCGGTGGAGCTGGGCCGAGTTTACTCGGAACAAGGTACGACTTGGACGCAACCACTATGGTGGGAAGAGATAGCGACGGAGGTGTCTCTGAAATCAGAGTGGAGCCGTTGACTGTAGGTGCCTTGGGTCTAGAGGAACCGACAGCGACACGCCAAGCGGTGTCTGGCACCAAAGGCTCGGACTTCGCTTGCGGCGGCGCTGGCAAGGTCTGTGAAGCAGGCGCATTTCGGGAGGGCTGTGGTATGAGCGATTCGGAGTGTTGTGCGATCGAAATTGGCGCGCCTGGAGTCGATACGCCAAGCGCCGCCGGCAGCTCTGGCTGCACAACTGGCGATGCCATTTGCGGCTGAGCTTGAGGTTTTGCGGCTACGCGTTCTCCAAACTGGATGATTGACGCCCCAAACTGCCGGCGATAGGTGTGAAACGAGAATGCGGCCCCTACAAGAGCCGAAACGAGAACGCCGGCGCCTAAACCGGCAGAGAACCCACTCCACGATGCCAGTCCTTTTCGCCCTGGTGAAGCAACCTCTAGCGGGGCAGCCTTGCTCTCTGGCTGGACACCGGTGTCCCCCGAAAATGCACGTAGTGTCGGCACTGGGCGCGAGGACGCATCGTCAAACGACAGCGCAGGTGCCGACTGGCTTGTCCAATCACGAACTTGCTGGCGAGCCTCGGCGGACAGGCCGGTAAATCGCAATCCTCCCGTCGTTTTCGTCCGGTTGATCCAGGCCAGTTCGCCAGTGGCTTGGATTCGCTGGTCGTGCAACGACACCGAGAAATGGATCGTGCGATCGGTCTGAATGGGATCGATGGCGTGAAAGGATAGCCCTCCCTCAGAGAGATCCAACACGATGCCGCCGTTATTCGGCTCGAACTGGATATCGGCGAGCCATTCTATCCGTGGGGTCAGGCGGCGTTCCAACCCGTTCATTGGCGGCTCCGCCGATTGTTGTGAAGTGCCTCGTGATCACAGAATTTCCTTCGCATTGAATGGACCTCCCGTTCGATCAACTAGCCGCAGAATGTCGAAGAGGTTCCGGTGCCTTCCTGCGATGACGCAGTGGAGACTGAAGCGCTGAGGACCGTCAGCGAAAACGGGAAGATTCAGAAGAGTAATAACAACACCGGCCGTCATTCGCTTGGCCATTCATTATGTTCGGCGCTTCGCGGTCGCCCTGATACATGGATTGGCTATGACTTCTGCATCATCCGTATTCTCCTTCTGGGAGATTTCCGGCTGGGAGATTGTCGGGAGAAGACCACGCTAGAAATATCGCAACAATGGTACTTCAGTACTCTTCCTGAGAAAGGACCATGGCCATGCTTGCGACCGCGAGCACCAATCAAGGATTCAGCAAGCGCCACCCCGCTGACTGCAGCACCTTCCACCGGGAGTCGCCTAGTCTGTTTGACCAACCGTTAAAGCGCCGGACTGGCGGCCGTGGGCGCCACACCTGTCAGCGTGTAACGAATCACGCCCGTCTGGTCCGAGTAGAAGCCCCGCTGGCCCGAGGTGCCTAAGGCGGCCGGAACGGCGGTTTGCGTGTAACTATCATTCAGAGCGTCACCGCCTGCAGTGGCTGCGTACGCGAATGTGTAACCGCTCTTGGCACCGAGAGACAGAACCGGGTCAATTATCCCCTTGCCGCTAACACAGACAACGCCGCTGTTCAGTTCCGCCAGCGTTGCCGAGAAGCCAACCAATGGGCAAGAAGCTGCATAACTCACTTCGCCCGCGTTGATCTTGCGAACCGAACTAACCGCCGACGCTTCATTAGCGGCCATCTTGGACTTAATGAGGTTCGGGATGGCGATTGCCGCGATAATGAGAATGATTGCCACGACGATCAAGAGTTCGATTAAGGAGAAGCCCTTATGGGTCTTCATCATTGTCCTTACTGAGCGCATTTGTTCTCTATGGGAGGGATGCACATCCCTGGCCACTGCCAATCGTGAAAGCGAGGCGATTCTTCAAGGGCGGAGTTCTAGACGCGCGGCAAGCAAAGGGCTTATATTAACTTATTATAAATACTTAACTTACTTATAAACGGACTGTGCCCCCTTTATGCCTACGGGGTGACCAAAGTTGTCGACCGTCTTGTCCGTTACCGCATCAAATCGGGACGCTCGACCTCTTGGTCGCCTAAGCGATACCTGCTGATACCAAGCCGTTCGGTGAATATGTCCCTTTCGATACAGACACCCAACTCCCCCAGTGCTATTACTAGGCGTAACGCTTTTCACCTTCTCTGGCGCGTATCTGCGGCCAATTCTCAATCGCACGATGGAATTTCGAGGTATGGAGAATTTCACATGAAGACTCTATGTGTCGTCTCTTTACTGACACTCGCAGCGGGCTTGAGTGCTGTCACCGCCAGGAAAATCGCAGTCCGCCATCGACGCGGGAACCACCTCGAGCGTTAGCGACTCGTCCTCGAACAGTCCGACGCCACGGCCGCTGGACCTCACCTATCACCGCCCGTCGAGCAAAACGAAGCTCCGAAACTACGTGTTCGACACGTTCGGTCCTTATCCCATCGTCGGCGCCGCGTTCGTGGGGGCCGTCAATCAGGGAAATCACACGCCTCCGGAGTGGGGGCAAGGCTTCGGAGCCTACGGCGAGCGTGTCGGGTCCGATTTCGGCATCGCCATGGTATCGACGACTACGCGCTTCGCGTTGGCGGCAGCCTTCCGGGAAGACACCATCTACTACCGCTGTGAGTGCAAAGGCCTATTCCGGCGGCTTGCTCACGCTGGCATTTCGACGGTTACCGCTCGCGTCGGTGAAGACGGTCACCGTCGTCTGTCATTTCCGGCCCTGATCGCTCCTTACGCAGGCACCATGGCGGCCGTCTACGGCTGGTACCCCAGCCGCTATGGCGTCAAAGATGGTCTGCGTATGGGCAATTTACAACCTCCTCGCGTTTGCAGGCCTGAATATCGCGAAAGAGTTCATTTACGGCGGCCCGCATACCCTTTTTATGCGTCACGGCCACTCCTCGTCTTCCGGACCCGACCCTTCCGGCCGCTCGACTCCCTGAGCTGCCCCGAGCTCGCTGATGACCTACCACACCAAGCTTCCGCACCTCAGTCCGGCTGCGGATGAGCACGCGGCGCAATCCACTTCCCTGTTGAGTTCCGCCCTCGCCGCGGTCTGGAATCCCGTCAACGGTTTCTTCGAGTGGTTTGGGGAACTCGGCATCTTCGTAGCTCAGGTGACGCGCTCAGCCTTCCCTCGTTCATCAAGAAGGACTCGGTAGCCGCCATCCAGACCGAGGGCCTGTTAGGCAATGAATTTGTCTCCGTATCGTTTGGCTCCGCGCAGGGTGTGAATGTCCAGGATGGCGACACCATCGCCAGCGAGCCGCCCCTGGCGATCGCGGACCTCATCAAGAAGACCGACGCCATCCTCGACAGCAGTCAGGAAGCGCTCGGTAACGTCACCGTTGCCACCGCCAACCTCAGCGCCATCAGCGTCAAGATCAACCAGGGCCAAGGCACCATCGGAGCCCTGGTCAACGACAAGGCAAAATTTCCTGCTCCGCGGGTACTTCAAGAAACGCGGCTACGAAAGTTCCGCCGACCTCGCGAAAAACGAGATTCCCAGCCTGCCCGAAAATCAGCCGCTGAAAACCTTCACGTACGATCCGAAACACCCTTTCGACAAGATCGACACCGCCAAGCTGAAGAACCAGAATTCCCTGCGCGACGCCGGCCAGTTTCTCGCCGCCAACGAATTCGGAATCGCTGTGGTTGTGGTGTACACCGGCATGACCGGAGAAGCCCAGAAAGACCTGGTGTTAACGCAAGCCCGCGCCGCGATCATTCGCGCCTACCTGATTGACAACTTCGGTTTCGACGACACCCCCAGCTCAAGACTCTAGGCGGAGGCAAGAAGATCAACGCAAGCGCCGACTCCGGTTGGGGCGCCGTCGAAATTATCGTCTACCCGGCCGGCACCTCCCTCGCACCGCCCGCCGTTCAATCACTGACCACTGCACCGCAGTAATCGACACGCACGTCGGATCCAAGGGCCGGAACATTACGGCGACCTGCGGGCATTGTCGTCGTAAAACCTCAGTGCCCTCCCAGTCAGCGCAATCCCTATCCGGGCAACAAACTTCCGCCCGATCCAACCCCGATCACATCCCACTAAGAGTCGCTACACGAAGATCCGGGGGTGCAATTACCAGATTCGGGGTATGGATACTGTTGAACGCGTCTGCGAGTATCGACGTGCGGGCTACCAAGTTCGCTAAGTAGGGGGAGGAGCGGCGTGGTACGCTTCGAAAAACGAGGCGGTAGGGCTGGGACGCGACGCTCCTTCTTCTAACGAATTCCGAATCCTCAATACTGTCCGGCTTCTCCGTCATAATCCTCGCGGTTCGAATTCCCTAAAAACACGCAGTATGTGCGGCCCGTGCGGACTTATAATTCGCCACGTGAGAAGAAGAACTCCTAAGCCCGCGGATCGGCGAAATGCCGGTCCCCACACGCAAGTCGGCCGCAACAAAAAAGTAGGCCTCGCCAGGGCCCTCTCCAAGATGGGCATCTGCTCGAGGTCCCGGGCCGCCGAGATGATCCAGACAGGACGTGTACGGCTGAACGGCGCCGTGAAACGTAACCCAGAGACGCCGGTGGATCTGCGGTCCGACCGGATCGAGGTGGACGAACGTGCGGCTGTTGCCGCCCATAAGATCTATCTCGTGTTAAACAAGCCGCGCGGCGCCGTAACCACCGCGTCGGATGAGAAGGGTCGCGAGACCGTCTACGATTTCCTGCGGGCCAGGCCGCCCCAGACCAAAAACCCCGCATTCAGTCTGGAAAGGAGTGCTCCTCCCTGGATCGCGCCCGTCGGAAGGCTCGACAAAGCAAGTGAGGGCCTGCTGCTGCTAACCAACGATTCCGAGTGGGCGTCGCGCATCCTTGCGCCGGCCTCGCACCTGGACAAGATCTACCACGTGCAGATCGGCCAGGTTGCGGACGACGAACTGCTCTCCGCACTGCAAGAAGGAATCGAAAGCGACGGAGAAGTGTTGCATGTCAAACGCGTAACCCGGCTCCGCTCCAGCGAAAGAAATTCCTGGCTGGAAGTCGTGCTGGACCAAGGAAAGAACCGGCACATCCGCCGCATGCTCGAGTCCCTGGGAGTCGAAGTCCTGCGCCTCGTGCGCGTTGCCATTGGCCCGCTCGCATTGGGCGATCTGGCAAAAGGGGCCTCGCGGCCGCTCACACCGGCTGAGAAGGCCGCGCTGGACCGCGCCTTGTTGTCCAGGTGAAGCGCCTGCTGTTCTTCACCGACACGGTGACGACCCTAATCCTAGAGCGCGGCCTGTCATCCTGAGCGAAGCGAAGGACCTCAACCGATGGAGGGCCCGGGCCGTGACGCTAGGCCATTCGCTCCAGCAAAGGGCGCTCTCGGTGCCGCGCTTGCAAATAATCCCGTGAGACCCTACGCTCGTACATTCGATGCCTGACCTCACACCCGAACTCCTCGTTTACGGCTTCATCTCCTACGTCGTCTTTCTTTTTTCCACCACGTGCCACGAGGCAGCCCACGCGTTTGTCGCCAAGCTGGGCGGAGACAGCACCGCCGCCCTCGCCGGGCAGGTGACCCTCAATCCGGTGCCGCACATCCGCCGCGAGCCCTGGGGTATGGTGGTGATTCCCATCCTGGCGTTCCTGTTCACCCGCGGGATGATCGGATGGGCGAGTGCGCCGTTCGACCCGCTGTGGGAGCAACGCCACCCGCGGCGAGCGGCTCTAATGGCTCTGGCCGGCCCGGCGGCGAATTTCACGCTGATGCTGATCGCCGCGGCGGGACTTCGGATCGGAAGCTCGATGGGCTGGCTACACTGGATTCCCGGGCAGCGCCCGGACTTCGCCATCGTGACCTTGTATGTCCTGTTTTCGCTGAACCTCCTGCTCGGTACCTTCAACCTCCTTCCGGTCCCCCCTTTGGACGGAAGTACCGCCATCATGCTGCTGATGGATGAGACTACCGCGGGTCGCTATTTGTCCTGGCTCCGCGGCAGCAGCTACGCGCGGTTAGGACTCCTGCTGGGACTCTTGGCGTTCCGATATTTCTACGGCCCCGTCGAAAGCTTCGCCGAAAACCTGCTTCTCCGCAGCCATTTCTAGGCTCCCAAGGCGCCGGCGCCCGAGTCGAGCAAGTGCCAAGCAAGTGGTTCAGTTGCGCACAACCGCGGGCGCGGTGTCTCTACGGCGCACAGCGCTTCCCTCGCCGATTAAGGTAACCGAAGCGGTTTCAATTGTTTGAGGCTCGGGCCATTGGCCTTCCGGCTGCTACTACTTCCTCGAGGTTCCCGCCCATGCTGTCTGCCGCCTTTCCGGTCGCCGGGCTTTACCGCGTGGAGGTGTCCGGTTGGGACAAAAACCAGGCGTTCTTCGTCGAAAAATCCGATTTGGAATGGACCGAAGACTCCGGCAAGCGAGTCGTCCTGAGCTATGAGGTGCAGGATCGATCCGTGGTCTTCGTGCGCCTGCTCCGACAGCTCAGCGCGGAGCGATCCCATCCGGTTCTCTACGAAGCGGGCGGCGCCACGGCTTGATCCGTCGCTCCACTCTTAGAGGTTCCTCAGAGTTTCGCCCAGGGACTCGTCACAAATCGGGAAATCCGCGCTACAGGGCGCCTCTATAAGAGGCCGCAGCACTCGATTGGGAACAATCGTGAATTGGCGTGAATTGGCGTGAACTGGCATGACCTGGCCCGAACGGGACCGGTGTGACCAATTTCGTCTGTGCCCGACCAGCGAAAGTTAGATTCATCCAAGGGAGCCGTTCCGCGGAGGGACACATTCCCGCGTTGAACCAAAAACGGAATTGCACGCTCCAGCCAAACAACACAAAACGCCAACGTTACGATTCCCAAGTTTGGCACGATCCCTGCGCTGGATAAGTGCGCTCGATCGATAGGCTGCAAAAGAATTAGAACGATGCGGACCAGAGTACTGGAATGCTGAGGAGAGCCCGGTGCGCTGGCGTGATTGAGCGGCCGCAATCTTGAAAAATAGTACGAGGATTCCTGCGGATGCTGCCAGAGCGAGGCGTCAAGCAACCGGTCAACGCGTTGTGCACGACCGTGCCTCACACGACAAGCGCGTCATACGCGTTCCGTGCGTGTTGCATGGGCAAGCGCGGTGCTCGCAGAAAAGGTTCCCGCCAACTGTAATTACTTCAGCGAACCCACAATCCACTCGCCAACACCCCCGAGCGCCGTGTAGCCGTCCTTGATTGGTTGCGCGGCGCTGTTTCCTCGTAAAATGCAGAAACTAGAGATTGGACGTTGGAAGTTAGAAAAAGAGGATCCAAGCCACAAGCTTCAGGCTTCAGGCTTCACGCTTCAAGTTCAGCCTCTAACATCCAACCTCTAACTTCTGAGTTTGCGATATAGATCGAGGCACGTTTTTGCAGTGTCCAGCTCGGAGAGGCGGCTGCCTTCCTGCTCGATCAGGTAGTATTCGACTCCGCCCCCGCTCTCCGCAGCTTGGAAGATGGCTTTCCAGTCGGCGACCCTTCGCCGAACAGCACCGTGTAGCCTTTGGATGGATCGGGCGACCAATCCTTGCAGTGCAGCGAGTGGATGCGCCCCGGATTGGCGCGAATCCAGGCGATCGGATCGGCGCCGGCTTCGAGACACGTGCCTACGTCCAGCTGCAGCATTACGGTCGGCTTGGTGTTCTTCGCGAGCACTTCCATGGGACGGACGCCATCGATAGGGACGAACTCCACCTTGTGATTGTGGTACCCGGCTTTCAGACCCGCGGGTTCCAGCTGCTCGGCAGCGGCAGTTGAGCGTTCCCGCGAAGGTCTTCCAGCCTTCGAGGTCCGTATAGGCGTGCGTGGAGGCGATGACGACGTACTTGCAGCCGAGGATCTGGTTGCGATCGCGCGTCTTGGAGATGTTGTCCTTGCTCAGGTAGTCGGCGTTGTTGTGCGTCGAGTAGCAACGAACGCCGAGGTCGTCGAGGAGCTTTCTCATATCCCTGGTCTGGGCCTCGGTCCAGTCGAAATAGGGCGCGTAGAATTCGACGCACTGGTAGCCCATTTGTGCGACGGCGCGTACCGTGCCTTCGAGATCCTGTTTCAAGGTATTGCGCACGGAGTAGAGTTCCAGACCCACTGGAATCGAAGAGGCCGCGGGAGTGCGGAGAGCGAGCGGCAGCATTGCGGATAGCGCGATGAAATTGCGACGCGAAAGACCAGGTTGATTTGCCATGGCCGAATGCTACGCCGAAACGCGTGAAAGAAGCTAATCCGCATGCGAAAAAATGTTGGCGTAAAATCCGGACCCAGCCGCGTACATCGCGCCACGGATCGCAAATTATGTCATCCGATCGCAGAGCGCTGGTTCCCGCTTGGCGCTCGGTTTCGCGGAATTCGAGCCCTGCCAGAGACAAGGATACGACGCACGGCCTATACCGGCACAGTCTGTAGATTACGGCGGAGCTGTTCTTTGGCTCGGAAGATCATCATTCGCACGGCAGGAAGCCCGCGGTTCATGGTGCGCGCAATCTGGGAGTAACTCATTCGCTGGTAATAACGCAGGACGAGTACAGCCTTGTACGTCGCCGGCAAGCGAATCAGCTCTGCTCTCACGCGGCGCTGTTCTTCGCTGCGCAGAACCTGCGACAGTGGTGAAGGGATCGCGTGATCCGCGAAGGCGCTAAGGTCGTTGTCCTCCAGAGACGAACTTTTTTCGCACTTTCTTCGTCGCAGCTTATCGATGCAGTGGTGCCCAGCCACCTGAGAGAGCCAGGGGCGCAACGGCGCCGTCTCATCCCTTTGGTACAGAACTCTGTAAAGCTTCAAGAAGACCTCCGCCGCGGCATCCTCGGCGTCTTCCCGCTGGCGAAAATACTGCCGGCAGACCTGCAGAACGTAACGATGGTGAGCGGCGTAACATGCTCTCAAGAATTCAGGGCAGATTGCTCGCGGTTCGTTCAGGGAATCGCAAAGCTGGGTATCGTTAACGGATAGAAAGGTCAATTCGGTCGCCATCGCCATCCTCATCTTTGAATTTGGACACACCCATACTTCCGGCCCGAATGATGCAGTTGGTCGCGCTCGTCTTTAACGATTGTTCAAATACTTGTGATCGTTGCCTTCGTGACCTGCCTTGGTCGCGCAGCCGGCGCCTGCTGACGGCGAGCTGCCGAAAAACTCTTTTTGTGTTCAGAAGCCCGCTCCGCGAGGGCCGTTTCGCAGCGCCGAATAACCAGGAGCGTCAAGTCATCCTCCGGCGGGTTCGCGTCGGCGAAGTCGAGTACCGTCGCAAGCGTGGAGAAAAGAACCTGGTTTGCCGACGCGCCACGGAACGACTTTGCTGCCGCGGATAGACGGCCCGTTTCAAACTCCTCGTCCTGGGGATTGCGGCATTCCGTCAGGCCGTCGGAGTAAGCGAGCAGCATATCGCCAGGATCTAAACGGACGCTCCCCGAGTTGTACGTCGCCTCCTGCAGAGCTCCCAGCATCGGTCCACCTTCTTCCAACCGTTCCACGGACTTGTTGTGTCGCAGCACCAGCGGTGGTGGCAGGCCGGCGTTGCAGTACACGACTTCATTTCGCTCCGGATCCAGTCGAGCAAAGAAGAGCGCGGTGATCGGCGGCTCACTCTGGTCCAGGCAAAGTTCGCGATTGACAGCGGCCACCGCCTCGGCGGGATGTAAATGGGTTCGCGAACAACGCTGGAGCAAGTCCATCAGATGGGCTTGCCAGATCCCGGCGGACAACCCTTTACCCGCGATGTCACCGAGCGCCAGCCCAAGGGCGCCGTCAAGTTGCATAACCTTGAAAAAGTCCCCGGTCAGATGGCGTACCGCAAAGATTTCGCCGGCGATCTCATACTCGCCCCAAACCAATTCACGAGGAGAGCAGAGTTTCCGCTGTACCTGGGCCGCCTCGTAGATGGCCTGTTGCAGTTTTGCGTATTCGCGGCGCACGGCCTCGAGCTCTTGTTCCTGCGATCGAGTCCTGTCCGTGAGGGCCGCGGCCAGACTGGTTGATGGATTTCGACGTGATTGCGCGTCCCCTGTGCGTCTGGCAGCAAGCGCCGGACTGTTCCCAGCCAGGCTGTGAGAGGTGTTCTGCTTTTCTGCGGTTTTCATGATCGTGATCATTTCATCCTACGAATTTGTAGCCCACGCCGTGCACGGTCAGAAAAAAACGCGGCTGATCCGGAACGGGTTCCAGTTTTTGGCGAATCCGAACGATATGAGCATCGACGGTGCGCGTGGTCGGAAAATTCTCGTAACCCCAAACCTCGTCGAGCAGCCGATCGCGGCTCAACGTCTCCCCGGAATGACATAGAAAATGCTTCAAGAGCTCAAATTCCGTGCTGGAAAGCTCCACGGCCTTACCACCGCGCATTACCTGATAACTGCGCAAATTCACCTCCACATCACCGAACGTATAGCCATCCTGCTCCTTCGGGACTGTTTGTGCTCGCCGCAGAACGGCTTTCACGCGAGCGAGCAACTCCCGGATGGAGAAAGGCTTGGTGACGTAATCATCGGCGCCTAGTTCCAGGCCGACCACCTTATCCACTTCCTGGCCCCGCGCGGTCAGCATGATGATGGGAATCGAGGGCCTTTTCGCTTTCAGTTGTTTACATACGTCCAGGCCGCTCATGCGTGGCATCATCACGTCCAGGACGATCAGATCGGGAGACTCTTTCAGGGCACGCTCGAGTCCTTCGACGCCATCGAGCGCGGTCAGTACTTGGAAACCTTCGTACTCGAAGTTATCGCGGAGGCCGGCGACCATGTTCGGCTCATCCTCGACGATCAGAATCTTGGCTGCTCCCATTCCTTCTCCCTTGTGCTTGGATGGCGGGGTTGCGTTGGTGGGCCTCATGCCGTTGCCTTTCCTAGCTGCGAAGGTGGAACCAGCGGTAAGGCGATCGTAAATTTGCTGCCTTTGTCGGGGGCGCTTTCCACCAGCACATCTCCACCGTGCGCCCGCGCGATGTGCCGTACCAGCGACAGGCCCAATCCGGATCCCTTAACGTTGTGTACCAGCGGATCTCCGCAGCGGTAAAACTTCTCGAAGATTTTCTCGTGCTCATTCGGAGCAATGCCGATGCCGTGGTCCTGGACTTCGAGATTCACGGAGCCATTCACGCGATACAAGCTCACACCGATATACTTTTGATCCTTGGAATATTTCAATGCATTGTTCACCAGGTTCAGCAGCGACCGCGCGATCGCTTCCCGATCTACTTTTACCGGCGGAATATCAGCAGAAATGTTCTCCTCGAAGCCGAAACCGTTTTGCTGGATCTGAAAGCGGTAGGAATCCAGGGTCGAATGGACAAGTTCGGCCAGGTTCGTCTCCTGGAATTCGTATTCCTTCCGTCCGGCATCAATTCTCGAGAAGTCCAGGATATTGTTGATCAACGCGGTCAAGCGTTCGCTCTCTTCCCGGATGATGCGAAAATATTCCTGGTATTTTTCCTTGGAACTCAGGCGCCCCAGCTCCAAAGTTTCGGCATAGAGGCGGATCAGAGCCAGCGGTGTCCGCAATTCGTGCGAAACGTTCGCGACAAAGTCGGATTTCAATCTGGCGAGATTCATTTCTCTGGAAATGTTGCGATACGTGAGCCAGATTCCTCCGATCATGAACAGCGCCAGCGCACCCAGAACAATATAGTTGTAGCGAAGGAACCTGTTTTCGATATCTGCTACGGTCACTCCCTGGTACTTGATCGCCAGAGTCATGCCTTGCAAAAGCCGCTCAAAATTGTGCTCCGCCTCGGGCTTAGCCCTATCCCAATTTGCGGAAGCCACCCAGGGGGCGGGATCTTTTGACGGGTGGATCATTATCACCGGCGGATTCGCGTCCCCCATCAACACCCCATTTTTGCTGGTCAACACATCTTTCATGATGGCCGGCAAGAAGGTTTTACGCAGATAGTCGTTATCAAAACTGACCATGCCGAGCGCGACGCGATCCTTCGGAACACCCGGCAGGATAAAATAGGCTCCGTTAAAATAAGTGCTTTGATTCTGTCCGAAGGTCCACCAACCATCGAATCCGAAGGGATCTTCGTCTTTCTCTTCCATCGCCCGTACTCGCGCCGCCATCGTGGGGGCTTCCAGAGGCAGCCAGTTCGCTATCGTGTTGATCGTGTCTTGTACGCCCGCACAGAATACGGGGTCATGATCGCGGCCGGGCTGCCCACGGCTCACCAGCAGGTTCTTCTTCTTGTCGTAAATCAACGCGTACGCAAACTGGGGATGATCGGAGAGGATTTGTTCCAGCTTGGCATCGATCATGGAACGGTCTTCGTCGGGGGCTGGAAACTCATTACGGACCGGGGTGAGCACGTCGACGGCCTTGTGCCAGGCTTTCTTCTCGGCGATGTTCAGCACATGCGAAAAGTCGCGCTGAATGGCCGCTTCGATGGCCTCGGAGCGCTGGATATGCTTCAGGTTCCAGACACTAAAGCCGAGCAAAGCGGCCGCCGGGAGCACGATGGCCAACTCCAGCGTCAGCAGGGTCCGCGTGCGGTCCGTTAATCGCCACTTCTTAGACATTTCTCAGCGTCTCCCACTCGCTCCGTCAACCCCGTGCCAGAACAGGACTATAAGGGCTCTTCCGGGCGGATGTGTCAAGCCATCGCAAAGGATTGTAAAAAGTTGTAAAAGGCGGGTGGCCTGCAATTCCGGCCGGGGGCCGCGACGGCCAGTGGAAATGGCTATTTCAGCGTGTTCCGGTGTGCGGATGCTGCGATTCTTTGGTTAAACGTTCCGGGGCTAACCGTTCGTCTACCTCCCCCAGCCTCTTTTCTGGAAGTGCCGATTCTAAACGAGTTACGGACGGGTTTTTCGTAAGTGCGGATTCTGAAGGACTTGTGGAGTTGCCATCCCATCGAAAAACGCCCGCTTCCGAAAGCGGCCGCTACAACGGCTTAGGGCGGCTTGGGAGGCCGGGCAGGCGGAGACGCGGAGGAACGGAAACGGACCCGGGAAAAGCAATTTGTAAGTAGTTGAAAATAAGGGAGAGGCCAGATCGGAAGGGAAAGAAATGAGGAAGTGACGAAATGACGTAGTAAGGAGGTAAAGACAGGCAGGACGGGGTTGGAGTCGAAGTTCACAGCGCACGATAGCACAGATTGTTAACTATGTTAGACTATTTATTAATAAATACTATTCGAACGATTCAATGCGGTAGTCGCTCGGTGTTGGCTTGAAAGCACTCCCTACATCCACGCCAATCCGGTGGTGCGAAACCTCGTTCTCATCCCGAAGACTGGCCCTGGAGCAGTTGGACCCACTCCGCGATAGGCCAGAAAGGTAGAATAAAGAATCGACTCGATTTCAGTGGACAGGAGATGTCGGGACGAATCGGAAGCAGGAATACAACGTCAAAACCCGCAGCCTTTGACCCCAGGGTGCGGCACCCGAATACAAGGTCAAAACCGGCACCCGGACGACAGATCGCAGCTAGCGCTGATACGGCTTAATCTTTCACCTTTGTCGCGGCGCCTCCTGTGGCTCTTTCAAGTTTGACCTCAAGGGCGGCTGCCTTTTCCATGGCCTCACGCAGTGCTCTGCGCCATTCATCCGGGGTGTATCCGGGGTCGCGGCGACTGCGGCGTCCCGCTTTGATACCGAACGCAACTCCAGCGGAAAAAATCTCGACAATTTCCGGGTCTGCGACAGCCCACGCTTCGGTTGTGCGACCTTCCGCTTTCCAACTCTCGGTCATTCTTGCCTGCTCAGCTCTCATTTCTGCAAAGCTGTGTCTTTGCGCCATTCCCAAGCCTCCTGTGTATCCATCGGAGTGTGGAAGGAATCGTCTGGCACGCCCACTGTAAGAAGGGGCAGGTATGTTCAATCAGTACCGTACGCCAAAAGCTCTCGACAATTCGCGGCCGGAAGGATCTCTCGATTTGATCTCACGCATCGACAACGCGTTGCACTGCTGTGCGCACGGCATCAGTCTCTGAGGAAGGCGGACGTTTCGCGCAGAAAGAGGTCGAGTTGGTCGTGGTGGACCCAGTGGCCCGCACCGGGAACTTGGATCAGGCGGCGGTTGGGGACGGCTTGGAAGCGCGAGTCGGTCTCGGGGACGGGGAGGAAGCTTTCGAGGCCCCAGAAGAACAATGTGGGGCTGGTGATCTGGCTTAGGATTTCGGCGGCGTCCTGGATGTTGTGGCCGTAGGGTGGGAAGACGCGGGCGAAATTGTCGAACTTCCAGAGGAGCGAGCCGTCGGATTCCCAGTTGGTGCCGTGAAGGGTGAGGTGGCGGGCGACCTCGTCGGTGAGGCGCGGGTTCACCTCGCGCATGCGGGCCATGGCGGCGTCGAGGCTGGGATAGCTTTTCGGATGGCGCTTCTCGAGGTTGCGGATGTTTTCGATCCACTGGCGGACGCGTCCGGGGGCAGGGCCGTGGATGGAGTGTTCTTGCGGGAAGCCCAGGCCTTCGATAGAGACCCCTTTGTGGACGCGCTGCGGGTAGACGCCAGCGTAGTGCAACGCGATGCCGCCGCCCAGCGAATGGCCGATCAGGCGGATGGGAAAGTCATTGATGATGTCGAGCAATGCGGAGAGGTCGAGGACGTGTTCGGCTACGGTGTAGGCTGCGCCGGGAGCCCAGGCGCTGTTGCCGTGGCCGCGGAGGTCGAGGGCGTACACGTGATAGTGCTGGCAGAGAGTTTGCGCGACCCAGTCCCAGTTGCGGGCGTGGTCGAGGGCGCCGTGGACGAGGACGAGCGAGGGCTTGTGGTCCTGGCCGTAGTCCCAGAATTGGAGTTTGAGGCGGTCGGAGTAGAAGAAGTGGGAGATGGGTTCCACGGTGTGCGATTCCCTCTTTCGGTCGAGAGTGGGACTTTGACTTTGAAAATATACACTTTGAGGGATGCCAATCCGAACGAAAACAGGCACGGAGTTCCGACTATTCCGCGTGCGACGCTTTCCTCGTTGACCGTGAGTCGCTAAGATGCTGGCCATGTCCTATCAACTGAATCGCCGGAGTTTTATCATCGCCACCGGGTTAACCGCTCTGGCGTCAACGCGGGTTCTCGGCGCCAACGACACCTTGCGCGTCGGAGTGATCGGCGCGGGAGGTCGCATGGGCGATCTGCTCAATGCCGCAGACAAGGTCGGCGGCTACCAGATCGTCGCGGTAAGCGATGTCTATGGACCGCGGCGCGACGCCGTCAAGCAACGCTCGAACGGCACTGCGACTACTCACCTGAATTATCACGAAGTTCTCGAGAAGGAGATCGACGCTGTGCTGATCGCGTCTCCCGACCATTGGCATGTGCGCATGGCGGTCGATGCGCTGGCCGCCGGGAAAGACGTCTATCTCGAAAAGCCGGTCACCCACACCTTGGAGGAAGGCGCGACCCTCACGCATGCGGTCCGCTCCAGCAACCGAATATTGCAATGCGGCATGCAGCAACGGAGTTGGAGCCACTTTCGCGATGCGGTGGACCTGATTCAGGGAGGCAGCCTGGGGCGCGTCCCGCAGGTCCGGACCTACTGGTGGCAGAACTATCTGGCAAGCTGGCAGCCTAAGCCCGTCGACATCCAAGCTCTCGATTGGAAGCAGTGGCTGGGCGGCGCTCCAGATCAGCCCTACAGTGAAGAAAAATTTTACCGCTGGCGCTGGTTTTGGAACTTTGGCGGCGGCGCGATGACCGATCTCTTCACCCACTGGATCGACGTGGTGCACTGGGCGATGAAATCCGACCAGCCGAGCCAAGCGCAAATGCTCGCGGACAAGTACATCTTCGAGCAGTGGGATTGTCCCGACACCATTCAGGCCGCCCTTCGTTATCCCGGGTTCGATGTGGTTTACGAGGGCATGATGGGCTGTTCGATCGACGACGGGGGTCTCGATTTCCGCGGCACAGAGGCAACGTTGAAGCTCAACCGGAGCGGCTTTGGGGTCTATCACGAAGGTGTGGCGGCGAAAGATAATCCGGTCGTCAAGGCGGAGAGTTTTCGCGACGGCACTATTTCCCACATGCAGAATTTCTTTGACTGCGTCAAGAACCGGAAAGAGCCGAACGCGCCAGTGGAAACCGGAGTCGCCGCGGCCCGCGCCGGCCATATCGCGAATGTGGCCTATCGTCGCGGTGGTGGTCAGATCGCGTGGCCGCCGAAGACGCCGGTTTGAGACTTTGTCAGTCCAGTGAAGGTCCGTAAGTGCCACGAGTAACCTGTCTGTAATAATGTTCATGTACGGTTTGGCCGTAGGATTTATGAGCAAAGCATGGATGACTTGCCTGCGGCTTGCCGCCGTTGTCTTCCTTCTGTGTGCTGTCGGCGTTTCGCACGTTCGCGTGAGCGCCGGGGCAAGTCAGACCGCCACTCCGCTTTCGCAAATCAAGAAAATCTATATCGGGTCTCTTGGCGAGAAGAAAGGCTCGGCCGAGCTTCGCGACGCTCTTGTTAAACACTTGCGCAAGGTTCGTGGCCTCGAGGTGGTCGCGACGCCCGAGGAGGCGGACGCGGTGATGAGTGGGAACGGCGAATTGTGGGTCAAGGGCTACTACAGCACGAGTTCGCGGCCCTCTCCCTATGGACAGAATGCAATCTACGGGGGCGTGCTCTCGGTGGAGGTGAAGGGCAAGGACAACGAAACTTTATGGTCGTATCTGGTCACGCCCAACAAGTTTCATTGGGACAGCGTCACGCAGGATCTCGCCATCCGTTTGGTTAAGAAATTTGGGGAAGCGTTGCAGGCAGGCGCGGTCAAAGGAGCTTCCCATTGAGACAGTTTCGCCGCGCGGTCGCGGGAATTTCCGTTTGCGCCGCCCTGAGTTTCAATTTCGTCGGACCGCACGCTGAAGCGCAGAGCCCTCCGCAAACTACGTTGACGGCCGCCGGCGCCACTTTCCCTGCGCCCGTTTATCAGAAATGGTTCAGCTCGTTCAGCGAGAAAGACAAGAACGTTGGTATCAGCTATGAGGCCATTGGCTCGCAGGACGGCATTCAACGGTTCAGCAGGGGTGAGGTGGACTTCGCGGCTACGGACATGCCGCTGTCCGATGAAATGCTGGCGCAGATTGGGCGGAAGGCTTTTCACTTTGCCACCGTTCTCGGGGTGGTGGTGCCGGTTTACAACGTTTCGGGCTTGCGGCAGGACCTACGCTTTACGCCGGAGATTCTGGCCGGGATTTATCTCGGGAAAATTACAAAATGGAATGACCCGCAGATCCGTGCGATCAATCGTGGGGCTGCTTTGCCGGATGCCGAAATCGCCGTCTTTCATCGCTCGGACGGGAGTGGCACGACGTTTGTCTGGACGGACTACCTCTCCAAGGTGAGTCCGCAGTGGAAGTCTGGTGTGGGAGCTGGCGTCACGGTGCAGTGGCCGGTCGGAAATGGGGCCGAGCACAACGAAGGGGTCACCCAGCGCGTGCAGGAAACTCCCAATTCCATTGGCTACGTCGAGTTCATCTATGCCATCCAGCGCAAGCTGAGCTTTGGCTCGGTGCGCAACGCGGCGGGGCGTTTCGTTCAGGCCGATCTGCCGAGCCTGACCGCCGCCGCAGCCGGGGCGTCGGGAGGAACGGGATCGGATTTTCGATTTTCGATCACGAATGCCGTTGGCAAGGATTCTTATCCGATCGCTACGTTTACGTGGTTTCTGCTTCCGCATGCGTTCGACCAGGACAGCAAGAAAACCGCGATCGCGCAGCTGTTGCGTTGGGTCTTGTCTTCGGGGCAGAAGGAGTGCTCTGCCTTGGGTTATGCGCCGCTCCCGGCCGTAATTGCTACGCAGGAATCCCGCCTCGTTGACTCTCTGGAGCCTTAGGAACGCTCGCGACAGAGTAGGCTTGTGGTCCTAGCTGTGCGCAGTCAGGGGTGCAGCAATGCTGCACCCCTATGACCGACGATGCGCGACAAGTGTTCGATGAGATTAAGTGCTGCCGTGCCATCGGCTTTACTCGTCGTCGAGGTCGAAGGCTGGTTTGTCACCTGGCTTTTTCTTGGATTCGGGCGGCCGGGGCACGGTGATCCTTACGATTTGTCCCAAACCCACCGGGGGTGGGCCAAATCCAACGTTCGAAACGTAAAGCGCCCCGTCCGGCCCGAAGGTCATGGCGGTGGGCAACGAGAGCCCCGTAGCGATTTCTTCGAGGCCGTCGTCGGTTACGCGCAAAACCTTTCCGGTACCCGGAGTCGGAAGCGGGTTCCCTGTAGTGTTCTCAAGAATGTACAGGAAGCCTTCACAATCGAAGGCGAGGCCGAGCACGGTAGTGACTCCGGTCACGACGGTCTTTACATGCCCACTCCCCGAGATTTTCAGGATTTTTGACGAGCCTTCGGTAATCGGGAAGGTACCCAGATTTCCGACAAAAAAGCTGCCGTGATGCGCCAGCGCGGTCGGGACGATGTGACCCTGAGAAGCGGAGATGTCCGCGACGCGTTCGATCTCGCCGCGTGTGGAGATCACGTCCAACTCGCCGTGATTCGGCTCAACGGCGTAAAGCTTTCCGCGGACCGAAGTCATGCTATACCAGGTGCCGTCGGGTTCGAAGTCGGGAGGATTGGGATGGGCGACTGGGTGAGTTTTCTGAAAATCGCTGAGATCGGCGACCAGCTTCCATTTTCCATGCGGAAGGATGCGGATAACCGCATTAACGGTATGGGCGAGGCCGTGGGAACATCCCCAGCCGGCAGTAATGGCGTACAAGTCGTCGCCGATGAAGGCCACGTCAGAGACACCGCTGACGAGGTTTCCCTGAGTCGCGGCGGTTTCGCTGGAGGGAAGATTGTCGATCACCGTCGTGCGATTCCCGTGGCGGTCAATCTTGAAATCTGCGACGACGTAAAACTGCCTGTATAGGGCCCTACCGGGGCGAGAACCTGATCGCATTGGCCGTGAGTGGACAGCGTTCCCCCGGCACCGCCCTCGGCGACGTACAGATTGCCGTCGGGTCCGAACTTGAGGCCGCGCGGATTGTTAAGTCCGGTGGCGAAGACGGTTACATTGGCTGACGGTGACTGAGCCATGGAGGTGCAAGGCCAACTACTGATCATCAAAACCGCGAAGCTAAAAATGCATGTGCCACACCGCGTCCATTTCATGGTCTCTCCTTGATAATAATAATTTTGCTCGGCCACTCGTGTTCACCCGGGGACGACTGAGTTCAGGTGGGATGCTGGCGCAATCTGGGCCGAGAACCGTCAGCGATGCAATACTCTGGGAATCACTTTTGGTTTAATTCCAAGTCATCCACTAAATAGCTGTCGCGCGGGGACTTATGCGTCTTCGCTATACGGGAATTTAGAATCGACCCCTGCTTCTTTACTCTGTTAGCATCGCCGCACTTTAGAGAGATCGACAAAATGGCCTCTCCTCTCCGCCCGGAAATACAGTCCTCGTCCGTGCCGAGTTCCCAACGCATCAGTTTCGAACGGTTTGAAGTGGACTTGCGCTCGGGCGAATTGTGGAAGAGCGGGCATCGAATCCGTTTGCAGGCGCAGCCTTTCCAACTGCTAGCGCTGCTGCTTGAGCATCCCGGCGAAGTGGTGACCCGGGAAGAGGTGTGTCGGCAGCTCTGGGAGAGCAACACCTTTGTTGATTTCGATCACGGACTGGCCGCGGCGGTAAATAAGGTCCGCGAGGCGCTGGGGGACTCGGCGGAAAGTCCGCGGTTCGTGGAGACGCTTCCCCGGCGCGGCTATCGCTTCATCGGCAAAATAGAAGCTGCAAGTGCGACCCCGCCGTCAAAGAGCAATTCGTCGCCGTCTGGCACAAATCGCGCTCAAGCGGTCGAACCGGTACACCAAGGAACCGAATCCCGAACCGTAATGGCGGCTTCTCCAGACCGCCAGCGACGTACCTTGAGATTTGTCATCGTGCTAGCAGCCGCTCTGGCCGCGCTGCTGGCGGCGGTTGTCGTGCGCAGATCAATCGAGTCGCGCGCCGCAGTCCGGGCTGCGAGCATCCGGTCCATTGCAGTATTGCCCTTGGAAAACCTCTCGGGAAATCCGGACCGGGAATACTTTACCGATGGGATGACGGACGAATTGATTACGGAGCTGGCCAGAACCAAGGGGCTTCGAGTGATTTCCAAGACGTCCGTGATGCAGTACAAAGGCGTGCATCGTCCCTTGAAGGAGATAGCTGGTGAACTGGGAGTGGACGGAATTCTCGAAGGGTCGGTCCTGAATGACGGCAGCCGGGTACGCGTAACCGTGCAGCTTGTGCATGCTCCTACCGACACTCATGTCTGGGCAAAAAGCTACATTCGCGACTCGCGTGACCTGCTTGTTTTGCAACAGGAACTTGCAGAGAACGTGGCGAAAGAAGTGAATAGCGCTGCGCTGCCTGCGAAAGTTTCGAGCCGCAGGATCTCACCGGAAGCGCACGATGCGTATTTGCGAGGGCGTTACGACTGGTTTGCGGGCAACTATGAAACCGCCCGCGAATCTTTCGAAAAGGCTATTCAGCTCCAACCCGATTACGCCGCGGCCTATGGTGGGCTTGCGGAGTACTATACCGGTGCGGCGGTGTCGGGAGTCCTCGTTCCAAAAGACGCCCTGCCTAGAGGCGACGCCGCGGCGCAAAAAGCGCTGCAACTGGACGACTCTGCGGAGGAAGCGCATAACGCGATGGCCGGCACGTATCTGTTTTACCGATGGAATTGGAAGGCCGCGGAAAAAGAGTCGCTAAGGGCGATCGAACTGAATCCCAGCTTCGCCGAAGGCTATCATCTCTACGGCTACGTATTGCTGGCGCTGAACCGCAACGACGAAGCCGTCGAAGCCCAGCGAAAGTCCCAGGAGTTGGATCCTTTCGCGCGACCGTGGGGGCTCGGCTACGCGCTCAATTGTGTAGGCAAGTACAAGGAAGCGGAGATCGACCTTCGCCAGCGAATGGAGGCTGTGCCAAAAAACAGCCGCGTGCGCTATGAACTTGTGCGATCTTACTTGATTCAGGGGAGAGAGAAAGAGTCGATGGAAGAATTCGCGGAAATGCTTCGCATGGAAGGCGATGAGAAATCGGCGGCGGAAGTGCGGGCCGCCGTTGCTAAAGGGGGCAATCGGGGCTTGCAGGAATGGAGGCTCGCTCAGGTGAAGCAAAAGGCCCAAAAGGGTTATGTCTCACCGATGGAGATGGCTTCTGCCTACGCGCGAGTTGGCCAGGATGATGAAGCGATTCGGTGGCTGGAGAAGGCGTACGACGATCATGTACCCGTCCTTGTCCGGATTCAGCGGGAGTTGGACCTGAAACGATTGCACCGCGATCCACGATTTCGAGCTCTCGTCAAACGGATAGGACTACCAGAGGTAGATTGAACTCAATTTGCCCTGGGCGGGAAATTCCACCGACAATCGCGCTTCACACAACATCTGCAATCAAGTTCCGGGGTAATCAGCTGACGCTGCCAATTGTCCGGAATTTCATCCCGCACGCTGCTAGGGTCGAAAAAGCAGTGGAGGCCCACTGACTCGCTTCGCCGCCAGGTTGACTGCAACCTCGACGTGGTCGGCAATTCTGATGAACGGGATACCGCTGTTCATGCCGTAGTCTTTGCGGTCGAAGGCCATGGTCCCTGCAATCATACCGGAGCCCACCCCGGTGTCGGTGATCGTTAGCGTGAGTGTCTCCGGTTTGGTCACGCCACGAATCGTGAAGTCGCCGTCTACCTCAAAGGTGCTGGGACTGGTCCGAACAAATCGGTTGGAGCGAAAACGTGATGAACGGATCCTGCTTGGCACTGAAGAAATCGTTGCCCCGGAGCTTGCCGTTCTTCATCGCGCTTCCGGTATCTACGCTGGCGGCCTGAATCTTGACGTCCAAAACGCCTGTCGCAGGATCAAGGGAAGTGAATGCCAGGGCAGCGTCCCAGCGGTCGAAAGTACCCGCGATGGCCACCGAGGCATTCACGGCGAACTTAATGGAGCTGGCTGCTCGATTAATCCTGTAAACGGGTACTCCGGTGAGCGCCTGAGGGTGAGTTACGGACGCGAATAGAAGAAAGGACACGCAGAGGCGGAGTGTGGTTCTTGGCACGCCGGGCAGTGTGAGGGGCGTTCCGGTTCGTTGTCAATTACCGCGAACTGGAATGGCGGTTGGCGTTGCGGTGTTTGACGACGGTGAGTACGGGATGGCGATGCGGCTCGCAACTTGGCGAGATGGGGCGCAGCAGTGCTGCGCCCCTACGGGTTATGCCGTGACTCAATGAAGCGGGAGTTAGTCGGCTTCGATTTGGAAGACTTCGCCGGGTAGGCGGAACATTTTGGACTTGGCGGCGACGGCTGCAGATTCGATGCCGTTCGCGGATGCGTGGCGTGGCGTCGATTCGTTGAGGCTCGCGGATTGGCGATGGGCTGGTTGGTAGCGACGCGTGTCGCGAAATGAGGATTCGCGTGGGTTGCTGGCGTATTCGTGGAGGCGGCCGGTTTGTTCTGCGGCGGCTTGCGGAGCGCTGGTTTCGGCGTTGAGGCGCTCCATCTTGATGCCCAGCGTGCGCTCTAGTTGGAAGAGTTCGGAGCGTTGCTCGCGGGCGAAGAGCGTGGAGGCTACGCCGTGTTTGCCGGCTCGGCCGGTGCGGCCTACGCGGTGGATGAAATTTTCGGCGACTTCGGGCAGGTCGAAATTGATGACGTGCGCGATGTCCTGGACGTGGATGCCGCGGCTGGCAATGTCGGTGGCGACTAGAACGCGGTAGCGGCCTTGCTGGAATCCGGCCAAGGCGGAGTTGCGTTGCGATTGCGAGCGGTCGCCGTGAATCATGGCGGCGGAGAAGCCGTCGCGGTTGAGATTTTTGGCGATGCGGTCGGTGGCGCGCTTGGTGCGGGCGAAGACCAGGCAGCGGCCGGTTTCTTTGGCGAGCAGGCGGTTAAGCAGCTGCTGCTTGCGGTCGGTGCTCACTTCGAAGGCTTGCATGCGAACGTTTTCGGACGGCTTTAATACCGAGCCGAAGCTCAGGCGGACCGGGTTGCGCATGTAGTCTTTTACGAGATGGACGACCGAGGCTTCCAGCGTTGCTGAGAAGCACATGGTTTGGCGTTCTTTCGGAAGGATCGCGGCGATGCGGCGAATGGCTGGGAGGAAGCCCATGTCGAGCATGCGGTCGGCTTCGTCGAGAACCAGGATGCGGAGATCTTTGAAGTTGAAGAGGCGGCGATCGAGGAAGTCCTCGAGGCGGCCGGGAGTGGCTACGATCAGGCGCGCGCCTTTACGGATGGCGCTGAGTTGGGCGCCTTCGGAGAGGCCGCCTACGACGCAGGCGGCGGGTTGAAGCTGTCTGCCGCGGAGCAGGTTGTAAACTTCGACGACCTGCATGGCTAGTTCGCGGGTTGGGACGAGGACCAGGGCTGCGATGCCGGGAGTGTTGCCTTGCAGCAGACGCTCCATGACCGGGATGATGAACGCTAACGTTTTGCCGGTGCCGGTTTGCGCGGTGGCTAGAACGTCTTTGCCCTCAAGCGCTTGCGGGATCGCGGCGGCCTGCACCGGAGTGGGTGTCGTGAACTTCGCTGCGGACAGACGCTCCTTGGTATAGGCGGAAATCATTGATTCTGAAAAACTTTGCATTTCGATAGTGCTTTCTTGCTGGCTGAAGGATGGCGGCGCGCACACGTTAAGCGGTGCGACTCGGCAGAATTCATTGCCAGTCTTATTGGTGTCACCTAAGACGAACGGAGGAAACTGGAGGCGGGTATTCTCGGTATTGCAGTTTACTTCCCAGAGCAGCCGCACTACACAACCGCGGTATTAAGCGCAACGACAGTATAGCACAGGTTGGATGCGAATAGCGGCCTCATATTCGCGATTTCGCGCCGGGCCGTATACAACTTGCCAAGCTGGGGCGCCCTTCGCGGCTCAGGATAAACAGGAGTCCTGCGCCCCTACAATGCCGCCGGTGAACCCTCGCACGAGAGCATATCGGCTGGGCAAAGGGTGCGGTAAACTGCGGCGAAGCCATGCGGAACTACCACTACAAGCCTGGGCCGCCTCTCGATCGGTTTGTCGAAGTGATTTGGGTGTTGGAGAATGATGCGGCCCCGCACCCGAGGGAGCGATTGCTGCCGGATGGGTCGGTGGAGCTGGTTTTTAGCCTTCAAGAAGAGGCGTTCCCGGTTTATAGCCGCGAGGATTTGGATCGTTGCGAGATTTTTCGCGGGAATGTGGTGTGTGGACCGCACTCGCAGCCCTTCGCAATCGATACCTCAACCACGGTAAAAGTCGCGGGGGCGCATTTCAAGGCCGGCGGGGCGTATCCATTTTTGAAGTTGCCCGCCGGCGAGCTGCATAACACCCACGTAGGTTTGGATGCGTTGTGGGGCGCAGCGGCCGCGGGGCGGGTGCGTCAGCAACTGTTGGAGGCTGCTACTCCAGCCGCCAAGGCGCGGGTGATTGAGAGGGCTTTGCTGGACGCGGCTTGCGGTGTGCCGGAGCGGCATCCGGCGGTGGCGTTTGCGCTGAATGAGTTTCGTGGGGTGCCGGAAGGACAGAAGATCGCCGACGTGACCGAGCAGATCGGACTCAGCTCGCGACGATTCATCGAAGTGTTTCGAAACGAAGTGGGATTGGCGCCGAAACTATTTTGTCGCGTGCGGCGGTTTCAAAAAGTGGTGCGGATGATTTCGGCTGGGCGGCCGGTGGACTGGGCGGAGGTTGCGTTGACGTGCGGGTACTTCGATCAGGCTCATTTCATTCATGATTTTCGGGCGTTTTCTGGGATTAATCCGTCGAGCTATCTGGCGGACTACATCGAGCATTTGAATCACGTGCCGATTCATAGCTAGTTTGCGATCGCACGGTTAGTCCTTCCCTTTTCGTCCTTTTCGTTGATTGTACTCCGAGGCTTCAGGCATACCTGGGTTGACGCCGGGCCGGGCAAGTCCCGCCCCTACAAAGTTGAAGAACCAATTGTGCGGGGAATGTCACGCGGATTAAGGGCGGCGGCTGAGGCCTTGCGCTAACGTTTTCACATAGACTTCAACCTGGGTCGTGGATTGTCCGTCGTGGTGACGCGGTTCCTTCCGGGTCAAATTTTTACAATACGGCGGGCTAGCGGCTTCGCCACTATGGTGGCTGGAGATTGCGCAAATGCGCGCACGTACATTTACTTGGATACTTGGAGGCTGGCGATGGCGAAGAGCAAGGGTCCGATTCCGGAAGGGTTTCACACGGTCACGCCGTATCTGGTGATGCCGGGGATTGCGGGATTGATGGAATTTCTGAAGCAGGCGTTCGATGCGCAGGAACTGGAACGAATGGCGCGGCAAGACGGATCCATCGCTCACGCCGCGATGAGGATCGGTGATTCGATGGTCGAAATGGGTGAAGCGCCCGGCGAAGGCCGCGCGATGCCGGCGGCGCTGCATCTGTATGTGAAGAATTCGGACGAGACCTATCAGCGCGCCTTGCAGGCGGGGGCGACGTCTCTGTACGAACCGCGGGACATGGACTACGGCGACTGCGAAGGCGGCGTTACCGACCCGCGCGGCAATCAGTGGTACATCGCGACGCACAAGGCCGGGCAGCACTTTGCTCCGGAGGGGCTGCGCAGCGTGACGCCCGGATTCAGTGTGAAAGGGGCTGCGGAGTTTCTGACGTTCCTGGCGAAAGCTTTTGCTGCGCAGATCGTATTCAAGAAAGACGCTCCTAACGGGACCGTCGGCTACGCAAAGGTGCGTATCGGGGACTCCATGATCGAATGCAGCGAGGCGCATGGCGAGTGTGGCCCGCGGCCGGCGACTCTGCACCTATACGTTCCGGACGTCGACGGGATGTATAAGGATGCGATTGCGGCTGGGGGCAAGTCATTGAGCGAGCCGAAGGATCAGTTTTACGGCGAGCGGAGTGGCGGCGTCGTAGACGCTTGGGGGAACCACTGGTACATTGCTACGCATACGGAAGATTTGACTACCGATGAATTGATGTCTCGTGGTGCCTCTCAAGGAGAGTCGGCGCAGTAGGGACCTTGTTGGTTCAGTGCGGGCACGTTCCAGGTGGAACAGAAAAGAGAGGACATGCGCATGAGAAAAGTTTTGAAGGGCGGGTTGGCCATGTTGTTGGTGATGTGTAGCGCGGCAACCTTGCGAGCACAGGATGTTTCGCAGGCGGACAAAGATCGCGCGCTGGCGTATCTGGAATCGACCAAGAAGGGCGTGATGGATGCTACGAAGGGATTGTCGGACGCGCAGTGGAACTTCAAGGCGGGGCCGGATCGCTGGTCGATCGCTGAGGTGATGGAGCATCTGGCCGCGGCGGAGGACTTGATTCGCGGCATGGACCAGGAACAGGTGATGAAGAGCCCGGCAATTTCTCCGCGTGATCCCGCGGAGCTAAAGAAAATCGATGACGGCGTAGTCGCGCAGGTGCCGGACCGCTCGCACAAAATCTCAAGCGCCCGAACCGCTGAAGCCCACGAACCGCTTTGGCACGCCTGTCGACGCCCAAAAGCATTTTCTGGAGAGCCGTCTGGTGACCGAGGAATATTTGAAAACGACTCCCGATTTGCGGGCGCATGCTGCTGACAGCCCTATGGGAGTGAAGCTGGATGGTTACGAGTGGATCTTACTGATCGCCGGGCACAGCGAGCGGCACACCAAGCAGATACTAGAAGTGAAAGCCGATCCTAACTTTCCGAAGCAGTAGCTACCGGGCACAAGGGCTGGGCGAAGTTGTGTCTAAACCGGTCCTCCCGGAGGGGCGGATACAAATGCGGGAGCGCTTTCGCTGCCGTTGTAGCAGCTGTGCTCGCCTTCGGAAAGATGGCGACGTAAAGTCGCCGCTACGAAGGTGACGCGACACGTTTTGTTAAATCGCTTGCGGGGGGCGGCGTTATCGTTCCTCCCCAGTTGCTTTCCCAGAGAGGAAATCTCAATGAGCAAAATTCGTGCGAAGTACATTTGTGCGCTGCTGGCGGCCATGATCGTTTGTGGCGCTGGTGTCTACAGTCAAGACAAACCGGACGCAGCGGCGTCGCACAAGATCGTGCGCTCGGCCGATCTGAAGTGGGCTCCGATCATCAAGGGTTGCGACCTCGCGCCCATTTCGGGCGATCCAGCCGCAGATGGCGCGCCATTCGTCCTGCGCATCCGCTGCGTGGACGGAGCGAAAATCCCGGCGCACTGGCACCCTACGGACGAAAACGTGACCGTGCTCAAGGGAACATTTCTAGTGGGCATGGGCGAAACATTCGACGAAACGAAATTGATGACCATGAACGTGGGAAATTTCATCGCCATGCCGAAAGAGATGCGGCACTTTGCAGCGAGCAAGGGCGAGAGCATCGTGCAGGTTCACGGAGTCGGACCCTTCAAGGTGAACTGGGTTAATCCCGCGGACGTGATTCCTCCTGATGCGCCTGCTGGGGCCGCCGCAAAACCGAAATCTTAGGCCTCGTGCTCCCTGAACGAGTTCATCAATGATCTCCGCCACATTTTATTTTCGCGGACCATGCCGCATTTGAAACCGTGACCGCGTCTGTGTGTTAGACTGAACTTCGCAGTGCGAGAAATCGCGCGACTGCCAGAGCGTGGAGCTTCGGGCTCTGTGCAACGAGGTCCCGCGAACCCCGCCAGGCCCGGAAGGGAGCAACGGTATCGGGAACGCCTCGGGTGCCGCAGATCACCCGAAGTTCCTCGCGATGGCAGGGCGCGTCGCAATATATTGGAAAAGGAAAACCGACAGGGTCCTGCAGAACGAATGGCCTATCAAGTTATAGCCCGCAAGTGGCGCCCCCAAACATTTCGTGATCTTGTGGGTCAAGGTCACGTCACCGAAACACTCGCTAACGCTATCAACAACGATCGTGTAGCTCATGCTTACATTTTTTCCGGTGCGCGTGGCGTGGGTAAGACCACCGCCGCGCGAATTCTGGCGAAGGCGCTGAATTGCGTGAAGGGGCCTACGGCTGAACCGTGTGGCGTGTGCGATTCCTGTGTGGAGATCGCGGCGGGGACTTCCCTCGACGTCATCGAGATCGACGCGGCCTCCAATCGCGGCATCGACCAGATTCGCGAATTGCGCGAGATGGTGCGCTACGCTCCGGCGGCGAGCCGCAGCAAAGTGGTGATTCTGGACGAAGCGCACATGTTGACCGGTGAAGCGTCCAACGCGTTGCTGAAGACGCTGGAAGAACCTCCCGACCGCGTGATCTTCGTAATGGCGACGACCGAGCCGGAAAATCTGGTCGACACCATCCGCTCCAGATCGCAGCACTTCCATTTCCGGGCGCTTACATTCGCGGAAATTACTGGCCGACTGGAAGAGATTGCGGCGAAAGAAAATTTGAAGATCGAACCGGGCGCGTTGGCGGTGATCGCACGTATGGCGGAAGGCAGCCTGCGCGATGCGCTGTCGTTGTTGGAACAGGCGCGGGCTTATTGCGGCGACACCATTCCGGCGGACCAAGTCCGCTCGTTGCTGGGCGTCGTGCCTGATGATGCGCTGGAGGAATTGGTCGGAGCGATCGCAGCAGGATCGGCGGACCGGGCTCTGGCGCTGGTGCATACATTTCAGAAGGAAGGCCGGAACCTCCAGCACTTTTGTCGCGAGGCCATTCGCCACATGCGTAACCTCTTGATCGCGCGCGTGTGCGGGGCCGAATCCGAATTAATTGCGGCTACACCCGATCAGCGGCCAGCGCTTGCTCGCGCGGCGGCTGAGTTCAGTGAGGAAGATTTAACGCGCTTCTTTCAGATTTTGCTGCAGACCGATGATGATCTGCGGCGCAAGCCCGACCCGCGCGTGCATCTGGAAATGGGGCTGCTGCGATTGATCAACGCGTCGCGCCTGGCCCCGCTCGAAGAATTGCTCGCGGAGGTTCGCAGCGGCGTTCCGGCGACGGCGGGAGTTGGAGCTGGAGCAACGCGTTCTGCACCAGCCACGACGCCGGTCGCGGTGGCGCCTCGTCGTGAAGCATCACCCGCTTTAGCTGCGCCAGTTCCCTTCACCGCGGCTCCGCGGACTTTCGCGACGCCTCCGCCCAACGCCCCCGTACCGATTCGCGCAGAGCGAGCGCCACAGCCGGCAGCGGCGCCCGCCATCGTTCCCATCGCGGTGGAAACGCCGGCTCCTGATCCGGAAGGCGCCGAATCAGGCCGATTCATCTTCCGCACACGTGGCCGCACTCACACCAGCCAGCGGCCTGAGCGAAGAACAAGTCGCGGAAATCAAGTCCGCGATTCAAGCGCAGCAGAAATTTCTCAGCGAATTACTCGAGCGCGGCAATCGTTGGGAGCTTGAGGGCGCCGAGCTGCGCATTTATTTTTCGCCTGCTGACCGCGCGTACGCAGAAATGCTCGAGGGCCGCGACTCGCTCGAGAAGCTCCGTGGCGTTTCGAGCAAGGTGCTCGGACGACCGGTGCGTGTCTGTGCTAAACTCGAAGCAGTTGCAGCGGCGGCTGCGTCGGCATCACGCGGAGGATCGGGCACGCAGGAATTGCGAGCTCAGTTCGAGCGCGACCCGATGGTAAAGTCGATGCTGCAGCGCTTCGGTGGTAAGATTACTGAAGTGAAACGCAACCCAGAGGAATCCTGATGGAAGTCAACGCGCTCCAACAGATGCTCTCCAGGTTCAAGCAGCTGCAGGAAGACCTGCAACGGCAGGTAAACTCCGTGACCGTGGAAGCATCGGCCGGCGGCGGCATGGTCACCGTAAAGATGAATGGCCAGAAGCAACTTGTCGATGTGCGCATCGAGCCGGACGTTTTTGCGAATAAGGACCAGGAGATGTTGCAGGATTTGGTCCGAGCGGCGGTGAACGAAGCTTCTCGGCGCGTGGATGAAGAACTTACCAACCAGATGAAAAATCTGTCCGGCGGGATTCCCGGCATGGCCGGTCTCAAGATTCCTGGACTTTTCTAGCTTCCTTCCCGTCACTTCAGAATTCTAGTTCAGGTTTCCTCACTCGAAATTGATACTGATGCGAAAGGCGCCCGCCTCGGAAAGCGGCCGCTACAATGGCGTAGTTTGCACGGAGTGCGCGGCTGTGCTACACATCAGGCATGCCTGATTTTGCCGCGCCTGTTGAACGACTTATCGATGCACTGAAACATCTTCCCGGAATTGGCCAAAAGACGGCCCAGCGCCTTGCGTTCCATTTGCTTCGCGTCTCGCCCGAGGATGCCTTCGCGCTTTCCGATGCCATTCGTGACGCGAAAGAGAAAATCCGCGAGTGCTCGACCTGCCACAACATTACGGACACCAATCCGTGTTTGTATTGCGTCGGCCCCACGCGGAACCACCGGACGATCTGCGTCGTCGAGGAAGCCCACAACATTCTCGCAATCGAAAAGACACGCATGTATAGCGGGATGTATCACGTGCTGGGCGGGGCGCTGTCACCGCTACAGGGGCGTGGACCGGACCAATTGAAAATCAAGTCCCTGGTCGAGCGCCTGAAGGAAGGTACCGTCGAAGAAATCATCATGGCCACGAATCCGACCGCGGAAGGCGAAGCCACGGCGATGTACCTCTCCAAATTGCTGAAGCCCCTGGGTGTGCGAGTAACGCGCATCGGAGTCGGCATCCCGGTAGGCGCCGATCTCGAATACGCCGACGAAATCACCATGCTGAAAGCCATGGAAGGGCGGCGCGATTTGTAGTTTTTGCTAAATTTTCCACATCTCTGCAGTCTAGCCATTTACGAAGTTTCAGGGTAAAGTGTACTTCCGCAGGCAGCGTCCCCACGCTTGGAGTTCTGCTATGCCAGGTCTAGCCAGCTATATGGCGCAGTATGATCACGAGCATTCGTCCGTCTGGAACAAGGTCCTCCATGGCGTCGGCATTCCCATGATTTTCGCCGGCATCATCCTGTTAATTCTCACGAAGTGGATTTGGGGCGCGGTGTTCTTTCTGGGCGGCTGGGTGTTTCTGTTTCTAGGTCATCGCATCGAAGGCAATCATCCTGCATTCTTCCAGGGGCCGATCTACCTGCTGGTGGGACCTATTTGGGTGGCCAAGGAAGTCTGGATGTTCCTGAGTGGAACGCAACACGCTCCAGCGGCGAACGGCTCGGAGACCAAACGAAATTGATCAGCACTTGCTTTCTACCACCAAGAAACGGCGGCCCAACCCATGGATGATTTTGGAAGCAGCAACCTCGCCGATGAAACAACGGAGATGGCACCTGAGACTGCGGTGAACTCGACGTCGGAACTGAGAAAACGTCGCAGCACGCGAATCGTGCAAGCGGTTCCGCTGCAGGTTACGGGTGTGGATGCGCTCGGGCGTCCGTTCATGGAGCGGACTTCGTCCCTGATCCTGAATTGCCACGGGTGCCGGTATCAGTCGAAGCATTACGTCCTAAAGAACATGTGGGTCAAGCTGGAGGTTCCTCACGCGGAGGCCGACCAGCCCCCGCGTACGGTGCGTGGCCGGGTTGCGTGGATTCAACGTCCGCGGACAGTGCGCCAGTTTTTCCAGGTGGCGCTGGAACTGGAATCGCCGGGCAACGTCTGGGGCATCGCGTTTCCTCCGGAGGATTGGTTTGCGCCGACAGACGCGGAGAAAGCGCAGGCCGCCGCGGCCGCACACGGAACCTCACCGGTGAACGTGCCGCTGCCTTCCTTAACACCGCCTGCAATGCCGACCGACACATCGGAGACGGAGTTCCACGTTTCCCTTACGGAACCCGAGCCTTCATCGCCGACCAGCCCCGACAATGTGCGGGTGTTTCCTTCGCCCGCCAGCACCACGGATGCTTCGCTGCAGCTCGCGCGACACGTTACCCGCCTGCTGGCCGAAGCTCGGCAACAGATTCAGGCTGCGGCACGCGAAGCCGCGGCGCAGGCGGTTTCCGCGGAGCGGCGTATCAGCGCGGAGCAGTGGGAGCACAAGGTTGCAGAGGCTCGCGAATCACTGTCGCAAGAGCTTTCCAAAGCGATCGACCGAATTCAGGAAGAATCGCAGACGCGAAGTCGCGCAGCGCATGAAGCTGCCGCGGCAGCGTTGCAGGAAGAACTGCCGAAGCGACTCTCTCCGCAGCTTGAAGAGCTGACGCGCCATCTTGCGACGCAACTTTCTGAGCAAGGGCTCGCGCAACGCAGCGAACACGAGGAGCAGTTGACTAGCGCTGCGGAAAACCTCAGTGAGGTCGTGCAACAAGCTGAAGAGACCACCATGCGACTGCGGACTGCTGCGGAGCAGATCGAAACGCAAGTCGCCGCCCGGGTGGAAGCGGCCCAGCGAGCCATCGAAGAAGCGGCTAGGCAACGAGAGGAAGCGCTGGCTGCGCGTCTCGAAGCGCTCTCCGCCGCTGGCAACGAAGCGCATCAGCACACCACTGAGACGATCGGGGCGGCCCAGGCAAAGTGGCAAAGCTATCTTGCGGGCGAAGCGGAAGCGGCGCTGGCGCGCTGGCAGAGTACGGTCGACAGCACGTTTGCTGCGGCTCAGGAACGCGCGGCGGGAGGGCTGACCGAACGCGCGAATGCGTTATTGTCGGCGTTTCAGCAAGAGGCAGAGCGGCTGGGCGGGGCTTTCCGAGCGTCCGCTGCCGACATTTCGGAAAAATCGGATCGCCAAGTCCAAGGGCTACGCGAGGCACTGCAAACACACACGGACCGCGCGGAGGCTGCAACCACCCGCGCGGCAGAAACTTCCGAGCGGTTGGAACAGCTTGCGGCGCGCCTGGAGACCGTGCAGGAGCACGCCCTCAGCCGTTTTCAATCACAGGCCGACGATGTCTTGAGCCTGCACCGGAATGAATTGCACCGCCAGTCGGAAACCTTGTTGGAAGAGATCTCCGCGCGAATTCGGACGGCGTTCGATGAATCCGGACGCGAGGCGGTCTCGCGGTTTGGTCAGGAGATCGAATCGCTGGTTGCGCCGCAAGTCTCGAAGGCCACCGATGCTATGCAACGCCTGGCGGGGGGCAGGTCGCTGCTGGATGCCGCGCTAACGATGCATCAAGAGCGCATTCGTGCCAGCACCGACGAGTCCTTCGCCGAGGCGTTGGCGCAGTTCCGCGCCAACCTTGGAGGCGCGGAAGAGCTACTGCGGGAGGCCGCTGAGAATGTCACCACACGCAGCCTGTCGGACTTCGAGCTCCGTGTGGAGACGCTGAAGCAACAAACGGTCGAAGACCTGGTGAAGTCGGCCGAATGGTACGAGAAACGCGCGCAAACGCAAACGCAAAGCGCGGCGGAAAAAGTGAGCGAGCTGGTGGGCAACCAGTTGCGCGAAAGAGCGGGCGACATCGCCAGCGAGTTTGCCACCGAGCTGGATCAATCGAGCCGAAACTTCGTGACTTACGCGCAGACGCAAATGGCGGAGGTCGTCAGCGAGGCTTTCGAGCGCGCCCGGGCTCTTTTTGCGGAGGCCGCGGAAACTACCTCGGCCGCATTCATCGACGAGATCCAACGCCATGCGCGGCAGGACCTCGAGGGTTTCGAGACCGAGCTGCAGCGCTCCACGGTGGAAACGCGGACGCAAATGGAAGCCGCGCGCTCCGAGTTGGCACAAAGAGTCACCACCGAGCAGGAAGACTTTTTGCGGCGATTCCAGGAAGGCATGAGCAGCGCCATGGAAACCGGCGTCGCCCAAGCCCATCAGCGCGTGCAGGCGGGTTTCGAGCCTCTGCTTGAGTCGTGGAAATCGATGACCGGGGCGCAACAGCGCGAGATGCAGAGTATTTACTCGCGGATCGGCGAGGAAGCGGCAGAGCACTATCGCGCGCGGCTCGACAACGTTTCAAACCAGTGGATGTTGGCGACGGTGTCGTCTCTCGATCATCAATCGCGCGAATCGGTGGCCCGCATTGCCGCGAACGCCGAAGAAAGGCTGCGCGAAACCTGCACCAAAGTATTTGCCGATATCGGCGATGCGCTGCGCGATCGGATGCGGCAAACAACGAAACTTGAGCCGCCATCGCCTGGCGCTGATTCCTCCGAAGCGGATCCGCAAGGCTCATAACGCGCTCAATGTAGGCGCTGGGCTTTAGCCCGGCGAACACTCAACGACCCAATAAATCAAATTCCCTGCCGGCCCAGCGCAATCTACGAATTGACAGTTGCCTATGCTCATAAAAGCCGCATTGAACGGAGGCCGAACCCGCGCCGAACACCCGGCAACTCCCATCACGCCAGCCGAACTCGCGGCATCCGCAAGGGAGTCGGTAGCAGCGGGTGCAGGCGCGATTCACTTTCACGTCCGGGGGCCTGGTGGTCGGGAGAGTCTCGATCCTGCAGACGTTGCCAAGGCACTAAACGCGATGCGCCTGGCCGTTCCCGGCACGCCCGTCGGCGTCACCACCGGCGCGTGGATTCTGCGCGACGCCGATCTTCGCCACGAACTTGTCTCCCGATGGAAAGTATTGCCGGACTTTGCTTCGGTGAATTTCAAGGAAGAGGGGGCTCTGCCTCTCGCCGAGCTTCTACTCTGCCGCGGCATCGGAGTCGAAGTTGGGCTTAGCGATGTCGAAGGCACGCAGGTGTTCGTTACGAGTGGTGTTCAGCTAAGTCATCGCCAAGTCGTCGCCGAAATGATGCTTTCCGAGGCCGATGTATTCCTGCCGACCGGGATTGGTTCGCGATGCCTGAGGGTGCTTCTGGAGCCGTTTGAGACGTCGACGGAAGCGGCGCTGAAAACGCTCGAACAGATCGAGGGCATGCTCGACGCGGCGGGGATCGATCTGCCCCGCGTGCTGCATGGCTTGAACGAAACCGCCTGGGATCTGATCGATGAAGCTGCCGTTCGCGGTTACGACACTCGAGTGGGCTTCGAAGATATCCTTTCGCTGCCGGACGGTAAGCAGGCTCGCGGCAACGGCGCGCTAGTGGCTGAGGCCTACCGCCGCATGAACAGACCGCAGGCTCTCTGAATTAAGGAATCCGGCACCAAAGTGTCACGATTTAGCAGAATTCGGGTGCTGGGTCAGTTTCCGGATGCGTTTACCAGGAGTTGACACGCCGCGAACGGCGGCCCTTCGCGGGCTGGCGAGCAATGGAAGTGTAAGCGCAAAGAAGAGAGGGCGATCTGTCACCCCAGACCGCCCCCAGGAATTCAAACGAAACGGAATCTTTGCCCGACACGACACGCGGCTTCGTTCTGTCGGGTATTTCTATCCCATTCTCTCCAAGCGCCGGCTCCGGATCGGTAAGAAGCCTCTCCTTGAGTTGATCGTCAAACGGAGCGCGCTTCACCAACCCTTATGCTCGCTGTCCGTGCAACCCGCAGAGCTTGAAAAACGCGGTCAACGTGAACACGCTTATACGCGCACATTCGCAATGACGGTCTTTGACATGTCCGACATCATACGGAGAGCGTCAGACACAAAGTACAGAAAAGTTGAATTGTCGTCGCCGCCAACGACGGCATCGAGCTCCTGGTCGGATAGTTGCGTTGTACCGTTCTTATGGTCAACCATTGGTTCCTTGTTTTCGTCGCTCATCGCTCTTGCTCCTCTCTTTTTTCTTTTTTTTCCCTAAAAAGGGGAAATGCACGAGGGTTGCCACTTGTGCGGGGCATTTGTTTGTCGGCTGGACGTGTTGCAAAGAAAGGAGATCGTGAGGGATGAGGCAGGCCCGAGGTCTTGGTGATTCGCCACAGCTATCCAAACGGATAGTCAGGCGACACAAACGGATAGAGCGGCCAGTCAGTTCGCGACGTGCCGCCATGGCCAGCCAAAGATAACGCGGGACGTTCCCGCTCAACTCCTGGTAAGTCGCGTTATCGGAAACTGACCCACCACCAGAATTCGGGTCCGTTAGCCTCTAACTCGCGAGCCCGGTATAATAACCATCTGCTCTCCTATGGCTAATCATTCCTATCTGCGTGTCTGGACTCGCGACTTCTCCGACTCGACAATGATCGCAGAATTTGCCCGCTTCCTCACTACGGCTCCGCTTTCCGCGACGAAGAGCAATTTTACCGAACTCATCGTACAACCGGTGAATGCGACCGAACCGTCGGTGGCGGAATGGGATCTCCGCGCGCTAAATTCGGGTCCCGCCGAAGTCGCCGCTCTCGCCATACAGAATCTGAATTCGGATTCTGCGTATATCGCGTCCGCGAATTGGGACCTCTGGTACTTCGACGTCGAAACGATGACCTGGAAGCATGAGCCGCAACCCTTGATCCTGACCTGCCACGGCCTTCACTACGACGACGGCCTCGCCCTCACCGCCGGCCACTTCACCGCCGACCTCGGCTTCGAGCATTTCTTCACCGGCCACGGCGGCCTGCTGGCCCCGGGCGCCGCGTCGAATCCATTTGATTCCTCCGACCATCCGATAGAGCATACCTTCCGCCAGTGGATGGCGGTCGCCAACAACCTGAAGGAATATCACGCAAAGACTCGCGAAAACATCCAACAACTGTTCAGCTGGGTGGAAGCGATCGAGCGTGCCCTTCCCGTCGAGCGCAGCGAGCTATGGTCCGAGGGAGAAGAAAACTTTGAAGCGCGGCTGGACGCAATTCTGGCGCGGAGGTAGCGCATTTTTGTTGACCTGCGTTCCCGGGCACACGCTCGCGCAACGACTCGATTCCCCGCGTAAACAAGAAACCAACGTGAGCACCCTCGCCACTCAGCGCAATGACGAACTGACCCTCGCAGGGCTGCGCCCCGGCCGCGACGATATGACCAAGGCAGAGCGCCTGTTTCGCAAACCGTCCGCCACAAAATACGATGGCACCAATAAAATTTGGCAGGATCCCTGCCGTCATCAATTGCTGTCCATCATTCCGGATCCCAGCGGCACGATCCAGGAAGTGCGCGTCGCCCAAGCCAACCCCAATTCGGCTTCTGCGGAAGGATGCGGGTCCCCACCTGAGTCTCGCTCGCGCTGGATCACGGGGCACGGTCTCGTCATCGGCGACGTTTGCTCGCGCGTCATCGCGCTCTATGGGCAACCTGGTTCTCGCGGACCTTCCACCAAAGACGGGCAACAGTTAGAATTGTTGTACTACGCGTTCGATTGGGCGGGACCCGACGTGCCGCAAGTTATGGCGGTACTTTGCACGCCGGAGAAAAATGCCAAGCCCGGCCGAGTGGTGGAGATCACGCTGGCGGCGCCAAGTCTCTGATGAGCGAATCCACACAAAACGCTTCGACTGACTCGACGGGCGGCTCAACGACCGACTCCACGACCGGCGCCACCATTGGCGATTGTCGTCGCCCCGCTGCTAACAAGCACGCAGCCATGCCGTCCTTTACCTCGTGGGCTAAGCGAGGGGCCTCGAACCGCCAAATCGGAACATCCGGAGGACTCCTTCTGAAAACCCTACAATTAGCCGCCCTGTGCGCGATCTGCTTCGCCATGGGTTGCAGCAATGAGACGCCCGCGACAAAATCCGAGCCGGCCCCGGCGCCGAAACCCGCGGAGCCCGCGGTCCCCGATGATGTCCAAGCGGGTGCGCAATCTCTGCTTGGCTCGGAAACGACGGTGTTGCTTTTTGGGGATCTCGCGAAAACCGGAAAGCAGCAGTTTTTGGCCGCCAATGTGGTCCCCAAAACGCCAAAAAACAATCTGCCCGGCACGGTCATAACTCGCGGAGTTATCGCTGAAAATGACGACGGCCAGTGGTCCGAGATTTTCCGCGTTGACGAGCACTTGAAGAACGCCAAAGGATATCTTGGCCTTACGCCGCTCTCTTCGGTTAGTGGCTGGCGGATCCAGTTCGAGCAAGATCCGGTGAAGGGCCTGCAACTTTACTTTACGCCTCTCAAGGGCACCGACGACGACGCGCACGTGCTGCCCATTGGCGTGCGCTGGAATCCGAAGACCAAGCGCTACCAGTCGCTCGACCGCAACTACGAAAGTTTCTTGCTCGAATCGCCGGCGTTAACCGGCACACCGAAATCAACGTTACGATGAGCGCTACCCCAACTACGGCCACCACCAACGCAGCCAAGACTCCGGCGGAGAAACCATCTTCCTCGTGGGCGAATTTGCTCGGCTTGGTGCCTTACCTCAAGCGCTACCCGGGCGCCATCGCGCTCGGCATGCTCTGCCTCGTGTCGACCAGCCTGGTCGGGAACGTAATCCCGCTCACCACCGGCGTCATCACCGATGTCATCGCCGGCAGTGCGAGACCGTTTGAATCCAGTTCGCAAGGTCATTTGCTTTCCGGCTCGTCGCTGAGTCGCTCCATTCCCTTTTACGCTCCGCACAGCCGTCACGCGCTCGGCATCTATTGTCTGATCCTTCTTGTGTGCGTTCTGCTCAAAGGTGCCCTGTCTTTTGCAACGCGGTGGGTTCTGATCGGCGTCTCGCGCGACATCGAGTTCGACATTCGTGGCGACCTCTTCAATCGCCTCCTGCGGATGGAGCCGGAGTTTTACGTCCGCAATCGCACCGGCGAGTTGATGTCTCGTGCCACCAACGATCTCAACAACGTCCGCATGGTCCTCGGCCCCGGAATCATGTACACCGGTCAAACGCTGGCCACTATGGTTCTTGCCCTTTTGGTCTTGGCGAAGCTGTCCGGTTCGCTCACGCTCTGGATTCTCCTGCCGGTCCCGGTCGTCTTCGTGGCCGTCCGTCACTTCGGCAAGCTCATTCACGAGCTCTACGAAAAAATTCAGGCTTCGCTCGCCTCACTCTCCGCGAAAGTGCAGGAGAATCTTTCCGGAGTCCGAGTCGTTCGCGCCTATGCCCAGGAAGAAGCCGAAATCCGCGGCTTCGACGAGCCCAACCGCGAATACGTTTCGCGCAACATCAAGCTGATTCGCACCTGGAGCATGTTCATGCCTTCGCTCCAGGCCCTGATCGGCACGTCGTTCTTGATCGTTCTCTGGCAAGGCGGCCATCAACTCCTCAGCGGGAAGATTTCTCTTGGCGCGCTGATCGCCTTCTACACTTATCTCGGCGTTCTCGTCTGGCCCATGATCGCCTTGGGCTGGGTAACCAATATCTTCCAACGTGGCGCCGCCTCCACCGGTCGCCTGAACTACATCCTGCGCGCGACACCGCAAATTGACGACAGCGCCGCCAAAGTTCCACCGCAAACGCCCATCGCTGGCGAAATCGAATTCCGCAATTTGACCTTCACCTATCCCACGAATCTCGCCGGCAACGGCGCCAACGCACCGGGCAAATCCAATGGCGCCGCCCACGCGGTTCTCAACGATATCAATCTGAAAGTTCCTGCCGGTTCCACACTTGCAATCGTCGGTCCGACTGGCAGCGGCAAAACCACATTAGCCTCCCTCGTCGCTCGTCTCTGGGAAGCGCCCGACGGCCAGTTGCTCATCGACGGCCACCCCATTCGCGAATGGCCGCTCGAAAGCCTGCGCCGCTCGATCGGCTACGTCCCGCAAGACACCTATCTCTTCACCGAAACGGTTGGCGGCAACGTCGCCTTCGGACTTCCCGAATACGTCCACGATCAGGTTCGCGCCGCCGCGGAAATTGCTAACCTCGATTCCGACGTCGAATCCTTCACCAAAAAATACGACACCGTAGTCGGTGAGCGCGGTGTCACCCTGTCCGGCGGACAAAAGCAGCGCAGCGCCATCGCTCGCGCCGTCGTCCGCGATCCGCGCATCCTGATCCTCGACGATTCCCTTTCCGCCGTGGACACCCAAACCGAGGAACGCATTCTCACCCGCCTCCGCAGCGTTATGGAAGGCCGCACCACCATCTTGATTTCGCATCGCACGTCCACCGTGCAGGATGCCGACCAGATCGTAGTCCTGCGCGACGGCCGCATCATCGAACGCGGGACCCACGACGAACTCCTCGCGCGTGAGGGCTATTACGCCGATTTGTACCGCAAGCAGTTGCTGGAAGAAGAGCTCGAAAACGCATGAGCAACATTCACGAAGAAGAAGCGCTCGGCAAAGCCTACGACGCACACCTCTTGCGCCGCCTGCTGCAATATCTGCGCCCGTATCGCTGGCGTGTGGTTCTGGCGCTCGCGCTTGTGGCCATCGTGACGCCGCTCGAACTCGCTCCGCCCAAACTGTTCCAGATCGCGATCGACAAATATCTCGTTCCCGGAATGCATCACGCCATCAACGAGTCCCAAGCATGGCGCGGTGTTCTGATCATCAGCATCGTTTTCTTCGGCGTCCTCGTCTTCGACTTCCTCGCCCAATACATCCAGATCCGCATCATGCAGCGCGTCGGCCAGCAAACCATGTACGACATGCGCACCGCGATCTTCAGCCACATTCAGCGTCTGCCCATGACGTACTTCGACCGCAACCCGGTCGGCCGCCTGGTCACCCGCGTTACCACCGACGTCGACGCCCTCAACGATCTTTTCGCCGCCGGCGTCGTCACCATGATCAACGACTTCTTCCTCCTCGCGGTCCTCGCCGGCTGGCTTTTTTCCATCGACCATCGCCTCGCCTTCGACGCCCTCGCCGTCCTCCCCTTCATCCTCGTCGTCACCTATTTCTTCCGCCTGTTCGTCCGCGACGCCAACCGCCGCATACGTACCGCCGTTGCCAGCATCAATTCCTATCTTCAGGAATACATTTCCGGCATGAGCGTCGTGCAGCTCTTCAATCGCGAACAAAAAGCCCGCGCCGAATTTGGCCGCCGCAATCGCGACAACATGCTGGCCTGGCGCGACGCCATCCTCGCGTTCGCGCTCTTTTATCCAGCGGTAGAAATCCTCAGCATCTTCGCGATAGCCCTCATCTATTGGTCTGGCGGCAATCGCGTACTCAACAGCACCCTGAGCCTCGGCGTCCTCACCGCTTTCACGATGTACGCCACGCGCTTCTTTCGCCCGATCCAGGACCTCAGCGAAAAATTCAACATCCTGCAGTCCGCCATGGCCGCCTCCGAGCGCATCTTCAAACTCCTCGACGAACCAGCCCCCGCGGTCTCGCCCGCCGACGCCATCCGCCTCGAAGCCCCTCGCGGCGAAATCGAATTCCGCAACGTCTGGTTCAGCTACGCCAACAAACCCGAGCCCTGCCGAAGAGGACTGGGTCCTCCGCGATGTCTCCTTCCGCGTAGCCCCGGGACAGACCGTCGCCATCGTCGGCCACACCGGCGCCGGCAAGACCACTCTGATCTCGCTGCTCCTGCGCTTCTACGACGTCCAGCGCGGACAAATCCTCTTGGACGGCATCGACATCCGCAAAATCAATATCCAGGACCTGCGCCGCATGTTCGGCATCGTCCTCCAGGATCCGTTCCTCTTTACGGGCACCATCGAGTCCAACATCCGCCTGGGCTCCCCCGGCATCGACCGCAAAATGGTAGAGCAAGCCTGCGAAGAAATAGGCTTGGCCGATTTCATCACCGCCCTTCCCGAAGGAGTAGCCTCCTCGGTCAACGAACGCGGCTCCACGCTCTCGGTAGGCCAGCGCCAACTCATCAATTTCGCCCGCGCGCTTGCTCACAATCCGCGCTTCCTGATCCTCGACGAAGCCACCTCCAGCGTGGACACCAAAACCGAATTCCAAATCCGCGAAGCCCTCGATCGCCTGCTAAGCGGCCGCACCGCCCTGGTCATCGCCCATCGCCTAAGCACCATCCAACACGCCGACCGCATCCTCGTCTTCCACAAAGGCCGCCTACGCGAACAAGGCGCCCACCAGGAATTGCTCGCCCAACGCGGCATCTACTACCGCCTCTACCAACTGCAATACAAAGAACAAGAACTCCACCTACCGGCCGACGCGCGCACAACGCCCTCACCTGCGGAACTAACAACGCAGCCTGCCCCACTTCCGGCAACCGACTGACCGCGATGGTTACGGTTTAGCTTGCGCCAAGCCGAACCACTGGGCTGGCGCGGAAAAGCTCATTTACGAAGGACCTTCTATCCGCGCCCTAGGCGATTTAGAGCTTCTTCCCCTATCAGGACATTTCGCCACTGCTGGAGATATTCACCCCCAATCGACTTATAGAACTGAATCGCGGATTCATTCCAATCCAGAACATCCAAACGAATCGTGTGATAACCCTCTTGTCCCGCGATGCGCGCCACTTGACATAGAAGTGACCTCCCCACGCCGTGACCCCGAAACGGCTTTCGCACGAATAGGTCCTCAAGGAACAAACTGGGACCTGTCCAAGTGGAATAGGAGCCAAAGAAGACCGCATAGCCAGCCGGCTGTCCATCCTGCTCGGCAATGATGGCGCGGAACTTCGGTTCAGGGCCAAAGCCGTCCCGGATCAGCTGCTCTTCTGTGATGAGGACTGCATGGGGTTCCCGTTCGTATTCCGCCAGCTCGTGAATGAGCATCTTCAGCAAAGGCACATCGTCAATAGTCGCGACTCGGGTCAAGAGCATCGAGGTCTCCATTTACGAAGTCTAGCCGTGATTTGAGTCCAAGGAATCCATACGTCGCGCCGACGACGAACGGGTGAGACAGACCCCTCGCAGGGCCGTTGGCACAGCGCCGTTAGCACGCCTCCGTGACCCTCTGTGCTGCTCGAATCGTTCACTCCACTTCCGCTGGAATTCAAGCTGCCTTCCTCAATCGAGCGCGCCGCTACGAGGTTCTGTCCGGCCATCGCTGAGCCAAACGCCAAAGCCCGCTGCGCTCCACTTCCGGAAAACCCTATGAGATGATCACCACCGCGAATCCAAAAATTCAGATGACCCCCATCCGCCTCCTGCTCTCCGCCGGCGAAGCCTCCGGCGACATGTACGCCGCCCGCCTGGCCACCGCTCTAAAGCAACGCGCCGACGTCGAAATCTTCGGCATGGGCGGCCCGCAAATGCGCGCCGCAGGAGTAGACATCGTCACCGACTACAAAGAAGTCTCCGTAGTAGGCATCACCGAAATCCTAAGCCACCTACCCTCGCTAATCCGCGCCATGCGCCACCTGGTCTCCGAAGCCGAACGCCGCCGACCGCAACTCGCCATCCTCACTGATTTCCCCGGCTTCCACCTCCGCCTGGCCCGCAAACTCAAAGCCCGCAAAATCCGCAACGCCTATTACATCTGCCCGCAATTCTGGGCCTGGCGCCCCTGGCGCGTAAGAATCGTCCGCCGCCGTTTCGCCGAAGCCCTCTGCATCTTCCCCTTCGAAGAAAAGTTCTACGCCGACGCCGGCGTCCCCGTAAAATTCATCGGCCACCCGCTCGTAGGGGCCGTCCATCCAACCGTCGATCGCCCCACATTTCTCCGCGAGCAGCAGCTGAATCCAGCCCTCCCGGTCGTCGCCGTTCTTCCCGGCAGCCGTCGCGCCGAGCTAAACCAGCATCTGCCCATCCTTCGCGCCGCCTGCGCCGAAATCCACCGCGAAACCCAAGCCCAATTCGTAATCGCCGCCGCTCCCCACAACAACCCCGCCTTACTCCGCGAAGGCTGGTCGCCCGAACTCCCGCTCCGCATCGTCGAAGGCCGCACCTACGACGCCCTCGCCTCCGCCGACGCCGCCATCGTCTCCAGCGGCACCGCAACGGTCGAAACCGCACTCCTCGACGTCCCCATGGTCGTCGTCTACCGCGTAACTCCCCTCACCGCCTTGCTCGCCAAGCCCCTCGTTCGAACACCTTTCTTCAGCATGGTGAATCTAATCGCTGGGAAGCGCGTAGTGCCCGAACTGATTCAGAGCGATTTCACGCCCAAGCGCGTCTCAAAGGAAGTGGTCAACTGTTGCGCGATCCTGCGGCGAGAGCCACCATGCGCGCGATCTGGCGGAAGTCCGCAACCGTCTCGGTCCCCCCGGAGCCGTCGACCGCGCCGCCGACGCCATCCTCGACCTTGTTCGAGACCATCGGGTCCGCGCCACCAGTGGCAACGCTAAGTGAGGTGTCTGCTATCCTATATACAGCCCCGGTGGACAGAACCCGGTCTATGCAGCCTGTATGAACGTTGCCTGAAAGGGGTCCGATGACCCGCCTGCAAAAATTTGGCCCTGCGTTTACGCTCACGTTTCTGCTCTCGTCTGCTATGCTGCTCGCCGCTCGCCGGCCGTTCTCGCGCAGACGCCTCGCCCGCCCTCATTTCTCGCCGAACATTACGACGTCACCGCTACGCTCGATCCCATCGCCCAATCGCTCTCCGCCGTCGCCAAGGTCGAGTTCAAAGCTCAGGAAGTTTCCGGCGGCGTGCGCGTCGAGCTGCACCCAAATCTTGATGTTCGCGACGTGAAATCCGCCGACGGAAAATCTCTCAGTTTTGAGCGCGACAGCGGCAACACCCTGTTCCTCACCGTGCTGTTGCCCTCATCCGTTTCTACCGGCACCAAGGTGACGCTCACCTTCACCTACAGCGGCCTTCTCGCAAACGAAGACAACAGCCCCATCCCCGGCGTCAAAACCGCCGTCATCAGCAAGGAAGGCGCGTACCTGCTTCTGCCGTCTCGCTGGTTTCCGCTCACCAATTATCCTTCCAACCGCTACACCGGCACATTCCACCTCGATGTCCCGGATTCTTTCGCGGTCGCGGGCACCGGCAAAGCCTCGCCCCCTCACCGTTGCCCGGCAAGAATCCAGTTGAAGGCGGCCGCCTGCTGTACACTTTCCAGTGCGACAACCCCGC
>CAWHVA010000017.1:0-99561 GCA_963832615.1 uncultured Acidobacteriota bacterium
GCGATCGATCTCGATGGATTTTTCGGATTGCATCCGAGCCTTGCGTCGCTGGAACCGCTGTTTCACAAGAACGAGTTGGCCATCGTGCATGCGGCGGGATCGCCCGATCCGACGCGGTCGCATTTCGATGCGCAGGATTTTATGGAGTCCGGTACGCCGGGCGTGAAGGCCACCGAAGATGGCTGGTTGAATCGGGTGCTTGAAGTAGCGCCGGAAGAAAATGCGTCGCCATTCCGCGCCGTTGCGATGGGGGCGAATTTGCCACGCATGTTGCACGGAAGCGCGTCGGCGATTGCCCTGCCGGATTTGAAACAGTTCAAGGTGATGCCACAGACAGCCGGGATTGGCGCGGCGGTGGAAGGCGGCTTTGAGGCCATGTACGCGCAGACCGTCGATCACGCGTTGCGCGGCACCGGCACGGAAACGTTTGAGGCGATCGACATGCTCCGCAAAGTCGATCCGAGCAAGTACGCGCCGGAAAACGGAGCGCAGTATCCAACCAGCCGGCTGGGACAGAATTTGCAGCAGATCGGGCAACTGTTGAAGGCCAACATTGGTGTGGAGGTTTTGTTCGTCGATTGCGGTGGCTGGGACAATCACGTGAACGAAGGCGGCGTACAGGGGCAGCTCTCCAACTTGCTCAAAGATTTGGGCCAAGGGCTTGCGGCGTTTCATCAGGACATGGGCGACCGGATGCAGGACGTGGTGGTGGTAACGATGAGCGAGTTCGGCCGCACGGCGAAAGAAAACGGGAATCGCGGCACCGATCATGGTCACGCGAACTGCATGTTTGTGATGGGCGGGCATGTTAAGGGCGGCCGCGTGTATGGCAGCTGGCCGGGGCTCGCCGACCACCAGTTGAATGAGGGCCGGGACTTGGCTCTGACGACCGACTTCCGCTCAGTACTTAGCGAAGTGTTGGTCAAGCACATCGGCGTGACGGACCTGAAAGCGGTGTTTCCTGGGTTCGACACCAGTGCGCGCCAGTTTCCTGGTTTAATCCGAGCATAGAGCGACGCGTCCCTGCTGTCCGTCATCCGCCAGTTTTGACAATCCGTCGGCAGCGACCCCACAGAGATCGAGAACTCCTCCATTCCATTGTGAGGACATTAGTTCCATCCCCCTCTTCAGCGAGGGATCGGACTTAGATGGTCCTGTTGGCTAGTCGATGACGAGCGGGTTGCTACCCGCCGATCGGCGTTATGGAGGCGGCTGCAAGAAGTCGAGGAGGGTCGGGAGGCTTAAGATACGTCCGGTAGCATTGATCGTGGCTTGGTCGGCGACCTGGGCCTGGGCGAGATCGGTTGCGGCCTTGGCGGGATCCACGCCGACGCGAGCATTTTCCTGGGAGCTGAGGTTGATAGAAACCTTAACGGAGTTTTTCGTGCCCTCGACTAGAAGATCCAAACAACAGCAGGCGATTTTGTACCCGGTTTACGCCCACGCGCTTTTTCGTGAGCTTCCAAATTGACTTCGACTTCAATCCTAGTATCTTTAAACAACGCTCTCTGACTCTTCCCAGCCTCAAAAAATGGAGGTAGATCATGACTTGTCGTCGCGCCATGTCGGCAAATTTGTCCCTGGTCTGCTTCGCATTCGCGCTCGCGGTTTTTGGTTGCCAGAAGGCAGCCGATCAGCAATCCTCTTCCTCCACTCCAGACGCTGCCGTGCCCGGTAACGCGGGTAGCACCGCTCCGTCGGCCGCCAATCAGCCCGCTCCGAAGCCTCTCCCACCCCCGCCGCAGCCGATCATCATCCCTGCCGCGACGATTATCTCAGTCGTCCTGGACCAGGCCGTAGGCTCCAAGATCAGCACTCCCGGGCAGGCATTTTCCGCCACCGTTCAAGTCCCGGTTGAAGTTGACGGGAGGCTCGCTATCCCCAAAGGTGCGCGCGCTTCCGGCATCGTAAAGGACGCCAAGCCCTCGGGAAGGTTCAAGGGTGGCGCGGTGCTCTCGCTCAGTCTGACCAGTGTCACCGTCAAGAACGAGGACTACAACATCCAAGCCACCGCGCCGACCGAAACCAGCACCGGCAAAGGTGAACGCACCGCGGGCATGGTCGGCGGCGGGGCGGGCGGCGGCGCTCTCATTGGAGGTCTAGCGGGTGGTGGTAAGGGTGCCCTCATCGGTGGCTTGATCGGCGCGGCCGTGGGCACGGGCGGCGCAGGGCTCACCGGTAATCGGGATATCACCCTGGCAGTGGAAACCCCGCTCACCTTCAAGCTCGTCGAGCCGCTGGAAATAAAGCACCCGCGCTAAACTCAGTGCAACACCTGAAACACAACAAGAGTGCAACACGTCTAAAATCCGGCGCGCTCTTAGCATTTCTAGCTAGGACTTGCCGTCTCGCGTGCCTACCCCAGGGAACCTTTCCACCTCCTGGATGGAAGGGAATAATGGCATGATCTGGCCGGAGGAGCCAAAATGAAAATAGTTGCGGGGACCCTTGCGCTTTCGCTTTCTCTGTTCCTTCCTCTCCTGACGCCCGCCGAAGCGGCTCCGCCGCAACATCCATCACCGAGTGAACCTCATGGAGTTGGTGGCGGCCACATTCCCACCCACGGTCCAGCTCCTGTAAAAGGCAACGGGCATCCGGCGCCCGAGCACCCCACATTTAGCGACAAGCCCGGGCACCCGGACGCCCCGCACGTTCACGCGAACAATAAGTGGATAGGTCACGACACCGGCCGCGACGATCCCCACTACCACCTCGATCATCCTTGGGAGCACGGTCGCTTTACCGGTGGCTTTGGCCGCGGTCACGTCTGGCACCTCGTCGGTGGAGGCCCGTCGCGTTTCTGGTTCGGCGGCTTTTACTTCAGCGTAGCGCCTTATGACGTTGGTTTCTGCAACGGCTGGCTCTGGGATTCTGATCAAATCGTCATCTACGAAGACCCCGACCACGACGGATGGTACCTGGCCTATAACGTGAGGCTCGGCACCTACGTCCACGTGACCTATCTCGGCAACAGCTAGCCGCTTTGCCGAAATCGAGGCGCGCAATTCCGCGAGTGCCGCGGGCATTGCAGTTGTAATAATTATAGCTGCCAGTAACGCGTCGAGCTAAGATCTCGACGCTCGCACCGAGGCGCAAGAAACCTGCATGCTCGCTCGTCTAGTGTGTTTTTGCGGCGCGCTTCTCCTGACCGGGATAGGTGCGGCTGTGGTCACTGCACAAACACCGAAAAGCGCGGACAACAACAGTACCCAGCAACCGGCCGCGATTCACTCCACAACCCGTCTGGTGCAACTCAGCGTGGTCGTCAAGGATCGGAAAGGCGGGCCCCTAACGGGCCTCTCCAAAGAAGACTTCAGCGTCCTGGACCATGGCCGCCCTCAAACCATCGCCGTTTTCTCTGCCGCAAACCCCGCGCCGCTCGAACCTCCACATCCGTTGCCCTTTAACGTGTTCACCAATCGCTTCGAGAAGAAAGGGCAGGATCCCGGTGCAGTCACCATCATTCTGTTCGACGCTCTCAACACTTCCAGCGACGATCAATCGCGCGTCCGTCAGCAAATCCTTCTTTTTCTAAAATCGCTCGAGCCGCAGGATCATGTCGCCATTTATGCGCTCACCACGCAACTGATCATTCTTCACGACTTCACCGAAGACTCCTCCGCGCTCGTCGGCGCCGTCAGCCGTTTCAATCCCAAGGAACTGGCGGCATTTGATGCCTCGCACACCGCCCAGGTCGACCTGGTCGACCTGACCGGTGATCCCGATTGGCTGGGATTTCAAAACGCCTTGAACAACGCCAATGGCCAGATCAGCGACCGCTACACGATGAACCGCGTTGGCACCACCGCCGCCGCAATCGAGGCCATCGCCGATCACGTCGCTGCCATCCCCGGCCGCAAGAGTCTAGTTTGGGTCTCCGGCGGAATTCCGATTCAGATTGGCTTTGGCAATATCGCCGCGCCAGATCGCGATGCCTCCATCGACCCGTCAGCAACGCACGATCCTCGATCCGCTGCGGGCCGCGGCGAGGCCCAGCCCGTAGGCGGTGGCAACGCCCAAAATCAGTTAGCCGCCACGGATCGCGAGTCCGGTTCGCTACAAAAATACGCTGCCGAAGCCGCGCAAGCGCTGAACCGCGCCAATGTCGCCATCTATCCTGTCGATGTACACGGCGCAGAGCTTGATCCTGGCGTGAGTCCGGGGATGCGCAGCTTCACTCCCTCCGTGAACTCCGACGCTTTCTTCAATCGCCACAACGATCGTGATTCTTTCAAACTCCTGGCCGACCGCACCGGTGGAATCGCCTTCTTCGGCAACAACGACGTTCGCGACGCCATGCGCCGCGCCTTCGACGACGGCCGCTACGCCTACACCATCGGCTTCTACCCGGATCACAACCAATGGGACGGCAAGTTTCGTGAGATCAAAATCAATTCTAGCGTGGGCGGCGCGCAGCTTCGTTACCGCAACGGCTACTTCGCCTTCCCCGACCGCCCCGGCGACGAAGCCGCAACCAATTCCGCCCTACTCGAAGCCGCCAAGAGTCCTCTGGAATCCACCAGCTTAGGGATCACCGTCACCGGCAAGACCGTTGATTCCGCTTCCTCCCGCATCCTGCTCCTACAGATCGCTCTCGATCCCAAACAATTCCTGCTGCAACTCTCCGGAGACCATCAGAAGGCCTCCCTCGACCTGCTCTTCGTCCAGCGCAACGCTGCCGGGGAAACCATCGCCGCCGAAAAGCAACATTTCGACTTGGACATGAGCTCGGAAGACTACGAGCGTTTCTCCCGCACCGGTCTCGTCCTCCAGCGACAGCTTCCCGTTCCCACGCAATCCACCCAACTTCGTATTCTGGTCCGCGACTCCGCCTCCGCAGCGGTAGGATCCGTCATCATCTCCTTAAAATCCTTCTTCCAGTAACCCGCGAATTGAATTCCAATATACTTCTTAAGCCTGCGATTGCTCGGACGGCGATGAGCCATTTCGATCGGCCTGGTTAAGGATCCGAGCAAATGAAACTTAACAACTAGGCCCTTCAAAAAGGAGGAAATTCTTCATGCCGAATCCGGTCGTTCATTTTGAAATCGGCTGTCGCGACCGCGCCGGAGCGCAATCCTTCTTCGGAAAGCTGTTCGATTGGCAGATGCATGATGCCGGTCCCGCCGCCATGATCAATACTGGCGGCGCGGTAACTGGCCACATCACTGCTCTGGGCCACGAGCCCTACCGTTACACAATTTTTTACGTACAGGTCGACGACGTTCAGGTATATCTCGACAAAGCAACTTCTGTCGGCGGGAAAATGCTGGTGCCACCCATCGACATTCCAACGGGCACATTCGCGTGGCTCGCTGATCCCGAGGGCAATACCATCGGCCTGTTTAAGCCGAAATCCTAGGGCGTCTAGCAGCTAACGAGTTCGCTGAAACGCCGTGCACCACAGTGAGATAGCGGACAATTGCGTTCGGCTGCCTTCCAGCGACGCGCGGTGGACCAGCATCGTGATGCGTAACTTCTCCACGGTGTGTTGCAGATTCACGAGTTGCGATCGGTACAAGTCCAGCGCCCCAGTCATCGAGCAGGTCTGGAAGCTGAATTTCGACACCATGACCAACGTGGTCGACGTATACATCAACTATCTGCGACCCAAGGTGGACACCGGTTACGACCGCGCCCTGATCCGCACAGTTCGCGGTGTCGGCTATCAAATCGGCGGAAGCTCCGCGACCCCCCGTTCAACAGTGCTCGCAGCCACCGCTCCGATATAAGCCCCGCCCAATATTTGACCTATCGTTCCTGCAAAAGGGGGAACCTGTAGCCGCCCACTCCGAGATGGCGGGGTTTAGACGAAACTCCGCCTACCAACACAACACGCAATCGCACTGGATCGTGACACGGCCTTACACAGCCTGCGCGAAAGCCCCGTGGCACAGCCATTCCAGCCTGTGCGCCTAAGCCCTAGGCCACCGCGTCCTTCACCAACACCCGTATTCCCGCAATATTCTTCACCAACTCCCCAGGAATCCCGTGACGCATCGCCAGATATTCCGGCGTATTGTAGCTAAGCCAGACCTTCGCATCCGCATCCTCTGAAATCAAAACCTTCAACGGCAAATCCAACGCCGAACTAGGCGCCGCCACCATCACGGGAGTTCCACCCTTCGGGTTGCCGAACACGACCAGCAGCATGCGTGGCATATCCAAGCCGGATTTCTTCGCGTCCGATGTGAAATTGATCTTCGCAAACACCGTCATACCCCGAGCCGCCACCAACTTCTCAAAATGCTCTAACGTCTCGTCGAAGCCTCGGTTACTCTCCAGCCTTTCGATTCCGCGTCCACTTTCCACACCGATCGTCGGAGTACTCATGTTATTTGTCCTTTCGCGGCGAGTGCGCCGTCCACCGAAAACGCGCCAGCCCCGCGGATTATGATGGTTATCGCCAGCGCCAAGGCCAGCAGGTGGAATTCGTAACCTTCGCCCTTCTGATTCCCGTACCAGTTCATAAAGGGCCCGTTGGCGAAGTGCACCAGCAAAACGGCAACGACCATATTCATCGCAATCCCAAACGCCGCGACCCTGGCCAGCAAGCCAAGTATCAATCCGAGCCCTCCAAAAAATTCCGCGCAGATCGCCAGCATCGCGAACGGCGCCGGAATGTGCAACATCGATGTGAAAAAATTCATCGTTCCCGAAAATCCAAAGCCGCCAAACCACCCGAGCAACTTTTGCGAGCCGTGCAGAAAGAAGACCACACCCAGAATGAGCCGCATCAGTGTCAAAGTATTATCATTGACGGTAGCCAGCAGCTTCTTCATAAAAGCCTCCAGCTCAGACCGGCGTATCGGCGAAACCTTGGTCTGGCAGCCACTCTTTACATCTTTCCACCCGCTAGATGCAAGCCAAACGCCGAAAGGCGCAAGCTAAAACGCGAAGCCGCAGGTAAGCTGACCATATCTCGACAAGCGACGGCGCCTCAGTTTCCGATTACCGCGTGATCAAGACTTAGCCAGAATTCAGAGGGAGGGAGCCAGTTCGCGCTACTTCAGCGACGCCGCAACCTTCTTTCCGTACTCGCGCGCTTTAGCGACCGCCTGAGGCTCATCTACAGTCAGCACTTTGCCGTCCTTCAGCAACGTTTTGCCCCCGACTACCACGGTTTCGATATCACTTCCTTTGAGCGCATATACGATCTGCGAATACACGTCGTACATCGGCACGGCATTCGGAGCGTTCAGGCTCAGGACCACGAAGTCAGCTTTCTTGCCCACCTCCAGCGAGCCGATTTCGTTTTCCATATGCAACGCCCGCGCGCCTTCGATGGTCGCCATTTCCAACGCGCCCTTCGCCCCCAGTGCCCGTGGATCGACACGATAGGTTTTTTGCAGTTTTGCCGCCAGGTCCATCTCTTCCATCATATTCAAATCATTGTTGCTGCCTGCCGGGCCGTCCGTGCCCAGGCCGACGCGCATCCCGGCGGCGCGTTGGTCCACCACCGGCGCAATACCGCTGGCCAGCATCATGTTGCTCGACGGATTGTGTACGCATCCCACCTGACGGTCGGCAAGAATTTTCATGTCGGTGTTGTCGGTCCAAATGCAGTGCGCGGCAAGCACGTCCGGACCGAGAACTTCGATGCGTTCCAGATATTGCACCGGCGTGGTGCCGTTTTTTTCCAGGCTGTCTACGAATTCTTTGCGCATCTCCGCCAGATGAATCAGGATCGGCGCGTGGTATCGGCGTGCCAGCGCCGCGGCATCCCGCAATGTTTTTTCCGAGCAGGTATAGATGGAATGAGGAGCCACCGCAGCGCGAATCAGCGGGTCGCCATGCCACTTCTGAATGAACTTTTCTGTGTAGGCGGCCATCTCCGCCTCGCTCTTGTTATCGGGCGCGGGAAAATCGATCCAGGTTTCGCCGAGAACGCCTCGAATCCCCGCTGCTTTGGTTTCCTCGGCGACCGCATCCTCGAAGTAATACATATCCGCAAAGGTGGTGGTCCCGCTGCGAATCAGTTCCGCGAGGCCCAAGCGAGATCCCCAGCGAACGAAATCTTCGGTCACGTTGCGGGCCTCGGCGGGAAAGATGAATTTGTGCAGCCAGTCATCCAGAACCACGTCGTCCTTCAGGCCCCGCATGAGCGTCATCGGTACATGCGTGTGGCCATTGATCAGGCCGGGGATGATCAGCTTTCCGGAAGCATCCATGCGCGCCTTGGCGACGATTCCCTTTGGGTAGTGCAGCGCGGCATCCTGGCCGATATCCACGATCTCGTCGCCACGCACCGCCAGGAACCCGTTCTCGATGACGTGTCGATCTGCGTCCATCGAGACGATCGTCGCTCCAGTGACCAGCAAATCGAAGGACACAGCCTCTTTCGCAGAAGCTTGCTGTGCATTCGCGAATGAGCAGAAAAACAGGGAACTGCCAACCAGAAACATGCCACTACGACATGCACGCCAGAATTTCATGGATGAGACCCTCGGGGCTACAGACTAGATGACTCGACGGATTTCGGGAAGAGCGGGAATATCTCTGTTCTAGATGCCTGGTGTAAGTCAAATTACCGGTCACCCCGCAATTAGGGCTTGTCTCACGGGTCACGGCAAGCGAGCGCGCCGTGCTAAGATTCGGCCTTCGTTGGAACGACGAAGAATTCGTGCCGCTTAGTGAAATATTCCCACTGTTGGCGATTGACCGTGTACAGCTTCTCACAAATCAGGGGAATTCGATCTGGCGGCCCAGCTCTCTCGCTGGCGTTAGGGTCTGCGAGACGAAGCGGGAGTTTGGCGGGATTCCAGGAAGGCAGACAGGAAATTGATATCCGACGAACAGAAGAACTTATGAACCGATTTTTGCTTCTTTGCTTGCTGGCTGGCTGCGGTGTCGCGTCCATCCCGGCGTCGGCCCAACCTCCACAGAGCACCTCGATGCCTGGTTCCCGAGCACATGAGTCGAAGGCAACGATTGAGGGTTTGGTTCGAGATTTTGCATGCCCCATTCAGAACCTCGATTCGACGCCAACTCGTTTGAGCATGAAGTGCGTGCTGGAATGCGCGAGGGGTGGTTCGCCACTCGTTATTCTGACCAAGGATGGTCACCTGTATCTGCCTATCTCTGACAAAATGCCTGACGCCGATCAGCGCCAGAAACTAATGCCATTCGTGGGCAAATACGTGCGCGCTAGCGGGTTCGTATTTGAGCGTATGGGCACGCGCGCGATCGTGATCACTGAAATCACGGAAATGAAGGAAGTGCATTTGACGTTAGAGGGGGAGTAACTCGGCTCGCAAGAGACACACATCCAGTGCGCCACCTGTTCCGTAACCGCGCTAAGCAGGATCTAGGTTGCTCGCTGGATATCGAATTGCGAAAGTTTCCGCATCGCTGACCATCCGCCCGGACAGGTTTTCGCCCCGCCTTCTGTCACACGCAGGAGCCAATGCGAGCGCGGCTCGACACCTGGGTCAAACCTTACACACCACGTGCTATAACAGGCTAATGCGCCTCCACGATTACGCACCCCGGCCCGCGCACCTCAAATGGCTTCTCGATTCTGACCCGGCCATCCGGTGGCAGGTCATGAGGGACCTTACTGCAGAAGCCCCCAACGCGGTTGCCGCCGAGCGCTCTCGCGTCGCAACCGAAGGCTGGGGAGCCCAACTTCTCGCGCGCCAATCTTCTGCGGGCAAATGGGGCGGGCCGCAGGAGGACCGGGGCTTGCTTGTAACTTTCAACAGTCTCGTCGTTCTAAAGGATCTTGGCTTGGACCCCGCCAGCAAGGCGGCTCGCAAAATGATCGACCGCGTTGACAAGCGGCTTGTGTTTAGGTGGCACAACAACCGGCCTTTTCTTCACGGCGAAACGGAGCCCTGCATCAACGGCAGAATCCTCGGCATCGGCTCGTATTTCAAAGAACCGAACGACGCACTGGCCAAACAACTCCTGAGCGAGCAGCTCGAAGATGGCGGCTGGAATTGCGAAGCTACGCTCGTCTCTCCGAAGAGGCCCAAAAGCCGGCGCTCTTCGTTCCATACCACCATCTGCGTGCTCGAAGGGCTGTTCGATTACGAACGAGCAGGGCGTAAATCGGCGGCCGTCTCCAAGGCCCGCAAGAGGGCCGAAAACTATCTGCTCGAGCGCCGCATGTTCCGCTCGCTTCGGACCGGCGAAGTCATCGACAAACGCTGGCTCCGCTTCTCGTTCCCGACGTTCTGGCACTACGACGTCTTGCGCGGACTCGACTATTTGCAGAATGCAGGAATCAAACCCGACAGCCGCGTCAGTGAGGCCATCGAAACCGTCATCGCGCGCCGCCACCAGAACGGACGCTGGCCCCTCAACCTCCTGCATGCCGAAAACATTCCATTGAAGATGGAGACTGGCGTAGGCAGGGCAAGCCGCTGGAACACACTCCGTGCTCTCCGAGTCCTGCATTGGTACAACAACTCAAAGGGGTAGTTGTGACCTGGCCCTGCTCGCGCTTTGGCTTGGCCCAGAAAGTTGTCGCGAGTTTGGAAAGTACCCGACTTGCCCGGCAACCGAGTTAGTCAGGGCTAAGAACGTCCGAAAATGCATTAGAAGGTGGTTTAATCAGCGCGAAGAAAAGAGCGGCCTCCGACCGGAGTGGGAGGCCGCGACGAGTGCTTTGGTCTCTGTTACTTGTCTCCGTTACTTCGGGCTTGGCAGATGGAAGATCAAGGAGCGCGTGACTTCCGATCGTGCAGCGTCCGGATCCGTCAGGCTCGTGAACAGGTGCGTGATCGCTTCCTGCTCTTCCTGGGAGCGCTTATCGCGATCTGCGAGCAACGCCGCCCGTACTTTATCCTGCGATGCCAGGTCCTTGGTCGCGATCCAGACGTAGTGAGTAAAGTCTCCGTCCGTCCGTATATCTTCCACAGCGAGGCCAAACGCCAGGATTGTGCCGTCGGCTGCCAGCTTGTCGAACACCGGCTTGTTGTACTTCTCCCACGCTTTGCGGTATTCGACGCCCTTTCCGGGTTTCACTTTCACGAAGTTGTACCGCGTGTACGGCAAAGTTCCCGCCGGCGGCATCGCCGGAGCGAAACCCGACACCAGGTCTCGCGTCAGGTAGTCGTGAGTCTTGGCAAAGTCCGTAATTCCCCGCATGTGCTCCATTGGACCTCCACCGGCTGCCGCTCCTTTCTTTCCCGCGGACGCTTTCGCGGATGCGTCGGTCATTTTGGCGATCTGTTCGCCCATCGCCGCGCCCACTTTTTCCACGCCCGCATAGTCCGCGACCGTGTACCAGATCATGTGTGTAGCATTGTCCGGCACGCGCAGCAGCGGTGCTTCGACGCCCCACGCCAGGACGACGCCTTCCGCCATCAACTTGTCGCGCACCGGTTGGCCCACCGTCTTCACCAGATCGAGAAATTCGTCTTCTTTCCCTGGGTTCACGTGATATTCGTACCAGAACGTTAACGGCTGCTGCGACTGCTGCTGCGCTGCCACCGTGAAACACGACATCAACATCAATAACGCGCAAAGGAACACTCGCTTTTTCATAGCTTCGTTTATCTCCTTGAATTTCGTAAGACTGTACCGAGGGTCTTGCTGCATAAGATCGGAAAATTGGAGGGACCCGTGCAGACGCAGCATCCGTAACGTTTTACACAACGAACTTACGGGTTTCTGGCCTAGCTTGTAGCACCGGGCGTCATCCTCGTCAAGCCGAACAGTTTTTCGCGATCGGACCAAACGCTGCGGCTCGCGACTTTTACCACCATTCAGCCTAACACCCTGCTAAGGCGGCTTTAACTTGCGTACCGGAACGCACTGGCCCGCAAAGCGCCTCAATCACGCATTTGGCCGTTTTTCGTCTGGAAACGGCTTCGGAGCTACCAATCTCTTAGCGAACGATTTGTACGTGATCGTCTATTACCCAGGTTCGTCAACCAGGACATCCACAATCCCGCAGCCGCGTTGAGACGGACGAGGCAGCAACCCCGAGTGCCGGTCCACGTCCGCCTAAATCGTGGACGAGTTGCGGTTATCCTGACGGAGTCTCGGGTTGTCTCATGAGGCAGAATGGATTTCTATGGTCGATAGGCGACTTGACCACGGCTACGACAGCAAGCAAGCCGAACATGCGCGGCACGAACGGTCGACGCAAAAAAAAGGCGCTCGGTATGTACCCGAGCGCCCTGTTTTTTTGGGTTTGGTTGTAACTACTCTTTAGGCTTTTGCACTCCACCGACGGCCGGAGCCAGCGACGAAACACCGACGCTGCCGTCCGCCGCGCGTGGCGCGTCTGGCTCGTAGGCCAGAAGCCCTTCGGTTGCCGATGCCGCGACCACCGTGCCGTCACGACGCACGCGCACGACTGGGACATAGCCTTCGGCAAACGGAGTGTTCACGTGCTGCCATGACTTGCCCGCATCAGACGATGCGATCAGCCCGTGTTTCTGCAACGCAACTACAAGCGCGTTGCCGGATCCGGCTACGTCCTGGAACTGCAGGTCCCGAACGTCCGCGCGGTTCCAGTTGCGTCCGGCGTCCTTGGAGGAATATAGGCCTTGGTTGGAGGTAATGAACAGGTTGGTGTCGTCGACGCGGTGCAGCCGCAAATTGCCGGAGGAAGCGAACGGGAGTTCGCGTGCATCCCAATGCGCTCCGTTATCCGCGGAGTACAAGAGGTTGCGCTGAGCGATCGCCCAGACTTGCGAGCCATCCGACGAAACTTCCAGCGATTGCGCTGGTTGTTTCACGAGATCATCCTTGGCCGCCGACTTCCACGTCGTGCCATGGTCATGCGAAATCACAACGCCGCCGGTTGTTGCCGCAAACCAGCCGTCGTTCGCGAACACCATGTCGTTGATCTGGAACGCCAAAAGCGTTGGAGCCTTTGCTTTCGGCGCCGGCTTCTTGACGAGCACAGTCGTTTTCTTGCCGTTGACGATCTTGGTCACCTTAGTCGGTGCCGGAGCGTCAGGAGCATCGGGGGCGAACAATCCAGCCTTCACCCATTTGCCGCTGGTGTCTTCATATTTCATCCAGCCGCCGTTGTTGAGCGAAGCCCACCATCCCGTCGGCGCTGCATAAACATGCTTGAGGTCGGTGCGCTTCAGGCCCGATCCGAGTGGCGCCCACGTGGTGCCGCCGTCCTTGGTGGCAAGAAATGCGTTGGTGTCAAAGGTCAACACCACCAAAGCGCGCTCTGGATGTGCGCTGTCCATCGCGACATCCAAAATGTGCTGATGGTGGAATCCGACGTTCGCCGACGTATAGGTCACGCCGCCGTTTTCGCTGATCTGCACGCCTTCGCGTTCGGTGCCCAGAATCACGCGCTGCGGATTCTTCTGGTCGATAATGATCGCATTGATCACCCAGTCTCCGGGTGTCAGGCGCTTCCACTCCGTACCTTCGTTGGTTGTCTTCCACAAGCCGCTGGTCGTTCCGGCGTAGAGCGTATCCGGATGTTGCGGATCCTGCTTGATCAGCTGCGTGCGGCGGAACACGAAGGGGATACCGTTATAGCGAGTCCACTGCGTCCCGCCGTTCGTGCTGTGGTAGATGCCCGAGCACGCGGTGGCGTGCACGTTGTCCGGATTCGTAGGATCAACCACGACGCTCATCACGTCGGAGTCATCGATCATGCCCTTGCTGACGGGGAACCAGGTCTTCCCGCCGTCGATCGTCTTCCAAGGCAAGTGAAAGGTTCCGGCATAAATAATGTTTTCGTCGCGCGGATCAAATGCGACGGAGTCGAAGTTGCGAAGATCATCGTGCTTCGCAGGAGTGATGCGCTCCCACGTATTGCCGTCATCCACGGAGCGATACACGCCCGTAAGCGAGCCGGCTACGAAAATGTTTTGCTTGGTCGGCGACTGAGCAATCGCGCGCACCGTTTCATGCGCCAGCCCGATCACCTGCCAAGTGCGTCCAGCGTCGTTGCTGCGATAAACGCCGCCGCCACCGGAGTACAGCGCCCAGGTGCTCGCGTACAGCCGGTTGGAGTCGCGGGGGTCCACCAAAATGTGCGTAACAACATCGTCCTGGCCGTTGCCGATGCGGCTCAGCAGCTGCCAGTGCCCGCCTTCATCGGTCGAATTGAATACGTGGCCGTCCGACGTGCCCAGGTACAGCTTATTGGCGTCATGAGGGTCCGCTTCCAGGGAAATGACTGTGCCCCCTGGAGGGCCAACTTGGCGCCACGTCTGCGCTGGCGCGACGGTAGCAGTCGCCAAAGCGATTGCTCCGATTCCTAACCACTTGAGGTTCATAACCATGCATTCTCCCAGAGCGCAGATGCGCCGACAAGGTGCTAGTTTAGGAAAATGACCTGAGATTAGCGCCTGCTCTCTCGTACAGATTTGGGGAGTGTTAGTTATCGTTTGGCACAAGCCCCATAAGTTCAGGATCGAGTTGCATGTTCGGGAGAGACAAGGCCCAGAGACGAGACCTAGAGACAAGACCTTGTGGTTTTTCGGATAACCACAGCGGTTTCGTTCATATGCGGGGATCGCTCGAGAGGAGTGCTAGGTCAGGGTCCTGGCTCAGTCTTGATCGTGTTGAGGCGGGCACAGACAGGAGTGTCTATGCTACCCGGGGGGCTCTTTTTCACAACTGTTCATTCTAGACGCTTAAGTGCCCTTTAAAGTCTGTAACTTACAGATTGTAATGGCCATAGATTCTAGGAATTCTACAGATTCGCCGCTGCGTAGGCCAGATGTATGCCAGAAAGTCCTCGCCGCTGACCGCTAGTTCTCTTGTGGAGGACGCAGGTCTGGCGGCGTGAGGTCCGGATGATCCTTCAAATACTGCTGCCAAGGCTCGTCGCGCAGCACCATTCGGAATCCGCGCCTCGTATTCACGTCGATGGTTCTCTGCAAATCCAGTTCGTCGAACGGAATCACGTGCTCGACGGCTCTATCGTCACCCTCCTCAACCATCGTGAAATGTATGTCCCCGTTCACAAACCAGTAGTCGATCGCACCGTACACTGTGCCGTCTTTCAGATAGAGCGCGATTAGTCCGCGTTCTTCTCCGCCATAGAGGTAAACAGGGCTCTCGTACGGCTGCGGGGTGACATAGTTCTCAGAACCATACCCATAGAAGGCTAAATTATTACAGCCAAATCCCCAGGCCCAGAAAGGGCCACAGGTAGGCCACCAAACGGAATTGAATCCCACACCAAACCTGAAAAACGGTGCGCCAAAGAACACAGGATTACTGAAAACGAAAATCGGGCGTCGCCGAAAGAGGAAACGACCAGTGCCGAATCCCACAGGCCCCCGCGAAATCGTCGGGTGTGAAGCCGGAGCAAATACATGCGGCACGCCCATGCGTGCCCCGCCGTTGAAGTGCCCGCCTCCGCCAACGTGACCGCCGTGTTGTGCCCACGCAGGAGTCGGAACCCAAGCGGGAGCCAACAGGCAGACGACAACAATCAGAATCTTTCTCAGAATCGAATCGCGAAAGAGCAAGCGCGTCATATAGTTACCCTCCTTGCAGCCTATCGCATTGAAGCTGCGAGGATCGCGCGAGCTTGTAGTGTAATACTCTGGGGGCTCGTTGCATCCCCCCCTGGATCCGGGTCTTTTCTTACCCTACCCGCTATGCCGTTTTTGAGACGGGGACGCACAGCTCGAGCTCGTCTGCATAGAACACGCCCCGTTCAAGAAATTTGGCGTCATTCTCTCTCGGGTCAAACTCCACTACGTACCGCCTTCTAGTCCCTTCAGGCTCACGGCTATTAATCGTGCCAAGCAAAGCCCGCAAGCTGTTTCTAACGCGGACGCGATCTCCGGCTCTAAACTTGTCCAGCTTCTTTGCGTCTTCGATACGCTCAGGCGGTAGTTTCGGGTCTGTTTCGCGGACTGCAGCTCCGTAGAATTTCACCCAATTGTAGTGCGTGTCCACTGTCGTTCTCTTTCCAAAGGACTGGGAAAGATCGATGTTAGTCTTGGGAAATATAAATTCAAGCGCTTTAATAGTCGGTACGTCAGCGTACTGTAACAGCGTCACGGACCGGCAACCAAAGGTTAGGCTATGTTCGCCGCAACTCTGAGAATCTGCGTTTCGTCCACCTTAAACGCAAACGCGCCGAAAGAAATGTGAACTTTTCGGCCTACCAAGGTGTCAGAAATCGCCGTGACCTTAGCGACGACTACCCGACCATCGTAAAGACGGGCGGTGACCGTTGAGCCGACGTCAATTTGCTTCTTCACTTTGCTTTCTTCTTTTTCGCCCATCGCTTCTTAGCCGCCAAAACTCATCTTCCGTCTGGAAGCCGTCGACATCTTACGCTTCGACTTCGTGTTCTTCGGATTTCCCGTGTTGGTTCTACCGAGAATCTTGATAGCAGCGTCTACCGTATCGATTTGCTGTTGCAGTTTGCTGCGTTCGTCATGAAGGGCCTCCGAGCAACAAACTGCGCCCCTGCAATCCAAGCAGACCACCGGGTCGGGAAATACCTTGACCTTGGACATATCGACATTTCCCCTGTAGGTTTCCGGGACATAAGTCGGGAGTCTTATAAGGGGCTACATGCAAAATGGCCACGTGCAGATTGGCAGGGAGGGGTGGAGCTAGTCCTCGTAGATTCCCCTGTCTAGTCCGTGAACTAGAGACTCAGCCGAAGTCTCGAATACAGCGCAGATACGCAGCAAGGTTGAAACTGTGATCGGCCGGCCTGCTTCAATCTGTTGCCAATGTCGTGCCGAAAAGCCGTATGAAATCATGTCCTCTTGAGAATGGCGGTGTTTTCTTCGCAACCCCCGAATTCGTTCTCCTAAGCGAAGGAAGAATCTCTGTTGATTCACAACTGGCGGTGTCCTAATTGGCCTCAATTCCTCCTGGCACATGCCAGAGTTCTCGGATCAGGTGCGCGATCCACTATGAGGGTGAAAGGCGGGCATGTCGTTGCTTCACAGCAAGGTATGACTCTCGGGTTCGGCATTTCATAAACTGCCAGACACATGCGATCTCAAAGGCCGATTTCACGCCGTGGAGGGCACCGCTTCTACGCTCTTTGAAGCCATCGCCGTCGTTCTCAAGGCCATCGGAACCGATAAAGTGGAGGATGCCCGTTGACGCTCGATTCATCATGCATGGCTTATCTTGAAGAACATGGTTAGAGGTGCGAGCCGAAGATTCCCGACCATGCGGGTCTACGGAATGTGAAAACGGAAGGATCATCATGATAAATGCGAGGGATGTGCACGAGCCGGAAGACGAGAGATTCCCGGAAGAAGACGAAGAAGTGGACACCGAGAACGGCGACTTTGAGAGCGAAGAAGATGACGAAGAAGAATTGGATGAAGAGGAAGGCGACGACTAGCGCATTGCGCGGCCCTTACAGTACGGGGACAACTGGCTTGGGGTGGTGATGCCGAAGTGGTCGAGGCGTTGGCCTGCAAAGCCGATCTTAGGGGTTCGAGTTCCACCGCTACCTCCATACAATTCCAGATTCACGAAATTTTGGACGACGGACTTTTCTCACTCCGTCTCTCGTGAAACGCCTCAAACATCTCACGTCTGCCCCCCCGCGAGAACCGCAAGCGCAATATTGTTCGCTAACCAGGACGGTTGGAATACCAAATTATCCTAGCGGCACTTACAGTGAATCCCCGATGCGTTCGCGGAATCTGCATGACAAACTGAGATTGTCTCTCAATCACCCGAGATGGCGGCTTGGTTTCGTACGGGGAATCGAGCCGCCTTTTTTTGTTCACTTCTCAGTCTGGACCCTGACGATTCGTTGGGCTTCCATACCAGAATCATCCGATTGGCTTTTGGGTAGTGTGGATTCAGAATCCACCCATCTCCAACTCGTAAAAAGCGCACAACGAACAACTACCACCCGAGGGCCGGTCACCCCCAGTGCGGGACACGTGCATCCGTGTCTCTATCTGCAATAAGATTGCGATTCCGGCACACCTGTACCAGCCTGAAGTTGCGCCGCCATGCGATTATTCTGGCATAGTAGTTACAAGCTTGTTTTGACACACTTTTGTAAGTGTTGATTATAAACGGCTTACATCGGCTCCGGAGTGGGCCTCGGTCGAATGTGCCCAAAGAGAGGCTGACAGGCAGGTCCCTCGGCAACTTCTTTTCCACTTTCGGGTTTAAAGTTTTGGGAGTTATATAAGGTTAGCGACTGCCAGCTGGAAACATCGCGCTCCCGACGCATCTAATGTATTGGGCCTAAACAGGGGACCTTTCGATGAAGACCAAATTCGCTGGTGCGGGCAAATCCAAATTGTTGTTGTGGCTGGCCGGTCTTCTTTGTTTTGCGTTTGTCGCGCAGAATGCACGCGCGGACGAAGGCGATCCTCCGTCACGGGTGGCGCGCATCAGTTTTCTGGACGGCACGGTTTCGTTTCAACCCGGCGGCGCGGGCGAGTGGGGAAGCGCTGCCATGAATCGTCCGGTGACAGTGGGCGACAAGCTGTGGGCCGACAAGGCTTCGCGCGCCGAATTGCAGGCGGGTCAAGCCACCATTCACATGGGGAGCATGACCGCTCTTTCCTTCTTGAATCTCGACGAAAACATCATGCAGGTGCGCATTGCGGAAGGCGCGATCAATTTCCGCGTTCGCGAGTTGCGCGAAGGTGATACCTACGAGGTTGACACTCCCAATTTGGCGTTCACCGTGAAGCAGGCGGGTGCCTTCCGGGTGGATGTGAGCGAAAACGGGGACGCGACCGCGATTACGGCGATTCGCGGTGAAGGCGAAGTCGTTGCGGGCGGAAAGACGTACCCCGTGCACACTGGTGACCGCGCGGAATTTGACGGTGTCGATAATCCGGAATACAAGGTCACTGCCGCCTCTGCCGCTCCCGACGGCCTCGACCGCTGGTCAGCCGAGCGTGATCTGCGGGAAGACAACTCGACCTCGCAAAAATACGTTTCGCAAGACGTGCCTGGGACTGCGGATCTGGACAACAATGGCACCTGGAATGAAGAACCCGACTACGGCCCAGTGTGGTATCCGAATTCGGAAGCTCCGGGCTGGGCGCCGTACAGCGACGGGTATTGGAACTACGTTGGTCCTTGGGGCTGGACTTGGATCGGCTATGAGCCTTGGGGCTTCGCGCCGTACCACTACGGTCGCTGGGGGTTCATTGGGGGCCGGTGGGGATGGTGCCCGGGTCCGATTCACGCGCATCCGTTTTATGGTCCGGCATATGTTGGCTTCCTGGGTGGAGCCGGCTTCGGGGTCGGATTCGGATTCGGATTTGGCGCCGGCTTCGGCGTGGGCTGGTTTCCACTCGGATTTCATGAGCCGTATTATCCAGGCTTCCACGCGAGCCACGTTTACATCAACAACATCAATATTCGGAACACGACGATCCGCAACGTCAACGTGCTGAATTCAGGCGCACACAACTTCAATTACGCCTACGCCCATAACACAAATGCAGTCACGGTAGCTTCGCGCAATGCGTTCGTTGGCGGGCAGGCAATCAATCGTGGCACGGCGCATGTTACCGAAGCGTCTTTGCGGGGAGCCGAAGTCAGCAACCATACGTCGTTCACTCCCACTCGCCAGAGTTCGTTTGGCGCGGCGAACACGACAGCGCGTCGAATACCGCCAGCGTCGGTGGAAAACCGCTCGGTCGTGGCGCGCACCGCTCCTGCAGCGGCGGCTGCCCATATGCCGGTGCGCACGATGAACAGCAGCAACTTGTCTGCGGGCCGGACGGGCGGACAAGTAGCGGGTCGCTCAATGTCTCCCAACAGTACAGTCGCGACCGCTCGCCAGAACCAACTCTCACAGAGCCGGCCTTCAACGATCGGCGGGGCAAACAATCGCGCACTGAGCAACGGCGCCAATGGTGGCCGCGCCTGGGAAGCGCAAGGTACTTCCACGGACCGCGGGCGTGCGCCGCAGGGTTTTGGCACCGATGCGAACCGTGCTGCAAACACGACCAATGGCGCACATAACGGCAACTCGACGCAAGCCGCAAGCTTGAACCGGTCAAATCGTCCGCCTTGGGCGGGTTCTGGATCGAATGGCGGAACACCGCGTTCCTATTCCAGCGGTGGTCGAACGTACCAGCCGCCATCACGGTCGTACTCGACCCCAACCCGGAGCTATTCGCCTCCGCGGTCCAGCTATCCGGCGGCGCGGTCATATTCTGCGCCGTCACACTCCAATTCGGCGCCAAGCCACAGTTCTTCCGCGCCGCATAGTTCTGGTGGTGGCGCTTCACATGGCGGTGGCGGATCGCATGGCGGTGGTGGTCACCACTGATATCTCGACTTGAGTTGCGTGGTCCGCGCTCCTTCCGAGTGCGGACCTTTTTCTTGTGTAACGAGACTTTTGCCACAGCCACCGGCAGGCCGCCCGGGGGACACAACTCTTTTTGTTCGTGCGGGTTGAACATATTACATCCCGCATTTCCTGTTTCGACATACGGAAAATGCAGGATAGGCCGAGACGCGGCGAACCGGTGATAGTCTTGGTAGAACCTGCATTTCCGGCAAGGCGTTGATCAGGCCAACAGAATACGCGGCGCACCCCAACCTCGCCGCGCAGTAGTTTCAGGAGAGAAATCGGATATGAGGAAACTTGCGTCTAAGCTACTTACGCTGCTGAGCCTCGCGCTGGCAGTGGCGTTATTGACGCCACTGCGGTCGCTGGCCGACGATGAAGAAGATCCGCCAACGCGCGTTGCGCGCCTGAGTCACACCGACGGCAACGTCTCCTTCAATCCCGCCGGGACAGATGATTGGGTCAGCGCCGTGATCAACAGGCCGATGACTACCGGCGACAAACTCTGGTCCGACAAGGGGGGTCGGGCGGAGTTGCACATTGGTTCCGCTTCTTTGCGCATCGGCAGCACCACAGGGTTTAGTTTCCTGAATCTCAGCGACAACGTCGCCCAAATCCAGGTTACCGAAGGCACAGTCCGCGTGCGTGTCAAGCGCCTCGAACAGGACGAAACTTTTGAAATTGATACGCCGAACCTCGCATTCTCTGTGTTGCGTCCAGGCACTTACCGGGTCACCGTCAACGAAGCTGGCGACACCACCGTCATATCGGTGCTCGGTGGCGAAGGGGAAGTCACTGGTGGCGGCCAGGCGTACTCCGTGCACGCCAATCAGACCGCCACGTTTGTCGGCACCGATCAACTCGATGCCGATGTTCAAGACTTCAGTGGCGGGGATGATTTCGACCAGTGGTGCGCCGACCGTGATCGCCGCGAAGACCGCTCGACCTCCGCCCGCTACGTCTCACCTGACGTGATCGGGTATGAAGATCTCGATGATTACGGCGGCTGGCGTCCTGTGCCGGAGTACGGCACGGTGTGGTTTCCGCACACTACGGTAGTCGGCTGGGCTCCCTATCGCTATGGCCACTGGGTGTACATCGCGCCGTGGGGCTACACGTGGGTAGAGGACGAACCGTGGGGCTTCGCTCCATTCCACTACGGCCGCTGGGTTACGGTTGGCGGCGTTTGGGGATGGGTGCCGGCGCCGGCGCCAGTAGTCGGCGTCGTGTATGTACGTCCGGTTTACGCCCCCGCGCTGGTTGCCTGGGTCGGCGGGCCGCACTTTGGAGTCGGCGTCGGAGTCAATGTCGGCTGGTTCCCGCTGGGGCCGCGTGAAGTTTATGTGCCGTCTTACCCGGTGAGCCGCGGATATGTGACCAACATCAACGTCACCAACACGCGCGTTGAGACGACGGTGGTCAACAACTACTACACCAACGTGGTGGTCAACAAACAGGTCAACGTGACCAACGTTACCTACGTGAACCAGCACGTCAACGGTGCGGTCACCGCGACATCGGGCGCCACTTTCACATCCGGGCAGTCGGTATCGCGCAACGTCGTTCGCGTCGATCAGCGCGAAGTGGTCAGCACCCAGATTGCGGCTCCGGTGATTGCACCGACGCGGCAGGCGTTTGTCGGGGCAGGCGCGCCATCCAACATGCGGCCTCCGCAGACGTTTGCCAATCGCGCCGTTGTGGTAAAAAGCACGCCACCTCCGGCACCTCCGTCGTTCGAACGCCAACAGGTAGCCATCCGGGAAAACGGGGGCAGACCACTGGCAGCTACGCAATATCACCAACTGCAGCCGGTAAATGTGCAGGCTTCGGCACGCATGAATGTGAAAATCGCCCCGGCGACGCGGACGGTCACGGCGATACCGCCGCATAACGATGTGGTGAAACGGACGAACGGCAATGTTGCCGACGCGAACGGGCGGCCGGCAAATACCGCGGGTACCGTTCCCGGCAATGTTCCACCGAATGCGAACAACCGCCCTGCGAATGTGCCCAACAATGTTCCGGGAAACGTTCCGGCAAACAACAATCAGCGGGCGTACACGGATCGACCAGCGGCCTCGCGTCCGCCTACCACAAACCCTCCGGTCAACGCGCAGCTCGAGCAGCAACATCAACAGCAGCTCGAGAATCTTCACAAGCAGCAGGATCTGGAGCGGCAGAAGGTCGAACAGCAGCAGATCAAGGAGCAGCAGAACGTCCAGGCCCAAGCCAACGCGGAGAAACAGCAGCAGATGCAGCTAAAACAACAACAGCAGCTGGAACAACTGGAGAAGAAGCACGACACCCAGCAGCAACAGCTGCAACAAAAGCAAGTCAATGAAAAGGCGGCGGTCAAGAGCGGAAAACCTGAAAAGGAAAATAAACCGCCGAAGAACGATCATCCCAATCGCTGATCGAAGGACTGCGCAATCTCACGGCACGACGCAAGTCGTGCCGTGATTTTTTTGGCGCCCGCCCGGATCCATGTGTCAGAGCGGCCCGCTTCGCGTCAAGCGGGTCCGTCCGGCGGGGTTTCACTCCCGTCGCACGATGCAATCTCGCGCGGCTTCGCATAAACTCTCGGTTCATCCGCACATGAGGAAATTCCCCCCGCGCAGATCTGGTAGCAGAAAGGCACCGCGTACGGCTGCGTCCATCGAGATGCACACCATTCCCGGACTGCCCGAAATTGAGGCGGGCGACGATCTAGCGGAGGTAATAGCCGCAGCCGCTGGGCGTGCGCGCGTGGTGTTCAAGAATGGCGACGTCCTGGTGATCGCGCAAAAAATTGTTTCCAAGGCGGAAGGGCGCTTAACGAATCTTGCCGAAGTAACGGCGTCGCCCCAAGCGATTGAGCTGGCCGCCAAACTTAAAAAAGACCCGCGTCTGATCGAAGTGATCCTTAGCGAGTCGAGGCGCGTCGTTCGCAGCGATCCAGTGCTGATCGTGGAAACACATCAGGGTTTCGTGTGCGCGAACGCCGGCGTCGACCGGTCGAACGTCCCCGGAGGCGACATGGTTTCGCTTCTGCCGCGCGACCCGGACGGCGCCGCACGCAACCTTGCCGCCGCACTGGGCAAGGTCACCGGTAAGCGCGTTGCCGTGATCATCAGCGACACCTTCGGGCGGCCTTGGCGGCTGGGCCTTACCAACGTTGCCATCGGTGCCGCGGGTGTTCCCGCTCTTCTCGATTTACGGGGAACACGCGATCTGCATGGCAAGCCGCTTCACGCCACGATCCTCGCGGTGGCCGACGAACTCGCGGCTGCTGGGGGGCTGCTGATGGCAAAGGCTGGCGGGCTTCCCGCGGTCATAATCCGCGGTTACCGCTACCGGCGGGCGCTCGATCCTGCTGCCCGGATCATTCGTCCCGCAAGTGAGGATTTGTTCCGCTGAGTAGGTGGCAAACCTTTCAAGAAGCTGGCATCCTGAAACCGTGCGAGAAAGACGCACGGCTCGGAGTGCGGCGGTCCGGCGCCGCTTTTGCGAAGGTATCATTGCCCATCAAACGGCAGTCGTGCGTTTGTAGATAGCCCGTTTGTAGATAGCCATTGATATGCGGCCAGAAACCTCATGGCAAAGTCCGACGGTTAGAGTCGCTGCAACGACCGCTGCCGCGGAGCAAGGGCTCGACCGTCAGGCTCTCACACGCGACATGGCGCTGCAACTCGCCTTGCAGGCTCCGTTGCCAGAACTTCTCACGGCGGCAAGCTCACTTCGCGCTCAGGGGAAGGGAAGCACCATCACCTTCTCGAAGAAGGTTTTCATCCCGCTCACCACGCTCTGTCGAGACTATTGTGGCTACTGCACTTTTCGCAAGGATCCCGGCCAGCCTGGCGCGCATTTCATGACTCCCGACGAGGTGCTTGCTCTCGCCGAGCAAGGGCGCCGCGCGGGCTGCAAGGAGGCGTTGTTCAGTCTTGGTGATCAGCCGGAGCGCATTTTCCCTGAAGCGCGCGAATTTCTGCGGCAACAGGGTTTTGCGCGCACGCTCGATTATCTTGCCGCCATGTGCGAGCTCGTTCTGGAGCACACCGGGCTTTTGCCGCACGCCAATCCTGGCGTGATGGATCGCGCGGCGCTCGAGCGGCTGAAAAACTCGAACGCCAGTGTTGGGTTGATGCTAGAGACTGTCAGCGTGCGGTTGATGCGCGGTGAATTACCGCACGCCAAAGCCCCGGACAAAGTGCCTGCGCTTCGGCTTCACACCATGAAGGAAGCGGGCAAACTTTCGATGGCCTTTACGACTGGAATTTTGATCGGCATCGGCGAAACGATGGAAGAGCGCATCGATTCGCTGTTCGCGATTCGCGCGCTTCACGAAAAATATGGGCATATTCAGGAAGTGATCGTGCAGAATTTTCGCGCCAAGCCCGACATTCCCATGGCGAAGCATCCCGAGCCTTCGCTTGAAGAGATGCTGCGGACGATTGCCATCGCGCGTCTCATCCTCGGACCGCACATGAACATTCAGGCGCCGCCCAATCTCAGCTATGCGGATTTTCCATGGCTGTTGGAGGCGGGCATTAACGACTGGGGCGGAATCTCGCCGGTCACTAAGGATTTCATCAATCCCGAAGCGGCCTGGCCGCAAATCAGCAAGCTCGACGCAGAGACCAGTGGCCGAGGCTTTACCCTGCGCGAACGACTGGCTCTCTATCCGGAATTTATTCGGCGCGACGAGTTCGCATCATCCGCGATACGCAAACGCCTCGACGTACTCGCCGGTACAGACGGTCTCGCGGTGTAGCTGCGACGTCTGGCCCCGCATCCTACTGGCTACATGAAGAACGCAAAGGAAATCTCGATTACCGCTCTGGCTGGCGGCGTGGGTGCATCCAAGCTGCTGCTCGGGCTTTACGATGTTGCCGATCCGGCGCGGCTCACGGCTATCGTCAACACTGGCGACGACATCACTCTTCATGGCCTGAAGATTTCGCCCGACCTCGACATCGTGACTTACACGTTGGCCGGAGTGATCGATCCTGCAAAAGGCTGGGGTTTCCGGGGCGAGACGTTTCACGCGCTGAAGCGGCTCGCTGTTTTCGAGCGCGTCAACTGGTTCAATCTCGGCGATCGCGACCTGGCTACCCACATTCATCGCACTGCAATGCTGGCCGAAGGCAGATCACTCAGCGATGCGGCTGAATCCATCCGTACTGCGCTCGGTGTGAAGTCGCGCATCCTTCCGATGTCCGACCAGGCGGTGCCGACGATCATTGAGTCCGACGAAGGCGCGCTGCATTTTCAGGAGTATCTAGTGAGGCGTCGCGCGGAGCCGATCGTGCGCGGCATTCATTTCGATAATGTGGAGTCCGCCAGCCCCGCGCCCGGCGTACTGGAAGCGATTCGCGACGCCGACCGCATCATCATCTGCCCGAGTAATCCGCTCATCAGTATCGGGCCGATTCTCGCGGTCCGCGGGATCCGTGAAGCACTCCGCGCCCGGCGCAAAGATGTAATCGCCGTCTGCCCCATTGTCGGCGGCAAATCGCTCAAAGGTCCATCCGACAAAATGCTAGCGCAGCTTGGGTACGAATCGTCCGCCAGCGGCGTGGCCAAACTCTACGCGGATTTCACAGGCACCTTCGTAGTGGATCCAGCCGATCAGTCGCATGTGGAACCAATTCAAACCCTGGACATGAGAGTAGCGGTCGTGCCGACGGTGATGAAGTCTCGTGCTGACAAACGCAAACTTGCCCGCGGGCTGCTGCGATTGTAGGGTCGGAGTGGCTGCGTCCCATCGCGGCTCTCGGCAGGATCGTTTCGTAAGAGAACATCTACAAAAACAGTCCCGTAAACCTCACGCCCGCGCTGTGGACCTTGTAACGAATATTCAGACCAATCAGCAGCGCCGTGACTGATTCCACGATCCGTGCATTCTCGAGCTTCCCACCGTTCAAGGCGCGCACTCCCGGAATTTTCTCCGCTAGCTCGGTGGCTACCTGCTTGGCTCTATCGTCATCGCTGCAAACCAGGACGTCGCACTCCACTGCCGCGTCGCCGGTCAGCAACGCCGCGCCCAGATTGTGAAATGCCGCCGCGACGCTCACGCCTTGCGGCAGCAGCTCCTTGGCAGCCTCAGCGGCCGACCCTTGCCACACGCCCAGCATCCGCGTTGGCGCGCCCCCAACCGAAGCAGCCAGCGGCACGGTGGTATCGATCACGATCGTCCCCGGCTTCCACACCGTTTTCAATTGCTTGAGCAGCGGCGTCAGGCCGGAGAAGGGAACCGTCAGCACGGCGACCTCGCACTGCGCTGCGGCGGAAGCATTGTCGGTCCCGCCAATCTGCGTCAATCCGCCGATCTGTTCGCGCAATTGCTTCGCGACGTCCTGGGCGCGCTGCGGGTCGCGAGAACCAATCACGACGTGCTCGCCCGCTCGCGCGAGGCGATTCGCCAATCCAGTTCCTTCGGGCCCCGTGCCACCTAAAATTGCCACCGTCCGCGCCATGAGCATTTCTCCGTTTGTTCCTGGTCCGTCTATTCAACAAATGCGTTCCCGGGGACATCACCCGCAATCGAGACGGTCATTATACGTAAGACGCTTGCCAGAATGCGGATCGCGGTTTGAAGTGCGGGGCCCAGGCTACAGGCATCTTGTATGCGTTAACTTTGCCATCACACCCGTACTTGCGGCCGGTAGCGGGTGGAGTTTTTCGAGGTGAAACTGGGAAGGCAACCAGGCCTGAGAAGAATCTCCCCAAGGAGAATAAACATATGGGCCTTCTTGACTCCATTGTAAGTCGGTCGTTCAGAGATGACCCGGCCGGTCGCGTGGTCGTTTTTGGCGGAGAAGTCCGCGGTCGCGGGTATCTTGTAAAGTCCAAGGCCGACGAGCTCAAGATCAAATCGTTTATAAAAATGTTCATCTTTGCTGAGCTTTCCATTCAGTTGCTGGGGCTTTGGTTGACGCTCGCGTGGATAGGGCAATATAGCGAGGCCCGGGACAGGGCCGCGCATCTGCTGAGAGCGATTTGCGCGTTTGCCGGGGTCTACTCCGTCATTGTAATAGTCCCTCTGTTGTTGCTGTGGAGGTCCTATAAAAAGGAGCGCTTCAGCTTCGTTTCGGCCGAGGATGAGGTCTCGGTAACGGGCAAGCGTCCGATGGACCAGCAGTTTTTCCAGGTTGTCGCGCTCATCGCCGTCACTATCCTGGTGTTGATTGGCGTCATCTTTCTCATTCGGTTCAAATGATTGCGGCGTGATAAGCAGGGCGCTACTTTGGCAGGCTCCCACCACGCCAGTATGATATCTTCGAAAATCCTGAATATGCCGACGAAAGCTCCTACTCCAGCCGAGTTTCGTTTAGCCTGCGGACAATTTGCTACAGGGGTTACCGTGGTGACCGCTGAGCGTGCGCCCGGCAGGGTTCACGGCATGACCGCGAACTCCGTCACCTCGGTCTCGCTCGAGCCGCTGCTGCTCCTGATTTGCGTGGACCAGCGCGCGCACCTGCTGCCCATGGTGAAGAAACAGGGCCGCTTTGGCGTAAGCGTCCTGAGGGAAAATCAGGCGGCTATTTCGAGATATTTCGCGCAGACCGAAGAAAACCTCGACACGGAAGCCAAGCTCGGCATTCGCTATCGCTGGACACCAACTGGAATCCCGCTTCTCGAAGATGCTCTCGTCCACCTTGCCTGCAACGTCGCGGCGTCCTACGTTGCCGGAGACCATACAATTTTCATCGGCGAAGTCGAAAGCACCGAAGTGTTCGATGGCGAGCCGCTGCTCTTCTTTCGAGGGGCTTATCGCCGGATCGCTCCCTGAGCGAAGCTAAAATCGCTGCGCTCCGGTCTTCCCTTCAGCCCAAAAGCTCAAGCATCCGTCGCCTCAGTGATGGCCGCCCAGCGGGTCGCGCTTTGTCCCATATTCGGCGCCCCAGCGGTCGGTCATCTCGCCGCGAATCTCCCACAGTTCAGGAAAAAACTTGTGCCGCATGCCGTCTTCCAGAATCTCAACGGGCCTCCCTTTTAGCGATTTCGAGCCGAATCCAATGGTGCGGTGAATCAGCTGCATGTGCTCGTAGCGGAACTTCTGAAACAGCTCGTCAAACTCTGCCAGCGCTTCTGCTACTACGTAGGCGTCGCCGTGGGAATATTCCGAGTCGTAGATTTTCTCCAGGGTCAGGCCGTGCTTGTCGAGGTAGTGTTCCTTGAACGACGCCCACAGCGGTTGATACATCTTCAACAGGACACGGAATCCCGGCGACTCCTGGCCGCTTCCGTTGCCCAGCCGCTGCCGAATGGCCTGATATTCCTTTGGTGACATGATTTCCAACAGCGCGATCTGCTGAGTCATAAGCCGCTGCGCTGTGTGCACGCGGCGAAACAGGGTAATCACGCGGTTGGTGTTTTCCTGCTGAAGGTATTCGTCGATATCCAGCAAGGTGTACGCGATCAGTTTCATCCACAGTTCTTCGACTTGATGTACCACCTGGAACTGCAGTTCATCCGCGTTGCATAATTCCTCGAATTTTGTCTGGCAGGAAAGCAGCGCCTTGGTGTTCAGATATAGTTCGTAGTCGAGCGTGCCTTCTCCACCCATCAGCTCATAGAACTGTTCGCGATTCATCGTTCGATCCTCACAATTGCGTCTCCAATTTAGCGTATGCCGTTGCAGCCACGACGATCCACGTATTCGGCATCTGTGCTTGAGTTGGACTGGGACACGGACGCTTCGAGACTCAGCGTAAACAGCAGTGTCTGTGTTACGTCGGACTGGATGCGCTCGGAAGTGGAAGGGAATTGCAAAAGCGAATGTTAGCGTTCGGAATTGCCGGAAGGGCGGGTCTGCTCTGTAGAATCACCCATCTCCTTGCGATGGCTCTTCACTTCGCGCAGCGCGTAGATGGGCTTGTTCTGTGATTCGTAGTACGTGCGCGCGATGATTTCGCCGAGGAGGCCCATCGAGATGAACTGCACTCCGCTTACGAAAAGCGCGACTCCGGCGAGCATCAGCGGTCCGTGCTGGGTCATGATGGTCACGCCATGCGCGAACTTCTCGTACAACAAATAGGCCGCGTCCAATGACCCCAACAAAACCCCACCAACGCCCAGCAAGCCGAAAAACTGCAGAGGCCGCGTGGAGTAATCCTGCAAAAATTTCACGATGATCAAATCCAGGAACACGCGCAGTGTTCTGCCGATCCCGTAGTTGCTCTTCCCATTCTTCCGGGCCAGATCGGTGATGGGCACTTCCGTGATTCGCGCGCCGGTAGAACCCGCCAACGCCGGAATAAACCGGTGCAGCTCGCCATACAACTGAATCTCTTGAATGATTTCCCGGCGATAGGCCTTGAACGTGGTACCAAAATCATGCAGATCGATCCCGGAAAGCTTCGCCATCATCCAGTTGGCCACACGGCTGGGCACCTGCCGCATTAGCCAGTGATCGCGGCGCGCGTAGCGCCACCCGCTTACGAGGTCGAAGCCTTCTTCGATTTTCTCGAGAAAGCGCGGAATCTCTTCCGGGTCGTGCTGCAGATCGCCATCCATCGAAATAATGATTTCGCCGCGGGCAAAATCAAAGCCGGCCTTCAGGCCTGCGGTCTGTCCGAAATTTCTCCGCAATCGGACGATATTCACACGATGATCGTGCTCGTAAATATCCGACAGCACCTTGAAGGTATTGTCGCGGCTGCCGTCGTCCACAAACACCAGTTCGTAGGGTTCGCCGATGGCGTCCATTACCTCGGTGATCTTCATGTACAGCGGCGGGATATTCTCCTGCTCGTTGAAGAAGGGAACGACCACCGAGTAGCGAATTGTGGAGTCATTTCTCATGTTTCGCTGGCTACAAGTCCATAGTCTATCAGGCGAATCCCCTGTGACGCGACAAGATTTCTAATCTCCACGTCGGTCAGAATCTCCAGCTCCGATTGCCGGGAAGCCTGCAATCGCGTATGGGTATGCAGCAGCGCTTCGTCGGCGTATCCCGGATGGCACATCAGTTCCGTGGTGCCCTCCGGCAGGTTTCGCAGCAATTGCACGACGCCTTCCTTGGTCATCTCGCCGGTTTGCGCGATGCCGCAAAAATAGTCCGTCGTAGAAATTCCGACGCGCTCCGCTTGCTCCCGCGCATCGCGCGCCAGCAGTTTCAATCCGCGCGCCTGCACGCCCTGCTTCAGCACCGCGGCGGTGTGCAGTTCTTCGCCGGTAGAGAGCGCCGCGCGCAAGCTCGAAGCTTCAAGCGCCACGCGAATCGCGCCGATTTTGTATCGTTTCGCCAGCCGCAGCGCGAGCTCAAACAGCCCCGGCAGCATGTGCACGTGTTTGTGTCCGTCCAGGTGCGTTGGCTGAATTCCTGTATCGCGCACTTTTTCGATTTGCGCTTCCCATTCCTGCTCTACTTCATGGAGCGTCAAACCGCGGCTGGCAATGCGCAGCAGCAGGTTCTCCGGTCCGCCCTCGAACTCCCCCGCATCGTTCACCAGGCTGGTGACCAGCTCCCGTGCCGCCACCGGTGCGCCATCACTCAAATTTAAGTGCACGCCCACGCCGAGCCCCGGCGTCGACCGCGCTACCTCTACTCCCGAGGCAAACGCCGTGCCGTTCGCCAAGAGCGACGCGCTGGTCACAATTCCGTGGCGATGCGCTTCGGCGATCCCGCGATTCACGCCCTCGGTCCATCCCAGGTCATCCGCATTGACGATCAGATTCTTCACAAATTTAACCGCTCGTGCGGGCCAACCTGTCCGTTCGACCAGCTACCCAAAGGAACGCGATCCCGCACACGTACCATTGACCCTCTCTCTCTCCAACTTTAGCATGGCCTAGTCGAGGGATAGATGCCTGTAAAGAGCCGGGAATTGAGGCAAGTAGTGCCGCGCCACAGCGAGAATCGCCGCGGGCGGCGCATGAACTCACGTGTTCCGATTCGCCTGGAATGGGACGATCCAAAAGGGCGGCGGTGCCACGCGGAGGCTCATACCCGCGTCGTCAATCCCTACGGGTGCATGGTTGTGCTCGACCACGACCTGAATCTTGAGCATCGCCTGGCCCTGACCAACGTCGCCACGCAGACCAGCAATTCTGCCGTGATCGTCTGGAAAGGGACGGAGCGCCCGGAAGGCGGTTGGGAATACGGCGTCGAGCTCGTCGCGCCGGAGATGGACTTTTGGGGTCTGGAACTATGAAGCCTTTGACGAATTCGAAAACATTGCCGGTGCCCTCCGCGCGTCCGGCCCTAAACCGTCCGCCGACCGCGGAAGAACGGCGCCGCGCACAACGCGTGCTGCTGCGCATCTCGGTAGTCGTGCACGTTGCGGGCAAGCCGTCGATCCATGGCTATACGCATACGGTGAGCGCCAGTGGCGCGATGATTGTAATGTCCGAGCCTCTGGCGGAAGGTACCAAGGTCACCGTCGAAAATACCAAGACGCAGAACAAGGTGGAGGCCAAGGTGGTCCGCCCGCCCCAGACCACCGGGGAAGGTTCGCTGGTGCCCGTGGAGTTCTCGACGCCCTCGCCGACTTTCTGGAACGTCTTTTTTCCACCCTCGATCAACTAGCCCAAATAGGAAAAATCCTGGGTCCTCTCCAAAAAAGGCAGCGGCCGCAAACTTCGCGGCCGCCGTTTTCTTTTGCTCGCGATTCTCTACTGAATCGAAATCGTCACCGCTGCTGACGTCGATGCTGCGTAGGTCCCATCGCCGCTATACACGCCGGTAATGCTGTCGCTGTGTGGCGTGGTACCCCCGCCGCCTCCGCTGCTGCTGCTGCCGCCCCCTCCGCATCCCGCGATTCCTGCAACAACGCAGGCCAGGAGCAGCGCGCCCGCACAGGCGTACCCGAGACGCTTCGTCCAGGGTGCAGACCGCGGGTATCGCAGGCTAAGCATGAATGCAGCCAGTAACAGCCCGGCGACGAACCACATCGGTCCAACCGGTAAATTGGGGATCCGGTTTGCGGGCGCAACGGGTGGAGTCAGAAGCGCCAGCGTGGTCATCAGGGTCGCAGTGCACGTTCCCGGATTCGAGGCCGTGCCCGCCGTAGGCGTGCAGGTGGCTGCCGTGCCCAATGCGGTGGTCCCGTTCATGAATTGCACGGTTCCCGTCGGTCCGGCGGCGTTGTTGGTGGTGCCCGTGACTTTCGCTGTGAAGGTTACCGAGCCGCCTGACGCGATGGTCGTGACGCTCGGTGTCACTACCGTGGTGGTCACTTGCGTTCCGCTTGTTACGGTGACGGTGATAGCCACCGAAGTGGACGGAGCGTAGTTGCCATCGCCCGAATAGGCTGCGGTGACGCTCTGCGCCCCGGCTGCCGTGAAAGACACGCTCGCCGAAGCGGTTCCGCTTGCAGGGGTTCCTGATCCCGTAAAGACCGCCGCGGTTCCGGTTACCGTGCCGGTACCGATGGTCTTGCCCCCCGCCATAAATGTTACGGTCCCGGTGGGTCCTGCACCATTGCTTCCCGTGGCAATCGCGGCCGTCAATGTAACCGCCTGGCCGACCGGCACCGAAGCCACCCCGCCACTGCTTGCCGTCGTCGTCGTGGGGGCGGTCGTGATCGTGAAGGCGTCCGCCGTCGAAGTGCTTGCCGTGAAGCTGTTGTCTCCCGAATAAGCGGCTACCAGGCGGTGGCTTCCGCCCCCGAGCTGAATTGGTTGATCCTCGGCGAATCCCTGGCTATTCAGTTTTGTGGTGTTGCTTCCCGAAAAATCTTTCAACGGACTGCCGTTATCGGTCAGTGTGACTGTTCCCGCTGGGCACGCTGCAACGATGGTGGCGCATTGATTTCCGCTGCTGTCGGACACCGCGATCTGTAGGATGTAATTGGAACCATAGGCCGCCGTCGTTGCGTTCTTGCTGATTAGATTTCCGTTGGCGTCGGAGGTCCAGACACTTACAGCGGTGCTGCTCCCTTCCGGAGTCACGGTGACCGTAACCGGTGCCGAAGTTCCTGCCGCAAAGGTCCCGTCGCCGGAGTAACTGGCTACTACCGGATACGCCGTCCCGCCCGGTAGCTGGGTTGTATTGATCATGACGGTGCCGCTGCTGAGGGTAATGGACGAATTCTCCGAAAACGAGCCGATTCCCAATTGGGGATTGCCTGTTGGCGATGCAACCAGGGACACGCTTCCCGTTGCGCTCGTGGGTGACACCTTGACATTGAAGGTGACCGCAGTTCCGTGCGTGATCGTGAAAGGAGCCGCAGGAGTCGTGCTCATAATCGTCACCGTGTCCGGTGTGAACGTCGCCGTCGACCACGCCGTCAGAAGGTTTCCGACGTTCAGCGAACCCAGCCCCGTCGCCAAGTCATAGTTCGCTGTCGTCACCCAAGCCGGATTAGCTGGGGTCGCTGGATCGACAAGGATGCCGAACTGATTTGCGGCCGTGCTCGTGTTGCTGCAGTTCGGAGACCCGCCCAGGCACGCCACGGAATTATTTCCCGTCACCGTATCGTAGAAAATGCAGCCTGTCGCGGTCACAGCGGCGGCGTTCGAGGTGCAAATGGTCCCCGCGGTATTTTTCTTGTAGAGCTGATACAGCACAAAGTTCGCGTTGCCCTGACGCTGGCCGGTCTTTTGGTTCACCAACGCCATGACGCCTGCAAAGGTGGGGGCTGACGCTGACGTTCCTCCCACGCCCTGAAAATCGTTGAACGGCGAATTCAGGTCACATGAGCTGGTGGTGCTCCCCGTGCCGGTATTCGCGTCCTGTTCGCAAATGACGTAGAAGCTGCCGTTGAAGCCATTCCCCGCAAAAAACGAAATATCGGGGAGAACTCGGAACGTCTCCATCGCGCTGATGCCGGTAGTTCCCTTTTGCCAGATAGGTATGGGGTTAACAGGACTTCCGCCCGACGTGAGACTGCTCGGCCCACCACCCGCTGCAACCAGATCAATTCCGAACGTCATAGCACTGGGATTGTTGTTTGCGTTGATCGTGGCCGCCGTGCATTTATTCAGAGCCACATTGCCCGCGGTGGCCGGCGCGGCGCAGGAATCGTTCCAGGTGGACTCTGGAATGTAAGATTTCGCGGAGACTTGCGTCAACGTACCGTTCGTGGTGTTCGTCGTGTTCCAGTAGGACGACGGCACGGTTCCATTCTGGAAGTCCGTTCCGCCCATAGCAACGTTATAGGGCGTCGATGCCAGTCCGCTCACCGCGAGTCCAAGCGCAGCCACATCCTGATTGCTCGCCGTAGACGAGGGATCGCAAGTTGCCGATCCAATGTCACCCGCCGCAATACTCACGGTGATCCCCTGGGCGGAAGCTTGCTGCCACAGCTGGTTGTAGAACTGTTCGCCGGTTACTCCCAGGTCCGCTTCGCAAGAGCCGAAACTTTCGCTCATGATCGGCGCGATGTTGTTGTCGATGATAAAGATCGCGGAGAGATCGATTCCTGCGGTCCCAATACTCAGGGAGTCTTGAGAAACCACCAGATCGACGGTCGCGCCCGGCGCCACCGCGCCCGCCCATTGCACGTCGAGGTCTGCTTCGATTTCGTCGCCGGTCACGCTGTCCGGGCCCTGAATCCCGGGATCCGGGCCATTCAAAATGATGTTGCTGGTGGAAAAATTCGCCGGAAGTCCGAAGAGACTGCGAAACGAAGTTACGTCGGCAATATTGATGTTGGAATCTTGCACGACCGCGATGGTCACGCCGGTGCCATCCGTGGTCCCGGGCGTATACGGCACGTTGTAGATTTTCTGAAAGTCACCCGGCCCAACCGCATAGCAAGGTAGCGTAGAGCTCATTCCGCACCCTGCGAAAGTAAACAGCGGTTTCACCTCGCCTGTTGCTTTGGTCTTGCGGAATGTTCCGAGCTTTTGCACCTGGGCCCTCGGCCGGAAGTCATGCAGCGAGAGCACGCCTGCAACCACGGGCGCAAGCGCCGCCGGAATCTGCGGATCGGACACATTCGCAACGTGCATCTTGCCGTTCACGAAAAAGTGATGGAACTCGGTCTGAAAAGCGTTTCGCACCTGGCCCACGTTTCCAGAAAACTCGATCGTGGTCCGGCCGGCGCCGACCTTGATTCCCGTAAATCCGCGCGAAGTCAGCCAGTCGGTCACCGCCTGGATATCACTGTCCGCCGGACCGTACTGCTTTCCGAATTGATCGGGTGTGAGCCACTTGTGATAGTTCGGCGAGGTCTTGTCCTGCTGTTGCTCGAGCAACTGGCGAAGCGCCGTTTCCTGGTCGGAGCTGCGCTGCAGCAGCAGCGTCATACGGCTCGCGGGTTCCGAATCCGCCACGGCCCCGCGATCGAATTCCGCGCGCGCCATGGGGTGCACATTTCCGTGCAGCGTCACGCGATTCCCCTCATCCACCGTTTGCGTTACGCGAGCGGGAATCCGCGCGGCCTGCGTGGCGGTTGCCGCCTGCGCGTCCGGCGTTTGCCCGGATGCGCTGAACCACGGCAACGCGAACGCCAAAAGGGAACTACCTAGGATCGCGCCTCGACTCCGTCCGAACCCATTCATCTTCATGAACCCGCCCATGCGTTTAAATTTGTCGCTCTCGTGCGTCGCGTAGTCCCGAAGGCACCAAACTCCGCGAAATGAACCATAACTAGAAGATAGATTTTACTTGGGAATGGTTGCCCACCGTCGGCGTTGATGCCGGACACGTCCTCACTTTGACATCGCGGTAACTGGGCCGATAGCGCGGGTCAACATGCTAGAAAAAAGCGCGTTGGAGGGTGTTCGCACCTCTTCTTAACCTTTTCCTCCGCGCCGCGGATTTGGTTCCCGCTGGACACGAGAGAGCCCCGGTGAATCATCGAAGATGAGGCACAACTATCGTAATCGATTCTCGCCAGCGCGTCGCTGGTACCCGGAGACACCTGACCTCATCACTGAACGTAGGTCGCAAATTGAACCCGAGCCACAGTCGAAAGTTGCGCGGCCTCCAACTATGGAATCCGCGCTCTGGCGAAGCGCTCCTTAGACCGCCGAACCCGCCAGTTTGAGTATAATGGCGAACGCCTGCTTATCAACCGAGGAGGGCACATGGCTGAGCCGTCATACGAGGAACTCAAAGCGCGTCTCGCAGAGCTCGAGAAGCAAAAATCGGGGCACCGCACGGGCCAACTCGATTTTCGTGTCGGCGAAAAGGGTGGCGTGAGTGTCTACGGCCTCGGGCGTTTTCCCGTGACGTTGTACTACGAGCAGTGGATTCGCTTGCTAGACACGGCCAAGGAGTTGCGCGAATTCCTGGAAGAAAACAAGGCCGAAGGCAAACTCAAGCTCAAAGACAAAGCGTCGTCGGCTACCGGCGCCGATTGAGCAGCCGTGGACTTTGCACCGTTAGGTTCACGACGCAATTTTGTTGATGGTTCGAGCCTCGCCTTCTTGCCCGGGACCGCGCGAAGCCTCGAAGGATCCGTGCCGCTAACTAGGTTCACGTCCGAACAGGCCGCCCGAAAGGGAGCCGCAAATTGAAACACTTCCTCCTCGGCGTAGTGGCCACGTTGCTCGTCCTCACGATTGGCGGCGTCCTGTACATGAGACTCGGCCTCGCGGAAGTCCGAGCCGACCTTCCGCCGTCGCCCTGGGAACGATCGTTGATGTCCTCCGCGGTCCATGCATCGGTCCGCCGCCGGGCCCCCGAGGTTCCGAATCCGATCGCGCCGACGGAAGAAAATCTGATCGCCGGTGGTAAGCTCTATGCCAATGAATGCGCCGGATGCCATGGCACTCCTGGAAAGCCAAACGAGTCCAGTGACACTTTGTATCCGCCGATCCCCGACCTTCCCGCCGCGGGCACGCAATACTCTGACGCGCAAATTTTCTGGATTGCCAAACATGGCATCCGCCACTCCGGCATGTTTGCGAACGGCAAATGGGATTCGGATGAAAAGTTGTGGACCATCACCGCCTACATTGCGCGGATCAAATCGCTTCCTCCTCGCGTCCAGGAGGAGTTAGCCAAACCGACCCCCGCCAAATAAATCTCATGCAAAACTTGGTGGATCGTTTGTTCAAAAAATTGTGGTTCCCGCGAAAGGAAGTGCAAACATGCTAGCGACGTACACAGGACAATCTTCATTCGGTCGAACGGTAGGGCCGATCCTTCTCCTACTGTTGTTCGCTGCAAAATCGGCTGTTGCGCAAACTCCATCGCCCGCGTTGCTGATCCTTGAGAAAAGCGACGACTCCGTCGCCATTGTCGATCCAACGAGCTTGAAAATCGTCGCCCGCGTTCCCGTCGGTGAAGATCCTCACGAAATCGTCACGTCGCCCGACGGCAAAGTGGCCTACATCTCGAACTACGGAGGCAACGACAGCAATCTAAACACGATTTCCGTGGTCGACCTCGTCGCGCAGAAGCCTCTGCCTCCCATCAATCTTGGCGCTTTGCGCTCCGCTCACGGGCTGGCCTTCGCTGGCGGCAAACTCTATTTCACCGTGGAGACCAACAAAGCCTTCGGTCGCTACGATCCCGCGGCGCAAAAAATCGATTGGGTTCTCGGCACGGGGCAGGATCGCACGCATATGATCGAGGTGTCCGAAAGGTTCGACCGCATCTTCACTGCAAACGTCAATTCCGGCACCATCAGCATCATCGAGCAAGTCATGCCCTCGTTTCCGCCACCCGGAAACGGTCCTCCCCCAGGCGCGGGTCCGGGTCCGGGCCCCGGAGCTCCTCGAAAGACCTGGAAGATAACGAACATCCCGTCGGGCCAAGGTGTGGAAGGTTTTGACATCTCGCCCGACGGGAAGGAAATCTGGGGCGCAAACGCCCAGGACGGCACCGTCACGATCATCGACGTCGCCGGCAAGAAAGCCATTCAGACTTTCCCAATCTCGGTGAATCATGCGAATCGCTTGAAGTTCACTCCCGATGGCAAGCGCGTTCTCATTTCCGGCTTAGGGCCAGCCGCAACTCCCAAGGGATCGAATCTCGAGATTCTCGACGCTGCAACGCACAAAGAAATCAAAGGATTGAATCTAGGTGGCGGCTCCGCGGGCATCCTGATCGTAGCCGATGGCTCCCGAGCCTTCGTAGCCGTAAGCGGTAAAGACAAAATCGCCGTCGTAGACCTGAAATCCCTAGAAGTCACCAGTGAAATCCCAACGGGCAAGCAACCGGATGGCCTGGCCTGGGCCCAGTGAGCTCTAATGTAGGCGCTGGGCTTTAGCACGGCGCCCAATCCACCATCCCGCTAGGCCAGCAGCGCAGCAACTTTCTTGACCAGCGCGTCAATCACCACGTCGCGATCCAGTCCCAAATCTCGCAATTCACCCTGCGCAATCGCGTCCGCGGTCCGCTCCATCGTAAACAAATGAATCGCATCCTCTTCGCGACGATGCCGCGGCGCACCAATCTCGCCACGAATCCTGGCCATCAAAGCCAGTTGCCGCCTTCGCTGCTCGCGATAAAAGCGTCTAACCTTGGCGTCGCTGGCAACTAATTCCATCAGCGAAGTTCTCAGCCCTCGCCAGCGCGTATGAAAATCCACCGTTAGCGCAACCAGCTTGCGCGCGGTCGCTTCCGGAGTTCTACTCCAGGACAATTGGTCCTCAACCGCCTTCCATTCCGAAACCACCCAGGTTTCGTAGGCCGCCAAAAAGATCTCGCGTTTGTCGGCAAAGTGTTTGTAAAAGACACCGGTCGCGTAACCAGCCTCGCGAGCGATCTGGTTGGAGTCCGTGCCGTGATAGCCGGCGCGATTGAACAGGCGTGCAGCCGCGGCCACCAGCCGTTCCCGTGTCTGCGCGGGAGACCCGCGTCGCGGGCGCGGCGTGTCGAGTTCTTTATTCAGATCGTGAGCCAAGTGAGCGGCCTCCTTTTGACATCCTCTCTTGTTGATGATACACCTATCACTAGTAGTGATATAGATCTCACTAAGGAACGGAGCCCAATCTCATGCGTTACCTCGTTCTCGCCGGAAGGATCCTCTTCGCCTTGATCTTTATAACCGCATCTCCCCGCCATTTTTCCAGGGAGGGCATTGAGCACGCGGCTCAACTCGGTGTCCCGCTATCCGGGCTCCTGGTGCCGATTTCCGGAGTGATGGCACTCGCTGGTGGATTGAGCATCGCCCTTGGCTACAAAGCCCGGTGGGGCGCGTGGACGCTCGTCGCGTTTCTCATACCCGTCACATTCATGATGCATGCGTTCTGGAAATTGCAGGACCCCATCATGGTGCACACCCAACAAGCGATGTTCGCGAAGAATGTGTCCATGCTCGGAGCGGCTCTGATGATCGCGTACTTCGGCTCTGGGCCCTGCAGCATCGATGGCGGTCAATAACCCGAAGCCTCGCCAAGCGGCGCGCTTTTGCAATTTAGTTAGTCTGTTGAGGAATGTCGGAATTCTGTTCGAAGCGGCCGGCCGCATCAAGCCATAGTCACGCTAACTCTAACCACGAAGGGAAGAACCTGGAAAATTCGGCGTTACGACGCTTGCGGCTCGGCTTCCACTTCGTTCGCGGCCGCCATCGCACCCTCGGCCGTGCCATTGCCCGTATTGCTCGCGCTGCCAATTTCACGAATCGCCTTGCCGGGATCTTTCAGCCCGTCCAGCGTGGTTTTCGCGTGTTCGTCCACGGCGCCTACCGCCGCCACCAGGCAGGAGTACAGAAACGCCTTCATACCCGTGCGGAATTGCTCGGTAGACTGCTCCGTCGCGCGCGCCACGTCGCTTTCAATCGTCCGGCGCCGCGTTTCGCACGCCGCGCGATTTTCCGCTTCCAGCGCCGCCAGCGAAGACATCACGCGTTGCGTCGCTTCCGAAATAATCAGGTCGACCTGAACTTCGGACTGGCGCTTAAACTCTTCCATCGTCGTGTTCGCGGAACTCTGCAGTTGCGCACGCGCCCCCGCGCTGCAGGCGTCCATCTGCGCCGCCGCCTCGCGCGTCACCATCAACTTGTCTTCCATCAGGCGAACCAGTTGCCGGTCGGAGACACGGGTAGCCGCCGCTTCAAAATCCTCAGTTACACGTGTGACCGAATGGGCCAACTGCTCGCGTATCCGCGGTTCCACTTCGTTGCTGGTTTTTTCCAGCAAGCGTTGTGCCTGGGTCAGGCACCGCTGCGTCTCTGCGGCAAGGTGCTCGAGCCGCTCCGACAGTTCCTCCGTCCGGCCGTGGAACTCTTCCTGATGTTCTTCCCAGCGCGTTCGGTCTTCCGCGAGCCGCACTTCCATCCGGCTCAGCACTTCTTCGCGAGCCGTGCGCATCATGGTTTCCAGGCGCTGCTCGGAGTGCTCCTCGATCTGGTGCACGCTGGCCTTGCACACATCATCTATCTTGCTCAACGCCTGGCGCACCGCGCTCATCAGGTGGTCGTTGATTGCCGTATGCACGGCCTTTTCCGCCGCAGTCTGCAATTTACCGTGAACTGCAGCGACGAGTTGATCCGAAGTGATTACCACGCGTTCTGGCTTCGTCGCCGCGGCCGGTGGCTGCGAGGGAAACGCAGTGACACCCGTGCTGCGGTACTCGGGTTCCGCAGGTGTTGATTTTGCGGCAGGCGCGGATGTCGCTGCTTCCGGCTCTCGCGCGGGCGCCGCTGCGGTCGCCTCCTGCATTCTCGAACCGTTTGCTCCCAGCGCTTTCATCCAATCCTCAGGCGGTGTGGGTACGCCCCAAACATTTGCCGGTGACTCCAGTTCTACGCCAATCTGATACAGCTCCCGCGGACTCATGGGCGGATGGATCGACCGCACCTGCGCGCGCATGACCGGAGTACTGCTTTCTCCGTTCGGTTCCAGCACTTGCAGCCCGATCCACGAACCCACGGCGTAATCATGCCGCGACGGATAGCGGCACCCGTGCAAGTTCAAACTCACAGCCGAAGTCCGCTCCTGAAACGACAGACCCATCTTCGTCTGGCCCACCACCACCAGCGGCACGGTTCGATCGATCCGCGTGCTGCGCCGGGATTCAATCCCCGAAAATCGAGCTGCTGCACTCACTTCTAGCCTCCCCTACCCAATTGGAGAGCCTACCACCGTCCACAGCGCCCGCAAGTGAAAATTTAGGCAATACGCCGAATCCAAAAACGAGCGCACCAAGGCGGCAATACGGAGTACTGGGACCCGGTGTTAAATTCAAGGTAACTAGGTAAAGCTCCGTGCCCCAACCGAATTCGACCCACCTTGCAACTGCTGCCCCCGCTCCTAGGTAGTGGGTCAGTTTCCGATTACCCGACTCGGGACTTATGTTTGAGAGACGATGCTCTATTTGCTTGCTGCGAGCAATGATGGTCGTGTGAAGCGGGCACCGAGGGCGGCTCCCAGCAGTGCGGCTAACGCAACGGTCACGATCGAATGGGCCAGAATATTCATGAAGACGATGCCAACGATTCCACCGACAGTGGCACCCAGTAAAGTCCTTCCGGTGGTGCCGAGTGGGATGCGAATGCCGGCAGGCACAACGACCAGTGCAAAAAGTAAACCCGCCAAGGCTCCGAACACCGCGCTAGGGACGCCAATCATTAGGGGGACCATGGTACGAGGGATATGGCCCGTATCAGGGTCAATTAAGGTCATTACCGCGCCTACGGCCGCACCAGTCAGGCCCCAAAGCAAGGCCCAAATACCTGTCGTCCTCACAACTTTGCCGATGATTTGAAGAGTAGCCATGTTGACGTGGAGCTAAACCATCATGCACGGCCATGATGAGTCACCGCAACTGCAGACCACTCAGGCCGCTGCCTACTGATTGATGTCTTAACGAGGCCGGCCTCGCGACGGCCCGAGTAGACTGTTCGGTGTTCACCCTACAGAGCTCGGACCGAAGGAGGCCGAGATGCGAATTATAGGATGTGATTTGCACGCTCGCCAGCAGACGTTGGCGATGTTGGACACCACCACCGGCGAGGTAGTGAAGACGACTCTGCAGCACGAAAGCAACATGGTGCGAGAGTTTTATGGCAACCTTTCACGGCCGGTGCGTGTGGGAATCGAAGCCACCGGCTCCATGCAGTGGTTTGTGAACCTCCTGGAGGAACTCGGAATCGAATGCCTGGTGGGTCATCCGGCAACCATTGAGCAGCCGAACCACGAAAACAAAAACATGATCGGCGGGATGCGGACCTACTTCTGTCCCTACTAGCAGAAGAGCGCTTTCCGGCGATCTGGTTACCTACGAAAGAACTGTTGGACCTGCGGGCCTTGCTACGACACCGTCATCAGTGGGTGGGTCTGCGGGTCAAAATACAAAATGCGCTGCAGGCCATGGCCTTGGTCAATGGCCTCCGACGGGGTTCCTCACTGTGGACGCAAGCAGGCCAACACGCGATCGCGTCTTTACCGTTGTCACCGCATGCCGCTTATCGGCGGAATGAGTTGCAGAGGATGTATGTGCAATTCGAGACGGAGATCGAAAAACTAAATCAGCGAGTCGAGCAGCAAGCTCGTGAACGTTCCGGAACACGGTTGTTGATGACCCATCCCGGAGTAGGACCGATCACGGCGCTAGCGACCGAGGTGTTCCTGGGCGATCCGGCGCGATTCGCAAACAGCAAGGAATTGGCCAGTTATGTGGGGATGATCCCCGGCGAATATTCCAGCGGGAAGCGACAGCGGTTGGGTGGCCTGACCAAACAAGGCAATCCCCTGTTGCGATTTCTGTGGAGTGAAGCAGCGATCCATGCGGTACGCCGGGATCCAGAGTTGAAAAAGTTTTACCGCCGCAAACTAATCCAGAAGGGCCTCGGAAAGGCGCGAGCCGCAGTGGCTCGCAAGCTGGGAATCCGGATGTGGATCATGTTGCGGGATCGCATTGAGTACCACGAGTTCTGTCGTCGTGGACAGATGCAGCAGAAAAGTGGTGATGCCTGTGCGGGGATGCCAGCAGCGCGTTAGGGTGCGAAAGTCACCGGCTGATTGATTAGGCTGCCCGCCTCCCTGAGAGGGGAGATCGAAAAACTCATCCTGGTCGTGGATGATCGAAGAGATGACTGGTGGGCAACACCCAGTTGATGAACGCGAAGGGCCGAGCCGCTTAGGGTGACGCAGATGAACAGCAACTCCAGAAACAGACGCAGTTCCTGCGCCCACGAAGAAGTGTGCTCGATGTGACTAATGAGCACAGAAAAAAACTCTTGCAACAGCAGGCCTCGTTAGAGATAACGCGGTTACCGGAAACTGACCCACTACCCGCTCCTAAGACCAGTAGCGCGTGACTGGGAGTCGGGGTAGACTATGCAGCCAATCCCGCCGTCCCTGGAGAAGGCTGGGATTTTTCGGCCGCCACCATAACCGTGAACCCAAGACTCGCCGCCATTAGCGGTCCGCTACGTGACTCGGTCTTTCCCTTGAAGGATGGCGCCCTGTTGATTGGGCGCGAGCTCTCAAACGACCTGATCATCGACGACAGTATGGTTGCCCCGCGCCACTGCAAGCTTACCTTTGACGCTGGCCAATGCGCGGTCCAAGACCTCGGCAGCCTCTCCGGCACGTTCGTGAATGGCCTTCCGGTGCATGAACGACCCTTGGCCCACGGCGACCAAATCGTTGTTGGTGGTTCCACATTTCTCTTCTTGCGGGAAGAGCCCACCGCCACCTTTCCTAATCCCGTCGAATTGAGCGACGGCTCCAACAACGCGGCTGCCACTACGCGGCTCCGCCGCGAAGATGCCCGCTACCTGCATCCCGAAGCTCTGGCGGCGCTACCAACCGGCGAACGAACCGCTCGCGATCTACAGACCTTGCTGAAAATCACGACGGCCATCGGTTCTATCCGCAACGTCGAATCGCTCCAGTGGCAACTCCTCGGCATGATTTTCGACGTCGTTCCCGCCGAGCGCGGAGCGATTCTCGCCGGCACCGATCCTGAGGAGTTTTCGTCGGTCGTCGCTTGGGACCGTGTCGCAGGCCCGCAGCACCCCGTCCACGTGGATCGCGATCTCGCGCAGCAGGTTTTTCAGGAGCGCATCGGTATTCTTAGCAACGACCCCAGCGAAACCCCGCGCACCCCTCCGGTGCACTCGCTGATCTGCGTTCCGCTGCTGAATCTCGACAAAGCCGTGGGATTGATTTATCTCGACACTGCGAATCCGGTGGTGCGTTTCACGGACGACGATCTTCAGCTGGTCACGGCCATCGCCGGCGTTGCCGCTATGGCCATGGAAAGCGCACGCCAGGTCGAGTGGCTTGGTAGCGAAAACCTTCGCCTGCGCGCGGAAGTGAATCTGGATCACGATATGGTGGGAGACAGCGCGGAAATGCGCGAAGTCTACCAACTAATCGAGCGCGTCGCCGCCACCCCTTCCACCGTGCTGATCTACGGCGAGAGCGGCACCGGCAAAGAGCTCGCCGCCCGCGCGATTCATCGCAACAGCGCCCGCCGCGATCAACCCTTCGTCGCCATCAATTGCGCCGCGCTCACCGAAACCCTGCTGGAGAGCGAACTTTTCGGCCACGAACGCGGCTCGTTCACCGGTGCCGTCTGCCAGAAACGCGGCCAGCTCGAAATGGCCAACACCGGCACGATCTTCCTCGACGAGATGGGCGAGATCAGCCCGGGCATGCAAGCGAAACTCTTGCGCGTCCTGCAGGAGCGCGAATTCACGCGTGTCGGCGGCACCCGCTCCATGCCGCTGAACATTCGCGTCATCGCCGCCACCAACAAAAACCTCCAGAAGGCCACCAAGGATGGCACCTTCCGCGAAGACTTGTACTACCGGCTCAACGTCGTCTCCATCACCATGCCGTCGCTGCGCGATCACAAGGAAGACATCCCGCTACTCGCCGGATATTTCGCCGCCAAGTACGCCGAAAAATGTAATCGCCGCATCCTCGGAATCTCGCCCGACGCCGGCGCGCTGCTCAGCCAATACGATTGGCCCGGCAACATCCGCGAACTCGAGAACGCCGTCGAGCGCGCCGTCGTTCTCGGTTCTTCGGGAATGATCCTTCCTGAAGACCTGCCCGAAACGTTGCACGAAACGCCAGCACAATCGATGCGCTCATCGACATATCACGAAGCGGTCCGCCAGTTGAAACGCCAGCTCATCCTTACCGCTATGGATCAGTCCGATGGGAAAATCACGGAAGCCGCCCGCCTCCTGGGTGTTCACTCCAATTACCTCCACCGCCTGATCCGCAATCTCGATCTCCGCCTCACCCTGAAGAAACGCAACAAAGCCTGATACGAAATCGCAATCGCACACTGGCTCAATCGTTGCCCTTCACCTCGACACTCTTCGTGTTCTCGGCGCATCCTCTGTGCCCTCTGCGTTAAGTCTTTTTCTTGTTTCTTTCTTGCATTCCTCCTTCTCTATCCCTCCAGATAGGCAAAACTATCCGATCGGATAGCATTGCCGCGTGTGCCGCTAGCCGGATTTCCGTAAACCCTTCCCGATCAATCAGTTTTGCATCGACGGCGCGCGAGCCAGTGTGGCCCGCAAGATGCTCCTTCTAAAAGCGTGCAGCCAAGCACAGCGTTTTCGAAAAGGAGACCCACCATGAAAAACAATCTAAGCCGCATCCTCACCATCATCGCGATCGGCCTGATCGCCGTCTGCGCTTCCCCAGCGCCCGCTTCCGCGCAAGACGCCTACAAAGGCCGCTTCACTCTCGACAATGACGTTCGCTGGTCCCAGGTTTTGCTGCCCGCCGGCGAATACACGTTTGCGCTGAAGTCCGCCGGACTCCCAGCGCAGATCATCCTTCACGGTCCGAACGGTTTCGCAATCGTTGTGACCTCATCCACCGACACCAAGAATAGCGACGCCCCCAGCAGCATCACCGTTGAGCGCGTCGCTGGTATGCGCGTTGTCCGCGACCTGCATCTTGCCGAGTTGGGCATCGATCTTCGCTACCCCGCACCCAAGCTCCCCAACAACGAAATCGCGCAGGGGCCACGCTCCACCGAGCAGGTCCTGGTCGCGATGACCACGAAGTAGTCCTCCATCGACCCGCCTCGACTGGGGCAAGCCGCAACCCACCACCCCCGACCAAATGCGGTTTGCCCCCGTTCTTGCAAGAGGAAAGGCCCCACGAGCCCAGGCGGCTCGTGGGGCCTTTCGCATTTCTCACCGCACTTTTTCTCGATTAGCGTTCCTCGCGCGCGCCGGTTACTTGGACGCGTAGAAGAGATAGTCGGCGGAATACGCGACGCGGATTTCCTGGCCCGAGTGTCCTGCGTCGCATCCGGCGGCAGGCGCTTTGCCGCCTTTGGTGTTTAGCCGCTGAATGTTGTTGCGCGCGTAAGCACGCCCTCGCTGCCACTGTGGCCGACGATGTTGACCAGCAGCCACGGGATCGATTCGGTGTCGGGCGACGGCGCATTCGCAACCGCTTTGCCGCTCACACGGCTGCCATCATTGGCTTCCCACGATGGCCCGGCAAAATGTTTGCCGAAAGGGTTTCCATCCTTGTCGAAGAGCTGCGCTTCCGGGGCCTTCAGCACCCACGTGAATTGCGCGGCGTCTCCTTTGCAGGTATAGATTTGATCGCCCTTCGCGTGGACCCGGAGCAGTAACCCCTCACCGGCGGGCGGCTGAAGTTGCTGAGGAACCTGTTGCAACTCCTGCTGCGCGGTCGCCGAGGATGAGAGCATGGTACTCCCCGCGGCGAGCATGGTTACGAATACCGATCGGCGACTATGTTTGCGCATGGAACGATTTCCTCCGGGGAATGGCCGCGTAAACTTCCAATGCAATATAACTCAACCTATTTCATCTCGGGAAACCCGAGCAGTAAGAAGGGAACGCCACTCATGCCGAACCAAACCGAGACTCACAGAATCCATCGCAGCCCATCCGCGCGTCGCAGCGCTTCCATGATCTGTTTGTTGATCGTCGGGCTTCTTCTCGCGCATGCGGACAAACTTGACGCGCGCGCTGAAACTCCGCGCACCGCGGACTCGGAATCGCCCAATGCCCCCGCGGATCTCGAGCGGCGTGTGGAGGCCCTCGAAGCGGAAGTCGCGGAGCTAAAGCGTCTGTTGACCGCAAATTCCTCCGCCGCCCCGGCTTCGGCGTCCAACAGTGCTGTAGCGCCTCCCGTTAGCAGCGTCACTCCTGCCGCTGCGGCGCCCGTGAGTCAGTCGAGCATCGACGCGTCCGCGCCTGTCCCACCAGATCAAAAGGGGCTCAACTTCCTTCGCGACACCACCATCAATCTCGGCCTCGACGGCTACTACGCCTACAATTTCAATGTCCCCGTCGGCCGCGTGAATTTGCTTCGCGCCTACGATGTCCTCAGCAACAACTTCAACTTGAACCAGGCATCGGTCATTTTCGATCATGAACCCGACGTGAGTGCCGGACGCCGTTTCGGCGCGCGCCTCGATCTGCAATACGGTCAAGCCACCGACACGCTGCAAGGCAATCCTGCAAACGAGCCCCGCCCATCGATCTATCAAAACATTTTTCAAGCCTACGGAACCTACGTGGCGGCGGTAGGCAACGGCCTGACCATCGACTTCGGCAAGTGGAGCAGTTCGCTCGGAATCGAAGGCAACTATACGAAGGACCAGATGAACTATTCGCGTTCGTTCTACTTCGATTTCCTGCCCTTCTACCACATGGGCGTTCGCGTGACCTATCCGGTGAACGATCGTTTTTCTCTTAACTACTGGATCGTGAACGGGACCAACCAGGTGGAAGCCACCAATGGTTTCAAAGACGAGCTTTTTGGATTCACTGCAAAACCCAAGAAGTCCGTGATCTGGGTCGTGAACTATTATCTCGGCCAGGAACATCCCGACCGGATGGTGACCGCGCCGACAAATCCTATTCCCGTCCAACCAGGCCTGAGTTTCACGGCGATTACTCCGGCGCCTGACGGATTTCTCCACATCTTCGACAGCTACGTCACCTGGCAGGCCAACCCAAAACTAAGCTTCGCGCTGGAAGGTGACTACGTCATTCAGCGCCTGTGGCGAAACCAGGCGCCGGGCCACTCGGCCGCTCCCTCTCATGTGGATGGCACCGCAGGCTATGCCCGCTACGAATTCTCCAAACATTTCGCCGCAGCCGCTCGCGCCGAGTATCTCTCCGACCGGGGTGGTATGTTCAGTGGACTCAACCAGGCCCTCAAGGAAACAACCGCAACTTTCGATTACAAATTGAGCGAAGGATTCCTGATGCGCTACGAATGGCGCCGCGATTTCTCAAATCAACCGTCGTTCCTCACCAGCACCCAGGGTGTGCTCAGCAAGGAGCAAAACACTGCCACGCTCGGCCTCATTTGGTGGTGGGGCGGCAAAGAAGGCGCTTGGTAGCTCTTGTCCGCAGCCGCTCAGGCAGCCTGAACGTGATGAGGGCTGTGGGGCAGTCATTGTGCGCGTCTCCATGGAGAGCATCGAGTCCCCGCGCGCATACTACAAATTATTTAAAATCGCAGTGCCATCCGGGGTTCCCAACCCCGTGCACGCATCCCAACCCGGCCCCGCGTTGTAGCCCTTGACCGTATTCGTGATCGCATTGGTTCCCACGGTCACATCATGAACGATGCCTTTCGAGACGTTTGAATACAAAAACGGATTCAGGAAACCCACATTTTTCTGCTTCGCCTGATTCAACAGAGCTACCAGTCCGGCCATCAATGGCGCGACTGCGCTGGTGCCGCCCGAAGCTCCCTCCGAGCGATCCACGCGGGTGAAATAATTTGTCGCGCTCATCGCGATGTCTGGCACTCCGCGGCCCGGCTTTCCCGAGTCAATCGACACCGGAAGATTCGCGCCTGTCTGATATGCGGGCACCGCAAAGACCTCGCTGATGCCGCCTCCGCTGGCCCATCCGCCGCCTCCTGGCACGCTCGCATCAAATGGCGTTCCGTCATTCCAGACCACGTCGTTGCCTCCATCGATCTGGGTCCCGCCGCAGCCCAGAACCATGTCGTCACACGCGGGGTGATCCACATGAATCTTATTGTCCCAGTCCTGCGCGTCCAGGTCCGCACTGCCGTGGTCTCCCGAAGCAATGCACACGGTAACGCCAAGCGCTCCTGAAGCCGTAAACAACTCGTGATACGCGTTCACGCCTTGCTGATCGGTGGTCACCTCCGGGCCGCCCCAGCTAATCGAAATCACGCTCGGGTTGCGTTCGGTGTCGTGTACCGCCGCGCTGATGGCATCGATGAATCCCTGGTCCCCATTGTTCGGGGCGAAATACACCGCGAACTTTGCCTTCGGGGCCACCGCCCCTGCAACTTCGATATCCAGCATCACTTCACCGTCGGCAGAATCCGGCGTTGTCGGATCGTTGGCCGCATGGTCGACAGAGACCGACACCACGCTTGGCAGTGCGACTCCGATTTCCTGGAAGAAAACTTGCAGATCGCTGGTTTGAAATCCGCCGCCCAATTCAATGATTGCGATCGTCTGCCCGGTGCCGTCCAGCGCCACGCCATCGAAGCTGGTCGGGAAGTTGTAGCGCGTAGCGAACTCTGTGGCCGCAACACCGTTCGCTCCGCCCGGCCCATTCTTCACGAGGTGTTGGACTCGCGCACTCCGGTGTTTCGGCCGCGTGTCGAAACCAAACACGCCGGTGACAATATTATCGAGTTCTTGCGGAATCGAGATCTCTCCCTGCCGCCCGCGATACGTTCCCGTCGAATGATGGTAAATCTGGACGTCCGCGGGAAATGCCGCGAGCAGGTCGCTCAGCTTTCCTCGCAACACGATGGATCGCTCGGCCCCGCTTCGATGAACTACGAACAGGTTGTGCCTCTGGGCGAACGCCTCAATCTTGTCCAGATCGTCCTTCGATGCACCGTGCTGCGCCGCCAATTCCTCCCGTGTCAAATACGTTCTGCTAGCCAGCGGCTGGCTGGCCTGGTCGTACACTCGTTTCGCCAACGCTGCAGTGTCGCCACTCGAACGGACACGCACGGTCAAACTGGCAATCTCCGAAGGGTCCACCGGACCAGCTGGACGCGAATTGGGCAACAAAGTCCGCTTGCTACCGGGAAGGGGGACATAGACGGCCATGGTCGATCTCCTTTGAGATGCGTGAGGTAGAAGAACACTGGAACACCGGGGCTGGGGCGTGATTGATTAAGGGTTCTGGGACTTGAAACGCTATAAGTGGGTTTGGTCTGTGTCAAGAGACCTCGTTCTTCCTGTGGCAAAGACGCAATGGGATCGCCGAGATTGGGCACAGCGATGTTGCGCTTCGGGCTTGTTGTCGCATGTGGGTACCCTCCCCCCGATTTTTTCTGTAAGTGCGGATTCTAAAGAGCTTTAAGTCTTGTGTTTTGTAAGTGCGGATTTCAAAGGAGTTACGAGGACATTTTTTGTATGTGCGGATGCTAAAGGGTTTACAGCGATTGAGACGGCGGATGGGGGATTTTGGAGGGTGTTTGGGAATTGTTCGAACGATATTTGAAGTAACACAAACAACAATAGCACGTTATTTACCGAATGTAAAGTGATAACGTATGAGTTCACATTGGATGGATTCGGTGAGTCGAAGGACTGCGTCGCTGAGATCTTGCCGAGATAGGGCGCAGCTGTGCTGCGCCCCTACAATTTCTGGTACCGGGTTGAGGTTGGCTCAAAAGGGTAGGGTCGAGAGATCTACGTTTCCGCCTGAGAAGATCACGCCCAGTTTCAACTTTCCGCCGTCCGCTCGGGCGGGGAGTCCCAATCCTGCAACGGCACCTTCCTTCAGAAGGGGCGCAATCGCCACCGCCGAGGACGGTTCCACAATGATCTTCATGCGTTCCCAAACCAGGCGGGTCGCCGAGATGATCTCCTTTTCGCTGACGCGCAGGATTCCCGCGACGTGCTCGCGCAAGATCGCGAACGTCCGCGCCGAAAGGGACGCGCGCAACCCGTCCGCGATGGTGTTGCTGGAGTCTAATGTCTGCAGCGTGCCGGTCTGAAGAGAACGGTACGCGTCGTCGGCCTGCGCCGGCTCGCATCCAAAAACGCGCAGGTCCGGACGAATACTTTTCACGCTGAGGCACGTTCCGCTCAGCAAGCCGCCGCCGCTTACCGGAGCGAACACGGCGTCCAGATCGTCGATCGCTTCGAGAAGCTCTTTGCCAGCGGTAGCTTGACCCGCGATTACGCGGTCATCGTCGTAGGGATGAATCAAATGCGCGCCGGTTTCGGTTTGAATGCGGCTGGTGGCTTCGTTGCGCGCAGTCATCGTGGGCTCGCACAACGTGACGCGCCCGCCGTATCCTTCGATGGCGATTCGCTTCACTGCCGGAGCGTTTTTCGGCATCACGATCCATGCGGGAACGCCGCGCCAGGCCGCCCCGCAAGCGACTGCGGCGCCGTGATTGCCGCTGGATTGCGTCACGATGCCATGAGAAATTTCCTCGTCGCTGAGGGAGAATATCGCGTTTGTCGCGCCGCGAATTTTGAAGGAGCCGGTTTTTTGGAGGTTCTCGCATTTGAAGAAAATGCGGGCGGCTGCCATGGCGTCGAGGGATTTCGATGTCAGAACTGGGGTGCGGTGAATGTGCGGCGCGATGCGCGCGTGGGCCTCGACGATGGTTTGCCAATCTGGGGATGTGAAGGGGCCGGTCTTCGTTGGAGTTGTTGAACTCATGTATTTCGTTTCTCCGCGCTGTCTTGGGATACATCATCTCACGTTGCAATTTGGGGCGTCGCTGCTGCTCGCTGACGCCTTGTGGACGGCTGGACAGCTTAAGAGAAATAACTAACCGTGGCTACCTCGTTAGCCCGGGCAAGCTGGGGCACAGCGGTGCTGTGCCCCTACAAGAAAACCAGGTTTTCTGATGGCGCAGCGAAGTGGGGTTCGCGTGGTGGCCGGGCTCTGGAGCGATTCGCGCAATCGTGACGTTGTGTGAATGATTTCTTACTTGACCGGGGGGCAGGCTCTGGTAGCCTGAGGTCCCCCTTCTCCAATTTCGCGAGAACCCACGAGCAGGTTTGTCGTGCGGAGGAGGGCAGCATCACCATGAGCTCATCCGAACGACGCCAGCTCACTCGTTACAACATTCGCACACCGTTGCGCTTTCGCGCCATCAATCTGAGCGCGGATAAGAGCGATCATTTTACGGAAGCGTTGAATGTTTCGCGCGGGGGATTCTATTTTGCGTCTTCGGCTCCGCTACAGGTCGGGACGCCCATCGAAGCCACCTTGCGCATGCCTGCCGAGGTTACCGGGAACAAGGCGGAAGAAACGAAGTGTACGGCTCGCGTGGTGCATGTGAAGAATCAGCCTTACGGTGATGGGCGCATTGGCTTCGGGGCGGAAATCGAGAAGTTCCACAATCCCAGCATGCAGGAACGCGCAGTCAACTAATCGCGCCGACGGTTGTGGTGTGAACCATCGCGCCATCCTGGCGTCAGTAAACGCTGTAGGACGCGCCCTTCCTCCGTCAGGATGAACTGAAACGTCGCCCCTCACAAGTGAAAACCCAAGCGGGCGCCGTCGCATAGGGCTCGCAAGAGAGGGTCTAAACCCGCACCCTTACAGACCAAGGGTGCGGCACCCTCGGAGGGGAAACGGCGGGGAAACGCGAAGATTACGGCTTTGCTGGAGTGGTGAAGGTTATTTTTGCGCTGCCGACGTTATCGAAGTGGTCGTAGGCGCGCACTGCGATGGAATGTTCGCCCGGAGTGAGTTCCCCCAACGTGAATTCGTAGCGCTCTTCGAGAGCGTCGCTGATATTGCCTACCGGCGCGACGAGGATCCAGTCGCCGCCATCGATGCTGTATTGCGCGCGCTCGATGCTGCTGGTGGTGTCGCGGGCGGCAAATTCCACCCGCGCGAATCGAGGAGGCGTTGCGCTTCGCGGGCCGGCTACATTGGCTTCGAGAAGCTCGATCACCGGCGGGGTGTTGTCGATTACGAAGCGCTCGCTGTCTCGCGTGGTGCTCAACGTGACGGCGGGAGGATTCGACGGGGCATCGTTTGCGACGATTCTGAGGTAATACGCGCCGTCGGGCAGAGACGTGGCGTCCCAGGAATAGAATTTCTGATCGAGTTTGTCTTTCAGGAGTTTCCACTGGGTTTCGTTTTCGCCGCGATAAAGGACGGAGAAGCGCAGGTCGTCGTCGTTATCGTCGTGGGCGCTCCACAAAACGGATTGATAGCCTCTTTGCAGGAAACCCTGGGGCGGCTGCTCAAATTTTTGCGATGAAGCGCTCTGGGAAATGACCACTCCGGTGGGATTCGGCGCCGGAGGCGTTTTCAGAGTCACCGAGGCAGGCTGGCCGGCCTGAATCGGATTGACGCCTTGCACGCGCACGTTGGGATCCTGCACCGCGATGCCGTCGATCACGGGAGTAACGTTGCGCGGAAGATAAGCGAGGCTGACCCACTCGATGCCGTCGCCGGGACGCCCATCGTGAATGACGGCTTTCCATTGCGCAAACCGGGCTGGCGGAGCTTCGACGCTGGCTCCGGATTTGGAGTAGGGACCGAACCAGCGCGACCACTCCTTGCCGGGATCTTCGGTGTTGCCGGTGCGCACAAAAAACTCCAGGCGGGGCTCGCCGGATGGCCCGGCGGATTTGGCCGGAGGCGCGGGAGGCGGACTCCACCACTCGATGCGGCCCCACTGCGAAAAGAGCTGCGCGTCGAAGGAACGAGATTCGTAGGTGCCTTCGGGTTGATATTCAGGTCCGACGGAGAAAACTTTTCCGGGATTCGCAGTACACAAAAAGATTTTGCCGCTGGCGCCACGGGCGATTCCGGTGATTTGCGCGGAGCCGGCTTTGGCGAGTTGAGCGAAAACGCCGCGGCCGTCGATGGCGAGTAACGCGCCGTTGTTGCCGGTGCCGGCAAGAAGACGGCCTTCGGGATTGAGCGCGAGCGCGTAGACGAGATCATCGCGGGAGGTCCAAAGTTCTTCGGACGCGCCATCCGGGGAGATTTTGTAGATGCTGCTGGAGAGCAGCGGCGGGAAGGGAACGAAGGGCGTTTGGTTTTGCTGGGCACCACCGATAACGCCACCTCCGGTGATCGTGGTGCTTCCTTGCGGCGTGGTAATGATCGTTGTGGCCTGGCCGCCGGGGCGCTGTTTCTCGCCAATGGCCGCGACGTAGATGTTGCCCTCGGGCGCGACAGCGAGCGCGGTGACTTCGCGTTTGGAGGTTTCGTAGAGGACGAAGCCCTCTGCAGCGGGGGTGTCTTTGTCCCTGCGGGAGTTTTTGTTTGCGACTGGAGTGACGCGGAGGACGCGGCCGCTGGGTTCGGTGCCTACCAGTAAATTGCCTTTGGTGTCGAAAGCCATCACGCGAATGTGCGCTTCGTCACTGGCGTAGAAGAGTTCGCTCTTGCCTTCGGGGGACACCGCGAAAATCTGGCCTTTGTCTCCGGTCGCGACGTAGAGCGTGCCGTCGGAGCCGAATGCGAGGTCCCAGATGTATTTTGTTTTGGGATCGAAGAAGACGGATTTTTCGCCGGACGCAGAAACGCGATAGACCTTGCCATCAGGAGAGGTGGCGACATAGAGCGTGCCTTTAGCGTCGAAGGCGATCGATTGCACGGCAAGATCGGTGGATTCGAAGGCGATCGAGGGTTTGCCGCTGGCGTCGAAGCGGAAGACTTTTGCGGGTGAGCCGCCGCCGGCGTAGAGACCGCCCTTGGGATCGAGGCGTAGAGACCATAGGAAGGAAGCGTCGGCGTCGGCGAGCAGAGTGAATTTCGGAGAGAGTTCGAGGCGGCCATCGCTGCGGACGGCGACGCCGTTTGAGGTGCCCTTGAGGAAATCGTCGTAGGTGGACTGGCGCCATGTGCGGGTGTGCTCGGCGAGGAGAGGGGAAAAGGATGAAGTAATGAAGTAGAGGAGTAATGAAAAAAGTCCGAGCGTGGCGCGGGAGAAGATTTTGCTTCGCACGTGAAGACCGCAGAATTTTGGAATTGAACGTTCGGGGCTGGGCATTTAGTGGTTCACCGGATTTGTAGATTCAAGGAGATGACGCCTGTGACTGGGCCGCTTAACTGAACTGACGCTTCGCTGGCGAGGGATTCGCGCAGGACCTGGACAGTGCCGGGAGCGGGCCTGCCGTCGATGACGTTGATTTGGGAGAGCGGGGCGTTGGGGAGTTCTTTGTCGTCCCAGATGATGGTCGGGGACGGAACGAAGAGGCCTACGTAGAGGCGATCGTTGCGGCGCTCGCGATTCAGAAGGGTAATGAGCTGGTCGAGGCCTGCGGGGCCGCTGGTGCCGGAAAACAAGAATCCGCGAGAGGCGCGATTGAGGAGATCGCCGTCGGTCACGAGGACGCGAAGCATGGTGCCACGCGCAATCTGATCGGGGATGTGCACGGTGGTTTCTTCGATGTGTGCGGATCCGCGATAGGGGTGCAGCAGAATGCGCACGCGAAGATCTTCTCCGGGGGCGGCTTCGCCTTTTTCGAGCCAGGCGCTGTCGATCGTGAAGGATTGCCGGCCGGGAACGCTTTCCACGCGAAGAGAGATGTGTTCGATGGAGGGTATTTCGTAGGGGTTGGTGAATAGGCGGCCGAAGATGCTTTGCACGCTGAGGGCGATCGGGAGACCGTCCTGGCCAAGTGAGTCACCCGGCGCGTAGGTGTTTTCGATTTGTACGGGCGCGTGGCCTTGCACGCGAATTTCGCCGGAGAGGTGAAGCGTGGTGCCTTCGCCATAGACGGAATTTTGCGTGAGGCCGTTGAAGGTGGTGAGCGCGACAAGGAGCGGCGTGAGTTTCGGATGATTGACCAGCTCGAAGTGAAGTTTTTTCTCGCCCATGGCGGTGGCGATAGCGAGATCGAGAGGAATCATGGCGGGAGGAGCGCCGAGCTTGCCGGTGACGGCGGTGAGATGGTCGCCGGTGATGGTACCGATCGGGCCACCGACGTTGACGATCTTTGTCGAGGCGAGGGATGAGGACAGCGTGGTGACCACGCGGCTGCGAGCCATGGGAAGTGCGACGTCGCCGAGGCTGAGGAAGGGATGGCCGCAGAGATAGACGCGATCGGCCTGGACGGCGGTGACGGTGCAGGCGGAATTGATGGAGGCGTCACCCTGGACGAGGACCATTCCGGCCATGTCGCCGGCGACGAGTTTTTTGTCGTCGGGTTGGGGGGCTGCTGTGCCACCTTGCGCGGCTACGAAACCGTAGGTCTGGATTTGTGGGGCGAATTGCTGGAGCGTCGAGGACTGGAAACCTGAAAAAACAAGAGGGGTGGCGATGGGCTCGAGCGAGGAACCTGACGGCAAGCCCGTGCGGGTGGCTGCTTCGTTGGGCAGAGTGAACTGTTGCGCGGAGACGGCTGGGGCGTTGTCCTGGGCCGCGGGGCGCAGGATGTCTTCGATGGGGGTGACGCCGGCGATCGCTTCCTTGGTGAAGACGCCGAGTTTCAGAGAGAGGGCGCCCGCTAACTTACCCTCGAGATAGACGGGGCTGCCGCTCATGCCAGCCACGACTCCGGTGTGCTCGACTTTCGGACCTTTTAATTCGATCAGGATGATGGACTGGCGGGGGCCGAGGAAGTTGGGCATCACGCCGATGACTTCGAGGTCGAACTTTTCGACTTGGTCGCCGGCGAAGATCGTGTAGGCGTAACCGTGCATGCCCGGTTGGACTTGGCTTAGGGGGAGGATTTCGTTGGATTGGGCGGAGAGAGTCGGGGCCTGTAGGAGGCAGAGGCCGATCGCTAGCGTGAAGATTGTCAGGGCAAGGTTGCGGGAGCGGCGGTGGTGCGAGAGCAGAGGCGGCGGAACCGGGTTCATGGAAGGTTCATGATACTTGGCGGGGTACGGGTAAGCAATTGAACGGCTGGAGGCGGCAGAATAGGCCGAGAAGGCTAGGCGTTCTAGGACTTGGTGTTGCTACTGGGGGAAGCCGATGCGACGGAGCAAGTCGGTGTAGCGCGGGTCCGAACGTAGGGGATCCCAGAAAGATTCCTGGCGCAGGTAGGCGAGGCGCGTGAAGCGCTCGTCGTAGGCTTTTTCCAGCCAGGCGAAGGCCTGATTTTTTTCTCCGAGGCCGACATGCAGCACGGCGAACGCGAAGGCGGGCGTGTAAGTCTGCTGGGAGGTTGCGGTGAGATGGTTCAGCGTGTGAAGAGCTTGGTTGCGGTCGCCCAGGCGCGCTTGCACATAGCCGCGATGGGCGAGCGACATCGCGCTATCGCGGCTGAGCGCGGCGTATTTTTCGTCGTCCGAAAGCGCTTCGCGGTCCTGTCCTTTGGCGGAATAGGCTTGCGCGAGAAGCGCGTAGGCCACGGCGAAATTCGGATCGAGATCCAGAGTCTTGTGGGATTGTTCGATGGCTTGGTCGAATTGTCTGGCGAGGTAGAGTTGCACGGCTAACGAGTGGCTGTTCGCGGGAGAGGCGGGGTCGAGTTCGAGCGCGCTGGTGGCCGCGGCGATGGATTCCTGTGAGCGGTCCAGAGAGCTTAGGTACAAGGGATAAAAACTGTGGGTTTTCGCGTAGGTGGGATTTAGAGCGATGGCTTTGTCGAAATCTCTCGCGGCCGCGGCCCAGTCGAAGTCATACGTGTAGCTGACGTAGGCGAGCGAGACATAGGCTTCGCCGAGGCCATCATCGATCTGCAGCGCTTTTTGTGCGGCCGCTTTTGCCTTGGGCATTACGTCTCGGGGAGGAAACACGTTGAAGAAAGAGAGCTGGGCGTAGGTGTCGGCCAGGCCGGCATACGCGAGGGCGTAGGCGGGATCTTTTTCCACGGCCTGCTTTGGCGAAGGGGATGACCGCGACGGAGTCGATCGCTGGGCCGCGCGGGCGGAATGCGAAAAACCAGATCGCGAAGAGGATTGCCGCGGCGGCGATGGTCGCGAGAGTGAGTGCGGAAGGCTTGCGCCACCACGGTTTGGCGGCGGGCGTGAGTTTTGTTCCGGAGTTGGCGACGCCGGCGAGTTTGGAGGCGTGAGGGGAACTGGTGTCGCGCTTAAGGCGCTGGAGGTCGGCGCGGAGATCGGAGGCGCTTTGGTAGCGCAGGGTGCGATCTTTCTCGAGGGCTTTCGCGACGATGCGGTCGAACTCGGGAGGTGCTGAGGGATTTAGGCTCGATGCGGGAACGGGAGTGAGCTCGAGGATCGCGTGGGAGATGACGCCGGTGGTGTTGCCCGGAAATGGCAGGCGGGTGGTGGCCATTTCGTAGAGAACTATGCCGAACGAGAACAGATCCGAGCGGGCGTCGAGATCTTCGCCACGGGCTTGCTCGGGCGACATGTAGGCGACGGTGCCGACGACGGAACCCGGGCTGGTGAGCAATGTGGGGTCGGTGGTGCCAAGCGCGTCCGGGGACATGTGAGGCTGCGGGGATAATTTCGCGAGGCCGAAATCGAGGATTTTTGCATGGCCGCGATTGGTGACGAAGATGTTTGCCGGCTTGATGTCGCGATGAATGATTCCTTTGGCGTGGGCGGCGTCGAGGGCGTCGTTGATTTCGATGGCGAGATCGAGAAGTTGAGGGATGTCGGGAGGCTTGCCGGCGATTTGCTCCTTTAGGGTTTGGCCTTCTAGGAGTTCCATCACGATGAAAGCCAGACCGATGTCGCGGCCAATTTCGTGGATGGTGCAAATGTTCGGGTGGTTCAGGGCGGACGCGGCGCGGGCTTCGCGCTGGAAACGTTCGAGGGCTTGCGGGTCTTCGGCTAGATGTTCGGGGAGAAATTTCAGCGCGACGAAGCGTCCTAGCGTGATGTCTTCGGCTTTGTAGACGACGCCCATCCCACCACGTCCCAGCTTTTCGAGGATGCGGTAGTGCGAGATCGTGCGGCCAATCATGGTCGGTGGCTTTGGGCGTTGATCAGACGGGAAAGTCGACTTCGATGGGTTCGATCAGGGGCACCAGCCAGCTCAAAAGCTTTTGATGGACGGGATGGTTGTTGTAGCGCTCGCAGGCGGCTGCGTCGGCGAATTTCATAGCGCCGCCGAATTCGTAGCCCTGACCTCGAGGCGAGACGTTGAACCCAACCCAGGATTCGAGAATTTCCGGGATCTGGTCTTCGAGTTTGCGGATTTCCGCGAGCACGTGATCCTTCTGGGAGCTCGTGACATTGGGTTTGAACCGAAACGCGAACATGTGGATAAACATGGGGAATGAGCTCTCTTTGGCAGTGCATGACACAACGCATGGAGATTCTTGGATGAGGAAGCTGACTTTGTCAACCGAACGTGGGTGAGAGGAGAACGAGATCAATTACGGCTTGACAGAGAAAGGGTCGAGTAGCAGTATTCAATCGATTTAATAGGGGTGGCGCATGAACCGTACTTTTATTTCTAACGGATTCGGGATGGGCGCGGCGGGCGGCTGGTTAGAGTTTGCGCTGCGATCGCTGGCTTGGGCGTTTTGATCCTCTTCGCGGCGTCCGTGGGGGGCGCGGAAAATGCGTTTGTGCGTGTGAATCAGCTGGGGTACGAAGCGGGTTGCAACGGGCGTGCTTACTTGATGGCTTCGGGATCGGAGAGCGGGGCGGTTTTTCATGTCGTGAACGCGAAGGGTGTGCCGGTATTCTCCGGCGCGATTGGCGCGAATTTGGGGAGTTGGGGAAAGTTTTCGGTGTATGCGATGGACTTCAAGGTGGATGGCTCGGGAATTTTTACGATTGATGTGGACGGGCCGATGCCTGCGAATTCACCCAGCTTCCGTATTGGATCGTCGGAGCAGCTCTATTCGCAGGGCATCGCGAACGCTTTGAACTTTTACCAGAATGAGCGCGACGGCCAGCACTTCATCAAGACGCCGCTGCGGACGGCGGCGGGACATCTGAACGATCAGCATGCGTCGGTGTTCGGCTCTCCGCAATTCGATGACAACGACAATATATTGGGCGCTTTGCAGCCTGCGGGGAATGCGATCGACGCGTCTGGCGGTTGGTGGGACGCGGGCGACTATCTGAAATTCGTGGAAACGCATTCGTATACCGTTGCGATGATGCTGATCGGCGTGCGGGACTTTCCGAAGCAAATGGGCGCGGCCAGCGGCGCGAGCGACTTCACGAACGAGGCGAAGTTTGGTCTGCAGTGGCTGCAGAAAATGTGGGACGACGATCGGCAGAGGCTGTACTACCAGGTCGGAATCGGCACGGACTTTATAGACAACCCGAGCTTGCTGAGCGATCACGATATCTGGCGGTTACCGCAAGTGGACGACACACTAGGCGGAACGGACCCGACGCTCCTGTATGTGAGGCACCGACCAGTGTTTGCCGCGGGGCCAGCGGGATCGAAAATCAGCCCGAATCTGGCGGGACGCCTGGCGGCCGACTTTGCGGAATGCTCGCAAATCTTCCGGGGAACGCAGCGGGACTTCGCCGACGATTGCCTGGTGGCGGCCGAGCACGTGTTTGCGCTGGCGGATACGGCGCCGAGCGGCAATCTGTTGACGACGGCACCGTTTGATTTTTACGGGGAGACGGAATGGCGGGACGACATGGAGTTGGGGGCAACGGAATTGTACTTTGCTCTGGCGACCGCGGACGGTCCGTTGCCTTCGGCTTTGCAGCACACCGATGGGCAATTCTATCTGCGCGCGGCGGCGCATTGGGCGCATGCCTACATTACCGGACCAAATGATGCGGCGGACACATTGAATCTGTACGACGTGAGCGGGTTGGCGCATTTCGAATTGTTCCGGGCGATTGCGGATGCGGGACATCCTAGCGGATTGGAAGTGTCGCAGAAAGATTTGCTGCAGGACTTGCGGAAAGAGTTGCAGAACGCGACGACGCAGGGCGCTAGCGATCCATTCGGGTTTGGATTTCCGTGGGCGGCGTACGACACGACGACACACGGCGCGGGGCTGGCGGTGATGGCGCGGGAATACTCGTTGCTCACGCAGTCGGGAACGTTCGACGACCTTTCGCGGCGGTGGGCCGGCAACATTCTGGGAGCCAACGCGTGGGGGAGTTCGTTCATCGTCGGGGACGGCGACGTATTTCCAGACTGTATGCAGCACCAGGTGGCGAACATCGTCGGGTCGTTGGACGGTACACCTCCGATACTTGCCGGAGCACTGGTCGAAGGACCCAATACGTTTGCCGCGACCGGATTTCTGGATGGGATGCGGAAGTGTCCCGCTGGAGGCGGGGACGTGTTTAAGAAATTTAACGCGAATGGAGCGGTGTACAAGGACAATCAGCAATCGTACAGCACAGTGGAGCCTGCGATCGATCTGACGGCGACGTCGTTCTTGATGTTTTCCTGGCGAATCGCCGGGGTGCCGGCAGCCTTCTTGCCGAGCGAGGATATTTCTCCAGCGCTCGATGAAGCCGTTGTGTACACGCCGAATCCGCAGTGGCCACCTACGCGAAGCAACAGCAGGCGTAAAGTGGGCCGCAACCCTTGAGGTGGGGTTATGGGGTGCGGAAGGAGGCCGTTCAGGTGGGAGCCGTCCTCACGGGGTTGAGCGGAGCCAGATGAGGCGCAGAGAAGGGAATGGCTGTGCCACAAGTGCAGCCGCGCCTCTCTTTGATTCCGGAACTGGAAAGGCGGATTTGTGGCGAGCTGCCAGGTTGCGCGCGCGTTCTGGATGCTGCGATCTCAGGTGACGGCTTTCTTGTGGAATTGACGCAAACCGAAAGTTAGAAGCACAACGTCGAAGAAGAGCAGGCCCGACACCGCCGCGATCATGGGCAGGTGAGGGAATTGGGGCACCAGAGTTCCGCGCAGACCCTCGCTGGCGTACACCAAGGGGTTGATCAGAACGATTTTCTGCATGATGGGGAAATTGTTTAAGGCACTCCATGGATAGTAAGTGCAGCCGAAGAAGATCATCGGTGCAACTACCAGAGAGAACATCAAGCCGATGTGGTTCTGCTCGATGCTGCATCCGAGTGCGAGGCCGCCCACAGCGGAAAACAGCGCGACGAGTACGGCAACCATCGCGAAGAGCAGCGGGGCGTGCAGGTTTAGCTCGACGCCGGGGCGCAGCAGGAGCCATGCGCACGGAATCACCATGAGACCGGCGGCGAGCGCCTGCATGGTGCCGAAGACGACTTTCTCCACCGCCAGCCAGGAGATTTCCATCGGTGCTAGCAGGCGGTCTTCGATTTCACGGGTGAATTGAAATTCGGAAATCAGCGGCATGGCTACGGCCCAGATACCTGTGCCGATCATGCTCAACGCCATGATGCCGGGAAGCAGCAGGCTCTTATAGGCGGGCGGCATGAAGCCGCTGCCGACCATCACGCGGCCGAAGATGAAGACGAACATCAGCGGCTGCAGAAAAGTTTGCAGCAGCAGCGGGACGAGGTTGCGGCGAGCGACCTGGGCGTCGCGCCCGAGCATGGCCAGAAAGGTTTTGAAGTTCACTCGCGTAAACTCCTTCCGGTGTGATGGAGAAAGAGATTTTCGAGGCTGGGCTCGGAGATGTGCACGTCGCACAATTCGACGCCGGCAGCGAGGGCGGCGTTGGCGATTTCGGGGACGAGGGAACCGCCGCGGTCGGCGTAGAGGTCGGCGCCGTGGCCGTCTGTGGCGCGCACCTCGGTGACGCCAGACAGGGCTTTCAAGCGCGCAAGTACGTCGTCCGAGGAATGACCAAAGTGGAGACGAAGCAGGTATCCGCCCGGTACCGACGCTTTCAATTCGCGCGGCGTGCCCATTGCGATGACGCGGCCGTGGTCGATGATTGCCAGGCGCTGGCAGAGGGCATCGGCTTCTTCCATGTTGTGCGTGGTGAGCAGGATGGTTTTGCCGCTGTGGTTGTACTCGCGGACGATCTCCCAGAGCAGCAGGCGAGTTTGCGGGTCGAGGCCGGAGCTGGGCTCGTCGAGGAAGAGGACTTGCGGGTCATGCATCATGGCGCGAGCGATGGAGAGGCGCTGCATCATGCCGCCAGAGAAGCCGCGGACCATGTGGTCGGCGCGGTCCGTTAGCTTGAAGCGGTCGAGGAGGGTGGCGGCGCGTTTTGCGCGCTCGTGGGAATCGATGCCGAAATAGGCGCCGTGGAAAAGCAGAATCTCGCGGGCGGTGAGCGAAAAATCGAGATTGGGGCGCTGCGCGACTACGCCGATCAGCCGCTTGACGGCAACCTGGTTTTTCCAGACATCGAATTCGCCGATCCAGGCTTGGCCGCTGGTGGGACGAACGCGCGTGGTCAGGATGCCCGCGGTAGTGGATTTGCCCGCGCCGTTTGGTCCCAGCAGGCAGAAGATTTCGCCGGGCGTTACGTTTAAGGAGATGCCGTCGAGTGCGACGATCTGGGGCTTCGGCTGTTTGCTCTTGCCGCGCGGGGAGGCGCTTCCGAATCCCCCCGCGCCTGCGGCGAGCGGAGGAGCGGAGGTATAAACCTTGCGTAAGTCGTGAGTGCGGATGCCTGCCAACATGCGAAAAATTCCCTCCGGATGCTTGTGCGAAGACACTTTGTTCGCGAGCGCCAGGCCAAACCGACGTGACCTATTACGCATCCGAATCGGAAATTGTAACAAGTTCAGAGCGGGTGAAGGCAGGTCAATTTCGCGGGGCAGGTTTTGTCGCGGAGTCAGAAAATATGGGCTGTCGGCTGTTGCCAGCGGTGAAAAGGAACACAACCAGATCGGGGCCGATTCGTAAGAAGGGCGGCAGGTTCAAGTATTACTGCTTTTAGTCCATGTGGTGGTGCATGGCGAAGATTTTGTCGAGGGAATCTTCGTAGGGATAGACGTGGACCATCCAGCCGAAGATCACGGGCGAGAAGCGGCCGCCGGCGGCGTCGCAGGAATTCTTCGTGGCGATCGAGCCGTGCAATCCAAACTTTGTCCAGTCAGCAGCATGCAATTCGGCGCGTGGCGGCATACAAAGATTGGTGTGCAGGTGCCACATGGCGATGCTCAGCGGCACGCGCGCATTCAGTTGCTCTTCCGTGGCGCGCTTGGGCATGGTGAACATGGCGCCGACGAGTTCGTAGCCGGTGGCGGTCTTCTTGTAGAGCAGGGATGTCGGGCGCGCCGGGTCAAACGTGAACGCTTCCATAAAGCCATTGCGATAGCTGGTGAAGTGATATTCGGGCTGCGGAACATTCGGCATGAAGATGCGGAAGCCGTCGTTCAGGGCGACGTGATAGTCCTTGTATTTCTCGATGCCCGCGCGAAGTTGCGTCACGATTTCTCCGGCGCGCTGCACGTCTTCGGGCGTTCGATCGCGCATTGCGGTCATGAACATGTGCTGGCTATGGGCGTCTTGATGGCCGGGGGTCATGTCGTTGACGGCGGCGCGCTCGTTGGCCTTCTCGTCGGACATATTCATTCCGGGCATCGACGCGTGGTCCGCATCTTGTGGCGCAGGGGCAGGCGCAGTCGAGGAATCCTGCGGAATGACCACCTGGAAGGCCTGCTGTTGATGCGACGGAATAGCTGCAAGAAGAACGGTGACGACGAAGAGGGCGCCAAATACCATACCTGCTTTGGTCGCTATTTTGAAAAAGCTACTGCGCGCTGACATGACTTTTCTCCCACACCCATGATACGGACGGAGGAGGTGTGATGTTTCAGCGGGTTTGAAGGGACGTTCCATTAAAAAACTGTACGGGGGGACAGTTACGAGATGGAAACATTTTCGACTCGACTTCGGCACCGTCTGCACATACCCAACCCGACTGCGGGCTGCTCCTTACGCGCCACTACCAAGCCAAGACGCAACGGCCAGCACGCGCTAATCGCGCCCCTACATTGTCCGGGTCGGCGTGTCCACGAAACCTCGGCGTGTGGGGTTCGGGCGATACGAACAGAGGCCAGGAGCTGTCGTGCTAAAATTGCGGCGTGAAAAAACAGATCATTCATCCGGCGAAATACCTTACCGGCGGAGTTGAACCGCCGGGCGATAAATCTATCTCGCACCGCTACGCGATGCTGGCTGGCATGGCGGAAGGGACCAGCGAGCTGCGGCACTTCGCGGCTGCGGCGGATTGTCATAGCACCCTCGACTGCATGAGCGCGCTCGGCGCCGGCGTAGAGGTCGACAAAGACAACGTCAAGATCACCGGACGCGGCGCGGCAGGCTTGAAGGGTAGCTGGCGTGCACTGGACGCCGGGAACTCGGGTACGACCATTCGGCTGCTTACCGGGATCTTGGCGGGGCAAAATTTCACTTCCAAGCTGTCTGGCGATGCGTCGCTCCAGAAACGCCCGATGGGGCGCGTCGTGTCTCCGCTGCGCCAGATGGGCGCGGACATTCGCGCGCGCGAAGACAATTTTGCGCCACTGGAAATTCGCCCGGCGAAGTTGCGCGCCATCCACTACAAAATGCCGATGGCCAGCGCGCAGGTAAAGTCGGCGGTGCTTCTCGCGGGACTGTTCGCCGAGGGCCTTACCTCGGTGACCGAACCGGCGCCCACGCGCGACCACACCGAGTTAGCCTTGGAAGAGTTCGGCATCGATGTCGAAAAGCATGGCAGCACCATTCAGATTCGCGGCTCCGGTGGAAACGGCAGCTGCAAGCTGCAAGCGCGGTCTACTCGATGTGCCCGGCGATATTTCCTCGGCGGTTTTTTTTATCGCTGCCGCATCGATGTTTCCTGATTCAAATCTGCTGATTCATAACGTTGGCCTGAATCCAACACGGACTGCGATTCTGGATGTCTTCTCGTCGATGGGCGCGACTCTCCAGGTCGTGTCCCTGCGCAGCGCGCATGGCGAAGTTGTCGGTGATTTGTCGGTGAAAGGTACGTCGCTCAAAGGCGGGATCGTCGAGAGGGAACAGATACCCCTGGTGATTGACGAGCTTCCGATGCTGGCTGCGCTCGGGCCATATACGGAAGAGGGAATCGAGATCCGCGACGCCGCGGAGCTGCGTGTTAAAGAGAGTGATCGCATCGCTGCGCTCGCGGAAAACTTGCGACGCATGGGCGCGACTGTGGATGAGCGTCCCGACGGTCTGCGCGTGGAGGGCCGCAAAGCTGGAAAATTGCATGGCGCGGAGATTGATCCGCATGGGGATCACCGCATAGCTATGGCCTTTGCGGTGGCTGGGCTGGCGGCCGAAGGGGCAACAACGATCCGCGATGCGGACTGCGCGGGTGTTTCTTATCCGAACTATTATAAAGATTTAGAGCGAGTGGCGGAGCGCTAAGAACTCGCGGCTACGAGCGCCGGGTTTCACCTTGCTTGGAGATAACGCCGGGACGTGTAGAAGCGACGCCCCTACACTTGATGCCGGGATCCTCCGGGAGGCGATGTGGAGGCGGGCTTCAGCCCGTTCCTTTCAAATGCCGAGCACCAGACAACCAGCAAAATCAATTCCTGTGAATCGAGATTGATCCGTAGCTGGTCTTCAGAGTGATTTTCGGTCCACGCCCGTTGCCGTATTTTCCTTCAAGGTGCGAGTCACCCGATTCCGTCGTCTTCTTCAGCGAATCCGCCTCAAACTCTGAGTCGATATCTCCGGAATGGCAATCCGCTACAATCTGAAAGCTCGACGCTTCGGGTAGCCCCAGCGTAATGCCCGCGGACGCATTGGTGATGTCGATGTCTTCCTTCGGCGGAGAAGAGAAACGTACCTCGACGTTGCCGTTGCGATTTTCGATCTTGATTTTGCCGCCCGCGTTTTCGACGGTGATTTCTTCCTCATGAGTGCGCACGTTCAAGTTCCCGGGCGCATCGACAATCTCCAGATTCCCTGATCCCGCTTCCATATGCCCGCTCAGCTGTGTGAGGGTCAGGTCCGTGCGGTGCGAAACGAAGCGTACGCCCTTCGCGACTTTCTCCGCGCGAATCGGCCCTACGAACTCCCCATTGATCGTGAAATTCCCTGTGGCATCTGTGACGTCAACGCTGTCGCCAGTTCCGGAAATCTTCACATCTCCCTTGGTTCCCGAAATTTTGGCGTCACCCCGGCGCATATCGATATTTACGTCGCCCTTGGTGTTACGCACGTCGATGTCCCCACTGCCGCCGTTGATCGTCACCGGCGTGCCCATGTCGGCCACGGAAATGTCGCCCTTATCGTTGCGGATGGTCACCGCGGATTTACTCGGCACCACGACGTCCATGTCCACGCTGACCCGCGAGTCGCCGCCGCTCGTGGGCTGCACGTCAAAACCATCGCCGTTCGGCACGATTTCGACGCCAACGCGGTCGGCGACGCGATGCGCATCGGTTTCGTTCCAACTGCGCACGTTCTTCTTTCCGTTAACGCGAATTTCCGGCTCGTCGGAACCTCGCACGCTGATATCGCCATGAATCCCACGAATGGTGATGCGCGCATTTGCGGGAACTGGTTTCGGCGTCACGTCAAGATCGGCCGTCGTGGTGTCGCCGCTCACCCACTCGGGAAAGTGCTCCTTCACACCCTCCACCGCGACAACCACTCCGACGAGCGCCAGTAACCCAAGCACAAGAAATACTTCGCCAGGTGTGATCCGCGAACCCCCAACATCGTCGGAGCGCGACACAGCCATTCGTTCGTAAAGTTTCAACGCGCCCCAAAAGATCAGCAGCAACGGCCACCAATGCGTGAGGACCCGGCCCAGCTCAAAGCCGCGATAGTTGTGCAGCAGTAGCAGCACGCCGATGAAGATCAGAAGCAGGCCGCTGAATATGCTGCTGCCGCGCGGGCGACCGTTAGACATGTCTGATTATTGTCCCTGCCCGGGAAAAGTGCTCTGTGTCGGTCCGGGAGTAGAACCTGGCGCTGGCGGCGCTGCGGCGGGTGGAACCGGAGTCGAAGAAATGTGGCCTTCCATCGGAGCCAGCGATGACGCCAGCAAAATCGCGCCGATCACGACCAGGATCACGGGGTAGGTGTTGCCGAAATCAAAATAGCCGCCACGCGCTTGCTGCAACAGAAAAAGCACGCCAATGGTGATGATGACCGCGGGTCCGAGCAGCGCGCGTATCGTGCATCGCGCACAGCGACAACGAACCTGATCACTCATGGCGCCACCTCTCTTTGGCACTCACGGCCGCCCCCCAAGGCGCTGGCGGAACATCAGCACGCCGACGACGATCAGAATCACCGGCCAGAATTGCTGGATGCGCCACCAGGGGAACCAATCGAAATTGTGCAGCAGCAATAAAATGCCGATGGCGATGATCAGGAAGGGTCCCACCGGTTTGCCCTTGCTGAACGATTCCAGTGGATCGTTCAGAATCTCTCCCGCAAGCTTGGCCTTAGCGGTGCGATACGCATCGATCGGCATATACACCCACAGCGCCGCGATGCAGATCCATAGCGCCGCTTCTGCTCCGCCGCTCAACGCGCCATCCACGCCCAGAATGAAGAGGAAAAGAAAAATCGCGAGATGAATCACGCCCTTGCCATATTGCTCGTTATAAAACGCTCCTAATCCCGGCAAAAATCCCAGGAAGAACGCCAGCGCGGGATTTGGTCCCACAGCGGCTCGCGGGCCAACCGGCGGCGGCACGGAGACTTGTCCGGTTGCAATATCAGGTGCGAACGCTGCGACGGAGGCGGACGGCGCCGGATGTCCCATCACATTGGCTAGGCAATCTTCGCAGTACAGCACGTCGCGCACCGGACGCACGCACACCGGGCACATCGGCTTGCCGCAATTTCGACAAAAACCCGTGGCGTCCACATCCGGATGGACCGCACACTTCATGGCAATCTCCTCGCGAAGATGGGGCCGCTCACATGGCCCGCCCACACTGGCAGCTCTTCGGCAAGCACCTGAATCTGCCGCGAGACGTCATCGGCCCGATTCTGCTGCCGCGGCGACGAAGGTTTCGAGCCATCGGTCCGGCCCGGCTGTTTCTCTGGAGAAGATGACGGTACCACGCTCTCCGGATTCGCCTGCAGATCGTTGTCCTGCCGCAAGCGCGACTGAATTTCCGATACCACACGCAGATCGTTCACGAACTTGGTAGTCTGCCCGTAAACCAGATGCACTTTCCGGTCCGCGCTGCGGTAAATATTCGCCGGCTGCAAATCGGCCAGCTTCGGTTTGCGCCACGAGAAGCCCACCGCGCTCAGCAAAATCACAAATGTCCCGGCAACCGAAAGCGCTCCATACGCGAAACGCATCGAAGCCATACCGCGAACCCAACCCAACACCGCAGCCCATCCCGTAGCGGCCTCACGCGGCCCCAGCGTCTTATCCAGGATGGAGTACACCAGCCGCGGCGGAGCTTCGAGCTGCTCCATCGAATGCATGCCCGACAGAAGCTGAGAAACATGGGCCACCACCGGGGCGCAGCGCTCCGCACTCGCCAACGTGCGCCTCAAACGCCCTCCGCTCGGTGCCCGCTAGCACGCCATCCAGATAATCGCTAAGCCGCGCCTCGATTTGTTCGCAAGTCCAACTCATGTTCGTCTTCTTCGTTTTTCCTTACTTCTCTATTTTCCTGCTTCTTCTCTACGCCCTCTGCGTCTCCGTGTCCTCTGCGTTAGTTCTTTCTTTTCCGGTCACGAAGGCCGAACGCCCATCTGCTGCAAAATCCTAGCCAGCTCGATCCGCCCGCGATTAATTCGCGACTTCACGGTCCCTTCCGGCACCGCCAAAACCTGCTGAATCTCCGCGTACTCCAACTGCTGCAAATCCCGCAAGATCACTGCTTCCCGCAAGTCCGGCGAAAGCTTGGTCAAGGCTGCTTGCACCTGCGAACTCAGCTCCCCGAGCAACAACTGCTCGTCTGGCCGCCGCCCTGCCGACTCCTTGTTCTCCACGACCGGCATGGCGTCGTCCAGCGAATCTGTCAAGCGGTCCCGCTTCGTACGCCGGTAGTGGTCGATCAGCAGATTGCGCGTAACGCTACGTAACCCAAGTCGCAAACCCTCCATGCGCCGACCGATAGCTCCCTAGTGTACGGTACACCCGCAGAAACACGTCCTGCGACAGATCCTCGGCTTCCGCCCCATTCCCGGTAAACCGGTAACAAATGTTGAAGATGCGGCGCGTGTGGCGGCGTACAAGCTCCTCCCAGGCTGAACCGTCTCCCTGGAGGCATTGCTGGACCAGTTGGGCATCCTGCTCCAACGTCTCATCAGCCTCGAATCCTGGTACGTCTCGGCCTGCAAACTATGGAACGTAAATTGCCACCAAAAAGTTCCCCAAAGGGCTCTGGCCAGCCACAGGCTTCCATGCCAAACACCCTCTTGCCAACAACTTGCTTGGCGATGTGACCCATGGCAGGCACGAATGGCCGCATCTTACCCACGACCCCAGCGAAACACAAGCGAACCGTTGTGACGCGCTAGCGCCAAAATGTAGGCGCCGGGCTTCAGCCCGGCGAACCAGATGTAGCGGGTTCAAGGTCGTGCCCGGCCTCAGCCCCGCGAATCCTCGATTGCACAACCGGCCCTGACACTGCTATTCCTAGCTCGCGGACCCAGAGAGTCCAGAATGGCGCAAACGCTCAGCCACATAACGCTGCTAGTCCGGGACTATGACGAAGCGGTGGCTTTCTTCACCAACGCGCTCGGCTTCCAATTGATTGAGGATACACCTCAAGACGAAGGCAAGCGCTGGGTCCTCGTCGCCCCTGCCGGCTCTCACGGCACCAGCCTGCTTCTCGCCCAGGCATCAACGCCCGAACAAACCGCGCGCATTGGCGATCAGACCGGCGGGCGCGTCTTTCTCTTCCTGCACACCGACGATTTCGGGCGCGACTATCGTGAAATGAAAGCGCGCGGAGTGAAATTCCTGGAAACGCCACGCGAAGAATCCTACGGCACGGTCGCAGTCTTCGAAGACCTCTACGGCACTAAATGGGACCTGCTGGAGCCAAGACGCAATTCTAAGCCTAGAGCTTTGTAGGGGCGGGGCTTGTTTATCCTGAGCCTCGAAGGGCCCACCCGGCGCGAACCCCGGCACGTTCTAATCCGGACGCTCACTTCGCCGCTTCCATCTTCTCCGCCATCTCCAACATCTTCTTAACGCTGTTCCAGTTCCGCGCCGTCCCCGAAACTTTTAGCATCTTCGGAATCGTTGCCCACGCCAGCGTCGGCCGCCCAGCCCCATTGGGAAAATTAATATAAATCTCGCGCCCATCGATAAACAATTCGTCGGGCGCGCACTTGATGGCCCGCACCAGCGCCCGAGCCTCTTCCCCGGGATCGCCAGCCAAAAACGTAACCAGCAGCTTGCTAGGCTCAATCCCGCGCCGCTTCGCAAATGGATTCCGCGCAATCACATCCCTCAACTCCACCGTCGACCGCAGCACCACATCGCTCTGAAATCCGAATCTCTTCTCGATCGCACCCTCAATCCGCTTTACCAATTTCACCAGATCCCGTTCGTCCGTCTTGAAAATCACATTCCCGCTCTGCACATACGTCTGCGGCTCACGCAACTTCAGCGATTCGCACAGCACCTTCAACTCCTCCATCTTGACACGGTTGTGCGCGCCAAGGTTGACGCCACGCAGCATGCAGATCATCACAGCCATAAGGTGAGGGAAGTATACCGCGCCAAGATTGTTAAGGAATGTAGGCGCCAGGCTTTAGCCCGGCGTGCCAAACAGGCACATCTAAAACGGACACGGATCAAGCGGATCAAGCGGATCTGCGCCGTAACTATAATCTACCGCTCAAAGTTCAGGTTCTGCGGCGCATCCGGGCGCGTCGCACTCGCTCCCATCGTTTTCGAGGTTGTCGGAACATCGGTTCCTACCGGCTCAATCTTCAGGTCACTCATCCAAACGCTGCCCGATCCATTCACCAGCACGCCAAAGAAAATCCCGGTCGCGCCTTCCGGAACATCCAGCACCACCGCATAGTTCTGCCAGTCCGTCGTCCCTTTGATCGGCCGATCCTGCATATTGTCGAACGCCAGCACTTGCGGCCCCGTTCCGGCACTCTTGTCCACGCGCATCCACAACCCCGCCCAGTTCTCCACGCCCTCGCTTTTCACGAACGCACTGAATCGCAGTCGCTTGCCCACGTATTGGTCCGCCCGGAAATCCTGCATGAGCGTCCCAAACCCATCGATGTCATGTCTTTTCCCCTTCAAGTAGGCGCTTGGATGGCCATTGTGCATCGTCTGCGCGTCCACGCCCGAGTCGTAGTCCACCGGCTTATCTCCCGCGAGATACCAACCTCGCGGCACGGTCGCCCACGCCGCAACGCAACAAGCCAATAGGAGACACGTAACCTTCAATGCTCTCGTCAACGACATGCGCGCTGCGTTGAACATGGTTTCCTCCTTTACGAGTTCGAATCTTGCCGTTCCCACGAATAGCAGCTTTGATTCGCGTACCGCACGTCGGGGATGCCACCTCCCAGACCGATCAACAGCCCCTACCACCGTCCAGAGCGGTGCCGCTCTCCGCAAAAAGATACTCTTGGCACGATCCGCCCGCACCTAATTTTCAGGACTGGCCCGTGCTCCAAACTTGACGTCGTCCGGTGCGGCCAGTAGGCTTCAAAGCGCATGCGTTCTTCGTCGAGGAAGCTCCTTTTGGTTGTGCTCGGGCTGGCGGTCCTGGGCTTCATCATTTACAGGTCGAGTAAATTCATCAACTTGGCCGATTTCAGCGGCGCCAAGCTTTGGCTGGTCGCCCGCAACGCAAATCCTTACTACTTGTTGCTTTCGCTCGTCGCTATTTACGTTTGTTACGCGCTGCGAGCGCTCCGCTGGCAAGTGCTTCAGAGCAACCTCGGCCCGTCGAGTTTCTGGGCGATTTGCAAGCTCACCCTCGCGGGCTTCTCCGCCGTATTTCTACTTGGCCGCGCGGGCGAACCGATCCGGCCACTACTCCTGGCGCGCAAGGAGAAGCTGCCGGTGGCGGACATGTTCGGAGTGTATGTGCTCGAAAGACTGTTTGACACTGCGAGCACCGCCATCATCGCGGGCTTGGGTCTGGTGCTGTTCGAAGCCCGGGTACAATCCGGCACAGAACCTGGTGGGTCTTCCGGCACTCTCGCAACTGCTGCGAGAACGACGGGGTCTTTTCTTTTTGTCGGAGTGCTCGTCGCCATCGCCATCCTGGTCTATCTCCGCCTGCACGGTACCGCGCTGCTGGAGCGGAGATTGCACGTTTGGCGCGCCCGCCACGGATGGCGGTCGAAAGTTGCTGGAATCGTTCTAGGATTCGCGCGCGGCGTGCAGACCATTCGCACGTGGCGCGAGCTCGCGTTAGCCGTGCTCTATTCCGCGCTGCACTGGGTTGGCGTCGCGCTGATCTATGTGTGGATCTCGCACAGTCTGGGCGGCAAGCTCGCCGACATCGGTCTCGGCGATGCGCTGTTGGTGCTGGCGTTCACCATGGTGGGATCGGCGATACAGTTGCCGGGTGTCGGCGGCGGATCGCAGCTCGCCTGTTTTCTTGCGTACACCACAATCTTTGGAGTAGAAAAAGAGCCCGCGGCCGCGGCGGCAATTCTGATCTGGCTGATTTCCTTTGCGGGGTGTAGTCTCGCGGGCATTCCGCTGCTGATTCATGAGGGCATGTCGCTCGGCGAGTTGCGGCGCCTGGCTAAGCAAGAAGAAGAGGAAGTGCATCGGAAGGAAGAGGCCATGGACGAGAACGTCAGCGTATCGTCAGGAGAGCCAGCCGAGTGAAATGTCCTTTCTGCGCGCATGTCGATGACAAGGTGATCGATTCCCGCGAAGGCCGCACCGGCGATACCATTCGCCGCCGTCGCGAATGCCTTAAGTGCGGCCGCCGCTTCACCACCTACGAACGCATCGACGAAATTCCCTACATGGTGATCAAGAAGGACGGCCGCCGCGAGCGTTTTGAGCGCCAGAAAATTTTGCAGGGACTTTTGAAGGCGTGCGAGAAGCGGCCCGTGCCAACGCCCAGGCTCGAAGCGATCGTCGATGACATCGAAGGCGTTGTGCACGAAGCCACCGAGCGCGAACTCACCACCACCGAGATCGGTGAAATGATCATGCATCGCCTGAAGAAGCTGGACAAAGTCGCCTACGTGCGCTTTGCCTCGGTATACATGGATTTCAAGGATGTACAAGAGTTCATGTCGGAGCTGAAGAACCTGCTCAAAGATCGCGCAAAAAAATGAGGACGCTGCGATCAGCTTCGCAATCCGTCTGTTCGATATTCTCCGCTATCCTCTGCGATCTCAGCGCCTCAGCGTTATCCTTTTCCTCTTCGCACGCCACTCCCATGACGAAGGAACCACCTAATGCGTAAACTGAAGCTCATCGCCCTGCTGTTCCTAGGCGGCACCGTCGTCGTGTCGCAGGTTTCGGGTCAGAAGAAGCAGGTGAAGCTCGAAGTAACTGGCGTCGCGATGCCTGATGCCGAGAAGATTCGCGCACACGTCAAGTTCCTATCGAGCGATTTGCTGGAAGGTCGGGGCACCGGACAGCGCGGCGGCGATATCGCGGCCGAATATATCGGAACGCAGTTTGCTCTCTATGGCTTGAAGCCCGCCGGCGACGACGGCACCTTCTTTCAAAACGTGCCGATGGTCAGCGTGCACACGCTGCCGGCCACCACGTTCAAACTGGCACCCAAGAGCGGCGAGCCGCTCGCGCTCAAAAATCTCGACGACTTTGTCACCAATAACGAAAGCCAGACAGAGACTACCGATATCGACGCGCCCATCGTGTTCGTCGGCTACGGCATCACCGCTCCAGAGTACAACTGGGATGACTACAAGGGCGTCGATCTAAAAGGCAAGGTCGCGCTGCTGTTTGTGAACGAGCCTGCTTCCGATGATCCGAAATTCTTCAAAGGCAAAGCACTCACCTACTACGGCCGATGGACCTACAAGTACGAAGAAACCGCGCGCCGCGGCGCCGTGGCCACGCTGATCATCCATCGCACCGATCTCGCGAGTTACGGCTGGCAGGTAGTACGGAACTCGATGGGCACCGAACGATCTCACCTGCGACTCGACGCCACGCCGAAATTACAGGCGGCTTCCTGGATTCAATTCGACGTAGCGAAAAAACTTGTTGCCATGGATAGCCTCGATCTCGACAAACTATTCGCGCAGTCGCAATCGCGCGATTTCAAGCCCATCGAGCTGCCCGTCCATTTGCAAGCACACGTGGTCAGCGAGTTGCGCCCATTCGTATCACGCAATGTGCTCGCCATGCGTCCCGGCGTGGTCGCCAACCACAAAGACGAAGCCGTGATGTATTCCGCGCACTTCGATCACCTTGGCATCGTGCCCGACGCAAAAGGCGACAACATCTACAACGGCGCAGTCGATAACGCCACCGGCTGCGGCATTTTGCTGGAACTCGCGCGCACCTGGTCCGAGAATAAACTCCCACCCGGCCGCTCGATTCTCTTTGCCGCGGTGACCGCGGAAGAGCAAGGCCTTCTCGGTTCTGAATACCTCGGCAAACATTCCCCGGTCCCCCCGGGAAAGATTTCGCTGGATCTGAACTTTGACGCATTGCCGCCCATCGGTGATCCCGAAGAAGTGGAAGTAAGCGGCGCCGATCGCACGACCTTTTATCCGACGGTTGAGTCCCTGGCGAAAACGTTGAACCTCACCATTCGGCCGGACGCACATCCTGAAGCCGGACACTACTACCGTTCCGATCATTTCAGCATGGCGCGCGTCGGCGTCCCGTCATTCTCGGTCGGCGAGGGTTTGAAATTCAAAGGCCACGACGAGGCCTGGGGCGAGGCCCAGGCTAAAGATTACGTCGATCACCACTATCACCAGCCGAGTGACGAGTACCGCCCAGACATGGATTTCACCGGACTTGCGGTCATGGCCCGATTCGGCTTCCTGCTAGGCCAATTCGCCGAAATGGCGCCGGAGCTCCAAGGGTGGCAGCCGGGCGACGAATTCGAAGCCGCCCGAAAGAAGTAAGCGGACAGACACGCTTGTTTACCCTGAGCTTCGAAGGGTCTATGCCCCGCTCAACCAGCGCCTCCTGGATTCCGTGCACATCAGGGGCTGTTGGCTAAGTTCTTGCCTTGTCGCCTCTTCGCTTCAAATAAAAAAACGGAACCCCCGCCAAGATCACCACCAATCCCAGCGACGAGCGCACCGGCCGTACCACCCATAAATTCACCGTCAGCGCGATAGCCGCGAACAAAAAGATAAGCGGTGTCCACGGATAACCCCAAGCCCGGTAAGGACGCGAAAGGCTGGGTTCAATCTTACGCAAACGAAGCAGCGCAATCGCTGTCAACGCGAAGAAAATCCACACGGCAAAAACAAACAGCGAATAGAGTTCCTCGTACGTTCCGGTAAGCGCGAGCAAAGCCCCGATCGTACCGAGAAAAATCAGCGAGCCGCTAGGCGTGTGCGTAGTCGGGTTAACCCGCTCGGCAAATTTGAAAAAGAGGCCGTCGCGAGCCATGGCGTACGGGACGCGCGCCCCGGTCAGAATTACGACGTGAAGCGCTCCCAGCGCGGAAATGGCCATCGCTACGGTCAGCCAAGCTGCGCCGCGCGAACCTGCGAATGACTGCACAACATCCGATGCGACGTGTTGCGATCGCGCGATCGTCGCAAACGACAAGACATGGAAGTAGACGACATTTGCCAGCAAGTACAGACCGCCGACCGTCAGCAGCCCCAGAATAATGGCGCGAGGAATGTTCTTCTCCGGGCGTTCGATCTCTTCGCCCAGGTCGCCGAGGTCGTTGAATCCGTTGTAGGCCCACATCGCCGGAACCAGAGCGGTGAGTACGGCACCAATCGCGCCGAAGCCAAGAGAACTGACCGCCGGTGCAGCTTCGGCCGCCGCATGTTTTCCGAAGAGCACTCCTCCGATCACTATGAGTAGAATCGCGCACATTTTCAGAGATGTCAGCAGTACCTGAACGCTCCCGCCGAACCGTACGCTCAAATAGTTGATCGCGGTGACGGCTGCCACGATGAGCGCCGCGAGCGGTTGCGCGAGCGTAAAAACGAAGCTGTAGCCGCCAATGTGGTATGTGAACAGCGGCGCGGCCACCCCGGGCAACAGAAATGACACGAACCGCAAAAACCCGGCCGCCAGCGTCGCCATCCCAACAGGGCGCTCGAGAAACGAAGTCATCCAGCCGAACAGAAATCCCCACAATGGACCGAGACCTCGTCCGAGGTAGACATAGTTGCCGCCGGCTCTCGGGAGTGCCGCGCCAAGCTCGGCGTAACAGAAAGCCCCGAAGAGCACGATGATCCCGCCGAGAATCCACGCTATAAAAACCAAGGCCACCGAGCCGACCGCGCGAGCCATGTCGCTGGTGACCAGAAAGACGCCCGTGCCGATAGTGTCGCCAATGACGATGGCGGTCGCCGACCACACGCCAAGGCCGCGTACCAGGTCCGATGAGTCTTGTCGTTTCTGTGCCGCAGGATCGGTCGAAGTCATGGAAGAGCAGAGAGCCTACTATCCAGCATCAACTCGGTCAATTGGAGCCGCCCCGCGTAGCAAAGACACTCTTGCTTACCCTGAGTCCGAAGGGTCTGTGTCCCATTAAACCTACCCATATCTGATCCGCAGCCTTTGGCCGCAGGTGATTCCGCGTTATCATCGGAGCCGCAATGGCCGCACAAAAAATGTTAGTGAACGAATTTCCATGGGACCCGCGCTATGCCGTGTCCCCTCTCGACGACGTGCTCACTCCCGCCTTGGTGATCTATCCGGAGATCATCGCTTCCAACATCGAGCGCACGTTGCATCTGCTAGGCGGCGACGCCGATCGATGGCGCGTCCACATCAAAACATCCAAGCTGGCCTATACCTTGCGACTTCTTGTCGAGCGAGGCGTTCTTAACTTCAAGTGCGCGACAACTCTGGAACTGCTAGTCGCCTGCCAGTGCGGTGCCCGAGATATTCTTTTAGCCTATCCAACGATGGGCGCCAATGTGCGCCGCGTGCGTGAAATTGCCAACGAATTTCCGGATGTCCGCATTTCCGTTTTAATCGAAAACGAAGAGCAGCTCCGCCAGTGGCAGGGCAGCCGCGTGGGAATCTTCCTCGATCTCAATTCCGGCATGAACCGCACCGGAATCGACGAGGGTCACCCCGAAGACGTTCTCACGCTGGCCCGTGCCATTGGCAACGCCGGCCTGGAGTTCCGCGGTCTGCACTTCTACGATGGACAATACGGCGCATCGGAGGAGCCCGAACGGACGAAAGCCGTGCACGCTGGTTACGATCGCCTGATGAAAATTGTGGCCGCACTCGAGCGCAGCGGAATAAAGGTTCCGGAGTTAATCACCGCCGGAACGCCGACGTTCCCGAGCGCAGTTTCCTATCAGGGTTTTCGAAACGCAAATTTCATCCACCGGGTTTCGCCTGGAACGGTTGTGTATTGCGACGCGACGACCATGGCGCAACTACCCAAGGAGTACGGCTACCAGCCAGCAGTGCTGGTGTTGACGCGCGTAGTCAGCCATCCCCGCGCGGGCATCGTTACGTGCGACGCGGGACACAAGGCGGTATCCGCGGACGCCGGCGTCCCGACCTGCGTGGTCGTCGGACGTCCGGAACTCACCCCGCTTTCTCCCAGCGAAGAGCACCTTCCGATCGCCGTTAAGGAAGGCGCGGCTGGTCCTCGCGTAGGAGAAGCGCTCTACCTGCTGCCCAGGCACGTGTGTCCGACGGTGAACAATTTCAACGACGCGCTGGTCGTGCGGAATGGCATCGATTGAGTCAGTGGAAACTGTATCGGCTCGTGGGCGCGAGACGCCGCTTCTTCGGGATACGAACAGATCGGTTTCTCTCCAGGCGCAGGCAAACGACTGAAACGCACAATCGTATTGCGGACGCCGCCTTCAGCAGTTGCACTTCTAATCGCAGCACGTTCTAACGTTTGTGCTTGGCTGCTTTCTGCTGTGCGTCGCGTGGCTTTTTTGCGGCCGTTTTTGCCGGCGCGTACGCGATGCAATCGAGCTCGACCAGCATCCCCGGCGCATGACCCAGATGGCTTCCTACCGTGGTGCGCACCGGATAAGGCTTAGAAAAGCGCCGCGCATAAACTGCGTTGTAGCGGGCAAAGAGACCCGTATCGCTGAGGTGCGCGGTTACTTTCACCACGTCAGCCAGCGAAGCGCCGTCGGCCTCCAGAATCGAAAGCATGTTGTTGATGGTCTGCTCGGTCTGCTGCTCGATGGTATCGCCCGCGAGTTTTCCGGTGGCCGGATCGACGGGACCCGTCCCGGTCACGAAGATGAAATCTCCAGCCCGCCATCCCTGGGAATAGGCGCCCTGGGGCGGCGCTCCACGCTTGCTTTCAATCACGTATTTGGCCATTAGCTCGTCTCCTGGTCTTTACGGGCTCGACCATATTACGGCATGCGTGGCAACGCTACAGGGAACATTTCGCGAGGGCCGAACGTAATGTTGGCATGCGGCTTCGATTCGCAAGAGTGTCTTCGTGTGTCTTCGGGATGATCCGAAATTCCTTGCTTCTACTTCATTTTTCAGACTCTTGCGTCTTTGCGGCTTGCGCAAGATTTTCTCAAGACGGTTTGCCAGTTCCATCGTCTTTATTTCCGTGGTGGAAGCTGGCGACGGCCCCGGCGCCTACACCCCGGGGTCGTTGCCTCGAATAACACGAATAATAGGAGTGGTTCATGGACATCGTCGGCCTGTGGCGGACGGCGGTTCGCGATCTGAAGTACGCGCTGCGGACGTTGCGGCGCAGCCCCGGCTTTACAACTGTTGCCGTGTTGACCCTTGCGCTGGGGATTGGCGCGAATACCTCGATTTTCACGCTCCTCGATCAGGTTTTGCTGCGCCTCCTGCCCGTCAAAGACCCGCACAGCCTGGTGCTGCTGACCACGCGCGGCCACCACTACGGCAGCAACTGGGGCTCCAATGCCATTTCCTATCCGATGTACAAGGATTTTCAGGCGCATAACGAAGTCTTCTCCGGGATGTTCGCACGCTTTCCGGTGTACGTGAGTGTGACCATCGGCAAACAAGCGGAGCGCGTTAAAGGCGAGCTGGTCTCAGGAACCTACTTCGACGTCCTGGGGGTAGGCACCGCGCTCGGCCGCACCTTCACGCCCGACGATGATCGCACGCCGCACGGCCATCCTCTGGTCGTCCTCAGCTACAACTTCTGGAAGCAACGCCTCGGCGGAAATCCCGACATTATTGGCAGCACGATGCTGGTCAACAACCAGAAGATGATCGTCATCGGCGTAGCGCAAGCAGGCTTCCATGGCGTGGAGCTGGGCGAGCCGCCAGCGATCTTCGTGCCCATGATGATGCAAGTCGAGCTGATGCCCGGAAATCTCGACATGCTCACCAATCGCCGCAATCGCTGGGTCAATGCCTTCGGGCGACTCAAGCCGGGCATCACGGCCACGCAAGCCAAAGCATCGCTGCAGCCCTTCATGCATTCCATGCTCGAAATGGAAGTGAAAGAAGCGGCCTTCAACCACGCCTCAGCCTACGATCGCGAACAATTCTTGAAGTCCTGGATGGATGTCCTCCCGGGCTCGCGGGGCCGGCAGGCCGCGCGCCGCGAATTGTCCACACCTTTGTGGGTGCTCATGGCCACCACCGGAATGGTGCTTTTGATCGCCTGCGCCAATATCGCCAACCTGCTGCTCGCGCGCGCCACCCGCCGCCAGAAAGAGATGGCCATCCGCTTGGCCATCGGAGCCAGCCGGGCGCGAATCGTCTCGCAGCTGTTGATCGAGATGCTTGCGTTGAGCGTACTGGGCGGAGCCTTGGGACTTCTGCTGGCGTTTTGGGCCGACAAGGCGCTGATGTCTCTGTACCTGCCGGCCGATTCAGCGCGTTTGAACATTTCCACGACACCCGACCTTCGCATCCTCGTATTCACGTTCGGAGTCTCGGCGCTGACCGCTCTCGTCTTCGGCTTGGTGCCGGCCTTGCAGACCACCAAGCCAAACGTCGGCAAGATTTTGAAGGATGAGGCCAGCGCGGTGGTCGGCAGCGGCAATCGCGGGCTGCGCAAATCGCTGGTGGTAGCGCAGGTCGCGCTGTCGCTCCTGCTTTTGATTGGAGCCGGTTTGTTTCTGCGCAGCCTCAACAATCTCAGCCGCCTGGGCCCAGGCTTCCCGGCAGAACGTCTGATCGGATTCAATATCGATCCGCCACTCAACGGGTATACGACAGAGCGCACAAAACTCGCATACCGCGATCTCGCTGACAACTTGAAGTCGCTCCCCGGCGTGCAATCCGTCGGCTTGGCGGGCGTGCGCATCCTCGAAAACGACGAGTGGGACAGCAGCATGTCCGTCGAAGGCTACAATCCCGACAATCCCGAGAGCCGCGCGGAACCCTACATGAACCAGATCAGCCCAAACTATTTCGCGACCCTGGGCGTTCCATTTCTGATGGGGCGCGACTTCACCCTTGCCGACAACAAAGAAGTGAAGCATGGACCGGAACCTGACGATTGGTCGCCCACCGTGATCATCATCAACGAGTCGTTCGCGAAAAAATATTTTGCCGGCCGCAATCCCCTCGGCCTGCATTTGGGATTCGGCACCGATCCCGGAACGCCGACCGACATGGAAGTGATCGGCGTGGTGAAAGACATCAAGTACACCAACCTGCGCGACGAAATTCCGCCGCAGGCCTATATACCCTACATGCCGGCGCGCTTCGTCGGCGGAGTCACCGTCTACGTGCGAACCGCCGCCGATCCGGGCCCGCTGATGAATGCGATTCGCGCGAAGGTGCGCGACTTCGACGCCAATCTCCCCCTCTACGACATGCGCACCACTGATGAGCAGATCGCCAACTCGCTGTCGTCGCAACGCATGATCGCCAGCCTTTCGACGGTGTTCGGCTTTCTCGCCACGATCCTCGCAGCCGTCGGGCTGTACGGGTTGATGGCCTACAACGTGGTTCAGCGCACGCGCGAGATTGGAATTCGCATGGCGCTGGGTGCGGCGCAGACCGATGTGGTGTGGATGGTCATGCGCGACGTGCTGCTGCTCGTTGCGGTTGGCGTCGGCGTGGGCGTGCCCGCATCCCTCGGCCTCGCGCGCGTAGTGCAAAGCCAGCTGTACGGACTGAGCACCCACGATCCCTCGACGCTCCTCCTGGCTACTAGCGGACTCGCGCTGGTAGCCTGCCTCGCCGGCTATTTGCCCGCATGGCGAGCCAGCCGCCTCGACCCAATGGCCGCCCTGCGCTACGAATAGCGTTCTCCCGACGACGTGAGGAACGCGCGCGACGTAGTCACGATCGGCCACATAAGGCGCGTGTTGACCGGGAAACCCGGCGAGATGTTCGGGATACACGAAAATCGGTGATTCGGGTAGAGTCTAGGCTGTTCGGACTTTGGCTCCAGGACGACTCACATCGCAAATCATCTCCTTCAGAAGACAGAAAGATTCGAAAAGTGGTTTAGGCCGATATTTTGGGTCTGGGCGGTGCTCCTGGTGTTTTCGCTGGTGGCGCCGGTGTACCACGGTTGGAAGAGGGTAGCCGTGCCCACCGAGTTGGACTATGGAAAGGGTCCGTTGATGTGGCAGGTGCAGAACTTGTGGGATTCGGGCAAGGCTTATGGATCGTTGGAGAACGGGCCCCTTGTGATTTGGAATTATCCGCCGGCCTATTTGATTGCCGTGCGGGGAATTTGGAGAGTCCAGGGAGACCTTTTGTGGTCGGGGCGATTCGTTTCGTTCGTGAGCGGGCTGGGCGTTGAATTTTTGCTGGCGGCGATTATTTATCGATTTTTGCCTCGGCGGTTTGGGAGATTGGTGTGGTTATGTGCCGCGGGCACGGGGTTGCTTTTCTTGTGCACCGAGGCGGCGTTTTTGTGGTTGCCGTTGATGCGCGTGGACTGGCTGGGGCTGGTGGCGACGTATCTTGGAATTTATCTTTTTCTTTCGGCCGGAGTAAAACACTGGAAGGCGTATCTGGGGTTTGCGTGTTTCTTTTTAGCCGCTTACGCGAAGCAGACTTTTTTGGCGGCGCCGATCGCCTGTTTCCTGGCGACGCTTGTGGTGGCGCCGCGGCGCGCGCTGCGCTTGGGTTTGCTGCTGGCGGCATCGGGCGGCGGGGCGGCATTTCGGCTGGGCATGGTGTGGACCAACGGTGGGTTCGCGCGTCACTTGATCGCCTATAACGTGCACAAGTTCAGTGTAGGACGCGCGCTGAGTGGCGTGACCACCAACCTGGCGGATGTTCGTTTGTATTTTGTTCCGCTTGGAGCGCTGGTTTTGCTGATTGTCTTACGGGTGCGCGAGGGTGGGTTCGGGCGCGGGTGGCGATTGTGGAAGGCCAGGTTACGGCGCAATCTTTTGTTGTTGGCGCTCGCCGTGGAGATGGTGCACTGTACTGGTGATACCGCTGCTGCTGGTGCTGCAGACGTTCTATACCGTGGTGAATTCGTTTGTGCCTGGTGAACTGGTGCGCACGCATCAACACGAGCAGATGGAAGCCTATCGCTCAATTCATGCCGCAGGTGGTGAGTGCGTCAAAACCGGTACTGTCGGACGATATGGTTCTGCTGATGCGTGCCGGGCGGGAGGTAATGTTTGAGCCTGCAACGATGAGCTCGATGGCCGAAGTGGGAACTTGGGATGTGTCCGGCTTTGCGCGGCGGGTGCAGGCAGCGGATTTCGGCGTGATTATTGTTTCGAGACCCGACATATGGGACCCTCGGCTCCTCGACGCGATGCACAAGGCCTATGAATTGGAGGACACCAGCGGCCGTTATCAACTGTACGTGCCGCGATAGTGCGAGCGTGCCTAGTTTGCGGTGTGCAGTCCCGGGTGCCGCACCCTTGGGTTTCAAGGGGTGCGGGTTTTGACTTTCCCCTGCGAGCCCCCTTAGCGAACCCCTGAGCGGCCGCTTTCCGAAGCGGGCAGGTGGCCCATCCTTGCGGTTTTTGCAAGGGTGGGCTCTTGGTGTCGACTTTTCCGCCCCCCTTCACGTCCATTCAAAATCGACCAGCCTGAACGTAGCGTTCATGTCCAGAAACTCTCGTGCCGAATTGGCACTTGACGCAGAATTACTACTATGATACTCTATTTCGTGTGGGCTCAACTAGTAATTCGAACGCATCGCGCTTGGTTGGTCGCTTCGCAATTCCTACAGCCAAATTCCATTCCAGCCCTAACCCCTGTAGAATCCGCAGATCCAAAAAATACGCCCGTAGCTCTTTTACAATCCGCAGATCCAAAAACACGGCACTTAAAGCCCTTTAGAATCCGCACTTACAAAATAGAGGGGGGAGGGGTCAAAACGGTTAACTGGCGCACCCCTAACACAGATCGCACAACCACTATTCATACCGGAGCGCGACCATGGGGTCCACCAGGGAGGCGCGCCGAGCTGGGATGTAGCAGGCCGCCAGGGTCACGAGAATCAGCAACATCGGGACGAAGATAAAGGTGATCGGGTTCATGGAGCTGAAGCCCGCTAGCGCGGCGGTCAGCAAGCGCACGACACCGTAGGTGGCCACGCTGCCCAAGGCGATTCCGGCAAGCGATAGGACGAGACCCTGACGGATGATCATGCGCAGTACGTCTCGCTTGTTGGCGCCGATGGCCATGCGGATGCCGATCTCCTGAGTGCGGCGGCTAACGGAGTAGGCGATCAGGCCGTATAGGCCGACGAGCGCGAGAGTAAGACCCAGCAAGCCCATGGTGATGATCACTTCGGTGATCAGCCACGGAACGGTGACCGCACGCTGCTGAAAGAAAGTTGAAAGCGTGCGTACGTTGAAAATCGGCTGGTTGGCGTCGAGGCCGCGAACCAGTTCGCGCACCGTGGCGGCGGCGGGCGCGGCATCTCCGGAGGTTTGAACCAGGAGCAGCATCTGTTTGCTGGGCGTTTGAGCCAAAGGCAAGTAGACGAAACTCGTGGGATTCTCTCCGACGAAAAGGTACTTGTTGGTATGTGTGACGCCGACGATCTCCACCAGCGGACCCTTGGGATCGTTCAAGTGGAAGCGCTTGCCAATAGCGTCCTGAGTGGGCCAATAGGTCTTGGCAAACTGCTGGTTGACGATCGCCACGCGTGGCGAACCGTCTTTGTCGTCGACGGTGAAGGCTCGCCCGTGATCGATGGCAACGTTCAGGGTGTCGAAGTAGCGCTCGTCGACAATGTTGGCGAACAGGGAATCGGAATTCTGGCCCTTTGGGAACTGGTAGCCCTCGGGAACGACGTCGGTCATGTACTGGTCGGGCAGAAAGGGAATCGAGCGGGCTAGAGTGGCGGAGCGAACACCCGGAAGGGCCCGCGCCTGATCCACCAGCTTGCGATAAAAGTCGGTGGTCTGCTGCGGGGAGTAACGGACCAGCGAGGTATCGAACTCAAGCATGAGGCGGTGGTCGGTGCTGAAGCCGGGGTCGGCGGCGAGCGATTTGCGGAAGCCGTTGAGGAGCATGCCGGCAGCAACCAATAGGGCCATCGACAGACCGATCTGGCCGACAACGAGGATATTGCGGCCGATGGTGCGGCCTCCGAATGCCGTGCTGTTATTGGTCTTGAGCGCGGGCACGAGATCGGTCTTCAGGCTGCTTAGAGCGGGAGCCAGCCCAAAGACGATAGCGCTGAGGATAGCGGCGACCAAGCTGAAGACCAGAACGCGGGCGTCGAGATGGGGCGTAATCTCGATCGGCGGATCGCTGGGAATGGGAATGGTTTGAAAGAACGCGATGCCTCCGTAAGCGATGCCCAGCCCGAGGACGCCGCCGACGAGAGACAGGAGCAAGCTCTCGGTGAGGAGTTGCGATAGCAAGCGGGTACGCGAGGCTCCCAGGGAGATACGCAGCGCGATTTCGCGGGTGCGCGCGCGGGCGCGGCCGAGAAGCAAGCTGGCGACGTTGGCGCAAGCGATCAAGAGGACGACGCTGACCAGCGCCATGAGGAGACCCACGAGCGCCGCGTCGGGGCCCTCACGTGCAATGCGGGTTTGCAGTTCGGTCCGAACGACGATGCCGAGATTCCGGTTATTTTCCGGATATTGCTGCTGGAGACCGCTCCAGATCGTGGCGATCTCGGCCTGCGCGGTATGCCGGGACACACCAGGCTTCAAGCGCGCTTTGACGGAGTAGGAGCGGTTGCCGCGATCCTGGTTCGGATCGATGGGAGCCGCCTCGAGCCGCTGGCTCATCATCGCAGGCACATAGACTGCGGGGTGCAAGTACAGATCCACGCCGGTGAAGGTTGGCGGCGCGACGCCGACGACGGTGAAATCGATGCCCTTGATGCGGATGCTGCGGCCGATGACGGACCGATCTTTGCCGAGCTGTGTTTGCCAGAAATCGTCACTGATCACGACGACGGCGTCACGACCCGGGACCTTGCCCTCTTCGGGAAGGAAGGCGCGGCCAAGAGCAGGCTGCACGCCCATCGCTTGGAAGAAATTGTCGCTGACGAGGACGCCGAAATAAACCTGGGGCAGCGCTTTGGCGGAGGTGGCGACACTCACCGTAGAAAACTGGGAGGCGATCATGCCGTCGAAGGATTGCGATTTTGCCTGGAGATCGCGGTAGTTGGGATAAGAAATGCCGCCGTAGGGATTGTCGAGCGTGGTGGTGCCGATGTTCATGACCGAGCTCGGGGCGAGGATGGGAAGCGGTCGAAGGAGAATGGCGTCGGCGAGGCCAAAGATGGCGCTATTGGCGCCGATGCCGAGCGCGAGTGAGAGCGCGGCGATCAGCGTGAAGCCGGGATTCTTGAGCAGGATGCGAAGGGCGTAGCGAATGTCTTGGAAGAAAGTTATCAACGGGTGGCCTCCGACGCTGTGTGGCGACCTAGATCGTAAGTTTTAATGCAACTGTGCTTCCAGGGGTCCTGTAGCTAATACGATGGAAGGATAGGGTTTGTTCACTAGCCGGGCGACGGAAAGCACGGGGGGTGTTCAATTGCGGGAAAGGCTGTCGCGTGAACGGACAGAGTAGGCTTGCCCGGTTGCGGATACGGTAGCATACGGCATTACATCGAAGAGGGACGCGCCCTTCCTCCGTCAGGATAAACGGAAGCAGCCCCCCTCAGACTCCGGGCGGAAATTGGCGTCGAGCACGTGGGGATTCATTTTTGGGGAGTGACGCCGATGGTTTGGGGCGTGATGTTCCAGCCGCGGATGGCGATTTGGGGTGTGGCGTTCGATGCGGCGGCGGTCGGGTACTCGACGTCGATCTCGCGGGTTTCGTCGGAAAGAAGCGAGACGTAGTTGTCGCTGAGGTAGGCGGGCAAGATGCGCGCGTTGTTGGATGCGTTGAGAAGTGTGAGTTTCGCGGCCAGGGCCGGGGTGGCGCCGGAGTTTTTCAGTTGGACGTGAATGCGCGTGGATTGCTCGGCGCGGGTCGCAGTGGCCGTGGCGGAGAGGCTTACGGCTGGGAGGTGGTTGAGCTGGCGATACGTGGGACTGTCGGCTGCCAGCCAGTAGAGGTTGTCGGACAGGAGTTTGTTGTCGGCGGAGTGCAGTTCCAGTTTCACGAGCACGACTTCGGCGGCGCCGAGGACAGAACCTAGATCGAGTCTAAAGGCCTCCGTCACCGTGTTCGAAGCGGCTTCCAGTTTTTTCTCGTCGTGCTGAATGTCTTTGTTGTTCAGGGTGAAGACATTGGCGGTGGCGGTCAATTCGGGAAGCGGGACTGTGGTGTTGTTTACGACGGCTACGCTGTAGTTCGACGGGTCGACCTGGATGTGGATGGGTTCGCTGGCTTTTTTCACCGCGTAGAAACTGGCTTGGGTGTCGTAGTCGGAGCTTAGGATTTGCCACATGTTGCTCGGCCAGGCGGGTTGCGTCATCCACAGCATGCGGCCGCTGTTGGGAGCCCAGAGGTGGGCGTTCATGCCCTCGAAGATGGCGCGGTGCTCGACGTAGTTGAGCATTTGGGCTTTGCGCTCGAAGTCCTCGAGGCTGGTGGCGGCGCCGAATTCAGACTGCAGCTCGTTCATGAAGGGCGTGATCTCGCCGTTACCGCTGGCGTGCCAGTCGTGGTAGGCCCAGACGTCGTCGATGGGCCACTGGTCGGGCTCGGGGATGGAGGCGCGGAAGGATTCGAGTGTGGAAAAGGATTGCGTGCCGGTTTCTACGGAGAAGCCGTGATTCAGCGTCGTGAAATACAGGGCGGGCTGTTGGTATTTGTACGGGCCGGAGTTTTGCAGGTTGACCTGATTGGAGCTGGGAGAATAGTAGCGCGTGCCGTCGAGAGCGGCGATGAGTTCGGCCAGGCCCTTGTTGAGGATGGGCTGCGGAACGCCTTCATTGCGGCCGCACCACATCACGATCGAGGGGTGGTTGCGGAAGCGCAAGATTACGTCGCGAGCGTTGTCGAGGAAGAGCGCGGGATCTTCGGGCTCGACGTTGTAATTTTGCGTGGAGGCCCAGAAATCGTTCCAGACCAGCAGGCCGTATTCGTCGGCGAGATCGTAGAAGACTTCTTCGGTGTCCTGGCCTACCCAGTTGCGAATGATATTGAGGTTGGCTTCGTGGTGGAGACGGAAGAACGGCTCGAGGCGGGCGCGAGAGACGCGCTTGCGGGAGTCGTCCATGCCCCAGTTGCCGCCGCGGGCTGCGATGCGGACTCCATTTACCTTGATGACGAGATAGGGCGCGGTCCTGGTGTCATCCAGCGAATGAATCGCGGACGACGCTTCGGCGCCGGGAGCGAGCGAGGCGACCCAGGAGTGCCAGCCTTCGCGCCAGGCTTCCGGGAACCCGGCGGGGAAAGGATCTGCCGCGGGAATTTCGCGCATCCCGTCGTGAGAGACGTCGACCACTTGCTCATTTTTCTGACGCGCGATGGTCGGAGAATATTCCAGGCGGCGGAGATGACCGGTGGAATCGAGCAAGCTGAGTTCGTACGTGATTTCGCGGATGCCGTAACGTACTTGCCTGGTGTCGGATTCTTTGTCGCCTTCGGCAAAGCTGAGTTTTAGGCGGTACAGATCCTGTTTGCCGTAGCCATTGGGCCACCAGAGACGCGGATGTTGCACGGTAAGTTGGGCGAATTCGGCGGGCGTGAGTTTGATTGTGGTTTTGCCCGGGGGCAGCGTCACGGCCTTCGAGATGGTGACTTGTTCGAATGATGCGTTCAGCGTGCCGCGAACTGCAGCGGCGCTTGAGTTGTCGAGCGGCACGGAGATTTCTAAGTCGGCTCGCGAGGTGTCGGGCAGGGGCAGCGTCGTGACCACTTGCGGATCGCCGATCTTTACGCCGCCTGACGCCGTCAGCGTGACGGGTTGCCAGATGCCGGTGTCGCGATCACGGATCGCTGGAATCCAGTCCCATCCCTCGGTGGCGACGAACGTAGGGCCGTCGAGGCACATGATGCCGCCGTTTTCGCCGGGACCACCTTTGATGGACTGCTCTTGTGGAATGCCGGGATGCGGCGGCGGGGAGATGCGCACTGCGAGAACATTGGCTTGGCCGGGCTTTATCACGCGCGTGACATCGAAGATCCCGCGGATAAATGCGCCCTTGATCGTGCCTAGCGATTGCCCGTTTAGCCAGACGGACGCGGCGTAATTGATGCCTTCGAAAGTGAGCGTCAGATGCCTACCGGGCGCGGTGCTCGGGGCTTTGAATTCCGTGCGATACCAATAGTCCTGCTTGTTGAGGCTCTCGGGGATGGCGAGATTGTTCAGGCCATAGTCTGGATCGGGATAGATGCCGCGGTCGATCATGGTCGTTAGAACCGTGCCCGGAATCGTGGCGTGCATCCAGTCCCTGGTGTTGAAACCTGGCTGCGCGATCTCGGCGCCTTCTGCTTTTACATCGGGCGCAGCGCTGAGCATCCAGCCGCTTGCGAGCGTCCAGGAATTGTTTCCGGATTCCTGCGGGGCTGCGACTTGGGAGGGTTCCGATTTCGTTGGGACCGGACGCGAGATTGGAGCTTTGCTGACGGGCATGGTCGAAGGATCTTGCGGGGCGCGGTAGCCGGCTTGCGCGCGCGTTTGGACTGGCCAGGGCTTCGAGCCTTCTTCGAATTCGCTGAGCGAGAAATCGCTGGACTGTTGATGGAGTTGTTTCATTTTGATTTCGTCGGCACCCAGGGCGCGACGCTCGAGAGTCAGCGAAGCGATCTTGCCGCCAAAGTGCTGTCCGTTGGGCCACGGGGAGTTCGGGGGCGCAATTTGGAGGACTGGACTGACCGAGCCGAGGTCGAGCTTGCCGCTGCCGACGAGCGCGCCATCTCTGTAGAGGCGGAATTCGTTGCCGTCAAATGTGGCGGCCAGGAAGTGCCATTTTGCAGAGCTAAGTACGGCTGGAGCGGTGAGGGAATTGTTTTTCCCCATCCAGAGAATGAGCTTGTTGGCGTCCAGCGCCAGATAACGGGCATATTCTTCAGTGGGATTTCCGATTCCGGCCAGGAGAGTTGGCGCGCGGAGAGCGACGTCGGTTCGCATCCAGCAATAGAGCGACCAGGGGGAATCCGCGCGGAGTACGGAATCGTGTTCCAGCAGGGGCTTGTGCAGACCTTCGCCGTCGGCCAGGAAGATGGCGTTGTATGGGCCGTAGGATGGTGGATCGTTCGTGGTGATCTGGGCGTGCGTTGCAGACGTGCTTAGCAGGAGAAATAGAGATGTCAAAGCGAAGCGAGTCGCAACGGGGTGACTTGACGCGAGAGCACGGTAGCTCATGCAGCCTCTTTTGAATGGAACATCCCCAAGGTAAAGCTGGTTGAAGAATAAGGTTATTCTTCGATGGTACGACTGCGGTTGGTCATTCTAACCGAGTGTGTGCGTCGCCTTGCAAGAAAAGATCGAAAAAACCCGCGCCCTCACGCGCACTCTCAAAAGAACCGAACGGTGCGACCGGGGCCCGCTTCGGAAAGTTTCGCTACGATGGTTCGTAGGGGGAGCTTGCAGGGGAAGTCTAAACCCGCACCCTCAAAAAGCGAGGGTGCGGCACCCGCCAGAAGAGGAGAATGATCGTCACTGAGAAGAGTGGATGAGCAATCTGTTAACGAGGCCAGACGCCCGCGGTGAACGTGCGGATTGTGGCGAATCCCAGGCTCTCGTAGAGCTGGACGGCGGAACGATTTTCGGTGGTGACCGTTAGCGTTAGTTCGCGGAATTTCATGGAACGAAGCGCGTCGGAGGATGTTTGCATCAACATGCGGCCGAGGCCGTGGCCTTGATAACCGGGTAAGACACAGATTTGCGTGGTGTGGCCGACGCCGGGGGAAACCTCGCTCGTGAGGACGGCGGCGATTAGATCGTCGCTACCAGGCTGTCGAAGGACGAAGGATGCACCGGGGACGAATTGGCCGCAGCCAGGCAGAAGAATAATATTTTTCAAAAATTTCAGCGCTCCAGCGCGGCTACGATACTGATCGTTGATCTCACCATCGACGTGATTGGCGTAGCAGAGATAGATGAGCTTCGCGCAGGGCTCGAAGAAACGGTCGCTCCAACGGTCCAGACGCATTCCGGTGGTGCCGGCGGTTCGCGTCTCCGCAGGTTTCCGCAAGTCGAACAACATGAATTGCCGCGTGTAGAGGTGGAAGCCTTGTTCCAAGAGCGGGGCGTCAACTGGACCTCCGAAGGGCATGAGCTGTGCTTCGATGCGCGCAAGTTGCGGCACTGCGCGCATGGAGAAAAGCATTTCTTCCAGAAGCCGACGTCCAATGGGGCCTTGCGGGTAACGCGTCGAAACGTAGAGGCCGCCGATCAGTCCCTTTTGCTCTTCCAGAACGTAAAACGAATAGCCTGCCGCAGTGCCATTTTCAAAAGCTACAGAACCGCAAAGTGCGTGAGCCTCCAGAAAGCGTTTGATCAGATCAAGCGCGCCGCGGTAGTCCCAGTGCAACTCGTCACGCCAGTGCGACGATTCTTCCTCGAGGAGCGGCTCAAGCTGGCGCACCGTGGTTTGTCGAAGGTCAACGATGTTCATGAAAGGGCGAAGACCGGCGGGCCGAGTGCCGGAACACCCCATCATAGCTGGCAAATGGACGTAAATGAAGCGAAGGAGGCCAGTAGTCGATCAAGTTTGCAGCTAGCGCACTTATCCGGCGCTGAAAGATCTCAGGCATTCTGCGTGTCAGAACCTCCTGTGCCGACGCCGGGTTATACGGGTCCGCCTTCGTGTCCGCCTTCGTTGACTTGTCTTTAGGCACAACCTAAGATGAGCGCCAAATGGCGGACTCCGATCCACTCGTCGGAAAAACCCTCTCGCACTACCGTATTCTGGAAAAGATCGGCAGTGGAGGCATGGGTGAGGTCTACAAGGCTGAGGATCTGGAACTCGGCCGCTTCATCGCTCTCAAATTCCTTCCTGATGAACTGGTCCACGACCCACAAGCCACGGAAAGGTTTCGCCGCGAAGCGCGCGCGGCCTCTGCACTGAACCATCCCAACATCTGCACGATCTACGAGATTGGAGAAGTCGGCGGCCGGTATTTCCTCGCGATGGAGCTTCTGGAGGGAGAAACGCTGCGCGACCGCATCGCAGGCAAACCGCTCGAACTCGACGAACTCCTCGATTTTTCCGTGCAGATGGCCGAAGGGCTCGACGCCGCACACACGCAAGGCATCATCCACCGCGATATCAAGCCTGGGAATGTGTTTGTGACGCGGCGCGGGCACATCAAAATTCTCGACTTTGGCCTCGCTAAGCTCACCCACGACCATTTTCGACTCCCCGAAGGCGACGGCGCATCTGCGCTCCCCACCGTTGTGGACACTTCTCGTGACTTTCTTACCTCGCCAGGCGCGACCGTGGGCACGATTGTCTACATGTCTCCCGAGCAGGCGCGCGGCGACCCGCTTGACCCGCGCACCGATCTGTTCAGCTTTGGTACGGTTCTCTATGAGATGGCCAGTGGACAGCGGCCCTTCGGTGGCCAGACTTCTGCCGCGGTCTCTGATTCCATACTCCATGCTTCGCCCAGCCCGCTTCGCTCGACAAATCCCCACGTTTCCTTTGAGCTCGATCACATCATTCGCAAGGCCTTGGAGAAGATCCCTGCGAAGCGCTTTGCGTCTGCGGCAGACATGCGCGCGAAGTTGCAGGGTTTGCGGCAACAGCGTCTCATCGAATCCAGCACCTCCATTCCGATCCGGAGAGTGGTTCGCAAACCGTCCTTTATCCTCGGCGCCTTGCTCGTGCTGGCAATATCGGGTGTCTCCGCAGGCCTTCTTTACCGGCACTACGCGCGGATTCGCTGGGTACACGAGGTCGCGGTGCCGGAGTTGCAGAACCTCGCGCTGGACCGAAACGGCGTTGCGTTTTACAAGCTTGCCCGGCAGGCGGAACGCTTTAGCCCCGGCGATCCTGCTTTGAAACAAGTAGAAACGCAGAATATCTGGCCTTTTCCTATCCTCACAACTCCCACAGGTGCCGACGTATTTTTCCGGGCCTATCGCGATACCCAGGGGAACTGGGAACATCTTGGCAGGACGCCCATGCAAAATTTGCAGTTAGTGGATTCGCAGTACGCCATGAAGTTGGTCAAAGACGGATATGAGCCCGTCGAACTCACCAGCGAGTACCTCGCCGGCAACATCATTCTCGATCCCATCGGATCACTTCCGAAAAACATGGTGCATATCCCGCCTGGGAAGGTGAGTGTCGCTGGACTTCCGCCCATGCGGTTGGACGACTTCTTGATCGACAAGTACGAGGTCACCAACCTCGAATTCAAGAAATTCATCGATGCCGGTGGCTACCGCGATCCCAAGTATTGGAAATTTCCGTTCACAAAAGATGGCCACGCGCTCACTTTCGAACAGGCCATGGCCTTGTTCGTGGATAAGACCGATCGAGCCGCACCTTCACCTGGGACCTCGGGAACTATCCCCCAGGGCAGGAAAATTATCCGGTCAGCCGGCGTGAGCTGGTACGAAGCTGCAGCCTACGCCGAATTCGTCGGCAAGAGCCTCCCCACGCGTCTTCACTGGTACCAGGCGGCCAGCATGGGTGACGCATTCTGACATTCTGGAGGCCAGCAATTTTTCTGGGAAAGGTCCGTCTCCAGTAGGCAGCTATGCAGGGCTTGGACCTTATGGCACTTACGACATGGCGGGCAATGTGAAGGAATGGTGTTTCAATTCAGACGGCAGCCGCCGGTATATTTTGGGTGGGGCTTCGACTGAGCCCAAATATATGTATCAGGCACCCGACGCGCGGCCACCGCTCGATCGTTCCGCGACCAATGGTTTTCGCCTTGCAAAATACTTCAAGCCCGGGCCGCTCCCGGAATCACAGACCTCGCAAGTTACGTTTCAGAGTATCGACTACCGCAACGCCAAGCCGGTTCCCGATGCCGTATTCCGCATCTATCAAGGACTCTATTCCTACGATCGAACGCCGCTGGACGCCAAAATAGAAGCGGTCGACGATAGCTCGCGCGATTGGCGCCGAGAGCGCATCTCGTTCAAAGCCGCCTATAATGACGAGCGCGTCATCGCGTTTCTGTATCTGCCGAAAAACGTCTCCCCACCATATCAAACCGTGGTCCATTTCCCAGGGTCAGAGGCTCAGGAATTCCACACCTTCACCGACTTGAATTTGTTTAACCTGGACTTCCTGATGAAAAGCGGCCGCGCTGTGCTGTTTCCTATGTACAAGGGGACCTACGAGAGGATCACGCACCCTACCACAGTCTGGTTCGAGCGAAGAGCGCGACGAAACCATTCAGCGATCCAAAGATTTGCGGCGCTCACTGGACTACCTCGAAACTCGATCCGATATCGACCTCCAGCGTCTCTCTTTCTACGGTTTCAGCTGGGGTGGGTGCGAAGGCCCGATTACCCTGGCCCTCGAATCCCGATTCAAGATGGCGGTCCTCGCCGATGGAGGATGCGATCCCGACAAGACATTACCGGAAGATGGATCCCATCAACTTCGCGCCGAACATCAAGATCCCGGTCCTCATGATCAACGGGCGATACGATTTTGTGATTCCTTTCGAAACCTGTCAGCAGCCCTTTTTTCCGCCTTCTGGGCACCGCACCGGCGGACAAACGCCAGGTCCTGCTGGATTCCGGCCACGGAATGCCTTTCACGCCATGGTTCAAGGAAACCCTCGATTGGCTCGATCACTATCTCGGCCGCGTGAAGTAAATTGGGTTGGCGGCGGGCTAACTCCCGATTGAGTCGCACGGCAGGAAACTAACCAATACCAAACCAACGAAGTGAAGAGATTGAATTGAGACGCAGTCACTCACGGCGACGAAAAAGGGGCGTTAGTCATACGATACGGATGAGGCACAAGGAGCGGCGGTTGCGGAATTGACGATTGGATGGTGTGCTAGCATGCGAATTGTCGCGTTGATATCCGTGGTGTCGGACCTGCACTCTTATGGCGCAGACCCTAATGGCGAATTTTTCGGAACTCCGCTCTCCCATGCGCTGGTACATCAAACTGATGACGGCGGTGCTGGCGCTGGTGTTTTTTGCGGTGCTGGCGACGCTGGCAATTGCGGGTTTCCTGGTGTACCGGATCATCAAGCCGCAACGCACCAGCAGCGAGATCAATATGCAGAGTTTTCCCGGGCGACCGGACGCGGTGCAGTTCAACGTGCCGGGCGCGGTCGGGACGCGCGAGGGTTGGTTCTTTCCTGGATTTCGTGGCGCTTCCACGATCATCCTTTGTCATGGATATGGGTCGAGCAAGGGCGAGCTATTGACGCTGGTTTCCGCGCTGCAGGATCACCAGTACAACGTGTTCGTATTTGATTTTACGGCGCATGGCGCGAATTCCGGAATTACGTCGTTTGGTTATCGCGAGGCCGACGAGGTGCGCGCGGCCATCGACGCGGTGGCCTCGCGGAACGACGTCAATCCCGCCAGTTTTGGTTTGTGGGGATACAACCTCGGCGCGTACGCTGCCCTGCGCGAGGCGGAGGGCGATCAGCGCGTGCGGGCGCTGGTGCTGGACTCCGTGTACGACCTGCCGGAGCAGATGGTCAAGGTGGGCGTGGAACGCCAGGGCTTGGGCGGATTTCCGCTGATGACCAAATCTGCCGAGTTTAGCTTTCAGTGGCTGAATCACCAGTATCGCGGGGAGCTTCCGCTGTCGAACACGAAGCGGATGCAGTCGCTGGCGGGCGTGCAGAAATTGTTTATCAATGCCGCGGATGAGCCGGAGCTTGGCGACATTACCCGGCAAATGTATTTGAAGGCGCCCGAGCCGAAGGACCAGGCCAACATCGGGCACGGAAATTTCGCGGATATGGGCGATGACGACAAGCGCGCGTACGAGAACCGCGTGGTGAGTTTCTTTTTATTGAGGTTGCCGCCTACCGGGGGCGCTGCTCACTAGCGCTTCGGCGTGAGATGCAGCAGTTCGAAGTCATCGATTTTGTCGACCTCTCCCCACAAACTAGAGCAAGTCAAATCGGCGGGCATTTTCGAGCAGGGTAGCCGTCCGGTTGCGAGCACGTAGGATTCGCGTGATGAATCGTGGTCCCATTCCTGCAAATCGGTCCGCAGATAAAAGTTCAGTCCGTAGAGAGTGCTTCGCCTGATCCCAGCGACTCGTAAATCAACTAAAGGCACACGGTTGGCCTGGAGTTGGTAGGCAAGATAGCGCGGTGACAAAATCGAGATGGGTGTGAATTGCAGGATTTCGTTGGCCATGAGCGAAAGCAGAAGGATCGGCAGAATACCCGCAACCAGAGCGGCACTTCGGCGAGAGAACAGGAAAAAGACGCCCAGCAAACAGTTTGCCAGCGCGAACGCGACCAGAATCAATCCAAACAGAGGGGCGAAGGCGATCAGGTTCTTAAACAATCGCTCGTCGGTCACTTTCATCGCCAAGCCGGCAAATAGCACGGCCGCAGCGAGCGACGCGAGTCCGAAGGATCGATGTTTCGTCGACGCCAGAGATGTGGCCGAGCGAGCGAGAAGGAGTCCGATCGCGGGGACGGCGGGCAGAATATAACCCGGCAACTTGGATCGAGAAATCGTAAAAAATACGACGCAAAATCCCGCCCAGCACAACAGAAAGCAAGTAAATGCGCTCAGTCGCCTCGTCTGACTCAAGCGCCTCAGTCCAACGATCAGAGTCCAGATCAGCGCGGCAGCCCACGGCAGGAACGCCAGAAGAATGATTTCCGCGTAGAACCACCATGGCTGGATGTGCTGGAATTCAGGCGTCAGGAAGCGTTTGAAGTTATGCTCGACGATGAAAACGCGGAGAAAGTCCGGGTTGCGGAGCGCGCACAAAACATACCAGGGCAGCGCGGTCAGGCAAAAAACAACGATCCCGACGGGGTGAAGCAGGCGGAGAGTGTCGCGCCAGCGTTTGGTGGCCAACGCCCAAAAGAAGACAGCTCCGCCGCACAAGATAATCGCCGCAGGTCCTTTGGCGAGCATCGCGCGTCCCAGAAAAAACCCGAAGAGAGCGGAGGCGAGCAAGGTTGTGCGGTTGGCGAAGATCATCGAGGAGAACGAACGCGGTACTACCTCGACTTCCGGCCCTGAATCTCGACTCGCAGAGGGCACCAGGCCCAGCAGAACTGCTGCCGCGACCATGGCGCACGTAAGCGTGCCGCTGAAAGGCATATCCGTGGCAGCGGCATGAGAGAAACCGATCATTCCGACCGTTGTTGGGAGTAGCAGGAGCAACCAGCGCGCGGTTTCCACGCCGTAAACTCGCCAGGCAAGCCACGCCGAGTGCCAGCGTGCCCATCAGAGCGGCAATCGCACTGGGAAGGCGGGCTGCGGCTTCGGTCACGCCGAAGAGTTTGAAGCTGACGGCGGCACCCCAATAATAGAGAGGTGGCTTCTCGAACCAGGGCTGGCCGTACAGGCGGGGAGTGATCCAATCGCCGCTCTCGGCCATGTCGCGGGCGATCCATGCGTAGCGCGGTTCGTCGGGGCCGACGAGACCGATCGCGCCGAGATGGCTGAAATAGCAAACGTAAAGAGTGATGAGGATAAGGACGAGCCACCCGATGCGGGCGGCTAAACTTTTTGTGGTCGCGGGCGGCGGCGCGGGCGGATTCGTCTCCACGGGCCGAGTCTAGCACGACAATCCACTCCGACTTGACGCAGGCGCACAATCTCGTGCCTGAGCACGAGGCGGTAACTTCGAACTGGCGGGACCGAAGCGACCGAATGCATACTGTCGCGCGTCGGGGATTTGCAGCAGACATGGGAGACGATGAAGGAGTGGCTCGAATACGCGGTGGTGTGGGCGATGCTCAAGTCGCTGGGCGCTCTACCGCGCCGGACGGCGCGACATCTCGCCGCGACCGTTGCGCGCGGCGTCTATACCTTGCTGCCGAAATTGAGGAAAACGGCGGAGTTCAATCTACGGCTGGCGTTTCCTGAGTGGGATGAAGCGCAACGCCGAGCCACCGTTCGCGGCATGGTCCAAAACCTGGGATGGATGGCTGCGGAGTTCGCGCGGCTGCCGCGATACACGAAAGAGAACATCGAGCAGGTTGTGATTCTCGATGGCCACGAGAACTTTCTGGAGGGCCAGCGACGCGGCAAAGGCGTTTTATATCTGACCGGGCATATCGGCGCGTGGGAGCTATCGTCGTTTGCCCACGCGTTGTATGGGTTTCCGCTGCATTATATGGCGCGTCCGCTGGACAATCCCCGAGTGGACGACTTGGTCAATCGCTATCGGTGTCTGTCAGGAAACCGGCCGGTCTTCAAGAATGAATCGGCCCGCGCACTGCTGAAGATTCTGCGCGATGCGGGAACCGTTGGCATTCTGGCGGATCAGAACACCATGCCGGAAGAAGGCGTGTTCGTGGATTTTTTCGGAACGCCCGCTTGTACGACAACGGGCCTCGCACGCGTCGCGCTGCACACGGATGCAGCGGTGGTGCCTGGGTACGCGTTTTGGGACCCGCAAATCGCAAAATACCGGCTGCGATTCGAGCCGGCGGTTGACTTGAGTCGAAGCGGCGATACGGAGCGCGATGTGTTGGTCAATACCCAGAAGTTTACAAAGGTGATCGAGGAGATCATTCGAAAGCATCCAGATCAGTGGGTCTGGGTTCATGCGCGGTGGAAGACGCGGCCGAAAGGCGAAGCGCCGCTTTATGATTTCTTGAGCTGACCAGGGAATGAGTCAGAACGTTCAACAAAGACGTGGGTGAATGCGATGAGCAGGACGGCACAGCAACTAGCGGCGGATATGGGTGCAAAGATTGAGGGCGATGGCGCGGTGGAACTGCGCGGAGTGGCCGCCCCGGAACGCGCGGGACCCCACGACCTTATTTATGTGGACGCCGCGAAAAACGCACCGCGCGCAGTGGCGTCCGCCGCCCTCTGTGTGATCGCGACAGAGGGTGTCCCGATCGCTGGCAAGACGGTGTTGCGGCACGCACATCCAAAAGTCGCGTTCGCGAAAGCAGCTGCGCTGTTGTTGGGCCAGTCCCCGATCGCCTCGGGCATTCATCCCACCGCCATTGTGGCGCCGCTGGCGCGGATTGCGGCCGGGGTCAGCATCGGGCCGTACGCGGTCATCGGAGAGGACGTGCACGTCGGAGAAGGCACGCAGATCGGCCCTCACAGCGTGGTCGCTGCGGGATGTTGGATTGGCTCACACTGCCGTATACATCCGAGAGTCACGTTGTATGGCGGCGTGCGCGTAGGAGATCGCACGGAGATTCACGCTGGAGCCGTGATCGGCGCGGATGGCTTTGGATACGCGCGCGGCGAAGGGCGTTACTCGAAATTTCCGCAGATTGGCATCGTGGAGATTGGCGACGACGTGGAAATCGGCGCGAATACCACGATCGATCGCGGTTCGCTCGACGATACCCGCATCGGCGACGGCGTGAAACTGGACAATTTGGTTCATGTGGGCCACAACAGTCATATCGGCGCGCACACGGTGATTGCCGCGCTGACAGGGATTTCCGGTTCTTGTGTTTTTGGCAAAAACGTCGTGATTGGCGGTCAAG
>CAWHVA010000018.1:0-146987 GCA_963832615.1 uncultured Acidobacteriota bacterium
TCGAACCCACGTCCGAAGCTTGGGAAGCTTCTATACTGCCATTGTACGACGCCCGCTCGTTTTTCAGTTTTCGATTATACATAACTGCGCGCTTGCTAGTACAGACTGGGCACGGTCATTTCGCATTTCCAACTGCCCACCGGAATGGCGCCTTATTATTCGAATAGAAAACCGGGTGGGTCTTCACGCCGTCGACGGGGCGTGCATCCTATCTCGCGCCAGCGCCACCTGCGCGATCTTACTCCGGATCACCGTACGGACATTGCCAGCAAGGAGGACCTCGCCAGCCAGTAGACCTCGTCCCTGCACCACTTGCGCAAGACCGGTACTAGACCGGGCGCCGTGTCGATAATCGGCTGCGCCCGTTTCCTAAGTCTCTCCCGAGTACCAAGCTCCTAGCCGCGAACCTTCTAGCGAGAGGCTCTATCATTACCAATGCCTTTCGCAATCCACCCCGAATCACGCTAAACTATCCTGCAGAAGCACTCTTGCACGGCAAATTCTGAAATCTCTCGCACTGCTCGTGCGTAAGTACAGTGTGCACCCCTCTCTCAAGGAAGCCCGGCTAATGGCCACGCCTCTCGGTACGGCACAACACGATCTCGGCTCTCTGCGTATACACGAAGGGCAGCGCAAGGGCAGCAAACTCGGCAAAGGTCTCGCGATTTTCTTCGGCGGCCTGGTCATCCTCGGGGGCATTGCCGGCGGTGTCTACGCCGTCTGGAACCAGAAGCCGCTCGTTGAAGTTACTACCGTGCACAAACCCGTCGGCGCCGGCGGCCGCGAAGCTCTATTGAATGCCAGCGGTTACGTTACCCCGCGACGGCGCGCGACGATCGCCGCCAAAATCACTGGCCGCGTGACCGGGGTCTTCTTCGACGAAGGTACGCGCGTCTCGGAAGGTCAACTGCTGGCCACTCTGGACGATGCCGACGTCCAGAAGACGCTGAATTCGGCCAAGGCCGACCGCGATTCCGCCCAGGCTGCCATCGCCGACTTTCGAGTGCAGCTGAAGAATGCCCAGACCGAGTTGCACCGCGCCGATCAACTGCAAAAGGCCGGCGTACAGACGCAGGAACAACTCGACATCGCGCGCATGAACGCCGACAGCCTGCAGGCAAAGATCGATCTGGCCAAGGCGCAGGTCGCGGCGTCGGAGTCACGCATCCTCGAAGCGCAGCAAGCGGTCGACAACTGCACGATCAAGGCTCCCTTTGCCGGCATCGTCGTCTCCAAGGACGCCCAGGTCGGCGAAATGGTATCGCCGATCTCCGCGGGCGGCGGTTTTACGCGCACCGGCATCGCCACCATCGTGGACATGAACTCCAACGAGATTGAGGTGGACGTCAACGAGTCGTACATCGCGCGCGTGAAAGACGGCCAGCACGTAACGGCAATTCTGGACGCGTATCCGGATTGGGAGATTCCCAGTCACGTGCGAACGATTATTCCTACGGCGGACCGCCAGAAAGCCACCGTCAAGGTGCGCATTTCGTTCGACAAGCTGGACCCGCGGATTCTTCCCGACATGGGCATCAAAGTCACCTTCCTGGGTGACGAGCGGAAAGAAGAGCCGGGCAAAAAGGCTGCAGCGGCGCTACCCCTGATTCCGCAGAACGCGGTGCGCGACGACGGCGGCAAGAAGATTGTCTTCCTCGTGAAGGACAATCACCTGGAACGGCGGGCCATAACCTTGGGCGGCAATCGGGGTTCCGACACGGAAGTGGCCGCCGGCCTCGCGGTGGGAGATGTTGTCGTGGTGAACGGTCCGCCGGAGTTACATGACGGTCAAACGGTTGGCATTAAGCGCTAAGAACAAAAACAGGAGCGATCAAAATGGTTCGAGTGGATGTCACCGGTAAAAGCAACAGCCTGATTCAAGTGCGGGGCTTGGCCAAGACCTATCGCCGCGGCGGCGAGGAAATCCAGGTCCTGCAGAGCCTGAATCTCGACGTGGACAAAGGCGACTTCGTCGCGTTCATGGGCCCCAGCGGCTCCGGCAAGACGACGCTGCTCAACCTGCTCGGCGGACTGGACGTCCCCTACGCATGGCAGCATCACCGTGGCCGGCGATGAGATCACGCACATGTCCGGCAACAAGCTTACGCAGTGGCGCGCGCGCCACGTCGGATTCATCTTTCAGATGTACAACCTGATCCCGGTGCTCACGGCGTACCAGAACGTCGAACTGCCCCTGCTGCTGACCAAGCTCTCAAAAGCGGAGCGCCGCAAGCACGTGGAGACCGCGCTGGGCGTCGTAGGCCTCGCCGAGCGCATGAATCACTACCCGCGTCAGCTTTCCGGCGGACAAGAGCAGCGCGTGGCCATCGCCCGCGCCATCGTCGCCGATCCCACGTTCCTGCTCTGCGACGAGCCCACCGGCGACCTGGACCGCAAGAGCGCGGACGAAATCATGAACCTGATCATTCGGCTGGTGAGGGAGTACGGCAAGACCGTGCTGATGGTCACCCACGATCCGGTCGTTGCCAAACTGGCCGATCTCGAGCTCCATCTTGAAAAAGGTCTGCTCGTGGAAGGCCACCAAGTGCAACAGAACGCCTACGCCGGAGGTGCCGCGTGAAATTCAGCAGGTTGATTTTCGCCAATCTGTTTCGCAAGAAAATTCGCCTGATCCTTACGATCGGCTCGTTCGCCGTGGCTCTTTTCTTGTTCTCGTTCCTCGCCGTCGTCAAGGGCGCTTTCGGCCGCGGCGCCGACATTGCGGGTGCGGATCGCCTGGTGATCATCAATCGCATCTCGATCATTCAGCCGCTGCCGCTCTCCTATCGCGACAAAATCCTGCGCATTCCCGGCGTCAAGGCCATCACGCACAACAATTGGTTTGGCGGCGTCTATCAGGACGAAAAGAACTTCTTCCCGCAGTTCGCCATCGACGTTGAAAATCAGCGCACGGTTCTTCCGGAACTTAAAGTCCCGGACGATCAGTGGGCGAATTTCGTTAAGGATCGCCAGGGGGCCATCGCCGGCGCGAAAACAGCCGCGCGCTTTGGCTGGAAAATCGGCGACCGCATCCCCATCAAGACCACCATTTTCGGCGGCGCGAATACCTGGGAATTCAATCTCGACGGCATCTATCACAGCACAACGGTTGGAGGCGACGAGAGCCAGTTCTGGTTTCAGTGGGATGCCTTCGAGGAAGGCGTGCCCAAAACCTTCAAGGACAACGTCGGCTGGTACGTGCTGAAACTGGACAGCCCCGATGATGCCGTTCGCGTCAGCAAGGCCATCGACGACATGTTTGCCAACTCTTCTTTCGAGACGAAAACCGAAACGGAATCGGCCTTCGCCGCTGGATGGGTAAAACAGTTCGGCAACATCGAATTCCTCATCCTCACGATCGGCGCGGTGGTCTTCTTCACGCTGTTGCTGGTTACTGGCAACACGATGGCCATCTCCGTGCGCGAGCGCATTGGCGAACTTGCGGTGCTCAAAGCCATCGGCTTCAGCGACCGCTCGATTCTTTTTTTTGTTCTGGCCGAGTCCCTCACCATCGCCCTGGTGGGCGGTCTGCTAGGGCTGGGCCTCGCCGCACTGGCCATCCCGGTTCTAGCCGCGGCGCTCAATGGGCTGCTGCCGACTCTGATTCTTTCGCCCGCCATTCTTTCCGTGGGCCTCGGTACGGCGCTGCTGGTCGGCGTCATCAGCGGCCTGCTCCCCGGAATCGGGGCCATGCGCATGCGCGTCGTGAACGCGCTTCGGAGGGTCTGACCATGGCTATTCCTGTCATCTACAATGTTCGCAGCGTAAGAGCCCGCTGGACCTCCGCCATCGTGGCGGTCCTGGGCATCGCCGGTACCGTCGGCGTCTTCGTCGCTATGCTTTCACTGGCTCGCGGCTTTCGAGCCACGTTGGTGGCCTCGGGTTCCGACGACAACGCCATCGTCATGCGCGCCGGCGCTACTTCAGAAATGATGAGTGGCGTCGCGCTCGATCAGGTCAAGATCCTGCAAGACGCCCCGGGTGTGGCCCGCGGAGCCGACGGTCCTCTAGTCACGTCCGAAGTCGTAGTGGTCGCGCCCTTCCCGTTGAAGAGCACCGGCACCGACGCGAACGTTCAGGTGCGCGGCGTTTCTGCCAACGTCCTCACCATCCGCCGCAACGCCAAAATCGTCCAGGGTCGCATGTTCCAACCAGGACTTGCCGAACTTGTCGTCGGACGAAACGCAAACACGACGTATTCGGGACTGACCGTGGGCAACACTGTTGACTTTGGCGGTGGCCATTGGAAAGTTGTGGGCGTTTTCGACGCCGGCGGCAGCGCGTTTGATTCCGAGGTCTGGTGCGACGCCCGCGTACTCGACGACGTCTACAAGCGTCCCACCAACGTATTCCAGTCGGTCACCGTACATCTCACTTCGCCCGGCGCGCTTCAGGAATTCAAGGACTTCGTCACCGCGGATCCACGCCTGAGCGTCGACGTCAGCCGCGAAATCGACTACTACGCGAAGCAATCCACACGCATGACCCAACTCATCACGATTCTGGGCGGCCTGGTCGCCAGCGTCATGGCCATCGGCGCGATCTTCGGCGCTCTCAATACCATGTACTCCGCAGTCGCCGAGCGCGGCCGCGAAATCGCCACCATGCGCGCCCTGGGCTTCGGCGCCGCCGCGGTGGTCTTCTCGTTCCTGATCGAGGCCTTCATCATCTCGTTTGTCGGAGGGGCGGTCGGCTGTCTGGCGGTTCTTCCGCTGAACGGCCTCACCACCGCGACCATGAACTGGCAGACATTCTCGAACATGGCTTTCGCCTTCCGCATCACTTCCGGCCTGCTGCTCGGCGGGATCATCTTCGCGCTGGTGATGGGCCTTCTGGGCGGTTTGCCGCCAGCGCTGCGCGCCGCGGCCCGGCCGGTAGCCGTAGCCCTGCGCGAACTGTAGCGCATTTCGTCAACTCTCAAGCAAGGAACGCTCACTTTCCTTCAAAGATCAACAGAAACAAAACAGGTGCGGTCGCCATAGTCTCTACCGGTTGGCACTCTCCTTTAGGGCTTCCAGGGGCTTTCCGCGCCAGAGTGCGACGTCGTCAGCAACTTGCTTCCGACCAGGATGGCCGCTCCCCCCAATCCAGCAGCAAGAGCGATTTTCTGGAAGCGACCGGGGTTGTGCGGGTTGTTGCCCAGAGCGCAGGCCTTGTGAACATGCGATTGGTGGTAGTTGGGATCGTCGGGAGAAATGTAGGTCTGCACGGCCGACACAGACACCTCCGGGATCACGGCGTAAGTCTCCTTCTCCGCCACAATGCGCGTCTCCGTCCCGGACCTGACTTCGATCTCTCCGGCAATGCTGGTTACCGCGATCTTGCAGGGCGAGTAGATGGTCACTAACCCAGTCACTATGCCTTCGCCCTTAGGCACGATCCGTACGTCGGATGCGACTACCTCGATGCCGTCTGTCCCCGCATCCCTTCGGAATGTCAGCGTGCCACTGGTGAGCTCCACGACCGAACCCTTCTCTCCAGCGTAGAAGTGCGCGCGGCTATTCGCGGCTAAGTCAAAACGGGAGTTCGCGATACGAAGATCGAGCGAGCCTCCGACGTCGGTGCTGAGATCGTCGCCCGGATACACCGTGGCTCCTTCCGTGATGGCGCTATCCTTCACGTGGGCGAGGTTCGCCTGCAACACCACGCCCAGCGGCGCATCCGCAGCTGGCAGTGGCGCCTGGCAAGCCAGCATCGCGAAAAGCAGTGTGCACCCGGTCCTGTTCCAGGGCGTACGTCTCAAGGGTCGGCCTCGTCGGTCCAATTGGTCTAAGAGAATAGGATCGGGCCATGGAGGAAGGACGACAACGCTCTAGGCAGCGGCTGTGTCGAAGTCCGTACTGCCGTTCACGCATCAGGTCGGCCGCGATGGGAGGCTAGCTCTTTTGAGTTGATGGCGCGGGAGATGCCAAATGTGGCTTGATCAAATGACGGATCGCTGCTGACTACCAAACGTATGGCAGCAAACGATAGCCGATCTTTTCGCTATATTCGGAATAGCCCGGCAGATTCCTTGCGAGAAATTTCTCCTCGTCCAACAACCTCAATACGATCACAACCGTAATGGGCACGATTGTGATCAGTCCCCAGAGGGAACCCAGCGCCAATGGCACCCCCGCAAGCATGACCAGCGCTCCCGCATACATGGGATGGCGAATAAGTGCGTAGGGTCCTGTTGCTACAACCTTCTGTTGGGCATCGACTTCAATAACGGCAGAGGTAAACGTGTTTTCCTTGAAGACGAAAAATATAATCAGGAGCCCGAGAAAAACGAGAAGGTCTCCCGCTATGCACACATATGCCGGCACAGTAGACCATGCGAAGCGATGATCGATCGGTGGAAACACAACCACCGTGATGAATGCGATCATTGCGACGAGCTGAATGATCCTTTGAGTTGGCTCCTTCTCGGCTCGTGGCCCCGCCTTTAGGCGACGCTCAAGAAGCTTCGGGTCGTTTTTCACGAGATAAAGGGTGATCGCCAAGACCGAAACGAAAAATACGGAAAGAAAAATCCACGCTTGCCAGTAGTGGAACGTCCAAGCCGGGAGGAACAGCAAGGCGGCAAGGGCCACAACCATGCGTAACAGCCCGGCGAAGGCTAGCTTATTCAGATCGCTCATCCGCTGAATCCTAGCGTATTCCCAGCGAGGACGCGCGGAACCCGTTGGCACATTACAGGAACGTAGTGATGGAGGTCGGCTGACGTTCGATGCTATTTGTAGGTGGCGACGACTTCCCCGTTTTCGATCTTCAACCCGGACATATCGTTTGGCAGCTTCAGTTTCTCGCGGTTCTCTGGCGACTCCATCATCTTCGCGACGGCCGCTTCGAGTGTCGACCTTGGAATCGGCAGGGAGCCAATCTGGCCGGCGACCGGCTCGAAGTGCAAGTAGCCGTCTTCTGCTCCAAGCTTCCCTTCCAACTGGAGAGTCATGTCTTTTCCGTGAAAGTCGAAGACCACGTAGGCTCGCACACGATCTTCGATCAGCTCGACCTTGACGTCCTTTACGGACGAGCGGACCTGTTCGATCTGTTCGGCGGAGGTTCCCGCGGGTGCAGACAAGTCCGGTGCACTGCCGGGTACCGGCGCGGCACTGGCTGTGGCATTCGAGGCGGAATTCTGCGTCGCGGACGGCGCGGCGACCTGCGACGGATTGGCATTCGCACTCGGCGCGATATCAAGATGGGAGACGAGATAGGAGTTCAGCTCGGTCTGGTCCATGCGCATGGTGGCGGGCTGACCGTTGGACACGGCTTGTTCGACCTGCTCGAATTTCTGTTCAACGCGGGCGGCGGCTTGCGGGCTGGTCTCCACGACAGGTGCCGGCGCCTTGTGCAACATAAGCCCGAGCGTAAACGCGGCGCCAAGGTACGTCGTCCAGCGGACGATGCGAAAGAACATCCGCCAAGGTATTGATTTTGAGGGCGTTGGACGGTCCCAACCCGGAGGAGTCGCAGCGTTCGCCATGTGATTGCTCCTAACTCGAACGTAGCGTTTGGGCGCGAAGGGAACAATAGAACCAAAGGCCAGTTGGGGCGTATTGAGCACCAATCGGAGTTGTGTCCCCCAAGCGGTCTGGCTAGCGTCCGCGCGAGACAATTTGTCGGCGCGTGGCGCCCCTACGCCGAGATGGAGCCACGGCGCTGTGTGCGATACTGGAACGATTCTCGTGCGCCAACACGCGCTCCAGGAGACCGGTCATCGCGTCAACGACGGAGGTTCGCCCCTCGCAGGTGCAGGCTCGCGGTTCGCACAGCTTTTGGCCCTACTTGGCCCTGGCTGCGGGCGTCGTGTGCATCGGATGGTCGGCGATTTTCGTGCGCTGGACCGACATACCCGGTCCCGCTTCCGCGTTCTACCGGATGCTCATTCCCGCCATCGTGCTACTGCCGACGTGGATGTGGGATCGCCGCGCGCCCGCAGTGAGTTTGCGGACGCTAGCGATCATTGCGCTCGGCGGACTGTTCTTCGCGCTCGATTTGGCGCTCTATAACACCGCGATCCTCCGCACGTCCGCGGGAAATGCCACGCTGCTCGGAAATCAAACTCCCATCTTCGTGGGCCTGCTCACCTGGCTCGCATTTGGACGGCGGCCCACGGTTTCCTTCTGGCTGGGGCTGGTCCTTGCGATCGCCGGATCATTGGTAATCGTGTGGGCGGACATAGGTCGCCACGTGCGGTTCGGCGCGGGCGACTTGATGGCGCTGGGCGCGGCAGCGTGCTTTGCGGTGTACCTTATGGCTACGGAGCGCGTCCGCACCACCACGAGCACGCTGGTATTTCTGCGCTTGGCAATCTTATCGGGGACATTCTTCTTGCTGGTGATCAACCTGGCGATGGGCGTGTCGCTGCGAATTCCGCCAGGGCGTTCGTTTGGCGCGCTGGTCGGGCTCGGACTGGTTTCGCAGCTCGGCGGGTATCTGGCGCTGACCTACGCGCTAGGCCATCTTCCGGCGACGGTGACCGCGGTTTCCCTGCTCGCGCAGGGCCCGCTGACGGCGTTGCTCGCGGCCTGGCTACTCGCCGAACCGCTTACGGGCTCTCTGCTGCTGGGCGGCGCGCTCGTGCTGCTGGGCGTGGGCCTGGCGAATCGCGGGCGTGATCCCGCGGAAGAAGCCAACGCCGCTCTTTGCGAAGCAGAATAATTCGGGCGAGCCGAAACACTTTTCGTTCTACGTCGTCTACAACTATAGCGTATAACGCCATAGCGAGTAAGCGACGCACGCGACATTTGCTTCGAGAGGGGTGGCTCATGAGAAAAACAGTGCTAGTTCTGGTTTTGACTCTTGCGGCAGTGTCCCTCGCCGCGCACACGGGCCGTAGTGTGGCTTCCGCATCCGCCGCAGATGGCCCGCAATTCACCGCGGACGGCAAGCTGGTTCGTCCGGCCGACTACCGCCGCTGGATTTACGTTTCCTCCGGTTTTGGGATGAGCTACACACAGAAAGCCGACGACATGCAAATGTTCACCAATGTTTTTGTGAAGCCCGCCGCCTACGACTACTACCTGGCAAACGGCAAGTGGCCAGATAAAACCATATTCGTCCTGGAGATCTACGGTTCCACATCGCAAGGATCGATCAACAAACACGGCAGCTACCAAAAGGACTTCATGGGCCTGGATGTCGAAGTGAAAGACGAAACCCGTTTCGCCGACAAGTGGGCCTATTTCAATTTTGACGGCGCCGAAAATGCCGCCAGCGCAATCACACCCTCACAAAATGCCTGCTGGAAATGCCACGAACAGAACGCCGCGGTGGAGCATTCCTTCGTACAGTTTTATCCGGAGCTGCTGAAGGTCGCGCGCGCAAAAAACACAATCAAGCCAACGGTGCACCTGGACAACTAGCCCGATGGCTAAAGTCGCCGCGACAGCTAACGCTTTTTGTCCTGGAAATTGCCGAAAAGATTGTTGAGGGATTCTGCCAGCGTCGGGTGCGCAAAGATGGCCTCCCGGAGCAAAGTGGAAGGCAGCTTGCCCATCATGGCGAGTTGGAGCTGGGTCATGATTTCGCCGCCCTCGATCCCCAGGACCGCTACCCCGAGGATTTGATCGTTTTCCAGGTCCACGACCGCCTTCATAAACCCGCGGGTTTCGTCGACTTCGAGAGCGCGAGCGACATAGCTCATCGGCATCTTGGCGACCCGGATATTTTTGTTTTGCGCGCGAGCTTCGGCCTCGCTTAAGCCGAAGCGGCCAAATTGCGGGTCGATGTACATGGTGTAGGGCACAAGGCGGCCGTCCGTACTCGCGCTTCCCTTCTCCAGCAGGTTCGTGCGCAGGATGCGGAAATCGTCGTAGGAAATGTGCGTGAACGCAGGTCCGCCCTTGATGTCGCCAAGCGCGTAGACGCCCTCTGCATCGGTCTCCAGTTTACTGTTGGTCTTGATAAAGCCGCGGTCGTCGGTGCTAACACCGGCGGCAGCGAAGGTTCAGTTTCTCGGTGTTGGGAACGCGCCCGGTGGCTACCAGCAAGTGAGACCCGGAGAGTGTGCGAACGCTCTTCCCGCTGCGAACCGTAAGCTTGATTTCCTTTCCTGCCTTGCGGACGCGTTCGGCTTTCGAGTTCAGCAGAACTCGTTATGCCGTCCTGTTTGAGGATCGCAGCAACTTCCTCCGCAACGTCGGCGTCTTCCCTTGCGAGCAATTGATCGCCAGACTGCACAATCGTGACCTTACTCCCCAAGCGGCGAAACAATTGACCAAACTCCAGCCCAACATATCCCCCGCCTAGCACCAGAAGATGTTTCGGCACAACCGCTAATTCCATAATCGAGGTGCTGTCCAGAAAAGGAACGTCCCCCAAACCTTCGAGCGAAGGCACGGCTGGCCGGCAACCAGCGTTAATAAAGATATGATCCGCAGTGAGCGTGCGCTCACTGCCATTCTTGAGGCGTACTCGAACCGATTTCGGTCCCGTGAAAGCCGCTTCCCCGAAAATCAGATCGAGATTCTTGGTCTCCTCGATATGCTTCTGGTTGCCGTTCCGAAACAGTTTGACGATGTCGCGCTTGCGAGTGCGCACGCGCTTCATATCGATCGTGACGCGCCCCGTGCGCACGCCGTAGTCCGCGCCGCGATGGGTCAAGTAAGCGACCCGCCCACTCGCAACCATCGTTTTAGTCGGCGTGCAGCCTTCGTTGACGCACGTTCCACCCACGTGCTCCCGCTCGACCAATGCGGTCCGCCACCCGGCATTCGCCAGCGCCTTGGACAAAGGAGTTCCCCCCTGGCCCGAGCCGATGATGATTCCCTGATAGTGATTGCCGGAACCCATGGGGACACCCCTCGAAAGAACAGTTTATTGCATGGGATTTGATGCACGGAGCGATGGACAGACGCAATCAAAACCACAACCGGTTCAGCGGCGCACGATCGAGCATTAGCCCAAAAGCAGCAGCGGTTTCACCGGGACCTGCGCGCTGGTTAGAAGCGAGACAATAAAAGAAGACCGCCACCGATAGCGACGGCATCCTCCAGCACGGCAATCACAAAATCGGGCACTCCAAGCGCCTTCACCAGTCGCGTACGGACTTCGTACCCCGCGAAGGCCCCAATGACGCCGCCAACGGCGCCCAAAACCGCGCCGAGCGCCAGCGATTGCCCGCCGGCCGACGCTACCGCCGCGCCGCACAGACCTCCCAGCAGGATGCGCGGGATAAGACCGGCTGGCTTCGTGCGCGCCGGAGTTGACGGAAGCTGGTCGGTCACCAACTCCACGCACGCGAGGATCGTGAAGAAAACCACGGTGATCATCGAGCCCATAAATTTCAGCGGCGAATTGGCCAGATTGAGCCACCCCAAATAACCAGCCCACGACGTGACCGCAGGCGCAGTCAACGCCCGCAGCCCACCGACTACGCCAATAAGGAACGCAAACAGAAGAACTTGAGGATGTTCCATGACCGCAGAGCCTCTCCCGATCTGGCCAGTTTGTCAACTTGGTTTCGCAACCTGCAAGTTTCGCCCCGCCGTCCGAAGGAGTTTGAACTAGCTCGCCTGCGATGTTCATCCGGCAGTAACAATTGTCTCGTATAACCAGCCATCCCTTATTGGCCTCGCGTCCCTAGCTGGCCGAATTTACACAGAGACAGGAGTCTTATGGCAACAGCATCAGCTACAACCACGGGGGCAACCTCGGCGCCACCAATCGCGCCTCCCGCCAAACATTCGGTACACGACAAATTAGCGAAAAAGCCGAGCAAAGCGGGCTTACTGATCTTTGGCCTTGTACTTGTCGGTGGCCTGATTTTCATCGGTTCCAGCATCGCGAGAGACTTGAGCGGTACGCCGATGCTGAGCCACGTGGCCCTACATCTTGTTGGGCATAGCGCTGCTGACCGCGCTTGGATTTGAATTTGTGAACGGATTCCACGATACCGCCAACGCCGTGGCGACCGTCATTTACACGCATTCGCTGGACCCGCAGATTGCGGTGGTGTGGTCCGGAGCCTGGAATTTCGCAGGCGTCGTCACCTCCACTGGCGCGGTGGCTTTCGGCATCGTATCGCTGTTGCCGGTCGAGCTGATCCTGCAAGTCGGATCCGGAGCCGGATTTGCGATGGTCTTTGCTCTTTTGATCGCCGCCATTCTGTGGAACCTCGGAACCTGGTGGTTCGGCCTCCCCGCGTCGAGCTCCCACACCTTAATCGGATCCATCATCGGCGTGGGTATCGCCAACCAATTGATGAACGCGCGGACGGGAACCAGCGGCGTCGATTGGGCGCAGGCAGCCAACATCGGCAAGTCGCTGCTGCTCTCCCCTATTTTCGGATTCGTGATGGCCGCCGGGCTATTCATGGTCTTGAAGGCGGTTGTGAAGAACAAGAAGTTGTACGAAGCGCCGGAAGGCACCGAGCCACCTCCATTCTGGATTCGCGGCTTGCTGATCCTGACCTGCACCGGCGTCAGCTTCTTCCACGGCTCGAACGACGGCCAAAAAGGCATGGGCCTCATCATGCTCATCCTGATCGGCACCGTGCCCACCACCTATGCCTTGAACCACGCCGTCACCCCGTCACAGTCGCAAGATTTCATCGCGGTTTCGACACAAACTGCCGACACCTTGGGCAAATACGTACAGCAAAGTGCGGCCATCGGCGATCCCCGCGAAGACGTCACCGACTACATCCGCACCAAAGAGTTCAAGCCCAACACCATGCTGGCCCTGCGCGAGTTGGTCAACGGCATCGGCACTGAAATGGCCATCTTCAAGGACTTGAAGAACGTGCCGCAAAAGGAAGTAAGAAACTTCCGCAACGACATGTATTTGGCGAGCGAAGCGATACGCCTGATGCAAAAGTCCGGCAAGCCCGTTTTTGCCGCAGCCGACGTTGCCGTCCTGAAGAACTACAAATCGCACGTGGATCACGCCACGCGCTTTATCCCGCTCTGGGTCAAAGTGGCCACCGCGCTAGCCCTGGGCCTCGGCACCATGGTTGGATGGAAGCGCATCGTCATAACCGTCGGCGAGAAAATCGGCAAGAACCACCTGACGTACGGTCAGGGCGCAGCGGCCGAAATCACCGCTATGGCCACGATCGGCGCGGCGGACTGGTTCGGTTTGCCCGTCAGTACCACGCACGTGTTGTCCTCGGGCATCGCCGGAACCATGGCCGCCAATCACTCCGGTCTGCAAGGGGCAACGATACGAAACCTGGCGATGGCCTGGATACTGACGCTCCCAGTCGCCATGATGCTATCGGGATTCCTGTTCTACTTCTTCCGCCAGGTCTTCTAGACCTCGCGCATCCGCAATCCCTTGGCGAGAATTGCCCGCTGCTCTCTCAGAGAGCGGGCAATTCTCTTTTGAAGCGTGCACGACGAGTGATGGCTCAATCCGCCGTGTCCCCCTGTAGGGTCGGGGCTTGCCCCGCCCGGCGTCAACCCGGCACACCGCTTGCCGCGAGTCGAACCCTAACGCGGGGCACAGATTCGGCATTTTTTCGCGTAACCTGTTCGACGGTGTCGCCTGCGACTCCCGTGAAGCGCATCAGCCGCCTCGCGACAAGGGCCAGCACCAGCAGCCCGCCAAGCATCGCGAAAAACAAATTAAGGTTCATAATGTTCGCGTGACGAAGCGGAAGATGATGGCGCGAAGCCCCGCTGAAAGCAAACGAAACCGACAATCCATCCTGAAGGAGAAACACGTCGCATGTTGAAGAGAAGATCGTGGTTTGTTCGTCAGAGTCATGGGCACACGCCGTACTGCCTCTTCCTGTTTTGGCGCATGGCGTTTTCGCATTTACTGTTCTGATGCCCGCCGTTCTGGCACACGCCGGATCGTAGCATCTGTCGCGTTGGCCGCTCAGCTGCTACCACGCAAACACCGTCGCCCGATTCAGGTGCTGCCCCAGTCTTGCTCGTCAAGGGCGCGGTAAAGCAAGAACTCCGCCTGACACTGGCCGACCTCAAGACCATGCCACGCACCAAGGTGACCGCGAAAGGCCACGACGGCACCACCCACGAATACGAAGGCGTAACTTGGCTGCGCTTCTCGCCAAGGCGGGCGCTCCGCAGGCGGGCGACCTTCGCGGTAAAAGCATGTCCCTGTGCGTGGTAGCCGAAGGCAGTGACGGCTATCGCGCCGCCTTCTCCCTGGCCGAGCTGGATCCCGACTTCGCCAACGAGTCCGTCCTGGTAGCCGACACAGTCGACGGCAAGGACCTCGCCGCCGACCAAGGCCCGCTGCGTCTGGTAGTCCCCGGAGACAAGCGCCAAGGCCGCTGGGTCCGCCAACTCAAATCTCTCGTCCATCGTAAACGCTGGCGCATAAAGACTTCTCAGAACGTGTGGCGCTAGACGGTTTCTCTTAGGCCCGTACAGCCTATGCTACCCGGTGGAATCTATGACGTCTAACGGCGACCGTGAGTGGGCTTGGTGGCTGTTGGTGTTGTTATTTCCGATTCCATGGAGTCCATGGTGGCTTTGCATTATTTTCATAGGGATTTTTTGTTTCTTGGCGTTTGGTAAATTACGAAAAGACGGAAATTCAAAGTGACCCTACCGTCGATAGGTTTGTCTTGACTTTCGCTTTTTATTCGCTATAGTGGCGCCGTAGAGGAAACGGGAAACGGCGGGCGGCCCCATTGCCTCCCTAGGCTCTCCAAGGCCGCTCGCCGTTAGTTTCCGCGCTGTGGCCGGGGAGCACAAGCCATGCCCGCCGCCAGGCTTCCTCACCAGGAGGCGTCATGCATGCTTGCGTTGAGACCGCTGCTCTCGCCCTGGGCAAGCCACACACCGGCGTGGGCTTTCCGGGTACCGAGACCCGAGGGAGACGGGTTTCGCATGACTGCGCGTCTACAAGGCGTCCCCAAGCCTATGCTGCAGACGATCTTTGGCAAAGCCCTCGGACTCCGGATTTGGGAGCAAGCGCGAAGGGAAAGCACGCATCCCGCAGACAGCCCCACAAACCAAGTCGCCGACTCCGAAATATCGACCGGCATGGTGAACTACGTGAGCCTGCGGACAGCCGGCACACTGCGCGAGCGCAGCCGACAAGCTAAGGCGATCACGATTGACAGTCACCTACCAGAATGGGGAGTCGCGCGCCGCGCAGATGCGTCTGGCCACGCCGACCAGCGAGGTCAACGAGCTGGCGGAAGCCGCAACAGAGTTGCTCGTCGATTCTCGCGGTGTGCGATCGTCGATCTGACAGTAACCGCGTGAAGATACCTCCGTCGACAATCCCGACTCGTCTATTCATGGACACGTAAGTCCTTCGAAATCGCGTCGATCATTACATTTAGGGCGCAGCACTGCTGCGCCCCATGCATCCTCTAGTTCAACTCGATCGAATGCAAGCAACCGACGCCGGTGCCCCGACGTAACGAAGCCGACACCAAGCCCTTGCAACGATTGCATCGAGGCCAGCCCTAGTTGCATACTTCCAATTATGAGAGTGCTAACTCGCGGAGCGCTGCTGCTCGCGATTTGCGTCGCTGCGCCGCCCGCCAAATCCGACGAAATCCAGCTAAAGGACGGCAAAACGTTCTATGGCGTGATCGTCGCGTACGATAACAATATGTTCAAAGTCAAAACTGACTTTGGATACATACTTGTCGAAAAAAGCAAAATCGCCGCGATTCTCCCGAACGGGTCCGAGGCCGCGAAGAACGATGCGAAAGGCAATGCCAAGCCCGGCGGTGACGCCACCGGAACGCCCGCAAGAAAACAAGGAGAATCAGAACGTTCGCAGCCCTCTGCACAACCAGTAAAGGCCGATGCGGTGCAACCCAGCGCCGAGCCCGCGGTCATGTCAGCCATCGAGACGCCCGCACCCCGAATATCGAACGCGGCGGTACGGCCTGCGATACCCGCGAGCGCCCCGAAGACAAACGCCATAGCGCCGTCGATCAAAGCCGTACCTTCCGCAGCCGCCATGGCTTTGGCGACGTCCGCCACTCCCCTCGCTCCGCCCAAGGAAGCCGAGACCCCTCAGATTCCAGAAGAAGTGCAGGGCAACACATACACGAACCACGTTTACGGTTTCAAAATGTATAAGGCACCCAGCTGGCAGCTGATCGACGACGCCACCGAACTGCCAAACGCGATCGTGGCCATGGGCACGCCGAATGAATCCACGCTGCTCGTCGTTGGACGGGAAAAAACCCGACAGCCCCTCGATGCGGCGGCAAACGTAGTGGAAAAGCGGCTGCACGACGTCTATGAGGACTACAAGCAAACATCGCAGCGAAGAACCGTGGTAGGCGGACTGCCTGCGGTCGAGTATCGCTATCGCGGCAAAGCCGAGGAGCACGATTGGTCCGGTACGCTGGTGGTCGTGTCCCGCGGCAGCGACATACTAACCGCACTGGGCATGACCTACGCCGATACCGACCTGATTCAGATTCAGGAGAACGTAATCGCCAAAGCGATCGCCAGCCTCGATTTCAACGTCCGCTAAAGTAGCACAGGCATTCGCGCCTGTGCTCCGACGACCGAGAATCAATCAACGTGCAATCACGCGAACGGAGCGTGGTGGTGCCCATCCGCGCCATCTATCTCCGCGGACACTTTCACGAGTGAACGTCCGTAATTCCGGAATCAGATTTCTCGCGATAGTTTTTTCATTGCCTTAGGGGCTAGTCGGAGGCCGCAGCGGTGGCTGGCTCCGCAACCTTGCGATGCTCGCGAATGAGCGCAATAAGCGCCTGCGCCGCGCGCGGCAGGCTACGATCACGCCGATAAACCAAACCAAGCTCGCGCCAAAGATCCACGCCCTCAACGGTGAGCAGCTTCACTTCCCCAGCCTTCACGTAATCCTTCGCAAAGCTCTCGCTAATGAAAGACACCCCGGCATCCGCCGCGACAAAGCGCTTGATCATGCCAATGCTGGGGAGTTCCATACTGATGCGAATGCGCGAACGGTACGGACGAAAAAGTTTGTCCAGCACCTGCCGCGTAAAACCCGTCTTCGGAAAAATCAACGGCTGCGCGGCAACTTCCTCGAGCGTAATCTTGGAGCGATGCGCCAGCGGGTTCCGCGTGCTGACCATGAAGCGCAGCCGGTCCTTGTGAATGTGATGCACCCGCAGGTTCGGCGACTTGGTCGGCAAGGTAACAATTCCAACGTCTATCGAGCCATCCTCAATGCGCTGCAGAATCTTATGGCTGAAATTCCGGTAAATGCTGATATGCACCAGCGGAAAACGCCGCTGAAATTCCGCAAAAATGTCGGGGAGTAAATACAGGCAGGTGGCTTCGTTCGCCCCGAACAGCACCGGACCCTGCACCACGTTCCCGCGATCGGCCACGACTTGAATGGACTCATCGCGCAAGCGCAACAAACGCTCGGCGAATTCAAACAGCACTTCCCCAGCAGGTGTCAGCTCCACCGATTTGGCGGAACGATCGAGCAGCTTGGCGCGATACGCTTGTTCCAGTTGGCGTATCTGCGCGCTCACCGCGGATTGCGAGCGGAAAACTTTCTGACCGGCGCGAGAAAAGCTTTTCAGTTTGGCGACGTATACAAAAGTGGCAAGTTGGTCGAAAGTCCATAGGTGAACCGTTCGCCGAGCATTATAGCGGAATCGTCCGGTCGAGTGCGGGTAAAATCTCCTTTGGTTAAGCGTGTAACGCAGCCTGGGAAACTCGCGAACCATGATCAACCAGCAGTGCCTCGCGCTGCTTGAATCGCGCCAGCACCGGCTTCCAGGTGTCCGCAATCGACGCTTGCAAATGCACCGGTTGCACGCGCACAAACGGCAGTCCATTTCTACGCGATAACAAACGGCTGGCACGCGGGCTGCCGGTGAAATGCAGATGCTCTTCCAGCACGCGGCGCAGCGACGCTTCCTCCTCGAGCTCAATATCGTGGATCGCGACGAACTCGCGATGCAGCACTTCATCGGCCTCGGCGCGCAAAACGTACGCGAGCCCGCCGGTCATCCCCGAGCCGAAATTCAAGCCCAGCGGACCGAGCACCAAGCACCACGCCGCCAGTCATATATTCGCAACCGTGCTGGCCCACACCTTCAACCACGGCAAGCGCGCCACTGTTGCGCACCGCAAAGCGTTCGCCCGCGCGCCCCGCAACGTAAAGTTGTCCGGAGGTCGCGCCGTAAAGCACGGTGTTCCCGGCAAGCACGTCGCCTCGACGTGAGGCGGCCGAACCCGCCGCAAGCGAAATCGTTCCTCCGGAGAGCCCTTTGCCAACGTAGTCGTTGGCTTCGCCGGTCAGCTTGAGCGTGACGCCCTCGGCAAGAAATGCGCCAAAACTCTGCCCCGCGGAGCCGTCGAAAGCCTGCGTGATTTCCCCGTCTTCCGCCAAATTGTGGCTCCGGCGGCGCATCAATTCGCCGCTCAAGCCCCGCGCCGACGCTGCGGTCGGAATTGTGAATGGGCTGCGACTCGCGCTCCGTCTCCGAGCGACTTGTTGAAATACAGCGAATCATCCTCCGCGCCCGTATGTTCCACCGGCACCTGCTGCGGCGCAACGCGCGTCCCCTCCGAAATCGGAACGACCATAAACGCATCCATGCCGCTGCGCGTATCCAGCCGGTCGTACCAGCCGCGCAATTCGCCCAGCGAACGCACGCCCAACTTCGCCATTTTCTGCCGGACTTCTTCGGCCAGCGAGCGGAAATACGCAATGATCATTTCCGGCTTGCCGTTGAAACGCATCCGCAGGGTCTCATCCTGCGTGGCAATCCCCACAGGGCACGTATTGAGATGGCATTGTCGCGCCATCACGCAACCGATGGCGAGCAGCGCCCCGGTCCCAAAACCAAATTCGTCAGCACCCAGGATGGCGGCAATCAAAATGTCGCGCGAAAACTTCAGGCCCCCGTCCACGCGGAGAGAGAGACGCGAACGGAGGCCGGCCCGAACCAGAGTTTCGTGCGTTTCGCGCAACCCAATTTCCCAGGGCAGTCCCGTATTCTTAATGGAAGTGAGCGGCGACGAACCGGTGCCGCCGTTGTGACCGCTGATGGTGATGACGTTCGCGCCAGCCTTGGCAACACCCGCAGCGATAATCCCGACGCCCGAACTGGATACCAGTTTCACGCCAACGCGTGCGCGCGGATTCACCGCCCGCAAATCGTGAATCAACTGCGCAAGATCCTCGATGCTGTAAATATCGTGGTGCGGCGGCGGCGAAATCAGCGGAGTTCCGGGCGTAGCGTGCCGGATACGCGCGATATATTCGGTAACTTTCTTCGCGGGAAGCTGACCGCCTTCGCCAGGCTTCGACCCCTGCGCCATCTTGATTTCCAGCTCTTGCGCGTGCACCAGGTAGTCGGCGGTCACGCCAAAACGTCCGGAGGCCACCTGCTTGATCTTGTTCGCGGCGTGAGGCTCGTTGCGATACAAAGACGGATCTTCGCCGCCTTCGCCAGTGTTACTGCGGCCACCCAGTTGGTTCATCGCCAGCGCCAGCGTCCGGTGCGCCTCCAATCCCAGCGAACCCAGCGACATCGCCTGGGTGCTGAAATGCCGCACAATCGATTCGACCGGCTCAACTTCGTCGATCGGAATCGGCGACGACGCCGGCACGGTTTCCAGCAGGTCGCGCAGAAAAACAGTTCCCTGGCTCTCCGCCAATTCCTCAAACGCCGCATACTTCCCCGCGTTGGGTGCGCGCACGTGCGCGTGCAGGCGCCGCACGATTTCCGGCGAGTTTGCGTGCAACTCCGCCCCTTTGCGAAAGCGGAAAAGTCCCGAGTCGGCAAGATCGTCCGATGGGCCGGAAAAACCGGCCGTATGCATGCGCAAATAATCGTTCAAAAGATCGTCGAGACTCTTCTGTCCCGGAAAATCGGCCACATCCTCGAAAAATTCCGAGCAGAAGTCTTCATTGAGTCCCACGATCTCGAACAGATGGCTGTTGCGATAGCTCGCCAGCGTCGAAACACCCATGCGCGCCAAAACTTTGCGCAACCCCGCATTGATCGCGGTACGCATGCGCTCCGCGCCGCCCACCTCCAGCGATTCCGCAAATTGATCCGCCAGATAAGGCACCACGGCGCTGGCTCCGGCCGCCACCAGCAGCGCCACATGATGCGTATCGAAAACTTGCGCCGACTCCACAATCAGCGGCACGTCCCACAGTCCATCGCGCACCATCGCCTTCCATACCGTCGCGGTGGCCAGCAGCGCCGGCAACACCGCGCGCTCGCCGCTGATGCCGCGATCCGATAGGAGGAGGAGGCCCGGGCGTCCGCTGCCACTCAGAGGGGTAGACAGCTGAGTAATGCTACAGCGCGCGCCCGAGACTCCCATTGGGGCAGGAAACGTAAAATCGATGCGATGCACTGGGCCAAACGTGGCCGAAAGCTCCGCCAGTTGGCCCGCGGCGATAATGGGACTCGGCAAAACCACGCCGTTCGGCAAATGCACCGCCAGCGACATAACGTGCGACTCACGCAGCGGGTCGATCGGAGGATTCGTGACCTGCGCGAACCGCTGCTTGCAGTAGTCCCAAAGGCTCCGTGGAAGCGTTGACAGGAACGCCGGCGGAGCGTCGTCCCCCATGCTCCAATCCGCTTCCTTGCCGTGCGGCAGCGCCGAGAAAAGAATCTTGAATTGGTCTTCGGTCCACCCGGCGGCAGCCGCAACCCGCTTGTGCTGCTCAACGGCTGGCGCGGAAGCCGGCGTCGTAGCCGCAAGTTGCCGTACCTGCGGCAACGCATTGCGCGATTGCTGCGTAGCAAGACGCTTCGAGTATTTCGCGCCACCGAAAAACCGCCCCGGTAACCGGATTAGCAAGAATCATTTCGCCAGGTCCAAGACGCTGGCGTTCCGCGATCCGCGACTCCTCAAGATCGACCAGGCCGGTTTCCGAACCCGCAATCAGCAGGCCATCATGCGTCAACGTATAGCGCAACGGGCGCAGACCATTGCGGTCCAGCTTCGCACCGACAAACTGCCCGTCGGAGAACACCAGCGCGGCTGGGCCGTCCCACGGCTCGCCCGATTGCGACAGCGAAGCCAGCGCGCCGCGAACATCCCGCGACAACAGCGGATCATTCTCAAACGCCGGCGGCACCATCGAAAGCATGGCCGCCTCCGGAGAAAATCCCTCCAGCAACTTCTGCTCGAAAGCCATTGTCAAAACTCGCCGAATCACTGACGTTTTCTTCCAAAATCTTGAACCATGTGCCCACCGTCAGCTTCGCGCGCAGCTCGCGATCCTTGGCGCGAATCCAGCGCCGGTTCGAGATGATCGTATTGATCTCCCCGTTGTGCGCCGAATACCGGAACGGCTGCGCCAGATGCCAGGAAGGCGAAGTGTTCGTCGAATACCGCTGGTGAAAAACCGCGAACGTCACCGCAAACGAAGGATCGCGCAAATCCTCGTAAAATTGCGGAAACTGCCAAGGCGTCAGCAGCCCTTTGTAAACGATCGTTTGCGACGAAAGCGAACAAATGTAACAGCGCGGCGGCAGCAAAGACTCCGCCCGTTTCCTTAGCAGCGCCAATCGCCACTCAAAACGAGAAGGCCCCCGCGTAGCGTGAAACGGCGCCACGAAGAATTGCCACGTCTCCGGCATGGTCTCCAGCGCCATGCGCCCCAGCGAAGCGGTCGCCACCGGAACCCGCCGCCAGCCCAGAATACGCAGCCGCTCGGTATCCGCGGCAGCTTCAACCGCAGCCCGCGCCTCGGTGGACGCCCCAGCCGGAAAAAACGCGAAACCCAGCCCGAAATGTTCCGTCAGCTCAATTCCCTGCTCGGCCGCCCGCGCGCGGAAAAAAGCCTCCGGAATGGACGTGAGCAGCCCAGCCCCATCGCCGCTGGCCCCGTCGGCATCGACACCGCCGCGGTGGGTCAGCCGCTCCAGAGCGGTCAACGCATGCAAGATAATGTCGTGACTCGGCGGGCTGCCAAGCTGCGCCACAAAGCCCGTTCCGCAGGCATCGTGATCCGGATGCCCCCAGTTCGGGTGCTTCCGCCGACCGCTCTGTGGCCCCTCATGACACAAAGACATACGTCTTTATTGACCAGATAGGCACACGTTGTACAACGCAGATTTTCAATAAGACAAATCGGATTTCTGGAGGAAGACGCAAACTGACAATTTTCAGCCCGGCCACGGCCCGCTACCACCAGAGTCCACAACTCGGCTCGTACGCCGCACCGGCGGTAGCTGCTGTGCCGCCAGGGCGGGGTAAGATGTAATCCTCAAGGTCGCCGAGGTGCGCCGCTCCGATTCCCTCTCCGTCGGGAAGACCCGGGACTAAAACTTGGTGACTTCCGAGAAGTGAAAATCCCGCACCTTCATCGCCGGTACCACCATCTCGAAAGCCTCCTCCCCGGTAGCCCGCACCGCCGGGCCCAGCAGCTCGACGTTGCGCAGCATCTCCAGCACAGACTGATTGAAGCGGAAGTTGCGGACGGCCGCGCCAACCTTCCCCTTTTCGACCAAAAACAACCCGTCGCGCGTCATCCCGGTCATGACCTTTTCGTACGGATCGACTTCGCGGATGTACCACAACCGCGTCACCAGCAACCCTCGCTCCGTCGAAGCGATCATTTCCTCCAGCGAGGCCTTGCCGCCACCAAACACCAGATTCATCGGCGCTTCGCCGTATTCATTAGGCAGCGCGAACCCGTGGCCCGTGGGCTTCTTCTTCGCCGCCTTTGCGGAGGCGCGGGAGTACACCAGATTCTTCGGCACGCCCCCATCCACCAGCAAAACGCGCTCGCGCGGCATCCCTTCCCCGTCGAATGGCGCGCCAAGCTGCAACGGATGATAGGCGTCATCCACGACGGTAATATTCTTGCCAAAGACCTGCTTGCCGATGCGGTCGTTGAGGCACGACCGTTTGTCAGCCAGCGCCGTGGCAGCGAAGTCGTAAAAGAGAAACCCCACGATATCGAGCACCGCCGAGGGTTCGAGGATCACGGTGTAGCGCCCCGGCGGAAGCTCCTGCGCATTCGTCGCCCGATGCGCCTTTTCACTAGCTCGTTCCGCAAGCTTCTGCGGATCAAAGTCGCGCACGTTTGCGGAGTTAGCCTTGGCCCAGCTAGCCGCCGGCTGCTCCTGCATGGTGATGGAAAACTCCGCATGCGTTTCGCGATACGCGGCAAAAAGCCCGCGCGAATTTCCGATGGCCGTCTGCGATTGACCGCTCGCGAAAATTCCCGCCGCGACTTGCCCTCCTTTTATGGCGAGGTCGCAGGCTCGCCGCACCGCGCGCGCGCGATCGTCAGGCGTGAGCGCGGCGGTCGGTCGCGCGAAACGGTCGACCTTCCGATAACGCTGCTTCCCCGGAACCGGCAGCAGGTGCGGATCTTTCGGCTGGCTATGCGCCAACGAAAGTGACGCGTCGATCGCACCGCGCAGCGAATCTTCATCGATGCGATTGGTCGTAGCCCGCGCCGTTCGCCCATCCACAACGGTGCGCACGGAAACAGTGAGCCCGTGCTCGGCAACGTTTTGATGAATCGCGTTGTTGGCGAAACGCGTAAGCGAGTCATCGACTTCATCGACGTGCACTTCAGTCTCATCCGCTCCGGTCGATTTCGCCAGACGCAGAACGCTGTCGATAATTCGCCGCAACTCGCGCTCGTGAAAGAGTCCGGCAGAGCTCGACGCAGCAGCGCGCCCTGCGCGCGAAGAAGTTTTCCGGACCGGGCTCATGACTTGGAAAACGCCGCCCCGATGTGAATATTTCGAAACCGCGAAGGCGAAGCTCCGTGGCCCGTGCCCATCGTCTGCATCGGCTGCCCCTTGCCGCAATTAGGAGTGCCCCACAAAACCCACTCGTCAGCCCCGCAAATCGCATCGCACGAATTCCAGAACTCCGTAGTGATCCCGCTGTAGCTGGGATTTTTCAACATGCGCGCTCTCTTTCCGCCTTTGATCTCCCAACCGATCTCGGTGGAAAACTGAAACTGATACCGCCGGTCATCAATCGACCACGAACGATTCGTCTCCATCAAAATGCCGTCGTCGGTGTCCGCAATCAGATCCTCCGACCGCCAAGTCCCTGGCAGCAAACTGATGTTGGTCATGCGAATAATCGGCAGCCGGTTCCAGCTTTCCGTCCGCATCGTTCCCGAAGAGCGCTTCAAACCCACCAGATGCGCGGTCTCGCGATTCGACAAATACCCGCGAAACTCCCCGGCCTTGATGATGTCAGTGCACTGCGCCGGAACCCCCTCATCGTCATAAGCGAAACTCCCCAGCCCCGGCCCATGCTCAAGCCGCGCGTCCGCGACCACGTTGACGATGTCCGAGCCGTACCGCAACTTGTTCAACTTGTCCAACGTAAGAAAACTAGTCCCCGCAAAATTCGCTTCCTCGCCCAGCACGCGGTCAAGCTCAATCGGGTGCCCCACCGATTCATGAATCTGCAATCCCAGCTGACTCCCGCCAAGAATCAGCGTGCCAGTTTTCTGCGGACACTGCGCAGCCGAGTGCAAAGCCACCGCTTCTTCCGCGACCCGCGGCGCATGCTTCAACAATTCCAGCGATTCCACCAGCTCATACCCCTGCAGCGCGTGCTGCCCGCCAAAACTATTCGGATACGACCGCTTCTGAATTTCTTCGCCCTGAAACGCAGTCGCCGCAATACCGCACCCGGAAATCATCTTCCGCTGATGAATCCGTGAACCGATGCTCGACGCAAACCACGAATCGATCTTGCGAAATTGCAGATCCGTTTCGGTCAGCGTCACACCCTTAACTCGCCGCATCTCCGCATCGGCGGCCAGCAAGAGCGCAAGCTGCGTCTCCAGCGGTATCTCGAAGGGATCCTTGCGAAATGGACTTTGCCAGCTGTCGATGTACGCCTCTTCCGGCGCCATCACAACTTCCTTGCGTTTCGCGATCGCCGACGCTTTGGCAATCGCCACCGCTTGCCCTGCGCACGCCGACACGCCCTCGCGCGTCATCCGGTCGGTCGACGCAAATCCCCAAGCCCCGCTCGCCAGAACGCGGATCCCCAACCCAATCGATTCCGATTGCGCCAGCGTCCCCACCTGCCCATTCTTCGTCGTGAGGTCGCGCTGCCGAAGATGCATCACGCGCACATCGGCATACTTCGCGCCGCGCAGGCGCGCCGTGTCAAGAGCATGAGCGGAAAGGTCCCACATAAATTTAAGCCGCCATCAACTTACAACGCTTTCCCAAAAAAGAAAAATGGGGCGAAGCGTATTGCAAGCCTCGCCCCATAAAAAGTCAGATAGTGTTACGAATCGAGAGTTCCACCCAGCCTTTGTACGGGCGCAGCACCGCTGCCCCCATCTCGGCAACACCTTCTCCGCTTCTTCGTTACCTCGTTACTTCATTACTTCCTTACTTCTTTTTCCTACGTGCCTTCTTGCCACGAAGCCAGATAGTGCTCTTGCTCCGGCGTCAGCTTATCCAGTTTGTGCCCCATCGATTCCAGCTTCAACCGCGCGATTTCGCGATCGAGATGTTCGGGCACAGTGTAAACCTGCGGCTTCATGGTTTTGTGGTTCTTCATCAAATATTCCGCCGACAAGGATTGGTTGGCGAAGCTCATATCCATCACCGAAGCCGGATGTCCTTCCGCGGTCGCCAGATTCACCAGCCGGCCTTCGCCCAGCAGGTAAACCTTGCGATCGCCCTTCAAGCAGATATTGATCCACCAGCGGCCGCACTTCCTTCTTCCCGCTCGACAGTTTCTCCAGCGCGGGAATATCGATCTCCACGTTGAAGTGTCCCGAGTTGCAGACAATCGCGCCATTCTTCATCTGCTCGAAGTGCTCGCCGCGAATCACGCTCTTGTTCCCCGTCACGGTGATGAACACATCGCCTTCCTTCACCGCCGCGGCCATCGGCATCACGCGGAACCCATCCATCACCGCTTCGATGCCCTTCACCGGATCGATTTCCGTGACGATCACGTCGGCGCCGAGTCCCTTCGCGCGCATCGCCACGCCGCGCCCGCACCATCCGTACCCCGCGACCACCACCTTCAGTCCCGCGAGCAAAACATTCGTCGCGCGAATCACGCCGTCCAGCGTCGACTGCCCCGTGCCATACCGATTATCGAAAAAGTGCTTGGTCATCGCGTCGTTCACCGCAATGATCGGATACTTCAGCGTGCCGTCCTTGGCCATCGCGCGCAGGCGAATCACGCCAGTGGTCGTTTCTTCCGTGCCGGCAATCACGTGTGGCACCAGGTCCGTGCGCTTGGTCAACAGCATGGTCACCAGGTCCGCGCCATCATCCATGGTCATCTGCGGCTTGTGATCCAGCGCAGCCCGCAAGTGCGCATAGTACGTATCGTTGTCCTCGCCCTTGATGGCATAAGTCGGAATGTTGTAGTCGCGGTTCAGCGAAGCCGCCACTTCATCCTGCGTCGACAGCGGATTCGACGCGCAAAGCACCGCGTCCGCCCCACCATCGCGCAACGCGATCATCAGGTTCGCGGTTTCGCTCGTCACATGCAAGCAAGCCGAAACGCGCAGCCCCTTCAGCGGCTGCTCCTTCAAAAACCGCTTGCGAATCGACTCGAGCACCGGCATCTGCTGCCCCGCCCATTCGATTTTGCGTTTGCCCGCATCCGCGAGCCCGATATCTTTCACATCACCTTTTTTCAGTTCAGCGATAGCCAAGTGGTGCTCCTCAATTGAATTTTATCTAACGAACAAAGTTCCGAGTAGACGAGAATCTGCTTCTGGCGATGTAGTCCGACCTATTGCCAAGCAGGATATCGCCTGAATCAGTTACCAGCGAGGTGTTACTTCAAGTCTTGCTACCGGCGCGCCCCGACTTCCGCTCCCGCACTACCGCCCCAAGCCCGCGGCCTTGCGCAAAGCATCCGCTCGATCCGTACGCTCCCACGTGAAGCCCGGCCCAGTGCGCCCGAAATGCCCGTACGCAGCGGTGGGCTTGTAGATCGGCCGGCGCAAATCCAGCGCCTCGATGATCGCCTTCGGCGTCAACGAGAACGACTCCCGCACCAGCGAAGTAATTCGCTCTTCCGGCACGGTCGCGGTCCCAAACGCATCAATCATCACCGAAACCGGCTCCGCAACGCCAATGGCGTAAGCCAGCTGCACTTCCGCCTTGCGCGCCAATCCCGCCGCCACCACGTTTTTCGCAATGTAGCGCGCCATGTAGCATGCGGAGCGGTCCACCTTAGATGGATCCTTGCCCGAAAACGCCCCGCCGCCGTGACGGCTGTAGCCGCCATAGCGTATCGACAATGATCTTGCGCCCGGTCAACCCCGCATCACCCATCGGCCCGCCGATGACGAATCGCCCGGTAGGATTGATGTGATACTTCGTGTTGCGATCCAGCATCGCCGCCGGAACGATCGGCTTGATCACATGTTCCATAATAGCGTCCTGCAAATCCGCAGTCGAAATCTTGTGACTGTGCTGCGTCGAAATGACCACGGTATCTACGCGCGCCGGCCGCCCATTGCGATATTCGATGGTGACCTGCGACTTCCCGTCCGGGCGAAGGAAATCAAGTTTTTTGGATTTGCGAACTTCCGCGAGGCGCTGCGTCAAGCGGTGGGCCAACTGGATGGGCATGGGCATCAGTTCTTCGGTCTCATCGCAAGCGAAACCAAACATCAAGCCCTGGTCGCCCGCCCCGCCGGTATCAACTCCCATGGCGATATCCGGCGACTGCCGCTTGACGGTGCACATCACCGCGCAGGTCTCCGCGTCATAGCCATACTTCGCCCGGTCATAGCCCACGCCGCGAATCGTGTCGCGCACCAATGTGTCGTAGTCAATGATCGCGCTGGTCGTGATTTCACCGGAAACCACGGCAAGCCCGGTGGTCACTAGGGTCTCGCAGCCAACCCGGCCCTTGGGGTCCTGCCTCAACACTTCATCCAGCACGGCATCGGAAATCTGGTCGGCGATTTTGTCGGGGTGGCCTTCGGTGACAGATTCGGAGGTAAACAAGAAGTCGCGTAAGGCGTCGCTCAAAAGGAGGCTCCTTAGATAGGTAGCAGGGGCACAGCCCTGCTTGCGTCCGCTGGGTACAGTTCGCAGTACTTTACAAAGCTATCATCGCCACCGACAAGAATCAATGCGCTGATTCCCCATGATTTACACTCGCATCGAACAGCGCAAAATCAGCCCCGAACGGCATCCCCATGCATCCAGCGGCAGCAGGCATCTCCCGGTAGCACAGACACTCTTGTCCGTGCTCCGACGACGCAAGGAGCAAGTAAGGGCGCATTAGCCTTGGCGCACCCCACACACTCACCAGGCAGCTACTCTGTAATCACTTAGTCGTTACTATACGGCTGGTGTTAACTTCCCTGTTGGGATAGATTTCTCCGCGGAGGGCGTCATGAACATTCTGGCAGCAATCAAGCGCGAAGAAAAAAAGCTCGAAAAGCAGCTAGGCAGGCTTCAGCATCAACTGAGCAGCGTCCGCGCCGCCGCGAAGGCCTTGGGCCATTCAACAGGTAAAGAGCTAGGTGTGGCAAAAAAGCGCGTGCTGTCCGCCGCCGCAAGAGCAAAAATCGGCAAAGCCGCCAGGAAACGCTGGGCAAAATTCCGCGCGCAAGCCAAGAAAGTCGCCGGATAGGCGCTACGCACCGCAAATTCTGCCGACGCTTTCGGCGAAGCCGCAACTGACCGGTCCCCGCCTCGCGGTGTCTCCACATTTCCTAGACACCGCCCGCCGAGTGACAATTCTATTCCGATCTGCTTCTGTCGGTTTTTAGTCGTGGTCCGGATGCTGGTGGCGCCACTTCCAGTAATTGTCCTGGTCTCTGTGGTTCTGCCGATTGTATTCGCGGTACTCCTTGTGATGGGTCTCTCAGGTAACCCCTATACGCGTGGTCTTCGTGGTCGTCCCAGTTGTGGTAGTCCTTGTGGTTCCGGTCGTAGACGCGAACCTGCACTTCTTGCGCCTTCGCATCGCTCACAACCAAAACCGGTGCCACAACCGAGGCGGCCAACAAGAGTGAGCCGATATATGCGTTGATGCGTTTCATGATATAGTCCCCCAATTCGGAGATGTCAGATCCCCGCTAGTCATCACGATGAACCTCTTTGCCGGCACTGAATGTCTCGAACAGCACCTATTGTGGAAATCTAATCCCGGGAGACAGCGGCCTTGAGGTCCGGCGCGAGTGTGTCTTTCCGGACAGATTCAGGTTGGCGCGTGTGTTCTACTGAAACGGTAGCAACGCGGGGCCTGATTACCGCTGAGAATTACTGGAAACAGGAGGAGCGCGCATGACTCTAAAATTGACGAGCCACGAAGTCGACGGCGTGTCCGTAGTTGCGCTGGACGGGCGGATCGTGCTGGGCGAGGAAAGTACCGCTCTGCGGGAGAAATTCAAGAGCTTGATCGCCGCCGGGAAGCAGAAGATCGTCATGAACATGGATAACGTTACTTATATCGACAGCGCCGGACTCGGCACGCTGATCGCGGCGCATGTCAGCGCCAAGACTAAGGGTGCATCCGTGCGTCTTTGCCATCTGGGGAAAAAATTCCACGAAGTCCTCCAAATCACCAAGCTGCTCACGGTCTTCGACGTCTACGATACGCAAGCGGCCGCAGTCAGCAGTTTCGCGGGAGCGGGATCCGGCGCGGTGGCTGCGGTGGTGGGAAGGAACTAAAGCGGCGTGCGCGCTTCGCGCCGTCGTCCTATCCGTGTTAGAGCGCTCACATTCGTTACTCTTCGCGTCGCTCTCGCGAACTCATCTGTAGGTGTAAATGCATGTCGCTTCTAGGTACGAAAACGAGCGGGGTTTCCACCGCTAAGGAGCGTATAGTGCTCACAGAGGCTAGCCTGATGTTGGAACCCGTCCTCGCGGATGAGAGAAAAAAACGCAAAGAATTAACCGCCAAGAGGAATTTGTTATTCGCGGAGTACTTGAAAAATCCCCAGGATATTCGCCTGGCCCTGGAGATCAAGCTTATTGACGATCAAGTGGCGCAATCTATTGAGCAAACGGAACGCAAGCCAGGGACCCGAAAGTGAAATTTCGACACGCCTCTTTCAAATCTAATTCACATCAGAGCAGCACACACAGCCGCACACACAGCCGCACTGCCTAACCAGCAACCGATTGCACCCAGTGAGCGAAAGCGTGCCAGGCCGCTGACTGCCCGATGGGTATCCTGATCTGTTGCGTGACGATAAGGAAAACCCCTGCCCAGAGCGTAGGCTGATGAGTCTTGTGCGTTGACCACAGGTCACTTATGGCGCGCGTGATCCCCAATTCCGCTTGGTTGAACTATCCGACCGCTATCACTACTTTTCCGCGGGCGTGGCCTTCTTCCAGATACCGGATAGCCTCAGGCACCTCGCTCAGTTTGTACGTCCTGTCGACCACCGGTGTCACCTTTGCGCTCGCCATAAGGTCCTGCATGATTCCCAAATCCTCTTTGCTCGATCTCGTCAGCAACCCGACCAGTTTCTGGCTCCCAAACCGGGACAATAAACCAGCCCAGAGCGCACGCGCCAGGGGACCAATCATCCACCGATCTGTCTGCCCGCCGGCCATGACTAATATCCCCTTGGGATTTAAGGCCCGTCGGCACGCGGACAACGAACGGTTCCCAACAGCGTCCAAAATCAGGTCGTAACGTTTCCCGCCTGTGGTGAAATCCTCTCGCGTATAGTCAATGACGCGCCCCGCCCCGATAGATCGGACCATTTCCATATTCCCGGTACTGCATACACCAGTCACCTCTGCGCCAAAGGCCTTGGCGATCTGTACGCCGAACGAACCGACTCCTCCCGCCGCACCGTTAACCAACACCTTGTGTCCTGGCTGAATATGTCCCTTGTCGCGAAGTCCCTGCAATGCCGTGAGTGCCCCCATCGGCACAGCAGCCGCTTGCCCAAACGTCACGTTATCTGGCTTCCTGACCAGCGCGGATTCGGAAGCGCACGCATACTCGGCAAAGGCCCCGGCAAGTGCCCCAGCGCACCCGCCAAACACCGCGTCTCCTGGCTTGAACTGCGTCACCTTCCTGCCCACGGCCTCCACCTCGCCCGCTACATCAAAGCCTAGTCGCGTGACCTTTGGTTTGCGCAGCCCGGCAATGATGCGGACGAGGTACGGCAGGCCTCTCATAAAGTGCCAGTCATAGGGATTGAGCGCCGCCGCGCGAACTTTGATCACCACTTCATTGTCGCCAGCGGTCGGCTTTTCAATTTCTTCAAGTCGAAGAACATCAGGTGAGCCGTAGTGGTGATAAACGATGGCTTTCATAAGTCTCTTTCAGGTCGTTAAGGGCTAAGGCCGTTCGATCGCGTCCTAAGCTAGGTTGACTGCCCAGGCTCTCACCTGGTCCTTCGCCTGTGTGCTCATCCTCTCGACCATTTCGTCCTCCTCTCCCACCGGCCCACAGGCGTTATAGAGCGGTGCGAGATGGATTCCGTGCCGGGCCGCAATTCTCTCGATCTCCTCAACCCGCTCCGGAGTGATGAACCCTCTCCCCTGCGAGAAGGGCTCGAACCGCCGCTCCAAAGCAAGAGCCATGCCTTCCAGCAGACATCCATGGACCACGTCGGGGAATGGATGCCGGTTCAGAATTCCATGAAAATCCGGCTTGAATCGCATTCCGCCAGTGATCTGTCCCAGACCTCCGAAGAAGATTTTGGCCCCCGGCATATCCGGGCTCGGGGACAAGTTCTTCGGGTAGCCCGCATCGCAAACAATAGCGTCGCGTGCGGTCCGGCCCAACAGCAGCGAAGGCGACGCCAGACTCGCCGCACAGATCACCACGTCGGCCTCCGCGGAGAATTGCTGAGAACCCGTCGCGATCTCCACCTGAACTCCATCGGCTTCCAGCTCCGCGGCGAGCCTGCGCAATCGCTCCACGTTGCGGGCGCTGAGCAGCACGCGCCTCACCAGAGGCGCCAGGCAACGGGCGCAGCCGGAGCCCACATCCCCGGTCGCTCCCACAATGAGCAGCGTCGATCTTCGGAGGTCTCGATCCCCAAGCGCGCACATCCTCCGAATGCCCTGAACGATGAGCGCAACCGTCAACGTATTGCCCGTCGTGAACACCGTATCGTGTCGCGCAGGAAGTTGATCGAAGTTCCCTTCAATCAGGATCGAACTGAATCCGCCGAGACTTACGATCCTCGCTCCGGCGTTGATCGCGCAGGCCGCGGCCCCTCGAACGCGAGCGATGTTGTCGTGCACGCACCCGGCGTCCAGTCGGTCGGGAGGAATAAAAGAGTCGATGTAGACGCCGCGCGCTTTCCCACCAAGTGTGGACGCTACTTCGACATGACACACCGGCCGGGGCGGAATCCACGGAAGGATGTCCTTGATCTCGTCGTCCGGCAGAGGCATATGCTCAGGTCCGCGCAAGACCGCGAGCACGTCCGCAGCCGCCCGCCAACTCTCCTGATGCCCGATCAGCGCGAAGTCCAGACCGAGATCGAGGTCGGTTGCCTCTTCCGTGGGTGCCCCAGATTTCGCTTTTTGAAACCTGGGTCTTGCAATCGTCTGCAATCGTCCAGCTACACTGGCAATTGAGTCACCCATGTGAGTGTTACCTCCCCAGGCAGCCCCAACATGTCCAGTGTCTTCAGATATTGTTGCAGCGAAGCCCCGCGCAACTCCGCCGGAGTCAACGCGATTTCGGGCAGCGCAGGCTTAACGCAACTCCCATGGCACACCTCGCAATGGCCATGCTTGCATTCCTTGGCCAGCATCTCCGCAAGCGTAGTCATCACGTCGAGATGCAGCCGATGCACCTTGTCATCGAAACGCTGCGAATCTAAGGCCCGCTCCGCTCGAAGAATCTCCATCGCGTGACCAATGTGCTCCTCTTCCTCGGCCGCGATCGAAGCGAAGGTCTTGCCAAGGCTCCCCGGCGCCACCTTCCCGACCCGCGCATAGCTCGCCACGGCGAACGATTCGAGCATGATCTCCTGCACGATCAAGCAGCCAACGAAGTCGCGCTCACCTCTACAGCGCAGGAACGCCTCGCGGAGCCGCTTCCAGTACTTAGCGTCAACATTATTCGCGACCTCCACTCCAATCTTCCGCCCCTCCGCAGCGAACCGCGCAGCATGCCCCTGTTCCCCTTCCGCATGCTCCAAAGCGTCGGCCACTTCCGCGGGATCGTCACAGATCTCCGCCAATGACGTGTAGTTCATCGCCGCGATAAGCTCCCCGGTCATCGCCTGAGCCAAAACGTCTTGCCAAATCGGTGCACTGAGTAGAGAAGAAGCACATCCATTCGAAAGCGAGTCATTCACTTGAATAACGGGTTCCATAGTTCCTCCTGAACATCGAACTAAACATCCGGAAATCTCAGCGCCACCACTGCACATCAGATCGGCTCTCGATACCGGCGCAGCCGCGCCGCCGCGGCCAGAAACACCGCGGCGAAGATCAGTCCGATCCACAACCCAGGCGAACTCAAAAATCTCCCCGGAGTAAGCAGTGCCAGCGGAATAAAATGCGGATCGGCCTTGACGCCACCAGTCCCTTGGAGCGCAAAAGCATACCCAGCAAATCCAATGAAGCGCTCTCTCAGCAGCGAACCAAAGAACGAGCCGTGGAGCGCGCCCCTCTCAACCGCGAAGAGCACCAGTGGCGGCAGCACCACCCACAGAAACGTAGCCCGCCGCGCCCACCCGGACACCAGCAACAACCAGCCATAAATCGGCGCATGCCAAAGCGCCATCACCGTCAGCCCATAGAGCAGCACCAATTCCATCTGGAACAAAGGCAACAGTGTTCGCTGCGCGGCAACCCCCAAACCGCTCATCGCAAGGACCAGGCTGCTAAACACCAGCATGATCAAATGCAACCCAACGATAACCACGAACGTGACCAGCGGCACAACCACCAGCGGAATGCTCGCCTTCGACAGCACCGTGGTGAGATCCGAAACCGGCAGCGACTTCCAGAACAAAATGCTGCGATCTCGACGTTCGCCATGCAGCGCGTCGATCGAATAGAACACGCCGACGAGCATCCCCGTCACAAGCAGCAGCCATGCAACGTGCGCGTAAGGCATCACCAGCCCGACGTGCTGATGCACCGGCTCCATCCCCCCCAGTGAGCGCACGTTGCGCGCAAGACCATGCAGACTGACCAGAAAACCCAAAAAACTGACGGCGGCGACGGCCAGCGGCGCCACATAAATCGATCGGTTCTCCCAAACTTCCCGCCGCACCGACCAGTAAAACGGCCGCGTCTCCGCCACGACGACCGGTGCAGCCATCTGCGATTCAAACGATTCGGGCGCGGCATTGGATGGAGTAGTCATCGAACCGCTCCTCGTGGGGCCGTCCCTTGCGCCGCGCCAGCCTCGTTACCCATCACACCGCCCATCACCGCCACGAACACGTCGGCAATGCTCGGCGTATGTACCTCGCCCAGTTTGGACAATTGCTCTGCTACTTGCTGGCGATCCAGATGATCGAACAGCAAAATGCTCCGCCCAAACACCTGCCGCTCGTGAATCGGCTTGAACGCACGCACCGCTGCAAGCTGCTCGGGAAGCACGATCACTTCCACATAGCGCGCCTCAAACTGTTCCATGCTGCAATCCAGCACGATGCGCCCGCGGTTGATGAACATCAGATCCGTCAGGACGTGCTGCACCTCTTCCACCTGATGCGTCGTCACCACAATCGTCCGGCTGCGATCGAAGTAGTCGTTCAGCAGCGAATCGTAAAACTGCTTGCGATACAAAATGTCCAGACCGAGCGTCGGCTCGTCCAAAATCAGCAATTTCGCGTCAATCGCCATCACCAGCGCCAGGTGCAGCTGCACTACCATGCCCTTCGACAATTCCCGAACCTTGCTCTTCCGCTGAATGGCCGTCTTTGCCAGAAATCCTTCCGCCTTCGCGCGATCAAGTCGCGGATGCACCCCTGCGACGTAGTCCAGCGCCTGCGAAACCCGCATCCACCTCGGCATCACCGCCACATCCGCAATGAAGCACACATCGCGCACCAGCTCATCGCGCTCGTTCCAGGGATCGCGTCCAAGCACCTTCAGCTCCCCCTGATACTGCGTAAGCCCCAGAATCGCGTTAAGCGCTGTGCTCTTCCCTGCCCCATTCGGACCAATCAATCCCAGGATGCGCCCCTCTTCCACCCGCAGATCGACGCCGTCCAGCGCAACAGTAGTCCCGAAAACCTTGCGCAGCCCGCGTGCTTCGATGACGCTCATGGTTTCGGCTTCTCCCGTTCATCCTTCGATGAATCCTTCAACGACCCATCCTGCGAGGAACTGGCCGACGGCGGGCTGGCCGACGACGCGCTGCCCGACGAATGATTGTTCGCCGCATCCAGCAATTCCTGCGGCGTCAACCCAAGCCGCTGAATCGTCGCCGACACCCGAGGCCACTCCTCCGCCAGGAACCTCGCCCGTTCACCCTGCAGCAGCAACTCCCGCGCCCCCACATTGATGAACATTCCCCGCCCCCGCCGGCTCTCCACCAACCCCTCGTCCACCAACTGCTGATAGCCCCTCAATACCGTCAGCGGATTCACCCGATACTCCGCCGCCACGGTGCGCACCGAAGGCAGCGGATCGCCTTCGGCGAGCACCCCGTCCAGAATCATCGCAACCACCCGGTCGCGAAGCTGCCGGTAAATCGGCTGACTGTCGTTGAACTCACGATCCATCCTATTTTCCAAATGGTTGTTCCCAGGAATCCCTTCCGTTATTTCGTCCGCTGCAGCTCCATGTGCGCGTGCACCGGTTTGTCCCCTTCCATGAAAGTCCAGTCCTCCGTATGATGATCGGCGTCGATCACCGTGAAGACCGCATGGTGCATGTGCCCGTACTGCAAGCTACCGGCGACGTCCAGAAAATCAAACTCCACCGTATTCCCGTCCGCCCCGATCTTGCCCACCATGCGCGGCCGGTTCCCGGCGTCACAATAATGAGTCAGCATCAATCGGTCGCCATCCATATACACCATGGTGATGGGATCGTCGGGTCGACCCGCTCCGGTCATCTCATGCATCAGCGCATTCCCCATCGAAGTCACGCGAAGCGTGGCATGCACGACCTTCCCTTCCATTTCGGCGCTCGGCGGGACGGTAGTCACGTGCCCTTCCCAAGTACCCGCCAGCGTTTTCATCTTGTCGAAAGACTTTTGCGCCTCCGACTGCGCAAAAACCACGGCCGAGAGAGCCAGTGAAAAAGCCCCGATCGTCATCAAGCGATGTAATTTCATGTTCATTCTCCTTAAACTTTCCGTGCCGTCAGAGGGTATCCCCTCCTTCACCGGAGTCGTGAGCCTAGCCCAGCGCTTCAGTAGTGTTATACATAACTATAACACTAAATCGCTTGTCAAGCTTTTTCTTTTCCTTTTTTGCTCGCGCCCCAGACCTCTGATTCATAAGCACTTGCCAGCGCCTCAGGTCGCGTGCCGCACCCTTCGGTTCTAAGGGTGCGGGTTTTGACGTTCTGTCTCGTTGCTACGTTGCGATCGTCCCGAAAATCTCGTGTCCGCTCCCAGCCCCGCCGCTCATTCGAATAGTCCATAATCAGTTATCAGTTTAGATTAGATAACTTCCATGCTATAGTCCCTCAACGGTTCAGGCTCCGGCCCGGAGCCGCCATCAGGTCCCCGATGGCAAAGCGCCACTCTTTCGCTGCACCCCGTCCCGCGATCCTCACTGAACTCTTACCGCACCCGAACTCCGTGCGTCTCCGTCGCAAATCCGCAAGTCCCTCAGAATCCGCACTTACGAAAAACACACCCGTAACTCGTTTAGAATCCGCACTTCCAAAATGGCTGGCTTTAAAGTCCTTTAGAATCCGCACTTACGCAAAAATGGCGGGGGGAGGGGAGTAGCACAGGCACTCCTGCCTGTGCCACCGTAACCACCGGCTGCGCTGTCGATAGGGGCGAACTCGCGCCACAAAGCCTAAGCCTCGTCGTCATCCAACTGCACGTCGAGCTTCCCTTTCGTTTTCTTGGCCATCAGGTACGACCGGATGAACGGATCGATGTCTCCATCCAGCACCCGATCGACGTCGCCGACCTCAAACTTCGTCCGGTGGTCCTTGATCATGCGGTACGGTTGCATTACGTACGACCGGATCTGGCTGCCAAACGAAATCTCGAGCTTCGATTCGTCGAGCTTGTCGGTATGCTGCTGCCGCTTCTGCACTTCCTGGTCGTACAGCTTGGAGCGAAGCATCTTCATGGCCAGCGCGCGGTTCTTGCCCTGGCTCCGCTCGGCCTGGCAAGCGACCACGGTGTTGGTGGGAAGGTGCGTGATGCGCACCGCGGTCTCCACTTTGTTGACGTTCTGCCCACCCTTGCCGCCGGCGCGGAAGGTATCGACGCGCAACTCTTCCGGGCGAATGTTGATCTCGATGCGATCGTCGATTTCCGGAATGACGAAGACCGAAGCAAACGAAGTGTGCCGCCGCGCCGCCTGGTCGAAAGGAGAGATGCGCACCAAGCGGTGGACACCGGTTTCGCCAGCTAGCAGCCCGTAGGTGTTTTCGCCCTCGAACTGGATGGTAGCGTTCTTGATGCCGGCTTCTTCGCCTGGCGACTCATCGAGAACCACGGCGTTGATGCCCTTGCGCTCCGCCCAGCGCAAATACATGCGCAGGAGGATCGAAGCCCAATCCTGCGACTCCGTGCCGCCAGCCCCGGGCTTGATGGTCATGATGGCGTTGAGATGATCCGTTTCGCCGGAGAGCAGCGTGCGTGTCTCCATTTCGCCAATGTAATTTTCGGCGGCGGTCAGCTCGCGATCGAGATCCTTCAACAGTTCGTTACGCTGCTCGGCGTTGGTTTCTTCACCAGCGAGCGAGATGTAAGTTTCGATGTCGCCCGCCAGCGAAATGAGCTTGTCATCCGCGGCAATCTGGTCTTCCGAGCGCTTGCGGTCTCGCAGCACAGCCTGCGCGGCATCCTGATTACTCCAGAAGTCAGGATCAGCCGCCCGAGCTTCCAGCGATTTCAAACGTTCGCGATGCTGCGCAGCGTCAAAGAAAGCTCCGAACCATGTTGAGGCGAGGCTTCAGAAGTTCGTAGCGATGTTGGAGGTCTTCAAGAATCATGTTTGAGGTGCGAGAGGAATTGCCGTGCCGGCTTCTTAAGAGTGTTTCCTCGGGGGCTAAAGCCCTTTAGGTTGCAGCTGAATGTCGGAGCTGAAGCTCCGACCCCCTACGCGCTGGGCACTAGCTCTGGCGAGACGCCGACTGGGATTGGGATTTCCTCGTTCGCTGTGTTTCCTTTCCGGAAAGTTGAGGCTAACAGGATAGCGGAAACGATGACGCAGAGCCAAGCGAACCAGTCACCGAAGCGAGTGTAAAGGGTTTCGTCAGTGCGGTAGTCATAGGGCAGATCGACCGCAGCGCGCACGTCAGTAGGCAGCGGGCTGAAAATGCGGCCGTAAGGATCGACGGAGGCAGTGATGCCGCTGTTCGTGACGCGCAGCAGCCAGCGGCGATTTTCTACGGCGCGGACGCGCGCGATGCGGAGATGCTGTTCGGCGGCGGCGGAATGGCCGAACCAGCCGTCGTTGGAAATATTGACGAAGAGTTGCGCTCCGTTGGCGGCGAAGTTACGGATTTCGCCGGGATAGATCGCCTCGTAGCAGATGAATGCCGCTAGCGACGCGCCGCCGGGAAGGTGGGCTACCACGTAATTTGTCCCCTTTTGGAAGCCGCCTACTTCGCTGGAAACGCTTTGGACGACGCGGTGAATCAGCGGAAACGGCTCGTATTCGCCAAACGGGACCAGGTGAATCTTGTCGTAGGTGAAAACATCCTGGCCTTGCGGATCGATCAGGATGGCGCTGTTGTACGGCGCGAGGATGTGGCGGGCTTGTGGATTGGGTGCGTCAGGCAACTGCCTCCACTCGATGGCCCCGGCCAAGAACGGATGATGGAAGCGAATCGCCAGAGACGACGCGATTTTCGCGAACTGCGCGTCCTCGAACGAAAATGGGGCCGGAGCTTCGGGCCAGATCAGCAAATCGGGCTGGCGGGCGCCTGGCGCGAGACTAAGATTTTCGATTTCGTTCAGGTCGGCAGCGTGGGCTTGAAACCACTGCGCGGGATATCCTTCGACCTCGGGGAAATTAACTTGCACTGCGCGTGCGTAATGATTCGGAGTGGCCGGTGGCACGAATCGCGGGCCGACCAAAATGGTGATGAGCAGCAACGCGATGGTCGCGCAAAGAATGGCGACGCGGCGAGTTACAGATGTAGCTGAGGCTTGATCACACCAGGCGAGCAGCGCATTTACACCAGCTGCGAGGAAGGATAGGCCATAGATGCCAGTAATGGTAGTCAGTTGCAGCAACGCCGGGTTTGATGACGCCGGGTATCCAAGTAAGCCCCACGGAAAACTGATATCCGGCATGCGCGTGCGGACGAATTCAAATGTCACCCAGAGAAACGGCGCGCCGACACAAGCCAGCAGGATGCTACGCCGGGCAAGACGGTTGACGCTCCACGCGAATGCGCCAGTCAGAATTCCGAAGACACAACCGATCAAGAGAAGGATGCCCCAGCCGCCAGCTTTTGACAGGCCACCATGGACGGCGAGCACCGTGGCGAGCCACGGACAGCAAGTGATCACGAAAAACATCGAGTGGAGAAATCCACACGCGAACGCGACCCTGGGCCGCGCACCGAAGAGGACGATGAGAAGAATGCCGACGCAGACCCAGGAATAGATGCTGAGATAAAAACCGGTGTAAGAAAACGACAAAGCCGCGCCAGAGAGAGCGGCGAAAACGTAGCGGAAAGAATCTGGAGTGGCCGATCCCGGTTGGGGACGAAAGGAACTAGCCCAGGCGCGCTGCGGCATCAGTGCTTCACGATGGCTTTGAAACCGGCGTTCTCGAGGCCTTTCTTCGCGGTCTCCGCGGACTTGGGATCGGAATAAGGACCCACTTGCACGTGGAAATATTTGTCAGAGGTCGGCGAAACAACGAACGCTGGAAATTTCTTGTTCCGCAAGCTGGTGGCTACGGCCTGCGCGTCAGCTTCTTTTCGGAGCGCGGCTACCTGCAAGGTGTACGTGCCTGCGGGAGTTGGCGCCTGCGCGCTGCTCACGGACTTTGACGACACGTTGGCGGGGTGCGATGGAGTTTTGCTGTTCGCAATCGCGGGAACAGTGGCCGGCTGCTTCGAAGACGGCGGCGGCTTCAAGCGATCGTCGGGCGCAACTTTTCCGGCGTTGTAAAAACCCCAGTCGGAGCTGGGTTGCGAATTTTCGTCAGACACGGCGTCGGACGGAGGAGCGGACGCCGGAGGAGGCAAACTCTTCGAGCGCTTCGGGGCTACATCTTGCTTGGGAGAAACAACAGGGTCCGGCGTTGCGCGCGGATTGCCTGCGGCACGGACTTGGCCGTCGTATTGATTGCGGCCCATCACGTAGCCAAGCGCGAAAAATACGCCGGAGAACACCAGCATCAGCATAAACAAGCCGATGACGTGCCTGGACTCCAGGACACGCTCGCCCGCGCCACCTCGATTGCCGCGAGAAGCCATTCTTACTTTTTATTTCCCCCCAACGCTTGAACCCAACTGTTAATGATATCGATAGGCAGCGGAAACACAATCGTTGTGTTCTTCTCGACACCTATCTCGGTTAACGTCTGCAAATAGCGTAACTGAATTGCGGATCCTTGTGTCTCCAGAACTTTGGCGGCGTCGGCGAGTTTTTGCGAGGCTTCGAACTCGCCCTCGGCATGAATAATTTTTGCGCGGCGCTCGCGTTCGGCTTCTGCTTGCTTGGCGATGGCGCGCTGCATCTGTTCGGGGATGTCGACTTGCTTTACTTCGACCTTGCTGACTTTGATGCCCCATGGCTCGGTTTCCGTGTCCAGGATGACTTGCAACTTGGCGTTTACTTTGTCGCGTTGCGAGAGAATTTCGTCGAGCTCGAACTGGCCTACTACGCTGCGGATAGTCGTTTGGGCCAGCTGCGATGTGGCGTAGGTGTAGTTTTGCACTTGCGATACGGCTAGATTCGCATCGACTACACGGAAATAGCAGACGGCGTTCACTTTTACGGAGACGTTGTCGCGGGTGATGATGTCTTGCGGTGGGACGTCCAGAGTCTCGATGCGCAGGCTGATGCGCTGGAGCGTTTCGATGGGCCAGAAGACCAGGTTGATGCCGGCGCCCTTTGCTTCTGGCAACAGTCGGCCCAGGCGGAGGACGACGCCGCGTTCCCATTCCTTGATGATGTAGATGGAATTCCAGAACCAGATCAGGACGATACCGATGATGACCATCGTTCCGATGCCGAACTCAAACATATTTGTTCCTCCGGGCGTGCATTGAATTTCTCTCAGTACCGGAGAAAGTGCAAGTGTTGTTCGCGGAGAGGCTGCGTTAACGCGGGCTATGAGTCGATGAGTATCCGTGGGCGAATGCTTACAGGGTGAGGCCTGTGCCACACGGCGTAGGGATTTTCGGACAAAGAAGGAATTAACACAGAGGGCACAGAGGTCGGCGCACAGAGGACACGGAGACGAAGAAGGACCACGACAATTCGCTGATTGAAGCGGCGGGTTGCGCTATCGATCTTTGCACGACGCACGCGCCAGGTTGGCGTTCGCCGGCGGTTCTTGTCATCCGCGACCTTGCTAGGAAGCGGGGGCAGTCGTTTCTACGGGTTCGACGTAGAGCTTTAGGCCTTCGATTTTTAGGACGCGGACGGGCTTGCCTTCGGGAACTGGTTGCGTGGAAACGGCGCGCCAGAGTTCGCCGTGGATGCGGATCATCCCTTCGGCGCCGGGTTGGATTGGTGAAACGACGATGCCTTGCTCGGTGAGCATTTCTTCGCGGCCTGTGGCGCTTTTCCATTTGCGGGAGCGCAGGACCAGGCGCATAAGAAAGACCGTAAGGACGGCGAAAGGAAGGGTTACGGCAATCGCCACGCTTAGGCTTACGCCGCCCGCTGTCAACGGGGAACGAATCAGGAACATCGCGCCCAGGAGCATGGAGATAATCCCGCCAGCTAGTAGGACGCCGTGGCTGGTGAATTTTGCTTCCAAAATAAAGAGTGCTAGTGCGAGCAGAATTAGAAAAACACCGGCGATGTTCACGGGGAGAACGTGCATCGCGTAGAGGGCGAGAACCATGCAGATGCCGCCGATTACCCCGGGGGCGACCATGCCTGGGTGTGTGAATTCCGTATACAGACCGAGCACGCCAACAATCAAAAGCAGGAAGAACATGTCCGGCGCTACGATGCGGGCGAGGAATTTTTGGCGGCCGGAGAGTTGGAACTGGACGCGCACGGGATTGACGAGCGCGGGCTTGACCTTGGTGCCATCAAAGCGTGTGATTTCGCGGCCATTGAGTTGGCGTAGAAGGTCGTCTTCGGAAGAGGCGATGAGGTCGATTAATTTTCCGTCGAGGGCTTCTTTTTCAGTGAAAGCTTTGGCGTCGGTGACAGCAGTTTCCGCCAACCCAGGATTTCGGCCGCGCTTCTCGGCGAAGCTGCGGAGGAAGGCCATGGCGTCGTTGGTGATTTTCTTGCGCAGGGTTTCGTCGATGGTCACCGGGTACCCACCAACGCCGATGAGTGGTGAAGCGGCGCCGGTGTGGGTGCCGGGGGCCATGGCGGCGATGTCCGCGGAAAGGAGGATGAAGAATCCCGCGGATGCGCCACGCGAGCCCGTGGGCGACACAAAAACCGCGACCGGCACGGGCGAACTCAAAATGTGCTGGATGATGTCTTTCATGGAGTCGCTCAGGCCGCCGGGGGTGTCCATGGTGATCAGGACCAGCGCGGCGTTGCGGCGCGCGGCGTCGGCGAGGCCTTCGTCAATGTAGGTGGCTAGGATGGGTTCTACTTCCCCGTCGAGTTTTAGTTCGAGGACTGTGGGGGTGGACGGATTTTCGGCTGTTGTAGAGGACGGGAAGAGAAAAGATAACGCAGAGACGCAGAGGGCGCAGAGGAACGCGGAGAACTGGATTTTTCGGGTTCTCGGATTGGCTGGCGCGCTGGGAAATTCAAGATGGCGAGATAAGCTCACCTCTACAAAGGTCGAAAAAAAGGCTAGAAAGCCAATCCAATTGCGAGTGCCGCGCGGAGTCACTGGGCACTTCCATTTGGCTTGGAACTCTGGAGGTGGTCGAGCAAAGCCTTGGCATCGGCATAGTTTGGCGCGAGTGCCAGCGCGCGTTGGGCCTCGGCGCGAGCTAGATCGAATTTCTTTTGATCGAGATAGACCCTGGCGAGCATGGTGCGAACGACTGCGGAATCGCGTGTGGCGAGCGAGGCCTGGAATTCCTGCACGGCGTCATCGAGCTTGCCGCGGCGGCGATCGACTTCGGCCAGGCCTTGATGCGCGTAGGCGTTGGTAGCGTCGGCGGCAAGCGCGGCACGAAATTCGGTCTCGGCAGCGTCGAGGTGTCCCTCGGCGAGTTCCTGTCGTGCGCGACGAATGTGGGTGCCCGGAGTTGTCGGGGCTCCGGCGGACGAGGCGGAGAGCCATCGCGGTTGGCGATGATTGAATTTCGAGGCGCAACGCGGTGATGTCCAGGTCGGTCTTGATGCGATCGAGGCGGGGTTGCGTGTCACTCTTGGCATCAACGTGAACCACGGGCACAGCGTTGGGGCCCAGGACCTCGGTCGCTGCTTCGCGCTCCTGGTCGGCTTCGGTCTTGTTGCCAGCTTTTTCGAGAGACTGAATCAGCAAGGCGCGATCTTCTGGATTGTCCGGCTCGCGGTCGACAGCCTCGCGGAAGGATTTGGCCGCGGCGGCAAAGTCGTTGGCGCGGAAAGCGAGTAATCCGAGATTGAACGGGTAATCGTCTTCGTCGGGATCGAGTTCGGTGGCGCGCCGGAGATCGGCCTGGGCCGCGGGCGCCTTTCCCTGACGCGCGCGGGCGACACCCAAATTGTTGAGGATCTCGGGAAGGTCGGCGCCGGACAAGCCATCGCCTGCTGCAGCGCCGCGATCGGAATTATTGCGGAGCGCATCCTGAAGCGAGATGAAAACTTCTTCCGCCTTATCAGGTTGATTCAATTGGAGACGGCAAACGCCGGTGGCGAAGACCGCTTCGACGTAGCGATGATGGGTCTTGGGGACGCGCGCGAAAGAGGGAATGGCCGAAGCGCAATCGCCGCGCGCAGCGTACGTTTCGCCTAACGCAAAGTCGGGATCGGGCCAGGCGGGTTCCAGGCGGGCGGCCTCGCGCAATTCGCGAATGCGCGGCTCATCTTCGGTGGCGAGCAGGCCGCGCACAAAATGCTCGAAGGCGTCCAGGCGAAGCGGGCGCTGAAGCTTGGCAAACTCTTTTATCGACAACGGATAGGCTTTGTCGTTGGCGGAAAGCAGATGCCAGACGACGCTTGCATGCAAGTCCATCAGGGAATTGAGCGGGCCGGATTCGTGGACCGGGGTCAGCAGGGCGGGAGGGTCGACGCGAAGAGTGCGAGCCTCGATGGTGAGAGACGTACCGTCCGAGCCGAACGAACCAAAGATGACGTAGTCGGCGTCGAGATCCTGCGCGATACGCAGCATGGTGGCGCGGCTCAGCTTGGCGGAGGCGGGAAGGCCGTAGCGTTCGAGTTCACCGGCGCGGCCGGCGTGGGAGTAGACCTGGGCGCCGGAATCGGAAAGGTACTGGATGGTGAGCTCTTCGAGGCCCTCGCCCAGCCAGTCCAGTCGAGGGGATGCGCCCGCGTTTTCAAATGGGAAAACGAGGTAGACGCCTTGTTGGGGAGAGATTGCCGCGGGACGAGAGGTCGCGGCAGATTGTTGTGCTTGAAGCGAGCCACTGGCGAATAGAACGACTGCGCAGAGAAAACCTATCGCGCGAATGCTGAAAACATTTCGCTGCATGCTGACTTGGATTGTAACAGAGGCGGAGGTTGCGGATTTTAAAGAGACGGAGAATTACCCAATGTAGAAACATGCTGGGACTCTTTTGTATTGATGCGGTGGAAGTGTGTGACTGAATCGGGCTTTGCGGGCGTGTAGGGGGCACGTTCACTGACGAAACTGGCACTTTTAGAACCGGAGCGCGCGGTACCTAGTGGAGACAAAGGCTGGAATGAATCGCAGTGGCGGCCCCGTCTGTAAGGTCGTGCTTGAAGGTGGCTCTAAACCCGTACCCTTAAAACCAAAGGGTGCGGCACCCGCGGCGGCGTTGGACATTACATCGAAGAGGGGCGCGCTGAAGCGTGCGCCTACGCATTGAGCCACGGGATTAAGCAGGACCACGGGGTTAAACACCCGCTGTGCGATCAGGGTTGTTGCGTATCGGCTGCCTGCTTTGGGGCTAGCATGTCCTGGATTTCGGGGATCTGTAGCTCGGCGGCGAAGGCTTTGTCTTTCTTCAGGTCTGCCGCCAGCGAGGCGTAGCCTTCGTCTTTGGCTTTGCGAAGATACAACACGGCGCGGTCGATGTTGCCAGATTCAGCGAACGACTTGGCCAGCAGGAAGTAGAAGCGGCCGCGATCGGAGACCGAACGGTCCTGCAGCAACGAGCCGGACCTGGAAGAGTTGTGCTCGAAGAGTTGAGGATCTTTTGCCAGGGCGGTGCGAAACGCCACAATCGATTGTTCGTATTTCTTGTCGCCGAAATAGGCGTAGCCGAGATTGCTATAGAGGACTGCCATGTCGTCGCGCAGCTTGATGGCTTTCTCGTAGGCCCGGATGGCTTTGGCGTAGCGCTTGCGCTGATACCAGATCGTGCCGATATTATTCTGAGCATCGGCGTAGTGCGGATTCACTTTCAATGCCTTCTCGTAGCACTTCAGCGCCAGAGTCAGTGCTTCTTGTTGATGCAGGGCGATGCCGAGCTTGTTCAAATACACCGCGTTTCGCGGATTCTGGTCCGACAAATTCTTGAAAGCTTGCGCGGCCTCGAAATACTGCTTGCGCGCCATGTAGAGGTCGCCCATCTCCTCGGGTGTGAGCTCGCGAACGGGCGGAGCTGCGGCGGTAGAGACCTGAGATGGCGTTTGCATGGGGATCGAGTGATCACCGTCGGCAAACATCTGCGCTGTCAATTTTGGGATCGACTGCTGAGTGCTCGTCTGACTATGGGCAGGAACTGCGAAAGTCAGTAGGAGGATACTTCCCGAAACCGCCAGAGAAACTAGCTTCATGGCGAGTCTCCTTTGTCATCCGGCTTTGGTACGTCCGGATCTTGCTTCTTCTTACCCCCAAAGATACCAAAAATCTTCTGTAAAGGGTTCTTTTTCTTTTCGATGGGCTTGCCGTTTGCGTCCACTTGAACACCCTGGCCAGTGGCGTTGGGTGGGCGGTTGGGATCGTAAGGGAGTGGCTGGCCATTGGCGTCGACGGCTGCTGGTTGTTTGGGTTCGCCGCCGCCGAAGACGTGCGAGAGCCAGGAACCGGTGGAGGAAACGATGCCGTGACCTCCGCCGTGGAGTTCGCATAGTTGCGTGGGCGCGGAACCATTTACGTAGACTTCTTCGCGCGTGGTTGGGCAATTGGGCGTGGCGAGTTCCAGGGATTCGGGGTCGATCATGACCGACTGGATGCCATCCGGCGGCGTGAAATCTTTCACGTCTTTGTAGGCGGGCAGCGCGGTGGCGCGAATCATGAAGTCAGCCCAGATGGGCGCGTCCGCGACGCCACCGGTGAGGCCGAGATCGCGGTTGTCGTCGAAGCCAATCCAGATGACGCAGACGAGATTGGAGGTGAAGCCGGCGAACCAGCCGTCGCGCGAGGTGCCGGTTTTGCCAGCGGCGGGCAGGGTGAAGCCGCGCGCGCGGACGCCGGCGGCGGTGCCGTGATTCATGACATCCTTCAACAAGCTGGTGACGAGGTAGGTGACGCGGGGATCGAGGACCGCTTTCGTTTGCGGCGTCATCTTCTCGAGGGTTTCGCCGTTCGCGGCGATGACGCTGCTGATGAACTCGGGTTCCGCGCGCGTGCCGCCGTTGGCGAAAGCTGTGTAGGCGGCGGCAACATCCACTGCCGTCATTTCGTAGGCGCCAAGAGCGACCGCTGGAGTTGGCTGAATGTTATTACCGAGACCCATCTGACGGGCGATTTGGACTACCCGGCCGTAGCCGATGAGCTCGGCGATCTTGACCGTGGCGACGTTGAGCGAGTTGGTGAGGGCTTCGCGGGCGGTGACGCGGCCCATGAATTTTTGCCCGAAATTGTTAGGGGTGTATTCCTTGCCGTCGAATTCGAAGGTGGTCGGTTCGTCATCGATAGTAGTGGCGGGGGTGACGATGGGCTGGACGTTATCGATGGCATTGTCAAAGGCGGCGGCGTAGACGAAGGGCTTGAAGACGGAGCCTGGTTGGCGATGCGCCAGTGCGTGATTCAGCTGGCTCTGGCCGTAGTCTCGACCGCCGATGACAGCTTTGATTTCGCCGGTGCGGGGATCGAGGGCGACTAGTGCGCCCTGAACCTGCGGGATGGGCTCGTTGGTTCCCTTCTTTTCCTGCTCCTTCTTCCACTTCGCGTATTTCTTGGCGAGCAGGGTGTCCACGTTCTTCATGCCGGTCTCAATGGCAGCAGCGGCGGCGCGTTGCAGCGCGGGGTCCAGCGTGGTGTAGACGCGGAAATTCTCGCTGGTCAGCTCGTTTTCAGAATATTTGTCGAGGAGATGATCCTTGACCATGTCGACGAAATAGGGTGCTTCGCTGCCCGCGACCGAAGTGTGGACGATTTTGAGCGGGGCACGCTTGGCGTCCTGGATGTCGGCTTCGGTGATGAATTTGTTCTCCAGCATTTGCGGGAGGACGCGATCGCGAGCCTGGATGGCGCGTTCCGGGTGGCGATCGGCGGCGGAATAGTAGTTGGGTGCGCGAATGATCCCGGCGAGGTAGGCGCACTCGGCGAGGGACAACTGACGGAGATCTTTGCCGAAGTAGGCCACGCTGGCTTCGGAGAAACCGCGGATGCCGAAGCTGCCGCGATTGCCTAGATAGACTTCGTTGGCGTATAGCTCGAAGATTTGCTGCTTGTTGAAGCGCTCCTCAAGCTCCATGGCGACCATGGCCTCGGCGAGCTTGCGGCGCCAGGTGCGCTCGTTGGAGAAGAAAAAGGTGCGGGCAACTTGCATGGTGATGGTGCTGGCGCCCTGGTAGTGATTGCTGCTGTGGCGGATGTCGGCCCAGGCCGCGCCGGCGATGCGGACGAAGTCGAAGCCTCCGTGCTCGAAGAAACGCTTGTCTTCGGCGGAGATGATAGCGTGGACGAGCGTTGGTGGGAGGTCGTCGTAGCGAACTGGGCGGCGCTTCTCGCGGGCACTATCGAAGAGGTTGGTGATGAGCTCCGGTTCAATGTCCGCCGTGCCTAAATCGGCTCCGCCGCCCAGCGGGCGAATCGCCTTAATGCTCTTGCCGCTAAACGTGACGGCGATGGCGTTTGATCCGGCAAAATAGGAGAGCTTCGACGGGCGAATATCGACGGTGTTGGCTTGCAGAGTGTACTGACCCAGGGCGTTATCGTCCCGCTCGGGACGATAGCCGACTTTGGTGAGGTAGGTGGCCAGTTCTTCCGCGCTCCAGACCTCGCCGTCTGCGATGCGCATGGGGGCGGAAAAAATTTGCGTGGTGTTCTGCAGGACGTGCCCGGAAAGGCGCGCGTCGATCATGCGGGAATACTTGACGTAGAAATAGGTGAGGACGCTCACCCAGGTGATGAAAATGGCGAAGACCACGCCGAGCAGCGTCAGGCCGAAAATGGACGTCCAGAAACCCTTTTGGATCCGAATGCGCAAACTTTGACCTCGCGGGGCCGGACTTCTATTCTCTCGCAACCGCACACACTAAGAAAGCCGCAGTTCGCCGGTAGATGCCGCTTATATACGGTCCAACTTCGACGGGTGCGTGCCTGTTACTCTCGCGATTGCGCTTCGTGCAACAAATCGGCCTATAGATTCTTATTCTCGCTTGAGGGCGTGAAATGCAGATTGAGCTGGTAGACGAGCAGGTCGACCGGAATGGTGTAGTCCATGCTGATTTTCACGACGTCAGAGTTGGCGACGACTTTGATTTCCTCTCGCTTGACCGGGATTTCCAGGTCCTTCACAACTTTGAAGATATTGTCGCGAACCTGCTCGTCGGAATAGTGGTTCACGACGGAAAAGCGCGCTTGTTCCTGCATTTTGTCGGCAAGCTGATACTCGGCGACGTAAGCGGGGAGGATTTTGTAGGCCACAAATGCGCCGTAAATCAGGATGGCGCTCCAAATGATCGCCTTAATCGTGCCGCCGCCGCGCTGCGAACGCGAGGAGACTGCGGCATGGTCCCGAATTCCGGCGTGATGTACCAAAGTTTCTCCCGACGGCGGCCACGGGTGACGATTTTCGTCACTGGCCGAGTAAAAACGCTAGCTGCTGCGATGACTTCTCAAGTTAGCACCCGCCTGGAAAGGTGTCGAGAACCAGGCGCGAGGTATGTTCCCGGAAAGGAACGGGGCGGCGATGGAAAGACGCGTATCAGTTAGCCCTAGTAAGCTCCTAGAGGCCATCTCATGAATGGCCGAGACGGAAGAGAAGAATTTCCTCAGAGGCTAAAGCCCGATTTTGCGTGTCTTTAAATGTCGGAGCTAAAGCTCCGACCCCCTGAGATGCGTTTATGAGATGACTTCTAGTCTCCTGAGTCACTGATTTCTTGCATATTGTTTGTGCCCTGTGCGGCCAGAGTACGGGAGGCGAACCGTCCAATGCTGTTAAGAATTGCATCGGCACTTTTGGTCCACACAAAGGGTTTGGGCTGCTCGTTATGCACTTCGATGAACTCCAAGATGGCGGATTCCAGTTCACGCACGCTGTAGTGCGAACCTGGTTTGATCTGGCGTTGTGACAGTAAGGCGAACCAGCGCTCCACTTGATTCAGCCAGGAACTGTGCGTGGGAGTGCAGTGCAGGTGATACCGAGGATGCCGCAGGAACCACGTCCGAATCTCCTTGGTCTTGTGGGTGGCATAATTGTCCAACACCAGATGGACGGTAAGATCGGCAGGAACGGCACGATCAATCTGATTCAAGAATTTGCGGAACTCGATGGCGCGATGGCGTGGCCAGCACTTGCCGATCACCGATCCGGTGGCGATGTCCAAGGCCGCGAATAGACTGGTGGTGCCCTGGCGTTGGTAATCGTGCGTGCGGCGCTCGGCCTGGCCGGGCTGCATCGGAAGAATCGGCTGACTGCGGCTCAGTGCCTGAATCTGACTCTTCTCATCCACGCACAGCACCAGCGCATGATGCGGCGGGTTCAGGTACAAGCCGACGATATCTCGCACCTTGTCGACCAACGCGGATCATTGGATAACTGCAACGTTTCGCTGCGATGAGGACGCAACCCAAAGGCCCGCCAGATGCGACTCACGGTGGATTGGCTCAGGCCCGTCTTCGCGGCCAACGCGCGACTGCTCCCATGCGTTGCTCCCTTGGGAGCCTCTTCCAGGGTGAGGCGTACGGTCCGTTCGACACGGTCATCGCCAATCTGCCGTGGTGCTCCCGGCCGCATCTCGTCACCCAAACCAACCATCCCCTCGGTGATAAAACGATTGCGCCACAGGCCCACGGTGAAACCTGTGGTGCGCAGCTTGGCGGCCACCGCGGCGTTGCTCTCCCCGCTGGCACACTCCAGAACGATGCGAGCGCGAAAGGCCAGCGATCGCGAGCTCCGAGGTTGCTGCAGCAGTTGCCGCAAAGCTATCTTCTGCTCGGGACTGACAACCAGTTCTCGCTTCTTAGGGCGTCCACGTGGATTCGGCATGATCCACGATAAACCCGCTCCCCAGTTTATACAATCTATTTATGACTCAGGAGACTAGTAAGCTCTTGCGAAGATGGCGCGCTCCGGGGCGGGCTTTCCGCAATAGACGCAAGTGCCAGCTTCGGCGGGCTGGTCGAAGGGGATGCAGCGCATGGTGGCGCGGGTTTCCTCTTTGATCTTGGCTTCGCAGTCGGCGCTGCCACACCAAGGGGAAAAGGCGAACCCCATCTCGACGGCCTTCTTCAGGTCGTCGTAGGTCTTGGCGTCATGCGTGTTGGCTTTGCGGAAGGCTAAAGCTTTGTCATGCATTGCTTGTTGGATTTCGGCCAGCAGGCGCTCGATGGTTTGGGGCAGCTCGGCTAGAGGGGCGCTGATCTTGCCTTCACGCCCAGGGCGATCGCGGCGGGCAAGGACGGCCGACTGCTTAGCGACATCTTTCGGGCCGAGTTCTACGCGTACGGGGACGCCGCGCATTTCCCAGTCGTTGAATTTCCAGCCGGGGCTCTGGCCCTCGCGCTCGTCAAGAGTCACGCGGACGCTGGCTTTGATTAGTTCGGCCTTCAGCTTGCGGGCGGCATCGAGAACGGAGGACTTCTCTTCGTCGGTCCTGAAGATGGGGACGATCACCACCTGGTAGGGCGCGAGCTTCGGAGGCAGGACCAAGCCCTGGTCGTCGCCGTGGACCATGATGATGGCGCCGATTACACGGGTGGAGAGGCCCCACGACGTTGTCCAGCAGAATTGCAACTGGCCATTCTGGTCGAGGTAACGCACCTCGAAGGCTTGCGCGAAGTTTTGGCCCAGGAAGTGGGAGGTGCCCGATTGGAGGGCTTTGCCGTCTCCCATCATGGCTTCGATGGAATAGGTCACGTCGGCACCGGCGAATTTTTCGGCGTCGGATTTTTTTCCGGGGATTACCGGGATGGCAGCATCGGTGACCGCGAAGTCGGTGTAAATGTCGAGCATCTGGCGAGTTTCGGCTTCGGCTTCTTCGCGGGTGGCGTGGGCGGTGTGGCCTTCCTGCCAGTAGAACTCCAGCGTGCGCAGGAAGAGCTTGGTGCGAAGTTCCCAGCGGACGACGCTGTTCCATTGGTTCATCAGGACGGGCAGGTCGCGGTAGGACTGGATCCACTTCGACCACATGTGGCCGATGATGGTCTCCGACGTTGGGCGTAATACGAGAGGTTCGGCGAGTTCTTCGCCGCCGCCGATGGTGACGACCGCGAGCTCAGGCGAGAAACCTTCTACGTGGTGTTTTTCTTTGTCGATGAAGCTGCGGGGGATCAACAGCGGAAACGCGACGTTCTGGTGGCCGGTGGCTTTGAAGCGGCGGTCCAGCGCTTGCTGCATGTTCTCCCAGAGCGCCCAGCCGTACGGCCGCACGATCATGCAGCCGCGCACGGGAGCGTAGTCGGCGAGCTGCGCCTTCAGAACCAACTGGTTGTACCATTCGGAAAAATCTTCAGCGCGGGTCGGGAGCTTTTCTTCAGCCATGCGGCGTGTTGTCCGTTCTTCTCAGGAGAGAAACGTCATGGAGCAAACTTAAAAGCGTAATGGACGTATCGAAGCGTGTCAACGAAACGGAATCGCCGGTGGTGGGTCAGTTTCCGGTTAGCGCGTTCTATAAAGGGGATAGTCAAGAGAAAAACTTCCACCGCGACTGGCGAAAGCGAATTTGTTCGCTGTGCTATCCAGCCCATGTCATGTTGAGAGACTCTGGAGGTTTTCGTTTTTTGCGGATTCATTTGTTATCGTGACGACGCTTTCGACTTCTGACGCCAACAAGCAGTGCGGTTGTAGGTGTCAACCATGGTTCTATCTGAGACTCGTGGCCTATAGCTTTTTTCTGGTTGTCCGAGGGGGCCTATGGTTTATCAAGAGACGGGCGGTGCTCGAAGCACACTCTCCGCCTGAACGCGCTAATGGATACTCACCCTCGAACCAGAGCGCCGGAAGAACCGAAGTCATCGCCAGCAACGATCTGGGAAGAACGGTTCTCGACCAGGCGCTCAAGCTGCTGGTTGTTTCAGATGTTCCGCGTCGGTCGCGGTAGGGATACCAGTTGCCTGGTACCCCCCGCACGGATCCGTACATGCGCTCATTAGCGCATACGGCTCTTATCTCGGATGACTAGCGGCGAAGCGGTGCTCGGGATAAGGATGGAGCGCGCGCGGTACGGGAAGCCAGCGTTTCTCGAGTGCATACATTCGGGCGGCATGGAGACGGTGCGTTTGACTGCGACAGAGCAGGATCCGTCGCCAAAGACGCGTCACCCGCGCTCGAAATACTCTTAAACTGTCCATGTTCCCCGGTACCGCGTGGTAGTTGAAGTAACCCTGTACGACCGACTTGAGCCATTCGCCAGTGTGTGGCACTGGATCGTGCATGCGCTTGCGGAGTTGCTGCTTGATCTGTTGCAGTTTGCCCCTCATACGCTTGCGGATCGTTCTGCGCTTCACCGTGAAGTACCCTTTCCCGTTCTTCCCGCTTATGTGCGTGAATCCCAGAAAATCGAACGTCTCGGGTCTTCCTTCCCCTCTTCGTTCCCGGTTCTGCTCGGCATACCGCCCGAACTCGATCCGGCGCGTTTTATCTGGATGCAGCTCCAACCTAAACTTCCCCAGCCGTTCCCGAAACTTCTCTAGAAAACGGTCTGCTTCCGCCCGATGTTGGAATCCTAAAACGATGTCGTCCGCGTAGCGAACGACCACCACATCGCCTTGCGCATACTTCGTACGCCAGACGTCCACCCAGAGGTCGAAAGTGTAATGCAGATAGATATTGGCCAGCGTCGGCGAAATCACCGACCCTTGCGGAGTACCTGTCTTCATTTCCGACCATTTGCCTTCCTCCATCACCCCTGCGTTCAACCATTTCTGGATCAGCCGTAGGATCCGGGGGTCAGCTACGCGATGCTCGACGAACTTGATCAGCCAACTGTTGCCGAGGTTGTCAAAAAACCCTCGGATGTCGGCGTCAAGAACGTAGTTCACCTTCTTCCGCAGAAGCGCATACGACAGCGCGTCCAGTGCTTGATGCTGGCTGCGTCCGGGTCGAAAACCATACGAGAAGCCGAGAAAGTCTTCCTCATAGATCTGCTTGAAGATGGTGACCACGGCTTGTTGGACAACCTTATCCTCCAGCGCCGCGACCCCTAATGGACGTTGCCGTCCATCTCCTTTCTCTATGTACACTCTTCTCGATGGCTTTGCTCGATACGCCCCGCGGTGCACCCGGCTGTGCAGATCGACAAGTCGATTTTGCAGCCCGGTCTCATACTCCTGCCACGTCACGCCGTCCACGCCAGGTGCTGCCTTCCGCTTTAACGCGTAAAAGCTCTCCCTGAGCAGATCGACGGTTAGATGGTGGAGCAAGGCGGTGAACTTCATCTCCTTGTTATCCTTTGCTGCCTTCCGCACACCCGCCAGCCCTTGTGACACGCGCTTCTCGCTCTGCGTCGAGTACGTGCTAGGTTGGTGAGTGTTCTCCTTGATCAGCGGCCTTCCCTCCTCACTCTCCGCGTACGGTTTCCCGTCCTTGTTCGAATGATTCATAGGTATTATTCCGCTGTCCGACTCCTCGAATATGTACGCGCGGGCCGTACGGCTACTGCCTTCTCCCGCCGTCCTGCAGCAGTATTTCGCAGCAGGCACCTCCGAGGTCTCCCGGTTCTCGTGCATGAAGTTTCTAGGCGTGTCTGGGGTCTACGACTACGCAGGACTGCCTGGGGGCTCGCGCTATCGTCCCCAGTCATGCTGCCTTCCGTCTACGTTTATGACGTCGGCGTCCTGATTGCAGGTTTTCGGAGCTCAATACCCAGCCCACCTATGCCCTTGTTTATGCTTCACTGTGCACCTCACGGTGCGCAGCGCAAAACTCAGGGCCGGGTGAATCGCTAGTCCTTTCCCGTAAGACTCTTGCATTCTCTACTTCATGCCGGTTTATCCCGGCGCACCAACGCACTCCTTTCTTCCAGACAAGCAAGGTGATGGCGGCCATCTTGCGTGCCAAGGTAAGACGCGCCATCGACGGCTTCATTCCTCGGTCCAGGCAAGCTTCGTAGAAATTCTGGAAAGGTCCGCTGTTCGCAGCCGCCCAAGTCGCCGCGCCCTTGAAGATATTTTTGAGGTCATGGTTATGATTGATGTTGCGTCCGCGAATGGCTAAGGCCTTCCTGGATCGTTGGAGTTGGCCGCCCACGAAGCGGTATTCGCCGCTCCCGTAGGTCTTCAGCGCCAGGCCAATGTAGGCCCAGAACTGACGCTTGGTGCGAAAGCGATGCGGCGTCTGCATCAGAGCCACCAACAGAGCTGCGCGGATCGGGCCAAACGAAGGGATTTGGCGCAGCAATTTCACCGCGAAGTGTTTCCGGCTCTCCTGGAGTAGTTCTCGCCGAGCTTCCTGACGCAATGCCGCCAGGGCATCGAACTGCTGATAGTAAAATTCAGCGCGGCGACGCACGCCGGCTTCGGCGATCTTCGAGAGCCAAGCTGTCCGGTGGCGGAGTGCATAGACCTGCTGGCCAGATCTCGCGTGATCGCCAAGTAGCTGCGGGCCAGTTCCTTCAAAGTTCGGATACCATGCTCGCCGTGATAGACCGGTTCAAGCTTGTTGCGGTACAGCAGTTCGGCCAGTTCGCGTGCATCATTGCGATCATTCTTGTTGCCCACTTTTCCCAGGTTATTTTTGCGCGGATCACAGACCACTAGATGTGTAACGTGGGGCTTGAGCAGATCGTGCAACCAGGCGGCACAGGTTCCTTCCTCAAAGGTCACCTGCAAACTGCCGCGCAGCCCGCGCATAAATTGCAGAATGGTCTCCGCTTTTGTTTCGAGAATGGCTTCCATCACCAGCTTGCCGTCGCAATCCAGAACGGAAACCGAGATCGTTGCTTGATGAACATCCAGACCAATATACTTAGCGTCATTCATCAGGGTGCTCCTTGTAGGTGATGATGCGAACGATCAACACCTAAAGGGGCGCCCTTTTATAATGCGTTTGTCAGGACTAGGGCACCATTTCCGAGTCGTCGACCACTTGCTAGAAACTCTTCTCTCGCTTCCAAAAATGGCGATAGTAGGATCCTGACATTAATGGCTGCCCGCACATTCAATATTGGGCACATTCTGCCTCTTTAGCACTAGCGGCCTATAGTTATAGACGATTCCGCCTGCCAGGCTGTTGGCGTTGGCATTTGACCGCGGTGCGTGGCGGAAAGTGGCAGCGGAGCGAGTCGAATCGGGTAGCGAGCTTCCGTTCCTTTCCTATCCTTCTTGAGTATTGTCTCTGGAGTTTCTCAACGGGGGGACACATCCATGAGCTTTCTGACGCGGACCACGGTGGCTGCTTTTTTCATGTTCGCACTGCTTTCGGCGGCGCGAGCGCAGGCACCGGTCCAAACGTCGACCCAGGCGACAGCACTGCCGCTGGACAACGACTTTTATTCTGTTCGCGAGTCCGCCGCTGCTGGAGATGCGCAGGCGCAGTTCGCCCTCGGGAACCATTATTTTAGCGGCGTCGGCGTGCCGCAAGACTACGGTCAGGCGCTCCTCTGGTTTACGAAGTCCGCGAACCAGGGCTTTGCTCCCGCTCAAAATCAACTGGGCTATATGTACCAACATAAGTTTGGCGTGCCGCGGGACTATAAGCGAGCCGTAGCCTACTATCGTTCCGCAGCGAAGCAGGGCTATGCGCTGGGGCAATATAATGTCGGCGGCATGTTCGAGGATGGGGTTGGCGTCAAGCGTGATTACAAACAGGCCTTTGATTGGTACCGCAAAGCGGCGGACCAAAATCTGCCGCAGGCGGAAAAGCAAGTCGGCTACTTTTACCAGTGCGGATACGGAGTGAAGCAGGACTATGCGCAAGCACATGTTTGGTATCTCCGCGCGGCGGGACAGGGCAACTCCGACGCCGAAAACCAGTTAGGCTTCTTCGCTGAAGAAGGATGGGGCCAACCGAAGAATTACGCCGAGGCTCTTGCCTGGTTTTACAAAGCCGCGGAACATGGCAGCAACGACGCCGAGGAAAACATCGGCTATATGTTTCAAAATGGCCTCGGCGTGCAAACCGATTATTCCAAGGCCATGTCTTGGTTCGTCGAAGCTGCGGCGCACGGCAACGGCAACGCAGAAAATCAGCTTGGTTGGATGTATCAGTTCGGCCAAGGCGTAAAGCCCGACGACGCCAGAGCCGTGACTTGGTACCGCATGTCTGCCGATCTGGGCAATCGGCGCGGCGCCATCAATCTCGACGCTTTCAAAAATGTGCTGGAGATTCGCGGCCCGGGAAATTGGGACGCCGCCAACACCACCGTCACCGATGCTGCCATCGCCCGCGCTCAGCGCTGGGCCAACATCCAGGATCTTCAGCGCCGCATTGCCGGTTTGGAGGGCGACGCACAAGACCAAGACGATCTTGCCGACCAACTCGAACATACCGGCAAAGGCAAAAACGACGCCATCACCAAGCTTTTCAATGCGGCTGGCAGCGTCCCCGCCGTCAAGTACCATGCCGAGGCTGCAAAGTATCGCGCCGAAGCGGCGCGACTGCGCGAGCAACTGGCTCAAATCGAAAACCAATCCACTGCCAGCGTCACCGCTCCCTAGCGTCTTTCACGCTCGCGTGCCGAAGGACGCGGACACCATCGCGAAGCTGGTGCGGGCGCTGAATGGCCCCTTGAGAACACGGTTAGGTGCTTCCGATACTGCGGGTCAAAGGATAGCGTTGTCCGAAATGCGGAAACGAAGTCTCGCTCAAAGAGGGCGTGGGAGTGCCGGAAGTTTAGCGCGATCTCACTTGCCTTGGATCGAGAGCAATTCGATCTCGAAGATGAGCGTCGCGTTGGGGCCGATGGCGCCGCCTGGGGCGCGTGGGCCGTAGGCTAGATCTGAGGGAACAAAAACCTGCCATTTGGACCCGACCGGCATCAGTTGCAGGACTTCGGTCCATCCTTTGATGACCTGGCCCACTGGGAACGTTGCGGGTTGGCCGCGCTTGTAGGAGCTGTCGAATTCCGTGTTGTCGATCAAGGTGCCTTTGTAATTGCAGATGACGGAATCGCTGGCTGATGGCTTTGGGCCGGTACCTTCTTTCAAGATTTTGTATTGCAGGCCGCTTGGCAGCGTGACAACACCTTCTTTCGTCTTGTTCGTCGCCAGAAACTCGTCGCCCTCTTTTTTGTTGGCGTCGCCCGCGATCGCCATTTTCGCCTCCTGTTTCTTGCGCAGGTCGGCTTGGATCGCGACCATTGCCGATTTCGCTTCGTCGTCGGTCAGCAGCGTCTTGCCGCCTGCCATCCCGTCTTTCAAGCCGCGCAGGAGGATGGCCGGGTCTACGTCCACGGAATCCTTGTGCAGGCCCTTTCCGATATTCATTCCGATCGCGTAGCTGGCCTTGTCCTTGGGAGTCTTGAGAACTAGCGGGGCAGGGCCAGGCTTCTTCGCCGTCGTGGCTTGCCCGGATTTCGTTGCTGGGGTTTGCGCGCCCTTTGCCGCAGGCGTCTTCGCTGCGGGTACTGGAGTGGGATTCGCGGCCGGCGCATCTTGCGCCATCGAACTTCCGATTTGCAGCAAGCTTGCCGCCAAAAACAAAGCCATCGCCGAGACAGTTGGTTTTCGCATGCGTCCATTTTCCCATTGATTCGCAGCGCCACGCAAACAGCGCAGGAGCCCAGTTTCGCGTGAACATCGTACGCGGGACCTTGTGTAATGCGCCGCATCCGTAGATGCGAGAAAAACGATAAACGCAGAGACGCAGAGAACGCTGAGTTGCGCTGAACGAGAAAGAGCGGAGGCAAGAGGCGGTAGGCGGAAGGAATTAACACAGAGGGCACAGAGGGCGGAGCACAGGGATCACGGAGATTGCTGCCGAGTCGGTGAGCGCTACATCCGGGGGGCTTTTAGAGTTTCGCCGTCCTGGTAAATATCCGCTCGATGCACCTTGCCCGCGGGGTTTTTCTTGAATTCGATCTCTACATCGGCCGTTTTCAAGAAGAATTTTGAGGGCGATTCGGCGAACAGCGGAAACACAGGTTGTCCCGCAATTTGCATAGTGAGGTGGCTGCCCTCCAGCCCTATGGTGACGAGCCCGTGGGCTGAATTGTACGAGCCCGCGTATGTTTGCAGAATGTCGAGTGGGACGCTGACGCTCTTGCGTTGCTGGAGATCGATGAAGGGTTCCAGCTTCTCCATCAGCACATTCGGTTGTTCCACCTGCACCAGGTGTCCTGCATTGATGATGATGTCGCGCTGTGCGCCCGGAATTCCCGCTTCGATCGCGCCTGCGTGGGCGTGCACGTCGGAGATGTCAAACTCTCCAACCACGATCGACGTGGGAGCATGAATCTCGGCGAGCCGGGAATTGGACGGCGGCGAATTGCGGATCTCGAACTCGCCGGTGTACTTCAGATTTTGTGGATTGTCGGCGAGTACTTCATAGACTCTCTTCCGCGCCGCTTCATGCCCTTCCCCGATGAGGTAGCGGTCCTTGGACCAATGCTCGGCGGCACCTTTGGCATCGCCGTTCTTGAGTGGCTCCATGTTTTTCTCGCGACGCTCGATGAACGCGGTGCTGACGCCCATGCCGTCCACGACTGGTCCGATCAGAAACAATGCTTCGACCATCTCGGAATGGGCGAGTGCAAAATCGATGGCCAGTGCGCCTCCCGACGAGTTACCTACTACAACCGCGTGCTCGATCTTCAGGTGGTTCAGCAATTCGAAGAGGTCTTCGGCCGGGGCGAACTGACTCTTCGGCGTCTCGGACCGGCCGTATCCCCGGCGGTCATAGCGCACAGTGTGGTACTTAGCGCAGAGCGGCTTCCATACGGCGTCCCAGGTGACCGAATGAAGCAGTCCGTCATGCAGCAGAACAACCGCAATCGGGCCCGAACCGCACTCTTCGTAATAAATCTTGGAACCAGAAATTTCCAGCCGCCCGTTCACCGTTTTGGCAATGGCGGTCTTCTCGTTGACACCCTTCTCAGCCGCGCCAGTCTGGCAATAGCCTGCGCCAGCAAACGCCGCGCACAGGAGCGTAAGCGTAGTGGCCCGCCAACTTCTCAATTTATTCCGGGGATCAGTAGGCAGGTTTTGCACGGTTCATGAATCGCAACTTAAAACCAATCGCTCCGATACGCGATCCACCAACTCAAGACACCAATGGGAATCGTCGCCGCCAACGCCCACCACAATGGCAACGCTAAATCCGCCAGCACACCGAGGATCGTAAAGGTGCCCCAGAAGATCTTCCTCTGCATCCCTTCATTCTACCGCGGCATCGCGCGTACAAAATCACTTACGCGGCTTCTGTTTCGCAAGCATGGCGTCCAGGAGCCACTTTCTCAACACCTCAACGAAATAGGGTTTTAGTTCGCGGAAAGCGACACCCATGCCAGTGTTCGGCTGGGAATACACGACGGTTGCGTGGGTTTCGAAGAAACTCCCTTCCACGAAAATCCTCACAAATATCGAGGTTCCGACTTCAAAAGGCGCGCCCATCTGCAGGTAACACCCGTTGGGGCCGATCTCGGTGACTCGGGCGGGAAGACGCGCATCGGTCTTCTCGCGAGAGACCTCAGCCACCGCCTCAAAAGGAAATCGGAGAGTGCGTCGTCGATCTGGTTGCATACGTCTCTACCTCAAGGTAAGCCGAACGTGAACAGCGCGCTACCCGCGGCCACCGCGACATACTGTTTGCCATCGACGGCAAACGACATCGGCGACGAATATACGGACGCTCCGCACTGAAAGTGCCACAAGACTTTTCCCGTCGCCGCCTCCAGCGCCATAAAATTCCCTTCCGCGTCACCAGTGAACACCAATCCTCCCGCTGTTGAAAGCACTCCCGACCATGTTGGCGAAGGATGCTTCCATTCCCACTTTAACGCTCCGGTCAAGGGATCGATTGCTCGCAAGGCGCCCCAAAATGGCGCCGCGTCATCGTTCGGGAAATAGGCACTGCCGTAATAGGCATGGCCTTTTTCGAACTGTTGCGGCGCGGTACTGAAAATGTCGCACTGTTCGCGGGCGGTCACATAGAACAATTTCGTCTGCGGATCGTAGGTAGGCGACATCCAATTCGTGGCGCCCGCCGCGCCGGGGCACACGCGGTTGCCCTCCGGCGTTGGAGCGCCATTTTTGTCAACGACAGGAAGCCCGTTTGCATCTTTGCTGGTGCTCCAGGTGACCTTGGCATATGGATTCGACGAGATCAACTTTCCCGTCGCGCGGTCGATAATGTAGAAAAATCCGTTGCGATTGGCCTGCACGATCAAATGCTGGTTTCCCTGATCGATCATCACCGGCACTTGCGTGGCGTCGTAGTCGTGGTCATCGTGCTTCGTAAATTGGAAGTGCCATTTCAGTTTGCCGGTATCCGGATCGAGCGCCAGCAGCGTGTTGCTGTATAAATTGTCGCCGGCCCGCCCTTCGCCGCGATTTGATGGCGACGGATTTCCTGTGGTCCAAAATGTGGTATTCGTCGCCACATCATACGTCCCGGTGATCCAGGCAGGGGCGCCACCGATCTTCCACGAATCTCCTTCCCAGGTGTCGTGTCCTGGCTCGCCGGGCCCCGGCGTAGTGTAGAAGCGCCACTTGCGCTCGCCGCTTGTGGCGTCATACGCGTCGATGAATCCGCGAATTCCGTACTCGCCGCCGGAGACACCGACGATCACGAGATTCTTGATCGCCAGGGGCGCCAGCGTGAAGCTGTAACCGCCGCGATAATCGACGGCGTTCACGTCCCAAACCACGTTCCCCGTTTTCGCATCGAGCGCGATTACATGCGCATCTAGCGTCCCCAGGAAAACTTTGTCGCCCAAAATCGCCAGCCCGCGATTCACGCGTCCGCAGCAAGGGCGAATATCCGCCGGCAGCGCCCGTTGATACTGCCAGATCGGCCGACCCGAGCGCGCATCCAGTGCATACGCACGATCGTCTTGCCCAGTGCCATACAACGCGCCGTCCACAACCAGTGGAGTAGTCTCGAATTTTCCGCCGGCCATTGTCTGATACGCCCACTTCGGCACGAGTCGATGCGCATTCGTGGTCGTGATTTGATCGAGCGTGCTGAAGCGGTGTCCGGCGTAATCGCCCGAATACATCAACCAGTTCTGCGGCTCCTTCGTCGATTCCAGCAACCGCTGAGAAGTCACCTGCGCATAAACCGGGCCGAGACAAAAAAGAAAGAAACCAAGTAACGCAACCAAAGAAGCGCGAACGCAAGCTTGCAGGGGCGGGGCTTGCTCCGCGTGCTGCCACGCCGCGCGGGCTGACCAAACAAGTCGCTGGCAGCCCACCCCGATCCCGCCGTTCACTTTGCACCGTCCGCGGGCGAATCGACGGCCAGTAAAAAGGCGATCAAATCCTGCAAATCTTTCCCCGGCAACATTTTCTGATCGTAAACCGGCATAAGCGACTGCCGCGTTTCTTCGAGTGATTGCAGCTTGGTTTTGTCAAACAGGTGCAACTGTTCACGCGTGTCGATCATCTGCAGGGTAAAATTGTCCTCGTTCAAGACGGTGCCCTGAAATTTCTGCCCGCTGGCGTCCACCGCGGTCACGGTCACGTACTCCTGTGAGAACTCTTTCATCGCTTCCGAAATTCCCTGCGCCAATCTCCGACTGGGGTTGCGGACCGATTCCACCAGATAGTCCACGGACCGCGCCGATCCTGTGGTCGTGAGGTCCGGTCCGAGGCGCCCACCTTTTCCCTGCACCATGTGGCAGTTCGCGCAGGCCGCCGATCCGAAAAACAATTCTTTCCCGTGCGCGGCATCTCCTTCCACCTGCGCATCCGTTTTCTTTTGCACACTGCGCATGTAGCTGATCACCTGCCAGATCTCGTCCTCGGTCATCCCCACGCCTTGTTGCGTGGCTCCGTTTGGGGGCATCGCTGTCCCGGGCACACCTTCATTGATCGTGTGATACAAATCCCCGTCCGCATTGCCGTGCCGCTTTTGCGCACGCGTCAAATCGGGCCCGCGCCCGCCGCCCCGCGCCCCCAGACCATGACAAAACGCGCAATTCGCACGGAATTGTGACTCGCCCAATTTCGCTGCGTTTGGATCACCCGCAAATGGATTCTTGTCCTGAGCACGCACCGCTGCAGCAGTGGCCAAAAACAACAATGCTGCGCCCGCCGCGAATTGGAGGACTAGACCACGCTGCAGCGCGTGGCGAGAAAAGCTGCGAGACATCCGGGTCACCCGCTTGTGCCAAAACGTCGCCGTGAATATATCACTGTCTCATCGTTCGGACGTTACAGCATGGTGTGAGCAATCGACCGCGAATCGGTGACAGGGATTTCCGCTCGCGCAGTACTGCGTTATTTACCCCGGGACGCAGGGATCGGGTTGTCCGCCGAATGGCGGATAACAGTCGTAATTTCGCTGCGACATAATCTTGCCTTCACGGAAGGTGAGAAACATCGCGACGAACGCTTTCATCTCGCTCCCCGCAGGCAAATTCATCACAGGAATCGCGAGGATTCCAGTCCATTCCAACTCGACGGCCACCTCATCGCCTGCTTCGATAATTCTCTGCACCGCGTAAGTCTGCGACTGAAGGAGTTGCTGCCCTTTTTGATAGGCGGCGCTCCGGTCCCCGCCGCGCCGGACGCGCCCCTGCGGCGCGATCCGATTCGGAAATTCCTGGAAGACCACATCGGGACCATAGAAAGCGGCCACATCCTCGAGAGGACCCAACGATTCCACAACCTTGAGATATTGACGCGCGAGTGAGGCGTTGGATGGTGCCAAGGGACTGAGCTCCTTGCCGGTTAGATGGGTAACCCGGAAATGGTAACGCGTCGCGCCGAGTAAATTACAGAGTCCACTTTGCCACCAGACCTTCGGTGATCAGTGGCGATTCCGATTTTTGCAGTTGTGCCGCGACCTGCTCCATTTGGCGCATGGCCCGCAGGTGGTTTCGTCCGGCGATCTTCAACACATCGTCGTCCGAATATCCCCGCCGCAGGAGTTCCGCGAATAAATATGGATATCGCGTCACGTTTTCCAGGCCCTGCACCATTGTCAGCGGGTTTACGTCGTAGTAGTCCGCGCCAATCCCGATGTGGTCGATGCCCGCGACTTTGCGAATGTGGTCGATGTGATCGGCTACTTCCGAGATGCTGCCGCGAGGCTCCGGGTTGGCCTTTTCCCAATCGGCGATGCCTTTCGCAATCGCTTTGTCGCTATCCAAACGCGCATGCAGTTCCTTGAGCGCCGCCGTGCGTCTCGCCTGCCACTCGGGGGCCTTGGGCGAAATAAACGTCGGGATAAAGTTCACGTGCACGACGCCACCATTTGCAGCGGTGAGAGCGAGCACATCGTCGGGGACGCAGCGCGGGTGCGGGTCAATCGCAAACGCGTTCGAATGCGAGAAAATCACCGGAGCGCGCGTGACGTGCAGGGCATCCCGCATCGTGTCGGCACTCACATGGGATAGATCCACAAACATGCCCAGGCGGTTCATCTCCTTCACCACGCGCTCGCCGAATTCCGTGAGCCCGTAGTGTTCCGGCCGGTCCGTCGCGGAATCGGCCCAGTCGATATTGTCCCAGTGCGTCAGCGTCATGTACCGCGCACCCAGAGCATAAAAATTCCGCAGCACCGCGGGGGAATTCTCAATCATGTGGCCGCCTTCGACGCCCAGAAGGCACGCGATGCGCCCGGATTTGTGGATGCGCTCGATATCGTCCGCAGTGCGAGCTTGCTCGAGATCGGCGTTGGTCTGGATGAAGCGGAGCGCCACATCAAACTCGCGCATGGCTTCGTGCAACGAAGTGTGCGTCTTCTGCGTCGCCGACTCCACAAACACCGACCAGTACTGCGCGCCAACGCGCCCCTCGCGCAAGCTCGGAATATCCGCGCACAATGTCGGCTGCGCCTTGGTCATATCGAACGAAGTCAGATCGCCAGCTTTGGTTTCGAGAAACACCGAAGGAAGATCGTTGTGGGTGTCAATAAGCGGAGCCTTTGCAAGAAGGGCCTTCGCCCGGTCGAGCAACTTTGGGTCGGTAGCAGAAGCATCGTCGCTCGCGGCGCGTACTGCCGCGAGTACAGAGTTAGCGACAACCGCCGAACCCGCTATGAGACTCGTGCGCTCCAGAAAACGGCGTCGTGATATCAATCTGGCTCTCCTTATGGACGTCAAATGTGCTGCCGAGTGTAAACCCAGTGGCTCGTTTGGCGACATCCAAAGATTCAATCCGTCGTTGCCTTTTCTCTCGCCCTTTTCGCGCGAGTGCTCGAGAGGTCTTTCCGCCCTGCGAAAGCCGGAAAAATTCGGCAACTCCCCGCCCTCCTCCGCAATCTATATCGATATAAATCCAGGAGAACACGGTGTGGAGCACCTAGGAATCTTTGGAGTTAACGGAGCTAACTATGTCGCTTTTCACAAGAGCTCTACGAATTGCGATTCCCGCGCTTGCGTCGCTCACCCTCATGGCCTTCTATGCGCTCAAATTGACGGGCGAGCTGACTGGCGAGCTCGCAGACGCCCCTGAGCTTCGCGCGAAAGAACGCACCCTGTCAGTGACTTTACACGCCGCCATCACAAAGAATGGCAAGAACTCCTTCTACTTCAACAATCAACCCGTTGCTCCCACCCTGCGCTTATCTCCGGGCGATCAACTCAAGATCACCTACGTAAACGATCTGCCGACTACGCCGCAGGAAAGTTGCGCGATCGCTCCCTGCATGGACATGACGAATCTGCACTTTCACGGTCTGACGGTTTCTCCCGACGCCCCGCAGGACGATGTCCTCACCATGATGGCCAAGCCTGGTCAATCGCTCCATTACACCGTGCAAGTTCCGAAAGATCACGCGCCCGGATTGTATTGGTATCACACGCACCCGCACGGAGAGAGCTATCGGCAAGTGCTCGACGGCATGTCCGGCGCGCTCGTGATCGAAGGAATACAAGCGTATGTCCCAGCGCTGGCGGGATTATCAGAACGCATCTTGGTTGTGCGCGGCCGTTCCATCGAGGGTGATCCAGAGGCCGCCGATTTAAAGCAGCGAGTCGCGCTCGGTTCCTACGGTTGTGCCGAAGGGCCCGAGGCTCCCGATGAAATCTTTACGGTAAACGGTTCCGTGCGGCCGCGGATTGAACTCGCCCTCGGCGAGCGGCAGTTCTGGCGTCTTGTGAACGCTTCTGCGGATCGTTACCTGGATTTGCAACTCGAAGGTCAGCAATTCGAAATCGTCGCAATGGATGGCATGCCGCTCGCCCAGCACGACGCTGCTCATCAAGTGCGCCTCGAGGACCATGTTTTACTCCCCCCGGCTGGCAGGCTGGAGGCAATTGTCACCGGTTCATTAGCAGGCACACGGCGTCGGCTGATCTCCCGGTGCGTCGACACCGGACCCGATGGCGATCCGAACCCCGCCATGATCCTGGCTGATATCGTTTCGAAGCCGACAGCGTCTGCGATATCCAAAGTCCAGAAGAGTTCGCTCACTCCCAGACTCGTACAACCGGATCTCGCTGCAGAAGCGAAGGCGCCGGCTCGATTCACGGTGACATTCACGGAAGACAAGCACGGCTTTTATATCAACGGCAAAAAGTTCGCGCCCGATGCCGCACCGATGCTAACCGCGAGGGTGGGAACCTATCAGCACTGGAGAATTGTCAACGCGACGAAGGAACTCCATCCCATGCACATCCACCAGGTCCATTTCCTGCCGTACGCGGAAAACGACAGGCCCATCACCGACCCTGTCTGGCTGGACACCGTCAACGTGCCTTACGAAGGCTCCGTCGATGTCATCATGGACTTCACAGATCCTGTGATAAAAGGAATGTCCGTCTTTCATTGCCACCTGCTCAATCACGAAGACAAAGGCATGATGGCCAAAATTCTGTTTGAATGACGGCCTACAAGTTAGAGCTTCGAAATCCCACTAGCGCCAAAACAGTCCTTTTCAAATTCGTTCGATCCGCTCCTCAAATCACAGCACGATTTCAAAGTAGATGAGCGGCGCCTTGCGATAAATCACACGCCCAACCTCGCGGAATCCGCATTTCGCGTAAAACGCACCGGCGCCGGCCTTGGCGTCAAAGGCATCGAGGCGGATCGCATCAGCTGGCCATATACGAGCTCGCTTAATCGCCTCTTCAAGCACCACGCGACCGATTCCTTGACGTTGTATCGCAGGAATCACCGCCATACTTGTCAAATAGAGGGCCTTGTTTACCGGGGCAAAGTAAGAAACGTCAATCGCCCAGGGCTTCTTGGTCTGCAGACGAAACGTTCCAGCAATGTTTCTGCCTTTCCGTGCGATGACCACCAGCGAGTGCCGCATGCTAAACAACACGCCCTTTTCCGAGGTAAGCGAAGACCACGGTCCACGCCCATGCCGCCGCATGAGATCTTCAGCGACCTCGCTATGCACCGCCGCCAGAAGAGGTGCATCTGCGGCGGTCGCAATCGTGAAAGAGAGTTTCATGCCAATGGCAGGCGAAACCAAAGGTCTTCTCAGCTCACGGCTAGCGCGGCTGCACCTCAACCGGATCCGGCAGCAGCACCGTACCGTTCATCAACTCTCCGATCGTTACGTTCTGACCGTGCTGCAGGTAACGCGCCAGCGCCCCAGCTTCCATCCACGGAAACTCCCACGCGTCTTCGACCGAAATGATCGTGTACGATCCTGGGAGAATGTTGCGGAACGCGAAACCTCCATCCATGTCGCTCTGATCCCTTCGGAATCGTTCCGGATGTGTTTCCGGATCTTTAGGCACCAGCGCCACCATCACCCCCGACATCGGTTTTCCCGCCCGTTTCGCAAACCCTTCCACACCCACGACCCCCGCCACAATCGACGCGCTTAATTCCAGCGAAGCGCCCGCCACTACAGTGACATCGTGTCCCGCAGTCTCCACGCCCTGCGACGTAATCCGCGCAATGGTGTACGGCGGCGGTGGAACCGAACTGACCAGTACCTCGTATTTTCCCGGGGGAACATCCCCGAATGTCACCTCGCCACTCGGACCGATAGCTTCAGATCCCGCAAACTGCCTGGGCGACTTGCGGAGCGAGAGGCCTAACCCTTGCGGAATCGGTTCTCCCCGCGCCATCTTCACCGACACTTTCAGCGTGCCCGAAGGTTCGCTCGGCGGCACCTCCACTTCCTGCCCGTCCTTCGTCAAATTCATCTCCACACCTAGCGCAAGGCGTCTCGACGCTGACATCCGCGAAGTGACCGAATACTTTCCCGCAGGAATGCCAACCAACTCCATCACCCCAGGAGCGACGGCGCCCACCCCCTGGGCCCGAACGAATTCCGGCGCATCGAAAACGCGCTTTTGGATCATAGGCATGTTGAAATTCTGCTCCGCTTCGGTCGGCGTTCGGACAAACAAATGCAACGCCGGCACCGGACTAAGATGGATGTCGACCTGCACATGGTCGCCGCCTTTGACGGGAATGGCCGTGGCGCTACCGCTGTCGACCGCGCCATTGTAGAAGGTCGTCGGATACGCGACATCCAGCGACCGAGGCACGGTCGGCGGCTGGTTCCCCACGCCATCCACGTACGTCGAAGAAGGATGCACCGCGTACCAGGGTTTCGCCACAGCCGACACATAATAATTTCCCGGCGGTAGCTCTGCGAACTCATAGGAACCTTGGTCGTCCGTCGAATCATTGCCGGCCCGCCCAATTCGATTGAAACCACTCCGATGGCTTTCGACATAAAGGCTGACCTGCGCATTGCGAACTGCATCGCCCGCCTCGTCGATGACTCTACCGGCCAGCAGACCCAGTGGCATCAGGCGCAAAATCAGATTCTCCGTGTTGAAGCCAGCCCCGGTCACAATCGCCGTGGAAAATTGCTCATGTTGTTGATAGCCAGCAGTCAAGAATCCCCGCTTGGCACCCTCGAGAGCAAATTTCCCCGCGGGGACCGAATTAAACTCGAAATGCCCATTTTCCGCGGTAACCATCCACACTGCCTGTACGCGATTTGTGGCCTCAACCAGCGAAACGCGCGTCTTGCCCAGCGGCCTCCCATCGACTGCGCTCACTATCGTGCCAGATATTCTGTAGGCCATCTCCGGCGTCGCGCCCTGATTTCCGGACACGTTCTGCGCGCGAACAGCCACGCTCGAAAACAACCAAATCAGTGTCGCCGCTCGAACCATCCCGAAAATCACCGGCGAATCCAAAATAGACACATAATTATCCTTACTCGTTCGCGATAATCAGCGACACTCGAAGGTTTTCGCTTTGCCCCGCCACAACGCTGATCAATTGCGCCTTGGAATCGAACCGAGACATCAGTTCCTGGTTTCCAAACTCCAGTTCCGGCTGCTGCTGTTCGAAAGCAAGCACCCGGTAAGTACCAGGTGACACCTGTTGCACCTGAAAGCTTCCGTCACGTTGAAACCAAGCCCGTTTCATCTGACCGCCATCGGTCATGGGCAGAAAATACACGATGCCCGCCAGTTGCGTGCCGGGAATTACCCCTCCTCGATTCGTAGTATTCGTAAGCCCATCGACGCTGCCTCGCACCTCACCGCCGTCGTCGCGCACGGTGACTTCGATCGGCGGCGGCGACGCACCGAATCCCACATCTAAAGGCAACCTCTGTAAGTCCGTGCCGCCACAATCAATCGCCGCCACATATCCGACTCCCGACTCTACGTGCACACGATAGCGTCCCGGCGGTACATTCTCGAACACCAGCGACTCATCCTCCGGCCCAGTGGGCGGGCGCAGTGAATACGTGGGCTTGAGACCAAATTCTTCGACGGGTACCAACGTCGCCTGGAGATAGTTCGGACGACGCTCGTTTGCCGTAAAGCTCCGCGAATCAATCGAGAATCCCGCAGGTCCCCTTGGTTACCGGATGCTGAAACTGTTCCGTCACTCGCAGAATGATCGCCACGCTCGGAACCAGTGTCATCATCACCCCGGACAGCGGCCCACCGTTCACCGAAATATTCGCAATTCCCATCGACGAGTTTGTCCCACGGCTGACGACCTGCACCGTGTAGTTGCCGTTTGGCAGGGACCCCGCAATGGTTCCGTCTCTAAAGTTGTAGCCCAGCGAATATCCCGGGCCTTCGTGCCCCTGACGCCAAACTTCCACCTCCAGTTGAACTCCAACCGCCCCGTTCGTGACCCCAATCTTGACCGGATAATATTCGCGTTTTACAGGCGAAAGGCTCGCCTGGAAAGTCTCGCCCGCAGCCAATTGGATGACCGCGGCCCCGATAAAATCCGCCGCCGCCGGATAGTAAACCGGCGGATAGCCAAATACCTGGGCCCACCGATTCGAGGTCACCGGGTCACGATCCAGCGATTCCTCCGTGAACACCTTGTACGAGCCGGCGGAAAGGTCTGCAAAGCGAAATTCCCCGTCTGATCGAACCTCCACATTTCCCGTCGGAACCCAGTGCGCACGCCCCTCCTGCACCTGACGCCTGTAAAGTTGCACACGCATCCCGCTCGCCTCCTCGGACCCAGCTAAAATCACATGCCCGACAATGCGTGCCTCAGGTACCAACGCGATCGTGACCTCCGATTGCTCCGGGACGATCGAGACGCCTTGCATTCCGTTGTTATCGAAAAGGAAGCCATTCTTCCGGGCCGTCAGGAAATTCGGACGATTACTCGCCACTGGTTGCGGTTGAGCGGTTCCTGCTCCAATGACACCAGGCGCGCCGGAAGCTTGGTCCGCGTGTCCGGAGTCCACCGGCGGGATCCTGAGTTCAAAACGGCCGCGATCGTCCGTCATGGTCGCGAAGCGGTTGTCGGGGGAAACCACCAGCGCCCGTCCAATCGGCTCCCGCGTCAGCCCGTTCACAACCGTGCCTCGAAGCACCTCCGCCTGACTCGCGCCCGCCGTGTTCCCCTGCCCAAATAACGGCGCGAAGCCACCACAGAACAAAAGAGCGCTGCCCAGCGCCAGTGCCCGGAGCAACCGCACGCACAGCGCCCGTCCGCCAAGCGGCCTAGATCTCTCGAAACAGAAAATCATGATCGGATTCGTCCCGCGGCAGATTATGCCATGTTTTGGACGTATCGACTCGTCTACGTCAACGCACCCGCGCGTCGTTCCGTCGGGGGCTGCTATCAATGGGATCCGCTGTACTACAGGCAAACAAAGGTGTCCCCGCAAACCGGGTTCGATCTCCGGCGCACGTCGCTTGGTCCGCGCTTTACTCTTACTGATACCAGAGGATTTGCGCCGCTTCGAGGGGAACAAACGCCTCGGGGTGATAGGGGACGACTCTGGGCGTAAAGTCTCTCGCCGGCCGGTCTGCGCGGATGGCCGCTGTGTAGCGCCAGGCGTTTTCGCCGGCGAGTGATTCTCCCCGCGCCATGTCATGGTGAACCGGTTCGTCCCCGTCGATCCCATCGCCGTACAATTCAACCCGCACCGCATCGGGATTCAGTTCGTCCAAATAGACCTGCACTTGGAAGCGATGTTCCCCTCCCACAGTATCAACGTGCATGGAGCCGAACCGCAGCCTGGACCAGTGATCGGAGAGCTGGCGGCGCCAGCGCAACAAACTTTCGGTCATGGCGCGTCCATCCGAGCTTCGCCGCGAATAAGCTGCTGCCAGCGAGACGTAGTGCTTCTCGGTGTACTCTCGCACGCATCGCGTGGCGCAGAATGCCGGCGTCAGGCGGGCCATGCTCTCGCGCATGTGATGGATCCACGCAACCGGCACGCCGGCTTCATTGCGGTCGTAGAATTCCGGGATCACCTGCTGCTCCAGCAAGGTGTAGAGCCGATCGGCTTCCGCGGCGTCCCAGGCGGTGTCGTCACCGTGCTCGTTCCCGTCGCCCAGCGCCCAACCCCCGTCGGGCGTGTACGCCTCGGCCCACCAGCCATCCAGCTCGGAGAGGTTCAGGCCGCCGTTCACCAGCACCTTCATGCCGCTGGTGCCGCAGGCCTCCCACGGACGCCGCGGAGTATTCAGCCATACGTCAACGCCCTGTACAAGATTCTCCGTAAGGCGCATGTCGTAGTCGCTGAGGAACACGACCTGGGACCGAGCCGGTGAGTGGCGAATGAACTCGATCCACTGCCGGATCATCTCCTGCCCTTCGGTATCCTGCGGGTGCGCCTTGCCCGCAATCACCAGCTGCACCGGCCGCTGCCTATTCAGGAGAATCGCCAGCAGGCGGTTGCGATCGTGCAAGAGCAGATTCGGTCGCTTGTAGGCGGCGAAGCGGCGCGCAAATCCGAGCGTAAGCGTATTCGGTTCGAAAATCCCAGCGACCTGCTCAATCTCTTCGGGTGTCGCACCGTGCCCCGCGATCTGGCGTGTTACCCGCTTCCGTATGAATTCCACGAGTGATTTTCGGGAGGCCGTGCGCATTCGCCACAGAAGTGCGTCAGAGACCTTCCGGATATCCTCTCCGACTTTCTGCAAATCGCCTTCCCATCGTTGTTCGCCGCAGGCTTCTCTCCACAGTTTCTCGGCCTCCCCTGACTCCCAGATCGGAACGTGAACGCCGTTCGTGACGTAGCCAATCGGCACTTCCGCCTCGGGCCAGCGCGGAAACAGGCTCTGAAAAAGACGCCGGCTCACCTTGCCATGGAGACGGCTCACTCCATTCACGGCACCGCTGCCACGCAATGCCAGCAGGGCCATGCTGAAGGGCTCCGTTGCATTGTCCGGGTTGTGCCGGCCCAGCGCTAGGAAACTCGACATCGGAATGTGCAATACGTCCTGAACATAATTTCGGAAACGTCGTTCCACCAGCGCTGGAGCGAACTTGTCAAAGCCAGCTTCGACCGGGGTGTGCGTTGTGAACAGGTTGCCGGCACGGGTGATCGTAAGTGCCTCGTCGAACGATACCTGTGCTTCCACCATGTAGTCCCGCGCCCTCTCCAGGACCGCGAAAGCCGCGTGGCCTTCATTGAGATGACACACTTCGGGCCGAATTCCCAACGCGCGAAGGAGTCGCCAGCCACCGATTCCCAGCACCTGTTCCTGAGTGATACGGAGCCGCGGTCCGCCTCCATAGAGCTCGCCGGTTATGCCCCGATACTCCGGCAGGTTGGCGGGATCGTTGGTATCGAGCAGGTAGAGCTTTACCCGGCCGACTTCCACTTCCCAGGTACGGACCCACAAACGGGCTCCCGGCAGCCCCAGCCCAATGCGCAGCCATTCACCGTTGGCTTGGCGGACCGGGCGGATGGGCAGTTGCCCGGGATCGTTGTAGGGATACAGTGCCACCTGATGGCCGTCTGCATCGATTAGTTGGCGAAAGTAGCCCACTTGATATAACAGGCCTACACCCACGATGGGAACGCCAAGGTCGCTAGCCGCTTTGAGTTGATCGCCAGCCACGTTGCCGAGACCTCCCGAATAAATCGGCAACGCATCGCTCAGCATGTACTCCATGCTGAAGTACGCGACTGCCTTGAACGGCGGCTCGCGGTAGGTTCGCTGGAACCAGCTGGAAGTTTCTTGGCTGTGTTTTCGTCTTTCGATAATCTCATCGATCTTTTTGCGGAACTGTGCGTCGGACGTCAGGGCTTTAAGCTGCTCCCGCGACACTGTCTGCAGCATGGCCCACGGGTTCCGCGTCAGCTCCCACAATTCCGGATCGAGCTGGCCCCACAACTCATCCGCCGCGTGGTTCCACGACCATCGCAGGTTGAACGCAATCTCCGTCAAAGCGTCCATTGCATAGCTATCGGGCGAAGAATTTGTTTCCATGGCGGGCTCCATTCCGGTTCAGGATATCCCGGCGGGCTTTGTCTCAACATCACTGTGATATGACTCCCAGCGGCAAGGTTTGGGATTATTTCTGGTCCGCGACTTCATCTTTCGGCATGGCTTCCAATCTCGCCGAGGCAAGGTAAGATGGAGCATCCCACAAGCCAAGGACGCCAACCATGACGACGCCAGTGACCAAGAGTACCGAAGCCAACGACCGGATGCAGCGCCCGCTCGACTCCGTCGATGCCCCGATCGCGGACCTGCTCCGCGAAGAGGCCAAGCGCCAAGCCACCGGCCTGGAGTTGATCCCGTCCGAAAATCTCGTTTCGGAAGCGGTGCTCGAAGCCATGGGCTCGATCTTCACCAACAAGTATGCCGAGGGCTATCCGGGCAAGCGCTATTACGGTGGCTGCGAAGTCGCTGACAAAGTGGAACAACTGGCGATCGATCGGGCGAAAGAACTTTTCGGTGCGGAACACGCCAACGTGCAGGCGCATTCCGGCACATCAGCCAACGTCGCCGTATATATGTCCACGCTCAAGCCCGGCGACACGGTGCTGGGCATGAATCTCGCCCACGGCGGCCACCTTACCCACGGACATCCCCTGAATTTTTCCGGGCGCATGTATAAGTTCGTCGCCTACGGCGTGCGCAAAGAGGACGAACGGATCGACTACGACGAAATCGAAAAGCTAGCTCACGAGCACAAACCGAAAATGATCGTCGCGGGCGCCAGCGCCTACTCCCGCATCATCGAATTCGCGCGCATCGCGAAAGTGGCGAAAGCCATCGACGCACTTTTCTTCGTGGACATGGCGCACATCGCCGGATTGGTTGCGGCAGGAGTGCACCCTAGCCCGGTGCCACACGCTGACATCGTCTCTACTACCACGCACAAAACGTTGCGCGGCCCACGCGGCGGGATGGTCCTGTGCAAAGCAGCCTTCGCCAAGGAACTCGACAAGCTTACGTTCCCAGGTACGCAAGGCGGCCCGCTCGTGCATACCATCGCCGCCAAAGCAGTGTGCCTCAAGGAGGCGATGGAACCGTCTTTCCGCGACTACCAGCAGCAGGTCGCGGCCAATGCCAAGGCGCTAGCCGCCTCAGTCGCCAAGCAGGGATTCCGGATCGTTACCGGCGGCACCGACAATCACCTGTTCCTGGTCGAAATCCACCCGCGCGGCATCACCGGCGCCGACGCGGAAAAAGCCCTCGACCGCGCCGGCATCACGGTCAACAAAAATGCCATCCCCTTCGATCCACTGCCCCCGATGAAAGCGGGCGGAATCCGCCTGGGCAGCCCCTCGGTCACCACCCGAGGAATGCGCGAGCCAGAAATGGAGCAAATCGGAGTCTGGATCGCCGACATCCTGAGTCACGTGGGCGATGCCGCCGTCGAACAACGCATCCGCGCAGAGGTAGCCGCGTTAGCCGCCCGCTTCCCCATCTACGAGTCACGGAGAACAGCCACCCCAAGCCGCGCCGAACACGCCAATGTTTGACTATTTCCGAAGGGGCATAGCACTGCTGTGTCCGGTAGCTAGGGATGATCGACGACACGGGCCAGCTCGAAATGATTTTCGAAATAATTTTAAGGTCGTCCCGACGCATAGACGCGAGCAACAATGAATATCTTCAAAGCAACGCAAGATTTCGAGCAATGGCTGGACAAGCGCCTTCCCATCGTCCGCCGGGACGTCGCCCTCAAACACGCACTGATGGCGCAAGCTCCCTTCCCCTTCTTTCGTGCCACATTTTACCGCTGGCTCCAGCACTGGCACGAAGCCTGCCAAGACTTGTCAAAAGCCCCCATCGTCCTGGGTGTCGGCGACCTGCACATCGAAAACTTCGGCACCTGGCGCGACGAAGAAGGCCGCCTGATCTGGGGTGTGAATGATCTGGACGAAGCCTTTCCGGCAGCCTACACCCTCGATCTCGTCCGGCTCACAACCAGCGCTTACCTGGCAATCGCCGGTGACCACTTGGGTCTAATGAGACGCGAAGCCGCCGAGGCGATTGAGGAGGGTTACCGCGAAGCCATCGCCACTGGCGGAAAGGCGTTCGTTTTGGCCGAACACCATCAGTGGCTGCGCATTCTCGCCACCAGCAAGCTCCGCGACCCAGTTCGCTTCTGGGAAAGAATGCAGGCGAATCCCCCCTACCCCGCAAAACCTCCGCAAGAGGCCCGCAATCTCATCGAAGACTCATTTCCATCGCCCAAGCGGCCATACGAGTTGAAGCGTCGTGTGGCGGGGTTAGGGAGTCTTGGGCATCCGCGAATCCTGGCGCTGTCATCGTGGCAAGGGGCGTTCATCGCACGCGAGGCCAAAGGCATCCGAACGTCTGCTTGGGTCTGGTACAAGGAGAGTCCCTCCGACGAAATGTATGGCTTCAAGCTGAACAACACCGCCATTCGTGTCCAAGATCCCTGCGTCCGTTTTCAAGGACATTGGCTGGTGCGGCGCCTGGCGCCGGACTGTTCGCGCATCGAACTGGCCTCGCTGCCTGCGGAACGTGACGAATCGCGCCTTTTGTATGACATGGGCTGGGAGACTGCCAATATGCACTTCGGCAGCCCGAAAGTGATAGCCAAGATCAAGCGAGACTTAGCCAGACGCAAAGGCCGCTGGCTGCACAAAGCCTCCAAAGCCATGTTCAAGGCTACCCTCAAAGACTGGGAAGACTGGCGCGCGAACTGGAAGAAGCGCATGCCCAGGGTGCCCGTGCCGGGCGACGAAAAAGGCTGAAAGCAATCGGTTTACGCGCCTCGCGGCCGAGCGATTCGCGATCGAGTCGTGGCTGCCGGAAACGGTCAAATCGATAGCGGTACCGTTTCGACGGAATAGAGCCATTTGCCTCGGCAAGCGCCAGCGAGCCCCTCCGCAGGTTCCGCTGTCCTAAGACTGTCCTACTGATCAGTAGAATCTCACCAGCCGAACGCGTACTTTTGCGCAGGACTGGGATGGGAACCCCAAGCGCGACGCTGCTTACCGCTCCCATGCTCGGGCTGAAGCCGGCCCCGGCAACCGGAGCACACGTATTGCTTCTGCCTCTCACCAGGCAGTGTCGAACTCCTCGAAGTGGCGCCGAGTTTGTGTACGTACCCTAGCCCCAGCACTATTTCTGCTATGCGACCGCAGAACGGTCGATGAGGTGAAACGATGCTCGACACGGAAGCCTTCCGCGAATTCAAGCAAGGGCTGACCCTGTTGCGTGACAATTACGCCGGCCGAGCGCTGCCGCACATGCAGCGCGCCATGGACCTCGACAAGAACAACCCGTACTACATGTCGTACTTAGGTGTAGTGCTGGCCCGCTCCCAACAGAAGTGGGGTGAAGCGGAAAGACTCTGCGATGCTGCGGTGCGCATGAAGCGCAACCAAGCCCAGCTGTATCTGAATCTTGCCGAAGTTTACGCTACGGCGGGAAGGCGCGATGAGGCCGTCGACGCGCTCCAGGCCGGATTGAAATTTGCCCGGCGCGACGTGCGCCTGACCATCGCCATGAACCGGCTGATGCAGCGCAAAGAGCCCGTCCTTTCTTTCCTGACGCGCAGGCACCCGGTGAACCGCCAACTCGGGCTGCTCAGGCATCGTGCGTTGCGGATCTTCGGGCGCGGCGAATAATTCGACACGCTTCTCGGTTAGAACTTTTCCACCCCAAACAAAAGGAAAAGGCGTCCAGTTCCCCGGACGCCTTTTCCTTTTAACCGAATCTTTTCAGGCGAAATGAACTCGCGGCCCAGGCTACCTGCCCGGCGTCGTCAATCCGTACGAGTGATTCGCTTGCATACCCATTTCCATCAAGATCTTGAAACCGATCCCCGTCATGCCATTGGACATAGGCTCGACGCGCACCACCTCAGCCAGATATTCACGGCTCATGGACGCCGCGCCCTGGGTATAGGGCATCGTCACGAACAGCCGCATCCCGAGTTCGTAGCCAGGCTCGCTGGTCTGGAAATAGACGCCGGTGCGGGAAACGCTCATCGTGCCGCGAAGATCCTCGAAGTGCTCTTTCTCCGGATCCGAGGGGCGTATGCGCATCAATTGGGTGATCTTGCAGCGCCGCGTGCTGCGACGCTCGGTCTGCGGGCGGTGTGGCGAGCCGCCGTTTTGTGGAGTCTTGCTCATCATTTCCAGTGTCGCCATAACTCGATTCCCTCACGATCGCCTGCAAAAAAGAGACTGCCTGCAATAGTGAAAGTCTAAGCTGTGGGCGAAAAAAAACCTATAGAGGGACCGTACCCCAGAGAAAGTAGGACGCTCTGACTGCGATAGTAGTACGGAAGTACCCTGAGGGAAAAGAGGGCGAAAGAAAAGCGAGCGAAAAAAGCAACGGCGAGTTCCGAACCGAGATGCCAGTTTCACCGCCTGGTACCGAATTGGGACATTCGCGGAAGAACGGTCGTGAGCCACAACAGAACAAAGTACGTCCTCTGAGACAGATACTGCTCCACGGCGAAATGGGAAGACTTTAACCATGGCGGGCGCGAAATTGCAGAGTGAAACCGTGCCCCTTGGCGCGCATTGAGGCATCGCGGATAGCGATCGTCGTGGTGAGCGCCGAACTCATGGAGTGTTCAAAGATGAATGCCTGCACCAGTCCCAGTCCGCGTGATTTGTCGCGTGTTCAAACGATTTCGAGATCCAACGTAGAAAACGACGGCGCTTTCTTGGCGGACACTGCGTCACTTGTGGATCTGCCGGCAACCCGGCAATTCAGCGAAAAGAGAGTTCGCGTCTATGTTGCTGCGCACAATCGACTGCTGCGGGAGGCCCTGGCGCGAATCTTGACCAAACGAGGAAATGTCGAAGTCACGGGCTTGGACTCGCCTTTGGCCTGTGAGGCAGCGACGCTCGTGAGACAGGGAGCGGAAGTTTTGCTCCTAGTGTCGCTAGGCGCCGTGCAAGAGGACCTTGTCACGATTCAGCGGCTGCACGCCAATGCGCCCAGTGTTCGAATTCTGCTCATCGGCTCGACCAACGAAGATGGTGAATTCTTGCAGTGTGTGCGAGCCGGCATCAGCGGCTACCTGTGGCGAGACGCCTCCGCGGACCATGTTCTGGATGGTATCCGCGCAGTACACGCTGGAGAGGCGGTCTGCCCCGGCGCATTGTGCACTACGCTATTCCGTTATTTCGAACGCGAGACGCCGGAACTGCCGTGCGCCAGCCCGCGTCAGCGACTAGGATTAACACGGCGCGAACAACAACTCGTCCCGCTGATCGCCAAAGGCTTCACCAACAAGGAAATCGCCAATCACTTCTGTCTCTCGGAACAAACCGTCAAGAATCATTTGTACCGCATGAAGCACAAGATCGGCGCCGAAGATCGCCTGAACATCGTGCAAAGGTTCCGAACGCAAGGCTTTCTGCTGTAATTCCAACGTGAACCCGCACGTTCGTATTGGCTCTGGTCCTCGCCGGAGTCGCAGCGACGTTACTCCTCCGGTGGCTACTTCCAGACTTGCAGGCAGGCGCCAAGAACGTCGTCCTCACCGATAATCCAGACCAAACACTTTGTAAGTGGCGCCTTTCAGAATTTGCGAATAGACGACATAGGCGATGATTGCCTGGTATTCACGAGAGGGATCTTCGTTCAACAACTTTGCTACCTCATCGCGAGTAATTGATTTTTCGTTCTCAGCGGACTTGGATTCAGGCATCTCGGGTCTCCCGTTCAGGGAAGCGGGTGGAATTGCAGCATTCTTGGTCCGCTCATTGGATGCATCGGCGAGGTCAGATGACTTCAATGCGGGCTTTGTGCGATGCTGCTTTCTCGAAAACTGCCGGCGGGAAGGGTTTGATGTTAAAAAAGTTCAAGGATTTGACGGAGAAAGAGATTCTGGCGCTGGCCATTTCCTCGGAGGAAGAGGACGGGCGAATCTACGGAGAGTTCGCAGACGCGCTGCGGGAATCGTATCCGGCGACGGCCACCATGTTTGAAGAGATGCGCGAGGAAGAGGTCGTGCACCGCGACCGTTTGCTGGCGATGTTCCGGCAGCGCTTTGGCGAGCGCATTCCGCTGATCCGGCGAGAGAACGTGAAGGGATTCCTGACGCGGCGGCCGACCTGGCTGGTGCGGCCTTTGGGCGTGAACGTGGCGAGGCGCCAAGCGGAAGTGATGGAGCTGGAGGCGCAGCGCTTTTACCAGCGGGCGATCGCGCGAACGACGGATGCTTCGACGCGGGAACTGCTGAACAAGTTGGCGGACGAAGAACGCAAACACACGCAGACAGCCGGAAATCTTGAAGAAAAGCATTTGACGCAAAGCGCGAAGATGCAAGAGGACGAGTCGCATCGGAAATTGTTTTTGTTGCAAATCGTGCAGCCGGGGCTTGCAGGGTTGATGGACGGATCAGTCTCGACGCTGGCGCCGCTGTTTGCCGCGGCGTTCGCCACGCACAAGAGCTGGGATGCGTTTTTGGTGGGGCTGGCGGCTTCGGTTGGCGCAGGGATTTCGATGGGATTTGCGGAGGCGCTTTCGGATGATGGGTCGCTGACGGGACGCGGGTCGCCGTGGATCCGTGGAGCGGCGACGGGATTGATGACCACCGCGGGAGGACTTGGGCACACCCTGCCATTTATGATTTCGAGTTTTCACCTGGCCACGACGATTGCGATCTTCGTTGTAGTCGTGGAACTCGGGGTGATCGCTTACATTCGGCACCGTTATATGGACACGCCGTTTTTGCAGGCGGCGTTTCAGGTGATTGTTGGCGGGCTGCTGGTGTTTTTTACGGGGTATTTGATCGGGAGTTCGTGAGACGCCTAAAGAATGAGCTGGCCAGTCAGCCCGCTAGCGCCACCTGTAGGAGAGGGGCTTGCCCCTCCCGGCGTGAAATTTCAAGCACAATGTTCCTGCGCGACCCCAACTCCTAAAAAAGCGCGTTGGGATCGATAACATGTACGAGATCATTTAGCCCCGCCCCTGCAAAGAAAAGTTCGGACTGGGTCAATCCGGCCTACTTGGTGGAACTCGATAGGATTTTGACCAAGTCGTAGAGGAAGGCTTGTCCTTCGTAGAACGACTGTACGCTCAGTCGTTCGTCCCGGCCGTGGAAGCGGATGTCGTTGCGGTCGAAGAAAAAGCCCTGCACGCCGTAGGTTGGGATGCCGGCGATCCGCAAATACTTGCCGTCGGTGGCGCCCATGACCATGATGGGGACGACGGGAACGCCCGGCCAGATTTTCTCGGTCGCCTGATTGATGGCGCCCAAAAGGTCTGGGCGCATCGGCGAGGCGGGTCCCGCGGACGTGTCACCCAGGATCTTGATGCTCACCTGATCGTCTCCGACCACCTTTTGCAGCGTGCTTTGTACATAGTCGACGGAATCTTCCGGGAGGACGCGGCAGTTCACCGTGGCGGCCGCGAGTTGTGGCAACGCGTTGACGGCATGGCCGCCCTCCAATTGCGTGGCAACGCATGTCGTGCGCAGGGTGGCGTTCCATGCAGGACTCGCGGCGGCGAGGCGGCTCATCGCTTCTTGCGAGCCCGCCGCGGCCTGCGCCAGATCCTCCTCATGTGGACCACCTTCAATTTTTGCCATCTGCTGGAAATAAGCTGCAGTGACTTCGTTGGTCTTCAGCGGGAAGCCGAAGTTTGCGAGGTCTTCCAATGCAACGGCGAGACGATAGATCGCGTTATCCGGGACCGGCAGCGAACTGTGGCCGCCTTTGTTGTGAACCTCGAAGCGGAAGTTAATGACGTACTTTTCGCTCACCTGAACGTCGTTCGAGATTTTCTTGCCGTCGAGCGATTCGCCCCAGCCGCCTTCGTTCAACGCATACTCGGAATCGATCAGCTCGCGATGATTCTTCAGGAGCCATTGGATGCCGCTATACGGGCCGCCTCCTTCTTCATCGGCGGTTAGGGTGACAATGATGTCGCGATCGGGCTTGAAACCCTCCTGCTTGTAGCGAATCAGGTTGGCAATCCAGACGGCGGCTTGCGCCTTGTCGTCACCCGTGCCGCGGCCGTAGAAGAAGCCGTCCTTCTCGATGAGTTGAAACGGCTCCATAGTCCAGTCTTCGCGCTTAGCTTCGACGACGTCGGTGTGCGCAAGAAGCAGGATAGGTTTGCGCGCGCCCGTGCCGTGGTAACGAACGACGAGATTGCCTTTCTTCGGAATGGCGCCGCCGACAAAGATGTCGGAATCGGGAAAACCCGCAGCTTTCAAACGAGCGGCGGCGGCTTCGGCGACCGGAGTGGTCGCGCCAGTGGTATAGCCGGACTGGATTTCGATGAATTGCTTGTAGATGTCGTGCGCGAGCTGCTTTTCGGGGTCGGGACGCGTCGTCTGAGCACAAATATTTGTCGCGCAGGATACGACGACGACCAGTGCGACAGAGCGAATGATTTTAGGGATCAGCATGGGCCGGGATTGTTTCACGATGGGCGCTTTGCGCGCAACAGGGCTGGCTTGCCTTCATTCACCAGGACGCGCTGCGGCAACATCCACTCGAAGCCTACGTCGGGCCCTCAGCTATCCTCATCGGATTGCCCAAGGATAAAAGGACGCGCCCGCCCTTGCAGGCGAGGGGCTCGCGCACCTCCCGCCGTCAAAACTAAAACCAGCTCAAGCCTTAGTTCGAATCAGCTTTCGGCATCAGTTCCGAGATCGAAGATGAGGTCGTCTCGGACGAGAAGCGGTTCGTTTGCGGGCGATAGCCGTTTCGTGTGCGGACGTGATATTTCTTCGCGTGTTCGCCGACGAGTTTTACGTTGATGGCGCGCCAGCCGCGGTTGGGATTGGGCTCCGGGTAGTAGCTGAAGGAATAGAGGTGGCCCAAGTCGTCGCGGATAGAGGCGAAAGCCTTGCGTTCGTCGCGCCAGCTGTTCGCGAAATAAGCTTTGCCGCCGGTGGCTGCGGTCATGCGCTCAAAGACCACCGTGGACACCGGCTCGAGCTTCGCTTCACGGGTACTGATCATGTAGATGGGGATACCGGTGGATTGCGCCAATTCGGCGACGTCTTCGGGCGGGACCATGCTGGCATTGTCGGGGCCGTTCGAAAAGACGACGACGACTTTTCTTCCGGTAAAACTGGAGGCATCCTTCAGTGTCAGCAATAGCGAATTGTAGAGCGCAGCGTCATCGCCCGCGACCGTGGTGCGCACGCCCTTGACGACCTCGGAGCGGTCGGCGGTAAGCGGCGCGGAGCGGTACAGGTCGCGGCTGTAGGAATAGAAGGCGACCTTGTCGGCGGTCTCCAAAGAGCGTACGAAATCGGAAATGGCATCCTGCGCGAACACGAAGCCGCGATACATATAGTTGCTGGTATCGAAGAGGATGAACACGTTGGCGCCGGCGATCGCTTCGCCCAGCGTTTCATTCGGATTTTGCGACGAGGAACCATCTCCCTGGCCGGCACTTCCAGAGATGGCCTTCGCCGTTTCAGGGGGAGCATCCATTAACCGGCGCGTCGGTCCGTTGCCTTCTTCAAACGTCGCGATCTTTTCAGTGATGCCGTCCTCGGAAATGATGAAATCCGTCGGCTTCAGGCCCGTAATGTAATTCCCTTTTGCATCTGTGACCGCGACGTTCAACTGTACTAGGTCAACAGAAACGCGAAAGCGGGTTCCGTCCTGTTGAGCCGCGATGCGCGTTCCGGATCCCGAGAGTAATCCGATAACCAATGCGAGAACCACGAAGTATCGTTTAGCCATGGCGTCCTATCTCCATTTAACGCATGTCGTCGCGCCGGCTGCGGCCAGCAGCGAAAAGATTTGCCCGTTCAAGACAGGCGATCTACGGCTGAGAAATCACGCCTGTATTTGCGACTGCGGCGTTTTTCCCCAACCGAAACTCGTCGCCCGTCTCGCGTGCGGCGCGTAAAAGAGCGGGCCAATCTTCCAGGTCGGTGGCAAATATTTTCTCGACCATGCGACGTGTAAGTTCAGGAACCAAGCGGTTCAACAGTACCGGCGAATATCCTTTTTCATCCGCGAGCCGGGCCCAGTACAGATTGTTGGAGTCCCAGGATTCCGCCAGGAAGCGGCTGGAATAGCCCATGAACGCGGGAAACGGCTGCACGTTCAAAAGCCGGCGCGCATAGTTCTGTTCCAGCGCGGGATGCGGCACGCCAAAATCTCGCGACAGGCGTTCCAGGCTGATCTCTTCGGGGTGGCTTTGAGCTAGCGATGCGAGTTCCGCTCCCGCTGCGCCAAAAGAATCCCTACGATCGGGAAATCTAAGGCGATATTCGGCGGCTAGATAGAAAGTGTCGGCCGGCATGAGTTGCAGGTAGAGTTCCGTCGCATGACCCGCGTTGAGGGCCTGTTCGACAAACTCCGTGCGCTGCGGAGACATACGATCGGAAAAGATTGTCATCACCTGATTGCGGAGCTCGTCATTCTGCTGGGCCGCTTCCAGCAGTTCCTCGCCGGCGCGCTGGTAGAGGGCGACGGCGTGGAGTTCAATCTGGCTGACGCCCCACCATCGAGGCACGACGGCACTGGTCAAGAGCCCGGGCACAACCTGACGCCAGATCAGAGCCTGGACATTTTCTGGAGCGATGAAGTCCTGCTCTGCATCCGCGAGGACGTACGGAAGATCGGCGAGCGATCCGACGAGGCGCGCGCCTCCGCCGGCGGGCGAACCCGCGCCGAACAATTGCGGAGCCTGCCAGGCCTGCTTCTCTACGCCGGTCACGGTGTCGCCGGCAAAGTCATGGGAGCGCACGAAGAGCGGGTTGTTGTGAAGAATCTGCGCGCCAGGTGGTTCGTAGTAGGCGTAGTTGAGACCGACGAGCGTGTCTCGCATCAAGGACGCCAGCTGCCCGCGCGCTTCCGCTAGCTGCTCGGCGGAATTCGGCGCCTTGACGACCTTCGTCAAGTCCGTGCGCATCTGGGTCTCGGTGTGATGATTGTTGTATATGCCCGCCGCCCATTGATCTCTCTCACTGCTCTTGAAAATGGGTTGCGGCATCTCAAATTCGCGAAGTTCCGCGGCAAGGGGAAGCAGCGTATTGGTTTCCGCCTTCACACGCGCAACATCGTGCAGACCGTCGCCCAGCGTTACCAGCGTGTCCAGCGAAACCAGTCGCTGCGCATCCATGACCGACCGCATACGATTCGCCAGCGCCTCATGCATCCGCTGTCCTTCAGCACTCACTTGCAGGGGGCCCGCGAGCAAATCGATAATCTGGGCCTGAGAAGTCTGTGGTTTACCCGTGGCCACCAGCGCGATTTCGCGCAGCGAACTCCGGCCCGCATCGAACAATTGCGTTGGAGAAGCGACCTTCCCATAGGGCTTGATGATTTTTTGGAACGAGCCGTTCAACTCTTCCCGGGGTATTTCACTCTGGCGTGCCAGTATTTGCCAAATGCCGACGGTCGCCTGAAACGTGCCCATGGCATTGCCGCGGAGGCTCTGATTGTGAATACCGTCAAGCGCGGAAGCTACGGTTATGAAATTGGCAATCGAGCTGTCGTCCAAATCGGGGAACTCGGAGAAGATGAAATACTGATCACTGAACTGCGCAAATTTAGTGGCCAGGAGAACTACGGTATCGGCACTCAAGCGGTGGTCGCTGGGACGGCTGCTATCGAGGTCGCACATCATTAAATAGGCTTGCAGTGGCCCGGCCTCCGACTGCACGCGGGAAACCGCAAACATCCCTTCGAGCAACTGCTCCGGGTTATCCCAGTGTCTGGAACGGCGACCCCACTCACGAACGATATTGGAATCGCTCTTCTCGCTGAGGATCTTCTTCCACGCTTCAATATTTCCAGGGACGTGCGGTTGGCCATTGGCATCCCACTGCAGACGCGTCAACAGCAGCAACAGCCGCGGGTCTGAACGGAAGACGCCGCGCGTGGCGTCTGAGGAATTTTCCTTTCCGCGCAGCGCTTCGTAATTGCGCCGCAACCTGCGTGCTTCTGTGAAGTGGGCTTCCTGCACTTGGTTGACGCGCGACAGGGAATCAAAGTACGCGGCCAGCCAGCCGTTGTCCTTCGAGAGCAGCCTGACGACGAAATCGCCCGGTGCATCCGGGCTGGCACCCACCAGATCCTTCCAACCCGCTTCGGCATGCGTTCCGCCAGGCACCAGCACGCGCCCGGAACGAATGCGAATGTGGCTCCCGTAGAAATCCAGAACCGCAGCGACGGGGTAGAGTTTCTTGAGGCCCGGCGATTGGAGCAAAGAAGCTCGGGTCTCTCGGTCGATGCGGCCCATGCCCCAATACAAGCGCGCCAAAACGGGATCGTGGATCATCGTGTCGATGAGATCTTTGCTCTCACCGGGTTTTGCTTTTCTGGACGCCGCAGTCCAGTCCGCTTCCGTGAACAGCAACGGGACGCGGGACGTGGGGACCGAATAGGCAAAGGGTTTGCCCTCTTGAAGGACCTTTTCCAGTTCGGGCAAGGGGAATCCCGAGTCGATGGTGAGAAACGCCTTTTGCGGATCTACAGTTTCGACGTAGGTGCCTTTTTGTCCGCAATCGGGCCGCGACCGGTAGCCCAAAACTTGCAGAAGAGGTTTGGCATCCTCGCAATTGGTTACGCGAATCACGCCGGTGGGCCCCGCCAGCGCGACCAATTCCCTGGCTTGCTGCACGTAGCGGTTCAACAGGATAAGGTATTCGGTTTCGCGAGCTTGATTCAGCGATCCTTCATAGCCCAGCAAGAAAATGTTGCGCGCCAGCAAAGGCGCGATCTCCTCAGGGGAAACTTTCTGGCTGATCGCAGCCATGCGCAAGAACGAGCGGACCGGGCCGGGAATGGCGATGGTAGCGCTCGGCACAGGTGAAGTTTGCGCAACCGGGGTTTGCGATGCAGGAGCGGGGCCAGGAGGTGCGGTGTCTTGGGCACGAACTTCCGAATAAGATCCCAAACCAAGGGAAAGAACCAAAACCATGGGCAGGCAAAGAAGAGATTTCATAGCCGGAACCCCCGAGCCTTTAACACGTGCCACAAAACATTTGCACTGATGACACCAAAAACAGATTGCTTCCACCGCCCTTGCACAACTTCGGCGATCCGACCGCCGAAACTCGCAGAATCTATCGAGCTTCGTGGAAGTCGGCGTCACATCGAACTGCAGTCGAATCGTCTCGCGTCCAGGGCATGCGACGGCGCCAAACGATAGATCATCGCTAGGATGAAGCCAAGCCCTTTTATGTCCCAACACGGTCACGGAATTGTCTCAACGAGGGCGGGGAATCCTGGAGACCCATTTCGGGAGTTTGCGACGGCTAGGGCCTGCCCGGAACCTTTCCGTGCCTCCATATAACCGCTAACACCCCTTGCTGTCTAGTGGATAAAAGTACCGGAAGAGAATGAACGTAGTGCGCTAGTCGGTTTGGGCTACGGCGGGATGAAGATGCGTGGGCGCGGGAGCGCTGCATCCAGGTCTGCAAGCGATCCATGTAGAGATAAACGACCGGCGTGGTGAACAGCGTGAGCATCTGGCTAAAGATCAGGCCGCCGACGATGGTGATGCCTAGTGGGCGGCGAAGCTCGGAACCCATTCCGGTGCCGAGGGCCAGAGGCAGTGCGCCCAGCAATGCCGCCATGGTCGTCATCATGATCGGGCGAAAGCGGAGCAGGCACGCTTGATAGATAGCTTCTACGCTGGACTTTCCTTCCTGGCGTTCAGTTTGGACCGCGAAGTCGATCATCAGAATGGCGTTCTTCTTGACCAAACCGATCAGGAGAATGATGCCGATCAGCGCAATGATGCTGAGGTCGGCGTTGATGAGCCGAATGGCGAGCAGCGCGCCTACCCCTGCCGACGGAAGCGTCGAAAGAATGGTAATCGGGTGAATGTAGCTTTCGTACAAAATGCCGAGAACGATGTAGACGGCGGCAAGAGCAGAGAGGATCAGCAGTGGCTCCGACGAGAGGGAGTCCTGGAAGGCTTGCGCTGTACCTTGAAAAGTGCCGTGGACGGTCGGCGGCATGTTGAGATCGCGCTTTACCGCCTCAATCTGTTCGACCGCCGGACCCAGAGAGCCGCCGGGCGCAAGGTTGAAGGACAAAGTGATCGCCGGAAAGATGCCTTGATGATTGACGGTGAGTGCGGTGTTCCCAGGGTCAAAATGAGCGAAAGCGCTGACGGGAACCAGCTTTCCCGTGTGGGAGGCCGCGTAGATGTTGCTGAGCGTTTGGGGATCGCGCTGATATTGAGGAAGAACTTCCAGGACCACGTGATATTGGTTGATGCCTTTATAGATGTTGGAGACCTGGCGCTGGCCGAAGGCGTCGTTGAGGGTGTTGTCGATTTCGGAGATGGACACGCCCAGGCGCCCGGCGGTGTCGCGGTCGATGACCAGTGAAGCCTGCAGGCCGTTTAGTTGCTGATCGGTGTTGACGTCGCGAAGGTCCGGGATTTTTGACATGCGCTCCTTCAGGCGGGGCGCCCATTCGACCAGATCGCTGATTCTGTCTGCTTGCAAGGTGTATTGATATTGCGCACCGGCAAACCGCCCCCCGACGTTAATGTCTTGTACCGCTTGCAGGAAAAGCGAAGCGCCCGGTATAGCTTCGAGCTTTGGACGAAGACGCTCGATGACCTTGTCGGCGCTGATCTTACGCTGATTGAGGGGCTTGAGTTGCGCGAAAAAACGGCCGCTGTTGTTGCCGCCTCCTCCACCAGTGAAGGCCGTGAGCGTGTCGATGGCCGGATCCTGACGAACAATCTCCGTGAGGGTTCTCACCTTTTCGCGCATCGTGTCGAACGAGACGTCCTGGTCGGCCTGGATGAAGCCCATGATGCGCCCGACGTCTTGCTGTGGAAAAAATCCCTTGGGAGTGTAGATATACAAGGCCGCGCTGACGAACATGGTGAGGATCGTCACGCAAAGCATCAGGAATTGATGGCGCAGGACCCAGCGCAGGCCAACGTCGTAAGTTCGCAGCAAACGGTCGAAGCCGGCTTCTGCAAAATGGTAGAGACGCCCGTGATGTTCAGTGTCGCGTCGAAGAAATAGCGCGCACATCATGGGCGTAGTCGTCAGCGAAACCAGCAGCGAAATACCCACGGCGACGCTGAGCGTGATCGCAAATTCGCGAAACAGCCGGCCGACAATGCCGCCCATCAGCAGAATAGGGATGAACACGGCGACTAGCGAGGTGCTCATGGAGACCACCGTAAAACCGATCTCGCGCGCCCCTTGCATCGCGGCGGCGAATGGTTTCATTCCCGCCTCCAGGTGGCGCGTGATGTTTTCGATGACCACGATGGCGTCGTCCACCACAAAACCCGTGGACACCGTAAGCGCCATCAGCGAGAGATTGTCCAGGCTGTAGCCGCAGAGATACATCACTCCGAACGTGCCGACCAGTGAGAGTGGCACCGCGACGCTGGGAATAAGTGTCGCCCAATAGTTTCGCAAAAAAACAAAAACAACCAGGATGACCAGGATCACGGAAATAATCAGAGTGATCTCTACCTCGTGAATGGAAGCGCGAATGGTGGTGGTGCGGTCAATGATCACGCTGAGGTGTATCGAAGGATTGATCGACGCCTGCAACCGAGGCATCAACGCTTTCACGCGATCGACCGTTTCGATCATGTTGGCGCCCGGCTGGCGAAAGATCACCAGAACAATGCCCGGGCCGCCGTTGATGAACCCCGCATTGTGGACATCTTCGAGCGAGTCCGTCACGTTGGCCACATCGGAGAGACGCACCGGCGAACCGTTGTGCCAGGTGACAATGAGCGGGCGGTACTCGTTCGCCTTGAGCAGTTGATCGCTGTCCGCTACGCCCCACGCGCGTTCAGAATCACTCAGCTGACCCTTCGGCCGGTTGGAATTGGCCGCGCTCAGAACCGAGCGTACATTTTCAAGGCTGATGCCGTAGTTGTTGATCTGCCCAGGATTTACCTGCACGCGGACCGCGGGACGCGCCCCACCACCAACGAAGATCTCCCCAATGCCCGATACCTGGCGAAGTTTCTGCGCAATAACGGAGTCGGCTGCGTCGTAAATTTCTGGGAGCGTGATGTTATTCGACGTCATCGCCAGCAACATGATCGGCGAGTCCGCGGGATTGACCTTCCAATATCCTGGCTGCCCGGGTAGATCGGTTGGCAGCTGACCGCGAGCCGCGTTGATCGCCGCCTGCACGTCGCGAGCCGCCGCATCGATGTTGCGATTCAGGTCGAACTGCAGCGTGATGTTGGTGTTCCCGAGTTGGCTGGTCGAGACCATCTGGCTGACGCTGGCGATATGGCCGAACTGCCGCTCCAGCGGCGTGGCCACCGCGGACGCCATCGTCTCGGGACTCGCCCCGGGCAAATTCGCGTAGACGCTAATCGTGGGAAAATCGACCTGCGGCAGCGGCGCGGTCGGAAGTAACGTGAAAGCCACTGCACCTGCGAGCAAGATCGCAAGCGAGATCAGTGAGGTCGCGACCGGACGCCGGATGAATGGCGCCGAGAAATTGGACGAGAAATTCACAGGGTGCCCGTCACAGTCTTAGTCCGAATCCGCCAGTTGCTCCACCGGGTTGGTGAGGTGGAATCGTTCGCGCGCGCGCCGGGCCAATGAATCGAACGCCAAGTAGACGACCGGCGTCGTGTACAACGTCAGCAGTTGGCTCAGCAGCAGGCCGCCGACGATTGTGATTCCTAGCGGCCGCCGAAGCTCGGAACCCACTCCGCTGCCCAGCGCTAGCGGCAATCCGCCAAGCAGCGCCGCCATTGTCGTCATCATAATCGGACGAAAACGCAGCAAGCACGCTTCGTAGATGGCTTCCAGTGGCGACTTGCCTTCCTTGCGCTCCGCTTCCAGCGCGAAGTCGATCATCATGATGGCGTTTTTCTTCACGATACCAATCAGCAGGATGATTCCGATCAAAGCGATGACGCTGAATTCCGTGCGGCACAACAGCAGGGCCAGGATCGCGCCTACCCCCGCCGATGGCAGCGTGGAAATGATCGTGATCGGATGGATGTAGCTTTCGTACAGCACGCCCAGAACGATGTAAACGGTAATGATCGCCGCCAAAATCAAAATCGGTTCGTTTGCCAGCGAATTCAAGAACGCCGCAGCCGTGCCTTGAAAAGTCGCCTGAATGCTGGCCGGCAAGCCGATTTCCTCTTTCACTTTGTTGATCGCATTCACCGCGTCTCCCAGCGAGGCACCGGGTGCGAGGTTGAACGAAAGCGTTACCACCGGGAATTGCCCTTGGTGGTTCACCACCAGCGAAGTTGCCCCGGGCTCGAAATGTGTGAACGCGCTCAGCGGCACCTGTTGGCCCGTTGAAGAGTGCACGTAAATATTCTTCAGTTGGTCGGGATTCTGTTGAAATTGCGGGTTCACTTCCAAAATCACGTGGTATTGATTCAGCTGCGTGAACATCGTCGAGACTTGCCGCTGCCCGAACGCGTCATATAGCGTGTTGTCGATCGTCGCGGGCAGAATGCCCAGCCGCGACGCCGTATCGCGATCGATGGTCAACGTCGCCAGCAAACCTTGATTAAGTTGGTCGCTTGCAACGTCGCGCAACTCCGGAAGCGCTTGCAGTTTTTCGATTAGTTTGGGCGTCCAGTACGCCAGCTCTTTCTGATCCACGTCTTCCAGGCTGTACTGGAATTCCGTGCGGCTCACGCGGTCTTCCACCGTCAGGTCCTGCACCGGTTGCATGAATAAGGTGATGCCGTCCACCTTCGCAACTTCCGGCTGCAGGCGGCGAATAATCTCCGACGCAGAAGCCTGACGTTCCTTCAACGGCTTCAGATTGATCTGAATTCTGCCGCTGTTGATCGTTGCGTTAGTGCCGTCGATTCCGATAAAGGATGAAATACTCTCGACCGCTGGATCCTTCAGGATCACGCTGGCAAGAGCCTGTTGGTGTTGCGCCATGGCCGTAAACGAAGTGTTCTGCGCGCCTTCGGAAACCCCCAGGATGAGCCCCGTATCTTGTACGGGAAAGAATCCCTTGGGAACATAGATGTAAAGAAGAATGGTGGCGACCAGCGTGGCCACAGTAACGAGCAGCGTCGTGGTGCGGTAGCGCAAGACGAATTGCAATGTGCGCCCATAAAAATCAATGACCGCCTTAAAACCACGTTCCGAAGTTCGATAAAACCAGCCCTGCTCGCTTTCTTTCTGGTGCCGGAGCAACTTCGCCGCCATCATCGGCGTCAGCGTCAACGACACAAAAGCCGAAACGATGATGGTAGCCGCCAGGGTAATCGCAAATTCACGGAACAATCGCCCCACGATATCGCCCATGAACAGCAGCGGTATCAGCACCGCAATCAACGAAACCGTCAGTGACAGAATCGTGAAGCCGATCTGCTCCGATCCCTTCAGCGCCGCCTGTAGTGGCGATTCGCCCTCTTCAATAAATCGACTGATGTTTTCGATCATCACAATGGCGTCATCGACCACGAACCCCGTCGAGATTGTGAGCGCCATTAACGACAAATTGTTCAGGCTGTAGCCCAACAAATACATCACCCCGAACGTGCCGACAATCGACAGCGGCACCGCCAGTGCCGGAATCACCGTCGCCCGCGCGCTCCGCAAGAACAGGAAAATCACCATCACCACCAGCGCGATGGTGAGAATCAGCGAAAATTGCACGTCATCCACGGATGCCCGGATCGTCGTGGTTCGGTCCGTTAGAATTTGCACTTGCACCGCGCTCGGCAGCGATGCCTGCAGTTGCGGCAGCAACTTCTTCACGCGATCCACCACCGCGATGATGTTGGCCCCCGGCTGCCGCTGAATGTTCAGGATCACCGCTGGGTGCTCGTTCGCCCACGCTGCTTGCTTGGCGTTCTCGGCGCCATCAAACACCGTCGCCACGTCGCTCAACCGCACCGCGGCGCCGTTCTTATAGGCGATGATCAGCGGCCGGTAGCCGTCGCTAGTCAGGAGCTGATCGTTCGCGCCAATCGTGAAAGCCTGGTGCGGACCATCGAAAGTGCCCTTGGCCTGATCCACGTTGGCCTGCCCCAGCGACGCACGAAGATCCTCGAGGCTTAGGCCGTACGCGGCCAGCGCGGTTGGGTTCGCCTGAATTCTCACTGCCGGCCGCTGCCCGCCGCCAATGCTGACCAAGCCCACGCCAGGCAGTTGCGAGATCTTCTGCGATAGCGTTGTCTCCGCCAGATCCTCGATCTTGGACAGCGGCAGGCTCGACGAAGTCAGCGCCAGAGTCAGGATCGGTGAATCCGCGGGATTGATCTTGCTGTAGATCGGCGGATTTGGAAGATCGGATGGAAGCAGGTTGGACGCCGCATTGATGGCCGCCTGCACTTCCTGCTCGGCAACATCAATATTGAGATCGAGAACAAACTGCAGCGTGACGATCGAGCTACCAAACGAGCTCGTCGACGTCATCTGGTTGAGCCCGGGAATTTGTCCGAACTGCCGCTCCAGCGGCGCCGTCACCGACGACGTCATCACATCCGGGCTGGCCCCGGGATAAAACGTCAATACTTGGATCGTGGGGTAATCAACTTGCGGCAACGCGGAAATCGGCAACTGCTTGTAGGCCACGAAGCCCACAAGCAGGATCCCGACCATCAGCAAGGTCGTGGCAACTGGCCGCAAAATAAACGGCCGCGACGGACTCATTGTTTCGTGCCTTTGCTCGCTGGCAACGCTGAATTTTGAGGATTTTGATTATCCGGCGAGTCCGAACTCGGCGTCTGGTCTTCGTTTTGCGACTGTTGGCTCTGCGGAATCGTCGCACCTACGGCCGGAGCGCGCGCTTCGATCTTGCTCCCGTCTTGCAGCTTGTCCTGGCCGTCAACCACCACAACGTCGCCTGTCTGCAGCCCCGTCGTGATCCCCACCGAGTTCCCCGACGAAAGCGTGACCGTAACCTGCCGAATTTTCACCGAGTTGTCCTTCTGCGCCAGGTAAACGTACGTACCTTGCGGACCGTGCTGAATCGCAGTCGTGGGAACGATTGTGACGTTGCGCTTGGTGTCTACCAGCAAATGGACATTCACGAACTGGTTCGGGAACAACGTGTTCTTTTCGTTCCCAAATTCCGACTTCAGTTTGTACGTGCCCGTGGTCGTGTCGATCTGATTGTCGATTGTCAGCAGTTTGCCGGTGGCGATCTTCGTCGAATCGTCTCGATCGTACGCTTCCACCGGAAGCTGTGCGCCGTGAAGCTTGCTCATCACCTGCGACAGTTGGTCCTGCGGCAAACTGAAGATCACCGCAATTGGCTGCAGCTGCGTAATCACCAGCAGCCCGGTGGTGTCCGTCGCATGAACGATATTGCCCATGTCCACCAGCCGCAGTCCTACCCGCCCCGTGATTGGCGCCGTAATATGCGAGTACGTGATCTGCAGCTTGGCGTTATCGATGGCCGCCTGATCCGCCTTAATCGCGCCCAGATACTGTCCCACCTGCGCCTGCTGCGTATCCACCTGCTGTTTAGGAACCACGCCCGCTTTAAAAAGCTGCTGGTATCGGTCGTAGTCCACCTTTACGTCTTGGAGTTGCGCCTGATCTTTCGCCAGCTGCCCTTCCGCCTGCTCCAACTGCACCTGATAGGGCCGCGGGTCGATCTCCACCAAGGCATCGCCCGCGTGAACGGTCTGTCCTTCGGTAAAATTGATCTTCACGATTTGCCCATCGACGCGGCTACGCACCGTCACCGTGTTGAACGCCGTAACCGTTCCCAATCCGTTGAAATAGACCGGTAGATCCCCGCGCCGCGCGGTGGCCACCACCACCGGCACCGGCCCTCCTCCGAATTGCCCCTGCGGACCACCCGGTCCCTGCGCCTCCGTGCTCCCTTTCGACCGGAAATACCAAACACCCAGACCGATGACGACCACAAGCGCGACAATCCATATCCACCCGCGCCCCTGCCCCCCAGGAGCCCGCCCGGAGCTAGCCAGATCCGCGTACGGCTCCGCCCATTCCGTCGTTTTCAAATGGCCCATTCCTTCTCTCCTGTCCTAACGACAACACGGCCAATAAGTCCATCGGCAAGGCGTTCGCGCGCAATTTCTAGTGATGAAGGCCATTCACACCGCAAGAAGCCTATCGGAAAACTCCGCCCAATGCCTAGATTAAGTAAGACGGTCCCCGGCAGCGAAAGGTTACCGCACGCCCTTGCTCCAAAATCGAGAGAGACGCCCACGTTGTCCCACCGGCCCTCGACATGTGAAGAGTGCCCCTGGAGAGGGGTAGCTGAGCCCTCTGAGGATGAAGCGATTGCGTATTTTACTGCATGCGAGATTTGCGAAGATTTCGTACACTGACACACCCGCAGAGCGGGGCTCCGTCGTGGAGACATTCTACAGCAGGAGAATCCATAAAAGGGGACCGCAAGAACATGCTTAAAGCGCTCATCGTCGGCATCATCTTAGGAGCAGTTCTGGTGCTCGGGGGAATCTGGCTTTACATTTCAACCGGCCTCGCCCCAGTCGCGGTGACCGATTCCCCCATGCCCTTCGAGAGAAAGCTCGCGCACGCCTCGTTGAATGCTTACCTGGCGAAGCAAGAACGGTCCAACCCGCCGGTGCCAGCCGACGAGACGAATTTCCTGGCGGGCGCCGACGTCTACAAACAGAACTGCGCCGTCTGCCACGGCCTACCCGGCGTAGCCCCAAGCGCCATCTCCGAGGGTATGTATCCAAAGCCTCCCGAACTCTTCAAAGGCACCGGTGTAACCGACGACCCCGCCTGGGAAACTTACTGGAAGGCCGCGCACGGCATCCGCCTGACCGGCATGCCCGGCTTCAAAGGTCGCTTGACCGACTCCCAACTCTGGCAAGTAAGCCAGCTCCTGGCCAACGCCGACAAAATCTCCCCCACAGTAAAAGCGGCCCTAACCCTTGCCCCACTCGCCATAGCACCCCCATCCTCCACGACTATAGTCCCAACCAAATAACACCCGCATCATCACGCAAAATAGCTCTGATCCATTGTAGGGGCGGGGCTTGCCCCGCCCGGCGTCAACTCCAAGCACATAGCAACCCGTGGACAGAAACTTAACCCGCTCAAGTCACCGTGTCGCATGATCGAACGTCAACCCCAAGGCAATGACCGCTCTCCTACCAAACTATTTTCCCCACCTGCTAGAATCACCACCAGACCTCACGAAAATGACCCACGAACCATCCCCAAAACTCTTCCCCCTGTTCCTGAAGCTGGAAAACCGCCCGTGTCTGGTAGTAGGGGCAGGTACCATCGCGGAAGGCAAAATCGCTGGCCTCCTCGAAGCCGAAGCCACACTCCGAGTAGTAGCCCCGCAAGCGACGCCGCAAATTCACTCCTGGGCCAAAGAAAAAAAACTAGACCTGCACCAACGTGAATTTGAACCGAAGGACCTCCAAGGCATGTTCCTGGTAGTAGCCGCCACGTCCAACGCGCCACTCCACGAACAAATCTTCGCCGAAGCCCGCCGCCGGTCCGTCCTCTGCAACGTAGTAGACGTCCCGCACCTCTGCGACTTCTATTACCCAGCGGTAGTTCGCCGAGGTCCCCTACAAATCGCCATCTCCACCTCCGGCGAAAGCCCAGCCCTGGCCCAGCGCTTACGCAAAGAACTAGAAATCCAGTTCGGCCCAGAATACGAAGCCTGGGTAACCGCTCTAGGCGAAGCCAGAGCCGAAATCGCAAAGCGAGACTTAGCCCCGGAAGATCGCAAAGATCTCCTGCATCAACTAGCCACCGAAGAATTTTTTCAGGTATTCAAAGACCACATGAAGAAAGCAAAAGAAGAAAAAGGCTAAATCCGCCAGTCGAACTCCACAAATGTAGGCGCTGGGCTTTAACCCGGCCTGCGATGTCCATGCCGCCATTAGGAAGTCGAAGCTTCAGCTCGATTCGATTTAAGGGGGTCGGAGCTTCAGCTCCGACACAAGCCAGCTCTGAGGAAACTCGCAACCCTAAGCCGAAGCCCTCGCCTGCGCCCGCTTAATCTCCTCACTCAAAATAATAGCCTCCGCCACCTCCCGCATCGACAACCTCCGCTGCCGGCTCTGCTTCTGCAGCATCAAATAAGCCTCTTCCTCGGTAATCCGCAAATCGCGCATCAAAATGCCCTTCCCCCGCTCCACAATCTTCCGCGACTCCAGCTCTTCGGAGAGCTGCGTATTCTCTTCCTCCAGCCGAGCCATCTCCACCTCGGCCCCCACCAGAAATCCAATCGTGGAAATCAGCTGAATCTCCGCCTCGCTATGCGTATGCGCCCGACGGTGCTGCAAATTGATCACGCCCACCAGTTTGTTCCGGCAAAGAATCGGCACCGAAAGAAACGCCTCATACCGGTCCTCAGGCAATTCATTAAACGACTGAAACCTCGAATCCTTGAACGCCTCCGAACCCACCGCCACGGGCTCGCGATGCTCCGCCACCCACCCGGTAATCCCTTGCCCCACAGGCAGCTTCAATCGACCAACAATCTCCGGGTGCGGATTCTTCGAAGCCCGCAAAATCAAATTCTTGCCCTCCAGCACATACACAAAGCAGGAGTCGCACTTCACTACCGCCGCCACAAAGTCCACAATCTTAGCCAGCACCTCGTTCAATGGGTCAGCCGCAGCCATCCGCAGCCCAATCGAGTGCAAAAACCCAATCGCCCGTTCGTCCTGTGGAAGTGCGTCCACCCGCAATAGTCCCTCGCTCATCCAGCAAACCTAGCCGCCCGCACCCCCACCGTCAAACGCAAAGAATCGTTCCGCCCAAACACTATTTATTTTGCGAACCTACGCCGCACCTCCATCAAGTTATTGGGGGGTCGGACCCTTGCCCTTTGGGGGTCGACCCTTGCCTCTTGGGGGCGGGACCTTTGCTTTTTGGGGGTCGGACCTTTAGGTCCGACATGCGGAGGCTCTGCTCCGGGGCTTCAGCCCCTGAGGAGTGCGAAAACTCAGGCCGCTTTGCTGCGGAAGGCTTCGCCTGTACTTGATGGGTTGATTAAAAAGGGTCGCCTACCACCCAACCGTCATTCCGCAGCGGACCCAGGAATTGAAGCGCCCGGCGGAACACGTCCCTCCCGGCGGGCGACTCCGGAGCCGCTGACGTCGAGCCCTGAGGCGGCAACCGCGAGACACCTGCCACTTAGGCGTTGGTGCCCCCGTCAACGGTCAGGTTCGCGCCGGTAATGTACGACGACTCCGGGCTGGCAATGAACGCCACCAATGCGGCGACCTCGTCGACGGTCCCGAAACGCCCGAGTGCTGTGACGGCCTTCTGGGGCACAGCCCAATCGCCCGTGGCCGGATTCAAATCCGTGTCGATGGGACCGGGTTGGACGTTGTTGACCGTGATGCCACGGTCGCCCACCTCTCGGGATAAGCCTTGGGTAAACATCTTGATGGCTCCCTTGGTGGCCGAGTAGGGCACCAATCCGGGCGTCATCATGCGCTCGCCGACGCACGAGCCGATCATGATGATGCGACCACCATTGTTCATGTGCTTCAGCGCCGCCTGCGTGGCGACGAAGGTGCCGCGGAGGTTGATGTCGATCAGGCGGTCCAACTCCTCCAGCGTGGTCTCTTCGAACTTCTTCGCAATGGCAGTGCCGGCATTGTTCACAAGCACGTCAAGTCGGCCCAAAGTCGCGACGGTCTTTTCGACGGCGCCCTGGACCGCTGCGGCGTCGGCCGCGTCCGCTTTGATCGCGAGCGCTTTTCCACCGGTCTGTTCGATCGCCCTGACGACCGATGAGGCCGCGTCTGCGTCTTTCGTATACGTGATGGCCACGCTCGCTCCATCCGCGGCCAGACGCTTTGCAATCGCGGCGCCGATGCCACGCGAGCCGCCAGTAACGAGTGCCACTTTCTTGGTCAACGTTGACATGGGATCTCCTTGAATTTTCCTGCCACCGCTCGGCATTCATGACTTTCCAACGAAAACTTGGATTCTCGCTCGCCAGCCTTCGATACAGACTTTTACGCGACGCCTAGGCCGAGTCGATCAAGGCCATATTCGTTCGGATACCGGCCGGCGGGCGGCGCAGACTCGCAAGGTTGAAGTTCAGCCGACAGGACAATCGTCGAGAGCAAAGCCTTGCGCCGCTTACCGGTAGAGTGGGTTACGTTGCCCAAGTTACCGGTAACCCGACCTATCGTCCAAGTGGAGCCGCCCCAACTGTCATTTTTGTCAGTATGGCAACCAACCTGAGCCCTTCTATCATGCGCGAATCGGAGAAACCAAGATGCGTGAGGGAGTCAAACTGGAATCGATTTTTCATCCGTCAGATTTTTCCGAGGCCAGCGAAGTGGCCTTCGCACACGCCCTAAAGACGTTTCGGGTAGTGCTCTAAATGTGTGTTGTTGGTGGTCGCGAGCGAATGTGTAGGCTTTGCACGTGAGGTGGACCACTGTAAGTTTTACCAGTTCAACCTCACGCGCAATTCTGTAGTCTGTTCAAAGCAATCTAAACCAGGAGAACTCACGTTGAGAAAGAATATCTCTGCAGTTCTGTGCTTGTCGTTCGTTGTGGCAACCTCCACCAGCATTGCTTACAGCCAACAGGCTGCGCCCGAGCGCAAAGTGTCCGCAGATCAAGTGGCCGACGATACCGTCCAACTCATGCGCCAGGACATTCGCTCCGAAAGAAAGAAGATAGTCGCTGCTAACCTGCCACTAACCGAGGCCGAAGCCGTCAAGTTCTGGCCAGTGTACGACCGATACGTCGTCGACCACTCGAAGATCTATGACACCCGCTACGCCCTGATTAAGGAGTACGCGCAAAGCTACAACACGCTGACCGACGAGCAAGCCAACGGTTTTATCAAGCGCTGGACTACAACTGAGGAACAGATGGCCCAACTTCGCTTGCAGTGGATGCCCGAATTCGAGAAGGTGATCTCCCCAAAGAAGACCGCCATGTTCTACCAAATCGACCGGCGTCTTGGCCTCATGGTCGAACTCCAACTGTCATCCCAGATTCCCTTGGTCAAGCCATAGACCAACTCAATCCCCATGAAGGCCCTCCCGCACGCTCTTCGGAGTAGTGCGATGGCCTCTTAAAGTTCTGTACCCGTATGTGGAGTGTACATTTTTGAGCAGAGGAACCATGTGCGATAGACGTCTTTCTGAAGTTGGCCCAACGCAGGCACCAAAATCTCCCGTCGACATTCAAGAGCAACTCCGTCGTCGCGCCTTCGAACTATGCGAACAGCGGGAGACAGGACGGGCGTGATCTGGAAGATTGGCTGCAAGCAGAATCCCAGTTAGTTCAGCAGCGGACGAAAGCAGCAACTGCGTAGCGTGCAAGTCCAGAAATATTGTCGCCCGTCGAGTTCTCCTGAAGGTCCTCGAGCAGGGAGCACTTCAGGCATGCCCCAGAGGTTTGATAATGCAAATGCGTAGCCCCGCGACCCACGTAGCATCATCAGTCATTTGTGCCCTGTTTTTTCTGCTTTCTCTGCTCTGCAATGCCGCCAACGCGCAGCAGTCGCTCCCAGACACCCCCAAACCGAAGAACACCACGACACAAACGAAGTCACCGTCAGATAGTGGCTGGCCGCGCACGTTCATCAGCGGCACCGACACCTTCACCATCTATCAACCTCAGGTCGACAAATGGAATGAGAACCTCATTGACCTTTATTGCGCTGTCCAGATGGATACAGGAAAAGAAAGTGCTGCCAAGTACGGGGTGGTCTGGTTCCAAGCGCGGACCGAAGTGGACAAGGTCAACCGGTTGGTGACGCTCGACCAGGCGAAGATCACAAAGGTGAAATTTCCAGTGGCTCAGGACAAGGAAGCCTTACTGACTGCGCTTTTGGAAGTGAAATTGCCAGGAGCCACTAAAACCATATCGCTCGATCGACTGGAGGCGGAGCTCGACGCGGACAACGAAGCGGTCAAGGGTGTCGATGTGAACAACGATCCGCCCAAGGTGATCATTGCGAGCAAACCTTCACTGCAAGTGCTGATTGACGGCATGCCGCAGATGCGGGAAGTACCCGGCACAAAACTTCTAAGGGTGATCAACACGAGATCAATCATTCTTTATGAGGCCGATAAGCAGATCTACTTCCTCCGCGTGCAGGACTGGTGGCTGCAAGCCGAAAAGTTGGATGGGCCGTGGGAGTATGCCAAGAAACTACCTGACGATATGAAGAAAGCCGAGGAATTTATTGTCAGCCAGAACCAGATGCAGAATCCTGAGGGCGAACAGACTAAACAGCAACCCTCGCTGAAAGAAACCGGGAAAAGGGCCGAGATTCCGGTGGTGGACGTTGTCTTCGGGCCGGCAGAGCTGATCGAAACTAAGGGCGAGCCAAAATACGCTCTCGTTCCCGGCACTGGCCTCGAGTATGTGATCAATACTAGCGGCAACATTTTCCGGTTCAATTCCGAGTACTACATCCTGATCTCGGGCCGTTGGTTCAAAGGCACGACCCTCGACGGGCCTTGGACTTTCGTAAACGCGACGGACATGCCCCCGGACTTTGCGAAGATTCCAAAAGATAATCCCAAGGCCATCGTACTGGCGTCCGTACCTGGAACCCCCGAGTCGAAAGAGGCGTTGATTGCCAACTCGATTCCGCAAACGGCAACCATCACGCGTTCGGAGGCAAAGATCACCGCGCAGTATGATGGCGAAGCGAAATTTGTCCCGATTCAAGGCACTTCAATCAGCTACGCTGAGAACACGAGTGCTGCTGTCATCAAGGTGTCTGACGACAACTACTACTGCGTCGAAGCAGGCGTCTGGTTCAATGCGCGGTCGCCACAAGGTCCGTGGATCGTGGCCGACACGGTGCCCGCACAGATTTACGACATTCCTCCCAATTCTCCGCTTTACTACGTGACCCACGCGAAGGTATACGGTTCGACACCTGAAGTGGTGTACGTAGGTTACACGCCCGGATACTACGGCACGGTGGTCTCGGCCAACACGATGACCGTGGTTTACGGAACAGGTTGGTATTACCCACCGTATATCAGTTCCACAATGTGGTCCGGTTGGCCCTATACGTACGGTGTAGGAGCAGGGTTCGCCTATAACGAGGATACCGGGTGGAGCTTCGGCTTTGGTTACGGATATGGCTACTATCCCGGGTATTACCCGTGGTGGGGACCAATGGGCTACTACGGATGCTGCTGGTATCCGTATTACGGATGGGGCGCTTGGGGCGGGGCCGCCGTCGCCAATGTGTACGGAGTCTGGGGCAACACGGCGTATTCGCGCACGGGAGCAGCCTGGGCAAATCCCTATACCGGCAATTATGGGGCTGCAAGCCGCGGCGCCTATTACAACACCCAGACCGGCAGGAGCACAGTTGCCGGACGTGGTTACAACACCAACATTTACACTGGCAACACGGCCGGCTATCGCGGTGGAGCAACTTACAACCCGAACACCGGAATTGCTGCCGGAGGCGGCGCAGGATACGTTGGCAACATTTATAGCGGCCAGGGCGCGGCAAATCGCGGTGGCTTCGTTTACAACACCAACACGAACGCCGGTATCGCCGCGGGGAAGAACAACGTCTATGCGGGCAAAGATGGCACCGTGTACCGGTACAACAGGGATAGCGGTAATTGGTCGAGCAACAGTGGCAACGGCTGGCAATCCGTCAACAAGCCGGAGACAAAGCTGCAAACCCAACAGAAGATGCGCAGCAAAGGCACGCAGCGTACCCAGAACTTCAACTCGATGCGCAGTTTCGGCGGCGCTCGCATGGGAGGAGGCAGACGGCGCTAGCCGACGGACCGGATCCCCGTCATCCGCCAAAGTGGAGGGAACGAACCCGAGAGTGCTCCGATGGTTCGTTGAGCACTAAGCGGTGCGGTTACCTGATGGGGCCGAGATAATGGTCTAGCCAGTTGAGGGTGTCCTTCATCATTGGCAGAAGCGGTGGGGCATGCCCGGTATCGTAGAGAACATGGCTCTTGTCCTGGGCAGGTGAGCCGAGTGACCGGAACAGCGGTTCCTGACAGGTGTCCAGGGGAAACACAAAATCATAGCGGCCATTGATCATCAGCACGGGGATTTTGACGTGCGGGGCAAAGTTCATGGGGTCAGCTTCCGGCAGCACTGCATCGGGGTCACAGCCACCCGCGGCAAAGACGGCAACTTTGAAGCGTTTTTCGAGCGAGGTCATGATGGGTCCCATCTCGCTGCCCCAACTGATGGAGAAGTAGGCCAGCCGCTCTCGATCGATGTCGTTGCGAGTTTCCAGGTAATCCACGGAACGCCGCAGGTCATCGGCCTGCTCAATGGTCTCATCGCGCTCCGCCACTGTCCCGCTGTCCGGAGGATTGCCGAGGCGCTCATAGGTATCTTTGTAGATAGGGAACATCAAAGCGCGGCCGCTTTTCATGAGGAAGTCTATCAGGGCAGATTGCGATGGTTCGAGAGTATGGAACGATTGCGCGCCGCTGTGGGGAAAGTAGACGACGGTCTGGTAGGGCGCCGCAACGTTTCTAGGCAAGAAGAGATGGGCGAGAACGCGCTCGTTGCCATATGCGGCGTTGAAAGTAATGCGCTGCTCGCGCCAATAAGGTGAGCTGTCGTCTTCGCTCTCGATCTTGGCGTCGAGCGGCGAATGATCGTAAGCGTACATGCGTTCGTACATCTGAAAAACGGAATCAGGAACGGGCTTGAAACTGCGGTAGTCGGATTTTTGAAACGAGAGGGGAACGCTCAGACTCGCTGACAGAGGCTCCGGGCTGGCTGACTTTATAAGTCGAAAGCCGTTTGTCGCAGAGCGATCGAAAGGCGGGTGCGCATCCGGCTCGCTATACATATATGGCATATCGGTAGAAGCTCCGCCGAGGATAAATTTACGATCCCCTAAGGAATTCAGGCACCATTCCTTGACGTTGCCGGCCATATCGTAAGTCCCGAAAGGGCCCATGCCGGGATAAGTGCCGACTTTGGCGGGCCCTTTCCGGGAGAAGTTGCTAGCCTGCAAAATGTCGGAATAGATGCCCATATCGGCAGCGCGATACCAATGAAAAACAGTCGGGAGACTTTTCCCGATGAATTCGGCGTAGGCCTCGGCTTCATACCAACTCACCCCGCTGACCGGGAAGTCGTCTTCACCGGAGGCAAAGGTGCCGAGTTCCCAGGTGGCGGGTCCGGGACGATCGGTCTTATCGCGGAAGAACTGCGTCGCCTCGCGGAACTGTAGAGTGCTGCCGTCCTTCACAAACGGAGTTTTCCAGTATTTAGGTTCTTGATAGCCACCAGCATCGACGAATTTCTTGTACTCCGCGTTAGTCACTTCAAACTTGTCGATAAAAAAATCATCCAGTTTGGTGGGGGCGTGCCCTGTGGGGTCGACTTCGCCCGCAGGCACGCGAACCATTTGAGGAGGCAGCGCTCCAACAGGGTCCAAAACGATGTGAGAGAGCCTGCCACCACCATTCGTGGCGAAGACCGTTTCGTAGCCGCCTTTCGAGACGCGGAAGGCGTAGAAGCCATGGGGCAAACGATTCTGATCGAGGGGAGTTTTACCGAGGTAATACCATTCACCCTGCGAGTCCGTATAGTCCCGCGCGTAGACGTCTGCACTCGATGGATTGGAGCGGACTGGTTCAGGCCATAAGGTCTCGGCTTTGATTTTGACCACGGCAGGATCATTGGGAGCGTAGCGTTCCGCTTGTTGCAAGACTTTGTAGGCGGCGAAGCCCTTACGCGCGAGGACGAGTTCACGAACTTGCGGCAGGGCGGTTTCGTGGACCCAACGGAGGCGTTGATTGCTGCGCACGACCCAGGCAGCAAGTAGAACAGCGACGAAAGCGACGAGTACAGCGGGCACGAGGACTTTGGGTTTGCGGATCATGCGCGCGATCGGAACCGGCCCGGTAGAAGCCTGGCGCAGGGATTTGAGAGCGTCGACGATTTCCTGAGCGAACTGGTAGCGCCTTTCCGGCTTTTTTTCGAGCGCGCGGTCGATGATCTTTTCAAGCTCAGAAGGTACGTCGGCATTTTTTTGTGAAGCACCGACAGGGTCCTTGTGGAGAATGCTATCGAAGATAGACGCCGTGCTCCCCCCGCCGAAGGGCAGAGTGCCGGTCGCCATTTCGTACAGCACCACGCCAAAGGAAAAAATATCCGTGCGCGCATCGAGTGGCTGGCCGAGGGCCTGCTCGGGAGACATGTAAGCAATAGTGCCGAGAGTGGTGCCAGGGGTGGTGAGATCGGCGTCGACAACCACGGTGGATTGGGAAGCCTTGGACTCGCCATCAAAGTTCTGGAGGAACGGACTCATCTTGGCGAGGCCGAAATCAAGAATTTTCACGTGACTCGGTGCGGCGACGAAAATATTGGCGGGCTTAATGTCGCGGTGAACGACACCCTTGGCGTGAGCAGCTTCGAGACCATCCGCCAGCTGAATGGCGAAATCGAGCGTTTGATCGAGCGGCAGCGGTTTTCCGTCGATCACGTGCTTGAGCGTGTGGCCCTCGAGGTACTCCATGGCCAGAAACAAACGACCATCGGCGTTACCAATTTCGTAGATGGTGCAGATATTCGGATGATTTAGCGCCGAAGCAGCGCGGGCTTCGCGGCGGAAACGTTCGAGGGATTGTGGGTCTTTGGCAAGGTCTTCGGGAAGGAATTTCAGAGCAACGAGGCGGCCGAGCTCGGTGTCCTCAGCTTTGTAGACCACACCCATACCCCCGCCACCTAGCTTCTCCAAGATGCGGTAGTGGGAGACGGTCTGCGCGACCAGTGACTGGGAATCCGCCATCAGGCGCTCATCTTAGGTTGTGGCCTGGGGCAAGTCAACGAAGCGAAAGCTCTGGTTATCGAATCCACTGTCTGATCGATCTCAAGTGACGCGGTAGGGACGATCATCGCTGATCGCCCCCCGCACAGAACCGTACGAGCGGCATTACCGCATACGGCTCCCACCTTGGAGGATTAGCGAGCGCTGCTACGACTCGCACACCGTTCAATCCTTGGGACACTCCGTCTCCGCACTGTGTCGGACGAGTGTGGAATTAAACGATGTTCTCCTTGGCCCGCACCCTTTTCTCCCCAGGCTCCGCCGAAGATCGCTCTTCTTTGTTCGTCTGGTTCATCGATAGTATGGCGCGGTCCGACTCCTCCGAAGCGTACGCGTCCGCCGTGTGGCTTTGCGCCTTCGCCGACCGGCCTCCTTCCCTTTCGAGCCGAGGCGCTCCAGAGGTCTCCCGGTTCTCGTGCCTGTTGTTTCTCAGCGTGCGCGGGTTCTAAGACTACGCAGGACCGTCTGCTCGCTCGCGATTATCGCGAAACAGCCGTGTGGCCTTCCTCCTATCAGGAGAGAGTCGGCGTCCTGGTTTTGCGTTATCCCGGCGCACCCCGACTAACGCATTATAAAAGGGCGCCCGTTTAGAGTAGGTTTCGATCGTTCGCATCAACGCCTACAACAAGGAGCGCCCTCATGAATGATGCCAAGTATATTGGGCTGGATGTTCATCAAGCAACGATTTCGGCGGCCGTTCGGGATTCGATCGGAAGTCTGGTGATGGAGGCCACACTAGAAACGAAGGCGGAAACCATTCTCCAGTTTATTTCCGGCCTGCGCGGCAGTTTGCACGTGACCTTTGAAGAAGGAACAAGCGCCGCCTGGTTGCATGATTTTCTCAAGCCCCACGTCACGGAGGTGTTGGTCTGTGATTCGCGCAAGAATGCTCTGTTGAAAGTTAGAAACAAAAACGACCGTGAAGATGCCCGCAAGCTAGCCGAACTGCTCTATCTCAACAAGCTCAACCGGGTCTATCACGGCGAAGCAGGAGTCCGCACTCTCAGAGAACTGGCACGCAGCTACCTGGCGATCACCCGTGATCTGACGCGGGTGATGAATCGTCTGAAAGCGATCTACCGAAGCTGGGCTATTCCTTGCGCCGGCCAGCAAGTGTATGCACCCCGCTACCGCTCGAACTGGCTCGCAAAGATCAGGGAAGACGGCGTGCGCCGTCGCGCCGAACTCTACTATCAACAGTTCGATGCCTTGGCGGCATTGCGCCAGGAAGCGCGACGAGAGTTGTTGATCGAAGGTCGGAAACACTTGGCCATGAAATTACTGCGACAGATCCCCTCGATCGGCCCCATTCGCGCGTCTCTGTTGATTGCTCTGATGCAGACGCCGCATCGCTTTCGTACCAAGCGGCAGCTCTGGGCCTACTGCGGCCTGGCACTCAAGACGTACACCAGTGGGGAATACCGTTTCGTGAGAGGTCAACTCCAACGCTCCAAGAAAGTCCTGGCCATCCGTGGGCTGAACAAAAATCATAATCACGATCTGAAAAATATCTTCAAGGGCGCAGCCACTCGTGCTGCTGCTGTTAGCGGGCCTTTCCAGAAGTTCTACGAGGCTTGCGTGGCGAAAGGCATGAAACCCCCGATGGCGCGCCTCACCTTGGCGCGTAAGATCGCGGCGATCACTTTGCTGGTTTGGAAGAAAGGAGTCCGTTTCGACGCCGAACATCTAAAGCAACAAGCAGCTTGAGCGCCTGGTCGAGAACTCTTCCATCTCCGGATTCATTGCTGGCGATGGTCTGACGGTTCTTCCGACGCTCTGGTTCGAGGGCGAGTATCCATAAGCGCGTTAGGCGAAGAGGTGCTTCGAGCACCGCGAGTCTCTTGATTAACTATATGCCCCCTCGGACAACCAGAAAAAGCTATAGGCCTTGAGCCTCAGATAGAACCATGGTTGGCACCTTCAACCGCACTGCTTGTTTGCGTCAGAAGCCAAAGGAGTCGTCACGACAGCAATATGAATCTGCAAGAAGAGAAAACCCCCAGAGCCTCCCAACATTACATGGGCTGGAGAGCACAGCGAACAACTTCGCTCTCGCCAGTCGCCGGGGAGTTTTTTCTCTTGACTCTCCCCTTTATAGAACGCGCTTACCGGAAAATTGAGTACTAGCCACCACTCCGCCAACCCGCGAGTCTCATAAGGACAGGTTCGGGGTTTGAACCTCGGTTCTCGGGGTTGCCGTCTCCTTCTGAATGGTTATTCGAACGCCATCTCCCCGACTTGCGCCGACACGTCAAGAAAGTCCTTGACATTAATATAACTTTGTGGTAATCTACGTGGAACAATCGGCGTCAAGACCTTGCCCCAGCCCGACCTCTCCGCGTGCCCCATTCTCAAACCTCCAAAGGCCAATCGACACCTCCAGACCGGTCCGTCTAGCCAGCTAAACTCCCTGGAATCCGCACTTACCGAAAACGCGCCCATAACTCTTTTACAATCCGCACTTACAAAATCACTAGCCTTAAAGTCCTTTAGAATCCGCACTTACAAAAAATGGAGGGGGGAGGGGTGCAAATTGTTAACCAGCCGAATCTCGGTGCTGCCTTGTAGTAGCGAGCTTTTACCCTGTCTGCCCGGGTTTACCCGGGCAGACTTGAAGGGTACGTCGCCATCTTAGCTCTCTCGTCTTCCTCAGGTCGACGAGGCAAACCTCAAAGAAAACGATAGCCTCGCGACTTCTGCTCTTTACCCAAGACAACCACAAATGACCGGGGGTGACAAAACAAAAACCGGATGGCGCGTTGCACTCGCCTCTACAAAGCGAATCAAAATGTTCGATCACACTCTCTGCGCGCAGCATACAGCGGACCCTGTACGAATGGGCAGGTACTTCACCTTGCACATCATTAAATTTACGGCTTCCGTGAATCCAAATCCTCTTCAAACTATATCCAATTCAGGGGAAGCGTTTTTCTTCTGCCAGGGGCAGAGTTTCCTTCCTGCAACAAGAGGTGCTGCGATGACCGGGGCCCGCCTAGTAACGACCAGCTGCATAACGTTCTTTGTGTTACCGCTGATGAGCCTGGGGCAGTCGAGGCCCGAGCAGAGCGGGGGAAGTGGAGTGGCTGGCTTTACTCCCACCGTTTCCATGCGCGAGCTGATCATTCCAGAGAAGGCGCGCAACGCTTACAACAAAGGCACTCAACGGTTCGCGCGTCAGGACTGGGCCGGCAGCGTCGCGGAGTTTCAGAAAGCGATTGCGGCGTACAAGGATTTCTACGAGGCCTATTACAAGGTAGGGCTCGCGGATCTCGAACTGCAGCTGAGCGCACAGGCCGAGGCCGCATTTCGCAAGTCGATTGAATTGAGCGATGGGCGCTTTGCGCCGCCGCTGTTTGGATTGGGGCTGACCCTGGGGAATGCGAAGCAATTTGACGATGCGCTGGCTTTTATCCGGTTGGGCCTGACGCTGGAGCCCACCAGCGCGCGAGGGAATTTCACCTTGGCGTGGGTCCTGTACACGGCAGGGCGTGTCCCGGAGGCCGAGCGGAGCGCGAAGCAAGCGGTGCGGTATGCCCCGAATTTTGCGACGGCATACTTGCTGCTGGCGCAGATCCATCGAAGTCAGAACAATTCGGCGGCGATGGTCGAGGAGTTGGATGCCTATCTACGGATAGAGCCGGATGGTCCGCGAAGCGCTGGAGTGCGGGCCGTGCGCGACGAAGCTGTGCGCGTCGAAGCCGCGCGAGCGCTGGCCCAGGAGCAGCGCAGCGCGGAGATGGTCGTTGCCAGCGGGCCGCAGTGACTCGGTAGCACAGGCTAAGTGTCTGTCTTACTTGCGGAGCTTCCACACGATTTGGCTGAACATGCCCAGCCAGAATTTGGCGTCTTCGGCAGTCAGTTGGTGGCGGCGCATCAGGCGGCGGAGTTTCTCTTCGGTGCGCGGAGCGGAGCGCGATTTTAGGGAGCCGCTGGCGTCCAGGGCTTGCAGCAGGAGCGTGGCGACGCGGTCGATGTCGCCGGCGGTCGCGGGCGGGCGCTGCTCCGGGATTTGAACGCGCCGCGAAGAACGCGCAAGTTCGTAGAGGCAGACCGCGACGGCCTGGCCCAAGTTCATCGAGCGGTGCTCTTCACGCGTGGGGATGCGCATCAGCCAGTTGCAGTGACTCAGGTCTTTGTTCGAGAGACCAAATTTTTCCGAACCAAATAAGAGAGCAACACGCCCCGCCGTGAGGCGTTTGCGGATCAGCGGCGCGCCCTCTTGCAAACCTTTGACCGGATGCCGCACTTCCCTGCTGCCGACCGCCGTGGTTCCCACGACCAGATTGCAATCCGCCACGGACTCTCCGACGGTGGCGAACACGCGCGCGTTGGCGAGGAGTTCGGAGGCGCCCACGGCGGAGCGCGCTTCGCGGAAGGATGGCTCATAAGGATTGACGAGACAGAGGTTGAGGAAACCGAAGTTGCTCATCGCGCGAGCGGCGGCGCCTATGTTCAGAGGATTGCGCGTGGCGACGAGAACCACGCGGAAACGGTCGAAGTCAGGCTGAGCAGACAAGATCCTTAGATTCTATCGTAGGTCGGAAATGAGAGCTCAGAAGTCAGAGGTAGCTGGCTTACGCATGTCCACGGCTCCGGTTCCGGACTTCGCCGGCTTGGCAGCTCCGGCGCGATCAGCGATTGAGTACGAGATCGTTGCGAGATAGGAACTATTACTCGGCGCTGAGCGAGCCCGAAGGCGAATCGGGAGAGACATCCGGCTGCGAGAGGCGGCGTTGGAGACGGTACTTGCGGGCATTCGCTTCGATGTAGCCGAGCAGTTCGAGGGTGATGAGCAGGCGGCGCACGGCGGCGCGGGAAAGCGCGGTGGTACGTGAGATTTCGGCGATGGTGAGGCCGTCAGGGTGGCCTTCGAAGCAGGCGATTACCCTAAGGCCCCGAGCCAGGGAGAGCACGAAGTCGGGATTGCCTTCGTGAGCGGCAAGCTCGCTCCCCCAGCGGGTACGGAACGGGGAGAGCGTTTGCGGCGGTGTGACACTTGCTTCGATGGCGACTTGCGTTGTGGACATAGTGCACTCGCTTGAATTGATTTGACCGAAACGAGCATAACGCGGAGGGAGCGTAATCTAGCTTGAAACTTTTCGATAGGACGGATGGAGAAAAGTGAGATGGGCAGACACAAGATGGGCAGACACAAGGTAGACGATTGCTATTTCCCGGACGCAAAGCCCGGAAAAAAAGTGGTGCTTCGGAACTTCCGGTTCGGTTTGCTCGGTGGAGGTTGCCTCCGCGGATGGTTCGCCGTCGGGTTTACGCCGGACGGAGCACTTTGAAACTCAGCGTGAACAAGCTCCTACTGATTCGGGAGAACTCTTACGGCACGCAGAGCCTTTCTTACGACATTGGGATTCGTTATCGCGGCGCCGATGAGAGCGCCCAGCGTGTTCGTGATGATGTCCGTCATGCCGGAGGTTCTGCGGGGGATGTAGGCTTGCAGGACTTCGATGGTAAGGCTGAGCGAGCCACCAATCAGGGTGGCATAGAGGACGGCCTTGGAGCGCGGATGCGCGAAAGAAAAATAAACGCAGAGAATTGCGCCCAGTGGGATGAAGCCGGCGACGTTCTCGAGAACATCGTAGAGGTAATGACGAGATAGGTCGAATTCTTGGAACGCAGATCGGAGTATGGCTTTGTGGGGGACGTCGAAGCTTGTGGGGATTTCGAGCGTGGGACCAGGGGAAACGGCGCTGTGGATTTCGCGGCCAGAGCGCTCGCTGAAAGCATAGCGCGCAATGGCCGCGTCGGTGTCCGGGGGATTGAGCGGATCATGATTGAGCGGATCATGATTGAGCGGATCGGGCGCAGTCCAGTCGGCGTAGTGGCTTAAGACTTCAGCAGGCGTGAGTTGTTTCGCATAGATAGCAAGGCCACGGATTTCACCCGTCCATTGCCTGTGCTCCACGGGAGTCGTTCCCAGGATGAGCTGGCCGGCGAGTTCGTTAAGAGAGATCGTGAATCTGTTGGACGACTGGGCGGGCGTGGCATTGAGATAGAGGATCGAGCCGTTGGGACCGGAAGTAATCGTCACGAGCACGAGTTTTCCTATTTGGAAGGCGTGGCGCGCGCCGATCACGGTATGCCTTAACTGTCCCTGGGCATCTCTGGAATCGTGGGTCACCATTAGGAGGTCCCGCCACTGAAGGATGAGCAGGTGTGTTGAAACCTGGGGGAGATAGAAACTAAGAATGATGTCGGACCGTTCGAAGTTCGCCGGACGGAGGAGTAGTTCGATGCTACAGGATTGTCCGGCGGGCATTTGTTGCGGGGGGTCAAGCGGCGTTTTGCTGACGACGACACCTGCGCGGCCGAAGCGGAGTCCGGGGGAATCCGGCAGCCAGGTGACCTGGTTTGTCGGCCAAGGGTTGAAGGGCCACAGCGTGGCACAAAGAACAGCGAAGATAGCTATGGCACAGAGGATACCAATGCGTTTTTTCTCTGGACGTGTTGACAATTTGTCGTTCACAAAAAGCCAAAGAGATTGAGACCGGGCTGGTCTGTGCGAACACCTGATTCCCAACCCGGTGCGAAACGCAGAGCAAGACGCGTGGGACCAGTTTTCGTTTACCTTGCGGGCGTTATCAGCGCGCCTGGCAATTTCTCCCTAAAGGCCGGAGTGAAGAAAGCTACCTTGCAACACTGGCTCGGATCGGCATGGAGTTACTGGTCGACCTGGATCGGGGGATTGTGAACGTGGGTGAAAGGCGGTGGCGAGCCACCGCACTCCAAAAGGTGGCCGACGCCACCTATTCGCGCGGCCCAAGACCCTGCACCTGCGTTGTTTGCTACAGTTTTTCGAAGAAGTGCGCGACCTTTTTGCCGGCGTCTTCGGTGTAGTAGACCGTTACTTTGCCGCCCTTTTCTGTGCCCTTGCCGATATCCTCGGCGGCCGCCGCAGTGTCCCGACCAGCAACGTCGAAGGTGTGCTCGGTGCCATCCGCGGCTTTGACGACTACGACTTTGCCGCCTTTGCCCACGCGGGTAACGGTGCCGTCCACAGCTTTCAGGCCATCCTTGCCGACATGGTCGACTTCAACACCGGTTTTCTCCGTGCCCTTCACCGTGTAGTGTGCGACGACTTCGGAGCCTTCTTTGACACCATGGAAAGTGTCCTTCGCGCCGGCTCCGGCGGCATCGAAGCCATGGACGGTGGTTTTGTCTACAAAATGAACGGTGTGCTCGGTGCCATCTTTTGTTTTCACGACCATGGTCTTGGTCGTGGAGTCGAGCTTGGTGACGGTGCCGTGGACGGCGCTAACCACGTCGTCGGCTGCGCGGAGTGGAAGGATCAGCAGAGTGGAAAGGATCAGAAACCGAAGTACACGGCTGGGCATGGGATTCTCCTCGAGAGGGTTTGGAAATCACGGGAAACGAACATGGAGATTATCCCAGGAAAGTCCGGAAATACAGAGGAAAGAGTAAACGGAGAAATAGAAATGGGACGGTTAACCTTGCGAGATGTCCAAGACGGTGAGATTTCCAAGACGCTAGCTGAGGAACGCGAGGGCTTTGGAGGCGAGGCGGTCGAAGGCGGTTACCGCTATCTCCAGATGTTCTTCGCGGGTGTCTTCAATCTTGTTGTGGCTGATGCCGCCGACCGATTGGACAAACATCATAACCGTGGGAATGCCAGCGCGGGAGACTTCGGCGGCGTCGTGCAATGGGCCGGAAGGCATGCGGTGCGAAGTTTGGGCGATTTCGCGAATGGCTTGATCGCATAAATCGAGAAGAGCGGGATGAAATGCGATGGGCTCGATGTTCCAGATGCGCGCCCATTCAACAGTGCAGCGCTCTTCGTTGGCGAAACGCTCGCTGGCTTCGCGTGCCTCGCGGAACATGGTGGCGAGGACCGCGGGGTCGAGGTCGCGCTGATCGAGAGTGGCTTCGCAGCGGCCGACTACGGCGGTAACGATGCCCGGGAAAGTCTTGAGGCTGCCCATGGTGCAGACGGCGTCGGGATGTTTGCCGGCGATGGTGCGGATTTCGAGGGCTAATTTCGCGGCGGCGGCTAGCGCGTCGCGGCGTGCGTTCATGGGGGTCGAGCCGGAATGAGCTTCCTGACCATGGAAGGTGATGGCGTGCCGTTCGACACCTTTTGTGCCGAGGACCGTCGCGAGCGGGAGATTCATGCGTTCGAGGACCGGGCCTTGCTCGATGTGGAGTTCGATATAGGCAGCGGCGTTTTCTTGTTCGCGGGCGGCTTCGGAAAAGCGATCGATTTCTATTCCGCAGCGGCGGAGGGCGTCTTCCAGACGCACGCCATCGCGATCGGTGCGCACGCGGTCGGCGGCGATACTGGCGGTGCCTGCGAAGGCGGAGGAGCCCAGGAGGCTGCGGCCGAAGCGGGCGCCTTCTTCGTCGGCCCAATCGACGAGGCGGACCGTGACCGGAGGGTGGCCGTTGAATTCGGCGTTGATGCGGCGGAGGATTTCCAGCCCGGCCAGAACGTTGAGGGAGCCGTCCAGCCACCCGCCGTTTGGCACGGAATCCAGATGGCCACCGATGAGCAGCGCTTTTTCGGATTGGCCGGTAAGCGTGACCCAATTGTTGCCGGCGGCGTCGTAGTGATGTTCAACCGGGAGGCCGCTTAGTTTTTGTGCGAACCATTCGCGGGCTTTCAGCCAGGTGTCGGTCCAGGCTACGCGTTGGGCGCCATTTGTGTCGGCGGTTAGGGCGCGGAGTTCTTTTAGTTCGGCGACCGTGCGTTTGGGATCGAGGGTCATGTTTGATCTCGCAACGGGTTGCTAGGGTAACAAATGGAGCAGGCTCGTCAATTGGGGACTGATTTTGGTGGGCGGAGGTGACGGATCGCTTGTTTAGTTGTTTTGCAAAAAGGCGCCCGCTTCGGAAAGCGGCCGCTACAACTTCATTGCACGGTTTATTGGGGGCGCTTGTGCTTCGGCTCGGTGTCGGCGGGCGACGACGCGGCTTGTTTCACTAGTGGCGATTCGCCGAACCATTCGGCTCGTTGGAGTTCTATCGGGACGTTGCCGTTGCGCCAGACGAAATCGTTGAAAGCGCGGATGTCGAATTTTTCTCCGGCGCGGAGGCGCGCGTCGGCGAGGAATTTGGTGATTTGGATTTTGCCCGCCTGGTAGGAGATGCCTTGGCCAGGCTGGGTGGCGAACGCGGCGCCCTCGCTCTGCGCGGTTTTTGGGCTCATCGGTACGGTCTTTGCCAGATATGCAGCGGCTTCTTCGTTGTTGAGTTGGCCGAGAGCGAGTTTGACGTCCACCTCGACGCGCAAGGCGCGGAGACGGGCAAAGTTATAGATGATTTCACGGGTATGCGGAGAATCCTCAAACAAACCGGCGAGGAGCATCATCTCTTCGGCATAGAAGCCGAGACCTTCGTTGGCGCCGGAGTCGTAATAGTGGCGGCGCATCACATCGGGATTGTGCCAGGAGAGCCAAAGCTGCATGTAGTGGCCAGGCACACCCTCGTGAACGATGATGGGACGCGGATCGCGCTGGCTGGCGGCTTCGAAGTAACCCGGGTTGTCGCTGGGCTTCGGCGTCCATCGGGTGCCTTCTTGCATTAGCCGCGACGGGCCGGTGAAATCGTCGAGTTCGGAAAATTCGCCGAGGCCGGCAAGATACGGTGGAACGGCGCGAACCGTGTAGTGAGGAAAGTCTGGCGGCACGGTGAGGATTTCCTGGCGTCCCAGGAAGCGGCGAATCGCGCTTTCCATGTCGTTGGTACGCTGCAATTGCTGGTCGAGGGTGTCGAACGGTTCCAATGCGCGAACTTCAATGTCTCGCTGGTGTTCGATTTGCTCGGCGGCTACGGAGCGGGCCCATTCGAGGCGGCTCATATCGAGCAACTGCTCTGGCGTGAAGGGATAGAGAGCGACGTTTTTCAGGAAAAAGACGTAGGCGTCGCGGCCGACTGGGGTGTGCGGCGGCATGGTGGGAAGACGCTGTTGCAGCCAGTCGCGGAAAGACTCGAGAGAGGATGCGGCGCGCTCGACTGCAGGCGAGAGCTCCTGCACATTGTCTCCGGTCAGGAGCGGGCCTACATCGTGGGCGATCAGCCACAACTGCGAGCGAATGTCGGAGAGAGATGCGACGGCGAGCTTCGCGAATGGCGCGGCCGGACGCTGCAGATTGGCTTTGGCGTCTTCCACGATCGAGGGGATGTTTTGTACGCGGGTGATCAGATCGCTGGTGCGGGTTTTGTCGAACGGCGGCGGTTGGAGGAGTGATTCGACGACTGGCGTCATGGCTTGATCGACGTAAAAGGTGGGGTCGTCCTGCCAGCGGCGATTGAGTTCGAGTTCCCAATGGACGCGGGCTAGCGCGGAGCCGATAAGGCGATAGTCCACTTGTAGCGGGACGCGCCATTTGGAGGGATCCAGCTTTTTATAGCGGGATTCAAAGGTGGAGAGATCGGTGCGTTGATGGGCGATGGACTCCGCGGACCACGAGGGTTTCAGACCAGCGGGGCGCTCGATGCGCGGGATGTCGTCGGAATTGAAGGGTTGCCATTGGGCGCGCCAGGTCCAGAAGTCGGTGGCCAGTTTGTCGAGAGAGTCTTGCGCGCGGAGGCTGAGGGGGAGTGTAAGGATCGCTATGAGGAGGAATGTGCGTTTCATCGATGGGCGATATTGCGGGACAAATTGGCGGAAGTCAATGTGAAGGCTGGCTCCTGCGGCGAGTACTGCGTCGAGGGGCGAGAAAACCCGCATCTTAAAAGCGAAGGTGCGGCACCCGCGGAAACCTCAAAATCCCGACGGGCAACACTGGCCTATGGGGCTAGTGCGCTTGCGGTATTCGGACACTTGTATTCCTTAGGGCGCTGGAGTAGTTTCGGGCTTGTCCAGCTGCCCGCCCATGTTTGGCGGGAGAGATCGCCATTTTTCAATGGCACGCTAGAAAAGGAGTGCGGAATATGGCTACTGCAGTCACTGCCCCATCGATTGATTCGAATGTTTCGAGCTTCGTGGCTCGAAAGCAAAAGCTTTTAATTAACGGCAATTGGGTGGAGGCCGCTTCGGGAAAAACCTTTGCGAGCTATAACCCCGCCACGGGCGAAGTGCTGGCTCACGTCGCGGAGGGCGATCGAGAAGACATCGACCGCGCCGTGAAAGCAGCGCGGGCCGCGTTCGAAACTGGCCCATGGTCAAAAATTTCTCCGGCTTCGCGCGGCAAGATGATCTGGAAACTTGCGGACTTGATCGAGAAGCATCTCGAGGAATTCGCGCAAATCGAATCGCTGGATAACGGCAAGCCGCTGGCCATCGCGCGCGTTGCCGATGTGCCGCTGACGATTGAGCACATGCGCTACTACGCCGGTTGGGCTACCAAGATTGAAGGGAACACCATTCCGCTGACACTGGCACCGCCATCGAAGTTTCTGGCGTACACGGTGCGCGAGCCGGTTGGCGTGGTTGGGCAGATCATTCCGTGGAATTTTCCGTTGCTGATGGCGGCGTGGAAGCTTGGCCCGGCGCTGGCGGCCGGATGTACGGTTGTGCTGAAGCCCGCCGAGCAGACGCCACTTTCGGCGCTGCGGCTGGGTGAATTGCTGCAGGAAGCAGGATTCCCCGACGGCGTGGTGAACATTGTTCCGGGCTACGGCGAGACCGCCGGGGCGGCGCTGGCTTCGCATCCGGACGTCGATAAGGTGGCGTTCACGGGTTCGACCGAAGTCGGCAAGCTGATCATTCATGCCGCGGCGGGCAATCTTAAAAAGGTATCGCTGGAACTCGGCGGAAAATCGCCGAACGTGATTCTGGAAGATGCCGATCTGGAGTCTGCCATTCCCGGGGCTGCCAGCGCGATCTTCTTCAATCATGGGCAGTGCTGCTGCGCGGGTTCGCGGCTTTATGTCGAAAAGAAAATCTTCGACAAGGTCGTGGAGGGGATGGCACAGAGCGCGGAGAAAATCCGCGTACGGCCCGGATTCGACCCGGAGTGCGACATGGGACCTTTGGTTTCCGAAGAGCAGTTGAACCGCGTCTGCGGGTACCTTGAATCGGGGAAAAAAGAGGGCGCGAAGGCGGTCGCCGGTGGCGAACGGCAAGGTGAGATAGGCTATTTCGTCAAACCAACGGTGCTCGTAGATACGACCGAGAACATGAAGGTGGTGCAGGAGGAGATCTTCGGGCCGGTGGTGACCGCGATTCCGTTCAGCGATCCGAACGAGATCGTGCAGAAGGCGAATGACACCGTGTATGGGCTCGCGGCGGGAATCTGGACGCGCGACATCAAGAAAGCGCACAAGCTGGCGTCCAAATTGCGCGCGGGGACGGTGTGGATCAATTGCTACAACGTGTTCGATGCGGCGCTGCCTTTCGGCGGATACAAGCAGTCGGGTTGGGGCCGCGAGATGGGACACGAGGTGCTGCACAACTACACGGAAGTGAAGTCGGTGTGCGCGGCGCTGTAAGCGTGGCTCACGGCTAGTTGGTTACAAATGGGGTTGAGGTGTTTTCACCTCAACCTCATTTTTTTAAACACGACTTCTTCCGCCGCAAGAGGGTTTCCAGGCGGGCCTTTCTCTTTCCGCGCGAATGGCGTTAGAGTCTGCAAACCAAACGTTCCAAGAAACAGGCCAAGAAACAGGGGAATGATGACGCAGCAGTCCGGGTTTTCAGCCCCAATAGGGAAAGTGGGAAGAGTTGCCGTCGGGCGTGCCTGGACTCTGGCGCTGGTGTTTCTACTATTCCCAGTGTCTCGCGCACAACAGCCTTCTGAGACCGTGAGTATTCGCGTGCATGCGGATCAATCGGACGGAGCCATGCGGCCGATTTGGAATTACTGGGGGTACGACGAGCCCAATTACACGTATGCGGCGAATGGCAAGAAGCTCCTGGGGGAATTGGCTGCGCTTAGTCCGGTGCCAGTGTATGTGCGGGTGCACAATCTTTTGACCACGGGGGATGGTTCCGCGTCTTTAAAGTGGGGATCGACCAACGTGTATACGGAGGATGCGGCGGGAAATCCGGTTTACAGCTGGGTGATTTTGGATCGCATCTTCGATGCCTTTCAGCAGGCCGGGGTGAAGCCGCTGGTGGAAATTGGCTTCATGCCTCAGGCGCTGTCGATCCACCCTGAACCTTATCGGCACACATTTCCTAACGGCACGATCTTTACCGGCTGGGCTTATCCGCCGAAGGACTATAAGAAATGGTCGGAGCTGGTGCTTCAGTTTGTGCACCACTTGCGTGAGCGGTACGGCAACGCTGAGGTGAAAACATGGATGTGGGAGGTTTGGAACGAGCCGGACATCGACTATTGGAAAGGGACGCCGGAGGAATTTTTCAAGCTATACGATTTTGCGGCGGACGGGGTGTTGCGGGCGCTTCCGGGGGCGCGCGTCGGAGGACCCGATTCGACCGGTCCGGGTTCCACCAAGGCTGTCGAATTTCTGCGCTTGTTTCTGGATCATTGCGCGCACCAGCGGAATTACGCGAACGGAAAAATTGGTGCGCCGCTGGATTTCATCAGCTTTCATCCCAAGGGATCGCCGAAGTGGCTGGGAGATCATGTCCAGATGGGCATTGCGCAACAGCTTAAGGCCGTTGACCAGGGCTTCAAGATCGTGGCTTCGTTTCCAGAATGGGCTCACACGCCTATCGTGCTCGGAGAGTCTGACCCGGAAGGGTGCGCGGCGTGTTCGGCAAAAGACAATCCGCAGAATTCCTATCGGAATGGGGAATTATATGCGTCGTATACCGCGGAAGCGCTTTACAACATCGATGCGCTGGCGAACCTTGAGCATATTGACTTCCTCGGCGCCGTGAACTGGTCTTTTGAATTTGAGGATCAACCTTTCTTCGCGGGATTTCGCGAGATGGCTTCCAACGGAATCGACAAGCCGGTGTTGAACGCGTTTCGAATGCTCGGGTTGCTCGGCAACCAGCGAGTGAAAGTAACCAGTTCAGGAGCCTTGCCGCCGAGAGACGTGGTTGCCGAGGGAGTGCGAGGCAAGCCGGACGTCAACGCTATCGCCGCGCGGAAGGACAACGAGATTGCGATCCTGGTCTGGAACTATCACGACAATGATCTGCCGGCAGCGGCGGCTCCTGTCGATCTGGTGGTTGAGGGTTTGCCGGCAAACGCGGCTCGCGGATTGAGCGAGCATTTTCGAATCGATTCGCACCACAGCAATGCGTTCGCGGCTTGGCAGGTGATGGGTTCGCCCCAGCAGCCGTCCGCTGTGCAAGTTCAGCCGTTACAGGACGAGGGGCAATTACAATTGCTCACTTCCCCGTCGTGGATCTCGATCGAAGACGGGGTTGTGCATCAGCGATTCGACTTGCCCCGACAAGGACTCTCGCTGTTGCGCATCAGCTGGTAGCCGGCACAAGCGCTGGAGGCAAGACCGAGGGCCCTTGACAGTGCAGGTGCCGCGACCTATAAATGGCCGGTAAACGATTACTCCGAACAGCGGTGATGCTTATCGCCCGCCCCACCTTAGGAGTTAGCCCATGAACACGACTTCGCGCCGGCAATTTCTAATGACCGCGGCAGCCGGCACTGGCGGCGCGCTTGCGGCGCGCGTCTTGCCCGCGTTTGGCGGGCCATCCGCGACGGTCGCTATCGTTCCTCCTCTGTCCGTATTTGGGTATTCGCAAGTTCAATTATTGGACGGTCCGTTCCGCCGGCAATTCGATCAAAACCACGATTTGTTTCTCAATCTCAACGAAGATGCCTTGCTCAAGCCGTTTCGCCAGCGCACAGGCATGCCGGCTCCGGGTCCCGACATGGGCGGGTGGTACGACAACTCCACGGACTTTAATGAGAAGGATAATTTCCACGGGTTTGTTCCAGGACATAGCTTCGGGCAATACATTTCGGGATTGGCCCGCGCATACGCGATCACCGGCTCGCAAGCCACAAAGGCAAAAGTCAACCGTCTGGTACGCGCCTACGCGCAAACCGTCGATTCCGCCGGGACGTTTTATGTGGACTATGACTTGCCAGCATATATCTACGACAAAATTTGTTGTGCGCTGATTGATGCGCACGAATTCGCCCACGATCCGGACGCGCTTGACGTGCTGTGGCGCAGCACGCAGGCGGCGATGCCGCACCTGCCGGAGAAAGCTCTGAGTCGCGCCGAGCAACGCGCTCGCCCACACAAATCGGAATCCTACACGTGGGATGAATCGTACACGCTGCCGGAGAATCTTTTTCTGGCTTACCAGCGCAGCGGGAATTCGCGCTATCGCGATCTTGGGATTCGCTTCATCGAGCACGATTACTTTGAGCCGCTGGCGGACGGGCACAACATCCTGCCAGGCGAGCACGCTTACAGTCACGTGAATGCGTTCAGTTCGGCGATGCAGTCTTATCTCGTGCTAGGCGACGAAACCTACCTGCGCGCCGCCACCAACGGTTTTCGCATGATCCAGGAACAGAGTTTCGCCACTGGTGGTTGGGGCCCCAATGAAGCCTTCGTGGTGCCGGGTAGCGGCGGGCTTAACGAGAGTCTGCAAAAAACACATTCCAGCTTCGAAACCCCATGTGGGGCTTACGCTCACTTCAAAATCACGCGTTACCTCATGCGGGTTGCGCGCGATTCTGGCTACGGCGACAGCATGGAGCGAATCCTTTACAACACCATCGGCGGTGCCTGGCCGATCCTTGCCGACGGCACTTCGTTCTATTATTCCGACTACAACACCGCGGCCAAGAAAGTTCATCACCACGATAAATGGCCCTGCTGCTCTGGTACGTTTCCTCAGTTGGCGGCGGACTATGGGATCAGTTCCTACTATCAGGGCTCGGACGGTCTCTACGTCAATCTGTTTTTGCCCTCTCGGGTTTCGTGGTCACAAAACGGCACGCCGTGCAGCTTGACGCAGACCACCGATTATCCGCACGCGAACACTTCCCTTTTTGAGTTCAAGCTGGCCCGGCCGGAATCTTTTGCCGTGTATGTGCGGATTCCGGAGTGGGCCGGAGCGAAAACCGCGATCACCGTGAACGGGCGGCGCATCGACGGGGATCTGGCGCCCGGAAAATTCTCACCGGTGAAGCGGACATGGAAAGACGGCGATCGCATGGAGTTGGAGCTGCACATGCCGTTGCGCCTGGAGCCGGTTGACCAGCAAAACCCCAATACAGTGGCCCTGATGCACGGGCCCATCGCTCTGTTTGGGGTGTCGGCGCTTCCGCCTAAACTTACGCGAGCTCAGCTGCTGACGGCGGAACTAGTGTCCGACGATTGGGTGGTCAAGTCGGAGGGCGGGGCGACGTTAACGCTGCGCCCGTTTTCTTCCATCATGGATGAAACTTACCGGTTGTATCAGCAGATTCAAGCTTAGTCGTTGCTATGAAATGAGCGGGCGACGAGTAAACGGTTATCGGTCTCCCAGCGGAATGCCTCCGAGACATACAATCCTCTGCGGGGTTGCGCTACTGCGTGGACGTAGCAAGAAAGCGTATTCTATAGTATCCGCGAAGCAAGTCCCCAGTTAGGTTCGTGCGAGTTTATGGATATCCGCGAAATTGCCAGGCGTGCCAAGGTTTCGACTGCCACCGTCTCAAGAACCATTAATCGCGTCTCCAGCGTCGACCCCCAACTCGCCAAGCGCGTCTGGAAAGTTGTCGACGAACTCGGGTACTACCCGAATACCCAGGCGCGTGCGCTGGTTTCCGGCAGAAGCAGAATCTTCGGTCTCGTCGTCTCCGAAATCACCAACCCCTTCTTTCCGGAAATCGTCCAGGCGTTTGAAGACATCGCGGTTCAACACAATTACGAAATCCTTCTGACCTCCACCGTTCACAATCCCAAGCGCATGGAAATCGCGGTGCGCCGGATGATCGAGCGTCGCGTCGACGGCGTCGCCATCCTCACCTTCGGCATGGAAGACTCGCTGGTCGAAGACCTGCGTTTCCGCAAAGTTCCTCTGGTCTTCGTGGACGTCGGCCCGCATGTCCCGGGAGTCAGCAACATTCGCGTCAACTATCAGCACGGGATTCGTCAAGCGGTGCAGCACCTGGCGACCCTGAAGCACACGCGCATTGCGTTTGTTGCTGGTCCCTCGACCCTTAAATCGGCTATGGCCCGGAAGGCTGCTTTTGAAGCAGCGATGCAGGAGACTGGCCTGGAAGTTCCGCCGGAGATGATTGTCGAGGGCGACCACCGGATGGAAGGTGGCATGCGCGCTCTGGTGCAACTCGCAGGCTTGCCTCAGCGCCCAACCGCTGTTCTGTGCTCCAACGATATGACCGCCGTAGGAGTGATGCGGGAAGCGTACGAGTGTGGCATCGTGATTCCGCGCGATTTGTCGCTGGTGGGGTTCGACGATATCCGCCTCTCGCAATTCACCACCCCGCCGTTGACGACCGTGCAGATGTCGCAGACGCTACTCGCCGAATACGCATTTCAGGCCTTGCGGCGCGCAGTCGAGGGAACTTCGGCGGGGCCAGCCGGAAACGAATATGAGTTGATGACGACGCTCGTGTTGCGACGATCGACGGCGCCGGCGCCATCGGATACCATGAGGTTCAAGTCTTCCAACACCGTCCTTCCCGATCGAACCGTCGAATCAGCCAAGAGTGATTAATCCAGGCACCGGCGCGAAACGCGTGCGAACCCTCCTCAGAAATTGAAATCATCATGAGGCACCTTTGTGCAAAACGAGTTTCTGTGCAGACTCTGGTGATGTAGAGCCGGCTGCTGGCGCGGCTGCGCGATTACGATTCATCTCTAACAATCTTGCCGGACGCAGCCTCGTTCGGATAGTTGAAGAAGAGCTGATTGCCGTCGGGATCATCGATCACCAGGAGCCGGTAGCCCCACGAACCTTCCTTGACCGGAACGCCCTTGGCCTCCAGTTCTGCGCGCAGCGCGTCCAACTCGGCGACTTGCGTCACCGGCTCGACGTTCAGGGAAATGAACATCAGCCCCTTGCCAATCTTCTCCGGCCACGTGTCGGCCAGGATAAGCGCGCAGCCCTGCCGCTCGACCTGTGCAACGCGTGCTTTGCCATCCTCCTCGTAGCGCCAGGGGCTCGTGAAGCCGAGCCGGTCAACGTAAAAGCGGAGTGAGGCCTCAACGTCCGTCACGTGCAGGACGGGGCGTGCGAACCAGTCGGTCATCGGCTACCTATCCTCGAATGAAGACAACCTCTTCCTGCGTCTGTTTCGTCGATCGATCACCCCAGTAACTTGCCGGCGAGCCAGTAATCGACACTGAACTTTCCCGGACCAGAGCAGATCAGCCAGATAAAGAAGAGCACGTACAGGACTTCCGGAAGGTAGAGCAAATCGTCGAGCCAGCGAAGAGGCGAAAGTCCTTTAGGCAAGGTGGCAAGCGAGCTGGTCAGGGTGGCGACAATCATATCGATCAATAAAGCCACGCAGGCCGGGCTCGAAAGAAACCCCACGGTCACCAAGGATCCGCAAACGAACTCGACACCCGACACGAAATAAGCCGTCTGGCGCGGAAACGGGACTTTGGCCTTAACGAGCGTATCGTAAACAGGTTTCGTGCCGCCGGCGACAAACAATTTGTTTGCCCCGGAGATGGCGAAGAACAGCCCGATCGAAACGCGTACTAGCAGGATGGCATATTGTTCCAAATCACTGCTACCCAACAGCGCAAACTGGACCAGCCGTTTCCAATCCATCTCTTGTCCCTCCATCGGAGAATGTGCTGTAACGATCCCCCAAATCGTACAGTTCGACTTCTCTGCTAACCGTGTTAATCAGGACTTAGGGGGTCTCTGGCGTTAATCTCTGCTCTCGACAATTACGCTGCAAACCGCAAACAGCGTTATCGCCAGCCAAATCCCGCGCCTCGAGATTATGTGTCCATCCGTTCGACCCATTGAGCGCGCGATGCGGGAGCCACGAATGGATCGGCAAAGTACTGTGTCTCCCGCGCAACCTTGTCGCCTCTGAACTCCATGATGCTCACGGTGTAGGACGGCTTGCCGTCATAGGTCAGGATGAATTCGGTGACCCAAAGATCACCGCCGCCAATGATTCGTCGGACAGTAAACCGCTTTTTGCTCGGCTGACTAGCGCGTTGGCCCTGTATGTTGCGTCGACCGCGGGTTCGCTCGCCTGACTGCGGGTAGTCCAGCACCGCGTCGTCGTGATAGATGAGGTGCTCCGTTTCAAAATCGTTGGCATCGGACGCCGCCCAATGCTGATCCAGTGCCGCACGGATCTCTTGATCTCGCGCTCCAGAATACTGCTCCTTCTTTTGGTGACCGTTCATCTTGAGCCTCCAATTTGTGACCGACAGCTCTTCTCTAGACCAAGCCACACAGTGTTTTGTTTTGGTTGCGGCGTACTTGCTCGCGCCTGCCTATCCTGCACCAGGAACCCTTCTTACCCCGCCACTTCGAAGATGACTTCCAGCTCGACCGGAGTGCCGAGCGGAAGGCTGGCGACGCCGTACACCAAGCGGCTAGGGTTCTTATCTTTTCCGAAGACGTCTTGCAGCAACTCCGAAGCGCCGTCAGCGACTTTCGGCTGCTCACGGACGTCTCCCGAAGTGGCCACGGACACGCCGAGCCGGACGATCCGAGTCACTTTGTCAAGCGATCCCAGATGCTGGCGTGCGACCGCCATAGCGTTGAGCGCCGCGAGATGCGCGGCCGCACGCCCCGCTTCCGCATCGAGTTCCGCGCCGACGCGCCCAATGAATTTCGCCATGCGGCCTTCCGTGGGAAGCATCCCAGTCAAAAAAAGCAGATTGCCCGTCTGCACTGCTTCCGCATAAATGCCGAACGGCTCAGGCGGAGCCGGGAGCTTGATGCCAAGTTCTATCAACCGCTGCTCTGCGCTGGCCGGCCGAGAGCCTTTGCGGATTGCGTTTTGCCCTTTCACGTTTGTGCTCCTTTCTCTTTCTCCCATTGGATTTGAGAACTGGCTCGGCGGCTACCAACGCCCAGCGTGAGCCCCACCATCTACGTGCAGGATCTCTCCGGTTACTTGGCCTGCCCGCGCCAGGTAGAGAACGGCATCGACAATATCCTTTATCTCCACGATTTTCCCCATGGGCTGAAACGTCTTGAGAACGTCCTGGGGATCATTTTTGTGCATTGGCGTGTTCACGACGCCGGGGGCCACAGCGTTGAAGCGTATACCCTCTTTTGCGTACTCGATGGCGAGACTCCGGGTCAGTGCATTCAGGCCCCCCTTCGTCATCATCGAAACGGAGGCCTTTTCGGCGACAAACGGCTGATCGACAAGTGACGCAGTTATGGTCACAACATTCCCCGATTTTTGTTTCAGCATCTGTTTCACCGCGAGCTGAGTGATGTGCAGAAAACCCAACAGATTGACCGAGATCAAGGCATCGACGTCCTCCGTCATAAAATCTGTAAAGGGCTTGGTGCGGAAGATTCCGGCGTTATTCACGAGAACATCGACGCTTCCGAAGTGCTGGATCGCGGCCTCGACCGCTTTGGCAGCGGTCTCTTGCTTGCCGATGTCGCCGTCGACGAGAACCAGGCGGGGTGAGGCAGTCAGCGATTGACTGACGTTGCGAGAGGTTGCGACGACGTTATAGCCTTCCTTCAGGAACCCCTCCACGAGACCCGCACCAATACCCTGCTGTGCTCCCGTGACGATTGCTGTCGGATTGCCTGACATAGATACTCCTCCGTGGCTGGCAAGTTTAACCGCTGCTCGGCGGTGGCAGTCGCGCTCACCCGCAAATACTTCCACAATTGACCTGACGATTATTGTTTTACGTCGCTCGAAGAGCGAGTTCCGTCGGTAAGTGCGAAAATGCTATCACAAAATGAACCCCTGAGGACTAAGTCCCAATAAGTTCGGGTGATCGAAAACTGACCCACGACCGAATCTTGTCAGTTTTCTGGGTCTGCGCTGATAAGGGCGGGCTCAAGCCGCGGCGACAGAATCTGGATGACGGCGATCGCTAGCAAGTAGGCCGAGGCGGCCATGAAAAAAGGGATCATGTAGCTGCCTGTCCACTGCAACGCGTAGCCTACGATCTTGGCGATCAGCATTCCGCCGATCGCTCCGGCCATGCCGCCGATCCCCACTACGGAACCGACGGCCCTCGACGGAAACATGTCGGAGGTCAACGTATACAGATTCGCGGAAAATCCCTGATGCGCGGCCGCCGCAAGTCCCACCAGCAAGACTGCTCCCCAGGTGCTCTCGATGCGATAGGCAAAGGCTATGGGGATGACGGCCACCGCGCAGATCAGAAGTGCGGCCTTTCGAGAAAAATTGACGCTCCGGCCGCGGTGAATCAGGGACGACGACAACCAGCCGCCCGCGACGCTGCCTACATCGGCGATGAGATAGATCACCATGATGGGCGCGCCAATCTGCAACAACTTCAGACCATGCTGGCGCTGCAGAAAATCGGGCACCCAAAAGAGGTAGAACCACCAGATTGGATCGGTCATGAACTTGCCGAGCATGAACGTCCAGGTCTGCCGGTAAGAAAGCAGGCTGACCCACTTTATTTTTCCGGTTGGTTCAGAGGGGTCGCTGCGAATGTAATCCAACTCCACTTTGGAAAGACGCGGATGCTCTTCCGGTTTGCGATAAAGCCACAACCAGAACAATAGCCACACGAACCCGAGGGCACCCGTCAAAATGAACGCCCAGCGCCATCCCCAATGCACGGTAATCCACGGCACGAGAAATGGCGTCGCGATCGCGCCAATGTTGGTGCCCGCATTGAAGATTCCCGTGGCCAGGGCGCGCTCCTTGCTGGGGAACCATTCGGCCACCGTCTTGATGCTGGCGGGGAAAATGCCCGCTTCGCCGAAACCTAGCGATGCGCGGGCGATTGCAAAACCCGCGAGCGAACCCGCGAAAGCGTGAGCCATCGAGGCCAGACTCCAGAAGACCATCGCCAGCGCATACCCTAAACGCGTGCCCAGGCGATCGATCAATCGTCCGACCACCACCATGCCCAAGGCGTAGGCCGCCTGAAACGCGAAAACCAGATTGCTGTAGTCGATTTCGTTCCAGCCGAAGTCATGCTGCAGGGTGGTCTTCAAGACTCCGAGGACCTGACGATCCATATAATTCTTTGTGGTCCCGAACAGAAGCAGGGCGCAGATAACCCAGCGAAAATGACCGACACGGAGGGAAATGCCTGGTTTGGTCGGGCTGACGGCCGACACGGAATCCGCAGCCGGTGCTGCGATGCCGGATTCGTCGGGAGATTGCCGGTAATCCATGGTGGTCCGCGAAGTTCTAACTTCGCGGCGGCAATCTTACCTCACTATGGCATGACGGCGGCGCGCTGCGAGAGAAGATACGCGGCGCGATCGTTCAGGGTGGCGCATTCTTGCGCGGGCACCTTCGTCAATGACACGCCCTGATAGGCTGGATAGGAATAGGAGGGTTTTACGCGAAGGCCCGTGTTTTCCCCTCGGTGCACAGCAGGATTTTCGAACCTGGAAATTCTAGTTGTGGGCGCCCCGATGCCAGGCGAGAGCCGTTTCCATTTTGTCGCGGGCTTGGGACAGGGCGGCTTCAAAACTAGGCGACCGTAGGGTATCTACCGCCGCTTGCAGCGGCTTTTGCGCGCCTTCCGTCTCTTCGCCGGCAAGAGCCGAGCGAACCGCTTCGAATTCCGCCGCATGGACCCTTTGGGCTGCGGCCTCGACGATCGCTCGCAATTCGAGGAGTGCGCCATGCGCCTCGCGGGTGGCAAGTGCGCCCTTATGAGTCGCTCGTTTCATGATCTGCTCCTTACGTCGGAGAGTGGAGTCTACACCAAACTAGGCCCTGGGTTGTTGTCAGAGGAGTCTGCAAGGACCGAGCACCCAGAGACCAAGAAGATGCAAGAACCTATGTCGGGGTTATGCTGCAACTCGGAGTACGCTGAAAATAAGCGGCAAGCCTGGAGGCCGGATTGTCCGGGCTGGATTGCAACGAACAAGTTGTTTGGAATCAACTGGCTCTCACTGTCAATATTGTTAGTTTGGCACTGTAGATAGGTTTGCGTCGCATCGACGTCATAACTATTCGTCCCGAAATTATTTCAGCTTCGCATACTCAGATTTGGTGGCGATGAGGAAGGGGATATTCCGTGGTGGCGTTAACGGATCTAAAGAACCTGCACGCCCCACTGGGGATCGGTTCCAACCATGTCCCAGCCCATCTTATTGATCGCAGTGTCGATTTCCGCATGAGGCTGGGCGCGCGTGTTCGCCACCGCCGCCCACGCCATACCGTTCCCGGTTCGAACCATTACTCCGGTCGAGCCGGGCAGAGTACCGGTGTGCCACCAGAAGCCGGGGCCATTGGTGCTGACCATCCAGCCTTTGGCATACGCGGCCGCCGGAGACGCTTGCGGATAAGCAGCCGTGGGCGTGGTCATCACGCGAATTGTTTCCGGCTTCAACAAACTGGGAACATCTCCCGCTCCGCCAACGTGATTCAGAAAAATCGCCATGTCGGACGACGTTGCAATCCATCCCGCGCACGAGTCCATGCGCTCCACGTTTATCTTGTAGGGCTCTTCACTGTATTGACCCGTGTACACCACTTCATTCGTCGCGCGCTGGCCCATTTTGTTGCCGGCAACCTTCATATCGTTGATTCCGCACGGGCCAAGGATGTTGCTCTGAACAAAGTTCGCGTAAGTTTCATCGCTCACCTGCTCGATCACGCGGCCTAGCACGCAGTATCCAAAATTGGAAAAGACCCAACTCTGCCCCGGCGGGCTGGCCGGCACTTTGTCCAGCGTCCACTCGATCAACTTCTCCTGGTCCCAGCCCTCCGAGTGCAACATCGGGTCGGACGGCCCATCGCCCCACCCGCCGCTTGTATGCGTCAAGAGATGATCAACCGAGATGTCGGCAACGTACTGCTGGTAGGGTGGCTTGCCGTACTTCGTCCCCAAAATTCCCGACGGGCCGAACACTTTGTCGTCGAGATGAAGCTGGCCCTTCTCGATCAAGAGAAATGTCGCCACGGCCGTGATCGGCATGGAAAGATTCGCGATTCGAAAGAGGCTCGTAGCTCCCACGAGCTGCGCTTTTTGCCGGTCCGCAGCACCAAAACCCTTGCGGTACACAAACTTCCCGTTCCGTGCGATCGCCACGGACATACCGGGCACGGAATACGGTCGCATGAAACCCCAGCCGATCCGGTTAATATCGCCAAGTTCTCGCCCGGTTGGTCCCCCGTCGCGGCTTTGTGTCGCCCAAGCGGCCTTTAGAGCGACTGGCGTGAGGCCCACAGCCGCCGTTCCCAGCAATCTGGTGATTGCGGTTCGTCGGTTGATCATCGGCGTCCTGCTCCCGTGCGTTGAAATGGAAACCGCAATCTCGGTCACGCGACTGATCAAAAACAGTGCGAGCAAAAAAGACAAGATCCAATATATGAACACGAGTTCCGAAGTTGCGGAGATTCTACAACAGCGGGCAAGTGCGATGTATACTCTGGCGCACCGCAGAGGAGGCCCGTTGTCGAATGAGAAATCGCCACACAAGGTTCTCACTTGGATTGTTTTGTCTATTGCTTTTCTTCGCAGGCAGCGGCGCGTCATCACAGGAGCCGCCTTCCGACAAGCCTCCCGACAACGTCGCAGGGAAGTGGACGCTTTACTGCAAGGATCCGAATGGCTCGACTTCAACGAAGTGGATTGAGATCAAACAGGACGGCAGCACTCTGTCCGGCCATTTCAAGGGACCCAATCAGTCCGGCGGCGTTGAGGGCACGATCAACTTGCATCACATCCTGGTTCGAACCAAGACACGCAACGTTTTGACCTTTCGCGGAAGAGTGGACGGGAACACGATCAACGGCACGTTTCACGACCGCGGGGGCGAAGGCGAGTTCACCGGCCAGCGGTCCGAGTAGCGCCTTCCACTACATCTGAAGGAGATAGATCATCCCGCGCTCTCGATAACACGAGAGGCTTCCGGCAATCGCGGGCTGAGGGGACACTGCACAAGGACTACAGCGAGAATACTCCGATGGATGGGAATCATCGTGGATTGAGATAATGGACACACCCAAGGAACTAAACGAGATCGTTCTTCCGCAGACGGTGGTCGGCCCGCTCACGCGCGCGGCGATTTTTCTGGTCGTCTGCATTCGCCCGGAGCAGAACAGCCATGCGACGCTGCGATCATTCTGCGCGGACCTCTCCGGGCTCGTGCGCGCCGTTGAGTTTCGAGACGTGGAAGCCGGTCTCACATGCGTCGTTGGATTCGGCTCAGATGCCTGGGACAAACTCTTTGGGTCACCTCGCCCCGCCGAGCTCCATCCGTTTCGCGAGATTCGCTCCGGCGGCCGCCATGCCGTCTCCACTCCGGGTGACATCCTCTTTCACATTCGAGCCAAACGCGCCGACCTCTGTTTTGAATTGGCCGCACAGATCATGGACAACATCGGCGACGTAATTTCAGTTGCCGACGAGGTTCACGGCTTCCGCTATTTCGATGATCGCGATGTCATCGGGTTCGTCGACGGCACAGAAAATCCGCGAGGTGATGCGGCGCGCGATGCTGCCATTGTCGGGGACGAAGATCTAGCCTTCGCCGGCGGCAGCTACGTCATCGTCCAGAAGTATCTTCACGATATGAAGGGATGGAATGCCCTCCCGGTTGAGACGCAGGAGCGCATTATCGGCCGCAAGAAACTTTCCGACATCGAACTGAAAGACGCCGAGAAGCCGCCATTCGCACACAATGCGCTCATGGTGATCGAAGAAAATGGAAAAGAAGTCAAGATTTTGAGAGACAACATGCCTTTCGGGCGGCCCGGCCACGGCGAGTTCGGGACCTACTTCATCGGTTATAGCCGCACTCCGCGCATCACCGAAACGATGCTGCAGAACATGTTCGTCGGCCGTCCTCCTGGTAATTACGACCGCCTGCTCGATTTCAGCAACGCAGTTACCGGGAGTTTGTTTTTTGCACCGTCATCAACGTTTCTCGACAACATCAGCGCAGACGCACCGAACTCCGCCGCAATCGGGGCGCCTCTGGGATCGGACGCGCCTTCGGCCTCGTCCGCCGGCGATACGGCCATAGGAACGCTCGGAATAGGATCGCTTAAAGGACACAAAGATGAATAACCTGCATCGGGAGTTAGCTCCCATCTCTGACGCGGCATGGGCGCAGATTGAGGAAGAAACGACCAGGACGCTCAAGCGGTATCTAGCCGGACGACGGGCTGTGGATGTTCCTTCGGCTGGAGGAGTGGCTCTGCCGGGAGTTGCGACCGGCCATCTGCGGTCGATCTCCGCTCCTGCAGATGGCATCATCGCAAGACAGCGAGAGGTCAAGCCTCTCGTGGAGTTGCGTGTGCCTTTCGAACTATCCCGTCAGACGATCGATGACGTAGAGCGTGGATCGGATGACTCCGATTGGCAGCCTGCAAAAGACGCCGCGAAGAAGCTTGCCTTTGCCGAAGATCGGGCCATCTTCAACGGATACCTCGAGGCGGATATCCAAGGAATTCGCGAAGGCACCACCAATCCAATCGAGACACTTCCCGCGGATGTGCGTGAATATCCGGACGCGGTGGCACACGCGTTGAGCCAGCTGCGTCTCGTCGGCGTGAACGGCCCCTACTCGGTCTTGCTGGGAGCCAATGAGTATACGGCACTCGCCGAAACTCGAGATCACGGATATCCCGTCCTGGAACACGTCAAGCGTATCGTCGACGGCAATCTGATCTGGGCGCCAGCGATCGAAGGTGCGTTCGTCCTGACCACGCGCGGCGGCGATTTCGAGCTCAACATCGGGCAGGATGTTTCAATCGGCTACCTCAGCCACACCGATTCCGTAGTGCGGCTGTATCTCCAGGAGACTTTCGTTTTCCGCGTCCTTACCGGCGAAGCCTCTGTTGCGCTGTCGCCGTCACAAAAGCCTTCGTAAGCCTATTCCGCATACTCTGCCTGCGTTGATGAAGCACCGTCAGATAGTGACCTCACGGGTCCAGCGGCTGGGCCTTGGGCCTTGCGTTCCTGCACGTCTCCGGAGACGTGAAAATTCATCGCCGACATATCAGCGTCCACGCAGGTCGGCGATTCACAAAAAATAGCGGCGGGCCTGTAAGCCGGATTCTCCGGACAGTTCCCTCTTTTCACCAAGTTACGTGGAATCAACACATCCACTTTGTCAGCAGTGTCAGCAATGGCACCCGAGACATGATTCGTTGCACAGTTTTTGCACCATCGTCGTGGGCTCCGGCAGTTGAGGGTTTATCGTGAACCTCTCATCACTAATGAGCCCTACCAAGACGAAGTCGACAGAACCGAGAAGGCCCTCTGGTGCCAGCGAGTGGATTAACATCGCTGCAAAGGCTGGAAAGCTAGCCTGTCAAGCTTCGCGTGAACCGGAGGGATACCGGATGGCTGGGCGACTGAATAGGCTAGCCCAGTTCCAATTTTCGGATTTGACGGAACGAGAAGTCACCGACTTCGCTGAAGCGCATGTTGTTCTTGCAGCGATGGGCAACGATCCTTTTGCCGACTACCAGGGCGGTTTCTTGTTACTCCAGATCGCCATCGCGCAGGTATCTTACCGATTGTGGGAAGACCTCTGGAATGACAAACACCCTGAGAGCTTCGGGAAAGCATGGGAGGGGCAAGATTTCGCGCTGATGTCGGTCTGGCGCGCGCGAGTTCGTGAAACGATCGCGGATTGTCGCCTCCACGCCGTCTTTACCATGGCCACCGAGGAATACGTCGCCAAACTTATCGGCGCCGGCATCAGCGAAGAAGGAGCCCAGGAGCTAGCGGAGTGGCTGGCGGACGTCAAGTACGAGGGGACTACCCCGTCTACTTAAGTAGTCAGGCGGGCGTACTCAGGCGGAAAGTAATGAAGAAACGGAAAACCGTCAGCCAATGCAAGGCCAAAAAGCCGGACGGGGCGAGCTGCCAAAGCGCTGCCCTTTTAGGTTCTGATTTTTGCTATTTCCATGATCCAGCGAAGGCCGCCGAAAGGAGGGAGGCTCAAGCATTGGGGGGCCGCCAGAACCGCATGAAGACCCTGGGCACCGCGGCACCGGACGTTAAGGTCAAGAACTGCGGGGACGTCGTCGCGCTTCTATCTGAAACGATCAATCAGGTACGAAAGGGTGTGATCGATCCGCGGGTCGCCAATGCAGTCGGATACCTAGCAAACGTTTTGATCAAAGCCTTCGAACAAGATGAGCTGGAAACGAGGATCGAAAAACTTGAGGCGTTGCTGAACGGCCGAAGCCAAGCATCAGAGCTCGCCACCACAGGGATTTGAAGATGGCAATCTCGAGGGCACGAAAGCGTCTAGACAGCATTGAAGTCGATCTCACGCCGAAGGAATGGGCCATGAGACTGGCCGATGAAATGCGTGAATCGCCAACTCAAGTGCACTTCCTAAGAGCCGTCGCGAAAGAAAAATATCGCGACTGGCCATGGGTGAAGCCATTCTTCAAATTAGCCGAACAGGCCGAAGTGCGTTATCCACGCAGCAACCCGGAAGACACCCGCGCACGGAATCAGCTGAACAGGAAACTTCGGACGGAGTTTCATACACTGAAAAGACTGATCGCTAACGTCAACGAGACCATCTTGAACAAGGCCGAAACCAACGGACTGAAGACCGCTCTCAAACTGTCCACCCTTCACGCGCTGATTTTACAGGAAGCCTTTACGCGAACTGCTCGGAAGACTGCCTCATGGGTAGAGAAACATAAGGCCACCGACGGCAACGAAAACCGGAACGACATCCTTAACGAGCTTACTGCTTATGCCGAAATGAGGTTTGCGGAAACTCCATCCGATACTCCCCCATTCGGGCGTGGCGTTTGTCTTCGCTCTCCTCTGATCGAGGCTTGGGCCGACGAGGCGGTCATGGTGATCGTGGATGTATTCGCACACAAAGCGGCCGTACAGGCTGTTGAGGAGAGCTATTTTGAAGGTCATCCAATTCTATTCCGCGACGTGGAACTTAGGCTGGCCCAGACGACTAAGTCGGGTTCCCGGACAAGTGCCGTAGAAGCTGTGAAGAAACCCCGTTTGAGAATGTGGCTGTGAATTGAGTGTGCGTTTATTGGATTGGTGACTTGCTACCGCGAGTGTCTCGGCCCTCTCCGCTCTTCTCTTACTCTATCTCAGGTAGCTACTGGTGTTGTGCGTAGCTTGCTTAGGCGGATCCAAAACTGCAGGTTGTAGGTCAGGCAAGCCCACAGCATTTCCGTCTGCACCTTCGCCAGGCCCCGCACATGGAACTGCCGCAGTCCCAGCTTGCTCTTGATCCATGCGTGACAAAACTCCACGATTCGTCCACGCCGACGATATCGCTGCTGGACTTCCTCGCTAGACATCTTCTTGCGAAACGCCATCACTACCGGGCTTTCTTCCAGTTGGGCTACCGAACGGCCGTGCTTCTTATTGTCGGGACAACACTCCGGTTTGCGAGGGCAGCTTCGACAATCCTCCAACCGGGCTTCGTAAATATGGTAGGTCATCCCTGCTCCTACCTTGCGTCGTGCCTGTGGAAGCAGAACTTTGCCCTCCGGACAAACACAGCGGTTCCTCTCCGGTTGATAGAGAAATGCGCTCGGTGGAAACCGGTTCGGCAGGTTGGCTCCACGCGGCGCATCTTCGTGTCGCATGGTCCCCAGAAAGTCGATCCCTCGTCCGGCCATCTTCTCGATATTCTCTCGGGTCGTGTAACCGCTGTCGGCCACCATCTGTTGAGGCTTTTTCTCCAGTCGCTGTTCCACGCGGTCCACAGCTGGCAATAACTGTGCCATGTCGTTGGCCTCCTGTGTCACCGCCACTCCCACAATCAGTCCATGCGTTGCATCGGTAGAAATCTGCGCGTTGTAGCTGAGCGCGAATCCCTTATCAGGATGCTTCATCACCCGCGCTTGCGGATCGCTGATGCTTACTCGTGTCTCCTTCTTGGCCTTTTCTCCGCTCTTGCGTGCCTGCCACTTCTCTAACTCTTCCAACGCACCCTCCAGCCGCTCTTGTTGCTCGCGCCGTGCGCGGGCTTGAGCTTGCTTGGCTTTCGGACTGCTCTCGTCATTCTGGGGATCGCCCATCTCCGCTACGCGCCGTCGCGCCCGCTCCAGATGCTCGCGAATCGCCTCCTCCTGGAGATAACTCCTATCACTCGCCTGCGCCTTAATCTTCGTGCCGTCCTGCATCACTTGTTCTAGGGTGATCAGCCCTTCCTTGCTGAGCGCCGCCAATACCTGGGTGAACAGTTCATCCAGCTCCTTCTGCTTCTCCACGCGGAAATCCGCCAGCGTGTGGTAGTTCACTTCCTGCAATCCTGTCAGCCACTGGAACGCGGGATCGTACTCACAGCGCCGTCCCACTTCCCGTGCCGAACCAATCCCCTGGCTATAGGCGTAGATCCACAAACTGATCAGCAGTTGCGGATCGAACGCTGGCCGCCCGCCTTCTTCCGGGCTACTTTCGATGGCTTGATAAAAGGTACTCAGGTTCAGCCGCCCTACCAGTGCCCAAATGGCTCTCGCCGGGTGGTCTTCGCCAATGAGGTGTTCCACATCCACGGCTCGCCAACTCATCTGTTGGCGGTTCACATAGCGGATCAAAGGCTGTTTGCTGATCGGATTTTCTTGGCTCATGCCGCGAGCTTACGGCAGACTTTTTAGTTTGCAAGACGGAAATTCAGAGGGTTTCTTCACAGCTTCCGTACCAGTCTGGCAAGCGCGTTCTAAAGACCAATCGATTTTCGCCAACGACTTTCTGCACGGATGGCAATAATTGCTACCGAAGCAACGGCAACCACGTACGAATACAGTCCGGGGTAGTAGAAAGTGCTTCGACTGGCGATTCCCAGCCTTTTATCCAATTGTGATAGCAATAGAAGGCTACCAATGGCGGTCGCAGTGAACACTACGCATAGTAGGCCGAGCACGAACAGATTTCGAGCCTTACGATATGGGCGGGTAAACCACAAAAGCCAACCCATAGAGCCGTAGCAGACCACTCCCACAAACAACCCTGCGACACAGGCTATCAGCATTCATGCACCTCAAATAACAAATGACCGCCCGCAAACTGCTGCGTCCGCTAGGAATGCCTCTTCGTGCCGAGGAGCGAAGATGTTTTCCCCGATGAGTCTGCGTAGCGAACGTCCCAGATTTTCTCCAAAGAGGGCGTGCCTATCGAGACTGTCGAACGACCGGCCAAATGCCACACGAAAATATAAATCCCGCTACCCAGTTCTTCGTCCGGTCTCCCGCACTTCCGAACAACCTCACACATAGACATCTCTTGCTTGAGTGCGCGAAAACAGGCAACGGTTTGCGCTTTCTCTGGGGCGTTAGGAAACATCGCCCTAGCGATGCTTTCGGGCTCAGAGGAGTACCTCGCGCCATCCCATTGGTAGACCGTTTGTGCCTTGCGGTCATGCCACGTTTTTTGAATGTCGTAGTGATTTTTCGTAACAGTCTTCAGAACCTCGATGCTCGACAGGGTCCCGACCTCACCATCTGTACCCAGAACTTGAACGAAAGCCCCGTCCGTCTGTTGGACAAACAGACCAAGGGCACATCCAGCCGTGCCACACGATTCCCCATTCCTGACAAGAATTGCAGCCTCCCCTGACGGCGATATCGGCAGTTCACGCCAAGAGAGGTTTGCACGGAAAGCGACATGACAACCTTTCTTGAAGTCCCCTACGAATTGGTCGCAATACGCCTTTTCGTCTGCGGAGAGTGCGTTAATGACAGCGGAAGGAAGATTCGTGGATTGAGCGCCCTCACCTCGCAACGATGTGAAAACGCAGGCTACAAGCCCGAACGCGACAACTGCGTATCGAAATCTCATACCGAAATTATGCTGTTTCACATATGCCCTGAGCAATAGAACCAAGGACCAGGAGGCCCAAAGCGCGTTCATCAAGACATTTCACTTGGACGTGTAGTCGGATTACCGGACATTTCTAACAATGTCGGCTCTGTCAAACACTTTTTGAGCAGACTTATCCACTCACTTAAAAGAGTTTTTTCTTCCGCTTCCTTTAGTTGTCTTGCTTCTCGGCCTTGACGACTTCGGCTCGCTCGTAATCTAGCGGTCGGCTTCCGTCCGACCCATACATCTCTTCGATCATAAACTTCAGACCATGATTAGTTCTTCGAACTCCCTCTCGCGAGGGAGCGGGATGCCCCATCAAGTGGACGGCGCTTTACTGCACGCCATGTCCGGTACCGAGCTGTCCCGCGTACGAACCGAACTCCGGCTCCCTCCTCCTGAGCCTAACAACCAAAGACTGCTCGCGTCGAGAGGAGCCGACATTGTTATGCAATCAAGTCCAGTCCCAGTACCTCAAGTTTCCGATACCGCGTTTATCGTCCAAGTGCCCTGACAGTTTGCACCCAGACTTCTTGGGACCGCGTCCACGGATCGAGACGGGCCCACGTTTAGGTAGACCGGCTACGCTTTCAGATGGGCTCGAAGCAGAATTAGTCCGGCCGTCAGACAGCCTTGTCCCACAACCGGACAGGGTGAAGGCGATGCAAGTGAACTTTAATGCCTACTTTCAATAACTTACGATGGTAAGCGGCTTGCACCATTCATAGCAGTCATGAATACATTACTGCGCGACCTTCGTTACGGCTTGCGGACACTGACGCGAAATCCTGGCTTTAGTGCGGTAGCGGTCCTGACCATTGGGATTGGAATCGGGGCCAGCACGACCATCTTCAGCTGGATGCGCCCAATGCTGCTGAATCCGCTGCCTGGCGCCACGCAGGCGGAGCGCATCGTCGCGATCGAGAACATGGCGCCAGACGGCGAGCCGATCACTACATCTTATCTGGACTTCAGGGATTTCCGCGACAATCTGAAGCTTGTGAATCTGGTGACGGCGCGGGTGGGAAATGTGTTCTCGGTGGGCGACGCCCCGCGTACAACTCAAGTCTGGGGTGAGATGGTTTCCGGGGGCTTTTTCGACATGCTGGGCATACAGCCCGAAGCCGGGCGTTTCTTCTCCGACGCGGAGCGCGATGACGCGCAGAACGCGCATGCGGTGGTGGTGATCAGCCACAGCTATTGGAAGAATCAGTACCACTCGGATCGGTCGGCTATCGGGGCGAGCCTGCACATCAACCGTACGCCGTTCACGATTATCGGTGTGGCACCGGAAGGTTTTCACGGCACAAGCTCGGGACTGGATTACGAGATGTGGATGCCGCTCACGATGTACGGGCAGTTGACCCATACGGGGACTTGGATGTTGCGCGACCGAAATGCGCGCAACATCATGATGTACGCGCGGCTTGCGCCAAGCGTAACCATGGAACAAGCGCGTGCGGAAGTGCAAGCGCTGGCAAATCGTATGGCGGTGGCCGACGCGGACTCGAACCAAGGAATTGGTGCGACGGTGTTGCCGGTTTGGCAGTCGCACTTCGGGACCCAGTCGATACTCCTGACGCCGATTACCATCCTGATGGGAGCCAGCGGCGTAGTGCTGCTGATTGTTTGCGCTAACCTGGCAAACCTGCTGCTGGCGCGCGCGACTGGGCGGCTGAAAGAGTTTAGCGTGCGGCTGGCGATGGGCGCGCGGCCGATGCGACTGATCCGGCAGCTTCTCACCGAAACACTGCTGATGGCGGTGGCCGGCTCGGTGTGCGGCTTGATGCTGGCAAACTTGCTGGGCGGCGCGCTGCGCTGGCTGGTTCCCGCAGTCGCGACGCCGGCAATGTTGCAACCGACGCTCGACGGGCAGGTCCTGGCATTCACCATGACGCTGGCATTTGGCGTGGCGATTCTTGCGGGACTGGCTCCGGCGCTGCACGCGTCGCGAGCCAACGTCAACGAGATGCTGAAGGAAGGCGGGCGCAGCGGGAGTTCGGGTGGGCATTCGCACCGATTGCGTGGGCTGCTGGTGACCTCCGAGGTGGCTCTGGCGGTGGTGGCGCTAGTGGGTGCGGGATTATTTCTGAAGAGTTTCCAGACCGCACGGTCCAAGGATCCGGGCTTCAAGCCGGAAGGTGTGGCACTGGCGCGCTTCGATTTCTCCACCGCGGGTTATGATGCGCGGCAGACCGACAGTTTCTGCCGGCGTCTGCGGGAGGAGCTTGAGCGGCAGCCTGGAGTGATCGCGGTCAGTTACGATGATTCCGCACCTTTGGGATTTGGCGGGGGAAATTGGGAAACGCTGGAGGTGGAGGGCTACGTTCCGGGATCCAACGAGAATATGAAGATCTACCGCGACCTCGTATCGCCTGGGTACTTCGAGACGATGAAGATACCGCTGGTGGACGGGCGCGACTTCGATTTGCGCGATGACGCTACGTCGCTGAAGGTGATGATCGTCAACCAGGAGTTTGTGAGGCGCTTCCTGGCCAATCGCAGCGTGATCGGACGCAGGGTGCATGGGTGGGGCGAATGGTTCACCATCGTGGGGGTGGCGAAGGACAGCAAGTATCACCGGGTTACGGAGAGTCCGCAGCCGTATTTCTACATTCCCATCCGGCAGATTTTCCGGCCAGAGTATGGTTTGACGTTCGATGTGCGCACCTCCGGATCGGTGAATGAAGCGATTGTGGCGCTGCGCCGCGGGGCGGCGGCGATCGATCCGGCGCTGACCATCTTCGATGCCGAGCCGATGACGGAATACGTTGCCGCGTCGCTGTTCGGGGCGAAGATCGCGGCGAGTCTTTTGAGCGTGCTGAGCGGGCTGGGATTGCTGCTGGCAGCAATCGGTCTGTACAGCGTGATGGCTTACGCGGTGGCGCAGCGGACGGGGGAGATTGGGATTCGCGTGACGTTGGGCGCGCAGCCGCGGGACATTATGCGGCTGGTGGTCCGGCAAGGGATCGCGTTCGCGGCGGCGGGCTTGGTTGTGGGCTCGCTGGCGGCTGCGGCGCTGGCGCGCGTGGTGGCGGCGATGCTGGTGGGGGTGGGTCCGGCTGACCCGCTGGTATATGCCGCGGCGACCGCGTTCACGGTGTTCGTCACGCTGGCATCCGCAGCGATCCCCGCCTGGCGGGCGCTGCGGGTCGACCCAGCGGTAGCGCTCCGCTGGCAGTAGAGTTGGTTGGAAATGGCCTTACTGTGTAGGCCTTTGGGCTGTCCGGGCTGATTCCGTTGTCTCGCTGCGGTGTTTCCTGATCTGCGACTCGGCAATCCTGAGCGAGGCTTTTTTGACCTCCACTACGATCAAAGTTCACGTCGTGGTCCCATTCGTAAGCGTCTGGTCTGAACCGTGTGGACGAAGTGTGAGTAATTAAGGATGCTGCCGGTTGTGGGCACATCGCTAAGTGTCCACGAGGGATAAGTGGACACTTCCGGGCAGATGGCCGTTGAGGTTGCGAGCCAGGTAAAGAGGCAGAAAAGATCAGTCGAAGAGAAACGACGAATCGTCGAAGAGACGTTAGAAGCTGGGGCGTCGGTGGCCCGCGTGGCGCGGCGGCATGCCGTCAACGCCAATCAGGTTTTTTACTGGCGCAAGAAGTATCGCGAAGGGCGGCTTGGTAAGGGCCCGTCCAGCAGGCTCCTGCCTGTAACCTGGTCAGATAGCCCGTGCGGTAAATCCGCGTCTTCGTCACCCGCGGTCGGGTCGTTGGAGATCAAGCAAAGGGACGGTTCGTGTAGCAGGGCACGTGGACTTGGTGGTGTTGCGTACGGCCATCGAGTGTTTGCTGGGATGATCGGGCTGCCCGCAGGAACGCGCATCTGGATTGCCGCAGGAGTTACGGATCTACGTCGAGGATTTACTGGTTTGAGCGGGATGGTACAGACGGCCCTTCAGGAGAATCCATTCGCAGGTCACGTTTTCGTTTTTCGTGGTCGGCGCGGTGACCTGATCAAAGTGCTGTGGTTCGATGGTGACGGGTTATGTCTGTTCGCGAAGAGACTGGAGCGCGGAAGATTCATCTGGCCGCAGGCCACGAGCGGAACGGTCGCACTGACACCCGCACAGCTATCGATGTTGCTCGAAGGCATCGATTGGCGACGTCCAGTGCGCAGCCACGATCCGCAGATGGCCGTGTGAAGAAAAGATTTTGCTATTTTTCTGATGTGTTTTAATCAAGCTGTAAAAGAGATGTGCTAGGTTCGCGGCAATGGATGCCGCCACCCTTCCTGATCTCGATCAACTCGATTCCCAAGCACTGAAGTCCCTGATCCTGGCGCAGCATGAGCAAGTCCTCGCGCAGCGCGAGCAGCTCGCTTCGCGCGATGTGGAAATCGAACACTTGAAGTTGCTGATCGCAAAACTACGCCGCATGCAGTTCGGCCGGTCGTCGGAGAAGCGGGAAAATCAGATCGAACAACTGGAACTGCGGCTGGAAGAGCTAGAGGTGCGGCGAAGAAGAGAAACAACTGCAACTCCAGGATCAACGGGAAGTGCTACCGTGGCGCGCCCTGCGCGGCGGCCATTGCCCGATCACTTGCCACGGGAAGTGCGAAAGTGTCTTCCGAAGCAAGAAGCTTGTCCGGACTGTCCTATAAAAGGAAATGTCAAGAGACATATCTCTCCGTTGGCTCGGTGCCAACACTTTTTTGTTTCGGCATTCAGCCCAATCGTTTGAACGTGCACTCGTGATCGGCGAGTGGTCTTCCTCAGGGAGTCGTTGCTTCGTTTCGTCGCACGAAACGCTGAGATCCTTCTTCCTTCCTGTGGTTCCATTTCACTTTTGTGACGGCGCCATTCGTTTCTTGAATCAAACAAGCTAAGCAGTTATCCGCTCAGATAAGCGGTAACTCATGGTCCTATCGGAGACTCGTGGCCTATGACTTTCTTTGGTTATCCGAGGGGGCATAGGGTGGAATCGGAGACTCTCGTGTTTTGACAACACGGTGGCCTGACTTGTACGGTTGATACTCTCCCTCGAACCAAGCGTCTCAAGAATCCGACAGCAACCGCCAAGGATGATCCCCACGATGGAACAGACTCTCTGTCAGAGGCGCTCAAGCTGCTTGTTTTAAATAGTTGGCGTCGAAACTTGCTCCTTTCTTCCAGACGATCAGAGTGATCGCGGCAATCTTCCGCGCCAAGGTGAGACGAGCCATCGTTGGTCGCATCCCTTTGGCGAGCAAGTTCTGGTAAAAATCGCGGAGCGGTCCGTCGCAGGTGCTCGCCCTCATGGCCGCACCCTTGAAGACATCCTTGAGATCGTGGTTATGGTTCGCATTCAGCCCACGAAGTTGCGGTGGTTTCTTGGAACGTTGCAGCTGTCCCTGGACAGAGCGGTATTGCGCGCTGTCGTGAGTCTCCAACGCAAGTCCGCTGTAGGTCCACAGTTGGCGCTTGGTGCGGAAGCGGTGGGGCGTCTGCATCAACGCCACCAAGTGAGCCGCCCGAAGCGAACCAATACCAGGAATCTGGCGTAGCAACTTCGTTGCGCGGTGCTTCCTAGCCTCAGCCAGCAGCTCTTTCCGGGCTTGTTGGCGCAAAAAACGCAGGGCGTCGAGTTGTTGGTAGTAAAGCTCGGCCCGCCGGCGCACGCCAGGTTCCATGATCTTGCTCAACCATTCCGAGCGGTAACGCGGTGCGTAAACTTGCGTCCCGGCACAGGGAATAGCCCAGCTTCGATACAAGGCCTTGAGCCGATTCATCACCCGCACCAGATCCTTGCTAATCGTCAAATAGCTTCGGGACAATTCCTTCAACATGCGCAGGCCGTTCTCTCCATGGTAGACCGCGGAAAGCGCTCCATTGCGCAGCAGTTCGGCTAATTTCCTGGCATCGATGCGGTCGCTCTTGCTGCCTTCTTTCAGCAAGGCATTCTTTCGTGGATTGCACACCACGAGCTTCGTGACGTGCGGCTTCAGCAGATCGTACAACCAGGCGGCCCAAGTGCCTTCTTCAAAGGTGACGTGCAGACTTCCGCTTAGCCCTTGGAAAAACTGAAGAATGGTGCTGGCCTTGGTTTCGATGATGCATTCCATCACCAGCTTGCCGGAGGAATTTAAGACCGCGATGGAGATCGCTTCCTTGTGAACATCCATGCCGATATACTTCACGCTATCCATACAGGGTGCTCCTTTCTGGAGGTTGGTTCGAGCGAACACTCAAAAACCTACTCCAAAAGGGGCGCCCTTTTATAATGTGTGGAGGAAAGCTGAAGCATCTTGGCGAGGATATTTTGGAGATCTTGGAATACGTGCCGGCCAGTCTCAAAGTCATCCAATTCGTTCGCCCCAAGCTGGCTTGTGCCGGTTGCGATCGTATCGTGCAGGCGGAAGCCCCGAGCCGGCCCATCGATCGCGGTATTGCAGGTCCTGGGCTGCTGGCGCACGTGCTGGTATCGAAATATTGTGACCACCTACCGCTGTATCGTCAGTCGCAGATCTATGCGCGTTCCGGTGTGGAGTTGGATCGTTCCACCCAGGACCATCACCAAGGCCCGCACAAAGGCAAGGAGCTTGGGGCCTGGCACGTGGATAAGACGCTACGTTAACGCCACTGGGAAAGACACTGGTGAGTGCAGTTTCCAAATTGTCCGATTGTGGCAATGGAACGGAACTACGTTCGTTCGCCTACGCGAAGAGCCACCGTTTTATCACCTTCCGCCAGCTAGGTCCTGATTAGCGCTGACTGCGTCTCCGACGCGTCGCTAGTGCCAGGAACTTGTCTACACAGACTTGTTGATTTGAAAGGATTTATTCAACAAGTTCCTTGAGAGTCGGGTTACCGGACAAATGCATTCCTCAAGCTCCAAAGTTCGTGTGTTTGCAATACCTTGTCCCTTCAGGATTCTTACGTCCTGCGCTGTTTCAAGCATGGCGGATAAACCCAATCGGGAAGTGAAGCCCGCGCGGGCTACCTGCGGGCTGTGATTCCTGTCTAACGTTGAAGATGCGAGGCGTGTACTACCGGCCTTGTCGCACTCCGTTATAGACGGGAATTTTTGCGCCAACCTTCACAGGGACTCCCCGCATATCGAAAGGCGGCTATCCATGCAGACCGCAAGCTTGGATCGTTGGCGTGAGCTTGTTGCTGTGTGGCTCCGTTCTTGCGCAGGATCGACAGACGGACGACACTCCGCACACCGTACGCTTGATCCCCGTTCAGGAGAGCATCAAGGTTGAGGTCATTGACTGGGGAGGCTCAGGCCCCGCTCTCATTCTCCTTGCTGGTCTCGGCGACACTGCCCATGTCTACGATAACTTCGCACCGAAGCTCGTTCCTAGTTTTCACGTCTACGGGATCACGCGGCCTGGCTTCGGAGCTTCCAGTGTCCCGCCGCCCGAAAAGGGAAACTACTCTGCAGATCGTCTCGGTGATGACGTATTGGCTGTGATCGATGCGCTGAACCTAAACCGCCCCGTCCTCGCGGGGCATTCCGTCGCGGGCGAAGAACTCAGCTCTGTCGCAAGCCGCCATCCGGAAAAGATCTCAGCTCTGATTTATATAGATGCTGGTTATCCGTACGCTCTTTACGATGAAACCCACGGAGATCTGATGCTCGACTCCATCGCGATGCGGGGTACGCTCGATCACTTGCACCTGGGCACGCTTCATTGAGTCCCGATCAGCTCAACGAGCAGCGCGCGTGATTCGGGGATCGGTTACTTCAGAAAACTGTCCCAACACAAAAGCTTTAGCGGAAGAGATCGGAAGCACGGCGGGAGGAGTTCCATTCGCGGAAAGAGACGGCGCCGTGCCATCCCTCGTCCATAGCTTTTTCCAGAGCCTGGAAGGTTCCGGAGGTGTATTGGGATTTATGGCATTCAAAGGCACGCTTGAAGTTCTCGAAATCCTTGGGAGTGTAGGAAACGGTGACGGTCAGATAGGCGGGTTCGGTGGTGTGGAACGGGAGCGAGGCAGGCCAGATGGTGTTGAGAGGCTTGGCTTGCGCGGGAGTGAGGCCGGGGTAATAAAGCCTGATGCCAGAATTTTGCGATTGCACGACCTGGGTGACGGCATCGGAGACGAGGCGATGATCTGCATGGCCGTAGCCGCCCTCGGGCCCCCAAGTGATGATGACTTGAGGATGAAGTTGCTCTATGAGTTTCTCGGTGTTGTCTGCGACGGCGTGGATGTTTTTGGCGAGCGGATCGGTGATGGCGCCAAGTTCGCCGTCGTTGAGGTTGAAAAAGATCGGGGGCTCGATGCCGAGTTGCTGGCAAGCGCAGGTGGCTTCGGCGCGACGCGCGGCCGCGAGGGGTTCGCCGGCGGGAATCTTGGCGAAGTCGGTGGCTCCCTTTTCGCCTTTGGTAGCGATGGCGAGGTAGACGTGGACGCCTTCGCGGGCGTACCGCGTAAGGGTGGGTCCAGCGAAGACCTCGTCGTCGGGATGGGCGAAGACAGCGAGGAGAACGCGGGAGTGCGAAGGGGCATCTTGTTGGGCAAAGAGAAAGGCGGCAAGCAGTGGCGAAGTCAGTAGGGTCAAGAGTCTCATGGTGAGAGTCCTTTGTGAAATTGACGCAGTTCTTGCGCGAACGTTACCACCGTGGCGATCACAAAACTATAAAGACTCTCAAGCACTTCATTCCGCTGCCCCGGAGTCACCCTGATTCGCCGATGTGATTCCCGTGTTAGACTCAGCCGCAAATCAGCGGTCTGTTTGTTGTCAAAGTCCTATGACTACTGAGGTGAGCTTCTTGCGCAGATCTCATCGGAACTTGCTTTTTATTCTTACGGTCATTCTGTTCTCGACTCCGTTGCGCGGACAGCAGATTTCCCAACAGCAGGCGGCTCTCGTTCGCTCGATTGATGAAGAGGGGCAAGCGGCAGTCGCGCTGCTCGAAAGAATCGTGAACATCAATTCGGGGACCTTCAACACGGGTGGCGTCGTTGAGGTCGGCAAGGTGTTAGAACATGAGTTTCAATCTCTCGGGTTTACCACTCGATGGCTGCCCATGGATACCGTGAAGCGCGCTCCATCACTCGTCGCCGAACGCAAAGGCAATCATGGGAAGCGCGTGCTACTCATCGGGCACATGGATACCGTCTTCGAGCCGTCCAGCCCGTTTCAGAAATTCGTGCGCGACGGCGATTCGGCTGTTGGGCCGGGGACGGGTGATATGAAGGGGGGCATTATTGTCATTCTTTCCGCCCTTAAGGCGCTCAACAGCGTAGGAGCTCTGGATGGCGCAAGGATAACAGTCTTTCTAACCGGAGACGAAGAATCGGTTGGTGAGCCGCCGGAGATCGCGCGAAAGGAGTTGGTCGCGGCAGCCAAAAACAGCGATGCGGTTTTGTCTTTTGAGCCAGAGATTAGCCAAGAGGGCAAAGACTATGCAGTCACTGCCCGCCGAGGCGCAACCCTTTGGGAATTGCATGTCCAGGCCAAAACCGGTCACTCCAGTCAGATTTTTTCTCCCTCAATGGGAGACGGTGCCATTTTTGAGCTAAGCCGAATTCTGACGCTGTTTCACGACACGCTGCGTGAACCCAACATGACCTACAACGTCGGCATGGCTCTCGGGGGCTCCAATATAAAAGTCGAATCAAGCGGTGAAGCTTCCGTCTCCGGGAAGGTGAATATCGTGCCGGGTGAAGCTCGCGCGAGTGGGGATGTTCGGGCACTCTACCCGGAGCAACTTGCCCACATAAAGGAAAAGATGCAACCGATAGTGGCCCGAAGCCTGCCCGGGACGAGTGCCGAAATTCGATTTACGGACAAGTACCCGCCAATGGCACCAACTTCGGGCAACATCGCTCTTTTGGCAAAATTGAACCAAGTTAATCGGGCGCTGGGCGCGCCAGTAATGGAAGCCATTGACCCCATGTCGCGTGGTGCTGGCGACGCGTCGTTCGTTGCCCCTTTTGTCGACGTTCTTGATGGTATGGGTGCTCCGGGAGCAGGTGCTCACGCTCCAGGCGAAAGCGTGGACCTCTCTCACATGCCGCTCCAAGGCAAGCGTGCGGCCCTCTTGGTGTATAGCTTGATTCAATAGAGAATTACTCTCAATCATTGTAAGCCAGCTTACTGTCACCTACTTTTCCGATAGGCCTAACGCCCTCCCCTTTAGCTGCGCGGTTCCTGCCTTGAAAGCGAGGGGTCACTTGGATGTGTAGTCGGCTAATCGGACAAGTGCCCAAAAACAACTCTTTGTGGGCATTGAAATCAGAGATTTTCGGCTGTCTAGAATCAGTCACTTGCGATCCAGGTCGAAATGGGGTTTCTGGGCAGCCCGCACCAAAAGTGTCGTGGCCTCCGCTCTCGCAACTCAGAACCGGACTCCTGTCGACCGGGAGCAATCGCGATCACTACCTACAAGCCGA
>CAWHVA010000019.1:0-157624 GCA_963832615.1 uncultured Acidobacteriota bacterium
AGCGTGTGCGCCGAACTGCAGCATTGGCAATACGGGAAGCGCTGGCTGCTCTGCGCTGGACACCCAGAATTGCTCTTCACGGAGAACGAGACGAACATGCAACGGTTGTTCGCGCGCCAGAATCGTTCGTATGTAAAGGACGCGTTTCACGCTTACATGATTCAGGGCGATAAAGCAGCCGTAAATCCGAAACAGATGGGCACCAAGATGGCGGCGCTTTACCCGGTCGAATTGGGGCCGGGCGAGAGTGTCACATTGAAATTGCGGCTCACGGACATGGAACCGCTCAGCGGCATGAGCGACAACTCCGCAATGGTGGGATCCAGCGGATCGCCAGCACATGCGGAGCGCGCGGAAGGCGTTCCCGCTTCGAATGATTTCGGCGACGGATTTGACGCCATGTTCGCCGACGCGCCAAAAGGAGGCCGACGAATTCTACGCGTCGCGCATTCCCAAAGAATTGTCCGACGACGCGAAATCAGTCATGCGCCAATCCTTTGCCGGCATGCTGTGGTGCAAGCAGTTCTACCACTACGACGTGCGCACCTGGCTGGACGGCGATCCCGCGGGTCCTCCTCCTCCCAAGGAGCGCCTGCAGGGACGAAACAAGGATTGGACGCATCTCTACAACGACGACATCATCTCCATGCCGGACAAGTGGGAATATCCGTGGTACGCGGCGTGGGATCTGGCGTTCCACTGCATTCCCATCGCGCTGATCGACCCCGATTTTGCGAAAGAGCAGCTGATCCTGCTGCTGCGCGAGTGGTACATGCACCCGAACGGGCAATTGCCCGCATATGAGTGGGCATTTGGCGACGTAAATCCGCCGGTGCACGCGTGGGCGGCGTGGCGCGTCTACAAAATCGAGCGGCGCGTGCGCGGAGTGGCCGATCGCGGATTTCTGCGAAAAGGTTTTTCACAAACTGCTGCTGAATTTCACCTGGTGGGTGAACCGCAAAGACCCCGACGGCATGAATATTTTTCAGGGCGGATTTCTGGGCCTCGACAACATCGGGTTGTTCGACCGCTCGGCGCCGCTGCCGACGGGCGGTCATCTGGAACAATCCGACGGCACCAGCTGGATGGGCATGTATTGCCTGAACATGTTGGCGATCGCGCTGGAGCTCGCGAAAGAAGATCCCGCTTACGAGGACGTTGCCAGCAAGTTTTTCGAGCACTTCGTGAACATCGCGCACGCCATGAACGATATGGGTACCGGCGGCAGATCGCTGTGGGACGACGCGGACGGATTTTATTACGACGTGCTGCAACTTCCGAACGGCGAAGAACACTTCATGAAAATTCGCTCGATGGTCGGGCTGATTCCGCTGTTCGCCGTGGAAACGCTGGAGCCGGAAATCGTGGACCGATTGCCCGGGTTTCAAGCGACGAATGCAGTGGTTCATCGACAATCATTCGGATGTGCCGGAACACATTGAAATGACGGAACGGTCGGCGCGTGGCGTGCGACGCCTGCTGTCGCTGGTGAATCGCAAGCAGCTCCGAAGGGTGTTGTCGCGGATGCTGGACGAAACCGAATTCTTGTCGCCGCATGGCGTGCGCGCGTTGTCGCGCTATCACCTGGACCATCCCTACGAAGTGACCGTGAATGGCAACGTAAACCGCGTGCAGTACGAGCCGGCCGAATCGACGACCGGCATGTTCGGCGGAAATTCGAATTGGCGCGGACCCGATATGGTTTCCGGTCAACTATCTACTGATCGAGTCGCTGCAAAAGTTTCATCACTACTACGGCGAGGATTTCAAAGTCGAGTGCCCCACGCACTCCGGCACGGAATCCGACCTATGGCAGGTGGCCGCGGAGATTTCGCGGCGGCTCGTGAGAACTTTCCTGCGTGGAGACGATGGCCGGCGTCCCGTATACGGCGGCACGGAAATGTTCCAGTACGATCCCTACTGGAAGGATTTGATTCTGTTCTACGAGTTTTTTCACGGCGACAACGGCGCGGGTATCGGCGCGAGTCACCAGACGGGATGGACGGGACTGGTCGCCAAGATGATCGAACAGAGCGGTGAGTGACCCGCAGCCAATCCGCTTTGAGCCGGCGCGGCCCGAGCACGCCGACATCTTTATCGCCATGATGCGGCGTCTGGAACGCGCCGATCCCGGGACGACGCCTTTCGACGAGCAGCGCCGGCGCGCAATTTTCGACCAGTTCGTCAGGGACTCTCCGTACGGCCGGGCGTGGCTGATCGTTGAGGGAGAACGCCCCGTCGGGTACGTGGTGCTGACTGTTTCGTTCAGCTTCGAATATCGCGGGTGCGACGCGTATATCGATGAGTTGTATATTGCTGAAGAGCATCGCGGCCGGGGAATTGGGCGCCGGGCAATGGAATTTGTGGAAACAGTTGCCCGCGAGTTGGGCGTCAACGCGATGCACCTCGAAGTCTCTCGGGACAATGAGGCGGCGTTGGAACTTTACCGGCGCATAGGATACGTCGATCACGGCCGCTATTTGATGACGAAATGGCTGGAGCGCGGCGAATCGTAGGATTTCGTTGATGCACGCAGCGGGTAAAAATTGCGGAGATGATAGTGTCGAATCGAGCTGAAAAATTGCGGAACAAACCATACCCGCGCGAATCGCAGGGCACCGCGGATGTGCAGGCGCTCGTGGCTCCGGTCTCGTCAAAACAACCAGCGAAGAGTGCGCGGGCGCCCCGCAAGAAAGCTGCCGCGAGCGCCGATCGCGCTGCGGCACCGCAGAGCGCGAAGATCAAATTTGGCCGCGAAGTTTGCGGCAACCTGGATGCGGCGGAAGCGCGCGAATGGATCGTGACCAACGGAATTGGCGGATTTGCCTCCGGTACAGTTGCGGGATGCGAGACGCGTCGCTATCACGGATTGTTGTTGGCGGCCCTGCGGCCGCCGGTAGGACGCATGCAGTTGGTAACCGGCCTCGATGAAATTGTCCGCTATGGCGGCGCCGAGTATTCGCTGGCAACCCATCAATGGGCTGGCGCAGTCGTGGATCCCAAGGGATTCCTGAACATCGAAAGTTTCCGGCTGGACGGGATGACGCCGGTGTGGACCTATGCGCTTGCGGATGCGCTGCTGGAAAAGCGCGTGTGGATGCGCCATGGCGAGAACACCACGTATGTCGAGTACACCATGGTGCGCGGCAGCAGCGGCATTGAACTCGATCTGAAAGCGCTGGTGAATTATCGGGACTTTCACGCGTCCACGCATGCCGGAAATTGGCGAATGAAGATCGAGCCCGTCGAAAACGGCGTTCAGGTGATCGCCTTCGACGGCGCGACGCCTTTCTATTTGAAGTGCGCGGGAGCCGCGTGCCAGCCGCGTCACGAGTGGTATCGCAACTGTTTTCTGCCGGTGGAAAAGGAGCGTGGCTTGGACGACCTGGAAGACCACCTGTTTGCGGCCTTGTTCCAGGCGAAGTTGAAAGTAGGGACGAGCGTTACGTTTGTGGCCACCACGGACGCGACCGCGGGGCTCGATGGCGCCTAGCCGTTCGGGCCGAGAGCGCAGAGCGCGAAGCGAAGCTCCTTCGAATCCTGGCGGGCCGAGAATGAGAAAACCGCAGCGGAGTCTCCGAACTGGCTGCCGCAACTCGTGCTGGCCGCCGATCAATTCATCGTAAAGCGCAGCATGCCGGAGCATCCCGACGGGCGCAGCATCATCGCCGGCTATCACTGGTTCGGCGACTGGGGGCGCGACACCATGATCGCGCTGCCAGGGCTGACGCTGGCCACCGGACGCGCGGACGTGGCGCGGCAGATTCTGCTGGCGTTTGCGGAGTACGTCGATGGCGGAATGCTGCCGAACAATTTTCCGGATGGGGGCGGAAAGCCGCAATACAACTCCGTCGATGCGGCGCTATGGTTCTTCGAGGCGGTGCGGCAATATTTCGCTGTGACCAAAGATGGTCGGACGCTGCTGCAACTTTTCCCACGCTTGGAGAAATCATCGACGCGCACGTCAAAGGCACGCGCTACAGCATTCATGTCGATCCGGCGGATGGGTTGCTGTATGCCGGTGAGCCCGGCGTACAACTCACTTGGATGGACGCCAAGGTTGGGGACTGGGTGGTCACGCCGCGAATCGGCAAGACCGTGGAAGTGAATGCTCTATGGATCAACGCGTTGGAAACCATGGCGGAATTCGCGCGGCTCCTGGCACGGCCGGGCGAGGGATACGAAAAGCTTTCCGCCAAGGCGCAGAAAAATTTCCAGAAATTTTGGAACGAAGAGCGCGGCTGCTGTTTTGACGTGATCGAGGCGCCCGGCGCGGGGAACGACGCGGCGCTGCGGCCGAATCAACTTCTGGCCGTTTCGCTTCCGGTTACGCCGTTGACCGAGGAGCAGCAGAAATCGGTCGTGGACGTTTGCGCTCAGCATTTGCTGACCTCGTACGGGCTGCGCAGTCTCGCGCCGGGCGACCCGGGATACCAGGGACACTATGTGGGCGGACCGAAGGATCGCGACGCGGCCTACCATCAGGGAACGGTATGGGGCTGGCTGCTGGGGCCGTTTGTGCTGGCGCACTTGCGCGTGTACGGCGACCGTGCGGAAGCGATGCGTTTCCTCGAGCCGCTGGGCATTTCGGTGCACATGTATGGGCTCGGTACTCTGGGCGAGATTTTCGAGGGCGATCCTCCCTTCACGCCGCATGGGTGTATCGCGCAGGCCTGGACGGTTGGCGAAGTCTTGCGCGCGATGCGGGAAATTCTGAATTATCGAGAATCCTGACGGCCCGCGCTTTCAGCGCTGGTTTCCGGGCATTTCGTAAAGCTCGATCAGCACCTTTCCTCCGGCGGAAGTTGGAGCCAGGAAAAAATTGACACGAGTCCCGTCCGCGCCGGGGCGAGCCTCCGGATAAATCGGGGTGACGCCGAAGTTTTCCCTCAGGATCGCGGTGGCGCGGTCCACATCCAGGCAGCGAAATTCCACCTGCTGGATTCCTTCTCCGAAACGTTTCAGATAGCGCGCGATCGCTCCTTCTCCCTCGGGATCTCGTGTCGTTAAAATATCGAGACTTATCTCGGTGGCAAAATGCAACTCGAATTCTTTGGCGTCCATGTCATCGGGAACGTTCGCCAGGCGCGGGTTTCCGTTTGCTTGCTCGATGCGCGCAAACGTATCAGGGAAAACAGCGAGACCTACCGTAGTGAGCGGCTGATCGCATAACAGACTCGAAAATTCCCGATTAGCAAGCCAGGACGTAACCGCGGGACCGGCAAGCGCCAGACCCTGGTTGTAGATCGCTGCCGCGGAGACCGTACGGATAGCGGCATCCGGCGAAAAAAGGCCGGATATATTGAGAAGCGGAGCACTGGACATTTTCGGCCCCAAAATTGTAGCGTAAAAGGTGAATCCAAGAGAACATCGCGGAATCTAAGTAACCGTAGCGCCGCAGATTTCATCCCAAGGTTATGCCGAAACCAGTTTTATTGACCGTTGATGACGATCCCGAAGTGCTGCGTGCCATCGAGCGCGACCTGCGCGGCCATTACGCCCAGAAGTATCGCGTGATGCGCGCCGATTCCGGCAGCGCCGGCCTCAGCACCCTGCGCGAGCTCAAAGCGCGAAACAACCCTGTCGCCCTGCTACTCGCCGACCAGCGCATGCCCAGCATGGATGGCGTTGGATTTCTCGCCGAGGCGATGGATATTCATCCCCAGGCCAAACGCGCATTGCTCACAGCTTACGCCGACACCAACGCCGCCATCGATGCTATCAACGAAGCTAAAATTCACTACTACTTGATGAAGCCCTGGGATCCGCCGGAAGAAAAGCTTTTCCCCGCCTTGGACGACCTGCTCCACGATTGGAATGCGCAATTTCGTCCGCCGTACGAAGGCATTCGCGTTCTCGGTACACGCTGGTCTTCGCGCTCCTACGACTTGCGCGATTTCATGGCACGCAATCAAGTGCCCTATCAATGGATCGACGTCGAAATGGCCGCTGCTGATCCGGAGGTTCGCCGTCTGATTGAATCTCTTGGACCGGAACTTGAAAAATTGCCGCTGATTTTGTTTCCCGATGGTCAGCGCATCGCCGAACCTACGCAACAGGTCATCGCCGACAAGATCGGCCTGCAGACCCACGCGCAGACAAACTTCTACGATCTCGCGATTGTGGGCGGCGGGCCAGCGGGCCTCGCTGCCGCCGTATATGGCGCATCCGAAGGACTGCGTACGGTGATGATCGAACGCGAGGCTCCAGGTGGGCAGGCCGGCCTGAGCTCGCGAATCGAAAATTATCTCGGTTTCCCGTCAGGGCTTTCCGGCAGCGATCTTGCGCGCCGTGCGGTGGCCCAGGCGCGAAGGTTCGACGTCGAAATTCTTTCCCCGCAGGAAGCCATCAGCCTTCGTGTCGACGGTCCCTATCGCTACATCAAGCTGGGCGATGGCTTCGAGATCTCCTGTCACGCTCTGCTCCTGGCCATGGGCGTTCAGTGGCGTTCACTCGACATCCCCGGCATCGAACGCTTTCAAGGCGCAGGGGTTTACTATGGCGGCGGAACTTCCGAAGCATTGTCCTGCAAGGGCGAGACCGTATACATTATCGGCGGCGCTAACTCCGCCGGCCAGGCCGCCATGCATTTTTCGAAATTCGCCGGCAAGGTCATCATGCTGGTCCGCGGCGAGTCTCTGGCAAGCACCATGTCGCACTATTTGATCGAGCAGATTGAGAAAACTCCCAATATCGATGTTTGGTTGCAGACCGTCGTTACCGAGGTTCACGGAGACGCCCGTCTCGACGCCATCACCATCTGTCGCGGTTCCGTCGGTAGGCCCGAAAAACTTCCCGCCAGCAGCCTATTCATTTTCATCGGAGCGCAGCCACGCACCGAATGGTTGGGCGATTTGATTCAACGCGATGAGCGCGGGTTCGTCCTCTCGGGACCCGACCTGCTCCGCGATGGAAAAAGACCCGCGTCCTGGACCCTCGATCGCGATCCGGGTCTCCTCGAAACTAGCGTGCCGGGAATTTTCGCCGTAGGCGACGTGCGTCACGGTTCCGTCAAACGAGTCGCTTCCGGCGTTGGCGAAGGCGCCGTGGTCGTGCAATTTATCCATCAATATCTGGCCAAGGTTCAATGACCCGTTTCCTGCGGACTAACAGCCGTAGCGCCGAAACGAAAGTGACATGCGAATGACAGATATGCCCGACGAGACTGCGGATCTGTACGGTGCGTTGAAGCTCCCAAGCAATCCATCCGACAAAGCGACCCTCTTCGCCGCGCTTCGCAAAGTAGCAATTTTCGCCGATCTCTCCGAACCCGATCTCGATTGGTTCGTCGAACGAACTCACGAGTTTCGTTTCGAGCCCGGCGAAGTGATGATGCACGAGGGCACTCCTGCCAAATTGATGTTCGTGCTCCTTCAGGGTGAAATCCGCGGGCGCCAAGAGCGCGGCGGCGATGCGCCGGTGTTCACCACGGAAGCGCCCACTGTCACCGGACTTCTGCCATTTTCTCGATTGAAGAACTATAAGTTGACCATTCGGGCTACGATGCCGACTTGGGGGCTCGCCTATTCCCACACCAAGTTTGGCGAACTTTTGCAGCACCTGCCGGAGCTTTCGCAACGCCTCGTCGGCATGTTGACCGATCGCGTACGCACTTACACCGAATTCGAGCAGCAAAGCCAAAAACTCGCCGCACTCGGGAAGCTCTCCGCGGGCCTTGCTCATGAGCTGAACAATCCGTCTGCTGCGGCGCGCCGTTCGGCAAGCACTCTGCGCGAGTGCCTGGCGCGATTGCGCGAAGCCGTCCGAGCCTCCGCCATCGGTCCCGACGATTGCGCTCTCCTCGCGGAGCGCGAGGAAGCCATTCGCGTCTCGCTCAAGCCAGCGCAATACAAAGATGAGTTTGACCGCGTCGAACGCGAAGAAGCGATTCAGACCTGGCTCGAAGACAAGGATGTGAAGGAGGCCTGGCAGCTCGGCCCTCTTCTCGCGGAAGCGAATCTGACCGACGAAAATTTGGAAGCTCTCGCCAGCGTGGCGGGAAAGTCGCTCGGGCCGGAGCTCACTCGCTTTGCCACCCTGCTCGAAATGGACCGCATCGCCGACGAATTGGACCACAGTACCGCCCGCATCTCCGATCTGGTCCGCGCCATCAAGGAATATTCCTACATGGATCAGGCGTCCATGCAGGAAGTGGACATCGCCCAGAGCCTCGACACAACTCTGACGATCATGCACCACAAGCTCAAGCGCAGCATCACCGTAACGCGCGACTATGCCCCGATCTTCCGAAAGTAATGGCCTATGGCAGCGAACTGAATCAGGTGTGGACCAACCTGATCGATAACGCCGCGGACGTTCTGAAAGACAGCGGCAAACTTGGTATTCGCGCGGTGCGCGATAACGACTACGTGCTGGTCGAAATTTCCGACAACGGGCCCGGTATCCCCGAAGAAATCCAGTCGAAAATCTTCGAGCCATTTTTCACCACGAAGGGCGTCGGTGAAGGGACGGGTCTCGGCCTCGACATCTCCTACCGCATCATCAAAAAAATCAAAGGCCTGATCACCGTAAAATCCCAGCCGGGCAACACCCGTTTTGAGGTAAGAATTCCGATTAAAGCCGCTAGCTGAGCGCGCCGGAGGATCAAATGGCTGAAGTCTGTACACACCTCGATCAAATTCGTCAGGTTAAGCCGAAGACCAAAGGCTGCGAGGAATGCCTCAAGATGGGAGATAGCTGGGTCCATCTGCGGCTGTGTTTGTCCTGCGGGCATGTCGGATGCTGCGACAGTTCCAAGAACAAACACGCAACGAAACACTTTCACGCCGTGAAACACCCGATCGTCCGCTCGATTGAGCCGGGCGAGCATTGGATGTGGTGTTACATCGACGAAGTGATGTTCGAGGACGACTAGTTACTTGGCCGTCGAGTTTTTTGGTGCTTCGGGGAAGAGCAGGGAAGCCGCGAGCGCGAGCAGGAGAATTCCGGCCACCACGAGCAGGGAAATGTGTGATGGGATGTGCAGCCAGGGTTCCACGATCATTTTTGCGCCGATGAAAGACAGCACGAACGCAAGTCCCGCCGTCAGAAACCGTAAACGATTCAGGAATCCCGCCAACAGAAAATAAAGCGCGCGTAGACCCAGAATCGCGAAAACATTCGAGGTGTACACGATGAAAGGATCGCGCGTGATTCCGAAAATGGCGGGAATCGAATCGATGGCCAGGGTCACGTCGGTGATCTCGACGACCAGCAGCACCAGGAAGAGTGGCGTCGCAAAGAGTTTTCCCTCCTTCCTTACAAAAAAACGCTCGCCGTGATAGTCGCGACTCAGTCGCAGATGACGATTGGCAAAGCGAAAGAAGGCGCTCTGTTCCGGGTGAATCTTCTCTTTCTTGGCGAACAGCATGTGGATTCCGGCGTAAACGAGAAACGCGCCGAGAAGGTACATGATCCACGAAAACCTTTCGATCAGCTCCGCGCCCGCGAAGATCATTATGCCGCGCATGATCAGCGCGCCGAGGATTCCCCATTCCAGCATGCGGTGTTGGAATCGCTCATCGATCGCGAAGGTGCGGAAGATCACCAGAAAGAGGAAAAGGTTGTCGACGCTGAGGGCCTTCTCGATCAGATAACCGGTAAAGAATTCGATCGCGTCGCTGATAGCCGGAGAAGTGCCAAATGCCGAGCCCGAACAGCACCGACAGAGCGATCCATAGGATCGTGGACCAGAACGCTTCGCGCAGCTCAACTTTGTGCAGGCGGCGATTGAATACGCCGAGGTCGAGCGCGATCGATCCCAGCACGAATATATTAAACCCGATCCAAAGAAGGGGTGTTCCCATGGCGGCTTCGCGTCTCGCGGACTAAGGCGTGGAACCGTGGGCATCTGTGGCATTCAGATTGGTGAGCTCGACCCGCGTGCTGCGTCCCGCCTGGATCGATTACGGGGACATCCCAGCGCAGGCGTGAGTCGCCGGCGCCCGCATCCAGGTTCAGCGTGCTGATCCAATAGTTGCCCGCCCGTAGATTGCCGAAGGCTCCCGCGTCCCTCGAGATCGGTGTCGGTCTGAGCGGCGAGATATTTGGTTTGCGCGACCTCGGGAGCGACCCGCAGCACGCGTCTCTTGTGCTCGAATTCAATTTGCGACCATTTCGCCTGCGGGTTTACGGCCGTCAGTTCGAGTTCCATGCCGCTCACGGATTCGGGGTGTGTTTGGATGAACTTTTTCAGCGCCGCGAAGTATTGATCGTGTTGTTTCTGATAGCGGTCGGGATTATCGGTCTTGTCGGCGTCCATATATTTCGGCTTAGGGATTCCGTTGGTGACGCCGCCGCTGTTGGTGTGCTGATACGCTAATAAGAATTCTGGCACATGCAGGATGTCGTCCGGTGTAAGCAAGTGGTCCAGATTTGGACAGGTGAGATCGAAAACCTCGTGAGCTTTCAGCCAGTCCTTGAGTTCAGGCGAGACTTTGAGTTCGCTGATGAATTTGTCGCGGTCCGGAGGAGCGTCTTGCGCTTCCACGTCTTTGCAAATATCCGCATAACTCTTGGTCAACAGGTAAAACGTGAACTGCCGCACGGGCTCCGGGCGCGCCGCCGTAGGTGAGATTCGCGCGATGAAATCGAGAGTGCCAGTTGCAGTTTGCGGGGTGGCGGCACGTGCTGCGCACAACGAACACAACAGCATAGCCAGAAGAAGCGGGGACGATCTTTCTCATGGCCTCATCGTAGCAGATTGGCTTTCCGGCTTGGGGAAGAAGCGCAACCGCGTTGCACAAGCGGAACGGCGTTGCGCCGTCAACTATGCAGTCGAGAGCCACGGGACAGCCACGCAACGTCTCCGATGCAAATCGGAATGTTTCAGAACAGCCGGAAGACCGCTTCGATGGTTATCCACACAGCGACAGGCCGCCGCGCCGCATCGTGCGCCGGCGTGAATTTCCAGCCGCGCACGGTCTCCACGGCGCGTTCTTCAAGCCCGTAGCCGACGCCGCGCATCACGCGAATGTCCGATGCCCGTCCATCGGTGCCCACCAACACACGCAGCGTGACCGTTCCTTGCATTTTCACGTGCCGCGCTTCGTCGGTGTAAATCGGATTCGGGCAAACGTTGCAGACCGGCATCGTCACTCCGCGTGCGTATGGCCCGTTGCTGTCGCCTTCGCCCGCGTCCTGGCCTTCGGTATCGCCCATGCCGCCACGTTTGCCGGTACCGAAGCCGCCATCTTTTCCTGGGCCCGCCGAAGTGGTGTCATTTGGCATCCAGGGGAGACCGAGTTCGGAAATTGGCGGAACGTTGGCGGGGGCGTGCTCGTCCAGAATCGTCGCGGGCACTGGGAGAAGATGCGTCGCGTTGTCCGGCAAATGCGGCGCAGCTAACTGCACGGAAGAGCGTGGTGCCAGAAAGCCGTGCGTTGCGGGGACGGGATTATTCTCGCCGCCGCCCGCTTTCCGGCCGAGTGAGGGAGAAAGCACAGCAGTATCGAACGGCGCGGAGAACAGCAAGTGGCTGTCCGCCACATCCATGGGGGTTTTCGGGAGTGGATGGGTCGTTCGCGTTTGCATCGCAAGCAAGAGGATCGCTGCGATGATGGCGCCGTGCGCCAGCAGAGATGCGGTTTGCGAGCGCGCAGCTTTACCGGTGGGATCAAGCTTCAGCAAATGAATCGGGGCGCCATTGGACGACGACGGAGACAGATGCGGGGACGCGAAAAGCTGGCGGAGATTTTCACGGATGCGAGTCAACCAGGATTCGGGGGTGACGCACTGCCGCGTAAGAACGGAGCGCCCATGGATGCACCTCCACGATCGCCCAAACGTCAGATCCTTGAGTTCGAGGCCTGCCGGCCCCGAGGCCTCAAACCTGACGTTTAGGCTTGGCAGCCGCTCAACGGAGCGGAAGTCAATTGACAATTCAGAAGTAGCGGAGGCGGATTTGGTTGCCCTAGTTAGGCTGGGCGTCGTGGAGTTTAGTACAGGCGGAAGGTGACTTCGATCGGTACGATGGTCGCTACTGGCTTGCCACCCGGGCCTACTGCGGGTTTGAATTTCCAGCCCTTTACGGCTTCGATGGCTTTCTCTTCCAGACCTAGGCCGGGGCCCTTTACTACCGAGATGTTCACGGCGCGGCCGTCGGTGGTGATAGTCACTTGCAGTACGACAGTGCCTTGATACTTGGCTTTGCGGGCCTCGTCGGAGTATTGGGGAATCGGGCAGTAGAGGCAGACCGGGACGCCGACGCCGTTGACGCCTGCGCGAAACGCGCCGCCACCTGTGCCGCCGCCTTCGCCAGGACCTAGACCGCCGCCCGAGCCACTGCCGATACCGGTACCGTTGCCATGGCCGAGTGAATCGGAAAGCGCATTAGCCAACGGATCACCGAGACCATTCGGGCCACTAATCTTGAGGTCCGGAGGGCCCAACAGGGAGGGGTCCATCGCGAGTTTAGGATGCTCGTTCTGAATCTTAATTTGCGGTGGAGTGAACTGCGTCCACTTGAACTTGGGCGGCCGGCCCTTGTTCGGAGGAGTCAGGGTGTGGTCGTTGGCTCCGCCGCCACCACCGGCTTTGGTTGCGCCGGCGGGTAACTGGGCCATATACGGCGAAATGTCGAGCGGCGTTACGTCGAGCTTGTTCTTCGCGGCGGTGGGCTGTTCCTTCCACCAGATGAGCGGAACAACCAGCAGCACAATCACGAGGATGTGAAGACCGAAGGCGATGACCTGGGTCCAGCCGAAATTCTCGTCTTTCGACCAAATGTCATTCACTTTTACCGGCTGAATACCCGGCGGGAGTGGTGGCACCTTTGACGGCGAAAAGAATTCCTTAATGCGATAGCCGAAACCACCGAAGTTCGCTCCCCAATTCACGGCCAAGCGGCTGTTTATTGGGCCTTTCGGCACAGGCTTTGAACTGAAGAAATCCTTCAGATTTTCGTTGAACCCGCCGCCGTATTGGTCCGGCATCAGGGTGGAACGCACGTTGGGGTTAACCTTAATGGGCTTTTCGGTCAGAAACTGTTTGAGGTTGGACCAGAAGCCATCAGTGACCACGCGCTCTGGAGTCTGGAAACTGGGGACGGCGGAAGCGGGGACGGGTATGGGCGGCTGCGCGTTGGGATTCGACACGCTCAGCTTATTTAGATCTGGCGGCAAAAGGCTAAGAAAGTTGCTCGGCACGTGATCCCCTAACTCACCCCTACCTTAATTATAGACGCAAATATCCCCAATACGGTGGTATCGCAGGTACGATTCTGGCGGGGCCGGATTGGTTGCACCCCCTACCGGCTGACACCTGCTTGCCGTTAAGTGTAACATACGTGATGACTCTGCCTTCCGATGTTTCCCCCCGTGACATACTTGAGGGAACCTGACGGGCAAAAGAAGGGAATTGATCCGATCGATCCATGGCCGAGCCACTCGAACTGAAGAAAACGCTCAATCTTCCTAAAACTGAGTTTTCCATGAAAGCCAGCCTTCCGCAAAACGAGCCGAAGCAGCTGGCGGCGTGGGAGGAAGCGCGTCTTTACGAGCGAATTTTGGAGGTACGCAAAGGGAAGCCGTTGTTTGTGCTGCACGACGGGCCGCCTTATCCGACGGGCGAAATTCATCTGGGGACGGGGCTGAACAAGATTCTGAAGGATCTGGTCGTCAAGACCAAGAGCATGGCGGGGCACTACGCGCCCTACGTTCCTGGTTGGGACTGCCACGGTCTGCCGATTGAAACGAAGGTGGAGAAGGAACTTGGCGGAAAGGGCAAAGTGCCGCCTGCGGAATTCCGGGCGTTGTGCCGGGAATTTGCAGCGCGCTTTGTGGAGCAGCATAAAAAAGATTTCAAGCGGCTGGGGATTTTTGGGCGATGGAACGAGCCTTATTTGACGATGAATTTCGATTATGAGGCGGTCATCGCGGGCGCGTTTTTGGATTTCGTGGAGAAGGGCTACGTCTACCGCGGGCGCAAGCCGGTCTATTGGTGCTTTCACGATTCTACTGCGCTCGCCGAAGCGGAAGTCGAGTATGAGGATCACGTCAGCCCGTCGATCTGGGTGAAGTTTGCGGTGGTGGGCGGCGGCAAGGGCGAAGCTCTGAAATTGGGCAGCGACGTCAGCGCGGTGATCTGGACGACGACTCCCTGGACGATTCCTCACAATCGGGCGCTGGCGTTTCATCCGGATTTTGATTACGTCGTCGTGGACACCGAGAGAGGCGCGCTATTGCTTGCGGCGGATCGCGTGGCGGCTTTGCAGGCGGAGTGCAGCATTGCGGACGCCACGGTTCGTGCCACCTACAAGGGCCGCGACTTCGAGGGCATGAAATTCCAGCACCCGTTTCTGCCGATCCAGGTGCCGGGAGTGCTCGCAACCTATGTGACGCTCGATCAAGGAAGTGGCATCGTGCACACGGCTCCGGGCCATGGCGTCGACGACTTTAACACCGGACAGAAGTATGGCCTGGAGATCGCCGCGCCGATTAACGACCGTGGCGTGTACCTGGAAGGCCTACCCGAGTACAAAGGGAAAGATGTTTTCACCGCAAACCCGATTATCGTGAAGCTGCTAGGTGAACGCGGCGCGCTGCTTGGCCATCACAGCTACAAGCACAGTTATCCGCATTGCTGGCGCTGCCATAACCCAGTGATTTTTCGCGCCACAGAACAGTGGTTCATCGGCATGGACCAGGCAGCGCACGGTGCCAGCCGGAGCCTGCGCCAGGAGACGCTCGAAAAAATTCGCGGCGTGAAGTGGATCCCGTCGTGGGGCGAAGACCGCATGTACGAAATGATCGCGGAGCGGCCGGACTGGTGCGTTTCGCGGCAGCGTTTCTGGGGCGTGCCGATCATTGTTTTTTATTGCGATGCTTGCGGGACGCGGCTCGAGGATTTTGCGGCGCTGCGCAACGTTGTGAAGTGGTTTGAGAAAGAGGGCGCGGACGCGTGGTACAAGCACACACCGGAAGAGTTGCTGCCGGCGGGAACCAAATGCTCCTGCGGCGCTACGAAGTGGCGGAAGGAAAACGACATTCTGGACGTGTGGTTCGACTCCGGTTCTTCACACCTTGCGGTCTTGAAGGGACCGGAATGGCCGGCTGACGTTTATCTGGAAGGCCCGGATCAATATCGCGGGTGGTTTCACAGCTCGCTGCTGATCGGGATCGGCATTCGGAATAACCCGCCGTACAAAGGCGTGGTCACGCATGGGTGGACGCTGGACGAAAAGGGTCAGCCCATGTCGAAGTCACTGGGCAATACGCTTTATCCGGCGGAAATTTGTGAACGGTGGGGCGCTGACCTGCTGCGGCTGTGGGTGGCGTCAGTGGAATACCAGGCCGACGTGAAGATGAGCGAGCGGGTGATGACGCAGCTCAGCGATGCTTACCGAAAGATTCGCAATACGTTTCGGTATGGGTTGAGCAATCTTGCGGACTTCGACCCTACGCGTGACGCGCTGCCCAATGAGCGGTTGGATGAAATGGATCGCTGGATGCTGGAGCGTACCGCTGATCTGGTGAAGAAATGCCGCGAGTGGTATGCGGGGTATGATTTTCATCGCGTCTATCACGCTATTCACGATTTCTGTGTCGTCGATCTCAGCTCTTTTTACTACGACGTATTGAAGGATCGCTTGTATACCAAGGCGGCGAAGAGTAAATCGCGGCGCTCCGCGCAGACCGCGGTATGGAAAATTACCGGGGCGCTGGTGCGGCTGATTGCGCCGATCCTGGTCTTCACCGCGGAGGAAATCTGGAAGTACCTGCCGAAGACTCCGGGAGAGCACGAAAGCGTGCATATGGCTTTGTTCAGCGAGGAGCAAGAACTTCGCGCGGGGATTGCGTCCAAACAGGTGGCGGTCTGGGAGTTGCTGTCCAAAGTGCGCGGGGAAGTGCTGAAAGCGCTGGAGGCGGCTCGCAATGAAAAGAAGATCAATTCGGGTTTGGAGGCGAAGGTCTTGCTGAACGCGGAACTGGAGCTCAAGGCTAAGCTCAAGCAGTACCTGCCTTTGCTTCCGGGGTTGTTTATTGTTTCGCAGGTGGATTTTTTGACGGCCGGAACGGGAGAGTATCGTTCTGACGTGATTCCTGGGTTGGAAGTTACGATTCAGAAAGCCGACGGCGCGAAATGCGAGCGGTGCTGGAATTATTCGACGCATATTGGCGAGAACCTGCGTTATCCAACGATCTGCGAGCGTTGCACGGAGGCGCTGGCGGAGATCGAAGGGGCGCCCGAGGAAGCGGCTACGAGTCGTTGAGGTGAGATCGGAGGGACGCGCTGAAGCGCGCCCCTACATTTGGCCGGAGACGCCGCCCGCGGCGGCTAGCGGAGCTTGCGAACTGATGCTGAAGTAGGAGAAGCGATTTTGATCATTCCAAAACGGTTGCGGTGGCTCTGGCTGACGCTCGGCATTGTGTTGCTGGACCGCGCGACGAAGGCGTGGTTTGAGACGCAGACCTTTGAAGGATGGCGGCAGGAGATCGTTCACAATTTTATTTATCTGGTGAATAGCCGCAACCCGGGTATTGCGTTCGGGGTGCTCGCGGATTCTTCTTCTCCTTGGACGCGGGTATTTCTGATCGGAGGATCCGTCATCGTTATAGGGGCGCTGGCGTGGCTCTTTGCCGCCGGGCACAGCGGCGGTACCTTGACCGCGGCGGGGCTTGCACTGCTGCTGGGCGGAGCGGCGGGGAATGTTACCGACCGCATTTTTCACGGGGCGGTTACCGATTTTTTCGAAGTGCGCTTTGGGAATTACCACTATCCGGCGTTCAACGTTGCTGATTCCGCCATCGCCATTGGCGCGGCGCTGATCATCCTGGATGTGCTTTTCGGTGCCAAACACCACGCGCCCGAAGTTTCCGAACGCGAAGTAAGCTGACATCGCCGATACCACTCACAACATGAAGCACGATTTCGTTGTTCTTCCTGAAGAAGCCGGCGAGCGGCTGGATCGCGTGGTCACGTCGCGTTGTACGGATCTGAGCCGCACGCGCGTGCAGGAATTGATCGACGCGGCGCTCATTCTCTTGAACGGGCGCGCCGCGAAAGGCTCCTATCGTCTCCATGGCGGAGAGCGAATTACCATGGAAGTGCAGCCGCGGCCGCCTATGCGCGCGGAAGCGGAATCCATCCCGCTGGATGTCGTGTACGAGGACGACGACGTAGTTGCGGTGAACAAGCCCGCGGGCATGGTCGTCCATGCCGGCGCAGGAAATCCGAGCGGGACGCTAGTGAATGCACTACTGGGCCGTGGGCAGACGCTGTCGAAAGGCGGCGATGCGCTGCGTCCGGGAATCGTTCATCGCCTCGACAAAGATACCTCCGGCATCATTCTGGTTGCCAAGAATGACGCGGCGCACGCAAAGTTGGGGGAGGCTTTTCGGCAGCGGAGTGTTAAGAAAACTTATATCGCTCTGGTCGAAGGATTGTTGAGGGAAGACCGTGGGCGGATCGAATTGGCCATTGCCCGCGATCCCAAGCGGCGCGTGCGTATGACCGCGCGGCGCAGTGCCGTGCTTGCGGATGCGCGCGAGGCTCGCACGGACTGGCGCGTCCTGGCGCGGATCGATACGACAACGCTCGTCGAAGTGCAGCTGCATACCGGGAGGACGCACCAGATTCGGGTGCACTTCTCGACGGTGCATCATCCGGTAGTGGGTGACGCGCTCTACGGAGCAGCTGCGCAATTGGAAGTGGGCAAAATCGCGCTGCCGCCGCTGGGGCGAAATTTCCTTCACGCCGCAAGACTTGGGTTCACGCACCCGCGCACCGGTGCATGGATTGATCTGCGGGCTCCGCTGCCGCAGCAGCTACGAGCCTTCCTGCGGGAACTCGCCGTGAGCGCCGGCGATGACCCGCAACGAATTGACGCTACACTCGGCAACTACCTATAATCAATCCACATGCGATCCTTACGGATTTCCGCTCTCTTGGCGATGACGCTCGTCTTCACAGCCGCCATGTATCGAGCGCAACAGTCCACGTCCGCCTCCGATACCCAGCAACAAGGCGGTCCACCGCCACCGCCCCCCGAAACTTCGGCGCAGAATCAAGGCAAGATCACGCAGACTGTGAACCTCGTGGACGTGCTTTTCACGGTGCTGAACCGTCGCAATAAACTGGTTCCTGATCTCGAGAAAAGCGACTTCAAAATCTCCGATGACAAGACCCCGCAAACGATTCGCTATTTCAGCAGGCAGACCGACCTGCCCCTGCGCATCGGCTTACTAATGGATACCTCCAACAGCATCCGCGACCGACTTAAATTTGAGCAGGATGCGGCCACCTCGTTCCTGTTTTCGGTTCTGCGCCACAATACCGATCAAGCGTTCGTCATGACCTTCGACGACGAGCCCAGCGTGCTGCAGGCCTTCACCGACGATGCCGGGCGACTGCGCGACGAAATCGTCAAGACGCGCGCTGGTGGCGGCACGGCGGTCTACGACGCCATTTACACCGCCTGCGATAAGGAGCTGAGTCATCCGCCTCGGCCTCCCGGCGATGCGCCCGACGTAGTGCGCCGCGTGATGATCGTGATCAGCGACGGCGACGACAATCTTTCGAATCATACGCGGGCGGAAGCCATTGAAATGGCGCAGCGCTACAGCGTGGTCATTTACACGATCAGCACGAGCACGGAGTGGATCCAGCTGTCACAGACCAATCCAGACAAGCTGGCCGATCGCAAGACGCATCTGACCGAGGGTGACAAAATCCTTGCCGACCTTGCCGAAGAGACCGGTGGCCGCGCGTTTTTCCCGTATCACGTAGATGATCTCGATCAATCGTTTCAGGATATCGGCGACGAGTTACGCAACCAATATTCGATCGCCTACATTCCTACAAATTCTATTCTGGACGGCAAATATCACCGCATTCGCATCGAGACCCCCGATCACAAGGGCTACCAGGTCCGAGCGCGCCGCGGTTATTTCGCGAAGGCCAACGTCAATACCTCGCCTGGCGGGAGTTCCAGCCCTACGGGCGAACCCAAGTAAGTATTGTGTAGTTGTGATGACGCCTGTTGCGACTACTGAGGTGTGTCGCGCAGCAGGACCGCGTCCGACTCGTTATGCCCGCGTTCGATCGCGATTTGCGAGCCATCCGGAGAAAAGGCAAAGCGTGCGATGCGCTCCGCCGTAAAGTGCGTGAGCTGCTTGTATGCCGAACCGTCCAGCAGCTGCATCCAGAGATTGTCGACGCCTTTTTCCCGCACTTTGTATACGATCGCGTTTCCGGCGGGCGCGAAGCTGATCGGCTCCGATGCCCTGGGGTCGATGTTGTGGTAGGTGGTCTTCTTGTCCGCGATGCTGAAGACATTGAGCACCAGTTTGTGATCGAGCTCGCGGATGTCGAGGGTTGCTACCAATTGGCCGTCCGGAGAGAGGTTGTATCCAGCTGAGGGCTCGTCGATCATGGTTTCAGGCGTTCCGCCCTCGACGGGGATTCGCTTCAAGGCTGCGTTTTCCTGGGTTGCGACGTAGTAAACCCATTTCCCGTCGGGCGAACACTGTGGGTCTTGCTCATTTCTGCCAAATGTCAGTTGTGCCTGGCTGGACCCGGCCATGTCGGTCCTCCACAAATCGACGGAGGCGCCACCGGTTCTGGTAATCGACCGGAATACTACATATTTTCCGCACGGTCTGGTCTGCAGTGGCAGGCGCTTTTTGTCGGATAAGACGACCGATTCGCCGCCCGCGGGATTCAGAAGACGGATTTCGCCGCCCTGTGGAATCAGAATTTTGCCGTCCGAGGTCCAGTTCCACTGGCCAGTATCCTCATGCGACATCAATGGAAGTGGGCGAAGGTCATCCGGCTTCGAAGCGGCCGCTATGCTCAGTGTGTAAACCGATTGAACTTGTTCGGCGGCAATGGTTTTACCATCGGCGGAAACGCTCGGATGAAAATAGTTGTTGGTGTCCGTGGTGATGGCGCGGAAGTCGCCCTTAGGGTAACTCAGAAAGCCTACCTGCCTTTGCAGCAGGCCGCGCTCGACCGAAGTCGAGGAGACGAGCAGGCCATCGGTTCCCGGAAACCAGACAGGTTCGTAGTAAACGCGGTCGGCGGTCAACGCAACTTCGTGGCGCTTGCTGCTGGGGACGTCAACCGATAGGAAGCCGCCGAGCGAGTCTTCGGTGGGTTGCACGATGGGGATGGCGATGGTCTTGCCGTCGGGCAGCCAGACGGGAACATCGCTGTCGGTGGGCACCATGGTATTGCTGAATAGAGTTCGGTCTGGCGAGCCGTCCGTATTTACGAGAAACAGATCGAAATTTGGTGTGTCGTGGTGTTCGCGAAGGTAGGCGAATCTCTTTCCGTCGGGTGCGAAGGTGATGGGGCTGTCCACGTCCTTGATCAAAAGGCGGGGCGTGCCGCCTAGCATGGGCGCGGAATATAACGCCGCTATGGTGTGTTCGGACTCGTCGCGACGGACGCAGTAGATGTAGTTGGCGTCTGGGGAAAAGGTCAAGCCCGCGTAGCGCGTTGCTGCCGGCGGCACGATTTGCGTGTTGCTGCCGGTGGGGATGTGGCGCAGCCAGAGCGATTGCAGTCCGTCCTGATCCCGGACGTGCAGCAAATATTTTCCATCGGGAGAGAGCGCCGCCAGCGATACGTGGCCGTTGTTGGTGAGGTTCTCGATGGAAAAATGTTCGAACGGCACGTGCTTCCCGCGATCCACCAGAGAGTAGATCCCGAACGCTGCCGCCGCACCGACGACCGCGATCAGGGTGAAGGTGAGCGCTGCCCCGAGTTTGTTCTTGCGTGCTGCTTCCACTAGCACCGACCCGCTCGACTTCGGCGTGGTCGGGGGCGCTTCTGCTGGCACGGCGGCGGTGTCGATCGTCGCGGCGCGGCGCGCGGTCGATTGGGCCGCGGCGGTCCGTCCGGAGTCGGTCTCTCGCTGCAGGCGCTTCAGATCCGCGCGGAGCTCTGCAGCGACTTGATAGCGGACGTCGCGATCTTTCTCCAGTGCCTTGTTCAGGATGCGTTCGAACTCCGGCGGCACGGCCGGATTCAGCGTGATCGGAGCTACCGGCGCACTGTGCAGGATCTTGTCGAACACCACGGCACTCGTTGAGCCGGGGAAAGGCTGCTTGCCGGTTACCATTTGATAGAGCACCGCGCCCAGCGAAAATAGATCGCTGCGTCCATCCAGCTCTTCACCGCGCGCTTGTTCCGGCGACATATAGGCAATGGTGCCAACCGCAGTCCCGGGACTGGTCAGAAGATTTGTGGAATCGCCGATGGTCTCGCCGCCAGCTCCTTCATCCCGCTCTTTCAGCAGCTTCGCCAGCCCGAAATCCAGAATCTTGGCGGTGCCGCGTTCGGTCACGAAAATATTGCCGGGCTTGATGTCGCGGTGAACGATTCCTTTTTTGTGCGCCGCATCCAGCGCGTCCGCCAGTTGAATGCCGATCTCGACCGTCCGCGGAATGGGAAGTGATCCTGCTGCGAGCAACTTGTCCAGTGGCTGCCCTTCGAGCAACTCCATCGCGATGAACGTTTGCCCGTTGTGCTCTTCGATCGCGTGGATCGTGCAGATTCCCGAATGGTTGAGGGCAGAAGCCGCTCGCGCCTCCCGCAAAAATCGTTCCAGCGCGGTAACATCGCGGTCCGTCTCCGGCGGCAGGAACTTCAGCGCGACGCGCCGTCCAAGTTTCGTATCTTCAGCCTCATACACGACACCCATGCCTCCGCCGCCAACCTTGCGGAGAATCCGGTAGTGCGCGATGAGTTGACCGTCCACGATGGAGTGTGAAACACGATGGTAAGCGCTGCCGCGCACTCGGTCAATGATTCGCTGGTAACTCATTGGCGAACAGCGGTGCGACTGCGTTCTCCATATGCCTCCAGATCACAGCCGATCGTGCCGAAAGTAGCCGCCACAACGCTTATTTCTCGGGCGAAGAATGAGGACCAAGTAAGTGGATCGCCGTCCCGGTGATGGCCAAGGAATACCGTCGGTCAGGGCGTGTAAGCGTTATTTCGATCGACCCTCGAAGCCCGGGCGTTGCGTCGATTTCCGCGCCACAAGCTCGGGCACGATGAGGATTTTTTCCGTACGCACTGGCCGCTTCGATTCAATCTGCCCCAGGAGCAATTCCGCCGCCCTTGCTCCGATCTCGCAGGTCTTCTGATCGATCGTCGTCAGCGGCACCGCCAGCGCATCCGAGTAGTGCACGTTGCCGGCGCCCACCACGGCTACGTCTTCTGGCACTCTCAGTCCTGCTTCACGCAACGCCTTCATCGCCCCGATCGCCACCGGGTCGTTGTAACAGAAGACGCCGTCCGGGGCCGGCGTCGCCGCCGCTAATAGTTTCTTCATGGCCGCGTAGCCGCTTCGATCCTGAAAGCCTGCATCTACAACGTAATTCGTCGGCGCTGCTAATTTGTTTTTCTTCAACGAAGCCAGGTAGCCATTCAACCGTTTCGTCGCCAGTCCGATCTGCGGACCGCGAAGGTGTGCGATCCTTCGGCAGCCTTGCTCGATCAAGTGGGTTGTCGCCAATCTGCCCACCGCTTCGTTGTCTACTCCCACGAAGCTCGCCCGAACACCCTCGATCGGCCGGTCGATCAGAACTACCGGCATTTTTCGCGCGCGCAACTCCTCAAACAATTCCAGTCGGTCCGGGGACTGCGAGGACGCCAGAATCAATCCATCCACTCGCCGCGCCAGCAGAGAATCCGCTTCAATTCTCTCCAAGTCAGGATCTTCTTCGAAATAGGAAATGATCACGTGATAGCCACGTGGGCGCACGGTTTCCGCAATCGTCTTGGCGATGTCAGCGAAAAAGGGATGCGTGAAGTCCGGCAGGAGCAGCCCAATCGTGTACGTGCGGCGGGTCACCAGGCTTCGCGCCACCCAATTCGGCCGGTAGTCGAGTTCTTTGGCGCGCTTCAGCACGCGGTTACGGGTGCGCGCGCTGATGCGTCCCTTGTTGCGGAGGGCCTTCGAGACCGTCACGATCGAGATGTTCAAGTCCTTGGCGATGTCGGACAGCGTGGCGCTCATGGAGCCGAAGAATAACACATTTGCCGGTCCCAAAAGGCGTCTCGGGGGGCTTTCTAGGATTATCGCTAATCCTCAATGAATTAGCGTTAACTTTGCCCTTGACAGCGCTCCGCTGTTTCGCAAGAATCGCGTATATCAGGCTCCTCATAACACCCCGGACCTTCCGCTTCCCGTTCGCGCCGGTAGCCTCCTTGGCGCGAACGAGGGGGCGGTTTTAGCAGCACAGCAGTTTGCAGGTTTTGCGTGAACGAGTGTTGCGTCTTGCGATTTCGGGAGAGTGCTTTATGAAAACAGTGAACCTTTCATCCGGGTTGAATCTCAGCGTCCCGCGCCAGGAAGCGCTTGCGCCGGTCAGCTATCAAGCCATCGTCGGCGGATTGATTTCCGAGATGGCGCGTATCGTTCGTTCAACGGAAACCCGCAAGTTTTCGCCGCCTTTCAAATTGGTCATCATCGACAATCGCGGCGGCGTGGTTTTCACCGGCGAAGTGGGGCGCAACGGAAAGCTGCGGCGCACCAGTCCCTTCTGTAAGGTCCGCCGCTCCCACTTTCCAGCCAACGCGCTCATCACGGATGGATCCTTGGCCACGCGAACCTTTCGGATCGACCGCCCCGCCCACAGAAGCCTGTACCGCTAGACGCTTCTGCAAAATCGCTTCTGCACGGCACCGAAACTGGACTGCCCAGCGTCGAAACCGCGGCGGCCGTTACATCCCCGTCTGATCTCCCGGCAGTTCCTAAAATGACGCAGACTAGACTGCCGGCACCTGGGGCCTGGCCAGGACGGTCGCGGACCTTGCGGTTCGAGCGGCAGTAGCGGTGTCGCCGCAGAAACGGTAAGCCGAATAGGTCATTTCGAGTGCGGAGTCCCACGATGCCGCCAGAATGTTTTGACGCGCGGCCGTGCCCATCGTCCGGAGGCGTGCGGGCTCTGCGACAAGCTTCAGAACTCGGTCCACAAACTCTTGATCATTCGCAGTTGCGAATCCCGTCACCCCCGGAACGACCAGGCATTGCGGGCCACCGTGCGTGGTCACAATCGCGGGCACACCGGAAGCCGCGGCTTCCTGGACCACGTTACCGTACGTATCGGTCCGCGATGGAAACACGAATAGATCCATGTTGGCGTAGGCCTCCGCGAGAAACTGTCCGCGCAGCACGCCGGTGAAAACTCCGTGTCGCAGATTCCGTTCAAGCCAGGCGCGCTCGTTTCCATCGCCCACCACGAGAATCGAAAAGTTTCTGTGACCCGTGGCTAGCAACGCCTGCTCAATATCCACCAGAAAACGCACGCGCTTCTCTGGCGTGACGCGGCCGACGTAACCAAGCCGCAGCACGCCGTCGTTCACCGAACGCTGTCGCGGATGAAACTGTTCGCAGTCCACTCCGCGAGGCATGAGGAACGCGGGCCGCCCGGTGGCCTCTTCCAGCCAACACACCTGGGTTGGTGTCGGCGCCAAAGTCACGCGAGCAATGCGATAGAAACGCAGCAGTGGAACCAGGGCCGCACGTTCCGCCCAGGACGTGACGCCCTCCAATGGGCCGGCGGGGAAAAATGTCAGCAGCTTCTGTAATCGCCTGGCGGCAAACTGGTGCAAATTCGTGTGCCAGGAAGCCACCAAAGGGATTCGCAAGGTGTGCGCCAGGTACGCTCCGAGTTGCCCAAATTCCCCGGGGCTGGTCACATGGATTACGTCGGGCCGGAATCGCGTCAAAGCGCGGCGAACCTCGCCAAGATGTCGCCACAGAAACAAGTCGTAGCGCAAATCGCGCTCGATGCCGAAGCTGGTCCAGCCTCGTGGCAATTCCAGCCGCGTAACGCTGCCCTCGCTAAATTGCGCGAGGCGTGGTCCTCCGAGGACCGCCAGGAAAGGGCGCGCGCGGCGTTTTGCGAAATCCACCAATTGCCGGGCGGTAAGCGCAACGCCGTTGACCTCGTGGAACGTTTCGCAAAACAAAGCCACGCGCGGCTGCGAGGTCATAAGCCCCCCTCTTCGTTTCCGAGGAATGTCAGTCGCACCGCGGGCCGCATCTTGGGGCTGACCAGAAACGCCATAATCCGGCGGAAGATGTCCACAACGCGCTGAAACCGCGTGCCCATAAAATCGGACAGCGGGCGATGCGAACCATCCGCTCCCGGGATGAACACGCGGGTCATCCAGTGCGCCCGCCCAAATTCACCGGGGGCGTCGCTCAGCGCGTGCCAGGCGCCTTCCAGCAAACGAAGTCGCAGCGGTTCGAAATATTGCGGCATCAGCACGACGTGGCTGCGACGCTCCAGCCGGATCTCATCCACAAAATCCGCGAAGGTGGCTGCAGCCGAGAGATTCAGACGGCGTTGGGTTCGCAACCATGGCGGTCACCACCCGACACTCACCCGACACGACCGGCAGGTCGGTCGTCTTGCTGAGTTTCAACACTTGCTCGTTTTCGTTACGCGAACGAATACCATTAAATTCGAGGCCGTGCAGCAGGTGCCCGTATTTCTGCAAGAAGATCGCAAGCGAATCCCGATGCTGGTCGGGGCCGACGCTTTCCGCGTCCCAATACGGATGATTCAGGATAAGCAGTACGGAGGGCTCGGCATTCAACTCGTGAAGCAACTGCCGCAACACGTCGGTTCGCGGATTGGCCGTGAATCGCGCCAACTCTTCCATCCAGGCGGTCGCTCGACTCAGGGGAAGATTGTGCACTCCCAGGTGGAAAACCGTTTGATCGTAGGGAACGCTCCACTCCACGGAGACCGGAGCGCGCTTGGTGCGCTCCAGCATTTGCAGATGCAGACCCGCTTCGATGTTGTCGTGATCCGACAGCGACACCAGCGCCTGCAGGCCCAGCTTCTCTTCCACCTGCTTCCGCTCCAGATCAAATGCCTCGCGGCGGCGACAGCGGCGGCGTCCAATACATCTTGCTGAAGTCGATGGTCCGGCCTTCATAAAGATGCATCCACCCCACTTCGCGCTCGATTACATAGGAGGCCACCGGAATCTTGGCAATGTAATGCGGCAGCCGCCCCAGGTATTCGCGCGAATGCATCGTATGGCTGTGAAGGGATACGCCGGAACAGAACTTCCCGGAGGCTTGCGGAATTCGGTCGTGCCTTACGACGAGAGTTGCGCCAGTCTGCATAACACACGCTCCCAACAACGTATGTTTACGCTAAGGAGTACGTGTTACCTGTCCATGACTCTGCGGTCAACATTCGCTGGCCTCGTGATCCATACGACACAAAACGGGCCTCCAATGGCTTTTTCCGCGTTCCGTTCAGTGCGCCTCGAGCGAACCGATTTCCGAAGTGTTTCCGTCCGGAACAAACGCCTGCCTTCCCGAAGGTGGCGCGCTGTAGGGGTGCGCTTCAGCGCGTTCCCAGCGAGCCGGCTTGTTGCGCAGACCTTCGCGAACGAACCACTCGTGGAACCGATCGTAAAGCTGAAAATAGTTTGCGGTTACCCGCGTCCACGAAGATTCTGCTGCCGTCCGCCGAGCCCTCGCAATTTTCTGGCGATAAATCTCACTGTCGGCATGGACGCTTTCCACGGCCGTCGCAAATGCCTCGACCGTATTCTCGGCTAGCCATGCGTTTTCTTCGTTGGCATAGGTGAGCACTCCGCCGGAAGCGGGCGCGACCAGCGCCAAGCCCGCTGCCATCGCCTCCAGGGGCGCAATGCCGAATGGCTCGCGAGGATTCGGGTGAATGAAAATGTCGGCCGCATGATAAAGCTCCCGGAGGTCTTGGCGCTGGCAGTGTCCGAGGAACAAGGCGCGTCCCGGAGCGAGTTCCTCGAGCGAATCCCGTAGCTCTTTCGCGAACGGCCCGTCGCCAGCAATGATCAAGCGATAGTCAGAGCGCGCGCGGCCCGCGAGCTTTGCCAGCATACGCGCCAGCACCGACAAATTTTTCTCTTTCGACAATCGGCCGGCATAAAGAAGCAGCACGGTCCTTCCGTCACCGCCGGCCCGGCGCAGCAGCTCCTGACGCATGCCGCACCCATTGAGCGGACCGTCGAACGTCTCGAAATCTACCCCCATCGGACAAACGTGGAGCCGATCGCGCAGGCGTTCCGGAAGAAGCCGCCGCACCTCGATGGCGATATAGTCCGAGGCCGCCACGTGAAAATCGAACCTTGGCACGTAACACGAGCGCATGTAGCGCTCGCACACTCGTTGCGACGCCCATCCGCCGCTCACATACGAGCGCATATTGTCGTCCAGACGCTCGCAGGTGAGACCCACGATCACCGGCACGGGCACGCCTGGAATCCATTGGCGCCGCAGAGCACCCGACAAATAGAGCAGCCAGAACTTGTCGCAGACTTCCACGAGCTCTGGGCGCTCCGCGGCCAAAATCTGCCGCAGCGGACTGTCGTAAGGCCACGCGTAAACATGCGGCAACATCCATCGATAGCGGGAATCGAGGATAGGCACATGGGGTGCCTTTACGTGATAGATGCGTCCAAATTCTCCGACTTCTTCGATGGATGTCTCTGCGCCGGGGACCACCAGGCGCACGAAACGCTTGTGTTGGTTCGCGGCGTCGAGCAGCGCATGGTAGAAAGTTCGAATGCCGCCCGAAGTGGGATGATAGGAATTGGTGATGTGCAGAGTCTTAATCGCCATCAGGACGCCCGGAACCCGGCTTCCGTGCTACACGGCGAATCACAAAGCGCGGAATCCAGGTCACGAAATCCACAACGAGCCGCGGCAGCTTCAGCAAGTCCTTACCCAGCGAATGACGCCCGGCGCCGACAATCAAAACTCCCCGGCGCATCACGTAGAAGTTAAACAAAGTCGAGAACGCCGTCAGGATCACGGACGCCAGGATGCTCGGTAGCAATTTTTGTGTGCCGCGTATCCAGTGAACCAGCAGCTCGATGGAGTGATTGGCGAGCGGCAGCATGAACATTACCGTCAGTGCCGCCTCCCACGGCGGCTCCGCTTCGCGAAAGGCTTCGGTCAGCGCGCCGTAGAACCCCGAAGTGACTCCTCGAAAAACGAGCTCGGTCTTCATCGCCGCAATCGCCGCCGGCCATCCCGCCGCCAGATTCGTCGCGAAAAATAGCGACGCTCGCAGTAGGGAACTCAGCACCGCCGATTTCCAGTTCCAGCGGTGCAGAAGATATTTGACTGGGTGTCGCAAGAGCAGCAGGAAAGCTTGCCTTACGGTGAGATGCGTTGCGCTATGATGATTGCTGGCAGGAGGGTTTAGAATAGAACGCTGCGCCGGTGGTGCGCATGCCTGCGATGGAGAGATTTGCACGATTGAGCTTACGATGACGCTCTGTAACACGTTATTACGAAAATATTTTTCTTATTTCAATTTTCCGTCAATCCTCCGTAACAACTCTGTTGTAGGTTGGTGCCACCGTGCACGAATTGTTCCGCACATTGCCGCGCTGCAGAGTCCACCAACTGTGACCAGCGCGTCTCGATTCTCAATCCTGCTGGTCATCCTTTCATTATTCCTTCCGCAATTGGCAAAAACCACCGACGCTGATCGTGTGCCGATCGTGGAAGCGCTGGGCTGGGTGCGCAGCGCCCCTCGCGACCTCGCCGAGTTCAAGTACGCGATGACCGCGCGTGTGCGCCTGCTATTCTTCTGGGCCGGCAAGGACGATGTCGGTGGCGGATACATCCGCATGGGCGTCTCCAAGACCGATCCCCGCCAGGAACTTCTTCAGGTGTTGTTCGGCTCCGACCCCGCCAAAGCTCCGCGCGCCATCAACCGCTGGGGCGCCGGCACGGAGGTGGTCTGGCACAAGGGTCCCGCAATCCATCCTGCAAAAACGGACGATGTGACCGCTAGCGCGTTCTTCGGGTTCATGAAATCTTCAAAAGGGAAGTCCATCTCCGAGATGCAGGAAGAGCTCCGCAAAGAGAAAAATGGCGGCGAGCATCAATTTACCGGCATTCTCAGCCGCGTCGAGAGCGGGCGTGCCATTTCTCTGGTCGTGCCCCTGGCATCCAGCCAAGACTACAACCTCCACCAATACGCCGAAGCCGAGCCCATCATGCTGGAAAAACTCAGCACGTCGGTTAGTCCGGCGCGCACCCTGGACAGTCCGCCCGGCTGCCCTCGCGCCGGCGAATTCCTCGGCGCCGTCTCGCAATTGGACGATGCCGCGATCGAGGGCGTCAAAGCGCCGCAGTCGTTGTGCTATGTGTACGACGCGCAGGTGGATGTGCTAACACTCGAACGCCTCGAGCCGGTTCGAAAGTTGGATGTGAAGGTGAACTCCGCAAAAGGTGGGATCCTAACCCAGAACTCGTACGACCAGCTTCTCCAGGCCGATTTTGTTTCCGCCAACCAAGTAACCGGTAGACGTGTGTATTTCACGATCGTGCTCGGCACCCAAGGCGCCCTGCGTGGCGTCCCAGTGCAAATCCGTTACCAGCCCAACTTTTGGTTCCAGGTCGTCCTGAACCTGCTTCCAAAGACTCCATTGTAGGGGAGGGCTCGCCTCTCCCGGCCGCAGCCTCTTGCTAAAAACCCGCCCGCGAGGCGCCCCTGGTGTCTGTTCCGCTACATCAAGCCCCCAAATCAGCGTCCCACCTTCTTATCAAAAAACTTCGCCATCAAGCTCAGCGCCTCCTGCGTCTCCGGTAATTGGTAGTGATACCAAAACGCATGCGGCAGCGCCTCGTAGACAACAAGCTGCGCGTCAACTCCGGCCCGCAAAAGCGCTCGATGAAAAATCGCCGTATTGCTCAGCAATAGGTCCCGCGTGCTGGTCACTAGCAAACTCGGTGGCCAACCCTTCAAATCGGCAAAAAGCGGCGACAACACCGGATCGTGGCGATCCGTGTTTCCAGCGTACGCATCTTCCGGCGGCCGGTTCGGATCGCGCGGCTCCAGTCTTCCCGGCAACCCGTCCAGTGCGAACAATTCCTGCGAATCCGTCGGCCGCGTGTAGTCCGGATGCACGGAAAACAACCCCAGCGCCCCCGGCAGCGGCATTCCCGACCGCGCAAGCCGCGCCGCCACTTCTGCAGTCAAGGTTGCTCCCGCAGACGTGCCGAATATACCGATGTTGTGCGGCTTGTACGTCTTCAGCAATTCCTTGTATACCGCAACAACGTCGTCCACTGCCGCCGGAAACGGATTTTCAGGCGCCAACCGGTAATACACCGAAACCACCCGGATCTTCGCCAGATTACAAATCGGCACGCCTTCGATCAGCGAACCCGAGTCCGAATTGAACCCACCTCCGTGAAGATTGATCAGCACGCGTTCCCGGTTCGCGCGCGGCCAGTCCAGTGGCGTTAGGATGTCCGTCCGCACGCCCGCCGTCGTGGTCTCTTCCAGATTCACTGGATAGAGTCTGCGCGCCTCCGACGACTGCCGCTTGCGCCACTCGTCGGTTCCCGCTCGACGCTGCTCCAGCGTCTGTGGAGCGCTGCTCTTCTGCGTCAAAGACGCCAGCCACTTCTGAGCCTCCGGACTCACGGTCAACGGCATCGGCACGACTCGCGTGATACGCGCGGTCCCATCCGCATCAAACGTTGCGCCATCCTGTGACGCGGCAGCCGGCGCAGGACCTTGTTTTGCCGGATGGCACCCAACGCCCAGCGAACAGATCAAAGCCATCGGCAACACTCGCACGATCCCACCCGCGCATGATTTTCTAATCACAGGAAAAGTCCTCCGCGCCAAGGCCAGCCGGGAACGTAGACGCATAACCACAAATTGTCAATTTTGATTCACAAAACAGATACGAACTTGAACGGCACTTTAACAGAGGAACAGCGGATTCTTAGCTGGACGATTGCGAAGGACGAACCTAGTCACCAATTACGAGTCTCCGGTCACGTCAGCCCTTCGGTGCGTAATATCCCTTCCGCGCGAGCACCTTGTAATCGTGGTTCGCCATGTCCACCTTAATCTTCCGGAACTTCCCGTCATGCGCCGTATTCGTCGGGTAGTAGCCCAGCGTATACTGGCTTCGCAACTCTTCCGAGATCTGGTCGAACGCCTCCGCCAAATGCTTCTCATTGTTCGCCACGATCATGCGTCCGCCGGTCTCATCGGTCATCTTCTTCGCCGCACCCTGGTTCCCGCCGAAATGAGGATCGGCTACCAGCAAAATGTGAATCACCGTGTCCGTTCGCTGGGCCGCCTCAATCGCTTCCTCGATGCGCACCTTACTTCCTTCGTCCTGAGCGTCGGTAACCACCACGATGGCCTTGCGCCCCGCTTCGGTGTTCAGCTTCTCGTTGCAAGCCAGATAGACCGCGTCGTAGAAAGCGGTTCCGGTGATGTGACCCGAGGGCACCGGCCCAGGATTAATCATTCCGCCGCCCATCGGAGCATTAATGCGCGTCTTGCGGATCGCCCGGTCCAACTGTCCCCGGTCGTCGGTGAAGTCCGACAACAAGTCCACGTCCGTATCAAACGACATCACCAGCGCCTCGTCGCCCTTCTTCAAAACGCGGTCCAGGAAGCGCCCGCCCATGTCCTGAATCGCCCCCAGCATGAATTGCTCGCTTCCCGAAGTATCCAGAAGCAACGCAAGCGTGATCGGCATCGTCACTTCTTTGGAGAAGAACGCGATCTGCTGATCTTGCCCGTCTTCCTGCAGCTTGAAGTCGGTCTGCTTTAAATCGGTGACGATTCTCTTGTTTTTATCGCGCACCGTTGCAAACACGTTCACCAGGTTGACCTGCGACGGATCACCGGGCCTTGCGATTGCGGATCTTGCGGCAACGCCGGCACCGCCAGTGCTACCGACAACCCAACCATCAGCACCGCTGTGACGCTCGTCACCAGCAGTTTCTTCACTGAACGCATGTATACTTTCCTTGAGCAGAGATGCCCGGCACGAAGTCGCTCGCCGCTGGGATGCTTCCGTTAGCGTAGGATGCCGCGAAGCGGCGCGGGGGATGTGCGTTTCGTCCGCTCGGCTGCATTGTTTACCCACTGGGCTGCATCAAATCTAGAGAAGTTTGGCCCGAGGACCATGAAAAGTCTACGAAAAATCGTTGTCGCAACCGGTGTCGCGCTCCTTCTGGCGCCTCTAGTCTATGTTGCGGCGCAACCTCCGCAATCCCCCGCGCCACTCCCGGCGTCATCCTCGCAAACCGCGCGTCCTCCCACCGCCGCGTCTCTAAGCGACGCCCAGGCCCGCATCACCGTAAATTCCAACCTCGTCATCCTCCCCGTCACCGTCAAGGACCGCGGTGGCGAACTCGTCCCGGACCTCCGCCGCGATGAGTTCCGCGTCTTCGAGGATAACGTCGAGCAGAAAATTGACGTCTTCACCGCCGAGGCCTTTCCTCTCTCGATGGTCATCTTGATCGACAACGACCTGAAGGACAAAGACGCCGAAAAGGTGCAAGCCAGCCTGGAATCCATCATTGGTGGCATGAGCACCGAGGATGAAGCCTTCGTCTGCCGCTTCGACCAGTTTTTTCATCCCGGCAAGGGTTTTACCTCCGACCAGGACGCTCTGGTGAAAGAGCTCAAGCGCACCAATCTCGATAGCGTGGCTGATGTTGCGCCTCCAAGCCCGGCCTTTGGCGGAGCTACAATTAACAACCATTCCGCGACCGATGACTCCGCGATCGACAAGGGCGCCCGGGCCATCAAGGGCCAGCCCACCAAGGCTCTCGACGACGCCGTTTTCGCGGCCGCACAGCTCTTGCACGATCGTCCGCGCAGCCGCCGCAGGGTCATCGTGCTGATCTCTGACGGCGTCAATGGTGGCAAGAAGTTCAACAAAGTCAGCTTCGAAGATGTCCTCAAAGCGCTGCTCCACGAAAACATCTCCGTTTATAGCATTGCCGTCCCCACCGCCTATCTCGAGCGCAAGGTTTCCCCCATCGACCGCCAACGATCGCCCCTGATTCGCTACGCCGACCATTCCGGTGGTGAGGTCTATCACGCCACGAAAGAGCAAAGTTTCGCTGAGTTTTACGCCCGCCTAACCGAGGAAGCCCGAAATCAGTACACCTTGGCCTACGTGCCACGCGGAACCGACCCGGCCGCCGAGTACCACAGCATCGAAGTGCGCGTGAAGCGCGAAGGTATGGACATCAAGACCCGCGAAGGCTATTACGCAGGCCAGGTTCCCGCCATGCAAGTCCCCTAGAAGTCATCTCATGCAACTCAGGGGGTCGGAGCTTTAGCTCCGACATTTAAAGACACGCAAAAGCGGGCTTTAGCCCCTGAGGAAATTCTTCTCTTTCTGTCGCGGCCATTTATGAGATGGCCTCTGGTCGATTTCCGGCCGCCCATTATTTCCGGCCGGTTATTTTTCAAGATCCTTCGGATTGTTCTTGACAGCCGCGCTCGTCGCTCGTATACGAAGCGAAGAGGGTGGCTTGCGGCGACGCCGGCTCCCTCCAGAACGACAGCAGAGGGAGACTCGCGATGAAGAAAAAGGCCAAGAAGGACCCCAAAAAAGGGAAGTAGCACCTGCAGCTTTCAAATGGAAGGGCGCTGCGAGACCGCAGCGCCCCTTTTTTGTCCGTCCATTCCACAAGCAAGGCGACCTGCGCTAGGCCTGATGTCTCCGCGATCTCTGTGCTCCGAACTTCGTGCCCTCTGTGTTAAATTCCGGCTCCGGCCTTTCCCCCCACGCTGTCAAACCGAAACCTCTTCCTCATGCGCGGGACAGATCGCCTCATAAGCGCAAGTCCGGCAGGCGTAGCCCGGTCTTAGGTGGGAACGATCCAGCCCGAATATCCGCCGCCACCTCCTGAATCACTTTCTGAGCCTCATCAAGCTGTTTGGCATTCCGAGTCGTCACCTGCGTCTGGTTGTTTTGCAAATAATAAAACACCAGCCGCACGGGATTGAGCTCCAGAATCTCTTTCGCCGCAATCGCGTAGATGCTCAGTTGCAGGTCCCGGCGCGCATCGGCCTCTTTCCGTGACTTTCCCGGTCTTGTAGTCCACGATTTCGACGTCGTTCCGCCCCAGCGAATTAATCTGATCGATTCGCCCGTTGATAATCACGTTGTTCTCCAGCGGCAACTCGAAGGCCTTCTCCTGCTCCAGAATCTCCGGCGGGTTCTCCAGCAAAGCGGTATAAAATGCGCGCAACTGTTCGAGACCATCCTTCTTGTACTCACCCTCCTGATAGTCGTCCTCAAATCCCGCGGAAGTCCATTCCGTCTCGAAAATACGCGCCACCTCGTCAAACGGCAGCTTCACACCCTTCCGCAGTTGATCGACAAACCGCTTGATCGTCGTATGCATCACGCTCCCAAAGGTCAGCGTCGCCTGCGGCCCTTCCTTCAGCGACCACATCCGGCTGAACAGAAATTGCTGCGGGCACTTCCGGTAATTGTCCACCGCCGATGCGCTCAATTTCAAAGGCTCCGGTGAAGGAGGATGAAACGTCTCCGCCCAATCCGCAATCTTCGAAAAGATGCGCGGCCGCTGCGACAGGGAAGGGAACAGAGACGCGCCACTATTGGCTCCGTTGGCGGTACTCGCGGTTTCGTCCCGTGGCCGCACCTTAGGCGCAATTTGCAATACGTCGCGGCGTTTCACCGACGGCTCCATCAAGATGTCTTCGATGAACGTAGGTACTTTCCCCTTCTTCTCCGTCAGCGTGGTAATCGTCAGCTTTCGTTCCGCCCGCGTCAGCGCCACGTAAAACAACCGGCGCTCCTCCTGAATATGAAACTGCCCGGCCGGCAACTCCTCCTTCATGAGCTTTACCGGGAATTCGAACAGCGGCGAGCGCTCCCGCGGTGGAAACGCGCCATGATTCACGCGCAGCAAAAATACGTGCGGAAACTCAAGTCCCTTCGCCCCGTGCACGGTCATCAACTGGACGGCATCGCCCGGCACGTCCTCGTCCAGGCAAATCACACCACCGGCCTGTTCGAAATAATCGAGGTATTCAAGAAATTCCGGGAGCGAGCGCGTGTCGCTTTTCGGTTCCCAATCCTTCAGGAATTGCGCAAGTTGGGTTACATACCGGCGGTCCCGCAAGCCGGCAAGCTGAGGAATTTCCAGCCACTCGATCAGCGCGCCAAGTATTTCGCGTGCTGTCCGCCGCTTAAGGTTTTTCCGCTGCCCCGCAGCAAACTCCAGCAATTCACTCAGCGTCGCTGCGGACGGGTTAAATGGCAATTCGGATTGCGGCGATTGCAACGCGTCGTAAAGAGAGGTCCCGCGCTTCTTCCGCGTGCGCTCCGCCAACCTCACCAGGTCCACAGGTTCAAGATGCCAGGCGGGAGCAGCCAGCACCCTCGCGCAAGCAATATCGTCGTAGGGTTTTGCAATGATCCGCAAATATGCCAGCACATCGCGCACCAGCGGATGCTCCAGAATCGATAGCCTGGTAATGACAAACGGAATCTTCCGCCGCGAAAGCTCTTCCACCAACCGATCGCGATGCGCATGCTGGCGGTAGAGCACCGCAAAATCGCGCCAGGGGCTTCCGGCGCGGTGTAAACGCTCTAGTTCGTTGGCCACCCACAGAGCTTCCTCGTCCTCGGTCGCCAACTCCACCACGCGGATGCGTTCACCTTCGGGGTGCGTCGGAGACAGCACCTTATTCGGGAAGTCGGAGCTGACTTCGTTTTGCGCAATCACCTGCGTCGCCACGCGTAGGATGTTCGGGGTGGAACGGTAATTTTCCGTCAGCGTCACACGATACGGCGTCGAATCTTGCCCCGTCTTCCAACCCGCAAAGCGCTCCAGGAAAAGTTTGAAGCTCCCGAAAGAAGCGCCCCGAAACCGGTAAATCGCCTGATCGTTGTCGCCCACCACGACGATATTTCGAGGCTCCGGGGAAAGCAGTTGCAACAGTTCCAGTTGCGCGATGTTGGTGTCCTGAAACTCATCCACCAGAATATGTTTGTACCGCTGCTGGAAGCGCTCCCGAATTGCCGCATCCTTGCGCAGCAGCGCGACCGTCCAGGTAATCAGCGATCCAAATGAGAAATATTTCTTTTCATTGAGCAGCTCTTCGCTGGCTTTATAAGCCCGCGCAATCTCTTTCTGCAGCGCGACGTTTTCAGCCCTCTCCGCGTGGGTATCTTCGTCCAGATGTTTTCGCTCCGCTCGCAAGTCCTCTTCGAGTCCGTCGGCATAGCGTTGAAAATCTTCACTGGAAACCAGTTCATCCTGGCAGCGCGAAAAAAACCGTAGGAAATCCCCAAGGAATTGCCCGGGTTCGGCCAGCCGCCGATATTTTTCCAGTTGAAGGCGCGCCATATTGCGGCGCAGCAAGATCCAGTGGTCCACATCCTCGAGCACCGTGACTTTAGGGTCGATTTCCTTTAACAGCGTTTCGCAGAAGGCGTGAAACGTAGCCATAGTCACGTTTCTGCCGCGCTCCCCGCACGTTCTCACCACCCGCGACTTCATCTCCCCAGCAGCTTTTTTCGTGTACGTGAGCCCAAGAATGTTTTCTCCGCCCAGCGAAGAATCGGAGTCCAACAAATGGCGAATCCGCTCGGTAATGATCCGCGTCTTGCCGGTTCCGGCACCGGCTATCACCAGCAGCGGCCCTTGCCCATGCGTAATGGCGCGCCGCTGCGCCTCATTAATCTGCAGCGCGCTGTCCAGCGGCGGATTGAGATCAAACAGTGTGAGATTCACTTCATCAGACTAGCGGAATTCAAGGCGAAGAGGAAGCGAAGCAGATGTAAGCAGAAAATCTGTGCCAGATTCACGACGCCAGCGGAGCCAGAACCAAGGATTGAGGTTATCGATTTTTTGCACGCCAGTCAGCAACGAAAGGCTAGGTCCCCGCGAGGATTTGCGACCTTGGAACTGAAAATTCATAGTATTCGCGCGGTGTTGATAGCCATACTTTTCTGGAATATCTACGCTTCCGCGCAAGCACTGCACAAGGCACTGAGCGGCCCACAGTCGATCAACTCCTACGCGAGTTGTTACGAAGAATCGACCGGCAAGTTAATTGGGTTCCACAGGTCACGCACGACCCTGCTTGTCTCGCCCGACGGGCGCTTCCGTGCATATGCCGAGAGCGAAGCTATAGCGTCCGACCCGGACCACGCTGGCAGCACGGAATGCCAGAACACATCAAGATTGTTCGTCGCGAATGCAGCGAACCAACCGTTCCGCGTAGTACTCGATTTGACGCCTTCACCGGAAATGCTTGGCAATAGCATCGACCTCATCGACTGGTCTCCTAAAGGACACCGACTGCTGCTCGGTCAGGGCGTTTGGCAATGGGGCTCTGACGCAGGCGCAACAACTACCCGGATCTACGACGCCGACACCGGGAGATTATCGAGCGACGGCTTTGTCGAGAAAGCGTTTCGCGATAATTTCGGAATCCATTGTATTGGCGTCTTCCAACCGGTGGGCTTCTCTCCGAAAGGAGCGGCGGTCATAAAGACCGGACCGTATTTTGACGTGGGAGAAGAACAATCGGCAAAAGAGTCCTGCGTGCGAAAAGAAGGACTCTGGATGGTTGATCCTGCGACGCCACGCGTCGATCCGCTGCCGCCTCAGTACAAGGTCCAGCATTACGACAAGAGTGCGTCTGCTGCGCCTTGATCCGAAAGACAATCGCCTACGGCCGTGAAGAGATTTCTCCACGGACATGACGCAAGCGAGCGGCCTGCTGCGTGGAGCCTACCTAAAACGACGATGCTAGGTGCCCTGACCCGCGTTCATTAGCGGGCGGGGCGTGCTTTGTTGGCGTCGGACGCGGATGCAGTTGCGGCGGCAGCCTTAGGGTGACTCGGATTGGGCGATTTTTCCGGTTGGCGGCGGAGCGGCGTGGCCGTTGGGGCCGTGGGTTGGGGCGCCGGTAGTGCCGGCTCCTGCGCTGGCGCTGCTGTCGGCTGAGGGGATGCCCAGCTTCTTACGGAGCGCACTTTCCAGCTTCTCGCGGATGTCTTTGTTTTCCTTCAGGAAGATGCGGGCGTTTTCGCGGCCTTGGCCCATGCGTTCGCCGCCGAAGCTGATCCACGTGCCGGATTTCTCGAGGATGCCCTTGTCGACGCCGAGGTCGATGAGGTCGCCTTCGCGGGAGATGCCTTCGCCGTAGAGGATGTCGAATTCGGCTTCGCGGAACGGCGCGGCTACCTTGTTCTTCACGACTTTGCCGCGCGTGCGCGAGCCGACGACGCGATCGCCTTCCTTGATGGCCTGAATGCGGCGAATGTCGAGCCGGATCGATGCGTAAAACTTCAGCGCGCGGCCACCGGTAGTGGTTTCCGGGTTGCCGAACATCACGCCGATCTTTTCGCGGATCTGGTTGATGAAGATCAGGCAGGTACGCGATTTCGCGACGATGCCGGTGAGTTTGCGGAGCGCCTGCGACATCAGGCGCGCTTGCAGACCCATCGACGGGTCGCCCATGTCGCCTTCGAGTTCGGCCTTGGGTACGAGCGCGGCCACAGAATCGACAACCACGACGTCGACGCTGTTGGAGCGAATCAAGGTCTGCGCGATTTCCAGGGCTTGCTCGCCGTTATCCGGTTGCGAGACCAGAAGATTGTCTACGTCCACGCCAAGCTTGCGGGCGTAGATCGGATCGAGAGCATGTTCCGCGTCGATAAATGCGGCGATGCCGCCGAGCCTTTGGGCTTCAGCAATAACGTGCAGTGTCATGGTTGTCTTACCGCCGGATTCCGGGCCGTACACTTCGACCACACGGCCGCGCGGAAATCCGCCAACGCCCAGAGCGAGATCGAGCGAGAGGCAGCCGGTGGGGATCACGCTGACGGGCACCAGCACGTCGCGGTTGCCCAGGCGCATGATCGAGCCTTTGCCGTAGTCCTTTTCAATTTGCGATATCGCCGCTTCGATTAGCTTTGCTTTTTCGTCTGCCATTTCACACCTCGTAGAGGAAAGTAGGAATTTTTGCCACCAGAGCCGACCTGCGCCGGGAAAGCGCATGTTCCGACCCGCACTGCGAGTCTTGCTTCGATAATTGATCCGTTATCGGCGTCGAAGTTTACCATTCGGTTTACTCTGCCGCCATCATTAATTTGCTACACTCCGACAACGCTTGGCTGGCACCCTTCGCGTATCTTCATCCGATACGCTCAGGATGACAGGTTTTGCGGCACCAGCAAGAGGCCACCATCAGCGCCTGTTGAAAACGCCGAAAGTCGAAGATAGCAGAATAGGCGAACAAAAAGCAAACACTTATTTCGCCCTGTATTCGCCTCCGGCAGACCGCTTTACCCACCATAAGTGTAAAAGCCGCGGTTGGTTTTGCGGCCCAGATAGCCGGCGGCAACGTACTTTTTGAGCAGGGGGCAGGCGCGATACTTTGGGTCGCCGAGGCCTTCGTGGAGGACGTGCATGATGTCCACGCAGACGTCGAGGCCGATGAAGTCGGCTAGTTCGAGCGGGCCCATCGGGTGGTTCATGCCGAGCTTCATGACGGTGTCCACGGCTTCGGGGGTGGCGACGCCTTCCATCACGCAGTAGGCGGCTTCGTTGATCAGCGGCATGAGGACGCGGTTGGAGACGAATCCCGGAGCGTCGTTGACAGCGACTGGTGTCTTGCCGAGTTTCTTCGCGAGATCCATCGTGGCAGCGAACGTCGCGTCGCTGGTTTGCAGCGCACGGATCACTTCCACCAGCGTCATCACCGGCACGGGATTCATGAAGTGCATGCCCACGAAATGTTCCGGGCGCTTGGTGAGCGCGGCGAGTGTGGTCATCGCGATCGACGAGGTATTGCTGGCGATGATCACGCCGGGACGCAGCAAACGGTCGGCCTCGGTAAGGACGTGGCGCTTAGTTTCGAGCTTTTCGGGCACCGCTTCCACGAGGAAGTCCGCGTTGGCTACAGCGGACATGTCGGTCACGGGAACGAGCCGACCAAAGACGGTTTCCTTCTCTGCTTCCGTCAGCTTACCCTTCTTGATTTCGCGATCAAGATTCTTGGCAATGGTGTCCATGCCGCGATCGAGGTAGCGCTGCTCCACATCGCGCAAAATCACCTTGTAGCCAGCGCGCGCAAACACATGCGCGATGCCGTTGCCCATTGTGCCCGCGCCGAGCACCGCGATGGTCTTGATGTGGTTAATCGTCACGGAGGTACCTCGGCGTTGCATGCGACCTTTCGTCGAAAGGTCGGCGCTTATCATCGCAAAAGCGCCCGCCTCGGAAGGCGGCCGCTACAACTGCTCGTACACCGGGGCGCGTTGGCAACGTTGCGAAAATAGACGAGCTCATCTTGGTGGGGCGGCTTCGGTGATTTCGCGGACGATTTCGCGGGCGCGGGATTCGTTGGCGGCGGAGACGTAGATGTGGGTCTGGCCCTCCGGGGTCTCCAGGTGCATGGGGATTTCGTTTTCTTGCAGGGCGGCGGTCAGAAATTCGGCGAGTTTGTCGTCGGCTCCCGTCCATACTTCGATACTGGGATGCGTTTCCGTGGCATTCGTCAACGGCAGTTCCTTCTCGGAGGCAAGGGGTTGCTCGGGAATCTCAAGGTCTTCGGGTTCCTGGGCCAGGAGCTTTTCGAGAATTTGCTGCGCGGCGGTCAGATCGTGGGAAGGCACGGCAATCTCGAAGCCGAAACGGGGCTTCCAATCGATGGGGAGGGGGTCGGCGTCTGGTTTGATCTCATCGCCGCCGATCGCCATGTTTTTGCAGGGGATACCGGCAGCATTCAGCGCTTCCATCAGCGAGGCGTAGAGAGCGGGATCTTCACCGGCCCAGAGCAGGATTAGAGAAGAGAGGGGACTACGGCGTGACGACATGTGTTCCTCCGTTGGGAACGATCGAGCGGTGAGAGTCTACTACGTTGGATGTGAAGTGACATGTATTTGACTGCGCGGCCCCTACCGAGCCGTGGTTTTTGCGAGCGTGCAACTGGGTGGGACCCCTCCCCCGGGTTTTCGTAAGTGTTCATTCTAGACGCTTAAGTGTTCTTTTGAGTCTGTAACTTACAGATTTCATGGGCTATAGATTCTAAGAATTATAGGAATTCGCCGCTGCGTAGGCCAGATGTATGCCAGAAAGTCCGGGACCTCAACGGCGTGACGAAGGACACCCGTTGATGCTCGATTCATCATACATGGCTTATCTTAGAGAACATGGTTAGAGGTGCGAGGTGAAGTGCCCGCCGATGCGCGCCTACGGAATGTGGAACGGAAGGAACATTATGATAAATGCTAGGGATGTGCACGAGCCAGAAGACGAAAGACTCCCGGAAGAAGACCAAGAAGTGGACACCGAGAACGACGACTTAGAGAGCGAAGAAGATGACGAAGAGGAATTGGATGAAGAGGAAGGCGACGACTAGCGCACGATTCCGAAAGCTCTGGCGCACAGCTCTAGTTCGTCTTCATAGAACACGCCCCGTTCAAGAAATTTGGCGTCATTCTCTCTCGGGTCAAACTCCACTACATACCGCCTTCTAGTTCCTTCAGGCTCACGGTTATCGACCGTGCCGACCATAGCCCGCAAACTGTTTCTAACGCGGACGCGGTCTCCGGCTCTAAACTTGTCCATCTTCTTGGCGTCTTCGATACGCTCAGGCAGTAGTTTCGGGTCTGTTTCGAGGACTGCAGCTCCGTAGAATTTCACCCAATTCGTGTCCACTGTCGTTCTCTTTCCAAAGACTGGGAAAGAATATCCCTAACGACGACTAGCATAGGATGTTAGTCCTGGAAAATATAAATTCAAGCGCTTTAATAGTCGGTACGTCAGCGTACTGTAGCAGCGTCACCGTAAAGCTGGTTCGACTCATGACGCGCTCCTCTTAGGATGGCGCCTTCACTACGACTCATTCTGAGCGGCCTTCTGACCCGTCTATCCCGAAGACCTGATTGTGATTTCATCCCCAGTTTGGTACGTTAACGTACGAAGGCAGCCCTGCAGGGTGTTGCCTGTCCAATCCTCCGAGGCCAAATTTGTCCGCATGGACTTTTAAATGCGTGAAGCGTGGTTATGGTCTACAGAACACTCTTTCTCACGGTTGACTACATGCCGTTCAAGCCGGAAACGTACTGTGGAGTGGTGGCCTGTGACGTCAAGGGCCACGAAGTGGAGCGCGTCTGTTCGGCTGAGGGCATGGAAGCCGACTTTGAGAAGCTAACGCTGAATCTTACCGGAGTCTGTAATGCCAAAATACTGGACTCCAGCTTCGAAAATTTCCGTATGGAAAGCAAAGCGTCTGGCAACCAGTGCGATTCCAGCGTGCGGTCTGGTTGAGGTTTCATAATTGAACATACAACCGTGTTATATACGGAATACCATCGTCTAATGGCTCCTCCGTTCGACATATTCCTGGTTGATGACAACAGTCCTGTTTGGCAGGAGTCTTCCCACAGTCTCGACGCTGCGAAAGTGCGTGTTCAGGTGCTCGGTGCCACACGCCCCGGCAAGTACTTGATATACGACATGCAAACTCAAAACAAGATCAGGATTACTGTCGATGGTTTTGCGAAGTCCCAAACCGCTTGAGCTTCGGAGTTATCCGCGCTCTGGCCAAGTCTCGTCAACGGAGATGGTATCGTAGCGCATGAAGAAAATTGCCGTCGGAAACAGAAATAACAGCCAGAAACGCCCGCCTGAGCAGAAGGTAGTTGCAGCAGCCAGGCAAACCCATGATCGAGTTCGCCTAAGCGTTAGCGTGAACGACAATAAACCCGAGCCTATGCACCTGCTAGGCCAGCGCTCTACACTTCCAGAAATCGGCGAAATTATTAAGGTACTACCTGCTCGCTTCCAGAAGTCTATATTCGCCAAGTCTGTTAAGGTGGAAAGCATCTCCGTGAAGGACGGGCTCACAATCTTCCACGCCACGACAGGCTTTTAACGTTTTGAAGCGCACCACAATCTGGCTGGATACAAATGCCTGGAAGCGCCTAGCCGCTCGCGCCAAAAAAGTCGATCGAAGAATTGGCTGTTTATTGCACAAAGCCGTAGAGGGTTCCTGGAACGCACTTCCAACAAGCTGTGAGGAGACTCGCATGCGACTACTTCATATCCTTCCGAGAGCCCTTCTGTCTACTGAAGCATCCAACCAATAAGCAGTCTGGAAGACTTTTAGCCCAAGGAGCGACTTTTGTCCAGAACATCGGTGCTGATTGTCGATGACCACGAAGCATTCCGTCGGGCGCTGCGTATGCGCTTTGAAGCCATGCCCGAGTTCGTAGTCTGCGCCGAAGCAGCTGATGGCGTAGAAGCAGTTGAGAAGGCTCAACAACTAGCACCGGACCTTGTGATTCTGGATTTCGCTATGCCCGAGATGCACGGGCTGGACGCGGCAACCGCAATAAAGTTTATCCTGCCCCGAGCTCGGATTTACCTGCTGACGGCCCATTCAAGTCGCGACTTGGAATTGGCGGCGCGTAACGGAGGCGTGGACGCAGTGTTCTCGAAATATGATAATTTGACTGCGATGTTTAAGCAGGCGAAGGTTGGGCGCATTTTTAAGGACGCCGACGAAAGCCACGCGAAGTCCACGAGCATCGAACGCAGTCCCAACACCTCTTCCGACGGCAAAAGCAGCATTCATTGAACCAGCGTGATGACTGCAAACGGCTCCGTTACGTTTGAGGGCATTAGGGGAGCCTCGCTAGTACCCACAACCTTCACCCTGTCATTGTTGCCGATCTTTCACGTGGTATTTTTCAGTCGCTAAGACGCGGTGCGCGGAATGCGGTGCGGGTCGCCCGTGCATCCACACTGTTGCCTCGAAAAAAATCGATAACCTCGTGTTTCAGTTCAAATATCCAATCGGGATCGTCAAATGCCGCTAGGCACTTCGCTAGCTTCGCGGGTTGGATTTCGGGCAACACCCTTTTAGCTTAGCAAAACGGTGTCTGCCTGATACGACAGGAATGAGCTTTCCATTCTCTATGGCGAAGCTCTTGGTTTTTGCAATAGGGTAGGTGAGCGGGATTTCGAGCGTGAGATTTCGTGGAGGGGTTAACTTCATTGTGTCGTTAAGGGAATGCGTACAGCGATAGGGAGGAAAGTCATGGACCCTGTGGTAGTAAGCTTTTTGACGGTCATAGGTTCTGCGGTCGCAGCCTATTCAGGCGCGTATTTTAAAAAGAGGGGCGAAGATCAGGCCATCACAGATGGGTTCGCGAAGTCCTGCGACAAACGCGGGAGACAACGCAGGCAACGAAAGCGATCGAGGCGAAGATATCGGGCGAGATGTGGGATCGGCAAAAGCAATGGGAAATGAAACGCGAAGTAATTTTCGATATGAGGAGAAAACTCTCAACGGTTGATGACGCGCTTTTAACAATGCACTTGAAGCACAAACATTATCGAACCCTCGCCCAAAGCGTCGAGTTAGTTGATGCAACTTCAAAAGCGGAGGACTTTGCGAAAGTTAGCCCAAATTGGGGCAAAGCCGCGGACGAGTATGACGGCGCGTTGGCCCTGATGAGCATTGTGTGTAGCGGTGAAGTTTACGAAGCGCTCCGAGAGTTCATTATTTTGACACGACAATTGGTTCCTGAAATTAAAAAAGAACCACACGTATACTTTGACTCCAGTTTAGAGATAGCAGAACAACTGAAGAGAATTCGAGAACTGATGAGAAAAGAGCTCGGCGTAGATCCGACTTAGAGCCAACTTTTCAATCCTTAGGATGCCGGCTTCGCCATTCCGCCCTCGCCTCTTCGAGTCCCATGACGTGCGTCGCGCCGAAGTTCATCTCGTGGTCGGATAGTTTCCGCGCTCGTTGACGAACCCAAACTCCGGCGCATTGATTGCTCTAGTGGTCACAGAAGGGGCGCGTCAGTTCTCCCAAGGGCGAAACAGGCAGAGGGCAGCGTAATGTCGTGGACGTAACCGGGATCGAACCGGTGCCCCCTGCTTGCAAAGCAGAGCTCGGAAAAACACTAAATGCTTTGTCTGGTGTCGCTTACACGGAAGACCAACAAAATGCGACTTTGCAAGCAAAGCGCGTATTCGAAAACTGTGCAAAACGAGACAGTTATTACCTGTAATCAGGGAGCAGAGTTAGGGAATTTAGTGGTTCCTCTTCAAAGAATATCCCTCTGGGCCCGAAAACAGCGACTCCACCGACCGGGTCGCTGCGTCCAAATTTCAAAGTGAACCCCACAAGGATTCGTGAACCTTAGCGACGACTTCGCGTCGGTCATGGAGGCGAGCGAAAACTCTTGAGCCAACTCGAATGCTTCGGTGTCCGTTGGTACCGCGCAGTCCCCTCGCGAGACAACCGACATTACGGTGTATGCCGAGCGGTGAACCGCTGGCGGCGTCGGGCTATTGGTTTGTAAAGCTGTCGAGCACAGGAGTGAGCGGAAGGGTCAGCGCCATCAAGCGATGCCCGTCGCTGTGGTCCTTGTTAATCGCGTCCTGAACGATAGGACGCCATTGCTTTAGGCGATTGCCGTCAGCAGCAGAAAACCCAAAATCGAATACCGTCGGACAGTGAGCGCACTTAAATTCCTCATGCTGCGTAAGCGTAGTGCCGAGGCAGCCGTCAGCTGCTTGTTTTCTGATACTTGTCGGGCTGAAACTTACCACTGTCAACGTAATTTTTGTTGATCTCGATATACGCGTGCCACTTCTCCGGCAGATCATCCATCACGAAAATGGCGGTCACCGGGCAGACCGGCACACAGGCGCCGCAATCAATGCATTCAGTGGGATCGATGTACAGTTGAGGCACTTCATCGAACGCTGGTCGGCCATCGTCATAGCTTCGGCCTTTCGCCGGATGAATACAATCCACCGGGCACACATCCACACAGGCGGTGTCTTTGGTTCCAATGCAAGGTTCAGCGATGATGTATGCCATCGGCCAACTCCCGCGGGTCGGATCTCCCCGCTCCGAGTCTATGCTCATTCCTTTTCTTCAGGTAGAGGGGCGTTTCTTGGCACTTCTTGCGCCCAGTATTTTGTGCAAAGAGTTCTGGTTGGATACGGACATTCATCCTGGTAGTTCGCCTCCCGCATTCCCAGCTCGTCCCGCAGCGCGGGTATTCATGAAATGTGAGTGCCGAGTTTGCCCATAATCCGCGCCCGTGTCTCAGCCGAACACCCAGGACACCAAGGCTTTTGGTATTGGTTCGCTCGACACCATTAGGCGGCTGAGTGCTCACGTTCCTTGCACTCACGACAGAGGCGCGTCCAGGGCACCGCTTCCAGACGAGCCTGAGAGATAGGCTGCTTGCAGACCACACATACTCCGTATGTCCCCTGTCTGATCCGAGCGAGTGCCTCTTCGATTGCTCTTAAGAGACGACCATCTGTTTGGTGCAAGCGGATCTGAAGCTCCGCTTCCGCATCGGCATTGGCTTGATCAATCACATCTCCCTGCAAGCCGCCTGCTGCTGGCACCCGGGACTGAGCCTCGCCCAGGGCAGACGACAACTCCCCGCGCTTCGCCAGCAGCAGTCGATTGTATCGCTGTAAATCGGATGGGCCCACGGCAGTCCTCTGTAGGAGGAAACCTTGCCTATGGCCCGGATTCTACACCCTCTGAACCCGTGTGCGTATCCACGATGCGAGAACGACGTAGCCCCGAACTTACGTCGGTCTATCACACTGGCCCCGCAAGATACACCCTCACGATATCGATGGGCTTCGGAACCCTCAGTCCGACTGTTGTCAGGATCTCTACGATCTTCCAGTTCTCTCCATTGCGCTCGATCACTCCGCCTTTCACAAGTTTGTCCACTTCAGCGTCCTCATGGAGTTCTTCCTCACCTTCGACGCCATTGTAGTAGTACATCACGCTCTTCATGATTGGCACTCAAAACGGCGCAGCAGACCCACCGCGAGTTTAATTGCGTGCTTAAGGGCGGTTACGAAGCGATTTGCATTGCCGTCGAGTGAACGTCGAGCCCTGCTGAAATCGCTAGTGGCGGCATAGCTTTGGCCGCCAATTTCGCGTAGATTAAACCCATCTCAGCTCTTATGGATAAAAATACCATTTCGGCAAAAGAGGCTTTAGAACTGGTGAGCAAGCTTTTGGCCGAGAAAATCTCAGTGCAGGCTTCATTATTCTCCCCTTCCGGTCTTAGAACACGGGTTAAGGGTTTTGTGGACAGCTTAAGCGAATTGAACGGCATCGTGGTATCCACTGAGAGTCCGGTCTCTCCGAATGAAGGAGCTTGGATTTCGGTTCCCGTATCTAACCGAGACGCGATTTGCTCATACGCAGATAAGCGGGAGTTTCCTGACGCGGATAAAGAACGATTCGCGGAAGACTTCGGGGACACAATGCTCATTGTTGATTTCCTTGATTCTAAGGAACGGTTCGCTTTGACTTTCACTCTGTAATCTTCTTTTCGCCCAGCAACCCAACAATTTCTTCGATTCCCCAAACATGATCGGTAATGCCCGCTTCCATCGCGGGAGTTACGCGCAACGTCTGGTGAATGCGGCAAGAATTGTCATCCATGTAGGACATGAAGTAGAGCGGCAACGCCGCGATATGATGTTCTACTTTCTTGCAGGAAGTGTTTGTGATCCGTGCGAAACGCCGCATAGGCATACGCATCGTTAAGTTCTGGCGCTCGACATAACTGGTCGAAATGTGTTCCGGTTCTGGATTGCCGGATATAGGCACCGCACGGCAACTCATGACCTTCGCGGGGCTGTAGGTCGCCTCGGTGTCGCGCTGATCGTGCCCGTACAGCTTGGCGAGCATCGCGTAGTCTACGTTAGAGCCTAATGCGTGCTCTAGGGCGCTGTAATAGACCTGGTAGGTCGGTGTAAGGCACTGTGAACGCATGCTTTAAGATTATTTAAATAATAAATATAATATATCTATACATTTGCTTAAAGACGGTTCATTGTAAAAGTCTGATCATTTGATAGAGGAGGATTTACATGAGAACAATGAATCGCTGGGAACAACCTTTCCGCGGGGCTACGACCCTGCAGGAACAGATCAATCGCGTGTTTGGCGATGTGGTGGGACATGCGGGCGGGGAGTCGAACTTGACCCCTTGGGCCCCGGCCGTCGACATCTATGAGACCGAGAATGAACTGGTCGTTAAGGCGGACCTGCCAGATGTGAATCCGCAGGATCTGGACATCCGCGTGGAGAACAACATCCTCACGATCCGCGGCGAACGCAAGTTTGAGAGCAAGGTGAACGAGGACAACTATCTGCGCATCGAACGCGCCTATGGCTCGTTCAGCCGGAGCTTCTCGCTGGCGAACTCCGTGAAATCGGAGGCAATCAAGGCCGACTATCAGAATGGTGTGCTGACGCTGAGCCTACCGAAGCGCGAGGAAGCGAAGCCAAAGCAGATCAAGGTGAATGTGGGAACGCATCCAATGGCGACGGCTGGGGCTCGTTGAAGAGAGCCAGAACCGAAGACGCAGTATTAGGGCGGGTGGCCGAATCTAAAAGGCCACCCGCCTTCACTTCTGAACTGCTCGATGAAGCCCCGCAGTGATATTTTTCCACCGGCAAAGACACCTACGCGCTACACGACTTCGAGCACGCCTTGAAGCGCTTTCCCCGCCGGGTAGACCCCAATAAACCTCTGACTAACGAAACGCATCTTCCGCGCTCATTGCCTCTGCGAGTTTTGGTAACTTCTTTCCAAACCGAGGCTCTGTTGTTCACCGGCGGCCCGCTCTCCAGAAAGTGACGCCCAACCACCGCTTCTACGAAAGAACCTTGGGGGTATGTGTGAAGAACTCAAGATTGTGAAACGCGAGGCGGTCCGTGTGTTCCGCGAGGTGAAGAAAATTCGCAGGTCCAGAGACGGGTCATTTTACGAAGATCCTGAAATGAACCACGAGAAACACAAGAGCATCAACGCCGTGCCAAGCACCTGCTCGTTGGGCATGAGGGGAAACCGTGTCCCGCGGGGGACAGACCCATCGTGAGCCATACCCAGCTTCGCAGGTAAGCTGCGCATGGGCTATTGTTCCGACCTGAGTTTGTAGAAAGGCCAAACAATAACGCAAGGAATGGAAGCATGCGCGCCTGACCCGGGAAGAACTGTCTTGCACAATGGCGGAGCGCCCAGATGTCTTCCCATAGACCGAAAGCACCAAAGATTCGGTACCCGAGCAGTAGAACTACCAAAAAGCAGGTCTCTCTAGCAACGTTCCGGCGCAAAGACTCCGACGGCAAGTTTGTTCCGGTCCGCCTGCGAAGAACCTTCGCCACTTCAGGTTTGGCCCCCGCTCGCGTAGCGGACCATCGCACCGTGGACAACTGGAAGGCGAGAATGCCCATGCGACCATCATCAGTCTTCACCGTTGAATAGCCGCTGAGCCGTGATGGAGTCAGACAGCGCAAACGGGTAAAATCCCGGCATGGACAAGCTATATGTGCCGGTCACGGTCTGCACGGTTTGCCATACCCCTGGCAACAACATCGCCGCTGTTAGTCAACGATGCTCGAGGGTTTACAAGCGAAACGGAAAGCAGGACCGATGTCAGGGAGTAATGCAAAGCGCCATCGGCGTGATGGATTGGGGAGAATGCCCCTCCTGCAACGCAACCGGTTGGGAGGGCGCGTTAAGCAAACGCTGCACGCAATGTGACGGCGCGGGCTGGATCTTCGTGCGAGAAGCGCCATGAAAAACCGCTGAGCCGCGTTGTACTTCAATTGGAGTGCATCCCTTACGGCTTTTGGGGTAATTTCAATGCCCTACCTCGGCAATCGCCGCAGATGTAGTGTCCCACTGCGTATTTCCATAGTCCTTTCGCTTGCGGGAAACTCATGCGGCAGAATCGGCACGAGTGTTCTGTCAAACCGTGTTTGAAATGACCGATACTCCAGACAGCATCCAATAGCGTTTGTATTGGTGGATAACGCTCGGGCCGTCCAGTTGTCATGCTTGACCCATTCGTTGCGGTTAAATAGATAGTATCGCATCCGGTTGGAGCTAATCTTGCGCTGACGTTCGAGCCGCAGCATCCGGGTAACGACTCCTTTGCCAGTCAGCACTGGCCGAGCCGGTGGCCGCATGGTGGGCGGTGCCGTCGGCGCAAAGTTTCCAATTCCAAGCGGATGGCCGGTGGGGGGCGGATCGCCTCGAAGATCTCGCAAGATGTGCCGGCCAGAATTACCTGCCTCAGTTTGCTCGTTCAACGACGATGGCATACCCTGTGAGGATGCGGGCGCGCGGGGAACTTCGCGCGCTATTCAAGGGCAGGCTCTGGCCGCGGCGACGCCAATCGATCTACTGAACCAGCCAATGCAAAATAAGGGCATCTCGCGGGTCGAATGCTGTGCGGCCACGAGGCCGCAGCAGGGTCGCTCGCAGAACGAAGATGCTTTCCTAATTGGTCGTAGTGAGCGTCCATTCGCCGTCCTTTGTGACGGCGCTGGGAATGCAGAGAGAGCAGCCAAGCGAGTCCTCGCGCTGTTCGAGAAACTACTGAACGAGGCTACGCCGGAGCAGATCACCGCCGCCGACACGTGGACGAAATGGATCAAGCTGCTCGATTCGTCGCTGCTCGGCGCCGCACAAAGCACGTTCCTCGCTCTCGCCTTCACTACCCACGAGGCGGTAGGAGTGTGTGTAGGTAATTCGCGACTCTATCAGCTGAACCGTGAGGGTCAGTGCCGCATCGTGTCCGAGGGCGCGTCCAAGCAGCGGCTCGGGAGCGGTGCTGCACGGCCGTTCCTAATCCGCCTGACGCTCGTGGCCGGCGACATCCTGCTCTTGCTGAGTGATGGCGCATGGACTCCCCTCAATCCCTACCTGCTACAGAAGGCGGTCGTACACGCGTCCGTTCGGCATTTCACAGAAGTGCCAGTCGCCATCCTTGACGCCGCGGGAAAAGCTGGTAGGGCCGATGACATGACGGCGCTCGCTCTACGGCTGGCGCGGCCACTCTGATTCAAACCGTGAAACTGTGGCGAGGATGGCCCGCGGCTACCAGTGCCGAGAAAGATGTCAGTATTGCCCTTGCGTCCGTTCGTTCGCGGTGGGAGTATTCTGAGAAAGTATTCACGCCCCACCGGAGTAGGGCAAGGGGGCTGCCATGCCGTTCTCATCAAAGGCCCAAGAAATTCACGATCACATCGTAAGTACTGGCAAGGCCGACTATTGGATAGGCGTTGCCAAATTACTAGCCGATCGTAGGGGTCAGCATCGACCGGGGAAGCCTTACAGCCGCTGCGAATTATCCCCGGGTGAGTGCGCTGCGTTTGACGAACGCACGAACAATGTCATTGCTGCCGCTCGATCAAGTTTCTGGATCGACACCAGAAGAGAGTGACCATTGCGCGCAAGCAACAGGAGTGAAGCATGAGACGCGCCAAACAAATAGTGTTTCGGTACAACGGCGATCCAACCACGGAAGAGAGCGATCTCGACATGGATGGTGACAAATCGGTTCCCAAGCAAGGCTCCCTTATTGAACGCAGAGGAGAGCGCTGGAAGGTAGTCCAGGTCAACATGGAGAGAAGCGCGGAAGAGCCCTTCGCGGTTCCCATTTACAGGGTTTTCCTCGCCAACGAGTCGTGATATTCCGAGAACAAGATTGCTTGGCTCGGCTGGCTAGCTGATGCCAGCTCCGGAGCAGAGAGTGGTGAATTGCCCGTGCGGAACAAGGTTGCTGCTTCGATGGACCTGGTCGATAGGATCGGCCATCTATCCAGTGCGTTGTGCCGATTGCTTCGCAGAGCATCAACTTCATGCTACCCCGCCGATTGAGGTATATCGCCTCGACTCCAAGGGCAACTGGGAATACGTCACAACGATCGGTAGAGCGCAGTCCTAAGTGCGGGAGTTCTGGCTGGGGCTCCGAAATCATGTGAATCTGTTGAAAAAGTGCGGAAGAGAAAAGCCCGAGAGCTGATGGCACCTGATTTCCTTGTCCCGTTTTGGTTTTGGCCTTTGCGCATTTTCGTTTTGCCTTCAGTTAGGCGGTGCAAGGAACTGATGCGGACTCCCGTTGTGCCAGGAACCGCACTAATCGCTTGAGATTTTGAGCCGTGGCTGCCAAGTAGAACTGCTCAGAGACATTCCACAGCCGCCGCAAACGTACGCGACGCAATCCCACACGCAACTTGAGTTCGGAGAACAGAGCCTCGATCTTGTTCCGTTCGCGTTTCGAGCAGGCATACGCGGGAGTTTGCGCCAACTCTCGGGCCGTCTGCCGTGCCGGTTCATGCCAGTGAACGAAGATCCGCCGAGTCGATCCGCCAGTGCAACGCTTCTTTACAGGGCAGCCTCGGCATTGCGATTCCGCGGTTTGATAAAGGTAACCTTGTGCTTGGTGGTCCATTCCGCGGTAACGCAGTGTTTGGCCCTGCGGACAGCGAAAGGCATTTTCGACCTGGTGGTACTGGAATGGGTCACGAGTGAAGCGCCGATGCGTTTGGTGGCGTCGATCGATCACCGGGATATACGGCTGGATGCTTCGCTCTAGCAACCACGCCAGAAACTCTCCACTGCCGTAGGCCTTATCCGCTCCTACACCCTCGGCGCAAATGCCGAACCGCTCTTTCACTCGTGCCAGCATGCGGCGCGCCGCCAACGTCTCTTGCCGAAATCGTGCCTGCGTTGCTTCCACTCCCAAAATGACGCAACTGGCATTGTCAATCAGATAGTGATTTAAATACGAAGGAACGCTCCGTGCCCCATATTGGCTCGCCCAACACGCATCGGGATCGGTCGTGGAGACGTAGCGTGCCGCCACCGATCGTGGAGCTGGTTTCTGCTCTTCCTCGGACACGGGATTTTCCCGTGCCAGATCCGCTAGATACTCGCGCACCGTGCGCGAGGCCCTAGCCACCTCGCCCAATCGCTCGGGCTTCGTCCCGCGTTGTGGACTCGCATTCGCCGTCACCATGGTCCCATCCACGGTCCGGCGCTTGCCTTCCACCAACCCGGCCTCCAAGCAGCGTCGTACGATCTCTTCAAAAACTTCCAGAAAGACCACTGCACCGCGGAATCGGCCATGCCGGTTCTTGGAGAAGGTGGAGTGGTCGGGAATCTCTCGCTCGAATCCAAGCCGGCTGAACCAGCGGTACGCCAGATGCATACGCACCTCTTCCATCAAGCGTCTTTCACTGGTGCTTCCGTACAGATAGCCCACCAGCAAAAGGCGCAAGAGAACTTCCGGGTCAATCGAGGGACGGCCCATGGCACTGTATGTATCTCGCAACCGTTCTCGAACGAATCCGAAATCGATGAAACGATCGAGGCGCTTCAGGAGATGATCATCGGGGATCTGATCTTCCAACCGGAAATAATAGAACAGTGAATCGGTACGTGGCTGTTGGCCCATCATTGGCGGCGTTCCTCCTTGCCGCCCAAGTAGCACAGCGGTGCCTAGTCACTCCAGAAAAATCGCCCCCGACTTTTTCAACAGAATCATGTGTTTTCCGAACCCTGGCAACCCGGCTTAGGTGGCTCGCCGAATCAACACGTTACAGCCGGTGTACGGGTGGGGTTTTCGGAACCCGGCAAACCGGACCTCAGAGTATGATGCTCCAATGATAGAACGTGTCCGGTCCAGCGCGCTCTCCCTGCTAACCTGGGCTCTACTGCTCCCTGCGGCCGTGCTGTCGCAGTCGCCGGTAGCGGTGCTACACACTGAGGGCCTGGTCCACGGCTTTCTTGTGCTGCGCACGCTGGAAGGCGACGTCCTCGCTGATGGTGATGCGACACAGGTCGCTCGTGGCGATCGGGTGACTAGCCATCTAGTTTTTCGTTTCAAGGACGGCTCGGTAAACGAGGAAACCGTGGTCTTTTCTCAGCGCCAAAGCTTCCGATTCGTAAGTGACCACCTCCTGCAAAAGGGTCCGGCGTTCAAACGTCCGATGGAAGTCTCGATCGTCGGTTCAACGGGCCAGATTATGGTCCGTTATACGGACGATGAAGGCAAAGAAAAGACCCTGACCGACCGGCTCACACTTCCGCCCAACGTCGCTAACGGCATGATTCTGACGCTGCTGAAGAACATCCGAACCGATGTGCCGCAAACGACAGTTTCGATGGTGGCAGCCACGCCAAAACCGCGGCTCGTGAAACTCTTGATCTCTCCCGAAGGCGAGGAGTCGTTCTCGGTCGGCGGCTCCAGCTACAAAGCTACGCGTTATGTCGTAAAGATCGCAGGCGTCGCCGGATTACTGGCACCACTTGTCGGGAAACAGCCCCAAGACACCCACGTCTGGATTCTCGGCGGCGAAGCCCCGGCCTTCGTCAAATTAGAGGGTCCGCTCTACCTGGGTGGCCCTACCTGGCGGATCGAGCTGACCAGTCCGCTTTGGCAACATCATTAGGCTTTGGTGGCTCGGGTTCGAAAAACCTTTTCCCGAATTTTGGAACCGTGGATAGTGATCCAAGTTGTGGCCCTACTTCTTTGAAAGCTCGCCCTTGAAATGGCTTTCCACATCTTCACGACTAAGCGGGTTTCTTGCTTTGGTCAATACGACCGAATAGACGACCTCACTACCGGCAAGCTGCGCGGTAATAAACGCCCCGTCTTCCGGCAGTTCTCGGTAGGTGAATTTCATGCCCCTGCCATCTTCAAGGTTCTTGGTCCATTCTTCGTCTCGCATGGTCAAAGCTCCTCAGGTAAGGGAGGTTGTGTGGCAAGTATACGTCCTGCGATGTCAGGGTATTGCGGGTCGGAAATGAGGACTCAACGTCCGATAACCCGACTTACTTCCAGGCTAGACCAGGTCGCCTCTACGTCGCTCTCCCGATCCACCAAAGCACTTTTGCGACAATCTTCCAGGAGTGTTTGGCGCTGAGAGTAACGGCCTCGTATTGGGCGTTCTCGGGCTGTAGAATCTCTGTGTGGTCATAGCGCCGCAAGCGCGAGATAGTCAGCCCCAAATCTCTATGCCAGGCAATAACGATTTTTCCGTCGAGAGCGCTCGTGTCCGTTTCGAAGGAATCCGAGGCGACGACAAATCCATCCTTAATCAAGGGTGCCATCGAGTTGCCGCGCACGCGAAGGCAACTCGTGTAGGAGGGATGGGGACACCAGTCTGTTGGCGCTGCAACCATGTTCTCGACGGGCGCGTCACTCAACACCGAAACGTTATCGCCCTTTTCGCCGTTAGAGGCCACGACCAATTTCAAAAGAGGGATCGCCACTAAGTTGACCTTGGCCTCGGCCCTCTTGGGGCCGCTTCCTGCAGACACGATTTCTAAATTCTGAAGTGGGATAGAGTCCGCAGTCCGCTGGAGCCTGGGTACAGCACGCATTACATCTTCGCTGCGAAGGCCGGCGCGCTCCCAGAAAAACCAACAGGTGGGGCCGCGCACGAGATTTCCAAGTCCAATGTAACCGTGAGAGGGAGGCTCCTGCGCGCCGCGCTCCCAGCGGGAGATGGTCATCGCCGAGAAACCGATTCTGGCGCCGAGGTCCGCCTGACTCAGCTTAATGTGGAGACGCAAATCGCTGATCGCCTTCGCCCACGCAGGCCGGGGGACTTTCGATTTGCGTATTGGGTCTGCCATAGCTGGTCGTCAAAATTTGCAGTTTCAGAGCCTGCCTGCTGCGATTGCGGGTGCTCTCGGTCCCGCTCAACCCTACGCCAAAGAGTGCCGGGCGGATATCCCAAACATGCTTGGCGCGGTAGCGTACTCAGCTTGGTTCAGGTGTCTCTGTAGTTGAAAGGGATTTCCGCGGCGTACGGTAATTGCAGGTCTGAATATACCGAGATGGACCTTATAGTGCGAGAGCTGTAATTTCGTATTCACGCACTCCAAAGCGGCTTGAGGGCCAACTTTCTTGCGTCGGATGGTGTTCACATGCGGCCGCTCGTATACTCCTCAAATAGGAGAAACCGATGTATCCAGGCTATCAGCCCAAACCGGACGATGTGTTTCATGCTGTGGGCTATACCACCCGAGACATTTCGGATAACACTCATTTCCACCTTCACGGAATTTCTGACCGCGTGAGGATGGAGAACGAAAACCTGTGGCGACAACTCGGTCCACTCGTACGCGCGATGCAGTCGGGCAAGGTCAAGCGCGAGTTCGTCGAAGTGTTATCTGTTGACCCGTTTCTGGGCAATTACGAGATGCCCTACACAGGGCCGCATAAGGAGATGTTCCTGTCTATTGAGTACCTGAGCGATGCCGCTTTTCGCCTTTGCGGCGAGTATGGGATACGGCACCCGGCCGTGATCGAGAAGGTCAAAAGAGCTGACATTCCAGGGAACCACGGAGTCACCCTTCGTACCGTCCACTACAGCCGAATTTGAAACCTGCGCTTCGGCCTAACCTCACATGCCATTGCCTGATGAGTCAGATTACCGGACATCTAACAATGTCGGCCCTGTCAAACACTTTTGAGCGCACTTCTCCGTTCACCCCGAGAGTGGTCTTGGTTGTGCTTTGTTGACCTCTGCATCGACGACCACGGCTCGCTCGTACTCTCGATCGGCTTCAGTCCGACCTAACATCTCGTGTGCTGAGCAGCGCGTTGTTCCGGAGGGTTAAAGTCCCTCTGGCGCTCGGATGAGGAGCGCTATATCCAAGAAAGCGGGGGTAATTCCTCGCTGGCCGGAGGAAGTGGAAGGTATGGAGACGTCTAAACGGGCACGAAGGCGAAAGCCGGATACAGCCAAGACGGACCTGGAGCCACCACTTGCCGTACTCCGGAGGGCAGGGTGTCCATCAAGTGATCATCACAAGATGGAATCTGAAGGGCCTGCGGAGAAGTACCGGGCCGCAATCAATGGGGAGACCCAAAGATGAACCGGTCGGCCAAAGGTGGGGCAAGGTCGAGTCTGCGAGATGAAGACGAAGGCGTTCTCATTCACCCACCGCACCAAGGTGATTGCGGGCGGCACGGTACAGAAGAACAGCACGTGACCTCAGGAGGTGCTGACAGAGTCTTCGGGTGGCACCGGAGTAAGCAGACCTATAAGCGGAAGCGAAGTGGCGAGTGAAGCTCTGTCAGTATACGGACGGCTGAATAGTACCTGAAGCGCGGCGAAAGCCACGGGACCGGGCAACCGGCGACGGAAGTGGGTCGGGGAAGGCCAGCCGGCGAAGGCGGTCGGGAAGAGAAAGAAAACCAGAGGAGTAAAGGCGAGAAGGAGGAACAGTTCCATGAGTGAAAAACCCGTACATTCTCGTCTGAGGAGACTGGTGGACTGGATCAACCTGACGGGTGCGAAGAAGGTCCATTCATTAATCGACAAGATGTACAAGCGGAAGAACCTGGAGATGGCCTGGGAAAGGGTGAAGGCGAATCGGGGCAGTGGAGGTGTGGATGGGGAAACTCTGGAGACTTTTGAAGCGCAGCTGGGCCAGCAGTTGGATCGGCTGGAACGGGAGTTGAAAGAGGATACCTATCAGCCTCAGCCGGTACGGCAACATCCCATCCCGAAGAGGGACAAACCAGGAGAGCATCGTTGGCTCGGCATACCCACGATTTATGACCGGGTGTGCCAGCAAGCACTGCTCAATCGGTTAGAGCCCATCTTCGAGCCGGTATTCGATGACGCCAGCTTCGGATATCGGCGAGGGCGATCGACGAAGGATGCCCTGCGCAAAATCTGGAAAGAGATACAAGGCGGGTCGGAGTGGATCGTGGACGCAGATCTCCGAGATTTCTTCGGGTCCGTGGATCACGCGAAACTTCTCACGCTGGTAGCCCAACGAGTAGCGGATGGCCGAGTACTTCGTCTCCTAGAGGCGATGCTCAAGGCAGGAAGCTACGGAAAGGGCCAGCTCTTTCCATCCGAGCGCGGGACTCCTCAGGGTGGGGTAGTTTCGCCCACGCTCAGTAACATACTTCTGACGCCGTTCGATCGGGAGATGAGGCTGAGAGGGTATCAGCTCACGAGGTATGCCGACGATTGGGTGATCACCTGTAAATCGGCAACAGAGGCACGAGCCGCAGTGGAAGCTGCTGGCCGAATCCTGAAACAATTGGGTGTGGAGTTACATCCGCAGAAGACGCGGATCGTTCATGCTCAGGATGGCTTCGAGTTCCTTGGCTACAAAATCAAACGCGGGAAGAAGAAGCTCCATCTACCCGCGAGTAAGATTCGTAGTCAGGCCCGAGAGGGTGCGCTCTATGCGTATCCCAAGGAGAAGTCGATCCGTAGTTTCCTGGACCAGGTCCGGCAGCGCACCAAGCGGAAGGTGCCCTTGCCAACCGAGGAGCTGATCGAAGAGCTAAACCCGCTCTTGCGAGGATGGGGCGAGTATTACAAGCGAGCCCATGTCCGATTGCTCTTCAACCGACTCGATCGCTGGATAGTGCATCGCATCTGGTCGCACCGCTTCAAGCATTGGCGCAATGCCGGCTGGAAATGGCTGCCCCAGACGACGCTCTACGGCGAGTTCGGGCTTGTCAACCTAGTTGGATTAATTCCTTCTATCGCAACTCGGAAGCAGTGAGTCTTCGTGAAAGCTGCATACGGGAAAACCGTCCGTGCAGTTTGAGCGGCGGACGGAGGCCAGCGCGAGAGCGCGCCTCCTCCGACCCGACTTCGATCCATACTTCGACCATGATTACTAGTTCAAACTCCCTGTTCAGGGAGCGGGATGCCCTATCAAGTGGACGGTTGAACGCATCCGAGAGGCTCGTTCATTCATCCAAACCCTTAAGGGATCAAATCGTCGTGTGGGATCAGCTCGTAACCGTTCGGGGGAACACTACTTCGCTTATTCGGTCGTTTTCTGACCTTGTAAGAGTTCGGCGCACGACCTTCTGCCTACTCGCATGTATTGTGCTGTTTTTGACCGCCCTCTCGCGCTACTCGGTATGTTACGTTCCGAGCGACTACGTTCCCCGCGAACCGGAGACCTTCCGTCTGGCACACAGTCTTTACGAGACCGGAAAATTCGCCAATCCATTCGCTGCTCTTGACACCGGTCCCTCGGCGCATCTATCGCCCGTCTTTCCATCGTTTCTGGCGCTGTTGATGAAGGTGTTCGGAGACGGGAGTAACGGCATTTACGCCATCAGGCTGGCCGCTGCACTGATCCTTTCCCTCGAATTGGCCCTTTATCCAGTGTTTAGCAGAATGCTCGGAATGGGAGAGATAAACGGTATTATCGGAGCTTCCATCTGGATTGTGGCTAAGCCGAAAATTGTTTACGACCACGAGGAACTATATGTTGCTATTTTGGTTGCGGTAGCCTGTTGCTGCTACCGTCGATACTTAGACGAAGAGGCGCAAGAGCACAGAAGACTTGCATGGCACTTGGGGAGCCTTATGGGCTTCTTGATCCTTACCAGTCAAACGGCAGCACCGGTTTACGCTACTTGGCTGGGCTGGGAGGTGTGGCGTCTCAAATACGCTTTCTTCCAGAGGTCTCTTCTGCCCCTGGTTCTGCTGCCAGTCGTGATTATTGCTCCGTGGACGATCCGAAACTATTTGGTCTTCCACTCTTTCACCCCTATACGTGACAATTTCGGGTTAGAGCTGTCGGTATCGAACACCGACTGCGCGCGATTTGGGATAAGGGCAAACGAGTGGACCGGCTGCTTCGAGAAAATCCATCCAAACAAAAACGTGAACGAAGCCAGAAAAGTCATGGAGTTGGGAGAGATTAAGTACAACGCATTACGGTTGCGCGAGGCACTGGATTGGATCAGCAGGCATCCAGCTAGATTCATCAAGCTAAGCACAATGAGATTTATCGCTTTCTGGATGCCCACCGAAAACTTTGACATCCACTATGCCAGTGGACGTCATCTCGAGCGCGCCGTTATCTACTTAATGACGCTATTAAGCGGTTTCGGACTCGTCATTCTTTGTCGGCGAGATATCAAGAGTGGGATGTTGCTCATTTCCTGTCTTACGGTGTTCCCTCTCGTCTTTTACATTGTTCAATTCGAATACCGGTATCGCTATTCAATAATGTGGATGACCTTCCTCTTGGGGGCCATGCCATTGACTGCTTGCGCGCGCCAACTCGGGGAGACACTTAAGCTTTCTCTGCACGTGCATGGAGCGGACTCGAAAATCAAGTTTAATCGGCCAGCCAAACTTCCGCCGTTGATGAGATGAGCGGCGTGCAGGCAGCGCCCCAGTAACGTCGTTTGCGGACCTTTGAATCCGTATCTTGTTTTTTTTCAGTCTAATGCGTATGAGAATTTAGGTCGCGGGACAACATCAATTTGAGAGTGAGTTTGTCCGCGCCACCACTCCAGCCCACGCCGATGCCAGTTTCGACAGTCAGAAAACCACCCCTGCGATCCACAACGGCCCACGTCTCGTGAAATTGCTGATTTCGCGGCACGAAGCCGTGTAGCGGACCAAAGCCGTCGTACTCTTCCATTGCGACGGCCCATCTGTCGTTCAGATTGTAGGCGATGCGAGCCGCTGGGTTGTATTGCAGACCTTTCAGGCCACCAGTGTAGTCGGTATCTAGAATCGGATTGTAGATGAAATCCCACTGATGAAGATGGACGCCGATGATCGGTCGAAACTCGGAAGTGATGCGTCTCGATTCCCAATACAGAGCATTGACGCTGAATTCGAAGTTCAAACCATAAAAGAATTTATGCTCCTGTGCGTGTGGGCGAACGAATAGCTCGCGGATTTTGAAGCCGTTGATGGTTGCATCGTGATTTTCCGAATGGATGCTATACACCGGAAGATACAAACCTTGCTCAAACCAAGGCTTCACGCCATACGCCCATTCCGCAGCTCCGTTGAGGGAATCGTTGGCGACTATCGCGCCAGGAAATTCGGGCGCAGTTCGGCCGATCGGAGTGAAGTTGCTGTGAATCATAAGATTGAAGACGCCGGGTTCAGCAATTTCCGCGTCGTAAACCTGGATTTCGTCCGTTTGCGCCAGTGTACCTACCGGCACTGCAGCCAACCCCACCAAGATCAACAGCAGGCGAGCGCGTATCGATACTTCTAACCGCAACCGAGTAAACCAACCGCTACTAATCCGATGACAGCCATCGCACAAATAGATTGATGCACCGTCCGAGCCTGCCGATACAGGCTTTTTTTGTTTGGAGCCCCGTGGCGACGAAAGCTCCTCGTATCTCTCATAATCAGCAAAAGCATTGGGCGGCTCTGCGGAGCGCGAAGTTGTCGGCGTGAAGAAGCGGGTTCTGTCTGCTGCTGGCAGAGCGGCGATTGCTAAGGCGGCGAAGAAGCGGTGGGCGAAGGTGAGGAAGCAGGCAAAGAAGGTCGTGGTTTAGTCCGATTTCAAGGTTGAAGGAGCTTTCCCAATGCCTTCTTCCGATTACTTCCGGTTAGCCGACCACCTGGACCTTGGCCAGCTCAGTCAATACAAGCGCGTTTGGGAGCAATCTACTAACCCCGAGGTATTACTTCCGGTTCGCCCGTCACCTGGGAATAAAGCGTCAGGCTTTTACGGGTAGTCACATCCCCGGTGTGCCGAATTAACGCCAACAAGCGAGCAGGCAAGATCGCGATTTCTTTGTGTCGATAAACCAAGGGCTATCTTGGGTGCGACTTAATTGACTCGCACATCCGCTCATCGTAGGCTGCAATTCGGAGCATATTTCTGTTTTTCTGACGGCTTTTATGTCCCGCTCGTTATCACTGCCCCGGCCCTATCTTGCAGCGCTGGCAACGGTTTTTGCCGCGGCGGCCGTTCTTTACGCTTCGGTGTGGATGTATGTTGAGCGATATCCGGGCCCGCGGGTGGAGCTGGGTTTCAACAAATTACACAACGAGCAGTACGACGAGAGAGCGCACTCGATCAAGGTCGGGGATGTGGTGCAGGGAAGCCCGGCGGAACAGGCCGGGTTGCGGGCCGGCGACCGTATTATCGGGGTTAACGGGCGGAGGCTCAGTACTTCCGCTCCCTTCGAAGAGGTTTATTTCCGCGCGCAGCCCGGCGACGCGGTCGACCTCACTATCCAACGCGACGGTGACGCATGGCCCCTTGTGCTGCATGGGATCTTCCATGCTTCAGCAGAGGGTGCGGCACCAGAGGGACTTGCCAAGACTTCGGCCCTGGAAGTAACGCGGTCATTCCCCGTGCTGTTCCTAATGGTCGGATTGGCGGTTCTTTTTCTGCGGGTGAATGACCCTAATGCATGGCTTCTCGCTTCCTTGTTCTGCGGGTTCGTCGCTACCCCAAGTTTTTCCCGTCCATTGCTCATGAATCCCGTGCTGCGCTCGTTTGCCCTCGGGTATCACGCGGTCTTTTCCGGAATGCTTTGCTCGCTTTTCTACATATTTTTTGCGGTATTTCCCGCGTGCTCTCCACTGGAGCGCCGCTTTCGATGGCTGAAATGGGCAAGCCTCGCCTTCGGTGTCGCCTTGGTGCTGCCCGGCTTGGGAATTGGCGAGATGAGGATACCGGGGGTGGCGGAGCAGTTGGTGGGCGAACGCGCCGCTGAAAAGGTCCGTACATTGTTGGTTTACGGGAGTTACGGCCTTATTGGGCTGGGTCTCCTCTCGCTTGGAGGAAACGCATTCGGTCGCGCTGCCACTCCCGAGGTGCGCCGCAAATCGCGGGTGATTCTCTGGGGCACCGTGTTCGGCGTCCTGCCAATCGTCATCGAACGCGCAGCGACAGATTTCACGGGATACCGTCCGTCTTTCTGGTTCAATACGCTGCTGGTTATTGTCCTGGCCCTATATCCCCTTTCGTTCGCCTACGCCGTAGTGAAACACCGCGTGATGGAAATTCCGGTGCTGCTGCGGCGAAGCGCGCGGTACGTGCTCGTACAGCGAGGCTTCGTCTTTTTGCTTTTCGTGGCAGCGGTTTTCGCCATTACCTTTTTCACCCGCGCGTTTTCCCGGTTCTTTCAGCCTAATCCAAACGTTGGGATGATGTTGAGCGCTGCGTTTGGGATTGCCTTGGTGTGGCTGTCGGCCCCATTGGTGAAACGGGGCACTCAGCGCATCGACCGCGCATTTTTCCGAAGCGCCTACGACGCTCGCGTCATCTTGGAGGACCTCGCCGAGAAGACCCGCACGGTGACCGGCCGCACCGAGCTGGCTGCTCTTCTGGAGCAGCATCTGAACAAGGCGCTGCGCCCGAAAACATTTGTTTGCTATGTCGGGGCTGATCACTCGCAGCTGATTGCGCAGTCCGGAACTGTTCCGGCGGGAGCAGAGAGATTCTCCTCCGATCTACCATTTCTTGTACAACTCGCCACCCGCGGGAAATCCTGGGATGTTCCCCCTCCGGACTCTGATGATGCCGAAGAGCTTCCCGTGCTCGCCTCGCTCGCCCCGGAATGTCTCGTGCCTATTCTCGATCATGATGGCCGGCTTTCTGGCCTGCTTGTTCTAGGTCAGCGCCTCTCGGAAGAGCCTTATTCGAGTGAGGACAAGCGTTTGCTCGATTCCGTCGCCAGCCAGGCCGGCATCGCTCTCGAAAATATTCGCCTCGCCGAAAAGATGGCGGAGCGCTTGGAGATCGACCACCGTGTGGCCCGCGACATGGAAATTGCACGAGAGGTACAGTCCCGCCTGTTTCCTCAAGTCATGCCGCCGCTCGAAACGCTCGAATACGCGGGCACCTGCATCCAAGCGCGAGTCGTCGGGGGCGACTATTATGACTTTCTCGATTTGGGCGCTGGACGGCTCGGCATTGTGATCGCGGACATTTCCGGCAAGGGCATCGCGGCCGCCTTGCTCATGGCCAATCTCCAGGCGAATTTGCGCAGCCAGTACGCGGTTGCTCTCGAGGATTCTCACCGACTGCTCCAGTCGGTAAACCGTCTTTTTTACGAGAACACGCCGGAAGATCGTTTCGCCACGCTATTCTTTGCTGATTACGACGACGCCAGCCGTTGCTTGCGCTATGCCAATTGCGGCCACAATCCCCCGCTCCTGCTGCGCGCAAACGGCGAACTCCAAAGGCTCGAGGCTACGGCGACTGTTCTGGGCCGGTTCAAGGATTGGAAATGCGCCGTGGAGGAAGTTTCTCTGCGGCCAGGAGACGTGCTTTTGATCTACACCGACGGCATCACCGAGGCACCTGACCTCACAGGAGAGGAGTTCGGCGAGTCGCGCCTGTTGGAAATTCTTCGCTCCCACCCTCGGGTGCCGGTCCAAGCGCTTCTTTCCCTCATCCTCGCCGCAGTCCAGGAATTCAGTGGCGGCAACCAGGCCGACGACCTGACTCTCCTAATCGCCAAAGCCCACTGAGTTGGCCTTTCTCTCTGTTCGCGACTTCCGCTTTCCGACCGTATTGTCGGCAAGCGGGAAGTAAGGGCGCGAATCGGGTCTGCTGGGATTACTTCCGACTTGCCCGTAATCCGTCCAGAGTCGCTGCTAAGCGCGAGGATCACTTCCTACAAGCCTCTACCAATCCGGCCCCAAACCCGGTATCTGGAGGAGATAGGCCCGATGTCCGAGCGTGATCGGATAACAATGTTCGCAGGTGCGTTGTTTAGAATTGAAGCTTGAGGGCGAGCTGGATGGAGCGGGGGCCCGCGCCAACACGGTGGCCGCGAGGCTGTCATTCCGGCCACGAAAGTGGGGATGTCGTCGTCTGAGGCGTATTCTCCAGCTCCAACCCGTTTGATCCCTGCCAGATTTGCGGTCCGTCGTGACCGCAACCGGAGCAATCCTCCTTTACGTTGTGCATCGGATTCTCTTTTTTTTCAGCCAAACCGATCAATCGTCCAGGGCAAATATTCACCCTTTCGTTTTTCCTAATTTCTGTTTGGCTAAATCCTTATCCAAGCTCTCCGGTTAAAAACTGCGGTTCGCCGTTTCCAAAGCTCCAGTCCGCCGCCGAATTCTCGATAATTGCGACCACAACGTCGCTTGGGGCGATCGAAACTGAGCTTGCCAACTGCTCCGTTAATTCCTTGTAGAATCTGCGCTTCAGAATTTCGTCGCGCATTTTGCTTACCACTGTGATGATCAGAGCTTTGTCGGTTCGAGAGATGTTTAGACCGGTGTCTTGAATGACCAAGAACCCTTTGGGATGGGCTTGGTAGACCTGATAACGGTCTCGCACTGGGACATGAAACGCCTTCACGACGGCCCTGTGGACCGCGTCGAGGAGAGTCGTCACTTCGGATTGGGTTCTTCCTTCAACAGCATCGATTCTGATCAATGGCATGGAGTGATTCTCCTTTTCTGTACCATCTCGGATTCTGTTTTTGGACCCTCGCGAATGTCACGCCGCGACGGCGACGGTCAGAATCCTGCGCGCAAGGTACCATCATTTCACCGGCTTGAATTTCTGGACTCTCCTGCCCCAGTCTGTCTCGGCCACATAAACATTGCCTTTAGAATCGACCGCCAAAGTATGGCCATGCGTAAATGCACCAATCTGGTGACCAGGACGCCCGAAGCTCGCGAGAACTTCTCCGCTAGCATGGTCGAGAATCTTGACCTGCTCGTCGCCGCCGTCGTCTACGTACATGTATTTTTGTTCCCGGTCGGGAGAAAAGCCGATCCACCATGTGGTCCCCCAATTATCAGGAAGGCTGCTTTCTCTCTTGATCCAAATGTTGTTTTTGAAGTTTCCCGTTTTATCGAAGACTTGGATCCGGTCGCTCTGTCGGTCACAGACATAGACCAGGCTGTCGTTGCCGATGACCACACAATGCACAACCTGCATGAACGCACCACCCACACCCGCATCGGCCTCTTCTTTTGTCCCCTGATGCCCCCACTGACGAAGGAATTTCCCGGATCGATTGAAAACAGCTATGCGGCTATTACCATAACCGTCAGCCACATAGACGTCGCCATTGGCGCGGTCTACCGCTATGTCGGACGGCATGTAAAACTGCGTGTGACTCGAATTCAGTGCTCGGCCCTTGAGAGTGCCATCGGAAGTATCGACAACGCCTCTGTTCCCGATCTGCATGAGTAGTTTTCCGTCGTGACTGTATTTCTGGATGATTCCATCGCCGTTGCCAGCAGTCCAAAAATTGTTCTCATAGTCAATGGTGCAGCCGTGTGTGACGTTCGGAACGACTTTCCAGTCGCCGAAGCTATTCACCACATTGCCGTCGGGATCGAATTCGATGTAAGGTGGCGCCTGCTGCGCAACCTCCGCTTCCTTGTCTGTCATGTCATTCCGATTAACGATGAAAACGTGATCCTGTGCGTCCACGCATACACCGCTGACTTGTCCGATTACCCATTTTCCAGGCAACGGCTTTGGCCAGCTGGGATCGACCACGAATTTCGGGCCACGGCCCTGTGCCGGCGCGCGATAGACGGTTCCCATGGCGGCCACGAGGCTCAGGCAAATCCAAATCTTACCGAAATGCCTTATTTCCTGTTTCATTCCGCCTCCGCGTTGGGACCGTACTCGTGTTTAAGGTCGTTAGGGCCTCCGGTACGCAGACAAATTGCTCGAGCGTCCAGTTTGCTGCGGTATTCCTTCCTGGTTCCGATGTCAATTTTCAATTCCCACGCGACGTTTCCAAACATTGCTATGGCCTCACGTCAGCTTCTAATCTGGGAGTCTCACGCTGCGGCGGCGCCGGTCAGAATCTTCTCCAAAATATCTACCTCGAAAGGCTCCTGGACTAATTCCCCGACAGTTTGCTCCAAGTGCTTAAAGTGGGGACTGGCTGCGTGTTGATTGAGCGCAGCTTGACTCTCCCATATTTCGTAGAAATAGAAGCGCCCCTTCGAGTCTGACTCATAGAGTTCATATAATTTGCATCCCGATTCGGCGCGGGTGGGGGCTAACATACGCTTCAGGAGCTCTCGGAGTTGGTCTTCCGTTCCAGTGCGCGCCACGGATCTTGCAACCACATGTACTTCAGCCATGGTTGTTCCACCTCATCCGTTCATATTTGCTTTGCAGTTGCGGCACAATGTGCTGCTACTTCAAGGCTGGATCAATCAACGTCAGATCTGTCGCCGGATCAAACCGCTTTTGCATCGTTACTGGATCGACCGTCACCATTACTTCCAACGTCGGAGATACATACGCCTCGAGAACATGACCGCCCTGCGTTGTTCCGTCGAGACTCCCCACCACCATGTGTGTATGAACTACGGGCTTTCCTTGATAGAGCGCAATATCGCCGCTCATCCCAATCACTTCGTGCTGACCATGGATGGGAATCTTCTTGTACATCTTGCGCTGGGGATCAAACCACCCCAACGTTGCTCCATTCAGTGCTCCTATAGCGGTGAAATGCGCACTCGTAACGTGATACTTCTCCGCAAACTCCAGCAGTCCGGAAAAAGCCTCGTCTCCCTGGTAGAAGATGACCGCATATTGTTTCGTCGATTCTCCAGGATTCAACAATTGAACCTGCATCTTGGGCGCTTTGCCCCTCGGGGCGGCTTCCGACGGAGCGACATATTCACTCTCCTTCTCCTGCGAATACCCCATCAAGCGGGCGATTCCAATCAATACCAATACGGAACAGAGTAGTTTTATTCTGATCATAACTTCCTCTCTCATGTTCGAGAATCTTCATAAACGCCCTTCTCGGCAACCTCGTCGCTAAACGGCTGGTCAATTCCGTTAACGGTTCAGTTGAACTGTTCTCACGCCTTCCCGCGGCCGGATACAGAAGCGATAAACTTCATCCAAGTAGCCCTACTCTTACATCGAACCGATGCCGACTCGACTCCGCCCTTCTTCTGTGGATCCCTAATGACCTTGTTTTTTCGACATGATTGGAGTCAGTCTACTCCTCAACGCATGCCCTCTCCACGCCCTTGACGCCAGCGTCAACTAAGTTTGCTTGGGAGACTCCCCAGTCTCACCCGACGAAGGAAGACCAACGCGCCGCATTCGACGCTTTCGTTCGCGAAAATGATCTCTCCGGTTGTGAGGCCAACTTTCAACTATTCAAGCAAGGCGCACGCAGCGAGAATTTCGCAGGGGCCAGCGGCATCGAGCGAAATCAGTACGCGAATGAGCAAGCTCAGGCTCGTCAGAAATTTCTCATAAATTCGGCGACACCCCAACAAGTCCGAGAGGAGGCTCGATTTCAATCGGCGACGGAGCGGCAAGAATTCCAACGTGCCGAAGCTGATCGCCAACACCAGTTCGTGTCACAGGCGCAGGCCGGTCTATACAACCCGTTGCCCACGCATAACGAAGCCGGAGAGGTTATGGATTCTCGGTACTTCCGTCGCCTGTCCACCCTCGATTACGCACTTTTCAAACAGCTTGTTCGTAAATTCGGCACAGCGCAGATCACCGAACGATTGAGAACGCCAGCAGTTGCAGCTTAACCAAGAATGTATACGACGGCACCGCCGTCCTGAGGAGAAACAAATGAGAACCACGAATCAAATTAGTCGGAATGAGATAGCAGCGTATCAGGCATTCTGCCGGACGAACCGAGTCGCAATCGATGGTGAGGCTGGTGAAAAGAATGGCGCACTCTTTGCAGACTTCATCGGTGTGAAGATGGACGCCGACTTTACTCAGGAGACCTTAGAGACCGCCTTCGAGCAGCTTAAGGGTCAGTTGAAGTTCGTCAGTGAGACCTACAAAAAGGCCGATGAACTCGCCAGAAACCTGAGCCCGCGGGAGCAAGAGATTTACAGGGTATGGGCGAAGAATCAGAAGCTGTTGATCGGCCTCGATGGTTCGCCGGAAGGCTACGAGAATGTTGCCACACTTCTAGGGTGGTTCAGGGGCAACGCCGTTACGAGTCATTCGCTAGATTTAGCTTTAGGAAATGTCGTCAACAACGCGAAATTTGGACGCATTCACTTTCACCCTCAACCTAAGCAAAGTCGTGAATACGGACCCGCGGGATTATTGAATCATGCCGTGGTCAACAGGTCCGAAGAAGGTTTCATGCCGCGCTCGCAGACGAACCGCTCCTTGCGACAGGTGATGGAAGATAACAAACCAAAGACGGAGACCCCGCCAACACCTGTGTCGATCAACGTCGAGTATCAATCGAAGGCCGAAGCTCTGCAGGGAAGGTCTCATGGCCAGACCGATCAAGCTAAGAAAATGTTTGTGATGGTCCCGGGCACGAGCATGATTGATTGGCAGCAAACGCACGCCGCCCGAGAGCGTTTCCTGAATACCCAAGTCCCGCCCGTCAGGAGGTAAAGTGGAATTAGGTCACGGCGTCAGGATTCACACCTGAATATCGCGACATCGCAACCGGCAAGTCATGGCGTGAGATCGGCACTGCGCTCGGTCAGATCGTGAAAGGGCGGAAACGTGGGCGCTAGTTGGTATCCAAGACGCGGTAACTGGGCAACTGGGGTGTTTGAAAACCACTTGTCCTAACGCGACGTACCGGGCACTAAGAGAACTCCTTCCCCGAAACTCAAATCAAATAACGTGCATGTTGGGATCAAAATTTTGGCTTTCAAGGGTTGTACCCCTTCCCATAAGGAGCTGCGTTCCATGTAAAGGAGATGCGTTCCATGCAGAGGCGTGTCCTAAAAGGAGAATCCGGCCCCGTATGCATTGCAAGTCGTGTGGTTCAGTCAACCAGAAGAAATTCAACGCGGAGATTTGCATCCATTTCCCCGATATTGATAAGCCCGTCGTGTGGTTATTTCCTGAGGTTGTTGTCTGCTTGGATTGTGGCACCGCGGAATTTGCTGTTCCGGAAGAAGAGCTGCGCCAACTCGCAAAGGGAGACGCCGCCGCTGCGGCGGGCTAATCTGGGATTGAGTCTTACTTTCTCACTGAGAATAAACGGCTGAGTGTTCCGCACAGATGCTCTGGAAAACGTGCTCGTCTTCCTCGTCATGAAAGCTGCTCAATGGATATGCGCACAGGATATCTACCCCGTGTGTTTTGGCTAGGTCATTTCCGAGTTGTTCAAACCGAATAGCCGCATCCGCTTTGCCTTCCGCCTGCAAGAGAGCCACGGCTTCACCGAACATAACAACCTGAGGTTGCTCTGATTTCGCTGCTTTGGCTGCTGCTTCGATGAAGCCACCAATGCCCCCGAAAAATCGAACCGGGTCTGGCAAACCATTCACCATGATTGTTGAGAGCGCATCGACGGCATCCAATGAAATGTAGGTACCCTGTTGAAGGGCGCCATCTGTATCCACACCCTCTGCCTTCAATCTCTGAAGAAGACTATCCCGGTGTGACTTCGTAGCGAGCACAATCGCCGCGTTACCGGCCCTTAGGACAGGAGCAATGAGGCGAGTAACGCTATCTAGAAGAACCGTGTCATCAGAATAGAACAGAACCTCATGGCTGTGAGGGGCTTTCTCTGCTGAGGTGTCGGTGAACTGGTAGTCTTTTAAGCTGCTACTGACGAATTGCTTACCCCGAAGAACCGCATCGATGGCAGGCAGTAGTTCGCGTCTGGCATCTGTCTTTAGAACGTAACCAAGAGCGCCCGTGCTCAAAGCAGTCCTCACGACCTCCAGATCCTTGTTCAGACTTAGGAAGACTATTTTGGAGTTGGGGGAGAGTTGCAGTATCTTCCGGGCGGCTTCGATTCCACTCAGTTTGGGGAGACCGATGTCCAGCACAATCAAGTCCGGCTTCAGGTCTTCGGCCTTCTGAACGGCTTCTGATCCGTCCGACACCTCGGCGATGACTTGCCAAGCGGGCCGCGCCTGAAGCAGCGAATGGACTTGGCGTCGCCAATCCTCGAAATCATCAACTAACAGAACGCGAATCAATGGCAACGGTCGCTACTCCATTTCTGTTCTTGAATAGGAGCGCGCCGCTCGCAAATTAGTCGCACGGATTCTCCAAGTCCCGCACCTATGAAGGCACTTCGCGATAGACCAACTACTATCGCATTCGCACCATTCACAGCAATCCAGTTACCCTCCAGCACGTGTTAAACCGAGTAATCGCGCTTTTCAGGGTCCTTGCGGAGAAGGTCCCTTGATTGCAACAGTAGAAGCATCACATGCCAGGTGGTTTCCGTCGTTGCCTTTAAGCAACCTTGTGCTTGCTCGAGCGCAATTTCGAAATGCAACAGGGAGAGATGACTCAACAAGTTAAATGCCTGATTAACGCATCTGCTGCGCGCGTTCGTGCCACTTGGAGAACCCCTATCCGCGCGGAAGAGGACGCCGACTCCCGGAGCAGTTTCAGTTGCCAGAACCTCACGACGGATTAAACGCACTGGCAGAATAAATAGGCGCCCTACTACCTGCTTCCTTTGCATCACTGCAACAGCGCCCTCGCGGAGTCGATGGTTGGCGTGTCTTCAACGGAGAAGCCTAGTTCCCTCCAGTCCAGTTGATGTTGGAACGAACTGCAACGTGGTAGGCCGAAAGGCTAACAGTCGCCCGGTGCAGAGGCAAAAGGTAGCGGCATCAGTAGCCAGGTGGAACCGCCTGGTGAAATCCACAAGGCCGCAGATAGTCCTGGATCGCAATCCCCGGGCAAGCTGAAATTTAATTCGACGTGGAACCACGTCCAATGGCTTGTGTTAATTGGCGCTACACGATAAGCATTTGAAGGTTTCCTACCTGGCAGAACAATGGGGTTTTTCGGATCAGTTCATCAGGGATCTGTTCAAGAACGAGCCCGGCGTTTTCAGGGTTCTTCGTCCCGAGAAGTCCAACGGCCGGAAGGGCGGATTCAAGCGCGAATACGAGTCCATGCGGATTCCTGAATCCGCCGCCAGGCGGGTTTACGAACGTTTGGTCAGTAAAGCGGCTTAGTCAGCGCCTGCCGCTTCCAGAATCCGTTTGTTCGTCGCGACGTGCGCGTCCTTTAGTTCTTCGATGTACGGAAGGTAGTGGCGCTCGACCATCGCCACGGTATCGCCCAGCATCTTGGCGACGTCCTGGATCAACGCGCCCTTGCGGATGTACCACACCGCGCAGGTGTCACGGAGTTGGTGCGGATGTGCTGGACGCATTCCGAGGTCCGTCTTCACTTCGGTGACCTTGGCACGCTCAAATAAATTCTGAAGTTGTATGCGCCAAAAGCTTTTGTCTGATTCTAGTTTGAAGTCGGGACGGCGAAATGGCTGGCCATCTGGCAGCTTGTTCAGCAGCGCGACCACACGAGACGGAAGGACCACGATTGCGCGTTTGCCGGTCTTCTGGCGTTTGTAGTCGAGGGTGCCGTTAACAACGGATTTGGTGTCGAACAATGTCGCATCCACTAGTGCCATACCAGACCATCGGAGAAGTTCGAGGAATGTCTCCAGCTTCGTGTCTCCGTCCTTCTGAACCTGCCCGAGGATCGCAGCGTACTCCGCTTCTTCCCACACGCGTCGCCTCGTGGATTGCTTCCACTGGCGATGACCTTCCGGCTTCGCACCGTCGTACAGCAACATGGTCTTGACACACTTGCTCTTCTGCCAGTCGTTTTCTTTATCTTTATCCTTGCAGCGGCAGTCCTTGCTGTCGTGCCTAACAAAGAGCGTAGCGGTCCTGGTTACGGCGTCCATGGAGCCTCCATGCGGTCCTGTAACTACTATGCCAGAATAATCGCATGGTTGTCAATTGAACTTATAACTCTATTATTTGCAGCGCATATTGACAGTTAGAAGTGTTCATTCTAAAGGCTGTTAAAGTCACTTGTTTTGATAGACTTCTGCAAGTGTTCATTCCAGGGCACTTACGGATCGGGTCCAAAACTACAATTTCCTCCCCAACTGAGAATAGGCTACCGAAGCTTAATTGCTGGGTCAAGATGACCTTTGGTGTAACCGCGGGACAGGACCTGGCCCCGATCTGCGGGTTGCGTCTTTTTGTCTGGGTGGGGCGTATACCTACTAGAATGAGCGCTACCTATATATGGGCGAGTTCGGGACGGGCGGAGTTGGCGACGGGGCTGGCTGCTGGCTGGTCGGGATCTTATCTTTTTTCCACGTTGATGGCTGACGACAAGAAGATCTTGGTGGAGGGGTTGCGGAGGCGCGATCCCGAGGTGCTCGATCGGCTGATCGAGCAGTATCAGTATCGATTGTTCCGATACTTGTTGTACATCACCGGGAACCACGAGCGGGCGGAGGATTTTTTTCAGGAGACGTGGATTCGCGTGCTGGAGCGCGGGCATCAGTATGACGGCAAGTTCAAGTTAGAGGCTTGGTTGTTCACCATCGCGCGAAACCTGGTGATTGATTGGCAGCGGCAGAAGAAAGCGGTGAGCCTCGACTCGATGACTGATCCGGAAGAAGGCAAGGGTTTCGAGATCGCGGACGAGAAAGCGGAGTCGCCGCTGCATTTATTTTTGCAGGCGGAATCGCAGGAGCGCGTGCAAGCTTCGCTGGAGCAATTGCCGGTGGCTTATCGCGAAGTGCTGCTGCTGCGGTTTCAGGAAGAGATGCAATTGGACGAGATTGCGAAGATTCAAGCCACACCGATTTCGACGGTAAAGTCGCGGCTGTATCGCGGGCTGGATGCGTTGAAGGGATTGCTGGCGGGAGGCCCGGCGTGACCAACGAACTACATGCACGCGCGGAAGAATTGATCGCGAAAGAGCGCGTGGAAGGAATTTCGGCGGCGGAGCAGGAGTGGCTGGGCCAGCATCTCCGCGAATGCGCGCAGTGCGCGGAGAGCGCGAACGCGACGCAGCAGGCATTGCGTTCGTTAAGGGCACTCAGCATTTCACTGCCACGGGAACTTGCGGCGCGGACGCAGTTTCGGCTGCGATTGCGTGCGCAGGAATTGCAAGCGCGCGAGCCACGTTGGCGGCTGATATGGGCCATGTGCGGAGCGTCATGGGTGGCGGGTGCGGCGACGGCGCCGTACGTGTGGCGTGGGCTGGAATGGTTCGGGCATCGCGCGGGGTTGCCGGACCTGGCGTGGAAGATGGGATTTGGAGTCTGGTGGGCGCTTCCGGCGATTGTGGCGGCCGCGATTTTGTTGATGGAAGGCGGCGAGCGGAGCGCGAGGAAAGGCGTGGGCGGCACCGCGTGATCGTCCGGCGGGGGTGACAAGTTTAGAGACGCAGAGCGAGCGGCAGAATGGGAGCGAGGAAAGAAGATGGCGGAGTATCCACAAGGCGTGAATAGTTCATGGAGCGAACGGAAGCGGCTCATCCGTTTCCGGCGGAAGAAGGAGCGGGGGCTGCGGTTCTGGCAGGAGTTCAAGCTCGTGCCGCGGTGGCTGGTTGGGACCGTGATGGTGTTGTGGCTGATCGCTGTAGGGATCGCGGTAACCGTCAACTTGACCCCCGAGCTGCACGACGGTGCGATGTTCCCGCCGGAACTTCAGGGGCATCCGGTGGCGCAATCGTTTGCGCTGGCGGGGATTGTTACCGTCATGTCGCTGTTTTTCGCGATTTTTATTTTTTTGGTCGTGTATGTGAACCGCGACGCGAAACGCCGGGGGATGAATTCGGGGTTATGGACGTTTCTGGTGATCGTTCTTTGGCCGGCTTATTTTGCGATTGGCTTCATCATTTATTTCTTGATGCGACAGCCTTTGCCATATAACTGCCCGCAGTGCGCTGCGACCGTGGATGCGCGGTACAACTTTTGCCCGAATTGTAAGTGCAACCTGCATCCAATGTGCCCGCAGTGCAAGCAGGAAGTGGTGGAGAGCGATAAGTACTGCCCTTATTGTGCGTGTGACCTGCGAGGAACGACGCTTGTTGATCCTGGGGTGCCGGCGCTAGGCAACTAAGACCGGGTGTTCAATCACGAAAGACGTCAGCTGAAATCGTAAAACCCGCACCCTTAAAAACCAAGGGTGCGGCACCCGATGGGAGTCCTGTGTACCTACACGGGTGGGGTGGCTTCGCGGACTTCGCGGATGATTTCGCGGGCGGCGGGTTCGTCGGCCGGCATGATCAGGAGACGCAGGCGGGTGGGCTCGGCGCCTTCGCGGCGGACTCCGATGCGGTTTTCGCGCAGGCAGGCTTCGAGGAGTTCGGCGAGGGCGCCGTCTTCGCCGGTCCAAATTTCAGTGTTGGCTGCGGCGGGATTCCACTCGTGTTCTGGCGTGGATGCCGGATGCTTCGGCCGATTCAGGATCCAGATCGTCCGGCTGATCTAGCGCGAAGGGCGCGCTTTCGCGAATGTCGGAGAGGAGCTCCTTCGCTTTGGCGGCGTCGGAAGAAAAAACGCGCACGGCATATTTGGGGCGTGGCATGCCCAGCTCGAAGACCATGTGCTCGTTCGTGGGCTGGACGTGGTGGCGAATGCCCGCGTCGCGCAACGCGCTGATGACTTCGCTGACGGCGAGCGGGTCGCCGCCGCGCCAAATGACCACGATTTTTTCTTTGCGTTGCTGCTCATCGAGCGGATGCCCGCGCAGCTCTTCCGGAACGAGATCCGCACCGCAAACGCTGCACTGCTCGTGACTCGCGGCATACTCCGCATCGCATAGTGGGCAATATTTCATATCAAATCTCACATCAATGATTCCTATCACGCGCGCTCGACGGCGAGGGCTACGGCGTTGCCGCCGCCGAGGCAGAGAGCGGCGATGCCGCGCTTCAGGTTGCGGCGTTGCAATTCGTACAGCAGGGTGACTAGGATGCGGGCGCCGCTGGCGCCGATGGGGTGGCCGATGGCGACGGCGCCGCCGTTCACGTTGACCTTTTCGGGATTGAGTTTGAGCTGGCGGGTTACGGCGATGGCGGCGACCGCGAACGCTTCGTTGAGCTCGACCAGGTCCACGTCTTTGTCGCGATCCCAGCCGGTCTTGGCGAGGAGTTTTTCTACGGCTTCGACCGGGGCCATCATGACCCATTTGGGTTCGACGCCGCTGACGGCTTGGGCGACAATGCGAGCGTTGGGCTGCTTACCGAGGCGTTGCGCGTTGCGCTCGCTGGTGACGATGAGGGCGGCTGCGCCGTCGTTGGTGCCGGGGGCGTTGCCCGCGGTGACCGTGCCGTCCTTTTTGAAGGCGGGCTTCAGTTTGGCTAGCGCTTCCATCGAAGTGTCTTCGCGGGGAGATTCGTCGTACTTGATGACGATGGGGTCGCCCTTTTTCTGGGGAACTTCGATGGGGAGGATTTGCGCTTCGAAGAAACAGGACTTGCGGGCGCGAATGGCTTTCTGGTGGCTTTCGACGGCGAAGCGGTCCTGCTCTTCGCGGGTGATGCCGTATTTTTCGGCGACGAGTTCGCCGGTCATTCCCATGTGGAAGTTTTCGTAGGAATCCCAGAGACCGTCGTGAATCATGGAGTCGATCAGTTTTCCATCGCCCAGGCGGTAGCCGCTGCGGGCTTGGGGCAGCAGGTATGGGGCGTTGGTCATGGATTCCATGCCGCCGGCGACTACGATTTCGGATTCGCCGAGTTGCACGGCTTGCGCGGCTAAGGCCACGGCTTTGAGGCCGGAGCCGCAAACTTTGTTGATCGTCAGGGCCGCGACGCGCGGGTCGCAGCCGCCTTTAAGAGCTGCCTGGCGCGCGGGATTTTGTCCTAGCCCGGCTTGGATTACGTTGCCGAGGATAGCTTCGTCGATTTGCTTGGGGTCAAGACCAGCGCGGCGGGCGGCTTCGGCTACTACTTTGGCGCCTAGCTCAGGGGCGGAAAAGCCTGAAAGCCCGCCTTGAAATTTGCCGACGGGCGTGCGAACGGCGGAGAGTATGACCGGTGTTTCCATTGAAAGGCCTCCGGAACTCCATTATACGGAAAGCCAGGAGATAACGCAGAGACGTCAGAGGGCGCTGAGGAGAACGGAGACGCCGGCACGAGAGAGGCACAAGGCAGGCACAAACAAACACATCGTGATTCAGAACCACTCCCGGACTCGCATTGTGATTTTGTGGTCCCGGACTCCAGGATTTCGGATGGAATCTGTGGAACGCCGGGCTAAAGCCCGGCGCCTACATTGCAATGACTATTGCGCTTCAGGCTGAGGCGGCGGTCTGTTGTTCGTCGGCGCTGGGGCCGTAGAGGCCGGGCACTGGCACGCCGAGCAGCCGGTAGTAGACGGTGAGCTGGGCGCGATGATGGATCAGGTGATTCAGCACGATGCCGCGAATGCAGGCAACGCGCGGCATGGTGAAAATCTCCTTGCCACCGGCCTTGAGCGTCCAACCCTTCATCAAATCCTCGTCACTTACGGACGCAAGCGCAGCCCGGGCTTCCGCGGACTCCTTGTCAAAGACCGCCAGAAGATCCTTTTGATTCTCGATCTTCGGGGGTGTATACGCGGGCCCATCGACCGGCGCGTAGTCCAATTCCTCGGTCTTAATCGTCATCGTGGCCCATCCGGGAAGGGTGGCAACGTGGCTTGAGAGCCAGCCGACGGTGCCAGACTTGTCGTGCGGCTTCCAATTCCACTTTTCATCGGGTACGCGCTCGAGGACTTTGCGCGTGCTCTGCATTTCTTGATCGAACTCAGACAGCATCGATTGGCCGATGGTCATGGTTTCTCTCCTTCGAGTGCGAAAGTATGGACTAACGCGGCGGGAATCATAGGCGAAGAAAAGGCGAAATGTCAAGTATTTTTCTTGCCGCAATCCCCCGTACATCGACGGGCGCGAGGCCTGACGGTAAGCGGTTGTTCGACCAGGCATCTTGCGAGACGAGGGCCGGCAGGAGCAAAATTTGCAGCATGCCTCACCAATTAACGACGTCCTACTTGCAGGATTCCATTAGTCTTTTCCGCTACTACAAAAAACTGGCCGAGCGCGCGATGGAGCAGTGCCCGGACGAGGGCTTGTTCGCGAAGCTCGATCCGGAATCGAACTCCATTGCGATCATCGTGAAACACATGGTCGGGAATATGCGATCGCGCTGGAGAAATTTTCTGACCACCGATGGTGAAAAACCCGATCGCAACCGCGACACGGAATTCGAGGATGCACCGACATCGCGGGCGGAGTTGATGGCCATGTGGGGAGCAGGATGGAAGTACGTCTTCGACGCGCTGGAGCCACTGACGGACGCGGACCTGGGACGCACGGTTACGATTCGCAGCGAGCCGCACTCGGTGATGCAGGCGATCAACCGGCAGCTCGCGCACTATCCGCATCACATCGGGCAAATCCTGTTTGCCGCCAAACACTTCACTACCGAGAAAACCGGGAAATGGGACTCGCTGAGCATCCCGCGCGGCCACTCCGCGCAATTCGCCGCGGATGTCGCCGCAGGGAAGAAATCACAGCGCTGAACACTGCCAAAAAACGAAAAAGATCTCCACTAGCGCTTCGTCTGGAACGAAGCGCGCTCAATCTTGAGCGTGTGGTATCGATACGAGCGAAAACAGAAACAGAACCACGCCAGCGAACAGGAAGAGGCCGCCGACGGCAACAAAAATGACAAATGAGATTGGCTGCGCCCAAATTAAGCATAATGCTTCGATCACAAGCCCGATGATCACGAGGGTACCCGCGATTTGAAGTCGCTTTTCAATGGAGTCGGCGCGCGAGATCATTGTTTTTCCTTCCAGAATTTGGCGTCCTTCAGATGAGCGATGTCGTGCACCGTGTCGTGACAGGACATGCACGAGAGATTGTTGGCTTTGATGGCCGGCAGCGTTTCCGGGTCGGCCGTATGCATGGCGCCTTCCTCAAATGAGCGCGCGCCTAAGTGGCAGTGGAGGCATTCCCTATTGTTAAAGGGTTGGTACAACTTGATCTCTCCTGGCGCGGGTGGCTTGCCGAAATAATAGACCCAGACGTGGTGCAGGCCTTGAAGCTTCACTTTCATCGTACCGAACATGGCGTAGTCCTCGTGGCACGTGTAACACGCTTTGTCCGGCGGAACGCGATGATTCTGGAAATGAGCTGCGGGCAGGTGTCCCGGGTCGTCGATATGGAGACTCTTCCCGTACGCTTCCATGGTGTGACATGACAAACAGAACGCGGTGGTCGTCGAGCGTTCCATCTCGCTGGAAACGCCGATCGCTCCGCATAGGATCGGCAGGAAAAATAGGATCATAAAGGCGAGGATTTTTCCGCCGCGCGTCGAGGCAATTCCCGGACGCGCCACGAGTACCGCGATCAATGCCGCGCTGAATAGCACGAGACCGACGATCAAGATTGTGGCATAAGGCATCGATTCAGCTCCCTCCCAACCGCGCGGTCAGGCTAGTCGCCTTCTGGTCTCCGACTAGAAGGCGTAGCGCAAGGACAGCGTAACCAGGTTGGCGCGGAAATTTCGCGGCGCGAAAACATCCTGGACGACGTTGCTTTCGTCTTCGTGGTAGCCGTAATAGCCCCAATAGACCCTGCCGGTCAAACCCTTCATGACGCGATAGTCGATTCCGCCGAAGGGTTGGTAGTAGGCCGAATCCAGCGGGCCCGAGGGGGCATTCGGCGAAATGATCAGCACTGAGCCAGATGTTCCCGTCAGGTTCGCGCCCACTCGCGCGGTCAGGCGGCGAAAGGGCGTCCAGGAGGCGTCAAAGTAGCCGAAATTCGATTTGTTCGTGTAGACCGAAAGTTGCTGGACCAGGCCAGGTAGCCCGGTGCAACCGACGGTTTCGGGGCCTGTGGGCACCGCACTGCTGGTGTAGCAAATGAGAATTTGCGAGTAGACGTCGTTGTAGTCATAGCCTAGCTCAAGTCCAATTTTTTCGTTTGGCTGGAAGCCCGCAGAAAACGCGTAAACCCGATTGTGCTGGAGGTTGTCCACCTCGAACACGTTGTTCCGTCCCTCCCAGATGGTGATCGAGCCGCTCAAGTTCACCCAATCCGCGGGCTTGTAGGTTGTCCGCAGACGGTATTCCTGCGTCTGGCGCGGACTAATGCGCGTGAAGGAGTTGTCCGCGCTCATCAGCTCGGTGTCGAAGCTGACTTTCAGGTGGTTCACCGGCCGAGCCCAAATGCCGAACAGCCCCGAGTATTCGTTGATCAGCGTTTGGTCCGGGCTGGCCATCGGACTGGGAGTCGCAAAGGCGAAGGCGCCTCCCCCGATCGCGGTGCAGCCCGGGGGGAGCGCCCCGCCTGCGAGGGCACAATCGCCCCGGTTCGCGTTGTTTGGAAAGAAAATCTCATCGATGGTCTCGAAATCGTTGTCGTCGATGGAGCGATGGCGGTAGCGGAAACCGGCGCGCACGCCCAGCTTGGATGAAAATTGGTATTCCAGTTCGGACAGGTTGGTCTTCTCGTCCTGTTTGAGGAAGAGGCTGGAAACCGCAAAGGAGATGTCCGGAGCGGAGGATGTGCTGTGCACCGGAGTCCCCGGGAGTGCGTTAGCCGGCGGGACGCAAGGGATGGACAGTGGGAGCGTGCCAGTGGGCGTGAAGGTGTTTGGAGCCGTCAGCAGATTTGGACTGAAAAACGAGCAGCTCGAATTGTCAAATTCCGCGGGGTTGTGCCAATTGGCAAAGTGGAACGAGTCCACGAAGCTCAGCTTTTCGGTAATGTGCCAGGTCGCGCCGAAGTCCGCGTTGGCCGCCACATGGCGTCCGAAGACCGGCCCGCTGTTGGTCTGGTTGTAGAGGTTGGTGCGCGCTTCGCGGCCAGTTAGAGACTCGTTCCAGTCGTTTACGTTCATATCTCCGGCGGTGTAGCTGACCTTCGCCGACAAGTCCCAGCTCTTGAAGTAATTGGACTGCAGGCTCAGCTGTTCGGTCGGGGAGTTCGTTCGGGTACGTCCATGCCGCAGGTAATCGATGTACGCGCTGCAGGTGGGATTCACCACTCCGCCGGCAAGAAATGTGCCGCTGCAGGGTTGGTTCGCCGTGGCGTTGAAAGATACGCCCAGGTCTACGGGCGTGCCGTTCGCGAGCGGAAAAGTTCTGGTTGTTGTCGAGCTGCCCGGTATCTCCTTTGTAGTAGCTCAGGATCTCGTCGAAGCTGATGTTGGTTCGTGGCAGAAACTTGAAATCGACGCCGATGCGGTAGGCGTTGACGGTGTCCTTATTGTCCTGGAAGAGCAGCTGCTCCGTGCCTTGATGAATCGTGGTGAAGGACGGTCCTTCGTTGACGTTCCGCGAATATCCCAGGCGAAAGCGAATCCTGGATTGTGGCAGCAACAGCAGGTTGTAATCGCCCATTTTGCGCCGGGTATCGTACAGGTGCGGCGAATTGCCAAGCACGCAACTGGTGCACAGGGGCGGGCCGTATCCCGTGGGTCCGTTCGTAAACGGCGCCGTGGGATTCAGAGGATTGGCCAGCAACGAATAGTTCCAGGTGTTCTCGTCGCGCCGGAACAGCACATCGAAGTCGTACCACTGGTTCTTGCTGATGCGCAGACGCGAAACGTTGTTGGGGTCGCCGCCATAGCCGAAATTGTCGAAGTACAAGCGGTCAAACGGCGCACCATGGTGATTCAGCGAGTTCATCTCGGTTGTGAATCCCAGCAACCGCGCGCCTTCCTGGAGATTTACGAACGTGTCGTAAGTTGGCACGTCACCGCCAATGCTGGTGAGTCGGCCGCCGAATTCGATCGACTGCTTAATGTTGTAGTTGCCCTGATCGATGCCTTTTTGCTCGTCATCCTGGGCCCGAGCGAGCGGTCCGAACAAGAACGTGATCGCCAGGAAACAAGCTGCAGTGACCGAAGGAAGCAAGATCGTTTTTCGTGCGTTCTTCACTTCTCGCATCGACGCTTCCTCCTACTTGAAGAAAACCGGACTAAAGTTCGAGCCGTGGATGGCCACGTGGCACAGCGTGCAGGATTGATATTTCTGCGCCTGGTTGTGGAACGTGGGCGTGGACGGAGCGCCCGCATCGACGTTGAAGGAATGGCACTCCAGGCACATCAGGTTAATCTGACTGCGCTTCAGGAGCCGCGGATTGGACGTGCCGTGGGGGATGTGGCAGGATGCGCAGCCTTCAATTTTCACCGGCGGGTGCTCATACACGAACGGCCCGGCCTTTTCGGTGTGGCACTTGAAGCAAACCGCATCCTGCGACGCAGTGGCGCGTAACTGGCGGCTCAGGAAACCGCCGTGGGGGTTATGGCAGTCGCTGCACTGCACCAGCCCTTCGTTCACGCGATGATGAAACGTGCGGTTGAATTGCTGCTTGGTCTCCAAGTGACAGGTGTAGCAGAGCAGCGGCTGCTTCTCCTTCATTAGAAACTGGGCTTCTTTGGCGTGATGCGGATCGTGACAATCGGTGCAGCCCACATTGTTTTGCAGGTGGGCTGACCGGCCGAAATTGGCGTGCTCCTCGCCATACTGGTGGCAATCGAGGCATCTCGCGCTGATCTCCTGCGCCGAGGCATTCTTGAACGTAAAGATCTTTGTTTTGTCTCCGCCGCCGTCAACGTGCGCTTTGCCCGGTCCATGGCAGGCTTCGCATCCATGCCACTCCGGCCCCTTTTTGGTGTCCAAGGTGGTGGCGTAATGAGGAGACGACTCGTAGTTCTTGAAAAAATCCTTGGTCGGCATGTCTTCGTGGCACGTTTTGCAGGTCTCCGAACCCACGTAGAGGGAGGGGTCGGTAGGGCGCTCGTATTTCACGCCTTGGTTGGCTTGTTGCTTACCTGTCTTCGGGGAGTCAGGCTTGGCTGCGGGTTGATGAGCCCTGCCGAGGACGATACCGGCGGGCAGCAGCAACAGCCCCGCCAGAATCGAGGTCACAATGGGGAATAATCTGTGGGCGGCCGACCGAGGCATCCAGCCCCCTTCTCCGATTTGTGCTTCGCGCGAATCGGAATGCGAGTGTACGCTACCGTACTCTACTAAGCTCCACACTACTATAACTATTTCTCACAGAGGAACATTACGGGTATGTGACGACCGTCACATCGATGATCCCGTTCTTGCTCAAGGCACCAGTTCGCATCCGCCACGGTGCAATCTGGTTCTCCATTGACCGTTTACCGGCCCAAGGCGCCGACCAGAAACGGGAATTCCCGGCGCAAAGTAGTGGAAGTCTGCCGCCGCAGCAACTGTCAGTATTGACAGTCGGTACGTACTCGGCGGCCGCCGGGGGCGACATACCAATAATCATCTGAAATCGTGGTCCAGCCGAGACAGTCGAGAATGGCCTGATGAAATCTGATACTTACGTGGGTAGCCAACAGCGGCTGGGAACCGGTGCGTTGGATCTGGCAGACCTATTTCGCGGCTGAGTTATAAGGCTCGAACTGCTCCCACTCGATCGGCGTGAAGGTGTTTCTTTGCAAGGTCTCCAGCAATTCCTTGTAAATGCCTTCGCCATTCGAGCTGTTGGTCATGATCACGATTCCCATGTTCTTCTCGTCAAAACACACGGTGTAATTCCGCCAGCCGTCGTCGTGACCCTCTTTGAAGAAAGCCTTCCCGTACGGCGTCCAATACAAACCCCAGCCCAACCCGTAGCTCAATCGGATGCCATCGTTCTGACTGGTAGTCTCGGTCGATAGGGTAGGGAACCCGTGCAGCGAAGAGATCCGAACCTGAGGGTTCAGCATCAGTTCTCGAGTCGCATGTCGCAGCCCAGTTCCATTCATCACCGCTTGCATAAATTTCGCGAAGTCACTCACCGTTGTCGCCATCGATCCAGCAGCACCCGCTTTCTTCCGGCGCTGCGAACCCAGCGATTTCCCGTCCTCGTCGTAGCCGTTCGCGTAATCGTCCTCGAAGCGCGATTCCCAAACCATGCTGCTTCGGCTCATCTTCAACGGGCCGAACACGCGCTCGTCCATCAACTCCTTGAGGCCTCTTTTCGTGACGTTTTCCACCACCAATTGGAGAAGAGCAATTCCTTCTCCGGAATACGCGAACCGCGTTCCAGGCTCGAAGTAGATTTGTAGTTTCTTTTCGTCGGTAAACCATCGCCAATTCGGCAGCCCGCTAGTATGACTCAGCAGCATCCGCGCGGTGATTTTTTTGTAGCGCGGGTCGCCCGCGAGATCTTTGTACTGCTCGAATTCCGGCAACGGCTTCGGCAGATATTCGTACACAGGCTTATCGAGGCTCAGCGAGCCTTCTTCTAGGAGCTGCATCACCAAATCCGCGAACGCCACCTTGGTGAATGACGCGGCGCTCATCACCGAGTCGGTCGTGAGCGGCAGATTTTTCTCTTTGTCGCGAATCCCGTACGCCTTTAGATACGCGATCTGGCTATCCACCAAAATGGCAAGACCCAGGCCGGTGACTTTCCCGGCCGTCATCACCCGCGTAACTGTCGTATCGATCTCCGCCGGTGTGATGGTGGTGGCATCCAGTCGCCGCACGCTAGCTGCGCTCGACTCGCGGTCCGCCGCAGGGACGGACCCGCGAAGCGGCAGGATGTCCGCGATACCAGCGGCGGCAATGGCGGCGACCAGGACGGCCGCGAAAAACGGTATCGTCTTCATAATTCTTGATAGACCCACGTTCGGACGATAGACGCTGGCGCGCCCCCTTCATCACAACTGTCACTGAACAGTACCACTGTGGTACAGTAAGGTTTCGCCGTAGCTCCACTTGGAACGCGATGTTATTGTGCCCGCAAATCAGGCACGGCAGGCGGTCCAGTTAACGAGAAAGCGCTGTCCCTCGGACCAGATGTTCATAACAAAGCACATATTTTCGTACCAGACCTGCTAGGCTATTGCCTGGGGGTGCGGTTACTCCTACAATTTGGTTCACCTAAGAGCTTTGTTGTTTCGCTTAGGTACAGCCGTAAATGCCGGGTTTCTTTTAACTCGCGTGGAATCAGCGATTTAATACCTGGCCCCCTGGATGCAATGTATAGCGGCGTAAGAGCCTGATCCTCGGGGGAAGCTGTTAAGAGGGAACTGACATTTAAGAGGTTGACCTAGGGTTTCTCTTAGGGTAAAAACAACGCCTCCTTGGATGATCGGCGATCGGGTAATCCGTTCTGAGGTGCCGACGTTGAAGCAATTTGGAAGAGTAACCCTGGCCGCAATACTTGCCGCAACCGTGGCAACGCCGATGCCGGCCGCTCCGGCAGCGGGCAAGGCTCCTGTACACAAGACGGTGCGTTTCCGCGGCGTTCCGACGTTCGCGAATTCCACGCTTGCCGACATTGGGACGTTTGATGATCCCATCGTCCGCGAAGCAGCTGTGGAAGGGCTGGGGCGCTTCAACGGCGCGGTCGTTGCCGTTGATCCGAACACCGGCCGCATCCTCACGATCGTGAATCAGAAAATCGCTTTCGGCGACGGCTACATTCCCTGCTCGACAATCAAGCCCACCGTCGCGCTCGCGGCTCTGGAAGAGAATGTGATCACGCGCGACACCATGCTGCGCGTGCACGGCCGCAAGTACATGAACCTGACCGAAGCGCTGGCCCACTCCAATAACGAATTTTTCGAGCAGCTAGGCGTACGCATGGGTTTTGAAACGGTATCGAAATACGCGCGCCTGCTGGGTTTGGGCGAACTCGCCGGCTACAACTTGCCGGAAGAGCATCCGGGTTCGTTCCCGATGGCGCCTCCGGTGCATGGTGGGGTGGCGCGTATGTCGAGTTTCGGTGAAGGCATTCAGATCACGCCGCTGCAGTTGGTGTCGCTGGCGGCAGCGTTCGCCAATGGCGGTACGCTCTACTATCTGCAGTATCCGCGCTCTCCCGACGAGATTCAGGGATTTGCTCCGCGCGTGAAGCGCGATTTGAATATCGCCTCGGTGCTTCCGGAGATTCGTGAAGGCATGCTCGCCGCGGTACTATACGGTACCGCGAAGCGCAGCTTTGACACCGGTGGAGACGAAACGCCGCTCGGCAAGACCGGTACCTGCAACGACCCGACATCGAAAGTGGGCTGGTTCGTGACCTACGCCGACGAAGCGCATCCGAAAATCGCGCTAGCCGTTCTTCTCCGCGGTAGTTCCCGCCAGGTGATTGGTCCGACGGCCGCGCAAGTCGCCGGCCACATCTACCGCCGCCTCCGCGAACAGAATTATTTCGCCACCTCGACGGCCCCGAACGACACGGTCAAGCCGGTCACCGTCGTCAACTCCGGCAACTAAAGGCAGTCTCAAGCACGAAAAGCAGGAGCGCGGTAACGCCGAAGCCGGCGACTGCCTCCCGCTTTTTTTTTCTCCGCGACTCTGTGATTCAACCTTTGTGCCTCTGTGTTAGTTCTTCTTCTTGTCCCCTCGCTATTCTTGACTTCTCGGCAGGCGGCCGGCCTCGCAACGACTCGCGACCTCCTCAGCGTCTCAGCGTTTGTCTCGTGCGAGATTTGGTTCGCTCTCGCATACTTTGACCAAAAAGAAGTGTTGTAGAATCTAGGCCGCTGGCGTGAACGTTCTTCGCGTTTCTACGTCTAAGTCTTACGGCTGTGGGTTTATGTGTTTTGGGGGAGACGTGAATCGACGTTTAATCATCATTCTCTCGTTGGTGCTGGTGACCAGCGCGGCAATTGCTGCTGAGATTGTTCACAAGCGTTCCGTCGACGCTGCGGTACGGCGCGAAGAGGAGTTGCTCCGCGCGGAAGCCACGCGTGAGCAACAAGTGCAGCAACCGCAAGACCCGCCCCCCACGGAATCAAAAGTGGGGCGTAGTGAGAACTTTGCGGCGGCGTTGCAGCACGCTGGATTGAGTGCGGATGATGCGGCAAGCGCCACGGCCGCGGCGGTGCATGTCTTTAACCTGCGACAAGTGCGCGCAGGTAATTCAATTACCGTGAATCGTTCCGCCGAGGGCCAGGTTCGAGAGATCGAGTACCGTATCGATTCCGACCGCATGCTAAAAATCGTGCCGGGCGACGACAACGCTTATGTCGCGGAAGTGAAAGCGATCCCGTCGAAGACAGAAGTGGCTACGGTGGGCGGGCAAATCAACGACTCGTTGTTTAGAGCTGTGGAACAGGCCGGAGAATCACCGGAGCTGGCGATGCGCCTCGCGCAGATCTTCGGCTACGACCTGGATTTCTACAACGATCCGCGCAAGGGCGACACTTTCCGCGTAGTGATCGAGAAGAAGAAATACGCGAACGGCCAGACGGCCGGGTATGGAAAAATTCTCGCCGCCGAATACGACAATGGCGGCAAGAAATATCAGGCGCTGCTGTTTCACGACGAAGCTGGACATCCCGGCTACTATTCGGCCGACGGGAAAGCGCTGCAGAAAACCTTCCTGCATTCACCGCTGAAGTTTTCCGCGACGATCACCTCGCACTTCAGCAAGTCGCGCTACCACCCGATTCTAAAGCTCTTCCGGCCGCACATGGGCACGGACTTCGGCGCGCCGGTGGGCACTCCGGTGCAGACCATCGGCAGCGGTCGCGTGGAGTTCGCCGGGCGCAAGGGTGGCGAAGGCAACATGATTCAGATCGCACACTCCGATGGCTACGAGACGATGTACCTGCATTTGTCGCGCATGTTCGTGCGCCAGGGCGAGCGCGTTGAAATCGGCAAAACGATAGGGCTGGTCGGCAGCACCGGACTCTCTACCGGACCGCATCTCGATTTCCGCATTTTGCAGCGCGGGCAGTACAAGAATTTCGAGAAGCTGGGTTTACCGCCATCTGATCCCGTCGCCAAGAAGTATTGGCCCGAGTTTGTGTTGGTGCGGCAACAGTGGTTGCCATTGTTGGAAGGCCGCGAAATCGCCCAGGTTAGTGGTGCGGCTCCCGCTACATCCGCATCTACGGCGGCCGCTCCCGCTTCTTCGGGCTCTCGCTAGTTCAGAGCTTCCAATCGCATCGACCTGGTATTTGACGCCTAGGCGCTTGGGGCGCAGGAATCCTGCGCCCCTACGGGGGAATTCGTTCCGCGCTTGCGGCGTTGACATTTCGTTTAGGGAGCGCGGGTCAGTAGATAATCGGCAATTTGGAGAAATCGGAGGAGTCGTGGTCGGTCACACGCAGGACCAGGAGGGTGCGGTCATCGGATGGGAGGACACCGGCGCCGCTGTAGTCGTCGGTCGCGCCGAGAATGAGGGCCGCGATGGCTTCCGCGGATTGATCGGGTGAAACGGCCGAAAGCACGGCGTCCAGCCGGTCGGCGCCGAATTCTACCAGATCGGCGTTGAAGGCTTCGAGAATGCCGTCGGAGGCGAACAAGACCGTGTCGCCGGGGACGAGATCAAGGGTGACTTCGTCGTATTGCGTGTCCGGAAACAAGCCCAACGGAATGCCGGCGATGCGCACCGATTGCACGGCGCCATCGCGAACCAGAAGAGGATAAGGCCCACCCGCATTGGAGACGGTGAGGCGGCGCGTGCTGGCGTCGTACACCGAGAAAAGCGTGGCGATGAACCGGCTGTCGAAATGTGCAGAGTGTAAGCGGGTGTTGAGCATCGCCAGCATTTCGGCGGGAGGACAAGGATGCTCGACGATGTGCTCGCGTACGATGCCAATGGCAAGTGAGGCGAAAAGCGCAGCAGCCGTGCCCTTGCCGGAAACGTCGCCCAGGACCATAGCGAGCCGCCCTTGCCCATAGGGAAGAAAGTCGTAGAAGTCGCCGCCAAGTTCCCGAGCCGGCTCATAGCCCGCAGCAAGTTCCAAGCCGGGGATTTCGCGCGCGCCCGTGGGTAAAAGGCCGCGCTGAATCTCGCGGGCGGTGGCGAGGTCGGTTTGCAGGCGGCGCTCGGTCTGGCGTGCTTCTTGGTATAAGCGCGCGTTCTCAAGAGCGATGGCGATGTAAGATCCGAGTGTGGCGAGCATACGCTCGTGCTCGGCGGTGAAGGCGTTCGGATCGGTACTTTCCAGATCGAGGACGCCAATCAGGCGGTCCTGCAAAAGCAGTGGCACCACGAGTTCGGAACGCACGACCAAGCCGGTTTCACATTGGATGTAACGAGGATCGTCGAGCGTGTCGGCAACGCGGATGGTGCGGCGCTCGCCTGCGGAAGTTCCGGTGATGCCCTGATGAAGCGGCAGAGTGAATCGTGAAGGTATGGCATCGCCGTAGCGCATGCCGAAAACGCTCTCCAGAAGCTGCGTGCTTTCGTTCCACAGCATCACGCTGAAAACATGGTAGTTGACTAGTTTCTTGACACGCTGCGCGACTTTCCGCAGAAGCTCTTCGCGATCAAGGATTGAAGTGATTTCGCGGCTAACCTCGTAGAGCAGGCTGAGCATGCTGGCCTGTTCGGGGTAGGAGGCGAACAGGCCCGCCGGGACGGGGTCGGCGTCGCCGACCAGCGGAAAAGGAGCGAGTTTGGATTGATCATCCATATAAGAAGTATACGGCTGGTTCCCGAATCAATATCAATTGGATGTGGGAGATGCGGATGCGTTGCGCGGCAAGGACCGGCGTCGATTCGAACATAGAGTCTAGCGTACGATGTGGCTCGCCGGCTTAAGTCCCCCGAGATCTAGGGCTTAGAGCCCCGGGCGGAGGGCGGATGGAACTCGATTTCGATTTTGGCCTGGGTTTCAACGGCTTTGTTGTCGACGTAGGTCGGCTCGTAGCGCCATTCGCGGATGGCCCTGGATACGTTGGGGAGAAAAGCGAACGACCCATAGAGAGGTTGAAGGTTCGTGACGTAGCCGCCCTTATCGATAGTGGCTTGTACGGTGATCGAGCCGTACGGAGCCGGTGTTTGTGGGATCTGCGGATCCACGCGTGAGGTGAGTTCGCCGACGCTCACTTTCTTGTGACCGCGCCACACCCACCTTTCGCCGGGGACTCGTTCACCCGGAACCCGAACCGAACGCTGCACATGGATCGTGAAAGAGGCCGATCGAAGTACTCGCTCACCCGGCAAATTCACATACGACGCGGTCAGGCTTCTTGGCGCGGTTACCTCGACTACGGTTGGCGGAGCGTCCATCTGGATTGCGGGAGATGCAGAGGAGTTGACACCGTTGGATGAGCGCGCGACATACGAATTGCTTCCACTACTGAAAATACTGGATCTTGACGGTGGCGGTAAGACTGGCGACCGTGACGAAACCCCGGCGGCGCCTGTTGGCTTGCCACCATAAAGATCAGTTGAACCTCCGGACTCGTAGATCGAGCCGGCGATGGCCGACTTGTGCGCGGGCGTGCCCGGGGAAGGAATCTTTGCCGTGGAATCGTTGGCACCGGACGCGGTTGCTGGAGGCGGGTTCTTTACGGGAGTCGGCAAGGTGCCGCTCGTCAGTGGGGTCGCGGTTGCGGGAGGCGCCGTGGTAATTACCGGGGCAGGTATCGTTTCCGGACGTTGGGCGGCGGTTCCGTCGTTCCTCACGACTGGGGTCGGGATTGGGACGGCCTCTGCCACATAGGCACGCGGGGTCTGTGGCGCATCAAGCTGGTATGAGCGCTTTGATGGGGCGTCCAGGCTTGACTCGCGGTCGGGCGCCTTGGGTTCCAGACGTTTGGGGAGGGCGACGGTTGGCGAGACCGGCTTCGCTTCGGTGGCCGGGGGAGGGGCAATCGGAGTCGCATCGGCGTCGCTGTCCGCACCGGCACTAAACGCAGGATTCGAAGGCGTTTCAGCGGGAGGGGGCAATACAGGCTCATCGTGAACAACCGAAGATGGCTTTTGATCGATCAACGGGGCGCTGTCTTTTGCCACTTGTGTGGACCGGTGCAGGAATTTGTCCACAAGCCCACGGCGAACCGACCATCCCGCTGTCAGACAAACCGCGGTTATGAATGCGACACCGAGAAGAAGGCTCGACATGGACGATCGCGACTTTGGCCGGGGGGTGCTCTTGCGACGGCGAAGTGGAAGGATCTCTTTCTTCAAGCCAGGCGGCGGCTCGTAAGTGAACTCGCCATGAATAGGTAAAGGCATGGGAGGGAATTTTGGTTTTGCTGGCGACTCGACAACTGGCGGCGGAAGACTCTGCTGCTTCTGCGTCGGCTCCGGGTGCGGTTCAGTCGCCTCTGTGGCGGGGCGCTCGCGTTTTTTGGCAAGAGCCAGTGGTCCACGGTTTCGTTTCGCGAACTCTGCAGCGCCACCCATTTGCGGATTTGTTCCCGGTCTTGCTCGGAAAGATCCAGCAACTGAATGCCGGAACTACTTTGCGATTGAGCAGTCCAGACGGTACGTACGCTAACGGTAATGGCGCTAGGAACGCCATCCAGGGAAAGAAATACGCGATAAACGGAATTGAGGTCCAAGTGGCTGGGCGTAACTACCGAGAAACCATTCTCGCTGATATTTTGGAGCGTCCCCAAGTTGTTCGACCCCAATGCGACATAGATCGGAGCTGACGGGGTGACGCGCGGATAGAAGCGCCGCTCCATGGGCGCATTTAGGGGAGCGAAGTCATCGGTCGACGTGGACATTTAGTCTCCCTTAATAGCCATTCGCATCTCCGGCGGGTCGGAATGCGACTTGAGTTTAACGGGCTGGGAGGTCGTTCAGGCCTACCAAGCATTATATGCGATGACGATTGCCGTTCACGTCCGGAAAAACCATTACACCGGCGCGGGCGTGTACTACCCAGGATACGGTTCCTAACCCAGTCGAGCGTGGAAAGTTGCACTTTTTGAATTCAACCGCAAGAAGAGCAGGCGCTTACTGTATCTCAGGCGAATGGTTGTGGGGCGGCGCGTTCTAGTACTCAGCCTCGGTAATTCTGCTGGATCGACGTCGCCGGTTAACGATTAATGCTTATGCACGGCCTGGCCCTGCGGGCTATTGCTGGGTCAATTGCCGCTGCGTAGAGTTATTTCGAGTGGGTTTGCCGGGCCCTCGATTGCACGGTAAGAACGAACGCCCCGCCGACCTGCAGATTGCTTGGTGCTTTTGCGATGAATCTCAAACGTGTCGCTTATCTGGCCGTAGTTGCATGCATTGTTTTTGGCCTTGCTACAGCGCGGCTAAGCGCCGTTGCTACGGATACCGTCGTCGGCGACGTCGTTTTAGCCAGCGCGATCTGTCCGATCGTTTATCCCGTGGATGAGACGCCTTCCGGGCATGGGTATCAGTATGCGTTCTATGGGAACGCATTCTTCATCAGTCGCGAAGGATATTTGATCACGGCGGCACATGTCTTGCATTCGTTCAACAATGGCGGACAGCCGCATATTCTGGTGCAACGCAACGATGCGCCTCCCGTGATGCTGAACGCCGACGTAATCGTGGTGGACAAGGAGCACGATGTCGCCGTGTTGCGCGCGACGCCCAATCCGTTTGCGGGCAACTTTCGGGTGGCAATTCTTTCGCTGGGCGCGGAAACTCCGGCACGCGGCGACGGCGTGGTTGTGGCGGCACTGCGGCCTCCGCGGCGGCGGCCGCACAGTTTCGAGACGGAGTTGCAGGACCGCTCGGCGGCGCGAGTGGTGGACTATCAATCGAGCCAGTTGGAGAAAGGTTTGGGCGATACCGAATTGTTGCTTTTCAATCACGAAGTGATTTTGGGCCAGAGCGGCGCCCCGGTCTTGTCAGCAGACGCCCACGATGTCGTGGGATTCATTGAGGGGCAGTGGCTGCGTCCCGCGGCGGGGCTCGCGGCGCAGATGGAGCAGGGGGCGACGTCCATAGGGGCAGCGGTGCCGATTCGCTACGCCATCGCGGTGCTGAAGGAGAAGGGAATTTCCTGGGGCGCCGATACCGAGAAGTCGGCCGCGCTCGCGGGACGCGGCAGGCAAGCCGAGAAGTTTTAGGCCGAGTCTGTCGATGCAACACCACCTAATCAGTTGATCCGACGCTACTTCCCCTGGAGAACCGATCTGTTTGGCTGTACCCGGTCAAAACCCAGCCAGGGTAGCGTTCCGGCTGATCTAATCTAGCGAGCGATTTTAGCTTTTGTTTTCAATACAAGGTGGGTTCGAGCTGAGTGTTGCGTCGACCCATTGAGACCACCGCGTTTATCAGGCATGTGGCACGGAGTTCTAGACCAAAACCGATCCACTGCTCTCCATGATCGGCGCGACACGGCCTTGACGAGTCTCCGATAAGGAGACAGAAAGCCCGCCGTCCGAGCTGCGGCCGCCACGGCTCTGGGCCAGTTGGGCGATCGAACTTCGATCATCGGGTTGAAGGCAGTGTTGGTTGACAAGGACAATCGAGTCTTTTACGCCGCTGCCGATTCGTTGATTTTGATGGGAGATCCCGCTGGCTATGATGCGTATTACCAGCAACTGACCGGCGAGCGCAAGAGCGGCGAGGGCATAATCCCGGATAAAAAGAAACTTCTCGCGGACCCCGCGGCTCTGACGCTCCTGGGAGTTGGAGTCGGAATTGGATATGCGCCCTACGCTACCTATGGATGGATGATATGGAGAGAGTTGTCCCATGACTACGCTTCTCCGATGCGTGTCAAGGTGCTGTCGAAATTGGAGAGGGACCCTGACCCTGGGATCAGCAAAGGGCTTCTGAAAGCGGCTTCCGATAAACACTGGACCGTGCGAGTGGCTGCCCTGTCTGCGATTGCGCGCCATGGTGATGTCAGCCTGATCGGGCCGATCACTCCGTACATGGCAGACAAGAAAGCGGCTGTGAGGTACACCGCGGCAGCTGCCATTCTGCGACTATCGGCATTGCTCCCGACCGATGAGACACCCTCAATCTGGCAACGAGAAATGAACGCCCAGATTCCGCCCAGCTTGGAATAGAACTTTTCGGCTTACCCAGTCCAACGCATGGGCCAGCGGAGGTGTAGTCGGGTAGCCGGACATCTTGATCGGTTAGCGATGCGCGACTACCAACCCATTTGGCGCATTCGCTCTAGGATTAGTCTGCTATACCGATTTATGTGATCTGGCCGTCGCTTCAGCGGCAACGGCAGAATTGCGGCGAGTTGGGCCGCTCGTTCCCGATCGATACTCCGGGCTGGGATCGGAGAGATCCTTTCCGAGGCGGAGTCGCGGGGGGGGTATGTCTGGATTTTCAGTCACACTCAGAATAATCGTTTGTACTGGATTGACATAGCTCCCGATTAGTTGGGTTATCGGAAACTGACCCACCACGCGCGGGCGGCATCCATTGACATTGGAAAATTGGTGGGGACTTGCGTGTGGTGTTGTGCGCGAACCCTTTCCGGGCGCGGGAATCGTTTCGGTAGTCGAGCTCGTGTGTCCTACGCTGCCCGTGACCAGATCGTCACAGGTACTATTGGCTGGCCGTTGCGCGTGAGCGACGATGGCACGTAGCTCAAATCCAAAGGCGCCGGGTGGCACCGCGGCTTAAGTTTGCGCCCGGACATGGGGACTGGAATGAAGGCTCGAATTTGCGTTTTGGTTCTTGCGATGACGGGTGCGGGGTTATTGGGTGCTCCGTCGACCCCCGCCACAACAGGCTACGCCTACTGCGGGACCTATGGCTCCTACGTGCTGGTGTACAAATCGAACGACCAGTTCGAAGAACTGGGCAAATTGCGTTGCGGCGAAAAAGTAGAGATCTTGAATCGGTGGTTCGAGTACGTGCAGGTTCGCACGCTGGACGGCAGAGTAGGTTGGGTGCGCTACGCGGAAATCTCGAATGCGCCAAATGAGGCCCCGACGAAGAACTTCGGCTTGACCGATCCGTCGGCGAAACCCGCGGGCGGCGGCGCGCCAGCGTTGAACAACACGAGTATTGTGAAGATGCGCAACTTGCACCTGAGCGCCGACGTGATGCTGGCGAAGATTCAGTCTTCGCCGTGTGATTTTGATACTACGCCGGCGGCGCTGCAGAAGCTCAAGCAGGCCGGCGTTCCGGACAAGGTGATCCTGGCGATGGTGACGGCGCCATCCGTTTCCGCTCCTCCGCCAGCTGCGGCGAAAGCGCCGGAAATTGTCGAGGTCAAGATTCCCGGCAACACTCCTGTCGACGTTGAGCTGAGCTATGCAATGTCCTCGGATACCGCCGTTGAAGGACAGGTTGTGCTAATGAAAGTGGCGCAAGACGTGGTCGTAGATGGAGTAACCGTGATCAAACGGGGTGCTGAGGCGCAGGGTCGCGTCACGACCGTCAAGCAGCCCGGATTCATGGGCAAGCCACCAGGCACATTCGGCTGGATGCTGGAATATGTCACTGCGGTCAACGGCGATCATATTCCGGCCAACTTTTTCTCCAAGGAAGCCGCCGCGAGCCCGGTAAGCACCATCATGGGAGCTCCCGGACCTTCGTGGGAATTCAAGAAGGGAAAGCCTGCAGTGGTGGCAGCGGGAACGAAATTTCAAACGGTGGTTAAGAACAGCGGTGCGGTTGTGCGTGTGACGCAGTCCCAGAGCACCACTGCCGCGGCCGAACCCTTGCAAGGGCAGCCTGCGGTACAGGCTGCGGGGGCGCCGGTGAAGCCGTAGTTTGCTGTGCTTCACGTAGATCGCGCACATCCAACGCGGCAAGGCAGTAATGCGGGCCACTTAAACCTCGCGAGCACCTGACCGTTTTGCTGAACGTCAGACCAGTAGTTTTTTGAGGCATGTGACGAGTAGTCTTATGTGGAGCACGGGGCTCGATTTCCCGTAGCCTGGGAGAGCAAGCGTGTTCTGCGAACGCTGCGGACTCAACTTTCTGCCAAGACAATCGGTGTGTACGCGCTGCAAGGTTTCCGCGACGCGTCACTGGTTTCAACTGATGAGCCTGGTGACGTTAATGGTGGCCGTGGCCTGCAACGCCTTCGTAGCTCTGATCTTTTTGCCACGATTCGCCGCCGGCCCGCACGCGCGTGGCCTGTTCCGCGCGTGGCTATGGTTCGACTACAAATTTGCCATGTATGGCTGGGTGCCGGTGGCTATCGCGCTGCTCGCCTGGGATTTTCTGGTCTGGAAAGAGGCGCGGCCCAGGGTCAAAGGATGGTTCACGCGCAAGTTGCTGACATTCTCACTAGCGGCGGGAGTCGCGCCCATGCTGCCCTGGTGGGTTCCCGCAGGCCAGCCGCCGGGCCAGTTTCTGGCCATGATCGGAAGATACCCGGGAGTTCCGGCGGCGCTGGCGTGGACTGTGGTGCTGGTAGTCGTCGTACTTCTGTGCAGCGATGCCGAATCACGCGACTACCTGTTGGGTCATGGAAAGGCCCTGAGCGTGGTTAGCGTGGGCGCGCTGCTAGCGGTGTTGACCATGACTATTGTGGGCTGGTCGGTTACGTCGTATTGAGCACGTCGTATTAAGGAGAAAGCGGCAAAAATTTCAGGCGAGAGCCGCAAGAAAGAAGCTACAGCGTTCCGAAGTGGTTCGCGGATCGTTTGGACGAAGGAAAAGAGGAAGTTCGGTCAACGCGGTCTTCTCAATATTCTAGACAGTCGCGAGTTCCTCTTTTCCCTCACTTGAGCGAGATCTGTTCCCGCCAACGCTGGCAGATTGCCAGAAGTTCAATTACCAAATCCATGCAGCAGATCCTGTAGACGTCCTAGGCGTAGCGTGCTGCAGCGGCCTGCGTTGTGCGGCAGCACTTCCACCACCCTCGTGCCCGTCCATCGGGTGTTTGCTGTAGGTTTGCTCGCACAATTCGATGACATAAGAAGGTTTTCTCACGTCGACGCGCATCGCGCGGAAACAGTCGTGGATAATAAGCGTTTTGTCTTGCCATGTGTTGTGGTGTGTGGACGACCTGGTTCTCATTCGGAGGTCTTACTTCTTTGGCGACGTTAAAAACACGACGCGGCGAGCACTCGCCCATGCCGCCGCAGTTAGAGAAAGCGCGCGTCGGCATCGCGGGATTCGACGAGATCACCAACGGCGGTGTGCCGAAAGGCCGGCCAACCATCATCTGTGGCGGGCCGGGGTGCGGCAAGACCATGTTCGCCGTCGAATTTCTGGTTCGCGGGGCCATGCAGTTCGGCGAGCCCGGCGTCTTGATGACCTTCGAAGAGACCGCCGCGGAAATGACCAAGAACGTGGCGTCATTGGGATTCGATTTAAAGGATTTGTCGGCGCGCAAGAAACTCATGATGGACTACGTGCGCATCGAGCCTTCGGAAATACAGGAGACCGGGTCCTATGATCTGGAAGGCTTATTCATCCGCCTGCAATACGCCGTGGATTCGATCGGCGCGAAACGCGTAATCCTGGACACGCTGGAAGCGGTCTTCTCGGGATTCTCGAATCAAGGCCTGCTGCGCGCGGAGATCCGGCGATTGTTCCGCTGGCTGAAAGATCGCGGGCTGACGACAATAGTGACCGCGGAGCGCGGCGAAGGCACGTCGACCCGCTACGGCTTGGAAGAATATGTTTCGGACTGCGTGATCTTTCTCGATCATCGCGTGAACCAGCAAGTCTCCACGCGGCGAATGCGCGTGATCAAATATCGCGGTTCGTCGCACGGCGCGGACGAATATCCCTTCTTGATCGACGACCAAGGGTTCTCGGTTTTGCCGAGCACCTCGATGGGGCTGAATCATCCAGTTTCGAGCCAGCGAATCTCCTCCGGCGTGAAGGAACTGGACGACATGCTGGAAGGGAAAGGGTATTTCCGCGGCTCATCCGTAATGGTTTCGGGCACGGCAGGTTCCGGCAAATCGAGCCTGGCGGCGCATTTTGCGAACCAGACATGCATCGACGGCAAGCGCTGTCTCCATGTGGCATTCGAGGAATCGCCGGCTCAGACACTACGAAACATGTGGTCGATCGGGATTGACCTCGAGCCGCACGCTAAAGAAGGACTGCTTCGGATGGAGGCCTGGAGGCCCACGCAGGGCGGTCTGGAAATGCATTTGTTGCGCATTCACAAGCTGGTGGAACAGTTTAATCCCCAGGCGATCATCGTCGATCCGATCACCAATCTGGTGATGGGCAACACGCATGAGGTTCATGCGATGTTGATGCGTCTGCTGGATTTCCTGAAGACGAAGCAAATTACGGCGTTTTTTACGGCATTGACGGAGGGCGGCGCCGCCATGGAGCGGACCGAGGTACAGGTCTCTTCGCTGATCGACACCTGGATGCTGGTGCGGGACGTGGAGCTCAATGGCGAGAGAAATCGTTGCCTGTATGTTCTGAAGTCGCGCGGCATGGCCAACTCCAATCAGGTTCGTGAGTTTGTAATGACCAGGAATGGGATCCGGCTGCTCCCGGTTTATGTGGGATCCGGCACGGTGCTGACCGGATCGGCTCGATTGAACCAACAGGCGCGCGAGAAGGCCGACGAGACGGCGCGGCTCCATGAAGCGAAAGAAAAGAGCAAGACTCTAGAAACAAAACGGAAAGTTCTGGAAGCCAAGGTCGCTGCGCTTCGGGCCGAGTTCGCGGACGAAGAAGACCGCCTGGCGCAGAGTGTGAGACGCGACGAGCAAAAAGAGCGGAGTTTGGCACGTGATGTCGCCGAGATGGCTAGCCTTCGCGGCAGCAAGGCACCGAGCAAAGGTCAAGGGGCGTAACTTGGGCGGAAAGAAAAGGGCGGCGGCTTCCGTGAAAAAGAAGGCAACGAAGAGCGGTATTGAATTCATTGAGCTGAAATTATATGTTGCCGGGCAGACTCCCAAGTCCCTTGCGGCGTTGGCCAATCTCAAAAAAATCTGTCACGAACATTTGGAAGGCCGGTACACCCTTCACGTGATCGACCTGGTAAAAACTCCGCAACTCGCGCAGGGCGACCAGATTCTGGCGATTCCGACGCTAGTGAGGAACTTGCCGGTTCCCATTCGAAAGATCATCGGTGATTTGTCCGACTGGGAACGCGTTCTAGTCGGGCTGAACCTGGTGCGCGCTGAGACCGGGGGCCAGAAGTGAAGGGGCGGCGTCGCAGAGCGAAACCAAAACGCACGAAGCGCGCGGCAATTCGATACATTTTGCGGCTCTATGTAACCGGTCAGACGCCGCGGTCTCTGAGGTCCATCGAGAATCTTCGCAAGCTTTGCGAGAAGTACTTGAAAGGCCAGTTTGATCTGGAAGTGATCGATATCTATCAACAACCTGCGTTGGCGGCGGAAGGCCAGATCATTGCAGCGCCCACATTGATTAAGACGATGCCATTGCCCTTGCGCCGGCTGGTGGGAGATTTTTCCGATCAGGACCGAGTTGTTCTCGGGCTGGATTTGAAGACCACGTAGGAGCGGGCCATGAAGACTAAGAAAAACCGGCCGAAGAAAGCGAGCGAATACAAGGAAGTATTGGCGCGTGTCGCCGAACTGGAAGAGACCCTGCGCGCGATTCGCATGGGTGAGGTTGACGCGGTGGTGGTCAGTGGTCCTATCGGCGACCAGGTGTTTACATTGCAGGGTGCGGAGCATCCGTACCGGATTCTGGTGGAAACGATCGATGAAGGCGCGGCCACGCTTTCCGATGATGGTACGGTGTTGTACTCCAACCGGAGCTTTGCGGCCATCTTTGATGTGCCTTTGGAGAAATTCATTGGCGCGCCGATCGAGAGTTTCGTGTCAGGCGAAGATCTGCAAGATTTGAGGGCGCTTCTGAAAGATGCCAGGACCGGCAGTGCGCGCGGGGAGATCCGCCTGCGGACCATAGACGGTAAGGCGCGCACGATACGCCTCACCCTGAGCACGAACCGGCAGCTCGGCGTCGAAGCAATTTGCGCGGTCGCGACGGAGCTAACCGAACTGGTGGAGACCAACGAGGCGCTGCGAGTGACAGAGACATCGCTTCGCCAATTGTCCGCACGCCTTTTGCAACTGCAGGATGAAGAGCGACGCCGTATCGCTAGAGATCTTCACGACGTTACGGGGCAAAAAATTGCGGTTCTTTCCATGTCGCTCGACCGGCTCGGGCGGCTGGTGGCATCCGAGGGAGCCGAAGTTGACGAGACCCTGGAAGAGAGCCGCGATGTCCTACGGAAGATCGGCGAAGAGATTCGCACCCTGTCGTATCTGTTGCACCCGCCCTTGCTGGACGAGTCCGGGCTAGCTTCGGCGGTACGCTGGTATGCGGAAGGCTTTCAGAAGCGGAGCGGGATACACCTGGTGGTCGACATTCCGCCGGGATTGGGCAGACTCTCCACGGAAGTGGAGACGGCGCTGTTTCGCGTGGTACAAGAGAGCCTGACCAACGTGCATCGTTATTCCGGAAGTCCGAATGCGGAAATCAGAATTTTCGCGAAGGATGGCCAGGTTCATCTGGAGGTTGTGGACCACGGAAGAGGAATTGAAGCGGGAGCGGCCCCTGTGCTGATCGAGGGCATCGGTTCGCTGGGCGTCGGCATTCCCGGAATGCGCGAGAGGTTGCGCCAGTTGGGCGGGCAATTGGAGGTGGATTTCGGCAGGAACGGAACGCGGGTTATTGCGGTAGTCCCGATGAAGAAGCCGGTATCCAGCGCCGACATGGCCGAATACGCCGCGGCGGATGGCGATAACTGCCCGGCATCCGTCGACTCCAAACCAGCCACGCGCACTGATGCGCGAAGACGCATCTTGATCGCGGATGACCATGAAGTGATGCGGCGCGGCGTGCGCGGCCTGCTGGAAAGCCATAGCGAATGGGCTGTCTGTGGAGAGGCATTCGAGGGTAAAGAGGCGGTTGCAAAGTCGCGCGAATTGCGGCCGGACCTGATCATCATGGACATTAATATGCCTGGCTTGACGGGGATTGCGGCAGCGCAGCAGATCCGCCGCGAGAATCCCACGGCGAAGATTCTCTTCTTCTCCGTGCATGAGTCAGCCCAGACCGTGCGTGAAGTAATTAACGCCGGCGCGCAGGGATATGTGGCGAAATCGCGCGCGGGGCACGACCTGGTTGACGCGGTGCGCAACGTGCTCGACGGCGGAACGTTCTTCCCGACGCTGGCGCGCTCGGCTTAGCGCGCTCGGCATGGTTCGCTTGTAGTTTTTGTCGTCCTCAACGCCATGGTCTATTTGCACCGTTACGTTTAGATTTTCGGCAGTAGCACGGCGACGTTCCCAAACTTTCGCTGACCTCTGGCTCCGACCTCTGCGCTCTTTGTGTTAATGCTTTTGCCCTTACCCTTTCCTGCCGAAATTTCTCTGCCGCGGGTTGCGGTCCGCCGGGCTGAAGCCCAGCGCCTACACTTCGGAGAGGGTTGCTTCTAACTTGGTTAGCGCGGCGGCGACTTCTGCGGGGTTGCGAAGGAAATAGCGTGCGCTCGTTGGGCGCGGGTGACCCACCAGCACCGATACGCCCCGGCGGACCGCCGCGAAGCCGGACTCGTCGGAGAAATCGTCGCCGAAGTAGAAGGGGAGAGACTTGCGGTGGGCGGGTTGCGCGAGGAAACGTCGGACGGCCATTCCTTTGCCTGGAATCGAGCGCGGCAGGATTTCTACGTCGCGAATATTCCCTACGGCGTGCAGCGCTTTGCGAAATGGCAGGAGATTTATACGCAGTTCGCGCCGAACGCGCGGTTGCAGCGTCGCGGGCACATCCAGGAGATGAACGGACAAGCTGCTGCTCTTGTTTTCGATCCAGACATCAGGATATGCGTGGAGCAATGGTTTGAGGTGGACGCGAGCCTGACGGAGCGCCTTGCGGACCGTGGCAGGAAGCGAAGATTTAGTGTTGCTCTCCCATCCATAAAGGCCGAAGTAGTGGATGCCGGAAATGCCGATGTGCTCGAGGAGTTCGGGGCGGCGGCGGCCGCTGACGACGACCAGCGTCGCGTTCGGATGACGCGCGAGACGCCGTAGAATTTTTCGCGCGACCGAGGTGAGGCGCACCAGTTCTGGGCGCGGGGCGATGTCCACTAGTGTCCCGTCGAAATCGAGGAACACTGTGACACGTCCGTTCCCACGAATTTTCTTTTCGATGCGATCCCAGTCTTTCAGAAGGTCAGGGATTTTTCGAACCGGCGGCTTCATTTCGCTGCAGCAGCAGCTGCTGGCGGCGGCGCCGGAGCCGGAGGAGCCGGTTCGACGCGATCCGGAGCATCGATGCGGATGTCGGTAAGGTCAGAGAGCAAATTGGCAGCCCAGCGGTAGATGTTGTTCTCGCGGACATTGGTGCGCATATGTTGCATGCGCGTGGCTTGCTCTTCGCTGGACATTTCCAGCGCGCGCAGGATGGCTCCAGCAACCTGCTGGACATCGTAAGGATTGACGAGCAGGGAATCGCTGAGTTCGAGCGCAGCACCGGCGAAGGTGCTGAGAATCAGGACGCCGCGGTCGTCGTCGCGCGCGGAGACGAATTCCTTCGCCACGAGATTCATCCCGTCATGCAGCGCGGTCACTAGGCACACCGAGGCTGCCTTGTAGAAACGCGCGATTTCCTCATGCGAGTGATGTTTCTTCAGCAGGACGATAGGCATCCAGCGCCCGGCCTGGAAGCGAGCATTGATGCGCGCGGCCTCGGCAGTGACTTCTTCGAGAAGCTTCTGGTAGCGATCGATGGCGGTACGGCTGGGTGCGGCGATCTGGATGAACGTAAAGCGACGCTGATAGGCGGGATTCAACTCCAGGAAACGCTCGATACCGCGAAAACGCTCGAGGATACCCTTGGTGTAGTCCACGCGATCGACGCCGACGCCAAGCAGGCTTGCGTGGATATTCAAGTCATTGCAAATGGCGGAGACTTGCTCGCCTACACTTTTGTGAAATTCCTCGGTGTGGCCATTTTCCTGGAAGGATACGCTGATGGGATAGGGCCTCACGCGGGTCAAGTGTCCCTGGCGATTGACCTCGAAGCGATCCCAGGCAGTCAGCGCTTCGACGGAACGGTCCACGCACGAGAGAAAATTGTTGCAATGTGACTGGATGTGGAAGCCGATCAGGTCGGCACCCAGTAACCCGTCGATCAAATCGCGGGCCCACGGGCAAATGCCGAAGACTTCCGGATTGGGCCAGGGAATATGCCAGAAGATGGCGACACGCGCGTCGGGGCGGGCTTCCTTGATCATGCGCGGCAGCAGCGCGAAGTGATAGTCCTGCGCGAGAACGATCGGCGACTCGATGCCTTCCATTTCTTCGAGCACGGCGTCTGCGAAGCGGCGGTTGACTTCCTGATAACAGAGCCAGTCTTCGGGCCGGAAGATCGGGCGCGTGTGGGCGATGTGGCAGAGCGGCCAGAGACCTTCGTTGGCGAAGCCTTCGTAGTAACCCTTTTCCTCTTCGGCGTTGAGCCAAACGCGGCGCAGCGTATAGGCCGGGTGATCCGGAGGTACCCGCAGACGGTCGCGCGAATCGACGACATCGCGATCGGCATTTCCTGATCCGTTCGCGACCCAGGTGCCGTTGGAGGCGAGCAACACAGGTTCCAGCGCGGTGACCAGGCCACTGGCGGGAACGATCACCTGAATCGCTCCGTTGTTTCCGTTCGCGTATTGGTGCATGTACGGCTCGCGGTTGGAGACGACGAACAGCGGCTTGTTCTGAAGTTTGACACTCAGACTGACGCGGAGGCGTTCCGCGGTCCACAGCGAAACGTTGGACTCGCGAAGGCGCGCTTCTTCTTCGGCGGTAGCACGGGCGGCGTTGAGGTCACGCGCCAGGTGCGTAACCTCGCGGTGAATCTGGTCGAAAAGCTGGCCTTCGGGTAATTCCGGCGGCGTTGTGGCATTACCTGACTGGCCGGTGCGCAATCCACGGAGCCATTTCGCGGTGCGCGTCAGGGGGCCCGTTAGGGTCCAACGCACCAGGATCAACGCGAGCCCGGTGATGAACAGCGTTTGCACCAGTGCGCCCACCAGCAAGTCGCGCAGGGTATGCGAGACCTGTGTGTCGATGTACGAGGTATCGTGAACCAGAACCAGTGTCCCGACTGTCTGTCCGTTGCGGTGCAGTGGCAAGGCGAAAACGTGCAAGGCGAACTTGTCGATGCTGACAAATTCGCCCAGGCCTGCATCGCGCAGAGCCGCGTGCGTCGCGGTGGGCGGCCGCGATTGGAAGACCTGCGGCAAGCCGGGCGTCAAAGCTACCGCGGCTCCCGCGGCGTTATAGACGGCGAGGCCCTTCAGATGTTCGCGCTGCCCGAAGCGGTCCACGATACGCTGCAGGCTCTTTTCCGGCGAGGGCCTATCGAATAGAGGCTCGACCGTTCCCTGAAGGCTTTCCCCGAGGGTTTCCGCGCTGTGCGTAAGGTCGTTGCGCAGCATGCGCTTTTGGGTGCGCACCTGATATACGGCGAAAAACAGAGACACCACCACGACGCTGATGATCAATGGCAGAACGATTTTCAGAGTCGTGCGCATCGATGGTCAACCTTTGGCGAGAGTGATGATATGCAATACCGGAAGCGAGGGCTGATTATAAAGCTCCTTTGCGCGTAATTTCGCGGTTGCCGGTTTTACTACGAATAAGCTGCCGAGAGCACCACAACGCGGACGGCGATATTGTTCACTTCTTCGGTGCGATAATCGACCGTAGCTGTCGATCCCACCTGGGGTTTCCCGTCGATTTTGGTGTGATCGTCAATCAGGAACTTCAGCGTCACCGGCTCCTGACTTTTCTGCACATCGACGGAGAAGGAAGCGCCTCCGACGGCGGAAATCTTGCCTGAGACAGATCCACTTTGCGTCGCCGCACGGTAAAGACAGCTTGTTGGTTGGGGCGCGCGAGGTTCCCACCAACCAGCAACGGCAAAAACCGTAGGGAGCAACGTCGCCAGCGTAAGAATAGTACGGAAGCGCATATTTGTCCCTTTCTTATTGTAACGCAACAACACGGAGGACGCTTATGAGATGGTTTTGGTCGCTAGAAAGTCGCAGCGGGAGCGAGGAAGTTTTCGTAAGAGGTTGAGAATAAATTAGATGCGATGGGCCACAGAGTTGTGTCCCGCGGCTCTTCAAGCTTGAGAGCGACCGACGCGATGAGCGGCCCGCCTCCACCCAAGAAGCCGGAGAGTTCCTTGGGACATTAAACGAGCGACGCCGGATTAGGCTCTGCGTTGATGATCTGAGTTCAACCCGAGGGCGCTCAATCGCTGGCTCGCGCGCTCGTTTCCGCGACGGCGTGGATCTCGTGCTTGCAATGTCTCAACACTTCGTCCGTGTTTCGTGAAGACCGGCCGTCCCAGGAATCGTCGTCCGCGGGGAGGCGCCCGACGATGTGGCCGAGTTCGTGAAGCAGCGTCGTAATTTGTGCTCGGGTTGTATTTCCCCAAAATGACGCTACGGACAGCCGGTGGAAGGTTGTTCCTTGCGAGAAGTGCCCGCCGCTGGGGTCCATGTCTATGACCGGCGAGCTGGTACTGAAGAAGGGCCCACTGGGGTTTAGTTGAATGACGGAATTGCGGCCCCCATTCTGGGTCGAACGCGCCGTCCAGGGATGCTTGTAAAGGTTCGTGCCTTCCAAATCGATCGTGTGTAAAACATACGTAGACCCATCCTGCGCGAGCTCGTAATGTAAAGATCGAAAAACTCCGGCCGGGTCGGGCTCCGCTTCACGAAACCATGCGCTGCATGCATTTTCCGTTTGCAGCATGGCGAGCACCTGTTCACGAACCCTCGCGATGACGACACCGTGTTTGTCCAGTGCCGTCAACTCCAATGCGACTGGATCCGTATCTGTTGACAAGCCTTGAGGATAGGCGGGTTGCGGAACAGACAAGATGCATAGGATGGTGATGGCGATGATGGAAGTCAGCCTCGGAGCGGCTGACCTCCCGCGGTGTTTCTCGGCGATATCAGGATCGGGAGCAGGATCGGCATATTCGTCGCGCCTAGATATACACTGGTGTTTCATGATTTTGTTTTCCACTGCGTTCGTGATTTGAATCATGGCGAACCCCTTGCCGGAAGGTAACAGGCCAGGGGCTCGCCCTTTGGCTTCCGTGGGTGATGCTTGCCTTCTGGCGGGCGGCTCACGCTTTATTTTTCTCGCGAGCTGTGGTCCTGTACGTCCACGGTTACGCGCATCCAAGGATGGATGCAGCACTGAAAATAGTGCTCGCCCTTTGCCAGGTCGCCGATTTGGAGCTGGCTCCCTTGGAGGATGCGTGTCCTGGCTACGGAGAGGTTCTTAAAGCCGCCAGCACATTCGGTGACGGTGTCCTCCCCGTTGTTGAGGCCGGCAATAAAGCCGCCACCAAAATGATTGACCTCCGTGAAGGTGTGCGGCTCGCCGCCTTGGTCGACGACAACGATGGGCGTGCCTTTCTTGATTTTGAGGGTGTCGGGTTCGAAGTCCCAGCCTGGATCGGGAGTTCCCTTGCCTGCGAGCGCAAACAGTTCGGACAGGCTCGTGGATGCTCCCAGGGTGATGTTGCGGCAAAAGTCCGGGCCGAGCCCGGGACCGGGCTTGGTACTGGGGTCGGTGGAGGCATTGAAGGAGACCGGATCACATTCGTCCAGCGCCACGATTTGCACCGGAGTTGGTGGGGCGTCCTGCGCAGCGCCGCGCAGCGGACAAAGCAGCAGGGCAGTTGCCATGCTCAGGGTGTACCAGTTCATTCTATGACTATTCGATGGACGGGAATTATTAGCTTTCATTCTTTCTCTCCTTAAGTTGCGGATTTTACTGCTGCAAAATTTAATTGAATAAACGCCGGTTCACCCACAAGGCTGCAGCCACTGCGCCACGGCGTTCAGGTGCTCCGTGGCGGTTGTTGGGCCAATCTTTCTGCCGATTTCAGTTACCTTCGTCGCAGGAAAGCCGCTAAGTTCTGCGTGCCGGTGGATGAGCGCAACGTCTTTGGCGAGGTAGACACAGAACATCTTGTCTTCCGCAATGTAGGACTCCAGCCACTGAATGTCCGGACCAAGCTGATGCAGCACTTGGTTGGACTTGGCTGCGGCCTTGCGTACTTGTTCCTGCTCTAAAGTTCCGATCTTCGGTATTTCCCGCTCGATCATGTATTTCTTCATGATTTCCTCCTTAGGACTCTTTGACTCGCGTCCGATGCTCTTACGGTAGGCGTAGAAGGGGCTTGCATCAAGATGGCAGATTTGCCATTCTACATAGGTATTTCAGCCATATGGAAAGAGGTTGCTCATGATCGACGTCACCGTTCTGATTCTTAACGGAACTTTTTCCTCAACCGCGATCGGTCCTATGGAGGTTTTTCGCCATACCGGCGAGTTGTGGAATGCCTTTGCGGGAAAGGAGCTGGCTCCTTCGTTCCGGGTGACGACCGCGTCGGTGGGTGGACGAGCGGTCGAATGTGACGGGCCCATTCATATCAAGCCGGCCGCCGCGCTTACCGATATCCGTAAGACAGACATTATCTTCGTGCCATCGACCGGGCCGAGTGTGGATGACGTGGTGGAGCGCAATGAGGAAGTTGTTCCGTGGCTGCGGCGGTGGCGCAAGCGTGGAGTGGCCATCGCCAGTGTGTGTTCCGGCGTAGGGCTAGTGGCTGCCACCGGAATGCTCGATGGTAAACGCGCCACGACTCACTGGGGCCTGGCGCAGACCTTCCGGCAGAAATATCCCAAGGTGCGGTGGATGCCGGAATTGATGGTGACTGAGGATCACGACTTTTACTGTGGCGGAGGAGTGAATGCTTCGTTGGATTTGAGTTTGTATCTGGTGGAGCGATTCTGCGGGCACGACGTGGCGATGCAAACCGCCAAGTCGCTGCTCATCGAGACACCTCGAGCTTGGCAGGCCGGTTTCGGCATCGTGCCTCTAAAAACCGAGCACAACGACGAAGTTATCTGTCGCGCGCAAGAGTGGCTGCACGAGAATTTTCATCAGAACTTTCCACTCGAGGCACCGGCTCGGCGGGTGGGCATGAGCCTGCGCAATTTCGTTCGCCGCTTTAAGCAGGCTACTGGAGACAGCCCGTTGAGCTACGTGCAGAAGCTACGGGTAGCCGCTGCCAAGCGGCTGCTGGAGAGCGACTACCGCACGATGCAGGAGATCGGAGGCGCCGTCGGTTATCAAGATGTCGCCTATTTCCGTGCGCTGTTCCAGCGACACACCGGCGTCTCTCCCAGTTTGTACCGCCGAAGATTTGGGATGTAAAGTCACCGATGTCGCTGTGTGTTTTGAACATGGCTACCGCCCGGCGGAACAGCCCCGCTCCCTTCAAATGTATTCGCGGAAGTTGGGATTGCAGATGCCGAGCTATGGAGTTAGCGAACTTCCCAGGTATCGCCAGCGTGCAGCAGCTTGCTTAGATTGCCCGGGCCGCGCTTGGCTATGACGTCTTTGATCTGCTGGTTCATTACGTCTTCGTAGCGCGGGAGGTCGTCCCAGGCGCGGAAGACGCCGATGGGCGTAGGGAACCCTGGGCGGTGCTCCATGTGCGAGAGCAGGAAGGCGTAGGACGGGCGCGGGTGATGCGCGTCGTGGATGACCAGGTCAGACTCAGCAATGCCGTTGCCGAGTTGCACGACTTCGATGTCACCGTCGGACTTGCGGCGGATGCCTTTGTCGCGGTTCTTGCCAAAGACGAGTGGCTTGCCGTGTTCTAGATAGAGAATGTGCTCACTGCGGGCATCCCGCTCGGTGAGCGAGAACCACGCGCCGTCGTTGAAGATGTTGCAGTTCTGCAGAATCTCGACGAAGGCGGAGCCTTTGTGAGCGGCGGCGTGCTTCAGCGTTTCCTTCAGGTGGCCTTGGAAGACGTCAACGGAGCGAGCGACAAAAGTGGCTTCGGCACCAATCGCGAGCGATACCGGATTGAACGGCCGGTCCAGCGAGCCGAACGGTGTCGACTTGGTCTTCTTGTTGAATTCCGACGTCGGCGAGTATTGGCCCTTGGTCAGCCCGTAGATGCGGTTGTTGAAGAGCAGCACCTTTAGCCCGACGTTGCGGCGCAGCATGTGGATCGTGTGATTGCCGCCGATGGACAGGGCATCGCCGTCGCCAGTGGCGACCCACACCTCCAGATCTGGGCGAACAGCCTTCAGGCCGGTGGCCACCGCAGGGGCGCGGCCGTGGATCGTGTGGAAACCGAACGTGTTCATGTAGTACGGGAAGCGGCTGGAGCAGCCGATACCCGAAATCACCACGAAATTTTCGCGCTTGATGCCCAATTCGGGGAAAACCGACTGGACCGCGGCGAGAATGGCATAGTCGCCGCAGCCCGGGCACCAGCGGACTTCCTGGTCTGTCTGAAAATCTTTCCTCGTTAACGGCGTGATGGGTGGCAGCGTGGCCGTGGACATTGCACTAGACTCCCAGCAATTCTTCGATTTTTTGTTCGAGCTCGGTTTGTTTGAACGGGCGGCCTTGGATTTTGTTCAGGCCGATGGCGTCGACTAAATATTTTGCCCGCAGGACCCACAGGAGTTGACCCATGTTGAGTTCGGGCACCAGCACTTGCTTGTAGCGTTTGATCACATCGCCCAAGTTCGCAGGCAGCGGATTCAGGTGGCGCAGGTGGACATGGCCGATTTTGCGGCCCGCGATGCGTTGCGCGTTAACTGCGGCGGTGATGGCTCCGTGCGTCGAGCCCCACGCTACGATCAGCAGGTCGCCGTGGTCGTCGCCGGCGGGCACGATGTCCGGGATGTCTTGCACGATAGCGGCAACCTTGGCGGCCCGGATGCGCACCATGTGCTCGTGATTGAGCGGCTCGTAGTTGATGTTGCCGGTCACATCTTGTTTCTCGAGGCCGCCGATACGGTGTTCAAGTCCGGGCGTGCCAGGGACGGCCCACGGACGGGCGAGCGTGTCTGGGTTACGCTTATAGGGCAGATAGGCGTTCGGAGAATTCTTCTCCGTCGCGAACTTCACCGTAAAATCCGGGATATCCTCGATGTCGGGAATTTTCCACGGTTCCGCGCCGTTGGCCAGGTAGCCGTCCGACAGAATGATTACTGGCACCATGTACTTGACGGCGATGCGGCAGGCTTCGAGAGCTGCCCAGAAGCAGTCGCTCGGCGTGGCCGGAGCGACTATTGGAATCGGAGCCTCGGAGTTGCGGCCGTAGAGCGCTTGCAACAGGTCGGCTTGCTCCGTTTTGGTAGGTAGACCGGTGGACGGCCCTCCGCGTTGAATATCACAGATCACCAGCGGGATTTCGACCGCGACTGCCAGTCCGATCGCTTCAGTCTTCAGCGCCATGCCCGGTCCGGACGTGGTGGTGATGGCCAGCGCGCCTCCGTAGGCTGCCCCGATTGCCGACGTGACCGCGGCGATTTCGTCTTCGGCCTGAAACGTGATTACTCCGAAATCCTTGTATTGCGATAGCTCGTGCAGAATGTCGGACGCTGGCGTGATCGGGTAGCTGCCCTGGAACAAGCGCAGGCCAGACTTCTGCGAGGCGGTCACGAAGCCCAGCGCCAGCGCCTGATTGCCGCTCAGATTGCGGTACATGCCGGGGGCGAGCTTCGCCGGCGGAATTTCGTAGCTGATCTGGAAGGCTTCCGTGGCTTCGCAGTAGGAATAGCCGGCCTTCATCGCGAGCTTGTTCGCTTCCACCAGCAGTGGCTTGTTCTTGAACTTGTCCTCAATCCAGCGGACCGTAGAGGTCATCGACCGGTTATAGAGCCAGTAGCACATCCCCAGCGCAAAGAAATTCTTGCAGCGGTCCATGGACTTGGCGTCCAGGCCAAGATGTTCCAGTGACACGCGCGTTAGACGCTCGAGTTCCACCGAAAACAGCCGGTACTTGTCCAGCGAATGGTCTTCCAGGGGGTTGACGGTCATCTGCGCCTTGCGCAGGTCGTTTTCCTTGAAGCTGTCGGAATTGACGATCAGGATCCCGTTGGCCTTCAGGTCCGCGATATTTACTTTCAGGGCGGCGGGATTCATGGCGATCAGCACATCGACCGAATCGCCAGGGGTGAAGACATCGCTTGAGGCAAAGTGAAGCTGGTAGCCGCTGACGCCTGGCAGCGTGCCTGCTGGCGCTCGAATCTCGGCGGGAAAGTCCGGAAAGGTGGCAATGTCGTTGCCGTACAGCGCGACCGTATTGGTGAACTGGCTGCCGGTGATCTGCATGCCATCGCCAGAGTCTCCGGCGAAGCGAATAACGGCCTGGTCGATCTTTTCCGGCTTGATACGGGATAACGGTGAATCAGTTACGGTCGACATGGACTCCTGACCTATCTGGTTGAACTCCTTCGATTTCCCCCAAGGAGCGTGGCTCAATCGTCATGGATTTGACGGTGCGGTAAGGTGACTGGATGCCAGGCCGACCGCCGGGAGCCAACCGAAAAAGGATACCACACCGGCCCGCGCGCGGCGGGGAGAGAGTCCGCCGCGCGGCAATTGTGTTGTATTGCCAAAGACGTGCGAAGAGGCCCGTAGGTTGCACTCGTCAATATGACCGCGCAAAAACGATGCACAATTTTCCACAGTCAAACCACTTACGAGCGCAGCCTCGCCGTTTGTAGAATAGCGTCGCCTTTACGTCCTCGGGGGTGATCATGCTGTTTGCTACAGTGGTTCGCGGCAAAAAACTCGGAACGCGTTTGATGCCGCATCGATTCAGCGACAATCGATACCACGTCCATCTGGGAAAGGATGGTCCGTATATCCCGGTCACCGACTACCGTGACATCCCTTCTTACCTCGCGAACGGCTATTCCCTTCAGATGAGTGTCTCGGGAGAGAACCACACTCCTAGGTTGATTAGACCTGAATCCATCCGCGGATGGCGTACGAACCCCAGAGACCTGTCCAGTATCGCGCTCTGATTTCCCATTCGCGAAGGATCAAGAAAGACACGAATTCTGAGACGCACGCTCGCCAGCGCCGAAGCAGCGCCCTTCTGAACAGCGCGGCGTTGCGATCAACGCCCTGGTTACGCAACCAATCTCTTCGACACGCATTCTGAGCACAAGTGCAGCAACTTTCGCTTGACGTTCGCTTTCTTTTCGCCTAAGTTGATGGCACCGATGGTCTGCAGCGTCGGCGCAACCGCAAACTTGAAAAGCGAGGTCCCCTGATGGCCCTGACCAAGCGACAGAAAGAAGTGCTCGACTACCTGGTGTCGTTCGAGACCAAGCACGGCTACGCGCCTAGTTTTGAAGAAATAGGCAAGGGCCTGAAGCTGACTTCGCTGGCCACGGTGCACAAGCACATCACTACGCTGGAGAAAAAGGGATTTATTCGCCGCGGTTATAACCAGAGCCGGTCGATCGAAATTTTGCAATTGCCCAAATCTCCCAAGGAGCAAGTGATCGATCGCAGAGCCCAGGAACTCCCGTTGGTTGGGCGTATCGCCGCGGGCCGGCCGCTGGAAGCGGTGGAGGAGCGCGAGACGCTTTCGCTCGGCGACTTTACCCATGGCGGAAACTCCTTTGCATTGAAGGTGAAGGGCAGCTCGATGATCGAAGATCACATCATGGATGGCGACTTCGTGGTGTGCGAGCAAACGCAAGTGGCCAATCCTGGCGACATCGTGGTTGCGCTGGTGAGCGGCGATGAAGCCACCCTCAAGCGCTTCTATCGCGAGGGGCCCGGGAAGATTCGGTTGCAGCCCGCGAATTCCGAGATGGCCCCGATCATTGTTCCGGCGAACGATGTGAAGATTCAGGGGCGTGTCATCGGAGTGCTCCGGAAATATTAGCTGGCATTGTGTCGGCCACTTGCGCCGGCCAGTTCTCATAGAGCACAAGCGAAGTCTCGTCTCCTCCCGTCTCGTGTTCGCTCGCAGTCTTTTCGTCTTTCCCCGCCATCCAATCCTCAGTTCGTTGTATGTGTACTCATTGCGCCGCGAGCCGCTTGGCGCTTCCGTCGTCTACACATGGGCTTGATAAACTACAAGTTGGTTTTGGACCGAGATCGAAGCATTGGAGCTGTACTGCATGTCGAGCGTCAAAAAAAAACTGTCGCAGGTTAACGCCTTCGCGGTTTCCCTCTGTCTAATTTTCTGCTTGGCATGCCCCAAGCCTTCCAAGGCTTACTCGATCATGGCCCACGAAGCGATCATCGACGCGGGTTGGGATATCAGCATCAAGCCGCTTTTGTTGCAGCGTTTTCCGCAGGCTACCCCGGAGGAGCTGAAACAAGCTCACGGCTATGCCTACGGCGGGGCAATCATTCAGGACCTCGGCTATTACCCGCACGGAAGTCACTTTTTCAGCGATCTGACGCACTACTGCCGCAGCGGCGATTTTATTTTGGCGCTGCTGCGCGATTCTCAGGATCTGAATGGCTACGCCTTCGCGCTTGGCGCGTTGTCTCACTACGCCGCGGACAATGATGGGCACAAAATTGGCACGAATCCGTCGGTGCCGATCCTCTATCCTAAATTGAAGAAGAAATACGGCGATGTAGTGACCTACGAACAGGATCCCTTGGCCCACGTCAAAACCGAATTTGGCTTCGATGTGCTGGAGGTCGCCCGGCAGCGTTACGCCCCGGACAGCTATCACGATTTCATTGGTTTCGAGGTCCACAAGGCCTTGCTGGACCAGGCATTTCGCGAAACGTACGGGCTCGAACTGAAATCCGTGCTCACCGATGAGGATAAGGTAATCGGCTCGTATCGCCGCGCTGTCAGCAAGCAGATACCTGAGGCCACGCGCATCGCCTGGACTCTGAAGAAAGACGACATCCTGAAAGACCAGCCCAGCCTCACGAAGCGGAAATTCTTGTATAACCTGTCCCGCGCCAGCTACGAAAAGAATTGGGGCAAGGAGTATCAAAAACCGACGGCCTTCGAACGGTTCCTTGCGTTCCTAGTTAAGCTCCTTCCGAAGGTCGGACCATTGAAGGTTCTGCAGCTGCGGACGCCGACGCCGGAAACCGAGCACAAATTTGAAGCCAGTTTCAATGCGGCGCTGGACCGCTACAAACTTTTATTGTCGCAGACGCGCACGGGAACGCCTGATATTCCCAACGACAATTTCGACACCGGCGGGGTGACCCCGCCCGGCGTCTATTTTATGAATGACGACGTCCACGCCGAACTGATCGAAAAGCTCGCCCAGCAGAATTTCGCGGGAGTCACACCGGATCTCCGTGCCGAGCTTTTGCAATACTATTCCGATCCCAACGCGCCGAATGCGACCAAGCGCAAACCTAAAGATTGGGCCAAGCTCCAGGTCGCGCTTCAGCAACTAAAAAACTCCCCGCCCCCGCAAGTCACCGCAGAAGGCGCAACCGCAAATCCCCTGTAGCCGCCCTCTCCGAGAGGGCGGGGTTTAGATTCAACAACACAAAAGCGCATCCAAATCGCCTGAAGCCATAGCCACCAAGATGGGTGTCCACCCTATAGTGGCCGATCTTCAGATCGGCCATCGTAAAAGCAACACCTTAACGTAACTACACCGCAGACATTGTTCCCGGATTCGTCTTCACCTCCACGCCAGCCCCCAACCCGCCATGAATTTCGTTTTTCCGCTGAATCGAATAAACTGCTGCTGCGTTCTGCCGCGGACGTGAAACAATATTGGGTTTCACGTCGCACGTTGATCGCTCCCGGAATGAAGAAAAACAATCCGATTCAGAAATTGCTCGCTGCCAATCGCAGCGAGATCGCTATCCGCATCTTTCGCGCGGCTACCGAACTGGGACTCCGCACTGTCGGCATCTATTCGCAGGAAGACCGTCTCGGCTTGCACCGGTTCAAGGCTGATGAGGCTTACCAGGTCGGTGTTGGGAAGGGTCCCGTCGAGGCATACCTCGATATCGCCGGGATCGTTGCTCTCGCCAAGGAGCGCGGCGTCGATGCGATCCACCCAGGTTACGGCTTCCTCTCCGAGAATCCCGCCTTTGCGCGCGCCTGCGAGACCGCCGGGATCATCTTTGTAGGACCTACCCCGGCGCTGCTGGAATTGCTTGGCGACAAGACTGCCGCGCGTAGGCTGGCGGCCTCCGCAGGTGTCCCGGTGCTGCCGGGCACCGAAGATCCGGTCAAATCCGCCGGCGAAGCACAAAAAATTGCGCAGGAGATCGGCTATCCGGTCATCGTGAAAGCCGCCATGGGCGGCGGCGGCCGCGGCATGCGCGTGGTGCGCGATCCATCGCAACTGGCGGTGTTGCTCGAAGAAGCGCAGGGCGAGGCGCGCTCCGCGTTCGGTGATGCCAGCGTGTTCCTCGAAAAGTATTTGCCGCGCGCCCGCCACTTGGAAGTGCAAATTCTCGCTGACAATCACGGCAATCTGCTGCACTTGTACGAGCGTGATTGTTCCGTGCAGCGGCGCCATCAGAAAGTCGTCGAGGTCGCCCCCGCTACGAATCTCCCGTCCAGCATCCGCAACGAGTTGTGCGAAGCTGCTGTTCGCCTGGCGCGCAAAGCCAATTACCGCAACGCCGGCACCGTCGAATTCCTCTACGATGTCGATGCCCAGAAGTGGTACTTCATTGAAGTCAACCCGCGCATCCAGGTAGAACATACCGTCACGGAAATGGTCACCGGCATCGACCTCGTTCAATCGCAGATTCTCGTCGCCCAAGGCCACTCGCTCCACGATCCTCCGATGTCCTTGCCGCACCAGGCGAACGTCCCGCTTTACGGCGCGGCGCTGCAGTGCCGCGTAACCACCGAAGATCCCGAGAAAAATTTCGCGCCAGACTACGGAAAGATTTCTACCTATCGCTCTCCTGCGGGATTCGGCATCCGCCTCGACGGCGGCACCGCCTACGCAGGTGCGGTGCTCGCTGCGTATTACGACTCACTCTTGGTGAAAGTGACCGCTTGGGGCAAGAACCTGCCCGAAGCCTGCTCCCGCATGGACCGCGCGCTTCGCGAGTTCCGCATCCGCGGCGTGACTACCAACATTCCGTTCGTCGAAAACGTCGTCAATCACCCGAAATTTCGCGCCGGCGAAATCACCACCTCGTTTCTCGATGATTCGCCCGAATTGTTTCGCTTTCCGAGCCGCGGCGATCGCGCTACCAAGTTGCTCTCGTACCTCGGCGACGTCATCCTGAATGGCAATCCCGAAGTCAAAGGCAAGAAAGTACCCGAAGCGTTGGAAGCCGCCGTGCTCCCTTCCACGCTTGGGATCGAACCGCCACCGGGCTCGCGCCAGCTGCTGCAAAAGCTCGGCCCCGAAAAATTCGCCGCCTGGGCCCGTAAAGAAAAGCGCCTGCTCATCACCGACACCACGTTCCGCGACGCGCACCAATCGCTGATGGCCACGCGCGTCCGCACCTTCGACATCCTCGCCACCGCCACCGCCGTCGCCCAGCGTCTGCCCAATCTCTTCAGCCTGGAAATGTGGGGCGGCGCAACCTTCGACACTGCCCTCCGCTTCCTCCACGAAGATCCCTGGCAGCGCCTCCGCGAACTCCGCGAGCGCGTCCCCAACATTTGTTTCCAGATGCTGCTCCGTGGCGCAAACGCCGTCGGCTACGCTTCCTATCCCGACAACGTCATCGAGGAATTCGTCCGCGAATCCCACGCGCAAGGCATCGACATCTTTCGCATCTTCGACTCCCTCAATTCCATCGACAACATGCGCGTCTCCATCGACGCCGTTCTCGAAACCGGCGCGGTCTGCGAACCCGCCATCTGCTACACCGGAGACATGCTCGACGCGTCGCGACCGAAATATTCGCTTCGATACTACGTTTCGATGGCCAAGCACCTCGAAAGGCTCGGCGCACACTTCCTCGCGATCAAAGACATGGCCGGCCTCTGCAAACCTTACGCCGCTTACGCCCTCGTCAAGGCGCTACGAGACGAAATCGAAATTCCCATCCACTTCCACACGCACGACACCAGCGGCATCAACTCCGCCTCGGTGCTGAAAGCTTCCGATGCCGGCGTGGACGTCGCCGACGCTGCCATCGCCGCGATGAGCGGCGGCACCAGCCAGCCCAATCTCAACTCCATCGTCGAAGCCCTGCGCCACACCCCGCGCGACACCCAGCTCGACATCGCCGCGCTGAACGAATGCTCCGATTACTGGGAAGTTGTCCGCACGTACTACTTGCCGTTCGATTCCGGCCCCAAAGCCGGCTCCGCGCGCCTCTATCAACACGAAATTCCCGGCGGCCAATTCACCAACCTGCGCGAGCAAGCCGCCGCCATGGGTCTCGGCCATCGCTGGCGTGAAGTGGAAACCACCTACGCCGAAGTGAACCAGCTCTTCGGCGACATCGTAAAGGTCACGCCGTCCAGCAAAGTCGTCGGCGACATGACGCTGTTCCTCATGGCCAAAGATATGCGCCCGCAAGATCTGCTGAAGCTCGACGAAAAGCACGATCTCTCGCTACCCAACTCGGTCGTCGAGATGTTTTCCGGCGTCTTAGGCGTCCCGCCAGGCGGGTGGCCGAAAAAGCTGCAAAAAATAGTCCTCCGGGGCGAAGATCCCATCAAAGGCCGTTCCAGCGCCAACATGCCCGCTGCAAACTTCGACGAGGAACAGTCCGCGCTCGAGAAAAAGCTCGGCCACAAAATCGAACGCGACGCGGTCCTCAGCTATCTTCTCTATCCCGACGTCTTTCTCAAGTACGACAAATTCCGCCAAACCTACTCCGACGTGAGCGTCCTCCCCACGCCGCCGTTCTTCTACGGCCTGAAATCCGGCCAGGAAATCGCGGTGGATATCGAGCCCGGTAAAACGCTAATCGTCAAATTCCTGACCATCAGCGACCCGCATCCCGACGGCACCCGCACTTTATTCTTCGAACTGAACGGCCAGCCTCGCGAAGTCAACGTCCGCGACCGCGCCCTCCGCGTCGTCGAGCGCGCACATCCCAAAGCCGACCCCGCCGACCCCGGCCAGGTTGGCGCTCCCACCGCCGGCGTCGTCTCTGGCATCGCCGTCCAAGTCAACCAACCGGTCGAGCGCGGCGCCAAGCTCCTCACCCTCGAAGCCATGAAAATGCAGTCCAACATTTACGCCACCATGTCCGGCCGTATCGCCAAACTCCTGGTCACCCACGGCGCCCACGTTGAGGCCAAAGATCTCCTGGTGACCATCGTTCCGTGAGCGCGGGCCAATTTCGCAAACACGACCAGTTCCGCTCGCGCTTCCTCCGCAACCAGCGTGACCTCATCGTCTATCTCCCGCCCGGCTACAACGAGCAACCCTGGCGTCGATTCCCGGTCCTTTATCTCCAAGACGGCCAAAATCTTTTTGATCGCGCCACCGCTTTTGCCGGCCAGGACTGGAACATTCAAGGCTCCGCCGACTACCTGATCCAAAGCGGCGCAGTCGAACCGCTGCTCATCGTCGGCATCTACAACACCGGAAAATCCCGCATATACGAATACACTCCCACCAAGGTTCCGAAACTCGGTGGCGGCCGCGCCGACCGCTACGCCAAATTTCTGATGCAGGAAGTCATGCCGTTCGTCCAGCAACAATACCGCGCGCTCCCGGACCTGTCTCAGACCGGGATAGGCGGTTCCTCCCTCGGCGGACTCGTATCCTTATACTTCGGCCTGAAGTACCCGCAAACCTTCGGCAGAATCGCCGCGCTCTCTCCGTCGGTCTGGTGGCATCAACGCGCAATCCATCGGTTCGCCGCGGCAGCCACCCCAGAACCCCGCCCGCGCATCTGGCTCGACATCGGCACCCGCGAAGGCCCCCGCATCGTCCACGACGTCGAACAACTTCGCGACATCCTGCTGAAAAAAGGCTGGCGTGAAGGTGAAGACCTCCACTACGCCCGCGTCGAAGGTGCCGAGCACAACGAAGCCGCCTGGTCCCAACGCGTAGGCCCCTTCCTGCAATTTCTGTATCCCACAGCCGCGACCAAAGTATAATCCGCACGTTCAGCGCGACCGGTCGCTCAGCTGTAGGGGCGGGGCTTGCCCTGCCCGGCCCCGGCGTCTTGACGCGGCTTTTTCCGGAAGGTTTTGTTTCTCGCTCGGAGCACCAATGCCGCAATCCCGCCCCCAAACCATCCTCTGCGTAAGCTCCTACGAAAAGGGCCAGGACTTCCTGCGCACCTGCAAGTCCCTCGGCTGGCGCGTCCTGCTCCTCACCGTCGAAAAATTCCGCAACGGCGACTGGCCCCGCGACTCCATCGACGAAATGTTCTTCATGCCCGAAGAGCTACCGCTCCAGCACCTGATCTACACGGTCAGCTACATGGCCCGCAGCCAACCCATCGACCGCATCGTCGCCCTCGACGAATTCGACATGGAAAACGTCTCCGCTCTCCGCGAGCACATGCGTATCCCGGGCATGGGCCTGACCACGGTCCGCTATTTCCGCGACAAACTAGCCATGCGCGCCCGCGCTCAGGAAGCGGGCATCCTGGTCCCGGAATTTACCCACGTTCTGAACTACGACGCTCTCCGCGGCTTCATGTCCCGCGTTCCCGGCCCGTGGCTGCTCAAGCCTCGCTCGCAAGCCTCTGGAATCGGCATGAAAAAAATCAACTCCTCGGACGAACTCTGGCCCTGGCTCGATCAACTGGGCGATCAGCAATCCTTTTATCTCTTGGAGCAATTCATTCCCGGCAGCGTCTATCACGTCGACAGCGTCGTCTCGGAACGCCAGGTTGTCTTCGCGGAGCCCCACGCTTACGGCGCCCCGCCGCTCGACGTTTCTCATCAAGGCGGCGTCTTCACCACCAGCACGCTCCCCCGCGATGCCGCCGAAACAAAAAATCTGCTCGACGCCAATCGCCAGGTCATCGAAGGCCTCGGCTCGGTCCGCGGCGTAACCCACGCAGAATTCCTCCGCTCCCACGCCGACGGCAAATTTTATTTCCTGGAAATCGCCGCGCGCGTAGGCGGCGCCTACATCGCCGACGTGGTCGAAGCCGCCAGCGGCATGAACCTCTGGCGCGAGTGGGCCCGTCTCGAACTAGGGGCAGGGAAGCAGCCCTACACCGCCCCACCGATCCACAACGACCACGCCGGCGTAATCCTCTGCCTCGCTCGCCAGGAGCATCCCGACACCAGCGCGTACACCGATCCCGAAATCACCTACCGCGTCCACAAATATCACCACGCCGGCTTCGTCCTGAAATCCTCCAGCCACGACCGCATCCAGGAACTCCTAAACTCCTACACCCAACGCTTCCAAACCGACTTCCTGGCCACCCAACCAGTCCCCGACAGACCCACCGCCTAGCCGCCGTTCGCGACCTGTAGCCGCCGTCTCCGAGACGGCGGGGTTTAGATGAAACTTCACTCAAACTTCAGCGATCAACTACGCCAGAACTTTTCTTCTCGCATTTCCGAAAATCAGGGACGGTCATCCTGAGCCTATCCGGCAAGGATAGGCGAAGGATCCGGGATCGCGCCCAATCTCCATCGCGCTCTTATTTATTTCTATTTCGGTCTTACCTCACTTCCATCTTTCTCAAACAAAAAGCGAAAACCTGTACCAAGGTCCAGTAACCTTCTGGAACGACTGCCCCACGCTCCATTTGCCCGCGACCTCTCCAAGGTCTAGAGTTTGCTGTGCCCCAGCCTGCAGCTCCTCGTTGGGGTGCTACGGTCTAAGGGGAACTTTTCGATGTGGGGAAATAAGAAGCCGGATACGCCGCAAGCCGCGCAGCCGGAGCCCGTGAATCCAATAATCAATCAGTCGCCGAAGCCTGCTCCGGCGTCTTGGGAGGAAAAACCCGCGATGAGTACAGATTCCATGCGTCCAATTGGTGGTGGTACTTCGGACCGCTCCAGCGCGCGTCTCGGATCCAGCCTGCACGTTAAGGGTGAGATCTCCGGCAGCGAAGACCTGCTGATCGACGGCTCAGTCGAAGGACTGATCCAACTCGACGAGCGCAAGCTGACGGTCGGAGCCACGGCCAAAGTAACTGCCGATATCATTGCACGTGAAGTAGTTGTGTACGGCACCGTGAAGGGCAACCTTCGCGCCAAGGACCGTATCGAGATCAAGAAGGATGGTTCCGTCAACGGCGACCTGACCACGTCGCGCATCATGATCGAAGACGGCGCCTACTTCAAAGGCTCGATCGAAATCGACAAGACCGGCGACAAGGGCGATTCCAGCCACAACGCCTTCTCCAAGAAAGATTCCGCCCCGGCCACCGCTGGCAAAACCATCTAGCACCAGTTTTCGCCCAACAAAATCGCAAAACCGCGGCGCGGGCCACCCCGCGCCGCTTTTCATTTGTAGCGGCGGCCTTCCGAGGCCGGCGCAGTTGACCTTGCGCTGACGCGACGTTCCACGGTGTCGATATCTTTCGGTTAATCTCCAGACGCCGCAGTTGCCTGTGCGATGGCGAGGCCGTTACCGGCACCTTGTAGGGGCGGGGCTTATTTATCCTGAGCCTCGAAGGGCCCCGCCCGGCCGACCGCGAATCCACGACCCCACTTCTCATCCGAGCCTTGCTGAAAAATCCACAGCTTCCCAATCAACGCCCGCTCTTACGTATTTATTATCTTGACAACTAAACAATTAGGTCCGTACTGTATTTTCCCTGCTTGATCACCCAGCAAGGGGCTCAGCCGTGTCACGCTCACCACAGTCTATCCCTAACCAAAACCTACCTCCGCACACCGCATCTCCATTGCCCGGAGCCGCAATTCATGGAATCCGGTCCATGCCCCGACGCCGACATTCGCGGCATGGCTCTAACTCCCGACGGTACACAACTCGTAGTCGCGGACTGGGGCTCGAATTTTATTCTTCTGCTCAATCCCGATGTACCGAGTTCGACGACACCTCCTCCCTATGTCGCGCTCAATGTTCCAGGCTTCGGCCCGGCGCGCGTCGCGGCACCAACGCCCAGACGGCGTTTGTCAGCCTCGTCCCCACATCGAGCACGCCCGGACCCTGCACCGGCTGCCTCTCTCAACTCGACTTAGCCGCGAGCACGCCCACGATCCAGCAAGCCCCGCAACCCGAAGTCTCGACCTTGACCGGAACGCCGTTGCTGCAAGCCGACACCACGGGTGATTCCGTCTTTCTCGTCTTCAACTCCACCTCCAATAGTTCAGAAGCGCTATGGACCGCGACCACCCCGAACGACTTCACCACCTTCTCCGCAAATGAATCGGTCACCGATGTCGCGATTTCAGCCGGTGGCACAATGTTTGCCACCAACGTAAACGGCATGGGTAGCGCCGGCACCCTTGCCGGCTCTTCGCTCGGCCCGACAATTGAAATTCGCGACTCCGCTCTAAATCTGATCGGCAATCGCGCCACGCCCGAACTCGAGCAGCTCCCAACAGGTATCACCGTCCCCGGCATCGCCATGCACCCAAGCGGCGCCCTCGTCTACCAACCGATCCTCAACGGACCCGCTCCCAGGGAATCGGCGAATCCCACTCCAGATCCAAATCTCCGCGGTGGCATCGACATCTTTGACGCCCGCTCCGGGAAACTCCGCCTGCGAATCTTCCTGCCAGAACCAATCGCCGCTCGTTCCGTGGACACCAGCAGCCTCCTGGCCCAATTTGTAACCATCGACGAAACCGGCCAACGCATCTTCGCCATTACCAATTCCGGCCTGACGGTGATCCAACTCGCAAATGTCCCGCTAGGAATCGGCACGATCTCCCCCGCAAACGCCCCCGCCGCTGGCGGCACCACCATAACCGTCCGTGGCGGCAATTTCCAAACCGGCACAACCGCAACCCTGGCCGGAAAAAATGCCACGGTAACCCTGATCGACGCAAACACACTATCGTTAATAACCCCCGCGACAAGCCCCGGCCCGCAGCGCCTAACCCTAACAAATTCCGACGGCGAAACCGTAAGTCTGGACGCCGCCTTCACCGCCAACTAACCTTCACCGCCTACTAACAAGGATCGATGTCCACCGATTTATTTGCTGTCGGCCTTTCGATCTTCCGAAAATGTAGGGGCGCGCTTTAGCGCGTCCCTTCTTGGTTTTGTGGGCGCGGGGCTTGTTATCCTGAGCCTCGAAGGGCCCGCCCAGCTGTTGCGTGCTCACTCAAAGTTTCCGCACACCACCCTGTAGCCGCCCTCTCCGAGAGGGCGGGGTTTAGACGAAACTCCAGCACAGCCAAAGACCAAAGCGCTCGCCGCCGACCCTCTTCCGCTCTTGATCGACTTGCCCAAATCAAAATGGGCTTTAACCTCGGCCCGCCCCTCCACATCAAACAAACAAGACAACACACGCTAGAATATCCGCGCGGCACACCCCGCGCCGTGAGGAGGAATGATGCAAACCCGCAAGCTGGGAAACTCAGACATGCACATCACGCCGGTGGGCTTCGGCGCCTGGGCCATCGGCGGCGCCGGCTACGATTTTGGCTGGGGCCCCCAGGTAGACACCGACTCCATCGCCGCCATTCACCGCGCGCTCGAACTCGGCGCCAATTGGATCGACACCGCCGCCGTCTACGGCATCGGGCACTCGGAAGAAGTCGTTGCCCGCGCGCTGAAGGAGTGGAAGGGCGCGCGCCCCCACGTTTTCACCAAGTGCACCATGCGCTGGGACGCAAAAGGCAGCGTCACGAAAGTCCACACGGCCGATTCCATCCGCCAGGAGTGCGAAGACAGCTTGCGGCGCTTACAAGTCGAAGTCATCGATCTTTACCAGATTCACTGGCCGCCCGAAGACAACGGCCCTTCGCTCGAAGAATCCTGGCAAGCCATGGCCGACCTGCAAAAACAGGGCAAGGTCCGTTGGATCGGAGTATCGAACTACGATGTTCACCAACTAAAGCGCCTTGAAAAAATTGCACCGCTCACTTCGTTGCAGCCGCCGTACTCGATCCTGCGGCGCAAGATCGAGGCCGAAATTCTCCCGCACTGCGAACAAAATAATATCGGGGTTATTGTCTACTCGCCGATGCTATCCGGGTTGCTCACCGGCGCGATGACGCGCGAGCGCGCCGAAAATCTTCCCGCCGATGACTGGCGCCGGAACAATCCGGAATTCCGCGAGCCGAAGCTCACGAAGAATCTCGAGCTCGTCGAGCGCCTTCGCGCTATCGGCAAGCGCTACGGCCGTTCCCCCGGTGAAGTGGCCATCGCCTGGACGCTGCGGCTTCCCGCCGTCACCGGAGCAATCGTCGGTGCGCGCAACGCCAAACAAGCCGAAGGTGTCATGCACGCTGGCGAACTGAAACTCACGCCGCAGGATCTCGCCGAAATCGAAGGCACCGCTGCGGCCATCGCCGCGCGCTAAAAAACCAACCTGACGGACTGGAGCCGCACAAATGAATCTCGGACTGCAAGGAAAAATCGCGGTGGTGTCGGGATCGACCGCCGGAATCGGCCTGGCCATCGCGGTCGCGCTGGCGGCGGAGGGCGCACGAGTCATCATCAATGGCCGCACGGAAGACCGTGTTAACGCAGCGCTCGGAAAAATCCGCGAGCGTGTCCCCAACGCGGATTTGCGCGGCGTCGCCGCGGACCTCGGTAGCGCGTCCGGCGTCGAGGCGTTTCTGAAGAAGGCGCCGGACGCCGATGTGTTGATCAACAACGTAGGCATCTTCGATCCCAAGCCGTTCCTGGAGATTCCCGACGCGGAGTGGCTGCGCTTCTTCGAGGTCAACGTGCTCAGCGGCGTTCGTCTCTCGCGAAAATATCTGCCAGGCATGCTCAAGAAAAACTGGGGCCGCGTTATCTTCATCTCGAGCGAATCCGCGCAGCAGCCTCCACCGGAAATGATTCATTACGGCATGACCAAGACGGCGCAAGTTGCGATTTCGCGAGGGCTTGCAGAGTCCGTCGCGGGCACTGGCGTCACCGTGAATTCGATCTTGGTGGGGCCCACGGAGTCCGAGGGAGTGGGCACCTTCCTCGACAGCCTGGCCAAGCAGCAGAACGTCTCCCAAGCCGATGTGGAGAAGGCGTTTTTCGAGAAGGGACGGCCGAGCTCGCTGCTCAAGCGTTTCGAGACGCCCGATGAAGTGGCGGCGGTCGTCGCCTTCGTGGCCAGCACGCAAGGGCTGGTGATCAACGGGGCTGCGGTTCGGGCTGAGGGTGCGCGCGTCTTCTAGGTTTGGGCGGCGGGTTTGAGTGAGGTTTTTGCCGCGCTGGGAAGGCCCGCTGGTTCGTCGGCCTCCCTTTCTTGTGTTTGTTGCTGCCGGATTTGTTTGCGGCATCTTTGCGGTGGGCACAGACAGGAGTGTCTGTGCTACCCGCAGGCTGCGGAAAAAGAATTCAACGTATGTCATTCCGAATCCCGTTCGGTTTTTGAACGGAGTGAGGAATCTGCTTTTTCCTTGGTTTTCTTGCGAACAGCAGATCCCTCACCCGCAAACGACGCGGGTTCGGGATGACAAATCCGACTTTTTCCGCGGCCTGAGGAGTGTTTGTGCTGCTAGGCCCTCAGGTAGTCGGGCTTCCAGTTTTTCACGAGCTGTTTGATGGCTTTACGCTCCTGCATTTTTTCGTCGAGGACTTTTCTGGCTAGCGCGGGGAGCTCGGCGTCGCTGGCGAAGCGCAACGAAACAAGTTGGGCGACGGTGAATTCCTCGATGCGTGGCTGCAGATCGGCGGGGAGCAAGCGCTGGTACCGCAGGCGCTCTTCGAGCCGAATGACGCGATCCTGTACGGCCAGCGCGAACCTTCGCGCGCTTAGAAAACCGACGATCAGTGCGAGCGCCAGCAGGACGTTGAAAATGCCCCTAAATGTAATGTGTTCCAGAGCTCTTTCAGCCGGTAGACCTGGATGCCAAGATTTACAAGCAGAACGGGCAGCACGAAGAAATGGAAAGGCGGAAAAAATTTGGTGTGGTTCGCGAAGTTCTGTTCAGCCATGACGTGCCTCCCATAAGAAGCCAAGCCGTGAGCGATATGCGTCCGACGCGCGGCCAGAGTGACGCAAAGCGCTCCTAAATTCAAGAACCTTGGTGCGTCCGGCGCGCATCCAACGATGCGTGGCACAATAATTCGCTGCGAGATATCAGCGCGGCAGATTTTGCAAAAAGATACGGGGAGAAGAAATGGCCAAGGCAACCTGGGGCGGGAAAGTGATCGCCGAGAGCAATGCGACCGTGGTGGTGGAAGGGAATCAATATTTCCCAGCCGAACGCAGTCAAAAAGGAATTTTTGAAGCCGAGCGCGCATACGTCGGAGTGCCCGTGGAAGGGAACTGCGCATTATTACAGCGTGGAAGTCGGCGGAATGAGGAACGACAATGCAGCGTGGTATTATCCGCAGCCCAAGTCCGCAGCGTCGGAGATCAAGGATCACATCGCGTTTTGGAAGGGCGTGCGAGTGGAGGGGTGAAGAGGTTGACCCTTCGTAACTCGGAGCAAGCAGTCGAGAGCTTAAAGTCGAGAGCGCAGGCAGCGAGATTTGCCGTCGGCTCGAACAAGATGTTTCCTCAGGGGTTAAAACCCTTCTTAGTTGCAACTGTCTTTGTCGGATCTGAAGGTCCGACGCCCCCTCTGGCGTTGGATTGATTGAAGTTCATTTGGCTTGGTCGTTCTTGAAGACGGCGCCGTCGTGCATTACGAAACGGACGTGTTCCAGCGTGGCGATGTCTTTCAGAGGGTCGCCGTTGACCGCGATTACGTCGGCGTAGGCGCCCGGGGCTAGAACGCCGATTTCACCTTTCATCTCCAACATTTCCGCGGCTCGCGAGGTTGCGGAATGAATTGCATCCATCGAAGGCATGCCAAGATTTACCATGCGGGGGAATTCCTGGGCCATGGATTCGGTCCAGGGCATGCCGCCGATGTCGGTGCCGAAGACGATCTTCAGGTGGGCTTGCAGCGCTTTCTTGAATGAGATTTCGTGAACCGCGGCGCGGGCGCGATCGCGCTTGCCTGCTGGCGTTTCCTCAGGAGCCCAATCTTCGTAATACGGCGAGAGCGTGGGGCAATACCACGTGCCCTGGCTGGCCATTTGCGCGATTTGCGCGTCGGTGATTTCCAGGCCGTGCTCGATGGAGTCGCAGCCGCCGTCGAGGGCGCGCTGCAATCCAATTCCGTTGTAGGCGTGGCAGGCGACCTTCTTTTGCCATCCGTGCGCTTCATCCACGATTGCTTTCAATTCCTCTACCGTTAAGGTGGGTTGCGAAACGAGGCGGCCTTGCTTGTCGGTCCATGAGCGATGGGTCATGTAGACCTTGATCCAGTCGGCGCCGTGATCGAGCTGTTCGCGGGCGGCTTTGCGAGCTTGCACTGGGCCATCAATGATTTGCGCGCCTTTGGGCATGTCCAGCTCGGGCGCATAGCCTTCGAGGTTGTAGCCGCCGGTGGAGGAGATGGCGCGGGTGGCGCAGAACAGGCGTGGGCCGGGGATGGTGCCTTCGGCGATGGCTTCCTTGATTTCGACGTCACCGTAGCCTGCGCCTTCGGTCTCCACGTCACGCAATGTGGTGAAACCTTGCTCGAGAGCGCGGCGGCAGGCGAAGGTGGCGCGGGCGGCGCGCAGAGCGATGCCTGCTTTCAGAATGTTGACGTCGTAGCCGCCCTTGGCGGGGTCTTCGCCCCAGAGAAAGATGTGCGTGTGGGAATCGATCAGGCCCGGAAGGACGGTGGAGGAGGAGAGGTCGATGACCTTGGCGCCAGCGGGGATTTGTGCGGAGGCGTCGGCGATTTTTTCGATGCGGTCGCCGCGAACGAAGACGAGTTGATTCTTGCGAGCGGTCTCGCTGGCGCCGTCGATCAGGGAGCCGGCGCGGATGACCGTGAGCGCCGCGGTTTGCGACGGCGATTGGGCGGAGGCGGTTCCCGCGAACGAGTAGACGAAAAGCAGGAGAGCGCAGACGATCGAGGCGAATTCAGTCACGATTTTCCTCACAGAGGCTCCTTGGAAGGGCGGTAGCTTGCCGCAAAGGACTGGTGTTTGCAAGGAGCGCGCGAGTTGATCCATCTTGGGACGACGTGGCTCCCTCCCCCCTCCTTTTTTCATAAGTGCGGATTCTAAACCACTTTAAGTTCAACGATTTTGTAAGTGCGGATTCAGAAGGAGTTACGGACGCGTTTTTCGCATGTGCGGATTTTAAAAGGTTTAGTGGACATGTGAGATCGCCGGAGCGGTTCTCGAAGGTCGGGGTAGATTTTGCGACGATTAGAGCGAAGGCGGTACCCGCGGCGAGAGGATAACGAGCCATTGATGAGCTGTGACCGGGGACGTATAAAGCAGGATCGAGCTCGATATGCACGTCAAAGCGTAGCATATGAGTATTGATAGGTTAAGTATTAAGCATTGAACGGAGAGAATTGCGGGGTCCATGGTAGGTGTGAAGCATTCAGGGGTGAGGGTTGGTGATTTGAGGTTTGACGACGGGTTGGAGTTGCGGGGACGCCGATGAGAAACGGCAAACCCAAGACCCAGGTTCAAACAGCGAACCTGGATCGAAAACCGAACCTTGATTGGATAAGAGAGAAGGCTCCAGGGGGGCACGCTCCTTCGATTTTAATTCGACATGATGGGTGATTGGATCGGGTTGGCTTCGGGATGGGTGGTGGTTTTGTTGAATCTAAACCCCGCGGTCTCGGAGACTGCGGCTACAGGTTTCGAATCCCACGGGCGAGAAGACACAGGCGGATCGTTGTCCCTCAAATGCCGAATCTCAGCTACAAGAAATGCGCAGAACCTGGTCGAAGTCCTGAATGGCGGGGTCGTAATCGTGCTTCAGCGCATAGGCATTGCCGGCGGCACTAGGTAGCCGGGCTGGGGCACAGCAGTTGTGCCCGAGGGATCAGGGGAATTTGCCGCCGTAGCGGCCTGCTGGTTCGAAGAGGGAGAGGAGATTGGTCATGCCCAGGAGGCTGCGGAGGGCTGGGCTTACGTTTGCTAACTCTAGTTTGCAGTTGCGCGTGCGGCTGGAGACGTAGAGGGTCACGATCACGCCCAGGCCGGAGCTGTCCATGAACGGGACTTCCTTCAGGTCGATGATGATGTGCTTTTCGTCGGGGATCAGGGTGCGGACTTTGTTGCGAAGTTGAGGGGCGTGTTCGAAGGTTAGTTTGCCGTGGCAGGCGACGGTCATGCATTCGTTGGTGCGGTGGGTTTCAAGGTGGAAGGACATGGGCGGCGAGAGTATAGCGGGAAAGAGGCCATGACGTAAGGAAGTAATGCATAACGAAGTAATGAGGTGACGACGGACCGGCGGGTCGGGTGAATACAGTTGACGCTGAGGTCCTTCACCTACTCTTGTCGGGTAGGTTCAGGATGACGGATGACAGAGTAGAGATCGGGCGCGGCTGGTTGCGGGCGGGGACGCCGGGCTAAAGCCCAGCGCCTACATTTGACGCCCCCATCAAGAACGAAGCAGGTCGGATGCTACGTGCTGAGGAGATTTGGGTGAAGGCGGGAGTAGTTGTGTTCTGTGGCCCACAGAGTCAGCGGGAGGGCGGCTAGGTCGTCGACTACGGGAATGGCGTGGCCGTCTTTGGTTAGGTCGATGGTGCGGATGTAGTAGCGGCAGGTTTCGCAGGCTTCTACGCGGATGTGGGGGAATTGTTCGGCGACGTAGACGGGGAGTTTGTTTTCGGCTTCTTCGCCGCAGGTGGGGCAGAGGATGCGGCGGAATTCCCATTCGTGGAGGCAGAAGGAGCAGAGGAGGTGGCGCTTGCCGCCGTCGCCTTCGATGCGCAGGACTCCGAGTGACGGGGCGGAATTGCAGATGGGGCATACGGAATGGGTGGTGATGGCTGGGGGTGCGGCGCGATTGGCGGCGAGGAATTCGGCGTAGGGTTCGAGAAAAACTCTGAGGATGAATGCGGTGAGGGCTTCGGCGGCGGGATCTTGCGGGTCGTGGTTGTGCTGCAGAGTGTGGGGACCGAGATGGTTGACGTTGCCGGCCGCGGTCCAATATTCGGTGAGGAACGCGATCCAGGCCGCCGGACCTTGCAGCGAGAGTTGTCGCGCGGCTTCGGCAACTGGGGGCGGGCCGGCGGTTTGCAGGAGCGAGAGAAGCTCCGGAAAGTATTGCAAGAGCAGGGCTAGATCGAGATGCGAACGGAAATGGGCGGCTGATGCTGGTGAGGGGTGTTGGCCCGCAGGGTGTGCGAGGCGCGCGTAAAGACGTTTTTGAAATTGCGCGAGGTCTCGGTAGAAGGTCATGACCTCAGCGGCAAAGGGATGGACGGAGCAAAGGTGCTGCGCGCGACGAATGCGCGCGTCGTAGTCGGGCCCGCCGGTTTTTGCCAACGTCATTTGCGAGGCGTTGTGGTGGAGGATGCCACGATCTCTTTATACCATCCGGGATGGTATCTTTTGGCAAATTCGATGGTGACGTCGCCGCGGATGACGGAGCCGAAGGCGCCGCGCTCGGCGAAGACGCCCATATAGACGTGGATCAGGAACAGGCCGATGGTGAGCAAGGCGCTGGAGGCGTGAATGATGATGGCGGTGTAGCGGAGCCAGCGCAGACTCCAGGGGATGTACTCGGGAAACCAGAGGACGAGGCCGCTGAGGAACAGCAAGGTGCCGAATATGAGGAAGCCCCAAAAGAGCATTTTTTGTCCGGCGTTGTAGCGGCCCGCGGGAGGCATCTGGTCATCTTCGTTGCGAGCGTAATGTCCCACGGCACGGAACCAGGCGCGGTCGACGTCGGTGAAATGCATCTGCGACGACCACAGCGCGTACATTTGCAAAATGCCGAAGAAGAAGATCAGGCCGATCCACGGATGGAGCATGCGCGAGACCGGCGCGCCGCCGAGAATCACCGCTAACCAGAATAGCCACGGGGACCAGAAGGCAAGGCCGGTGAGCAGCAGGTAGATGTAGGAGAATCCGGCGATCCAATGAGCCAGGCGCTCGCGAAACGTGTAGCGCAGGACATGGCCGTGCGGAAGGAGTTGGTCCTGGTGGGTCATGGCTGAGGCCCTGCCTTGGGTTGTAAGGGTTCTATGTCTTCGGGTTCCCTGGATTTGGGACCGAAGCGTAGATAGTGGACAAAGAGGCCGATCAGGCCGCCGATCATCGCCGCGTTGCCGAGCCACTTCAACGGGCCCTTCCAGACCTTTACAGTCCACGGGATGCTCGGATCCTTCGGAAGGCCGCCATAGAGTTCGGGTTGCGTGGCATCGTGGAGAATGTACATTACGCCGGTGCCGCCTACGCCTTGGGGATCGTAGACGCCGGCTTGCGGGAAGTTGTAGTGATCGCGGAGTTGCTTCGCGCGGGTTTCGGCGAGTTCCTTCATATCGTCTTTGCTGCCGAAGTGGAGACAGCCGGTGGGGCAGGACTTGATGCACGCGGGCTCGAGGCCTTCACTGACGCGATCGGCGCAGAGAGTGCATTTGTAGACGCGCTTGGTTTCCGGGTTGAACTTGGGAATGTTGAAGGGGCAGCCGGTGATGCAGTAGCCGCAGCCGATGCAGTTGGCTTGCTGGAAGTCGACGATGCCGTTGGCGTATTGGACGATGGCGCCGTCGGATGGGCACGCTTTCAAGCAGCCGGGATCGGCGCAGTGCATGCATTGATTTTTGCGCATCAGCCACATCAGGGTGCCGTCTTCGCGCTCGTGCTCGTTGAAGAGGATCAGATTCCAATAATTCCAGCGCGTTTCCGGCATGGTCTGGTAGGTGTTGCCGAAGACGGTTTCACCGAAAGGGAGATCGTTCCACTCCATGCAGGCGACTTCGCACGCTTTGCAGCCGATGCAGGTGGTGGTGTCGATGAGCTTGCAGACGGTGAATTGGCGTTGCGTGTCTTCGCCGGGGACGCTGCCGGCGTGACCGGAAATTTTCTGGATGCGTAGTGTGGCCTGGCTCATGGCGTCTCCTACGCTTTCTCTACTTTCACCAGGAAGCCCTTAAATTCCGGGGTATAGGCGTTCGGGTCGACCACTGTGAGGGTCAAGGAGTTGGTGAGATCCTTGGAGGTCTTGCCTTCGTCTTCGGCGATGCCGCGATAACCCCAGTGAATGGGAATGCCGATCTGATATGTTTTTTTGCCGTCGATCATCATGGGCTTGATGCGCTTGGTGACCATGGCTTTGGCGACGTAGTAGCCGCGAGCGCTGGAAACTTTCAGTTTTTCGCCGCCCCGGATGCCCATTTCGTCGGCCATTTCGACGGCGACTTCGATGAACGGCTCGGGGACGAGTTGCACGTTCATCGGGTTGTTCTTAGTCCAATAGTGATAGTGCTCGGTCAGGCGATAGGTGGTGCAAATTACGGTGAAGCCGTCTTTGACGGTGCCGTATTTGTCGTCGGGCGTTCTGAAGCGCTTGACCACCGGATTGTGCGTTTGCTGCGGGTGCAGTGGATTCTCGATAGGGCTTTCGATCGGCTCGTAATGTTCGGGGAATGGTCCGTCGGCGAACGCGGCGAGTGGCGCGAAGATGCGGCCGACGCCTTCGGCGTTCATGATGAATGGGCCCATGTGATCTTTGGGCTTGGAGTCGGCTTTGAAGTCGGGGACATCGTTGCCCGCCCATTTTTGCGTGGCTTCGTTCCACCAGATTTGGCGGCGGGACGAATCCCATGGCTTGCCGTCGAGATCGCAAGAGGCGCGGTTGTAGAGCACGCGGCGATTGGCGGGCCAAGACCATGCCCAATTTTGGTGCACGCCCATGTTGGAAGGATCAGACGGATCGCGGCGGGCGGTGAGGTTTCCGGCCTCGGTGTAAGAGCCCGAGTAGATCCAGTTGCCGCAGGACGTGGTGCCGTCGTCTTTCAGCCAAGCGAAGCCCGGGAGTTGCTGGCCCTGCTTGATCTGCTGTTTGGTGACAGGATCTTCGAGGTCGGCCAGCGCCTTGCCATTGATTTCTTTCAAGACTTCGGCGAGCGAAGGGTTGGTCGGGTCCGTATAGGCCCAAGTGAGCTTCAAGATCGGGTCGGGGAATTTTCCCGGATCTTTTTTGTAGAGCTCGCGAACCTTCAGGAAAATCTGCGCGATGATGGCTTGATCGAGGCGGCAAGCGCCGGGCATCGGAAGGGCAGCATTTTTCCACTGCAGCCAACGCGCGGAATTGGTGAAGCTGCCGTCTTTTTCGGCAAAGCCGGCGCACGGCAGGCGATAGACAGTCGTCTGGATGGTCTTCATCTCATCGGTAGTAATGCCAGGAGAGCGCCAGAATTCGCTGGTCTCGTCCGGATAAATCTCACCGACAACCACCCACTCCGCTTTCTTGAGCGCGTCGATATTCTTGCGAGAGTCGGGTCCGATGGCCACGCCGTTCATACCAAAGGCGAAGAAGCCCTTGATGATGCCGTTGTACATGTTGTCCCACATCTGGACCCAGGAGTAGTTGCGGTCCACCTTCGGCAGATAGTCGTAAGCCCAGCCGTTTTGTTTGGTGGCGGCGTCGCCGTAGAAAGTCTTCAGGAAGCTGACCATGAACTTCGGCGTGTTGCCCCAATAGTTGAAGGAATCCCACTCCGCGGGCTTGGAGGCTGTCGGCGTGATGCGCTTCATCCAGGCGTCGAAAGAGGTGTCGGCGGGCGTCGGAACCTTGAGGTAGCCGGGCAGGTTATCGAAGATGCCTGCCATGTCCGTGGCGCCCTGAATGTTGGAATGGCCGCGCAGCGCGTTAACGCCGCCGCCGGCGCGTCCAACGTTCCCCATCAACAGTTGGAGCATCGCCGCGGTGCGGATGATCTGTGTGCCGAAGCTGTGCTGGGTCCAGCCGACGGCGTAGATGATGGTGGCGACTTTCTTGGTGTCGCCGTCTTTGCGGATCGAAGTGAACAGGTCGGCGGCCTTGAGGAATTGATCTTTGGGAATGCCGGTGATGCGCTCGACCATCTCGGGCGTGTAGCGGGAGTAATGTTTTTTCAGGAGTTGAAAGACGCATCTGGGGTTTTGCAGCGTGGGGTCGAAATCGACTTTTTCTGGCAACGGTGGCAACGGGGCGGGAGTGGCGCTCTGTCCCGTGGACATGCCGGGGTTTTGCAGTGGCTTGCCGTTCGTACCGGAGTAATTCCACGTGGACCGGTCGTAGGTTTGCTTTTGCGCGTCGAAGCCCGAGAAAACACCGTCGGTCTCCCCGGGCATCTTGAAGTCGGGCTTAACGACGAAGCCTGCGTTCGTATAGTTGACGAGGTAATCTTTAGCGATGCGGTTATTCTCGATGGCGTAGTGAATCAACCCGCCGAGGAACGCGATATCCGACCCCGCGCGAATCTGGCAGAAAAGGTCAGCGACGGAGGCGGTGCGCGTGAAGCGCGGATCGACCACGATCATTCTTGCGTTGCGATTGCGCTTGGCTTCGACGGGCCACTTGAAGCCGCAAGGATGGTTCTCCGCCGGGTTACCGCCCATGATCAGCATCATGTCGGTATTCTTGATATCGACCCAACCGTTAGTCATTGCGCCGCGCCCGAACGTTGGTCCCAAACTTGAGACCGTGGGGCCGTGTCAAACTCTGGCCTGATTTTCCAGGTGCACGACCCCCAGGGCGCGCATGGATTTCACGACGAGATAGTTGAATTCGTTTGTGTCGGTGCAACCGCCGGTAAAGGCGATGGACTCGCAGCGATTGACGGTGTGCCCTGCCGCATCGATTTGGATGAAGGTTTCGTCGCGGGTTTTCTTGACGCGCGCTCCAATCTCATTGAGTGCATCGTCCCACGAAATATCTTCCCAGTCCGTACCGCCTGGGCGACGCACTTGCGGCTTGAGCAGGCGACGATCGTTCAGGATGTCCTGTTCGAGCGAGGAGCCTTTGGGGCAGAGGGTGCCGCGGTTGATGGGATGGTCGGGGTCGCCTTCGACATGCACGACCTGTGGAGTAACGTTCTTGGCGCGGTCGCCAATGGTGTAGATAATGACGCCGCAACTGACGGAGCAGTAGGGGCAGGTGGAGCGGGTTTCACTGGCTCTGGCAATCTTTAGGACGCGGAGTTGCGCGTAGGCGGGTTGCAGATCGAATCCAAAGACGGCGGCGGCGGCTCCGCCAACGGTAGTGAACTTCAGGAAGTCTCGCCTGGAAGGATTCATATCCGTGTGGCCCCCGTCGCGAAGAGGAAAAGTGCGCCCCGCGAAACCCTATTGATAGAACGCTTACGATATTCTGTCAAGTCAACTGGACGGTTCCCAGCCATCCGTAAGCGTCGATGAAAATCCGAGAGAATTGGTTGCGGTTTTTGTGGCTAATTCTTTTTTTTGCGAGAGGAGAGCAACGTGACGGAGGGGAACGACAAGACCAAGGATTCGAGAGATGAGCATCCGCTGATCGCGATCGGGCGCGACAGCATGCCGGTAGGGAAGCTGATCGGGTTCAAGTTGCTGGAGGCGGGTGACGGGCGAGCCGTTGTGACGCTGGAGACTGGACCGCAGCATACGAATCCGATGGGGACGCTGCATGGCGGGATTTTGTGTGACATCGCCGACGCGGCGATGGGCATCGCGTTCAACAGTACTCTGGCACCGACGGAATCGTTCACTACCGTGGAGCTGAAGATCAATTTTTTTCGGCCGGTGTGGAAGGCGGAGCTGCGCGCGGACGGCAAAGTGGTGCGGCGCGGGAAAACGGTCGGCTACGTGGAGTGCGAGGTCACTGACGAAAATGGTCGGGCGATCGCCAAGGCGAGCTCTACTTGCCTGGTGTTGCGAGGGAAAGACGCGGCTGGCCGCTGACCTGCATCTCTCCTCAACTGCACGCCACCGCCGAACTACTCATAGCGGATGGCACTGGAGGGATCCATTCGGGAAGCGCGGCGGGCGGGAATATAGCCGGCAAGCAATCCTACAACGACGAGGAAGAGGGCAGCTCCGAGAACTGAAAGCACGTCAGTGGGCTGAATTCCGAACAGCAACGAACGCACGCCGCGGGTTGCCACGATCGACAAAAGCACGCCCAACCCTACTCCGCCGATCAGCATCTGGGCGGTCTGGCGCGTGATGATGCCAAGGACGTCCGCTCCGCTGGCGCCCAAGGCCATGCGAATTCCAATTTCGTTCCTGCGCATCGCCACGATGTAAGAAATAACCCCGTAAAGCCCGATTGTCGTCAGCAGTATCGCGAGTGTTCCGAAGGCGCCTGAAAGATACGCCATGATGCGTTCCCGCACCATACCCTTCTGGATGTTGTTGCGAAATACCCGAAATTCCGATTCGATTCCTGGATTGAATTCCGCGACCTTCGCTTGCACTTCGGAAAGCATCGGGGATGTCGAGGAGTAGTGGAGGAACACGTAGGTCGCAGATTCTCCAGGTGGGAATTGCGAAGCTACTCCGAACGCCTCCGGGGGTATTTCTTCCCGAAGTCCCGAGTATTTTGTGTCTTTCACTACACCGACAATCTCGCACTGCGCCGCCGGATAACCCGGTTCGGGAATAGTGCGCAGTGTCTTTCCGACAACCTCGGCGCCGCTCAGAAATTTCGAGACCAGCGTCTGATTAACGACTACCACACAAGGGGACGTCCGCGTGTCACGATCATTGAAATCGCGTCCGGCGAGGATCGGGATTCGCATCGTTTGGAAATATCCGGGACTTACCCAGGTGAACTTGGATGAGCCTTCCGCATCGCCGGCGCGGATCTCCAGCGACCAGGTGCTTCCATCCAACGGGACATGCATTGAAGTGGCCACCGACTCCACGCCAGGGATCAAACGCAATTGCTCGACAAGCTGCCGCACTACCGCGTCATATTTTGCCTGGGCCGAGAAGTTCAAGTGCGCCAGGTTGACGAAGCCGACCAGAATGCCATCTTCCCGAAAGCCTGGGTCGAGGGTCATCAAATTGCGAAAGCTACGTACAAACAGGAGCGCGCTCCACCAGTAGCACCATCGCAAGGGCGATTTGGGTGATCGACCAGAGTGCGCTGGAAGGAAAAGCGTTCCCGCCCCGAAGTCGTTCCGCGGGTTCCCGACTTCAGCGCCACGCTGGGAGTCGTTCGCGAAGATCGCAGCGCCGGGACAAGATCAAAAAGGATGCAGGTCGCCAGCGCGACGTGGCGGTGAAGGCCAGCACGCGCCAGTCCGCGCCCAAATCGAGTTGCAGCGTCGGGTCCTGGCCGCGGAGCAGCCACACGATGCTGCGGCTAAACACGTTGGCGATGGCCCAGCCCAAAATTGCTCCAGCCGCAGCCAGCTCGCATCCTTCCGCGAGCAATTGGCGCATCAGACGCCAGCGTGAGGCGCCCATCACCGCGCGCACAGCCATCTCTTTTTCTCGGGTGCTGGCGCGGGCCAGCAACAGATTGGCTAGATTCGCGCAGGCAATCAACAGCACCAGCCCAGTGATTCCCAACAATAGCCACAATGAAGCGTCATACTTTTCCCGCAGAGAACTGATACCGTTTGACGCCGGATATGCCGCCAACTGGAATCGGCGATATTCGTCCAGTACGCTTGCGTCGTATCCGCCAGGTAGCGTCGCCTCCAGAATTCCCGGACTGATCGATTCCAATTGCGCGGATGCGCGCTCGGTAGTCCAGCCAGGTTTCAAGCGCCCTATCACGAAGAATTGCAGATAGTCCGGCCTGGCAAAGTAAAAATCTTCAGGATGGAATGTCGGATGAGAGCAGAGCGGCAGAGCGAGATCGAAGCTCTTGCCAACTTCCAGACCGAAAAAGTCGGGTGGCGTGACGCCGATTACTTGAGTGAGATGTTCATCGACCAGGAGGTTGCTGCCGATCACGGAATCCTGGCCAGCAAACTCGCTCTGCCAAAACGCATAGCTGAGAACTACTCCGGAGGTTCCGCAATCCGGACGATCGTCTTCGGCGGAGAGCAGGCGCCCTTTGAAGGGGACCACGCCGAGTGTCGCAAAAGTGTCGCCGCTGATCCATAAGCCCGGCGCGCGCCTCTGTTGCGCCCCCTGACCCAGGTGAAAGTCATGATTGAACCAGGCAAAGACGCTGGACATCCCTTGCTGTTGTTTGTGGATTTGCTCAAAAAGCGCAAGGCTCAGTGCCGCGGGGGTCCTGCGGATGCCGACGGTATAATTGCCGCCTTTGATTTGCACACCCACCAGAGCCCGCGGGTCGGCGACCGGCAAACTGCGGAGACGCACGGCGTCGATCAGCTGAAATATCGCGGCGTTGACGCCGATACCCAACGCCAGCGTCAATATCGCGGTTATCGCGAAGCCGGGACTTTTGCGCAGAGAACGCAGGGCAAGGCGAAGATCTTGAAGGGTGGACTCGGTCCACGAATCGCTATGGACGGCACCGAAATCTGTTTGACCCCCCGGCGGTCGAATCGTTTGAGTGGAATTGCTTGGCGTCTTTGCCATTCAGCACCCAGTTGTTTGTCGGAAGACTTGGCGCAGATGCAGAAAAGGGCCAAGAAAAGCCCAGCCACCGCTAGCGTAAGAATTAAGGTACTAGCTATATAGCAAGAAGCTGTAGCGATCAAGCCATACGGAGAAAAAAGTGCGAAAGGAAAAGTACTAAGGTGCGCCGGCGGCAGCCTGCTGGATGGGCGCATCGGTATCGCCGGTAGCCGCGGTTGCGCGGTAACGCACAAGCAGGAGTGTCAGATCGTCTGCCTGACTGGCGCCGCGCGCGAAATTTTCCACGGATTCCAGCACGATTCGCTGGAGCTCATCGAGCGGCGTCTGCATATGGCCCGTAAGCACTTCGCGTAGACGCGGAACGCCGAACAGCTGCTCGGCGGGGTCCATCGCTTCGGTAACACCGTCGCTGAACAGCACGAGAGTGTCACCAGGTTCGAGCTGGAGGCACACAACCGTATACTCCGCTTCGGGCACCAGGCCCACGGGGTACGATCCCTCGGTGAATACATCCTCGGCCACGCCGCGGCGGATCAGAAACGGCGAAGGATGGCCCGCATTGATGTATTCGAGATGTCCCTGCTCGTCGAGGATTCCGAAAAACATCGTGGCGTAGCGGCCGATCTCGGAATGATCGCAGAGGAAACGATTGACATGGTTGAAGACGCGAGCGGGGTCGGTGCCCAGAGTCATGCCGGACAGCGCGCCTTGCAGCAAATTGGTACAAAGGGCCGCGCCAAGTCCCTTGCCGGAAACATCCGCGAGCAAGAAAGCGGTGCGACTATCACCCAGTGGAAATACGTCAAAATAATCGCCGCCCACCGCGAGGCAAGGAAAATTGATGCCGGAGACGGAGAGGTGCGGGTAGTCCCGGAAATTTTTCGGCAACAGAGCTTGCTGAATGTCACGCGCGATGCCGATTTCCTGCTCCAGCCGCTGGCGTTCGCGCTCGCGTTCGACCAGGCGCGCATTATCCAAGATGCTGGCAGCGTCGGCGGCGAGGGCATCCAGGATTTGGCGGTCGAGCTTGGAGAATGCCGCGGGCCGGCGCGAGTCCAGATAGAGCACGCCGAGAAAGTCGCCGCGTTTGATATTGATCATCGATTGATCGGTGTTGGCGCGCGACATGGCGTAAAGCGGAATAACCACTACGGCGCGCAGTCGTTGCGCGACGATGCTTTGCGCGGCTTGCAAATCCATCTCCGCTTGCGCGAGATCTTCGGTGATCACCGCGGATTGCCTGCGCAGCGCGAGCTGAATGGCGGTCTGACTCGGCGAAAGACTTTCCGGTGGCAGACGCATGCCCCCGCTGCGCCGCGCCAGGCGAACTTTCAGCACGCCCTTATCATCGGCTTCCAGAAGCAGGCCGCGGTCCGCGTCGGTGACCGAAACCGCGTGATCCAGCATGTGCCCGAGAACGGTGTCCAGCGGCAACTGCGAGTGCAGAAGCGTGGTGGCTTCCAAAAGCAGATTCAGCTTGCGCAGACCGCCGCTGCCCGGCTCCGAACTGGTGATGTGCTCGATGCGTGTCAACAGATGCGGAAGGGAATCGGTGCTGGCGTTCGCCGCGGAGCGGTAAATGATTTCGTAAGAATCATCTAGGCCGAAGGAGATGGAGTCGCCGTCCTGCAATTCACGGCTTTCCACCTTTTCGCCGTTGACGAACAGACCACGGCGTTGACCGCGATCTTCGATGTAAAACTTGCTCGCCTCGGTGACGATGGCAGCACAGTTACGCGAGATGCGGCGATCGGCAAGCTGCAGATGGTTACCCGTCTCGGCGCCGCGCCCGATCAGAAAAGGCATCTGAGTCACGCGCACGTAACGCCGCGCGCCGTCGGGAGAGACGACCTCGAGCACAGTCTCGGCTAAATTAGGAACGGTGTCGGGCATGGCCGATGAATGGCGGGATTGTAGCACGCGGGCGGCGAAGAATTAGGTTCGTCAGAACAAACAATTTTATGCAGTCTGGACGAAGCTCGCTATCACTAGAATGTTCTGAAAGTGTAATGTTGCGATCCTTGAGACGTTGTCGGCGCGATTCGGAACAGGGTATTAGGCGCGGACGCCGCTGTTTTCGCCAAGACGCGCGGTCTCACTGCTCGCCGGTTGCGACCGGTTCGCCTTGCGATCAACCAATCGTGGAGGCACGCTGCCTGCGGGCGTTGGCAGCGGCGGGCCAAGGATAGAGTACATCCGGAGCGCTTCGTCGAGCGGTGTCCGCCGCAATAGGCGCGAAGCCCGAGAAAGCCACCGGCGTATCAAGCGCGGTGGGGCGCCTGGTACAGGAATCTTGGAGTCCATAAAGCGTTTATCACAGCGCGCACAGCGGTAGGGCGAGAGTCGCAGGAAGTGGTGAAGGGTTTCTTCAAGCGCGCCGTAGGGGTCGGCTTTCCAAACGGAGCGGCTTTTGCACTGGGGACATTCGTGGAATCCAGTCTTGTTCCGTAAGCCAAGTCGCACTAATTACACCCCTGATACACAAATGCGAGGCCTTGGCTTGGGACGCGTTGCCGCCCGCGTAGCGACGCTGGGTGTACTTTATGCCAATGAGTAGGTGTGGATGCAATAGCAAAGTTGGGCCAAAAATGGCCAAAGCACTTAAACATGAGTACTGTACCTAGGTCCCGAGCAGTTGGAGCAGTTCCAGCCGCACCGAACACGACGGGTCCTGGAGTCAAGATCATAGCCTGAAGGTCACCCGGCAGTCGCTGCGGCAAGCGCCACGATTCGACCCGGCTATCGCGGAAAGCTCTCATCGCCGTTGCCCGTAATTCTGACATCAGGCAGGATTCCGCGCAATTTGCATTCCTCCAAGAAGCCCTACCGGTAAACCCGTACTTTCTCTTTTCTTTTCATGTACTTAAGTACAGGGTTGCAACTTCGCAATGCTTCAACGGGTTCTAAGTTGCAGCGGCAAACCCTGCTGCTAACGTTGATTCTATGAGAATTCTGAGGCGCACGAGACTCGCTTGGGGGCTGGCACTGTTGCTGCTATCGGCGGCTCCGTGCGTCCGAGCCGACATCGCCGTGCTCCTCGAGGAGCCCTACAGCTATGATGGCGCGCTTGCCGGAACCGGGCACACCGCCCTGTACCTCACCCGGGTGTGCGCGGCCTCTCCAACCGTACTCAGACGTTGCCAGCCCGGTGAAGCTGGAGTGGTGCTCAGCCGTTACCACCGAATCGCGGGATACGATTGGATCGCCGTACCCTTGTACCCGTACCTCTACGCAATCGAAAAACCCGAGGACGTTCCGCTCTTTGCGGACAATAAACTCGAAGCCGCCCTCCGGGATCGCTATCGGCGCAGGTTTCTGGAGAACCTCATACCCGATGGGTCTTCTGGGAGAACGCCCGGCGGCGACTGGTACGAACTGGTCGGCTCGGCATACGACCGCACCTTGTACGGATTTCAGATCGAGACAAGCTCCGCGCAGGACGACAAATTCATCGCCGCGTATAACGCGCGCCCGAATCGTCAATCGTACAAGCTGGTCTCTCGCAATTGCGCCGATTTCGTGCGCGAGGCAGTGAACTTCTATTACCCGAAAGCGGCGAAGCGCGCACTCATTGCCGACTTGGACGTCTCCACGCCGAAACACGTCGCCAAGTCCTTCGTTCAGTTCAGCAAGCGGAACCCGGAGTTGCAGTTCACGGCGTTCGTGATTCCACAGGTGCCTGGGACGATTCGCAGAAGCCAGCCGGTGCATGGGATCGTCGAGTCCGTCTTCAAAGCGAAGAAATATGAATTGCCCTTGCTCGCGCTACACCCCGTGGTGGCAGGAGGGGTTGCTGCAGCCTATGTAGCCGGCGGCCGCTTCAGTCCGCCGCAGGACGCGCTGGTGTTTTCGGCGGACGATGGCTTGCAAACTCGTTTGAGCGACAGGGAGCGGCGTTCCTATCAGAAGGGACTGGAAGAGGTAACGCGAACCGTCGCGAATGCGGAGCCACGGCGTGAGGAAGCTTCCTGGCACCACTTATTGGACGGCGCACATTTGCGCGTCGACGAGAACGGGCGTCCGGTTCTGCAGGTGCGGTCAGGTGACGTCCTCATCGACGTGGGAATCACGCGCGAGAATGTTCTCAGCAGCGATGCGCCACCTGAAATTATGCAGGAATTGCTGGTGGCGCGCCTGCGTGAACAGTTGCGTGGCGGGCGATCTCCCAAGACCTCCGAGCCCGAATTGCGAAAAGACTGGAAGTTGCTGGAAGCGGCCTTTTCCGAAGATTCCGAAGAAGCCGCTCTACGCCGAAAAGCCGCTGCCGACGCGCTCGAAGGTTTGCCGTAGCCAGACTGATTCCCGGATGCACCTCCGAAGTTCTGCCGAACAGACATTTCCGCCCTCCCTCGAGATCCGGCCTGTGCACAGAAAAACCGTTTGTTCTATCGATCGCTTCCATGTGGTAGCTTTTGACTCCGAATTTCGCGCGAGCGCGAGTACTCCATCGGTGGCATGGGAGGTGTCGGTTGAAATTGTCGATCATTTGGGCTTCGCTTCTCTGGTTTGGGCTTGCGTTCGGAGTTTCGGAGATCACGCCGGCTGTCTGGGCCGCGGACAAGCATCCGTTCAGTACCGACGACTATGCGGCGATGCACCGCGCGCACGCCTTCGCGGTCTCTCCCGACGGCAAGACCATCCTGTATCAGGTGTCCTTCGATGGCGCCAGCGGGCCCGTGAACAAGCACGACTGGCATCTCATCGACGTGTCCGGTGAGAACGCGCGGAAGCTGGACCTCCCGGAACATTTCGAGCCCTCAGGTTTCATAAAGGATGGAAACGCGCTTTACGGAATTGAGCCCGTCGGCCAACTCCCGCAACTCACGATTGTTCCGCTCGCCGAAGGAAGTCCGACGCAAATCCTGGCGCTGCCGTTAGGCATTCACGCGGTCACGATCTCGCCGGACGGCGCGCGTTTTGCCGTACTGGCTGACCCCCGCAAGAAGGATCCTCTGGCGCAGGTGCACACGGTCGTGGAAAACGATGAGACCAGCTTGTACGTAGTCGGCGCGAACGGTGCTGGCGGCGGATGGTGGTGCCCAACGCTGAAAGATATCACCGACATAGCATGGTCGCAGGATAGTTCGCAAATCGGCGTGATTACGCAGTGGCAAAAGCTGGGTCATCACGACTTGCATTCGTTTGTCGACATTTGTACTTCCGCAGGCGCGCACCGCTTGGCTGAAATTCCCAATGGAACCAGCGGTCTGGCCTGGGCGCAAAGCGGTCAGGAACTGGTCTTCGCCAGCACCAGCACGCCGGTTCTGACTCCCGAACACATCTGGACGGTGCCGATCGGTGGCGGACCGGCGGTCGATCGCACCCCGAACCTGGCGGGCACGGCGGCGACGGTCACCGGCGATCCGCGTGGCACGGTTTGGGTTGAGATGCACAAGGGGGTTATCTCTGAAGTAGACACTTATCGCGCCGGAACGCTGGAGACCGGCATACCGCTGGCCGGATGGCGTCATCGCAGGTGCGCCGATTTCTCCGGCGTTCGCATCGGCGCCCGGTGTCTTGGTCTTCAACGTCAGCGATCCGTACCACGCCGAAAACATCGCGGTCGCTCACGGTTCTGAGCTGCGCAAGATCACGCACGAAGGTGAGGACACGCTGGCGAACGTGAATCTCGGGGAAGCCAAGGTCGTGCAATGGACTGCTAAGGACGGCACCAAACTCGAAGGTATTGTCACGTTTCCGGCGGACTATACCGCCGGCAAAAAATACCCGTTCCTGGTTCTCCCGCACGGAGGTCCGGAAGCCAACGACGAGTTTCGGTTCGACTTATTCTCGCGCCTCATCTCGGGTATGGGATACGTTGTGCTGCAGCCAGAATATCGAGGCTCGACGGGCTACGGCGCGGATTTCCTCGCCGCCATCTATCAGCATTTCGGGGATCGCGCGTATAGCGACGTGGACAGCGCCACCGACTTCGCCATCGCGCAGGGTTGGGCCGATCCAACCGGCTGGCCATCTTCGGATGGAGCGCCGGCGGATTTATGACGTCGTGGACGGTGACACAGACGCATCGCTATAAAGCTGCGATCGAAGGCGCGGGCATCACCGACTGGCTGAACTTCATCCCCACCAGCGACATCTGGCAGGTGGACTACGACGCGAGGTTACAGGAAAAAGATGCTACGCCGATGCTGCAGTTTTCCGCCGTCATGCACGTCGATCAGGTAACTACGCCGCTGTTGATCCTCCACGGCGATGCCGATCTGCGCGTGCCCGTTTTGCAAGGCCGGGAATACTACGTACTGCTGGCGGAGCGCGGCAAGACAGTGCGCATGGTGACGTATCCGGGTTCGCCGCATTTTCCCCGGCTGGCCGAGCAACGCCGCGACGTCTTCAAGGAAGTGCAGGACTGGCTCAAGCGCTATAACCCGTAAGGAAGGGAATTGAGACAACGGAGCGGGTGCCTAACGCGTGGCCGATGCAAGGCGACGCGTAACGTAGTCGGCCACGTGCGTGTCGAACAGTTCGTCGAGCTGGCGCGTAACCGGGCCGGGAGCCTTTGCAATGGCGTGGCCGGCGATTTCGCCGACTCCCAACAGGTTGCGGTTCGTCGATGAGATAAAAACTTCGTCCGCCGAGTAAAGATCCTCGGGGCGCAACGTCTGCTGGATGACCGCGACCCCCGCCTCCGGCGCAATTTCGAACAAAATGCCGCGCGTAACACCCTCCAGGCATCCCGAATTCAGCGGCGGCGTGTACACCTTGCCATTTTTCACCGCGAAAATATTTGCCGCCGTGCACTCCGCGACTTCCCCGCGCTCATTCAGCAGCACTACTTCGTCCAAACCTTCGCGCTGGGCTTCGCCAACGGCCCAAACGTTGGGCAGCCACGAAGTGCTTTTCACTCCCGCGAGCGGCGACGCGGCATGACGCCCGTGTTCCTGCAGCCCCAGCCGGATCGGCTCCCGATACTCTGGCAGAGGCGCTGAGTAAATGATCAGATCGGTTTGCGGGCGCTCTTCGTCGCTCTGCCAGAAGCCCACGCTGTTGTAGATCAAGTAGATCCGGGCACAGCCGTCGATCACTTTATTGGCGCGAATCACTTCGTGCAGGTGCACGCGCACCTTGGCTGCTGTGTGGGGCATGGGAATATGAGTAATCCCGGCGTCTTTTTCCAGCCGGCGCCAGTGCCGTTCGTAGGCGAACGCTTCGCCCCGCGAGATCCGCATGGTCGTGAAGATGCCCCACCCGCAGATCAACCCCGCCTGCCCCGGCGAAAGCCGCACTTTCTCCACCGGCTTCAGCTCGCCGTTGTGGAAGACGTAACGGTGAATCACTGAGTCCCTTCCTGTCACAACCGCACAATAAGTGTACCCGAGTTCGTGCAGCGCAGTGGAGCCCTACCGCCTTTCTCGACACCCCGAAGGGTGGAGCCGGGCGAGGATGCCAAGGGCCAACCGCCGATGTTGGAATGCTGCCGTTCAGCGAGAGCTTGACAGGCTAATCAGACTAAATTAGTCTCATATCCATTGTTGCAATTCATTTGCAACAAGAGCGTCCTTGCTTCCGCATCCGGCGTCGCCTCGAAAGGAGATCTGCAGTGCCCGCACCGTGCGATCCTAGACTATCTCCCCTCCGCGACAACGACGATTTCATCTTGCTGCGCTGCGACACCAACTGTTTTCACCTCGTCCTGCCGTTTCTTTCCATTCACTTCACCGCGTGCGAACTTAGAACGGCTCTCGATGCGTTGAAAGGTCTTTGGGAGGGGAAGTCTGCCGGAAAGTCGCGCCGCGATCAGAACGTTCTATTTCAGGCGTTTCGCTGCCCTGGCGGCCACTGCCACCTGGTCTGCCACGGAACGATGAATATTTGTTTGAAAGAGGAAGCCGCGCATCTGTTGCAGCAGGAAATGGAGGCGCAAGAACTCTCCGGCTCCAACCAGCGAACGAGCTCCGGCTATTTGGCGTGATGCGATTTCCCTCGCGTGACGCCCGCGCCGCTGACGAGTTGTTCAGCGGCTTCAATTAGTTCCATCTGCGTCTTCTTACCCAGCATGCCCGCCGTCGCCTGCGCTCCATTGATCAGCAGAACGAGTGGCCGCGAAAGCGCCAAAGGATCCCGCACGTTCAGTTGACGACAAATCCCCAACAAACGCCAAGTCAGCGTTTGCTTATGTGACGATTGCCGCCGAGCCTGCTTGAAGATATCGCTCAAAAACATGCTTTTGCAGGCGCGTTTGGCTTACTATCGGTCGGCGCAGGTTGCCACTTCTACGACGGGCGGAAACTTTACGATGAAGCAAGATCCGAAATGCAATCCAGAACAGACAGTAGCCGCGGCTGTCGGACGCGAACAAAATTGTGCGAGCGCTGATGCTCACATGGTTCCCGCACGGCGCAAATTTCTGCGCACCAGTTTGATCGGCGGCGTAGCCGCCGCCGCGACCAGCCGTCAATCCGGTAACCACCCACGCATTCGCTCGCTCCGCGCGCCCGCGCCTTGAAGAAGTCTCCTCATTTGAATTCGACGAAATCACCATCACAGATCTGCAGGATGCCATGAAGTCCGGCAAGCACACCGCGCGCTCCATCGCCGAGAAATACCTGGCGCGCGTAGATCAAATCGACAAGCAAGGTCCCGCGATCAACAGCATCATCGAACTCAATCCCGACGCGCTAGCCATCGCCGACTCGCTCGACAAAGAGCGCAAAGAAAAAGGCATGCGGGGTCCCCTCCACGGAATTCCCGTGATGATCAAAGACAACATCGACACTGCTGACAAGATGATGACCACGGCCGGCTCGCTCGCGCTGCTGGGCTCGCGGCCGTCGAAAGACTCGACGGTCGCGCAAAAACTGCGCGAAGCCGGCGCCGTAATCCTCGCGAAAGACGAATCTCAGCGAATGGGCCAATATTCGTTCCGACCATTCCACCAGCGGCTGGAGCGGCCGCGGCGGCCAGACCAAGAATCCCTACGCCCTCGACCGCAACCCTTGCGGCTCGAGTTCTGGCTCGGGCGCCGGCGTCTCGGCCAATCTGTGCGCAGCAGCCATCGGCACGGAAACCGACGGTTCGATCGTCTGCCCCTCTTCGAGCAACGGCCTCGTCGGCATCAAGCCCACCGTCGGCCTGGTTAGCCGCACCGGGATCATTCCTATCTCGCATACTCAAGATGGCGCGGGTCCCATGTGCCGCAGCGTTCGCGACGCCGCCATCGTTCTCGGCACGCTCACCGGCATCGACGACAAGGACACTGCGACCGCCGACAGTCGCGAGCACTCCTACACCGACTACCTGCAGTTTCTGAAGGCCGACGGTTTGCGCGGTGCTCGCATCGGCGTAGTTCGAAAAACCTTCGGCTTCAGCGAGAAGGTCGACAAAATCATGGAAGACGCACTTGACGCTATGAAAAAGCAAGGCGCCATCCTCGTCGATCCGGCGCCTATCGAGACCGCCGGAAAATTCGGCGAAAGCGAATTCACCGTGCTCCTCTACGAACTGAAAGCCGACCTGAACGCCTACTTGGCGCGCCTCGGACCAAATGCGCCGGTGAAAACGCTGCAGGACATCATCGATTTCAATGAGAAAAATCGTGAAAGGGAAATGCCCTATTTCGGCCAGGACACGTTCGTAAAAGCCCAGGAAAAAGGCCCGCTGACGACCCAGGAATATCTGGACGCGCTCGCGAAAAATCATCAGCTCGCGCGCAAAGAAGGCATCGACGCGACCATGGACAAAAACAATCTCGACGCCCTGGTCGGCCCCACCGGAGGCCCCGCCTGGCTCACCGACCACATCAACGGCGATTCCTTCGGCGGCGGCAGCTCCAGCGCCGCCGCCGTCGCCGGCTATCCCAACATCACCGTCCCCGCCGGATTCATCAGCGGCCTACCGGTCGGCATCTCCTTCTTCGGCCGCGCCTGGAGCGAACCCGTCCTGATCCGTCTGGCCTTCGCTTTCGAGCAAGCAACCAACATCAGAAAGCCTCCGCGCTTCTTGCCCAGCGTGAACATCTAGCCGCCATCGCAACTCTCCAAAATCCCCATACAAACGCCGCCGTTGTAGGGCGCAGCACTGCTGCGCCCCAGCTTGCCCCGGACGACAGCCCAAGAATCTCCTCGCCAGTCCCAATCTCCGTGGTTCGAAGCTCTTGGCCTTGCGATCCTCGCTAAATCGATCGCCATGGCTCGACTGGTTGTATGCTCGGGCGTTCCGGTTCAGCAATCCAATACTGGGGGAAAAGGGAAACTCCATGACAAAACCAAGAAAAATTGCGATGTTCGCGGGTCTGGTGCTTGTTGCGTTCGTCACTCTAAAAATTTACGCCGCGACCCCCAAGAAACCCGAGCCACAAATATGGACTCCCGGGTGCGTCGCATCGGTGCCCCGATCCTGGGGCACATACCGAGGCGCCTCAACGCAATCCGGCCTGGCCTTCGAGGACGCCGCCGGCACTCTGCGCTTCCTCACCAACATCCCCTGCGACGGTTCTCCCGTCGCAGCCCTGGAAATTCGCCGGACCGCGCCGAATCCCAACGGCGGAAATTAATGTAGAACACCTCTTTCGCGCGTCTCACGTTTTGAGCGGCATTCGTAGGGGCGGGCTTCAGTCCGTCCCTCTTGGAGTTCGCTGTGACCGTAGACGCACTATCGGCGTTCGCACTCGCACGCCCCAGGTTTTACCCCGCCGCACCCAGGGCCTTCGCGCCTTCCACCTCCACTAACTTCCCGGTCTTCACATCGTAAATATATCCATGCACCGGAATCGTCTTCGGAATCAGCGGATGCGTCTTGATACGCGCCACGTCGTCGAGCACCGCCTGATTGGCATCCTTGAACGTGAGCCACTCGATGTAGTTGCCCTCGGGCGAGCCCGGCCCTTTCCCGACATCCTGAAATCCCTGCGTCGTCAATTGCGCCGTCTCCAAGCTCGAAGCCAGCATTTCGCGCATTTTTTCATTCGTGAAGTACAGCATCCCGCATTCGGTATGGTGAACCACAAAGAACTCCCGTGTGCCCAGCAGCTTGTAGCTGATCACTAGCGAACGGATAGCGTCGTCGCTCGCCCGTCCGCCGGCGTTGCGGATCACGTGCGCGTCGCCCTCTGCCAATCCCGCGAACTTCGCCGGATCCAATCGCGCATCCATGCACGTCAGGATCGCGAAGCGCCGCGCCGGCGGCATCGCCAGTTTCCCCTTGTCCGTGAAGTCCGCGCTGTATCTCGCGTTCGCTTCGAGTACTTCGAGCAATATCTTGCTCATCTGTGACTTTCTCCTCACGTTGAAAATACACGGCTACTGAAAACTCATAATCGGAAAAGCAATTCGGGGACGTCGAAACGCCTAGCGGCTACAACAAGGAAGGAAACTGCCTTGGGCGTCGGTGGATTCCATAGGCACAAACCATACAAGGCGCAGAATCGGGAGTCAATATCCACAGCCGAGCCGCGAATCGTCGCCGCATCGGATTTCTCTCTTTCCGTCCCCCGCTAGGCTCGTTACAATCTCCAACCAGTGCTCGGCCGGAACGACGGCAATGACGCCGTCGACCGTCCCTGATGCCGGAAGTGCTTGATAACGTCAGCGTTCGTCTCGTAAAGGAGAAGTTCTAGTGCCCGAAACCACAACGCACCACGCTCTCGGTGATCGTGCGGCATTTCAGCTCGCCAACGTCACCAAGACTCCGCCGCAATACGGCGCCATCACGCCGCGCTGGCTCGTCCGTCTTCTCGACTGGAAACCCCTCGAAGCCGGCACCCTCCGCGTCAACCGCGTCGTGGATGAAAAGGCCATCGACGTCGTCTGTGGCCAAAAAGACGAGAAAGCTCTCCCGGAGACCTACGTCGAGTACGAAGAAAAGCCCCGTGAATACACCTTGAGCGCCATTTCCGCGGTCCTCGACGTGCCCACTCGCGTCTCCGATCTCTACAGCAATCCTTACGACCAGGTCCGCGAACAGCTTCGCCTCATGATCGAGAACGTCAAGGAGCGGCAGGAGAGCGAGCTCATCAACAACAGCGACTACGGTCTCCTTAAAAATGTTCCGGCTGGTCAGCGCATTCAGACTCGCAAGGGCGCGCCTACTCCGGACGACCTCGACGAACTCCTCACGAAAGTTTGGAAAGAGCCATCGTTCTTCCTCGCCCACCCGCGCGCCATCGCCGCGTTTGGCCGCGAGTGCACGCGTCGCGGCGTTCCTCCCGCGACCGTCTCGCTGTTCGGTTCGCCCTTCATCACTTGGCGCGGCGTTCCGCTGATTCCTTGCGACAAGCTTTTCGTCGACGGCAGCGCCAAGTCCAAAACTGCAACTGGCAAGACCAACATGCTCCTATTGCGAGTCGGTGAGAAAAAGCAAGGCGTTATCGGCCTTTTTCAGCCGGGGCTGCCCGGCGAGCAAACTCCCGGCCTTTCAGTCCGCTTCATGGGCATCAGCAGCAAAGCGCTGGCGTCGTATTTGATTTCGCTGTATTGCTCCGCCGCCGTCCTGGTCGACGACGCCATCGCCGCGCTGGAAGACGTCGAAGTCGGCCACTATCATGAGTACAAGTGAATCTGGAAAAAACGCGCCGCATTCCCAGGGCAGCGATTTCCGGTCCATCCTTCCGGGCGATACGCAAGGAGTCCCGGTAGGACTTCCCGATCCCGCGGTCCTCGCACGCATGGCCAATGAATTTTTCACGGCCCTTCCGCTGAGCGAATCTGTGGCCGCCGACGCGCAACACGCCGCCACCGTTCCCTTCGCGCCCGAAGCGTTGGGCGCCGCCAGAAATCCGACGGCGTTCGTCTCGCTGCCAGGCGTGGCATCGCTCCCGTCGATGTCGCTTCCAGCTGCATCGCTGCCGGCTGAGGCCGATCTGCGCACTCTCCCTGCAACTGTTTCCGCAGCGACGCCCCCGCCGCAAATCATGGCGACTCCCGTTTTTTCGTCCCCCGGAATTCCCGGCGGCGTCAGCGCTGCCGATTTCTCCACCCTCGCTTCATTCGGATTTCTCGAAGAAATTCGCCCGCTCTTTTCCTATCCCGCCGCGTCGCCATTGCCGGTCGCGCCATCCCTGCCAAGCGTGAGCATCCCCGGCGAAACCGAACTCCGCGCTCTCGCGAACAGTTTTTCCTCCGCTGCGACACCGCAGATTCCGGAGTCGATCCCGCATCTCGCGACCCCACAAGTTCCCGGCAGTGCCACGCAGTTCCGTGCGTCCAGTGCATCATCGCCCTATCCATTCCTTGACGAAATCCGCTCACTCGCTCCTTCCGCGGCAATTCCCGCCAAGGATGATCCCTTCCGCGTCCCAAGTCAGACGCTCCCCGGACTGAATCTCTCCTCGCAGTCGTTCCAGGTCGAGGCCATTCGCCGTGACTTTCCGATCTTGCAGGAGCGTGTCCACGGCAAGCCCCTCATCTGGCTAGACAACGCTGCCACGACGCAAAAGCCGCAAAGCGTCATCGACCGCCTAAGCCATTTCTACGCCCATGAAAATTCCAACATTCACCGCGCCGCGCACGAACTCGCCGCCCGCGCCACGGATGCCTACGAAGCCGCCCGCGACAAAGTACGCCGCTTCATCAACGCGAGCAGCGTCAAGGAGATCATCTTCGTGCGGGGCACCACAGAAGCCATCAATCTGGTGGCGCAGAGCTGGGGTCGCCAGAACATCCGCAAAGACGACGAGATCGTCATTACCTGGCTTGAGCATCACGCCAACATCGTTCCGTGGCAGATGCTCTGCGCCGAAGCGGGGGCGCGCCTGCGCGTCGTTCCGGTAGACGACACTGGCCAGGTAATTCTCGACGAATACCAAAAGCTCCTCGGTCCGCGCACGCGCCTGGTCGCCTTTGCCCAAGTCTCCAATGCGCTTGGGACCGTCACGCCCGCCCAGCAAATGATCGAGATGGCCCACCGCTACGGCGCCAAGGTTCTTCTCGACGGAGCTCAGTCGGTCTCGCACATGTACACCGACGTGCAGCTCTACGATTGCGATTTCTTCGTGTTCTCCGGCCACAAAATGTTTGGTCCCACGGGAATTGGCGTGGTTTACGGTAAGTACGACGTCCTCGAACAAACGCAGCCGTGGCACGGTGGCGGAAACATGATTCAGGACGTCACCTTCGAAAAGACCACCTACCAGCCGCCACCCGGCCGTTTTGAAGCCGGCACCGGCAACATCGCCGACGCCGTAGGCCTCGGCGCCGCCGTCGACTACCTCGACCGCGTCGGCATGGCCAACATCTCCCGTTATGAGCACGACCTGCTGCTCTACGCTACCGACGCGCTCCAACGCATCCCGGGCCTTCGCCTCATCGGCACCGCCCGTGAAAAAGCTGGCGTCCTCTCGTTCGTCCTCAACGGCTTCCGTACCGAAGACGTTGGCGCCGGACTCAATCGCCAAGGCATTGCCGTCCGCGCTGGCCACCACTGCGCCCAGCCGATCCTCCGGCGCTTCGGCGTCGAATCCACCGTCCGCCCATCCCTAGCGCTCTACAACACCTGCGAAGAAATCGACGCCCTCGTCGCCGCTATCTGGAACCTGAAGCAAGGCCACGGCTCTTTGTGAGGTAACCGACAAGCGCTACAGACCTGATTTTCGTCCTGTTGCCAACGACGAAGCGAGCGGGCCAACTGTGCCAAGAGCACAAGTGCGTTGACAGAACGCGAGGCATCCTCTAACATTAGCGTTTGTCTCTACTAGGAAAGGTGTGACTAAGGGCAATGCGCACGTATGTAGCCAAGGGAGAAGAAGCGGAAGCGCTCAAAGTGGGCGCGGATTGGTTCGTGGTGGATGCCACCAACCAGGTTTTGGGCCGGCTCGCGACAAAGATCGCGCGGATGTTGATGGGCAAGGATAAGCCGAGCTTCACCCCGTATCTGGATTCGGGCGATCACGTTGTGGTCATCAATGCCGACAAGGTTCGCATGACCGGCAACAAGGTCGAGCAGAAGATCTATTACTCGCACAGCGGGTATCCCGGCGGATTAAAGGAAGTGCCGGCGAAGAGATTGCGTGTGAACAAGGCCGACTGGATGGTTCGCGAAGCAGTTCTCGGCATGCTGCCGAAGAACAAGCTCCGTGCACGCCGGGCGAAGAAGCTGCGTATCTACCGCGACGCCGCTGGTTTGGCGCGGCACGCCGGGCAGAAGCCGCAGGCAGTCGCGCTGTAACCAGGCGCGAGAAGTCGCAGCAAGCCGTTCTCGCCGGCGGCGCAGCACGGTTCGGGGATTGTTGTTCTGGTAGGTGTAACAGCCTGCAGTATTCCAGTCTCCAGGTCATTTGGTCCGATAGGTTTTTTCCGCGCGTTGCGGTGCCTTCCTTAGTCGAGTAGGGAGCAAGCCGAGCGTGGTGTCAGTCTAGGAGGAACGTTGAGTTCTACTGGTACGCCCATAGCGGGCACGAAGTCTTGGTTTCTCGGCACGGGTCGCCGCAAAGAGTCCGTCGCGCGCGTGTTCCTGCGCGCAGGCTCCGGCAAGTTCACGGTGAACGGCCGGACCGCGGAGCAGTACTTCCCGAATTTCGCGTGGAAGCACGACGCGCTGGAGCCGCTGAAGTTTACGAACCTTGCGGACCAGGTCGATGTTGTCATCACCGCGAATGGCGGCGGCGTCGGCGGTCAAGCCGGCGCGGTGCGCATGGGCTTGTCCCGCGCGATCTCGCGCTACAACCCGGAACTGCGCCCCTCGCTGCGAACCAACGGTTTTCTGACGCGCGATTCCCGCATGAAGGAACGCAAGAAGTACGGCCAAAAGGGCGCGCGCAAACGCTTCCAGTTCACGAAGCGCTAGTTTTTTAGTGGTGTTTGACGCGGTGAATCTCAACCGACTCAGGCGCCACAAATCGAGCTCCGGCGAAGGGACGTAAGTCCACTCGCCGAGATCATGGCCGGCAAGCCGCCGGCAAGAAGGCTGCTCTGTTGTAGGGACCGATCTTCAGATCGGTTTCTGTAATCACGACAACCGCAAGCAGCAATCCTAAGAGGAGGAAACTTGGCAGTAGAAATCACAATGAAAGAGCTGCTGGAGGCTGGAGTTCACTTCGGCCACCAGACGCGACGCTGGAATCCGAAGATGAAGGAATATATCTTCGGCGAACGCAACGGCATTCACATTATCGATCTTCAGAAAACGCTGAAAATGTTCCGCGAAGCAAGCCGCTTCGTAAGTGAAATTTCCGCGCAGGGCAGAACAGTTCTGTTCGTCGGCACCAAGCGCCAGGCCCAGGAAGCGGTAGCCGAAGAAGCCAAGCGCTGCGGCGCCTTCTTCGTGAACCACCGCTGGCTCGGCGGCACACTGACGAATTGGGCGACACTGCAAAAATCCATCAAGCGGCTGAAGCTGCTGAAGGCCATGAGTGAAGATGGCCGCATGAGCGAGCTTTCCAAGAAGGAAAAAGCGCGCCTCGAGCGCGAAATGAAGCACCTGAACCAGAATCTCCAGGGCATCGAGAACATGGCACAGCTTCCCGACGCGATGTTCGTGATCGACTCGAACGCCGAGGAAATCGCGGTGAAGGAAGCGCGACGAATGGGCGTCCCGGTGGTTTCCGTCGTAGATACCAACTGCGATCCCGATGTGGTGGATTGGATCATACCTGGAAACGACGACGCGCTGCGTGCGATTCGTCTGTTCACCTCGAAGATTTCAGAATCGGTGCTGGAAGGCCACAATTTGTACCAGCAGTCACAAGTTGCGGACCAGAAGGCGGCTCAGGATCAAGCGCTGGTCGATGGCGTCGAGTACGTCGATACCAGCAAATACGAAGAGTACGAAAAGCAGGAAGGCGATTTCGTTGAGGGCGAAGTTCCGGCGGAGACGTTGGAATTGCCCGAACCCGCTGAGACCACCGTTCCCCCGGACGAGGTTTCACGCTAACCAGTTAGCGCTGGCAAGCTTCAAAAGGCCCGGCGCTTTCGTCATCGTGACGCGCCGGGTCTTTTTGCAGGTAGGCGCTGCAAATTCAAAAATTTAGTGTTCCCGGAAAGAAAAAAGGATGAGTACACAACCGCAAGCCATGCAAATCCCAGCACATCTCGTGAAAGAACTGCGCGAACGGACTGGCGCGGGTTTCGCCGATTGCCGCGCGGCGCTCGTGGAATCGGGTACCGACGTTGAAAAGGCCATCGACATCCTGCGCAAAAAAGGCCAGGCGGCTGCCGCGAAAAAGGCTCAGCGCCAGGCGAGCGAAGGGCTGGTCGGGCACTACATTCACGCCGGCGGAAAAATCGGCGTGATCGTCGAGGTCAACTGCGAGTCCGACTTCGTGGCGCGTACTGAAGCGTTCCAGCAGTTGTGCCACGACATCGCCATGCACATCGCTGCGGTCGATCCGCGCTATATGCGCCGCGAGGAAGTCACTCCGGAGATGCTGGCGAAAGAGCGCGACATCTACCGCGAGCAGGCCAAAGCCACCGGGAAGCCGGAGCAGGTCATCGAGCGCATCGTCAACGGCAAGATGGAAAAGTTCTACGAGGAAAACTGCCTCTACGAACAGCACTACATCAAGGATGAGTCAGTGACCATCGGCGAGATGATCACGCAAGCGATCGCCAAGCTCGGCGAGAATGTCGCGGTGCGGCGCTTCGTGCGCTTTAAAGTCGGCGAAGTGGCTTCCGCTGGTCCCGAGACTGGCGCAGGGGAAGCCGGGGTTGCCGTCACGGTCTGAAGCCGATCCCTTCACAAATCGTTCAAGGCGTCCCGGGTCACCCGGGACGCCTTTTTTTGTGTCTGGTGATGAGAGGTTGTGAAGGCTAGTGGCCGCTGAAGCGAAGCGGGCTCGTTGCCAATGGCTGGCGGCGGGGCTGTTACAGGCCCATGATCTCTCTTTCTTTAATGGCGCTTAGATCTTCGATCTTTTTGGTCTCTGCGTGCGAGACTCTGTCCAGTTCGTCAAGGGAGCGCTTCTGTTCGTCCTGGCTGATTTTCTTGTCCTTCTCGAGCTTGTCGATGGCTTCTTTGATGTCGCGCCGCACGTTGCGCACCGCCGTGCGGTGATTTTCCAGCACCTTATGGAGATGCTTCACCATGTCCTTGCGGCGCTCTTCGGTCAGCGCCGGGATGGGCACGCGCACCACTTTGCCGTCGTTGGTCGGATTCAGCCCCAGGTCCGAAGTGCGAATCGCTTTGTCGATTAGCGCCACGACGCTCGGATCCCACGGCGCGATCACGATCATTGTGGGGTCTGGCGTGGTCATGGTGCCGAGCTGGTTCACCGGCATCGGCGTGCCGTGATAGTCCACCCGAATGGCATCGAGCAGGGTGGCATTCGCGCGGCCCGTGCGCAGCGTGGCGATTTCCTTGCGGAAGTCGTCCACCGCTTTTTCCATGCGCGTTTTGGCCGCGGCGGCCGCTTCTTTCGTCGTTGCAATCGTCGTCATTGCATTCCTCGATCGGAATTTCCGTTTCTGGTTTAGCTTCGGATCACAAGCCGGACGTCAAGCGTCGCGGCCGCCCCTAACAAATCACGAAGACGAACGGATGATAACTCTACCGCTAGGCTGGGCTCACGGTCGAGCCTACGCGCTCGCCAAGCACCACTCGTTTGATGTTTCCGTGTTGATTCATGTTGAAAACCACAATAGGCATACCATTGTCCATGCAAAGTGAAATGGCGGTGGCGTCCATCACCTTCAAGTTCTGGTGCAATACGTCGCGATAGGTGATCTGCGCGAAAAATTTCGCATCGGTGACGCGCTCGGGATCGGCGTCGTAAATCCCATCGACGCGTGTGGCCTTTAGAATAACGTCGGCTTTGATTTCCATGGCGCGCAGCGCAGCCGCCGTATCCGTCGAAAAGTATGGATTCCCGGTCCCTGCTCCGAAAATCACCACGCGGCTCTTTTCCAGATGACGGAAAGCGCGCCGCCGGATGAAGGGTTCCGCGACCTGGTGCATCTCGATGGCGCTCTGCACCCGCGTGTGTACGCCCTCTTTTTCCAGCGCGTCCTGTAGCGCCAGCGCGTTGATCATCGTTGCGAGCATGCCCATGTAATCGCCGGTAGCCCGCTCGATCTCAAAGCCTTTCTGCCGGCCACCGCGAAAGATATTTCCGCCGCCGACCATGACCGCGATCTGCACGCCCAGTGCATGCACCTCTTTCAGTTCCTGGGCGATCGCTCGCACCGTCTCGCCGTGAATTCCAAATCCCTGCGGCCCCTGCAGCGATTCACCGGAGAGTTTTAGGACGATGCGGTTGTATTTCGGCTGGATCTTCTTTCCGCTATTGTTCGTCGTACGCTTGCTTGCACTTTTTCTCGCAGCCATGGGTCTCCGGAATCAGCATTCCAAAATCCACGGAATTGTAACAAACAATCGGTGGGCTCGCACGGTTGGAGTGTCGCGCATCGTGAAGAGAGTCGCGGGGAGCTTCTGGGTATCTGGGCGCGGCAGATCCTTCGCTAACTCAGGGTAACCAAGAGTGTCGTGCTACTTGGGCGTTGCGGCTTTGGGTGGGGCGGCATCATTGCGGGTCAGCGTGAAATTTTGAGCTTGGTCGGTTTGAACGGCGTGGAGGAAGGCGGCGTAGTCGGCGGATTGATCGGCGGGGACTTGGCGGTGCAGGAAATTGATATGGCGCCTCGCGGTGACTACGCCGGTCTGGACGTTGTACCGCGATGCGAAGGTAGCGTAGTCGCGGTCGACGACCGTGCCTGTGGGGACTTCGACACTGGTGCCCGACGGCAGGCGCAGGGTGACGCGGGTGTCGACGTCGAGGGGTATACCCAGATCGATGGGCGCGGCGGTCTTGTCATTACCTGTTTTTTCGGGAACATCGGGGACGGCAAGTTGGGGAAGCGGTACAGGGATGCGGATCGGTTTCTTTGCCCAATCGACGAATTTTGGCTGCGAGATCTCGTATTCGACGGTGAAGGGTAATTTCGTGGCGGTCGGATCAGAGGCGCTGGCGGAGATAATCTTGCCGCGGAAGCCGTCAGAGAGGGCCAGAAGCTGGGCGACCTCTTTCCACTTGTCGCGGGGAGATTGGTGGAAGGCGATGCGAAGCAATAGTTCGTTGTCGCCGCGCATGGAGTATTTGACTTTCGCGTTGAGCGCGCCATCGGCGGCGAGTGACGCGTCAACTGTTACGCGTTGCGTCGCAGGAAAGGGGAGACTATTCGGAAGAACCTGCCAGCATCCAGATTTTTCGCTCGAACACCCGCCTAGAACGAGCGCCTTCTTGCCACGGAAGTCGGCGCGAATCATACCGAATGGAGCGACTTCCAAACTGGGGTCTAGATATACGTTCCTGTTCGACTCATTGATGTTAAGGACGAGGCCTCTTAACAAAGACGGCCGTGGGAGCTGATCCTGGGGTGACTCCACATCGCTGTACGCCAAGACCCTAGTGTTCACCGGATGCTGAAGATCTTGTTGCTCATGAAGGATGAGAAGAAGCTCCAGTTTTTCTTCCGGCCGGCCGTATCCCGACGCGAGAACCTCCGAGGCCGACCTTAAGGGGAATTTGGAGAAATCCAAAGGTAGGTCAATGGTTTTGATCTTCGCGCGCACCAAGTCGTAGAGGAGAGTATCGGGGACAGGTTCTTTTGAGGAGCCGGTTAGTCTCATGGATTCGGCCCAAATTGAAGTCGAAAACACATTGTTTAGAAATGATTTGAGCCGCGTACTTAGTTGGTCCCAGGACGTAAACGTGGTGACAACAATATCGGGTTCGGCGCTTGCAGCGGGCTTGTCGGACGAGTGGTCGGTAAGGTTCTCGGGTTTCAGATCCCATTTGTAATTCACGCGGTTGCTGTCCGACGGCTCGGACTTTTCTGATACCGGGGGCGTCCCCGGGTTGATGTGCGTTTGCACTTGCCGCGAGGCGGGCATATTCAGTTCGTAAAGTTCGTGGGACACGACGCCGGTGCGATCGAAGGAGTGCTCGAGCCAGAAGTCGGGAGCGAGAGGATAGTGCGTTGTGGTGGTTACTACA
>CAWHVA010000020.1:0-65521 GCA_963832615.1 uncultured Acidobacteriota bacterium
CGCCGCCTCCGATCTGCTCGTACACCTCGATTTTAAGCGAACCATCTATATCGAAAATCGACCTGACCCGACGAACAGATAGCGTCAAGGACACGATAAAGTGCTAGTTACATTGTGGTGGCCTTCCTGCACTGCAAGAATCCAACATATGCGAGCACTCATTCGCGTCACTGCATGCGAGCGCAAATCACCGTGGAGGCGCGTCCTTGGCGCACTGATTCGTGTGGGGATTCTGATCACATCCTTGATTGTTCTCATCGATCTACTAGCAGCTCGTTGAAGAATTGAGTTTTGTGAGACCTCGGTTCTGAATTTCAAGGGTTATCACTGAATTGCATAGGACCGTTTGGTCGTTCTATCCGCTCAGCTGGCCCTAAGCGGAACCCGCTGTCATGCTTCCGCTATCAGGTTTCGCAATCGGCAGAGGTTGTAAGCAGCGCCGGTAAAGGTGAACAGCCACCCAACCTTGTCGATCCCTCGCAGCTTCACTTTCCTGACCATCCCCACCATTTTCATCCACCCGAACGATTGCTCCACTCGTTTTCGCTTCCGCTGACTCACCTCATACCCGACATGTCGCGTAGTCCGCTCGTCCACCGCGCTCCTGCGGTTCGTATCGTTCTGCGCCACATGTGGGGTAATGTTCATCCCGCGGAGTTCTCGTACGAATTCCTGCGTGTCGTAGTTTTTGTCTCCTCCCAAGGTGACCCGCTTTCCGCTGGGGATGGCCTCGGCCATGAGCATCGCTGCATCTCGCTCCGCTCTTCCATTAGCCTCGGTCAGAAAAGTCTGCACCAGAAGCCCGTTACGGTTCTCCATCAATACATGCCCCAGGTAGCCGAGCTTTGCTTCGCTCCCTTTGGATTTCTTGAACAGTCTAGCGTCGGGATCCGTGGTCGATTCATGGGTCTGGTTCGTCCGCTTCTCCTTGTGAAAGTCGACCTCTCCTCCTGGTCCGGGTGGCTTCCCCTTTCCGTCCTTCCGTCGAAAGCTCTTTTGACTGGCCCAAGCCTCGATCAACGTCCCATCCACCGTGAAATGTTCATCCGACATGTACGGCCGCGCACGTTCCAGCACCCGTTGAAAAAACGACTCCGCGATCTCTTCGTTCAGCAAACGCTCCCGATTCTTACTGTACACCGCGTGATTCCATACCACCTCGTCCATCTCCATCCCCACAAACCACCGGAACAGCATGTTGTACTGTAGTTGCTCGATCAGCATGCGCTCACTGCGCACCGAATAGAAAACCTGCAACAGCAGCGACCTCAACAGTCGCTCCGGGGCAATCGACGGACGCCCCACATCGGAGTACAGCTTCGCGAACTTCGGCGACATCTCCTTCAGAATCTCGTCCACCATCTTGCGGATCGGTCGCAACGGATGATCCGCGGGAACACGCTTCTCTGGAGAAATGTAGCTGAACATCCCTTCTTGCAGGTCATCGTCGCCGCGCATTCACTCGCCTCCTTCGCCTTCCTTCACTCAGACGAGTTCTCTTACATTAAAGTTGCAGTGGAACGGAGTTTTTCAACGAACTGCTAGGTCCTCCATTCGGCATTTTCATCACGACGAGAATGGCGGCTAGGAAAGTCCCAGCAGTGAAAATAGCTACGAAGGCGCTCCCTGACTACTCTGTCTCTGACTCGCCGGGAACGACGCTGTCGTATTTTGGCTATAAATTTGAGGTTCCATGGAATGCCAGCTTCAAAGAGAGGATAGTTGGAAAAGCCCTGGTGCAACTTAAGTTTCAGTCGGGGCAGGATGTGCTTTTCGCTGTTCCCGCGAACCAAGGCGGACTACTCACCGAGATTGTGCAGGATCAATCTTTAAAGATGCGTGATCTGCAGTTGGTCTTTGGCGACCTGATGAACCGTTCGGCGTACGATCAGTATGAGGTACTTTTGAACACGACGCCTCAAAGCATCCGAGCGTTTGGGCCACGAGCGGAGGCGGTTCGCGGAGTTACATTGCTAACCATGAAAGCGATCGCTTTCGGTCCGGGCCTGGAAACAGGGGCGTTCTCATTTGAGCAACCTGGCAAACGAGGGTTTCAAATTGGTGATCCGCAGAAATCGAGGCGCGTGGACCTCGAGATTTTTGATTCCACAGGGCACCATATTGAGATTTTCTGCGGCACAACAAACGGCAACGGTCGGTTCTTACAGCCAGAACTTAATCGTATTCTCGCGAGTCTCCAAACCACTACAGCGCCTGCCCGCTTGACCGCTTTACAAAACTGAGACGTAAGCCCTGGATCAACGCCCAGATTCTCAGTCGCATTCTAGCGATTGGAGCTTTGGCCGGCGGCACGAGCCAACTGCCGCCAGGTTACGAGCTTGATGTTTTGCTGTTCGAGTAGGGCGCGGAATTGCTGGCTGGTGAAGAAATCGAAGTCGCGCTGGCGCCAGGCGGCGCCCCAGGTATCGCGCTCGCGGGTGGCGGCTTTCATTTCGTCGTCGGCGAACGCCAGGTGGATGACGAATTCCGTGACTCCCGGCTGGAGGTTTTTGAGGGCGGTCTCGTAAAACTCATTCCACTTTTCGGGCGGGACCGAGGGCGGGATGGTGACCGTGTGATCGAGCACAATGTCGCCGGGAGAGAGGCTGGACTCAAGATAGGGGTTTCCCACGAACCAATCGCGGGTGACAAAAAAGGGAAGTTTGTACGCGTGAGCCACGCGAACAAAGACTTCAAAGAGTTCCTTGTTGGTCTGGATGAGGCGGTATTGATGAGAGTCCAGGTGCGTGGGATGGATTCCCATGGCGTAGGCGCAGTCAATTTGTGCGGGAAGTTCGAGTTCGGCATCTTTGGGATTGATGTGCGTATCTCGCGACCAATCGTGACGAAAATAGCCGTTCTCGTCGACCAGGCTGGGAACCTTGTCCTTTGGGGCTACCGGCCCCCACCGATAGTAGACGCGCTCGCTGGTCAGAGTGAGATGAAGGCCAAAATCGATATCAGGATGAGACTTTGCGTAGTCGGCGATCTCCGGAAACCACGGGCAGGGCACCATGATGCTGGCGGAGTTGACCAGGCCCGTGTTGAGAGCCTGGATCGTGGCCGCATTTACGGAATGAGTCATGCCGACATCGTCGGCATGGATGATTAAGAGCTTGGCGTCGCGGGCGTAACCCAGTTTTTCGGCGAGGGATTTGCCTTTGCCAACGTTCTGGGCGTGAGTGTCGAATAGCGCGCCGGCTAGACAGAATAAAAACAAGATACAGATGCGATTTCGACTTGTTGGCATCGGTCTCTCAGTCGGCCGCGGCGGAGTGGGCCAGTGCGGCGGTCAGGTCGGCGTGGAGGAGGCGGTGGAAGAGGTGCTCGCCGGCTTCGCGGCGGACCGAGAGGCGGCCGGCTACGTAGGCGCGGGAGTGCAGGCCGCGCTGGACGGCGTCGCAGATGGCCATGTCTTCGTCCTGGACTTTTTCGCTGACGGCGATGCTCTCGCGATTGTGGGCTTCGGCGGCGGGGCTGGTATCGGCGAAATAGTAGTCGAAGATGACCGCGCATTTGTCGGTCCCTAGCGGTAGGACGAGGTTGGTGTCCATCACTCCTTCGTAGGCGTTGATCATGAAATTTGGGTAAATCCAGAGGTAGAAGGCACGGCCTTGGCGGGTGGCGGCGACACCCGCGGACGTGTTTGCGTCGGATGAGAGCGGGCTGGATTGCAGGCAGGCGCGTTCGAAATTTTCGATGGTGTATTTAGTGTATTCGATGACGCTGCTCAGGCCTTTGTGGGCGTGCGGGACGTGATAGCCGCCGTCGAGATAGTTGTCTATGTAGACTTTCCAGTTGCAGTTGAGCGGGTAGATGCGGCGGTCGAAGTAGTGAAGCTTTTTGGTTAGTTCGAGCGGCGCGACGATATCTGGCACGGCGCCCAGGAATGTGGGTAGCGGGGCGGCGCGGCCGTCGAGATTTACGAAAACGAAGTTCTCCCAGACATCGACGCGAATGGGCACCAGGCCGTTGTCGGCGCGGGCGAAATTGCAGACGCCGTCGAACTCGACCATGCCTTTTAGCGTGCCGTCGATACTATAGGTCCAGCCGTGGTAGGGGCAGCGAAATTGCTTGGCGCAGCCCGCGGCTTCGGGGACGACGGCGGCGGCGTGATGGCGGCAGACGTTGTAGAAGGCGCGAAGTTGGGCATCGTCGCCGCGCACGACTACGATGGGTTCGCCGGCGACGTCGGCGGTGAAGAATTGGCCCTTTTCGCAAACTTGATCGAGGCGACCCACGACTTGCCAGGTCGCGCTGAAAACGCTGGCGCGTTCGAGTTCTTCGATGCGCGGGTCGCGATACCAGGGCGCGGGAATCGTGAAGGCTCTTTCGAGCGGATCGGAAGGATTGTAGAGGTTGAGGAGGTCGTGGACGGTTCGCTGCATTACTGCTCCTGGGACCGCGCTCGATCGGACGATTTTGCCGGAATAGGTACATCGAGTTCATATCGCGAAATCGGGTTGGGAGAAAGTAGAAAGTGAGCGGGGCTCAGGGTAGCCCCAGTCGTGGCGCGGGTTGTTGGGGCCGAAAGGCGCCCGCCACGGTCGGCGGCCGCTACAGGTGCCCGGACAACTGCCCCGATAAGTGCAGGTATGCAAATTGTCAAAACGCGCGGTTGGGGTTGCATCGTGGGAAGAGGCGGGTGGCGTTTTCGTAGAGGATCTCTCTTTTGACTTCTTTGCGGATGGGTAGGGCATTGAACTTTTCAACGTTGATTTTCATTTCGGAAACGCCTGGGCTGGGCCAGTCGGTGCCCCAGAGGACTTTGTCGGCGATCTCTTCGATGCGGGGAAAATATTCGAGGAGTTTCTGCGGGGGGATGCCGGAGATATCCATGTATGTGTTTTTGTGGCGGCGCACCAAGAAGAAGGCTTCGTTCATCCAGAGGGGGCGGCCGCCGTGGGCCAGGATCAGGACCAGGTCCGGATAATCGACGGCGACCTCGTCGCAGAGGATGGGTTGCGCGTGAATATTTCTGGCGCCGGGGAAGATGGAGGTTCCGGTGTGGATCATGACCGGCAGGCCGTTCGCTTGGGCACGGGCGTAGATGGCGGCTAGCTCGGGATTGCCGTGCATGTAGGCGTTGGGCGAGAGGGCCTGGTGCGAGGGATGGATTTTGATGGCGCGAATGCCGAGTTTGGCGATGCGGTCCACTTCGGCGCCGGCGTCGGGCACCGAGCCAGGATCAACTCCCCCGAAAGCGATGAGGCGATCGGGGTCGGTCTTGCAATAGCTGGCGATCCAGTCGTTGACGACAGGCGTGAAGCCGATGATTTGAGGCGCGACGTAATTGATCAGGCCGGCGCGCTCGACGCCGATGGTGTCGAGATAGCGGAGGAAGTCTTTGGGATTGTGGCAGTAGTGTTCGACTTCGTCGAAGTCGGTGCGGCCGCGGCGGATGAGGTCGAGAGCGCCGGGCTTCATCATGTCGTGGGGGATGATGTGGACGTGGATGTCGATGATCGGTTGGATGGCGGGAGAGGCAGTCATTTGTTTGCGGCGAGAGTTTAGCATTTCCGCGCATTGGTTTTCTGTGCGTTGAACGACGCAATTGTGGGAGGCGACCCTAGGGCCGAGTTTGCACACGTTTCCAGCTTGTGGCGTTGCGTCTTCTAACCCCCGCGGTCTGACTACAGGTTGCCCGTTTGCGGCTCTAGTTGAAGCGAACGTATTCGAAATTCAGCGGTTGTCCGTTGATGCCGCGGACCGGCGGGGCGATCCAGTTCGCAAACTTGCCGAGTTCGGTTACGCGGCCGGACATCAGAGATTGGACATATTTATAGTCGGACGGGCTAGGGAGCCATTCGAATTCGTGCTGCTTCCAGGCTTCTTCGGAGAGGACTTCGCCGGTCGGGCTAATAAAATGTCCGGCGAAGTTACCGATCTCGCGATGGAAGCCCTTGTGCGGCAAGGTGAGGTGGAAGGGAATGCCCACGGTGTCGATCACTTTTTGCCAGCGCGCGACGCCATCTTCAATTTCGCCGATATAGTCGTCGCGCAGGCGCTCGTTCAACGCGGTGAGTGCCGGGACGGGCTTGGCTACGATTTTGTTGTCCACAACTTCCCAGACGGGATAGTCCGCGTCACCGAGAACGTGATCGTCGCTAAGCTTGGTTTCGCGGAAGCGTCCTTTGACGCCGCTGGTGTAATAGTTTGCCGCGTTTGAGGAGACATCGGAGCCGTAAAGGTCAAGGGTCACGCTGTAGTGAAAATTCAAGTAGCGCTGGATTGTTTGCAGGTCGATCACACCCATGGCCCGGATGTCTGACGGATCATCGATTTTGTTTTCTTTCATGACATCACATGTGCGTTGAATGATGCGGCTGACGCCGGTTTCCCCGACGAACATGTGATGGGCTTCTTCAGTGAGCATGAAGCGGCAGGTGCGCGAGAGTGGATCGAAACCGGATTCGGCCAGGGCGCAGAGCTGGAATTTGCCGTCACGATCGGTGAAGAACGTAAACATGTAGAAAGCGAGCCAGTCTGGGGTGGGCTCGTTGAAGGCGCCGAGGATGCGGGGATTGTCGGTGTCGCCGGAGCGGCGTGCCAGCAAGGATTCGGCTTCTTCGCGGCCGTCGCGCCCGAAATAGCGGTGCAGCAAATAGACCATGGCCCAAAGGTGACGGCCTTCTTCGACGTTCACTTGGAAAATATTTCGCAAGTCGTAGAGGGACGGGCAGGACAGCCCGAGGGCTTTTTGCTGTTCGACGGAGGCCGGCTCGGTGTCGCCCTGCGTTACGATTACGCGGCGCAGGATGGAGCGATACTCGCCGGGTACATCTTGCCAGGCAGGTTGGCCCTTGTGGCGGCCGAAATTTACCTGGCGGGTTTCATCCCGTGGTTGTAGGAAAATGCCCCAGCGATACTCAGGCATTCTCACGTATCCAAATTGAGCCCAGCCGTCGGGTTCCACGCTGGTCGCCGTGCGCAGGTAGACCTCGTAATTGCTGGAGTCATTGGGTCCCATGTCGGACCACCAACCGAGGAAGGCGGGCTGCCAATGTTCGAGAGCGCGTTGCAGAACGCGGTCGCGGCCCAGGTCAACGTTGTTCGGTATTTTCTCTGTGTAATCGATCATCGCGGATCTCCTGGATTGGATTGCTGCTGGCTGGGCGTTGTGCTGTGCTTAAACTCTTTCCCAATTGAATTTCACGGGTGCGCCGGTGCCGTAGACTTTGAGGGCGCCGTTCGCGCCGACCGCGTTTGGCCGAATGAAGATCCAGTTTTGCCAGGCCGAAAGGCGGCCAAAAATGCGAGTCTCCATTGTTTCGATGCCGCCGAACCGGAGATTGGATTCCAGCCCAGTCAGGCCGTCCGGCGAAAGCGCGGCGCGCGATTCGATGGCCTGGCGGAGTTCGTCTTCCCAATCGAGATCGTCGGGTGCGACCGTGACCAGCCCCGCTTCGACCGCTTCCTCAGGAGAGAGCTTTGAGCCGATTTTCGCGCGCAGGGTCGCCATCTGGACTTCGTCCTGGTAGAAACGGGCCGCGAGGCGCGAGAGATGATTTGGCATCGGCAGGGCGCCAAAATTCATCTCCGAAAGCATGACGGTCGCCGCGGTTTCACCGTCCGGTGCGTCGCGCATGAAGACTCTGTCGGCTGATAACGCCAGTTCTAACAACGTGCCCGTGAAACACGAACCTGGCTCGACGATCGCATACATCGAGCGGGAAGTTACATCGAGTCGGGCGAAGGTGCGGCTCATCATGCCAAGGACTTCGCGGACGAACCAATTGGCCTGGTGCGTTAGAATAAAATTGTCAATGGCGAGAAGAGAATCCGGGTTGCCAGCGGTCTTGATCAGCCATAAGCCAAGATCAAGTTCACTTGTCCGAAGTGTAAGGATCACGTCGTCCAACTCACGCGCCATCTGCAGTGGCCACCAATTCGCTCCCGCTGCGAGAACTTCTTCTATGGTGGCCTCTTTCACAGAACCGGGAGCCGTGACGGTGAGAGTGACGGTGCGCGCGGCGCGATCGAATCGGACATCCACGTATTCGTAGTGAATTCCAGACTCATCGATATTGCGCTTCAGAGGAGTCAGGGGGACGCCTTTGGCATCGGAGGCGCGATCACTTTTCGCGGCCAACTCTTGAGCGCGCTGCTTGACGTGCGCGGCAAACTGCTGAGGCTTCACTATTTCATCGACGAGCCGCCAATCTTTGGCGCGTTGCCCGCGGATTCCGTCGGGATTGGTGCAGAAAATGTCGGCGTGGTCACGGCGAACTTTGCGCTTGTCGGTGATCCGGGTCAGGCCGCCGGTACCTGGCAGCACACCGAGCAGTGGGAGTTCCGGTAGGCTGACGGCGGAAGAGCGATCGTCAATGAGCACGATTTCGTCGCAGGCCAGCGCCAATTCGTAGCCGCCGCCCGCGGTTGTTCCATTGAGGGCCGCGAGAAACTTGAGCCCGGAGTGAGCGCTGGAGTCTTCGATACCGTTTCGCGTCTCGTTGGTGAATTTGCAGAAATTCACTTTCCAGGCATGAGACGACAAGCCAAGCATGTAAATGTTGGCGCCGGAGCAGAAAACGCGATTTTTGGCGCTGGTGATGACGACGGATCGAATGTCCGGGTGCTCGAAGCGAATTCGCTGCAAAGCATCGTGAAGTTCAATGTCGACGCCGAGATCGTAGGAATTCAGCTTGAGTTTGTAGCCGGGGCGCAGGCCGCCGTCTTCAGCCACATCCATCGTCAGAGTCGCGACAGGGGGATCGAAAGAGACACGCCAATGCTTGTAGCGGGCGGGATCGACTTGATAGTCGACGAACTCGGCGTTTGGGTGCGTTTCTTGGGTAGCGGCAACATCCACGACGTCCTCCTGCGAGCTATTGCTCGAACCAGCTTCGCGTGCCGCTTTCGATTTCGAAAGCTTTCTTGCGCGGAGGCATGCCCAAAGCATGTCTGCGTATCAGATTGCTCTTGGTTGATTTTAGCACGTCCAAACAGGCCTCCGAAAAGCAGTGTCCCCGGGGAGGCTCGGTGTGCGGGTGATTCGCACTTGCTTTGAATTTGCGATACTTAGCGGAAGAACATAGTCAGCAATGGCTGTGCCACGTATGTCCGGAACGTAGTGATAGGCGCCAACCCGCCGTTGCTTCCGTCGGGTCGCCTAAATAGGTGGAAGCGGATGCCGTGGTATTCTATCGTTAGGCGGGAATGGCGGAACTGGCAGACGCAGCAGCCTTAGGAGCTGCCGGGCGCAAGCCCTTGGGGGTTCAAATCCCTCTTCCCGCACCAAGTGGAATTCCTTCAGCAGCTTCGACGTCCGATATGAGCCTGCTTGGGTTCCAACTTCGACTGACTCTCCGTTGACAGTGTCCAGCACCCGGCGATAGCCTGCGGTCATGACTGCCGTTGTTCTGAGGCTCGCCATGTTGAAACATCTGTTCGACAAGCTTAGAGAATTGTTTAGCAAGACTACCGATGTACGGTATCTGAGCGTGCCCTTGTGGAAGCCATGGCGGGACTTCTGACGACTAACGCGTCACCTGCACTTGGCTACGATCATCGTAATGTCGTCGCGCTGCTCATGAGGACTGAAGCGGCGCACTTCTTCGACAACCGCATCGAGCACAGCCGGTGAAGATCGCTGGCGATTCCCACGCAACACTTCAACCAGCCGGTCCTCTCCGAACTCTTCCTCCGCGTGGTCGAACGCTTCGGTAATCCCATCGGTGTACAAGGCAAGCAAGTCCCCGGAGGAAATCGTGCGCTCGCCCATTTCGCAATCCCAGTCCTCGAACAGTCCCAGCACCGTTCCCGTGGCGCCCAGCCGCTCCAGCGTATCGCCGCCACGCAGCAGCAGCGCGCACAGATGCCCGCAATTGACGTAGCGCAGGCGTCCGGTCGCTTGCTCGTATTCGGCAAAGAAAAGCGTGGCGAAGCCTCCATCCGGCGTGTTTTCGCAGAACAACCGGTTCACGGCGCGCAGAACATCCTGTGGACGATCCAAGGCGATCGCGCACTGGCTCCGTAAATTCGCCTGCAGGTTCGCCATCAGGAGCGCGGCAGCAATCCCTTTGCCCACAACGTCGCCGATCACCAACCCCAGCCGTTTCGGACCGAGATCGAGAAAATCGTAGTAGTCACCGCCAACCTGCCTAGCCTGGATGCATAGACCCGCATAGTCCAGCGCCTCCACAACGGGCCGCTTCTGCGGGAACAATCTGGCCTGCACCTCTTTCGCGATTTCTAATTCGCGCGCTGCCCGCCGCTCTGCTTCAACCTTTTCGGCAACAATCCGCCGCTGCATTTCAACTGCCTGCGTCATCTCGTCAAAGCTAACCAGCGAAAACGAGTTCCCGTCGACATCGCGAAATCTCGTGTAGACCCCGCCCCAAATCGTGGCCTGTGCTCCCAGCAGCGGTGACGCAGCACTCGAAAGTGGCGCCGGCCCCGCGCCATCGTGACCGGGCGTCTGCTGTTCGTACTTGATGCGCTTCAATCGCGGCGTGTGCGAAAAGTGCACTCCGCGTCTTGACCATTCCAGAAACTTTGCGCTGACATCTTCGGTGACAAATACCACCTGCGTGCTTCGCCCAATCATCTTGTACTGAGGCGTATCCGGCTTCGCCGCAATCAGCGCCAGAATTGCAGTCCCATCCGGAGGCGCAACCCCCACCCACCGCTCGCCAGTTTGCAACCGAGTATCAAACGCCAAGTGAAACCCAAGCTGTTCCAGATAGAATCGCAAGCTGCGATCCTGATCGCGCACGTATACGTTGACGCAGTGCATCCGCAGATGCAGATCCCGCCGCGCCGAGGAAGGGAAACTACTCATCGGCGAAGATTATATGTCCGACCACGCCCGGCGAACGCAAGAACTGAAGGGCAACGATCGAGCCGCTTCCAGCATCCGATCTGACCATCCAGCCATGATCAACCGACTTCTTCTCGTTGCTGCGCTCGCGATCCCATCGTCGTTCGGCGGCCTCCCTTGGGATAAAGCCCCGGAAAAATGGGATCGCGCCGACGCCTATCGCATTCTCCAGGATTCTCCCTGGAGTCCGGCGCAGGTGAAACTCGATACCCGATCGACTACTCATTACACCGACCGCCAGACCGGTCGCGTCGATGACTTCTCGCTAAATCGCGATCAGACCAACCCTGCGTCCGGCATCGAAGTCAGGCCCGGCAAGGAGTTGCCACTGATTCCGGTGCTCTGGTGGTCCTCCAAGGTTGTGCGCCTCGCGCAGCAACGTCTGAAGCAGCTACGTGGCTCCGGTGGCGCCGCGCAGCCACTCGACGCTCCCAATCTTCCCGACTACGTACTCGCAATTGAGGGCAGCGAACCTCAACGCATCCTCCGCGATCCTGCTCAGGACCTGCACGACACCATATTCCTGGAGCTGCCAGACGGTGTCACGATCGACCTAAGTGAGGCGAGCTTCGTCGACGCCACCGACGACCAGGACGCCCGTACCGAATTTCATTTCCCCCGCGAAACCGACGGCCGCCCAACCATCGACCCTGACACCGAGCGCATCATTTTCCATTGCCACGCCACTGCTAAAAACCCTCGTCAGGGGCGCGACAACTCCCTCTCCCTGCGCGCCGAATTCAAGCCGCGCATGATGCGTTTCCGGAACGCTCCCGATCTCTAATCGATAGACGTTCTCTGACTGTCCCCGAGTGAAATAAATGTTTTGGAATCAGTAGTTACGCGAGCGTATCAACAGGAACGACTTTAACCCTCTTTAGAATACAGATCACAAAAGTGAAACGCCGAAGCTTGGCACAAGAGAGGAGGGAACGCGGGGTTCGCTGTAGGGCTGTTGATATAGCGCTATATACTTTCAGGGAAATATATTCGCCAAGCTACGGCAAGGTTACGAACACGCCGAGTCGCGAGCCGATATTGAGTCCCTTGAGGCCGAAGCTGTCTCGCTCGGAACGTTTGTGACGATTTAGCGCCTTAAATGGGGTAGGGAACTGACGGTCGGTTGCCCTGTGGTGGTTAGCCCCCTACCCCGCGAGTGGTCTTGCCTGTATAGACGAGGTCATCCCCCGAAAAGTTTCCCGGAATTTCTAAACATTTTTAAATGGAGGGAGAACGTTCTTTGGGGCAATTCAGGCGACGACCGAATTCACGGTCTGCGGCGCGGAAGGCAGCTAGGCGCCAAGCTCGACGGTATCCAGGTAGCGGGCCACCGCGGCCTTCCACTGAAACTTGTCCTGGATCGCCCGCTGCAGCGCTTGCGCCGCAGCAGGTTCGCCATGCGTCAGGTAGGTCTGTTTTGGCGGCGCGGGCAGGGCAGTCAGCCAGCGCAACAATTCACTCTTGCCGGCGTGCGCTGAAAACTGCCCCATGACCACGATCTCCGCTTTCACGACCACGTCGTGCCCAAACAGCCGCAGCGTCTTCGCGCCTTCCTGCAATGCGCGTCCGCGGGTGCCCTGCGCTTGAAATCCCGCCAGAATCACGGCATTGCGCGGATCCGGCAGCCGTTGCTCCAAATGGTGAAGCACGCGCCCACCAGACACCATGCCGCTCGCCGAGACGATGATGCACGGTGTTTTCACGTTATTGATGGCCTTGGATTGATCCGTCGTGCGCGTCAGATGAAATTCGTGCACGTTCAGGGGATCGCCTTTCCCGCCGTTGGCGCTTTCCACCTGCACAAATTCCTTGTCGTGGTCTTCGCGATATTTCACGTACAAATCGGTCGCGCTTAACGCCATGGGACTGTCCACGTACACTGGCAAGCGCGGAATTTTCTGCTGATCCTCCAGCTCTCGAAGGTAGTACATGAACGTCTGTGTCCGCCCGATCGCAAACGCTGGAATCACAATCGACCCACCGCGTTGCGCGACGCGATTCACCACTGCGGCCAGCAACTCTCCGGCATCGCCAGCCTGGTGGTCGCGATCTCCGTAGGTCGATTCGCACAGCAAAACATCCGCGTTCGATGAAGGCGTCGCCGGATTTTTCAGGATTGGCTGGTTATAGCGCCCGATGTCGCCGGAAAAAACCACCACGATTTTCTTGCCATTCTCGGTCATCATCAGTTCCAAGCTGGTAGAGCCGAGAATGTGACCCGCGTCGTACGCCACGAAGTGGAACTCCGGGCTAATCTCGAATGCGCCACTCCGCGGAACCGGCTTCATCAACTTCAATACCGGGTCGACATCTTCGGTGGTGTACAGCGGGTGCGGGTCTTTGTGCTGGCTGTAGCCGTGCTTGAGCGCATTCACTGTGTCTTCTTCCTGCAGGTGCGCCGAATCCTTTAGCAACAGCGCGGTCAGCTCGATTGTCGCCGAATTGGCAAAAATTGGCCCGTGATATCCAGCCTTGACCAGGCAGGGCAGCCATCCGGAATGATCGAGGTGCGCGTGTGTCAACACCACGTAGTCGATGCTTTTCGGATCGATCGAGAGCGGCTGGTAGTTGCGGTCGCTCAATTCGTTTGAGCCTTGAAAAATCCCGCAATCGACCAGCAATCGCTTACCGTTTGCTTCCACGAGATATTTGGATCCGGTTACCGTTCCCGCCGCGCCTAGAAAAGTAAGCTTCGCCATAAGGCAGTCATTGTACAGAAACGCGCTTGTCGCGGCCCGTCATGCTTGTAGAAGGCGTCACCAATAACAAAACGGAGCGACCAAAAACTCGCCCCGTTTTCTGTCTTAGACCACGGCCACGCTGAGCAGCGTTTCTACTCGCTAATCGCCACTCATTGCTTTTCTTAGTCCGCGGCCGTGGCTTGTTTGTTTTCGATGAGTGAATCGATGTTCAGCCCCAGTCCTTGTGCTACGCCGGTTCCGTATGCCGGATCGGCCTTGTAGAAGTGCTGGACCTGCAATTCCTGAATGCGCTTCGGAGTGTGGCTCAGGCTGCCAACGATGTTGTGGATTAACCGCTGCTTCGCGTCCGCAGCCATTAGTCGGAACAAATTTCCCGGCTGCGTGTAGTAGTCGGCGTCGCTGCGGTGATCGTGCCGTGCGACGGTGCCGCTTACCATCTTCGGGCGTTCCACGTACTTGGAATCCTGCTTGGGTCCGCCGAAGCTGTTTGGCTCGTAGTTGGGTTGCGCGCCATGATTGCCGTCGAAACGCATGGCGCCATCACGGTTGTAGGTGTGGAACGGGCATTGCGGCTTGTTCACTGGCAGTACATCGTAATTCACGCCGAGCCGATAACGGTGCGCATCGGGATAGGAGATCAACCGGGCCTGGAGCATTTTGTCGGGCGAATATCCCATGCCGGGCACGATGTTGCGCGGCTCAAATGCTGCCTGTTCCACTTCGGCGAAATAATTCTCCGGGTTGCGATTCAATTCCAGTTCGCCGACTTCGTGCAAGGGATAGTCTTTGTGCGGCCATACTTTGGTCAGGTCGAACGGATTGATGTGATACGTCTCTGCTTCTTTTTCCGGCATGATCTGCACGGAAACGCGCCACTTCGGGAAGTCGCCTTCCTTAATGGCATTGAACAAGTCGCGTTGTGCGTAGTCAGGATCCTTGCCGCGCATGTCTTCTGCCGACTCGGCGTTGAAATTCTTGATCCCTTGTTTGGTCTTGAAGTGCCATTTCACGTAGAACAGTTCGTTCTTATCGTTGATGAGGCTGAATGTGTGGCTGCTGAAACCATCCATGTGGCGATAACCGTCCGGAGTGCCCCGGTCGGAGAAGAGAATCGTCACCTGGTGCAGCGATTCCGGCGACAGCGACCAGAAATCCCACATCATCGTCGGCGACTTGAGATTGGTTTCCGGATCGCGCTTTTGCGTGTGAATGAAATCCCCGAACTTCAAGGGATCCCGAATGAAGAACACCGGCGTGTTGTTGCCGGTCATGTCCCAGTTACCTTCTTCGGTGTAAAACTTCAGCGCAAAGCCGCGCGGATCGCGCTCTGTGTCCGCCGAACCCTTCTCGCCGCCCACCGTCGAGAAGCGAATGAATGTCGGTGTTTTCTTGCCAACCGCGTTGAACAGCTTGGCGGTCGTGTACTTGGTGATTTCGCTGCTGGTGCAAACGAAGTGGCCGTGAGCACCAGAACCCTTCGCGTGAACGACACGCTCCGGGATGCGCTCCCGGTTGAAGTGCGCCATCTTTTCAAAAAGCAGGAAGTCTTCAAAGACCACCGGACCGCGAGGCCCTACCGTAAGCGAATTCTGGTTGTCGCCCACCGGACGGCCCGCGTCGGTCGTCATCGTTTTCTTTTCATCCGCCATCAAATCCTCCTCAGTTCGCGGCTGCATGCGCGTCCGTCGTCAAATCTGGGCGCAGCGACAAGTCGCGACGTAAGCGTAGGCCCGCGGCGCCTATACTTCCAATATATAGTTCGGATACGATAGATAGGTGCAGCCTATAGCGCGCGGCCGTGAGAATTCTCTGATTCAGAGTATTTGTAGCGACGAATTCTTCTCGGCGAATGTTTTCCCGGCGGCTTCACGCGTTTGTAAGCGCACTTAAAGCCCCATGGAGCTTCATCAACTACGTTATTTCTGTGCCGTCGCCGAGACCGGTTCATTCAGCCGCGCTGCCGAGCACTCTCATGTCGCACAACCTTCCCTGTCCCAGCAAATCCTAAAGCTCGAGGACGAACTCGGCGCGAGACTCTTCGACCGTCTCGGACGCTCCGTTCGCCTCACCGATGTGGGCAAGGCATTTCTTCCACGCGCGCGAGCGGTTTTGCGCGAACTCGAAGCTGCCAAGGGCGATGTGGTCCAGAGCAAGGATTCCGTAGCCGGATCCCTCACGGTGGGCGTGATTCCTACGATCGCGCCATACTTTCTTCCCCAGCGACTCCCATCGTTCACGCGCCAGTTCCCGCAAGCGCGCCTCACCGTTGTGGAAGAAATTACTCCGGTGCTGCTGGACCGCCTTCGCGCCAGCACGATCGACGTGGCCATTCTCGCGTTGCCTATCCGCGGCCACGAATTCGACACTTTCGCGCTCCTCACCGAGCGCCTGTTCGCGGCGCTTCCCAAGAAACACGCCCTCGCCGGACGCCGCTCACTGAGCCTCAAAGACCTTCGCAAAGAGCCGTTCTTACTCTTGCGCGACGGCCACTGCTTCCGCAACACCGCCATTGCCGCGTGCGACCGCGCCCGCCTCAACCCGCAAATCATTTTCGAGAGTGGCCAATTCAGCAGCATTCTCAGCATGGTCAGCACCGGTATGGGAGTCTCCATCGTCCCGGAAATGGCCATCGAAAAGCACCCGCGTTGCCGCTACGTGCGTATCGCGGATGAAGAAGCCACACGCACCATTGGCGCGACCGTCCTGCGGGGACGCTCCCTCACACGCCTGCACCATGCTTTCCTCGCACACCTTCGCTCGGGAGCCTCCACCACCGCCATCTAAGAAGTTCGATCGTCCGCAGTGGGACAGATTCTTAGGTTTATATGGGACAGACACTCCTGTCTGCCCATACGTGTTGACGATTCGAGGCGTATCCGCTTGAGGTCGTTGATTCAACTACGATGGGGGCACCGTCTTAACCACCCCGATAGTCATGTCGTGGAAGTCCAAAGTCAGCACCGCATCGCGAAAAAGTTCCAGGCCCACGGTTGCATCGAACAATCCATCTGGTTCGTGCACGGTCTCGGTAGGAAAGTAAACCTTAGCCCCTTCCTTCGCCAAGATGATTCCGTTGAACCCTTCCTGTTGTGCTTCCGCGACCCTCATGTTTACGCCACCGTCGGTCAAAGGAAACAATCGCATATCCGTAGTCTTCGCCGCGCCCGACAAACTCAGCTTCTCGATCGATGCGGTGTAAACCAGCAGCGAACCCGTATACATGGTGTCCACTTGAGCCGAGACCTTTACTTCGTTGATCTCGAATCCATCCGCAACCAAAATGGGAGGGCCATCCTTCCCGAAGGTGACCAGCGCCATCGTGTCGCACGCCCCGGTGCACTTCACCGGACCGGTCAGCACGTCGGACACGCGCAGTTTGTGCGCAGCAAAATCCAACTGCAAGATGCGGTCTTTAAACGCGGGGTACGCCAAGGTCCCCGCAACATGCGGCATCTGCTTCTGCGAAATCATGTCGGACAAGTCCATGCCGATGGCCGGCACGCTAGCCAGTGTCAGAGCGCCGATGTGCACGCCGGTCATTACGGTGCGAAACATTCCCGCGGGCGCGCCGGGTTTCGGCGGCTCCGAGGGCTTCAGCCCCGCAGCTTCCGCGACCTTGGAATCCACCACCGAGTCCACGTTGCCAGTGTCGATGCCCAAGCGAATGATCTTGCCATCGCCGATTCGCGCGTCCACGCACGGCGTTCCGTCACAGTCCAGGAGTGGGACTTCCGCCGCGAACTTTGTCTGCGCGGAGGCAAACGGAGGAGTGACCCCAGCGATCGCGCAAGCAAACGCCGCGACGGCCAGGATCCTCAAGGCGTTATAACGAAAGAGCATGCGCGTCCTCCGTGTTCACGTGCTGGCCCAGGCACAGACGCTTCGACGTTCAGCGTAAACAAGAGTGTCTGTGCTACCGAAGTGCTCCAACTTTATAGACGAACTACGCAGACGAATGCTAGCATTGATGAAGCAGTGCCCCGGTGGGGCCGCGGCGCAGTTAAATGCGTCCCGGTGAAACCGGGAAGATCGTAAGTTTCAATCGGTGGGGCCGTGGCGCAGTTGGGAGCGCGCCTCGATGGCATCGAGGAGGTCGTGGGTTCGAATCCCATCGGCTCCACCATCTTTGTCTATGTGTTTCTTCCTTTATATTCTCCAGAGCTAATCCACTGCCCGATACTATATTGGTCAGACTCAAGATCTCGGTGAGCGGCTTGCGTATCACAACGCTAATTACTCCAAATCGCTGAAGAATCGCGGCCCTTGGAACCTTGTTTACCGAGAGGAGTTCCAGACGCGTGCAGAGGCAGTGCAGCGGGAGCGCCAAATCAAGTCGTGGAAGGATCGAGCCATGATTACGCAACTGGTAAGCGCGTCCCGGTGAAACCGGGAAGGTCGTGGGTTCGAATCCCATCGGCTCCACCAACTTCAAACTATCCCTCACGGCTTCGTACCCCGTCTACATTCCTCTGAACAAAGCGTTGGGCATCCCTCGTGATTGGGACAAACGTAGATTCGCGCCGGAAGCGAGAATCTGGTGTGTCCAATAATGGATATGATATACTCCATATCTGGAGAAGCAAGGAGCGGCCCATGGCGACGATTCATCAGCCGGCAGGGATTGCCTGGGAAAAGCCCGCGGACCTTTCGAGTAAAGATGCACAGAAGCGATTGAGTCCCGCGGCGGTTAAGGCTTTCATGAAGGTGCGTGAGCTTTGGGGTTTACGCGACGAAGACGCCAGGCAACTACTGGGCGGCATATCCAACGGCGCATTTTACGAGTTGAAGAGAAAAGCACGCGGCGCGCTTGACCAGGATCGTCTGACAAGGATTTCGATTCTAACCGGGATTTTCAAGGCGCTAAACATTCTCTACAGCAAAAAACTCGCTGACCGCTGGATTCAATTGCCAAATGACAACCCAATGTTTGAAGGCGCCACGCCTCTTGCCTACATGATGAAAGGCGGCCTGCCGGCGATGTTGCGCGTGAGGCAGCTTCTGGATGCTCGCCGCGGCGGCTGACAGGTGCTGCCCCGGGTTACGGACCTCAGGCGTGACGACACCCATCGTCTGATCCCGTCCGCCTATAGCGGAGGAAACGAAAGTGTCCTCGCGCGCCTGACCGATGATCCCGTTGAGCTTGCTGCTCTATTCGAACTTGAGGGGGCGACGAACGACCGGCTGCTTGGCGAAGCCGGCTTGCTTCCCGGCATTACCGTCCGGGAACTTGTCTTTGGTCTTTCTTACTCCCATATCGTCAATGCGGCATTCACGCACGCGCGTCCCTCGGGAAGCCGTTTCAACGGACCGGAACGCGGAGCGTGGTACGCGGGATTCTCGCGCGAAACCGCGACGACGGAAGTGGCCTACCACAAGAGAAGGGAATTGGAGGAGATCCACTGGCAAGAGAAGGAAGTGTTTACGTACGTCGATTTTCTCGCCGACTTTCGCGGCAAGTTTCACGACATTCGCAACGATTCGTCCTTCAAGAATTGCTTAGATCCCAACAGCTACGCCGCACCGCAACAATTAGCCAGAGTGCTTCTTGAAGCAGGATCTGGCGGCGTCGTCTATAACAGCGTTCGGCACAAAGCGGGAACATGTATAGCGTGTTTCCGACCGGCGTTAGTGAACAACGTCCGGAAAGGCTCTTCAATATCCATCGCCTTCGACAACGCACTCGCCGCTCCGGAAATCCGCGAACTCAAAGCCTAAGCTTAGAGGGCTCCCAGCTCGGACGTTGGTAGAAAGTCAGCGTCAAATCCCGAAGATAGAAGTCTTCATTTCGAAAGTGGTCGAGTCTTGCCGCCGTCTGTAAAAATACACCGTCGCGGCCCAAAAATAACACAGTCCTGTACTAGGGCATTCCCCGCATTCCATAAGCAGAAACTTATTTAGCCGATTTCGTAAGTTATTCAATCGATGGGACGTCCCAAAATGGCACCTCGAAGGCCCAGGAGTTGCACGGTCCCAGGAGTTGCATGGTATCGACCAGTTCATTAAACAGAGGAAGGACACCGTGCCTGCAATTCCGTTCGATATTCTCAAACGTCACCACGATGGGACTTTACTCTGGCTCGAGGCGACTGCCGACATCCGGACGGCGAAGACCCGCTTGCAGCAACTGTGTGCCAGCTCGCCGGGGGACTATTTTGTTTTCGACCAGGCGAGCCAGCAAATTGTCGCCAGATCTGTGGAGCTGGACGGAAACGATGTTTATGGCTCGTAAGTTGCTCTACTTTAACGCTTCGTGCTCTACACGAACATGCGAGAACCACTACGTCGTTTACCTGATGTTCACAAGACACCGGGTCCAGCTATAGTTCGCCGACTCGCAAGGTCACATTAACCACCGGAGAACGCACAAGAGAACGCAGAGAAGCCAGAGGAGAACGTCATGATTCGTCGTCGCAATTCGTGGCCGCAAGTTCTTTCCGCATTCGCCATCGGTGTGGGCGCTGGCGCCGCTCTCGGTCTACTCTTCGCCCCGCAGTCGGGAGAAGACACGCGCGAACTGCTACGCGGCACCGCCCAGGACGGCATCGATGACGCCGTCGACCGCGGGAAGACCGTCATTCGCCGTGTTCGCAAGAACATCGGGGACGCTAAGGACTTCGTGAGTGAAGTCGCGGATACCGCCGAAGGCGCCTTCCGCGAAGCACGCAAGGCCTCGTCGTAACCGGTCAGGTTTTCAACCCTTCGAGGCTCGGGCTCGAACACAAAATCACTTTAGGGTAAGGAGTGCAAAATGGACTTGCTCTGGACCATCGCCGTAATTCTCATCATCTTGTGGCTGCTGGGTCTGGTCACCTCGTACACGCTGGGCGGGTTCGTTCACATCCTGCTCGTGCTGGCGATCATCGTCATTCTGATCCGCGTGATTCAAGGACGTAGGCCCGTCTAGGGCTGTTCGGGTCGTTAGCTGCGGGCCTGCCGTTCCACCCGGGCCCCCGTTGCTTTGAGGCTTATGTATGTTGAACCTGCCGACCATTGGTCAATAGATCGTCGATATAGACAGCGTAAAAGGAGCCCAGCCGTGAAGACATCTAGCACGCGCAAATCACCGAAAGATCAGACCTTGCTCATCAGCGTCGCGGAATCCATCGGTTCGACATTAGGCGCGATCGCTGCGAAGGCGGACGCCGCGCAAAAAGCCATCACCGGCAGCGACGTCGCCGGCAGTGTAAAGCGTGAGAGCAAGAAATTAGTTCGCAAAGGCAAGCTCGCCGCCGCCCATGCCAAGAGCTCGTTGAAGAGATCGAAACCGGCCCGCGCCGCACGCCGAACCGTTCGCAAAGCCGCCAAGCGTGTCGCCGGCAAGCGTACCCGGGCCAAGAAGTAGCTCCTCTACCGCTCATTCACTGGAACCAGCCGTTAGAGGATCAGAGGAGCAATCACATGACCTCGGAGGTTCCCCTTTTGTCTCGCAGTCATCCCCTGGCATCAACGCAGCCAAGACTTCTCGGGGTGTGCTGGATGGTCTATGGTGTCCTTCGTCTAGCCATGACGTTTTGGCTGCTGGCCTTCACCACCAATGCGACTCTGATGTTTGGAGCATTGCTCACGCGGGTCCCGAATCCATTCTCGCTGATGGCCGACTTTCATTTTCTTTATCTAGCCGTGATCATATGGTCCGCCGTTTCCGGCGTCGTCGGCATTCTGGCTGGCGCCGCGCTTTTGTCCGGCCAACGTGCCGCCCGCCCACTCGCGATCGCGGCGGCACTACTTTCCTTGTCCGAGCTTCCCTTCGGAATCGCCTTGGGAGTCTATACGTTGGTGGTGGTCATCCCCGCGGCACTCGCGCCCCCGTACTCTGCCGCCGCAACCAGATCCTAACCCCCGCTCCGGGTGATGTTTACCTGGCGTAATATCCCGTCTTCGACCGCACTGTGAGTCCCGAGCGCTTCACCTTGATGACCACTTTGCGAAACGTGTCGTCCTTTTCGGCATTCGTCGGGTAATACGCCAGTTCGTAAGACGTCCGCAGCTCCTCGGCAATCTGGCGGAAGTAGGTGCGGGGATCGGTCTGCTCCGCGTCGATGTGCATGCCGCCGGTCTCTTTCGCGATACGATCCATTACGCGAATTCCATATTGATTGCGCGCGGTCAACTTCCCATGGTCTTTTTCTGTGTAGCGAATCGCGAAGACCACCACGTTAGCGTTCTGCGTCGTCTCGATCGCCGTCATCATATCGTGCGAGCTGGAATTGTCCTCGCCATCGCTGAAGAGCAGGAGCGCACGCCGTCCATTTTCGCCGGCAAGCTTCTCGACGACAGGATAATAAATGGAGTCGTAGAACGCCGTGCCCAAATCCCGCTCCTCTTTTGGACCTAACTCCGGGAAGCGCCGGGTATCCTTATCGTAGAGTTTCCACGACTCCATCATCTCTTCGCCCGATCTCGAAAAATCGCTCACCAGCCGGATGTGATTTCCAAATCCCACCAGGAAGGCGCGATCTCGGGGCCCCAGCACATCTTTGAGAAATACCTCCAGGTCGTGCTCGTGCTTCTTTGTAAAGTGTTCCTGGCTGCCGCTGGCGTCGATGATCAGTCCCAGCGTCAACGGCACGTCCGCGCTCTTTGCAAAAAATGCGATTTTCTGTGGCGCGGCGTCTTCCACGACTTCGAAATCGTCTTTGCTCAAGTTATCGACGAGCCCCCCGCCGGCATCCCGAACTGAAAACGCTACGGTCACTAGGTTCACGTCCACGCGAATCGAATCTTGCGCCGCAGACCGAGCTCCGACGGCCGTCACCAGCACCAAAAGCACTACCAGCTTCCGCACTGCTCTACCTCGTGGCCTTCTGATTCGGCCAGAATCGCAACCCGTGGAACGCAAAAACCCACCAATTTATTTCAGCATGCCTACCACAATCTGCCCATACCAATACACCCTTCGCCCGATATCCACACGCTTTTGACTGGCTTATCGTGCAGAACGTCAGGAGAGAACAAAACTATGACCTTAACAAAGAAACTCGGGACCGAGTTGTTCGTGCTGGGATCGTGCTTGCTACTTGGCGCGTCGATGCCGGCGAAAGTAATGCCGCCCCAGGACACGCAGCAAACAGCCCCGGACAATACCAAAGCGAACCAAAACACCGCCCCCACGGCCGACCAACAGAAAATGAATCCAGCGGATCGCGACCTCACCAAGAAGATCCGTATGGCGCTCCACGATGACCAATCGCTCTCGATGTACGCCCACAACATCAAGATCATCAGCCAGGACGGCAAAGTGACGCTCAAAGGTCCGGTTCGTTCGGACGATGAAAAGGCAGCCATCGAGGCGAAGGCCGTCGCGGTCGCCGGGGAAGGCAACGTAACGAACCACCTGCACGTGGCGCCGCCAAAGTCTTAAGGGACTCGTATTCGCATCCGGGAAAGTTCGTCAAAATTCAAAGGAGAAACAGAATGAGTGACAAAAAAACAGCAGTCTTCGGGATTTACTCCACACGCAATGGCGCCGAACAAGCAGCGGAAGCCCTGGTAAACGGGGGATTTGCCGCAGGAGACATTTCTGTGCTGCTGCCGGAAAATCTCGGCACTCGCGAAATGGGCACGGAAAAGTCCACCAAGGCTCCAGAAGGCGCAACCGCAGGAGCGGGCACCGGCGCGGTTCTCGGCGGCGCGTTGGGCCTCTTGGCGGGAATCGGCGCGCTCGCTATTCCGGGCGTTGGTCCGCTCATCGCGGCTGGTCCCATCATGGCCACTTTGGCTGGCATGGGAGTCGGCGGCACAGTCGGCGGTCTGACCGGCGCACTCGTAGGCTTGGGCATTCCGGAATTTGAGGCCAAGCGCTATGAGGGCATCCTTCAAAAGGGCGGCATTCTTCTGTCGGTCCACTGCGCGACCTCGGATGAAGTGAAGCACTCAAAGGAAATCCTGAAGGCGACTGGCGCCGAAGATGTCTCGTCTACCGGCGAAGCTTCCGTGGATAAGGCCGATCGCGCTCGCGGCACAGCCGTAGGCTCCTAAATTCAATCCGAACAATTCGCAAATCGTCAGAAATAGAGAAAGGCCGCGACGTGATCGCGGCCTTTTTCACTCTTAACACCTGCCCAGCTATCGGATTAACTCGCTATCCAGGTTCTGGTCTTCGAGCTCTAGGCGGTCCCCGCCGTTCTCTTGGCTTCCGCCGAGTCGTAACTCTCGCCGTAAATTGCCGGCACCTTACCGCCCGCCGGGCGCAAGTACACCGACAACTGGCCCCGATGATGAATCGAGTGCCGCAAGCCGAGATCAAGAAATCCCACCGCCGGCAATTGGAACATCCCCCGGAAGTCGATCATCTTCGCCAGCTGCTCGCCTGACACTTTCTTCAGATCTTCCAAATCCTTCGCGAACGATTCACCGTAATACCTGCCGATATCCGCCGAGTTCTTCAAATCTTCCGGCCGCGGCCTCGGCGTGAAGTCGAATGCTCCCGCTACCACGCCTGAGTAGAACCGGTGCTCCGCTGCCACGATGTGCCAGGCAAGTTCCAGCGCCGTCTTCGCCACTGGCTCCGGCCGGTAGTCTCCATTGTTGAGCGGAATCGCTTCAATCACGCAGCGCGTGGTCTGGTGCTCCTTCTGAATCGCTGGCAGCGCCATGTGCAGCGCCTGCATCGCATGTTCCGGTTGAAGATTCGGCATCGCATCACCTCGGCCCCGCAGTATATATCACTGTAGGTGACGGGCTTAAGCCCGGCGCCTACGTCGTAACAGATCGCCCGTACGCGGTACCATGTCGCGGTCAAGCCCCAGTGCGCAGTTCCCAACTATCGGTCGCTACCTCGCCTGTCCCCGGTCCTCATATTCCGCAGCACCCACACCGCCAGCGCCGTATCGTCAGCCACGCCGGTTTTCCTCCGCAGATCGCTCAGCAGCCGGAACAACGACTCGCGCGGCAATCGCAGTTGCCCGGCCATTTCTTTCACAGTGTTGCCCGTCGCCAGGCTGCGCAGCAGAATCGACTCCTCCGTCGTAAATCGCGGCATCAATACCGCCACCAAGCATTTACGGCACGGCTCTTCGTTCCTCAGGATGAACAAGCCGTGTCGTGACGTCAACTTTTCAGACCATAAACAACGTTTCAGAGCATCATCGCGCCCTGTCCATTCCCCGCGGAGCTTCCCGCCCAGTACGGATTCGGCGCAAATGGCTTTAGGCCGTGGGGCAACGTTGTTCAGTGACGTTCCCTTCAACTCAGAAGCATGCAAGCTGCCAACAATGTCCAGCGCCAACTCACTGCTCAGATTATCGGCCGTACATTGGAAATGCTTGAACCTGCAGTAACTTGAACGCTTTTCGGCGCGCATGCCGCGCGCTCGCCTTGCATGAAAAAATTCCAATTTGGACTTTGGCCAATCGAAAAGGGAATTGCCGAAGGAGAGCGCTCGAGCGCGTCCCTCCACGCTGGCACCACCGCGCCGCGCAACCTGCATCAATATGTAACTTGAGATCCTACGGTAGGAACTACTGCGCCACCGGCCGAAGCTGCAGCACGATCTCTTCCAGCCAATTCTCCAAAATCAGCCGCTGCTCCGGCGCAATCTCCGTAAACGACAGCCCCATCCCAAAACTCGCGTCGCTATAGACCACCTTCGCCGCAGCCTCAAACGCCCCCTGATCCCGAACGATTCGTATTCTCACCAGCGCCCCGGGGGCAAACGGGTTCAGCGCATCCACGTAACACCCGCCCAGTCCCATTTCGGAAGTTCGCGCCGACAGCCGCGTGCCGGAACTCAGTTCCGTTACCTCGACCGAGGCCACGAACGGACACCGCCGCACCGCACGGGGTTTCGCGAATTTCTTCGCCGCGCGCCCGCCACTCGCCTTTTTGTTTTGACCATTCACCATCGGTTGTGCCCGCCGATCTGACCCCGGGAAGCTGCACAATACGCCGTCCTGCATCCATTCTTTCGCCTTTACAGCCTGGTCACAACTGACCGTCCGGACAGCCATGCCCTAAACGGAAACCAAACCGCGAATACGGGCACGCGGACCACAGAAAAGCCTCAATCTGCCTGTTGGTTTGGGGAGGACCTAGGCCTTGAGGCCGTTAGGAACCAGGGGAAGGCTCCGTAACCGGACGCCAGTAGCGTCAAAGATCGCATTGCCGATAGCCGGCGCAATTCCCACAATGGGAGTCTCGCCTGCTCCAGCCGACGGAATATCCTTGCGGTCAAGTAGCACCGCTTCGATCTCGGGCACATCGCGGAAACGCGGTACACGGTAACGTGAAAAACGCGCATTGGTGATCCGGCCATTTTCGAACTCAACCGCCTCGAACAACGCTCCACCCAATCCCATGATGTTCGCGCCGATCACTTGATTGCGCAGCCCATCCGGATTGACGATCGCTCCACATTCGAACGCCGTCACCACGCGGACTACGCGGACATCGCCCGAGCCGCGGTCGACGACCGCTTCCGCGCACGTCGCGACGTAGCCGTTTTTCTCGATCCCGCCACCCAACCCGAATCCCTGCCCGGGCCGCAATTTCTTGCCCGGCCACCCAAACGACTTTGCCGCGGCCTGAAAAACGTCGCGCAATCGCGCATCCGCGATATTTTTTAGTCGAAACTCCAGCGGATCGATTCCCGCGGCATGCGCCAACTCGTCCATGTGCGTCTCGCGAGCAAAGTGATTGGCGGTCGCGGCAAGTCCCCGGTAAGAACCCTGCCGCAACGGCGAGCGCGCCGCGTGGAACTGAATGCGCTGGTTCGCAACGACGTAGGGAGTGCCAATGCCCGAGCCGCCGGAATTGTAGTTGTGAAATTCCCAAGCCGTCAGCATGCCGTCCCCGCTGATCCCGCTCTTGACCTCAATCAGTCCAGCCGGCCGAAAATACGCCCAGGTGAACTCCTCCTCACGCGTCCACACAATTTTCACCGGGTGTCCCGCCGCGCGCGCCAACCGCGCCGCTTCCAACGCCGCGTCGCCCGTATGTTTGCCACCGTATGCCGAACCCGTATCCGGCACGATCACGCGTACGCGGTCCTTCGCCAGGTGAAACGCATCTGCAAGATCGTCGCGAACTGCGAAGGGCCGTTGCGTCCCCGTCCAGACGGTGAGGTTCCGGTCGCCCCACTCCGCAACCGCGGCCCGCGGTTCCAGCGGCGTGTGCGCGATATAAGCCACGGTGTAAGTCTGATCCAGACGGTGCGCAGCTTGAGCCAACCCGTCATCGACGGAGCCCGTTATGTGCGAGTCGCGGCCCCCGTCACCACCCTCCACGTTGCTCTTCAGATAAGAAAACAATTCCGCGCTCGAAGGCTGCTTGGTTTCCTTCCACTGCCCGCGCATGGCCGCAACCGCTTTCTCCGCCGCCCGCTCACTCGGCGCCGTGGCTCCGATAAAATTGCCGTCGCGAACGACAACCACGCCCGGCATCGCCTCAGCCGTCTTTGTATTCACAGAAGTCAGCGTCGCTCCAAAAGACGGCGGCCGCAGCACCTTCCCGAACAACAGCCCCGCCGGGCGCAAATCCGTCGTATACTGGTGCTTGCCCGTAACAAACGCCCGCCCGTCCACCTTCGGCAGCGCTTTCCCCGCGACGGTCCACTCCGCCACCGGCGTAACCGGATCGGCATCGGGAATGTTCTGCGCCAGCGTCTTACCAGTTGCCAGTGCCGCGTAAGACAGCGAACGCCCCGACGCCGGGTCGGTAACTTTCGCGTTGGCCGCCCTTAATCCGCTCGCCGGCACGCTCCACTCCTTCGCTGCTTCCGCTACCAGCAACTCGCGCGCCGCCCACGCTGCGCTCCGCAGCTGCGGCGTCATATACGGCGTGCTGCGGCTGCCAAACGTACCCATATCGAATGGCGTCAGCGCCGTATCACCCATCACCATGCGCACGCTTTCAAACGGCACGCGCAATTCGTCCGCCACCGACTGCGCCAGCGACGTCCGAATGTTTTGCCCGATCTCCACCTTGCCAGTGAAAACGGTCACCCCGCCGTCCTCGCCGATATGCAGCCACGAAGTAATATCCTTCGGCGCCTCTTCCCCATGAAATCCGCGCGCACCGCCCGATTCCTGCGCCCCAGCTCGTGTCCCAGCCGCCACAGAAAACACCGCAATGCCCGCGCCCAGCAATTTGAAAAAATCGCGTCGCTGCAGCTCAAAGTGATGCATCGGCCGAGCTGCAAACTCGTACCGCTCCGGCTCAATCACCAATTTTTCATCAAGCCCGCTCATCGCCGCTGCCCTCGCATAGCTTTCGCCGCCGCTTGCACCGCCACGACAATGCGAGGCTGCGTCCCGCATCGACACACATTCCCCTGCAGCGATTGCACAATATCCGCGTCGGTAGGATTCGAATTCTTCTGCAGCAGCGCCACGCTGCTCATGATCATTCCCGAAGTGCAATAAGCACACTGAAACGCCCCCGCCTCCAGAAACGCCTCCTGCACCGGATGCAACGCACCATCCTTGTCCAGTCCCTCGATGGTAGTAATGGATTTTCCCGCCGCATCACCAACAGGAAACAAGCACGAACGCCGCGGCGTCCCGTCCACCAGCACCGTGCAAGCCCCGCATTGCCCTTCGCCACAACCGTATTTGCTCCCGGTCAGACCAAGCTCATCACGCAAAGCATAAAGAAGAGGGGTATCCGGGTCCGCGAGGAGGGAATAACTCTGACGATTAATTTCTAGTCGGATCGGCATCACCATCCACCTTCAACCAACTCAATACGCGCGCACGCCGGAAATGCGCAGCTATTCGTATTCTACACCTACTCATCCAACCTCTAATCTCAAACCTCCGACTACCTCAAAGCATCCGCGCCGCATAAATCAAGTACACCGCCAAAATGACCCCGAACAGCGCCGCCACCACCGCCCAAATCGTAACAATCGCCCCCGCCGGCTTGAATTCATTCGCATCCAACTGACGCATCGTAGCGTGATACCGGACCGACGAAGTCAGCGCCATTAATATCCCCATCACCATGAATCCAATCCCCATCGCCAGCGACAACCCGCTCTCATGCTCCGCCTCACCTCGCAAGCGCAAGAGCTCGCGCAAGGTAATCCCAAACCTCGCCACCACAAAACCAAACACGATGATGCTGATACTCGTGCGAAGCCAAGCCAGGAACGTGCGCTCGTTCGCCAGATGATCGCTGGCCTTACTGATCTTCGCCGAAGAAACGGAATCACTCATATGCGTAAGCCGCCCATGTCCACGCGCATGCCAAAAGCGAAGCAAGTCGTGGTGCGGCGACACGCCGTAACTGAAATCGACAGCCAAGACACCCCGCAAGACACGGCGCCCCATGTGGGCTGCTCCGAAAGCCGGGTGCGGGCGCCGATCCTAAATATTTTGACAGTGGCTCTTGGCGTTTTCGATCTCCCCGTCTATCCTCTCACCGGGTTACACCGACGAACGCTTCCATGACGCTGCTATCCAGATCCCAAGCCAAGTCGACTCTCACCGGCCACAGATTCCTTTTGCTCTTCCTTTTCCTGTTGGCCATGCTGATCCTCTATCCCTACGCCGAAGCCACCCACTTCGGCTACTACGCGCTTCGCGTGATCGCAATCTTTGTCACCTTCCTCAGCGTCTACGCCGCCAAAATCCACCGCAGCCTCCTCGTCCTGGCCATTGCGCTTGCGATTCCGGCATTAGTCCAACGCATTGTTATTCCCAAGGCCGACGCCGGCGCCCTTCCGCTACTCAATATCGTCCTGAGCTTTTTCTTTGACCTCGTCATTGTCGTGATTCTTTTCCGCCGTATCTTCGCCAACGAACGCCCCAATGCCGAGACCATTTTCGGGGCCCTTTGCATCTACCTGTTGGTGGGATTTAGTTTTGCCAGCGCCTACGGAATGATAGCGACCTTCCAGCCAAACGCCTTCTATCTCGATCCGCACACCAACCTTCACGCCACTCCCGACCACTTCGATTTCGTTTATTACAGTTTCGGCACCATGACCTCCCTCGGCGCGGCGGGCATCACACCAGTCTCCGATCAAGCACGCTCCATTACCATCGTCGAAGCCGTCCTGGGCGTCCTCTACCTCGCCGTTCTGATCACCAGATTGATAGGCGCCTACCGCACCAACTCCACCGATTGAGCCGCCGTGCTCTTCTCCCGGGTGCCGCACCCTCGGGTTTTGAGGGTGCGGTCTTTGACGTGCGGCTTTGACGTGCCTTACTCGATCGAATCGCAAATCCCCGCTTCCGCCCCGAGCAATGGCACCAACTCGCCGATCCAGAAACTCGCGGCGCAGCCCACGCCCCTGAAGTATATTCCTCGTGCTGGAGTCACCCATGAATCCGCAAGCACGGCTGGTCGCAATCCTGTCTATCTGCGCCGTAACGCAAAGCTCCTACATCCTTAGCGCCCAAACTACAACAACGCCAAAGCAGGACTCCGCCACCGCCAAATCTCCCATGCAACTAGTCGCACAATATCGCGGTGTCTTTCCCTGTGCCGACTGTCCCGGCATCGACACAACGCTCTCGCTCCTTGCGAACTCGCCCAACGACCTGGCCCACACGCGCTACGTGCTCAAGAGCAGCTACCAGGAGCGCAACAACACCTTCACGGAAACCGGCACCTGGACCATCGTTCACGGCACGCCAGACAATCCAGATGCCACCGTCTACCAACTGAAACCAAAGGACGGCGGCCGACCCACCAATTTCCTCCGCGTCAGCGACAACGAAATCCTGCAACTCGACAGCGAACGCCGCCGCATCGACTCCAAGCTAAATTTCTCACTGAAAAAAACAACGAACAGGGCGTCCCCAGTCTCTCCTCCCAGCGGGTTCTAAAGAAAGGACTGCTGCCTGCCGGTCCTATCGCCCGGCGCCCATTTGCCGGACGTATCCCATCCGTTCCCGCCCCGAACTTTAAATGTTGACGAGCGTCGAAATGTTTTTATAATCGAAATCGCGACGTTCCTGTCGAGCAAGGAGGTGATCCACTGAGGTACACGAAGAATTAGTCCGTAAAAAAAGAGGCGCCTGTGATTTTCCCAGGCGCCTCTCTTTTCATTTATTTCCTCTTCTTCGGTTCTGCCGGATGCCCCAGGTTCGCAGTCTGAACCTGGGTCTTGAAGTTTCCCCCGGGTGCCGCACCTCGGGTGTTGAGGGTGCGGTTTTTGACGTTACCGATCCCCCTCCTCACTGTCATCCCGACCGCAGGGCCGCCGTCGTTGCGGCCCGCAGTGAAGGGATCCCGGCGAGATTGGCCGGCAGCGAGCCTTTTACTTCGGCGCTGGCGCGGGCGGCGGGTTTTCACTAGTGGGCGGCACAATCCCTTTGAGTCGCAAATAGGTCACCATGTTCCCATAGTGTTCATCCGTGTGCGCCGTATTGATCGAGAACAACGTCAGCTTCGCTAGGTCGAAGTTGAAGAATTTCACCATCTGACTGCCTTTTGCATCGGTCATGCTGTCGAACGCCTTGTTGCAATAGGCGACTCCGCCCTGAAGCGCGGCCACGAGATCGGCTTTTGACGTCTTCGTTTTTTCGATGTCTTTCGCTGGGTTTGCTTCACCTATGGCTTGCGAGCAGAACATGTACGAAGCGTCCGCCACATGGCCAACGATCTGGCCAAAACTGCGAACCTCCGGTGTCGGTTTGAAGGAGTAGTTTTCTTCCGGCATTTTCTGCGCCGCACCGACGACCGCGGTGCTCACAAACGAGTAGAAACCCTTTTCGCTCGCCGTAATCGGGTTCGCGGGCGGAGTGGCAGGCGCTTGTGACTTCTCCTGCCCGAGTAGAGCAAGGGGAACCGCCATCAATGCAGCAAACACAAAACAGAGTCTTTTGTTCAAGAGACACCCTCCCAGGGAATCATGCCACCTTACAAGCCATCAATACAGATAACCGGACATTTGGTTTAGCACTACTTCATTTGTACGATCAGAGCGACACATGGCCTGCCAACTTCGCCAAAACCATCACCACGCACGGCATATGAGGCTGCGTGTAAACAAACAACACGCCGAGGCTTACGAATGTCAGCGGGGCGATTACCATTTTCATAGTCATAAGGGACTCCCTTCCGAACACCCGCACTTTGATATACGAATGAAGTGTCAAATTGTTTCGATATATCTGCCGGGTGCCCACACCCAGAGCAGCGGGTGACCCAGTTTCGGGATCTGAACCTGTGTCTTGAAGTTTCCCCAGGGTGCGGTCTTTGACGCTACCGACCCCTTCCTAACTGTCATCCCGACCGGAGGGCCGTCGTCGTTGCGGCCCGCAGTGGAGGGATCGTGGCTCGATCGCGCCGAACCAAGGTCATCGTGACCGCTCCAACCGAGGGTGCCGTCTTTGACGTTACCAACTCCTGATTTCCAATTTTCCAACCTCTGCCTCGCGACCTATTCCTGTGGCGTCTCCCCGGCTTTCCGGAATGTTAACTTCGCTTCCTTGATGTGTTGCCCGTTAGTCCCACCACCTACGGCGTCATCAAGCTGTTGGTCTGACAACTGCGATGCCAACTCTGCATTTTGTACCGAGACAGCCGGATACTGCGGCGTCATACCGCCTAACTTATTGCCCGCAATCACGCCGCTACTCACACTTATTTTTCTCGGTGCTGCCGCTTTTTCCGCTCCGCCCGCCACTTTCCCCAAATCTTCATTCGATAATTCCGTGTGTTCCGCCTCAGGGACCTTCTCGTCGTGTTTCATTTCGTTGCTCATGAGTTCTCCTTTGCTACTTCTGGGTTGTCACCGTAGCGCACGCTTGCATGAGCACGGGCGAGCCTTTGTCAACGGGATGCGTGCCGCCTACCACTTGTTCTAACGCTTGCTCCGACAGGGTTGATGTTGGCTCTGCCTGCGGTATTTCGTCTTCCACTCTCTTGATTTCGTCGCTCATCAAGTCCCCTTATGCTTTCGCGTTGTTTTCGTTCCGGTTGGACCGTGGCGCAAGAAATAGCGAAGCACCCCAACGGTCCTGAACCCTCAAGACGTTACCCCCCGCTTCAACGTGACATCCGTCGTTTTGTGTAGCGACGGCATGCTGCTGGCAGCGCTTCCACCGACCACTTCGTCCAACGCGGGTTCGGACAACTCGGCTGATGGCTCTGCCTTTGGTGCTTCGTCTTCCACTTTCTTGATCTCGTCGCTCATTTGCACACCTTTCGTCACTACAGAAGTTCAGTCTCGTCTCTGTACTTATCGTCGATAGATTCGCCCTTATGTACATGAGTATGCATTTCTCGTGCCGGGGCCGAACGGAGGGTTCCTGCACCTCCATATCTCACGGAAATAGCTCATTGGCAAGGATTTCGTGGAATCGAGGGCGGGAGGCGACTAACGCCGGTTTCGTGGAATTGCTATCTGATCGGATAGGTGAGCGGCGAAAGGATAGGGCCAGAACGTGGCGCGCGATAGCGTTCGTTCTCAATTTCGATCGACCGGCCGCCGCTTCATCCCGCCACACGCCCAAAACACTGTAGGGGCGCAGCATTGCTGCGCCCCAGCTTGCCCAGCCGCACCCGCGAAGCCAGCAAGTTCAACCGATCGTCTTCGCCTGGTGATGTTTGGGTGTCTCAACAGTGATTCGCTCCTGCTTCGGTTGCGCCCTGGTTTCCCGATCGCATTCGAATAGTATCCCAGACGATAATATATTGACAGGGTAAATGGTCTGTGCTAGCATAAGTTGTGACGCTTCGAGATCAAACCCGCCAGCCGCAACTGTTTTCTCCGTTCACTCGTCCCCCAAACTTCTATCTTTCGCCAGTCCTACCAATTTCCCGTAGCTTGGGATCGCCGACGCTCTCTTCGGTTCCCAAATATTCACTACCCATCAACCATTACTCACTAACCCCTTTACAATCCGCACTTACAGAAAGTACGCCCGTAACTCGTTTAGAATCCGCACTTGCAAAAACGCTAGCCTTAAAGCCCTTTAGAATCCACTCTCCCTAGCCACAACCGCCGACCCAGTCCCATGCCCACCGGCCCATTGCAGTACTGGGCACTCGGTGCCACAATCGGCCCTTGGGCGGAAACAGTTCCGCCCCTCCCGGTGTCTAAGCCTGTAGAGCGGACATCGGGTACTGAGGCATGCAGCAATGCCCAACCCGCTTGGAAGACCGTCGCGCTTCGTGGGTCAGGAAGGTCCGCATATCGCGGCCGGACCGGAAAGGCCGGCATTGTCTGATTGGGCCAGTGCTCTCTCGTGGGGCGTCGATGAAACCCTGCTCGTAACCGAGCTGCAGGCTGGTTCGGAAACCGCCTTCGACTGGCTGGTCACCCACTACCACGGCCCGGTCTACAATTTGATCTTGAGCATGCTAGGAGATGTCGCAGACGCCGCCGATGGCACCCAGGAAGTTTTCCTGAAGGCGTTTCGCGGCATTCGCGGCTTCCGTCAGGGCAGTTCGCTCAAGACTTGGCTCTATCGCATCGCCATCCGCGAAGCTCTGAACCACAAGCGCTGGTTCAAACGCCACCTCCAGAAAAACGTCTCCATCGACGCCGAACCCGAAGACGGCCACGCCGCAATCGAGATCGAAGACCTCGCCGCCACCCCCTTTGAGCAGTTCGCCGCCCACGAAATTCAAGCCGCGGTGCAAAGCGCTCTCCAGGAAATCCCCGAAGTCTTCCGCAGCGCTGTAATCCTCCGCGATCTTGAAGGCCTGAGTTACGAAGAAATCGCTGAAGTCCTGGAGTGCAGCTCCGGCACAGTAAAGTCCCGCATCCTCCGAGGCCGCCGTGCGCTGAAAGATCTCCTTGAGCCTCTGCTGGTCGACCGCTCTGCGGTCGCACATGAACTAGACCCCTCTGCGGTCACGCATGAACAAGGCTGCTCCGCGGTCGCGTCCACCACCAACGACAGCTGGGCGGACGCACCCGCGAACGACGGCTCCTTAGCGACACGCTCAAATGGGAGCGCCAATGTAGGGGCGCGCTTCAGCGCGTCGTGCTCCGCGTCGCACTCGGCATCGAGCCGCATGCCGCGCCCGGCCTTCGCGCCGCACTTCGGCTCGCGCGCCGACACCGTCTCGGCACGCAGCAGGTTTGCGCGGGAGCGTTCCGCGAGCGAGGAACTCCCATGAAGTGCACCACCGTTCGCGCAAATCTGGCCGGTTATATGGACGACGCCATCACCGGCGCCGCCCAGGTCCGTCAACGTGTCCAGGTCCGCGAGCATTTGAATAGCTGCGCCGGCTGCCGCGAAGAGCTGGAACAATTCCGCAAACTGAGTGCGCTGCTCTCCCGCGTCCCGCGAAGCCTTCCGCCCGCCGATCTGGCAACGCGCATTCGCGTAGCCGCCGCGCAATCGCCCGACCGTGAGAACGCGCCTAGCACTTGGCGTAGGATGCGCGACCGCGCCGAAATCCTCCTCGACAACGTATTTCGCCCCATCACACTTCCCGCAACCGGTGGATTTGCCTCGGCCATCTTGGTTTTCGTCGTGGTGCTGCAACTTATCGTCCCGGGCATTACAGTCCGCGCCGTACAAAACGACGTGCCCCTGAATATCTTGCGCCCAGCCGAACTCATCAGCCTCTCGGACTATCCCCAAGCCTGGGCCCCCGAAGGCCACGACTCCGAACTGGCGTTACCCCACGGCCTGCTCCTGGACGTAACCGTAGACGCCCACGGAGGAATGGTCGGCTACCAAATCCTCTCCGGCCCACACAGTGTGGACCTGCGCCACCAACTCGACCAGATGCTATTGTTCTCGCGCTTCCGCCCAATGCTAAGCTTCGGCCGACCCACCGCCGGAGGCCACGTAATCCTGAGCTTCAGCGCCGTCCGCGTCCGCGGCTAAAAATCGCGCCGCGAACGCATTCGCTGCAATTCCGAATCCGTACATCGGCTGACCGCAAATTCATTGACAAATAGCTCACCCGCAAGAAGCCCCACACTCGCCAAAAGCAACGTTTTCATTGGCAATTTAACGGATTTAGGACGCTGCCCGAACGTTCAGGCCCGAACGATCAGCTTCTCATCACCGCACGACTGTCCTTCGACCCCGAGTAATCCACGCCTTTAGCGGGTTAAATGATTGCAGAGGACATTTATGTCGTTCCACTGGATGAAGAAGTTCGGCTCGCAGGGAATTGGATCGCTCACGCGCGTTTCCAGCAGCTCGCGCGTTGCCAGTAGCAAGCGCTTTTCCGCGGAGACCATCGACGTTTGTGCGGCACGATTGTTCACCATTGCCCTGCTGGTTGCTGTCGTGCTGTCCGCCAACCTCAATGTCGTGCACGCGGCGCCGCAAGCTGCTTCCGCGGAGCGCGCGCTGTTTGACGCGGCGAACCACGAGCGCGCCGCGCAAGGCCTGACGCAGTTGCGATGGGACGACGCGCTGGCGAACGCAGCGCGTCAGCACGCGCTGCTGATGGCGCAGCGAAATACGTTGTCGCACCAGTTTCCAGGCGAACCCGCGCTGCAGGATCGCGCGCGCGTTGCCGGAGCGCGCTTCACCGAGATCGCGGAGAACGTAGCGGAAGGTCCTTCGGCGGAGGTGATTCATGCGAGCTGGATGCATTCGCCGCCGCACCGCGCGAACCTGCTCGATCCAGAACTCACTTCGATCGGTATCGCTGTGGTTGGAGCTGCATCGCGTGATGGCGTGGGCCGCGGCGGAGCGGGAATGCTGTTTGCGGTGCAAGACTTCTCGCAATCGGTTGCCAGATTGAGCCTTGTGGAACAGGAGAAGCAAGTGGCCGCGGCGCTTGCGGCGCGCGGGTTGCAAGTCGCCAATTTGGGCCCAGGCGCATTCACCGTCGCGAATGTGAATAGATCGAATGGCGGGGACAGCATGCAGACGGTCGCGAGTCGATCAAGCGTGAGTGCGAACTCGGGAAGCGAGTACGCATCCGGCGATCCTGCGCCGAACGCGAGCGGATCCAGCCGGAACGGCGCGAGCGCGATCGGGACGACCGAGGACGCGCGTAAGACTTGCGAGATGGATCGCGGTTGGTCAGGTAACCGTCCTAGTCTGGTGATTCGGTACGAGACCGGCGACCTGACCCGCTTGCCGGGTGACTTAGAGCAGAAGATTCAGAGTAGGTGCTATCGCGCAGCGGCGGTCGGTGCGTGCGACGCGGGAAGTTCGCAAGGGTTCACGCGGTTTCGCGTGGCAGTCTTGTTGTATTAATTTCGAGTCATTGCGATTGATTTGATAGGCCGAAACGAGATGCCGCTTCGTTTTTTTCTGCGTTTACGGAAACCCAAGCGAATTCCGAAGAGGGGAGGGTCAACACCAAGACTAGGTTCAAACACCGAACCTGGGGCACCCTCCGTGTTTTTACACTATTGAGGCGTACTGATGCCCCTCGGATCGCTAGGTTAAGTAATCGCCAATAAGACTCGCCGACAGACTCGCCGTCAGACTCGCCGTCAGACTCGTTGGAACCCCCGTCCCTATGGCTAGCGGTGCTTTGCTGCGTTTGCGATGGGTGTGGGGATGGGTGGCGGCGTGTGCGCGTTCGGATTGAGTTGAAGCTCGCGATGGCAGCAGGCGCAGTGGGGTAGGCCGCTGGGCCATTGGACGAGGAGAACGCGACCGGAAAAGGGGCACGTTGAGGGACAAATTGCTGCCGCATTCCGGGCAGGCGCTCAGGATGGATTGGCGTCGCGTGGCCTGGCGCTCCTAGTTGGAAATATCAAGGACGAAATGGCATGCGGCGTTTTCACAGATTACGAAATGAGTCATGTTGGACAGCCTCCTCAATCGAAGAATGGTTAGCTGGTAGCGGGTATTCACGGGGGACGAGAGATGTCTTGAGTGAACGCAAAGTGAGCTGGCACCCGGAATCAACTGGTTCTATTCGAGTACAATAACTACTTTGTAATAGTACACAACGCGTGGGGTCAATATAAATATATCTGAATAGTAGACAGGTACTAGAGAGGACCTGCGCGACATGGGCCGTGGTGGTGCTCCCCGGAGGGAGGGAGAGGCTAAAGATTGCGGTTGAAACTGGGATCGGGTCCGCATAGACTGTGGTCGTGAATTACAACGCCTACTCGTATTGGTTTCGCTTTTGGCACCCACCTACAATGTGGCGAGGGGCGAATTTGTAATTAAAGAGACAAAACGAGAGATTCGACCCACTCGCAAGTTGAGTGGGCTTTTTGTTTTTAGGGGCGGAAGTAATGAAGCAACGAAGTAATGAGGTAAAGAAAACCGGGAAAAGCGACGAAAGTTATAAGTCGAAATCAAGTGGCAACCGCCACGGCTTTAGCACAGAGGGCACTGAGGTCGGAGCACAGAGGGCACGGAGAAGCTGTGCTTGGGCTTAATCCAATGATGGGGAGACGGGACGATGATTATTTCGATGAAGTTGCATGCTACTCGGGAGGAGATTGACGAGGTGCGGGCTCAGGTGGGGCACTTTGGGTACAAGGTGCACTCGATTGAGGGGGAGGAGCGCGTGGTGATTGGAGTCGTGGGGGTGGGGGATGTGACCGCTTGTATGGAATCGGTGGAGTCGATGCCGCAGGTGGAGAAGGTGATGCGGATATCGGCGCCTTACAAATTTGTTAGCAAACAGTTTAAGGCTGGGCGGACGCGGATTCGCGTGAATGGGATCGAGATTGGCGGGGATGAATTTATTGTCATGGCGGGGCCTTGCTCGGTGGAGTCGGAGAAGCAGATCATGCAGGCTGCCGAGGGGGTGGCTAAGTCTGGGGCGAAGATGTTGCGCGGCGGGGCGTTCAAGCCGCGGACTTCTCCTTATGACTTTCAGGGGATGGAAGAGGAAGGGCTGAAACTGTTGAAGAAAGCGAAGTTGGCTACCGGATTGGCGATTATTACCGAGGTGATGAGCGATCGCGATGTGGACATGATTGCGCAGTATGCGGACGTGATGCAGGTTGGGGCGCGGAATATGCAGAACTTTGTGCTGCTTAAGGCACTGGGGAAGTGCGGGCGGCCGGTTTTGTTGAAGCGCGGGTTGAGCGGGACGATCAAGGAGCTGTTGATGTCGGCGGAGTATGTTGTGGCGCATGGAAATCCAAATGTGATTTTGTGCGAGCGGGGGATTCGGACGTTTGAGACCGAGACGCGGAATACTTGCGATATTGCGGCGATTCCGGCCTTGAATGAGTTGACGCATTTGCCGGTGATTCTGGATCCGAGCCACGCTACCGGGAAGCGTAGTTTGGTGCCGGCGCTATCGCGGGCGGCGGTGGCGATTGGAGCGGATGGGTTGATTGTGGAGGTGCATCCAGCGCCGGAGAAGGCGATCAGTGATGGGGCGCAGTCTTTGGACTTGGCTGGATTTCAGAAGATGATGACGGAGTTGAAGCCCTATGTGGCCTTGTGGGAAGAGTCGAGGAGGACGGAGACGATGACGGCTACGGCGTGATTCGTGCGTGGAACCATCTCGTAGATCGTTCCGCGCAGCATGAGCTGAGCTCGGCGGGCGGCATAGTTTCCGAGTTGCCCGTCACCCGCCTACGATCAGCAATAGACTCCAAACAGGATTTCCAATTTGCTGCGCCCGAGCTTTTGGAGAGTTAGTGGGCACTTCTCGGGTTACGGCGTTAATCAGGACTTGAAGGCTCCCGTCTCCCACAAATTGCTCTTAAATCAAATAGGGCAACGTAAGTCAATTCGGCAGGTTGAGCTTCTTCAAGAGCCCGGCAAATCGCGGGTCGTTGTGCAAGCTGTTCAGTAGCGGGTCCATTTTCGTAGACATCATACTGGGGTCACGTTGGGCATAAGCTCGGTCCAGCCACTCGAACGCTTCGTCGGTCTGGTTCCGGAAAGCAAAAATCGTGGCGATCTCGAAGGCATTACTTGCATGGTATTTCATCATTAATTCCCGCAATGCGGCGTCCGACTCCTCTTTCCGACCAAGCGCGTAATACGTAAGCGCATACAGAAACGCACGTACGGGAGCGTTGTGTACGCGGTCGACTTCAGGCAAAGCACCCTGCGGTCGCCCCTGCATAAGATAGATTTGGCTTAATACTGTACTTACATCGGGGTTCAGTTCAAGGCCCTTCTTGCAATCCGCTGCGGCTTGGTCTAGTTGCCCCATAAAAACCTCGGTCTCCCCAAGCCTCGCCCAACTGTTTGCATCGAGCGGATCCAAGTCAACGGCTCGGTGGTTCAATTCAAGCGCTTCGTCAAAGCGGCCGAAGATGGCTGCCGACCAAGCCGCAAAACCTACATTTTCGGCGTTTGCTGGTTCGAGAGCAACCGCCCGCTGGAAGGAAGCATCGCTCCAGCCCAATCGTAATCGACCTGTTGCTTAATCCGTCCCATTTGGGCATGGGCTGCTGCGAGGTTCGGGTTAAGAGCTAAAGCCCGCTCAATCGCTTCACGGGAAAGCCGGCGGCCCTCTTCCATAGGGATTAGACCCTCGTTGGCTTGCCAGTTGCGCGCCCGAGACAGCCATGCCCAAGCCAATGCATAGGAGGGGTCAATTTGAGTCGCCCGCTCGAAATACTTCGCGGCAATGTCTGTGTCTTTGTCTGTGTCCCGCTGCCAGTGGTGGTACCCCTGCAAGTAGGCATCGAAGGCTTCCGGATTGACTGGGCGCGATCGTGCCAAGTCTTCTTGTTGCTGCGTTCGTTCCGCCGGGAACGACAAGCCAGTATCCTTCTCGTGTAAGCTACGTAACCGTAGATCTCGAAGGAGAAAAGTCGAGCGACGATGAGATCGGAATTGCTGCGATTCAATGGCGCTGTCGAGCGGGATCCTGCCATCGATAGGTGGATGAAAGAGCATGCAGGTGAACTGGGAGCCATCGCGCATCAGTGGTTTGAGGTGATGCGAAAATGCGGGGACGAAGTCCGGCAGCTTTTGCATGATGGCTGTCCGGTTGCATGTTTGGGAGATGCGCCCTTCGGATATGTGAATGTATTCACCTCGCACGTAAACGTGGGTTTTTTTCACGGCGCGGCGCTGCCGGATCCGGCTCACTTGTTGCAAGGCACCGGCAAGTTCATGCGCCATGTGAAGTTGAGATCGGGCACGGCCACAGACGCCGCAGCGCTAAGCAGGCTGATCGACACGGCGTACTCCGATATAAAGGCGCGCGTCGAGAACGGCTAGCTCACGGAAGCGTCTCGAGAGGCCGACGGGGATGTGAACCGGCGAATATCTCTCATACAGAATCGTGGGCGGATGACCTCAATCCGAAGCTTATCCGCTCGCCCGTTGGGCTAGCTTCTAGGGGAATAGGTCCCTCTTGTCGCCTAATTTTATCGACGAGTTCGCTGACACTTAAACACAGCCACCTGGATGACCGGACGTTCTCCAGATCTTAGTGACCTGGAGTTGCGGACGAAGGTGGGGGCGTGGCGGAGAGGTTTTGGGAGGCTTCGAGGGCGGTGGGGAAGATTTTTACGAGGCGGTCGACGTGGGTTAGTTTGAGGGCGGTATCGACCATTCCGGTGACGCCGGCGAGGTGCAGAGTGCCGCCTACCATGCGCAGGCGTGAGAGACATTTCACGACCCGGCCGACGCCGTCGCTGTCAATTTTGGTGAGCTGGGAGAGGTCGAGAACGACGCGGGTTTGTTTTTCTTTCAAGAGGTCGTCCATAGCGAGTTCAAGGCGTTTGCATTCGACACCCATCTGAAGCGGGCCCTTCAGCTCCAGGACGACTATGCCGGGGTTCAACTCTTTTCGGGTGATTTCCACGCGAAGCCTCCTTGGCGCGGCGCGATGTTCGGCGCTCGAAAATCGGTGTTGGGAATAAAGCAAAGAATCTCGGAGTTGTCCAGTGCGGGAGCGAAGTGGAGCTCAGGCGCCGGCGGCGGTCTCTGACGTGGTTTCTTCCTCCTCGCAGGGAAATTCGCGAATGGCGCGCACGCAGCCGTTGAGTGCGTCGAGCAGGGAATTGCCCCATCCTGAGGGGAGGAAGGGGCCTAGTTTTTGGTTGATGGGTTTGTCGGCCTGGCCGAAGAAGCGGGCGTATTGGCCGGGGGGTGGAGAGACGTATTCTTTTACGGTAATCGTGAAGGTGATCTCGACGCCGCTTACGCACTTCTTGAAGGAGAAGAAGTGGAGTTGAGCTAGCTCTTCGGAAACGTTTTTTTGCGCGAATTGCCAATCGGCCACAGATTCCTCCGAAAAATCACGAATTGTGCGTAGGTGCGCATAGATGTGGGAACAGGCGCATATTAGGCTGCGGGGTGGGGCAAGTCAACGCGGTGGATGGGGCGTGAAGTGCAAGACCCGCACCCATAAACCCGAAGGGTGCGACGGCGCCCGCTTCGGAAAGCGGCCGCTACAGTGGTTCGCAAGGGGGCTTGCAGGGGAAGTCAAAACCGGCACCCTTAAACCCCAAGGGTGCGGCACCCGCCCGTCGATAGTCGGCCTGAAGGTGACAAGCAGGTGCGGCACTGGTCACGGTGGGGTGACCGCAGTTTAGGCGCAGTCTGGTATCATGCCGGACATGACGGGCACTGATTTTCTGGCGGGTCAAACTTTTTCGCATTACATCGTTAGCCGCAAATTGGGTAGTGGCGGCATGGGTGTGGTCTATGAGGCTGAGGATACTCGGCTGGGGCGGCGGGTTGCGCTGAAGTTTTTGCCGGATGTGATGGCGCAGGATTCACAGTTGCTGGAGAGATTTCAGCGGGAGGCGCGGGCGGCTTCGGCTTTGAACCATCCGAACATTTGCACGATTCACGCGATCGAGCAGCATGAGCGGCAGCATTTTATCGTGATGGAATTGCTTGAGGGGCAGACGCTCGGCGAGATGATGGGGCGGCAGCCATTTGTGATCGAGAAGCTGCTGACGCTGGCGATCCAGATGACGGATGCGCTGGAGTCGGCGCATTCGAAAGGGATCGTGCACCGGGACATTAAACCCGCGAACATTTTTGTGACCACGCGGGGGCAGGTGAAGATACTGGATTTTGGTCTCGCGAAAATCGAGCTGCTCAGTGCGGTGGGTGATCCGAGCTCGAGTCCTTCGAGAATGGAGACATTCGTCGGGCAGGAACTGACTTCGCCGGGATCTTCGGTGGGAACGGTTACGTATATGTCGCCGGAGCAGGCGCGTGGGCAGTTGGTGGACGCGCGGACGGATCTGTTTTCGGTGGGGACCGTTCTGTATCAGATGGCTACCGGGACTTTGCCGTTTCGAGGCGACACGTCGGCGGTGATTTTCGATGCGATTTTGAATCGTGATCCAATTCCGGCGGTGCAGGTGAATTCGGCTTTGCCTGCGGAATTGGGGCGGTTGCTGGACAAGCTGCTGGAGAAGGACCGGAATTTGCGGTGCCAGTCGGCTACGGAATTGAAGACGGATCTCAATCGATTGAAGCGCGATCTGGATTCGGGGCAGAAGAGGGCGGCGGAGGTTACCGAGTCGCGGTCGGGAGTTGCGAAGCAGGGGCCGAAGTCGCTGGCGGTGCTCTATTTCGAAAATCTCAGCGGCGCTAAGGAAGACGAATATCTGCGGGACGGGATAACTGAGGACATCATTACGGAGCTTTCGAAGATTCGCGGGTTGAATACGTTTTCGCGGCCTACGGTGCTGGCGTTTCGAGATAAGCAGGTGACACCGCTTCAGATTGGGCAGCAGTTGCATGCGGCTTACGTATTGACCGGGAGTTTGCGGCGAGCGGGGAACCGGCTGCGGATCAACACGCAGCTTGTCGATACACAGACGGATTTTCCGATGTGGTCGGAGCGATACGACCGGGAAATGAAGGACGTGTTCGAGGTGCAGGACGAGATCGCGCGGAAAATTGCGGAGGCTTTGCGGGTGACGCTTTCCCCGCAAGAGCTGGAAGCGCTGGCGGTGAAGCCTACCGAAAATCTCCAGGCTTACGATCTGTATTTGCGGGGGAAGAGATACGCGCGACGGCAGACGCGGCAGGATCTGGAGTTCGCGCTGCAAATGTTCGAGAACGCGGTGGCGATCGACGCGAGTTTTGCGTTAGCGTACGCGGCTTGCGCGAACGCCTGCGCGATGTTTTTTTGTAATTTCAGCCGGGACTCTGTATGGGTGGACCGCGCGCGCGAGGCTTCCGGCAAGGCGGTGGCGCTGCGCTGGGATTTGCCGGAGGTGCAGGTCAGCCAGGCGTGGGTACTGTATGCGACGGGACTGCACGATGAAGCGGTGCGCATGCTGCGCAAGGCGATCGAACGAAAGAGGGATTGCGAAGGGGCTTACTATTTGCTGTGTCGCGCGCTGTTTTCGGCTGGGCGGTATCAGGAGATTCTGGATGTGATGGAAGTCGCGTTGGAAGCCAGCGGCGAGGATTACAATGTTTATGTGCCGGTGGGGAATGCGCTGGGAGCACTGGGAAAATCGGAGCTGCGGAAAAATATTGTGCAGCGGCGAATGGCGGCGCTGGAAAATCATTTGAAGCAGGTGCCGGAGGATGCGCGGGCGCGGATTTTGCTTGGCGGGGACTATGCGGATATGGGTCGCGAGGAGGATGCGTTGCGGGAGACTGGGCTGGCGATTACCTTGCGCGCGAATGAGGCTTCGATTCTTTATAACGCGGCTTGCAACTATTGCGGGTTGAAGAGGAAGGCTGAGGCTTTGGATACGCTGCGGAAGGCTTGGGATGGTGGATTTAAGGATGCTACCTGGGCGCGGCGGGATCCGGATTTGGCCTTGCTTCATGATGATCCGGAGTTTCAGCGGATGTATCCGGCTGGTTAGAGATTGGAGTGCCGTTCGAGAAAGAAAGACCCAGGTTCAAACGGCGAACCTGGGGCACCCGCACCCTGCTTGAAAGCGCGACAACGAAAAATCAGATGTGGTTGAAGAGGAGCGGGGCGCCTAGCTTTGAGGTGTAGTTGGGGCGATAGCGCTCGGTGTTGTAGAGCGTGGCGATGTCGACCTTGCGGGCTCCTAGCGATGAGGCGGGTAACGGCGCGTGAGCGTAGCAGCCGTTTTGGACGGCAACCATGCGGCCGGTTACTCCGTCGAAGAGCATTTCTACGGCGATGTTGGCGAAGGTGATGGCGACGAGTTGATCGATGGCGTCGGGCTCACCGCTGCGCAAGTCGTAGGTTAGATCGCTGATCATGATCTCGTCGCCGGTGCGGCGTCGGATTTCGTCGGCTAAGACCTGGCCGATGTCAGCCTTTTTTCGGTGGCCGTAGGCGTCGGCTTCGCCGACTTCCGCCACGCTTCCTTGTTTCCAGACGGCGCCTTCGGAAACTACCACCAGCGCGTAGTGGCTGAGATTTTCCTGTTTGTCGTGGGAGAGGATTTCGGCGACGTGGTCCAGGTCAAACGGATATTCGGGGATCAGGCAGCGGGTGGAGGTGACGTAGGCAGTGTAAAGGGCGGTGAAGCCTGCGTCGCGGCCGAAGATACGGAAAACGCCGATGCGTTCGTGGGAGCCAAGGGTGGTGCGCTGGCGGGTGATCAATTCTTTGGCGCGGGTGATGGCGGTGGAGAAGCCGATGCAGTATTCGGTGCCCTGGACGTCGTTGTCCATGGTTTTTGGGATGGCAATTACGGGCATGCCTGCTGCGGAGAGCGCGGCGGAGAAGCTTAGCGTGTCGTCGCCACCTATGGTGACCAGACAACCGATGCCCAGCCGATCTAGATTTTCGAGGACGATGGGAGTGAAGTCGTAGTATTTGCCGTCGAAGGGGAGTTTCTTGATGCGGTCGGGGTGAATGTGGGCAGGGAGTTTGTTCGCGGCCATTTTGCGCGGGTTGGTGCGCGAGGTGTGCAGGACGGTGCCGCCGGTGCGGTCAATAGTGCGGGTGTTGTCGCGGGTGAGCGGGCGAATGTAGATGGGGTCTTCGTTGGAGTCGGCCATGTGGGTCAGGCCTTCCCAGCCTTTGCGAATGCCGATGACCTGGCGGCCCATTTCTTTCGCGCGATAGACGACCGACTTGATCACGGGATTTAGGCCCGGCACGTCGCCGCCGCCTGTCAGAATTCCGATGTTATTTTTCGCAGCCACGAAATGACCTCTCCTCGTCGCGAATGATTTTGTCTTGGCGCGGTCCTTTTTAATGAATGGGCGCGCTGGCGACCTTGTATTTTGGCACAAACGTGGTGGAACAAAGCGACTCGAAAAAAGATTTTGTGAGTATGAGGAAAACTATTTGCAAACGGGGGAATTGCCGCTAGGCTAGGCGTCGCTGAGGTGAATCGATGGCGGCTAGCGGAGTTTCTGCGGCTAAGAGCGGATTGGGGAGTACGCTGCGGCGGGATAGTTGGTTGGTGGAAATTCTGCCGGTAATTGTGGTGCTGGGGGGATTTGGGCTTTATGCGACTCTGCGAGCGATTGAGGGGAAATTTTATGAGTGGGGACCTTACCTGTCGCCGTTTTATTCGCCTTTGATTGATGCGAACCATCGCTGGTGGAAGCTTTCGCCTGCGATTTTGATTTTGGGCGGGCCGCTGAGCTTTCGGGCTACCTGCTACTACTATCGGAAAGCGTACTATCGGGCGTTTTTTCTGGATCCTCCTTCTTGCGCCGTAGGTGAGCCAAAGAGGTCTTATAGCGGCGAAACTAAGTTTCCCTTCATCCTGCAGAATTTGCATCGGTACGCTTTGTATCTCGCGATTATTTTCCTGGCGTTCCTGTGGAAGGACGCGTTTCATGCCTTCTTTTTTGACGGAAAATTCGGAATGGGCGTTGGCACGCTGGTGCTCTTGGTCAACGTCTGCCTGCTGTCGATCTACACGCTGTCTTGTCATTCATTGCGGCATTTGGCTGGCGGCAAGTTGGATTGCTTTTCGTGCGCGACATTTGGCAAACCTCGATTTGCGGCTTGGCGAGGCCTTACATTTTTGAATGAGCGGCACATGTTGTTTGCTTGGGTGAGTTTGTTCTCGGTGGGATTCGCGGATTTTTATGTGCGGCTAGTGTCGAGCGGGGCGATTCAAGATCTGAGGATCTTTTGAGCGATCGATTTGAAACGCACGAACATGATGTGTTGGTGATTGGGGCGGGCGGCGCGGGTTTGCGGGCCGCAATTGAGGCTTTGGCGCAGGACGTGACGGTGGGCGTGGTGAGCAAGTCTTTGCTGGGCAAGGCGCACACGGTAATGGCGGAAGGCGGGATTGCCGCGGCGATGTGCAATGTGGATTCGGCGGACGGGTGGAAGCCTCACTTCCGGGATACGATGCGCGGCGGGAAGATGTTGAATAACTGGCGCATGGCGCAGCTTCATGCGCAGGAAGCGCCGGAACGCGTGCGGGAGTTAGAACATTGGGGGGCGGTTTTCGACCGAACCGCGGACGGAAACATTTTGCAGCGTGCGTTTGGGGGCCACACATATAAGAGGTTGTGCCACGTCGGCGACCGCACTGGACTGGAGATGATTCGGACGCTGCAGGATCGCGGGGTGCAGCTGGGCTTCGACGTGTACATGGAGTGCACGATCGTGCGGCTGCTGACCGACGGTGAGAAGTGCGTTGGCGCGATTGGATATTGGCGCGAGCAGGGGAAATTTGTTGTTTTCAAGGCGAAGTCTGTGGTGCTGGCTACTGGAGGAATTGGGAAGGCTTGGCCGATTACATCGAACTCGTGGGAATACACGGGCGATGGAATGGCGCTGGCTTATGAGGCTGGGGCGGAGTTGATGGACCTGGAGTTTGTGCAATTTCATCCGACGGGGATGGTTTGGCCGCCGGGCGTGCAGGGGATTTTGGTTACGGAGGCGGTGCGCGGCGAAGGCGGGATTCTGCGCAACAAGATGGGCGAGCGGTTCATGGAGAAGTACGACCCCAAGCGCATGGAGCTTTCGACTCGGGACGTGGTGGCAAGGTCGATCTATACGGAAGTAAAGGAAGGGCGCGGAACCGAGCACGGCGGCGCGTACCTAGATATTTCACACAAGCCGGCGGAGTACGTGAAGAAGAAATTGCCGAGCATGTATCACCAGTTTAAGGAGTTGGCGGATGTCGATATCACCAAGGGGCCTATGGAAGTGGGGCCGACTTGCCACTACGTGATGGGCGGAATTCGCGTGGAGGCCGAGACGGCGCAGAGCACCTTGCCGGGGTTGTTTGCTGCAGGGGAGGCGGCGGCGGGGTTGCACGGGGCTAACCGATTGGGTGGGAATTCGTTGTCGGACCTGCTGGTATTTGGGCGGCGGGCCGGTTTGGCGGCGGCGAAACATGCCAAGGAAGTTTCGGCGCCGAACATTGACCCGGCGCAGATTGATGCGGCGGAAAAATATGCGTTGGCGCCGTTTCAACGGTCGGCCGGCGAGAGTCCTTATGCGATTCACCGGGATCTGCAAACGACGATGCAGAGTCTGGTGGGGATTTACCGGACGCGTGAGGATTTGCAGAAGGCTTTGGTGGAATTGGGGAAGCTTAATGAGCGGTGGACGCACACTAGCGTGGAAGGTTCGCGGATGTTTAATCCGGGTTGGCATTTAGCGTTGGATTTGAAGTCGATGCTGACGATTTCGGAGGCGGTGGCGCGGAGTGCGTTGGTACGGGAGGAGAGCCGGGGAGCGCATAGCCGGATTGACTTTCCGGAGCTGAGTGCGGACTGGGGCACGAAGAATAACATCATCAAAAGAGAGGCTTCGGGGATGACGCTGCGGCAGGATGTGAAGCCTGCATTGCCGGCGGATTTGGAGCAGCTATTGGCTGAGGATCAGGGATGAGCGTGGGGAAATGGGCGGTTCACGCCTGGGGAGTGGGTGGTGTGTTATCTAAACCCCGCCCTCTCGGAGAGGGCGGCTGCAGGTTCGCTACCTTCGGCTGATCGTCGGAATGGCGGCTAAAGAGTGAGGCAAAAGCAAAAGATTTAACACAGAGGGCGCGGAGGTCGGAGCACAGAGGTCACGGAGAGTTCGGAACTTTTGGCGTGCTGCGACGCCAATCTAGATGGGGCTCGGAGTTTAGAGGTGAAAACGCCATGGAAAATGCTGGCTCCTGTGGAGGCTGGGCGCGAATATGTCGCGCTGTTGAGTTATTTGCCATTGCGGTCTTATCTCAAGATCCCGCTGTTTGCTCGCTTCAGTTACGCGGTTCATCGGCAGATGCTGGCGAGTCCGGGAGCCATGGGTTATTCGATGCGGGCGAAGTTGTTGAGCCGGCAATTCTGGACTTTATCGGTGTGGGAAAGTGATCGGGCGTTGATGGAATTTGTGGCGAAGGTGCCACACGGTGAAATCATGAAGGCTTTGGCGCCGCACATGGGTGCCACGGCTTTCACTCGTTGGAAGATACTGGGCTCGGGCATTCCTCCGCGGTGGGATGATGCCGACCGGAGCTCAGCACAGGGGAGCTAGGCTATGGCCGACGCGGTGCTCAACGTTTTTCGGGGAGATAAGAACGGTGGCGCGGCCGTCGATTATAAGGTGCCCATTGCACCGGGAATGGTGGTGCTCGATGCGCTGCACTACATTCAGGGGCACCTTTCGCAGGATCTGGCGGTGCGGTGGAACTGCAAGGCCGGGAAGTGCGGGTCGTGCTCGGCGGAGGTGAATGGAAGGCCGCGGCTTACCTGCAAGACGCGGATGGATGCGCTGCCTAAGGATGAGCCGATTACGGTGAGACCACTGAAAACATTTCCCGTGATCAAGGATCTGGTCACGGACGTTTCCTGGAACTACCAGGTGAACAAAAAGATTCCACCGTTTCAGCCGAAGCCTGGAACGGACTGGAAGTTTGAACAAGAAGATGCTGACCGGGTGCAGGAATTTCGAAAGTGTATTGAGTGCTTTTTGTGCCAGAACGTTTGCCACGTTCTGCGCGATCATGACAAAAAGGCGCAGTTTGGCGGGCCGAGGTTTTTTGTGCGCGTAGCGGGACTCGAAATGCATCCGCTGGATGGAGTTTCGCGGTTGAAGATGCTGAAGGACGAACTGGGGCTGGGCTACTGCAATATTACGAAGTGCTGCACGGAAGTTTGTCCCGAGGACATCCATATCACGGACAACGCCATCATTCCGCTGAAGGAACGCGTTGTGGACCAGTATTACGATCCGCTGGTGTGGATCGCGCGAAAGATCCGCGGAGCGCCGGATAGCTAGAAGCCAGGCGTTACGGAAGGAGGCTTTATGGATCTGAAGCTGAAGACCATCTCCAAATCGGGAATCGGTGAGGCCATCGCTAAAGCGGAGTTGTATCGATATTTGAATGAACCGGAAGAGGCGGAATCGATTTGCCGCGACATTCTGGTGGCCGATCCGAATCATATGCTCGGGCTGCGGACCTTGGGCCTGACCATCACCGACCAATTCACCGGTGCTCCTAGCGATCGTTACGCCGAGGTGGAAAAAATCTTTCAAGGCTTGAAAGATCCGTACGAGCGGAACTACTACACCGGGCTGCTCTGCGAACGCCGGGTCAAGGCGCAGTTGCGAGCGGGACGCGCGCCGCACACCTTGCTGCCCTTGCTCGAACGGGCGCTGCAGTGTTTCGCCGAGGCGGAGCGAATGCATCCTCCCGGCAACGACGATGCGATTTTGCGTTGGAATCGCTGCGTCAGGCTGTTGCAGAGCCAGCCGGAGTTTGAGTCGGAAGAGATTGCTTCACTGGAAGCTTGGGATAGTCCGCCCGCCTGAAAGCAAACCGAAAAGCCAACCCTCAGCGGCGGAAGCCGGTTGATAGGGGGCCCCTGCGGCACGGCTAAAGCCGTGCTCTGACGTTGTTGCGCAGACTCCCAAAGGCCACCGCAATTGTTATTTCACGATAGGTAGCTCGATGGCGGACGCGTGCTGTTTGGAGTGATAGACGCGCTCGGTTGCTTTCTGGAAATCTGCTTCGGTGGCGTCCGGAATGTTGATGAACTTTTGGGGATTGCGATCCACGAGCGGGAACCAGGAGCTTTGGATCTGCACCATAATGCGATGTCCCCGGCCGAAAGTGTGATTGATATCCGGTAGGGAGAAATTGATCGCGGCCGGTTGCCCTGGAACGAAGGGCTCCGGCTTCTCGAAGCTGTTACGGAATTTGCCCCGGAAGGGTTCGCCGCGAACCAACTGCTGATATCCGCCCATTTCCACTTCCTTCGGATTCGGATTGGGATTGGGAAAGTCGGTCGGATAGACATCAATGATCTTCACGTCGAAGTCGGAGTCCGTGCCGGATGTTGACACCCAGAGGCGGGGTGAAACCTGGCCCGCGACGGTTATGTTTTCCTCCAGCGGCGCCGTCTGGTACACGAGAACGTCGGGGCGCTTGGCGGCGAAACGCTGGTCGGCATCCATGTAGACCCGAGGAACCTCGGTCGCAGGGGAATCGATGAATGGTACCGGATGCGCGGGATCGCTCACGTATTCGTCGAATGAGGATTGGGCGTCGTTGGCGGAATCGAAAGAAAGTAGTCCGCCCGCGCGCAGGTAAAGAGTGCGGGCCCGGAGATTTTTTGGTGGCCACGAATCGTACCTCCGCCAGACATTTGTTCCGGTCTCGAACATGTATGCGGTAGGAAGCTTGGCATCTTCCGCACTTTTCAGATATTGGCTAAAGAATGGAAGCAGGATGTGCTCGTTGTAGAAGTCGGACGTCTTGGAGGCAAAGTTGACGTCGCCCAAGGATTCGCCGCTGGTACGGTCCCAGCCGCCGTGGACCCACGGTCCATATACGAGTTTTGTGGATGTTGCAGGGTTGGCGTCCGCGACGGCGCGGAAGACTTTTCGGGGCCCGACGATATCTTCGGCGTCAAACCAGCCACCCACCGAGAGCACGGCGCAGTGGACGTTCTTCAGGTGTGCTGAAATATTGCGGGCTTTCCAGAAGTCATCGTAAGTGGAATGGGCCACCTGGTCGTCCCAATAAGAGATTTTCTCTTTCAATAGTTTTCGAGCGTTGGAGAGCGGGCCCATATGTAGAAAGTATTCGTATCCGTCTGTCGTGCCGTAGTCGAAACGCCGATAGGGCGCTAGCGGCGCAATTTCGGTGCGGGGCTTGAAAAATGTGTAGAACTCGAAATTGGCGGCCAGCATGAATCCGCCGTTGTGGTAGGCGTCGTCGCCCATAAACAGGTCCGTCACCGGGGCTTGGGGCGAAGCGGCTTTCAATGCGGGATGAGAGTCGATGATTCCGGCTGCAACATAGAATCCCGGATAGGAAATCCCCCAGAGCCCGGCGTTGCCGTTGTTGTTCGGAACGTTGTGTAGTAGCCATTCGATCGTGTCGTAGGTGTCGGTGCTCTCGTCGACGTCGGTCGGCGACTTCTTGACGTCTTTGTGGGGAGTCATTTCGGCGAAAGTGCCCTCGGACATGGACCTGCCGCGCACATCCTGCTCCACGAAGATGAAGCCGTCACGTAGGAAGATGGGGCCTGGACCCAAACGCTTGGGGTAGTGGTCCACGCCGTAAGGCGCGATGCCGTAGGGCGTTCGGGACAGCAGGAAGGGATACGTTTGCGAAGTGTTTTTGGGCGTGTAGACGGCCGCAAAGAGCTTCACACCGTCGCGCATGGGGATACGCACTTCGTACTTCGTGTAATGCGCGCGAATTTCGCTCTCGTTGTCTTCGGGATTCGCTTGTGCGCCGGTACGCGCTACCGGCGGAAGGCTCAGGGCGCCGAGGAGTGCGGCACAAAAGATCACACCCACGGCAAAACGTTTTGCAAAGCGCATGAAGTTCCTTCGAGAGTTTTATGCGACGCGCGCGCCGAGTAACGATACGTTTCGCCGGCGCAGAGTGTCCACGAGTAAGAGACGTTGTTGATGAAGCGATGCCACTAGTTTTTCGTAGTCGATCCGGCGGAGAGATTCGCCGCGGCATCGCTCAGCTTCAGGATCAGAACGTGGCCGTCGGAGTGGAAGCTGCCGCCGGTGGCGGTTTTGGCCTCTTTCATTGGATTGTCCGGGAGATAGTGCGTGATTTCGGAAACCAGCCCGGTGCTAGTGAGAGTTTTTTCGACAAAGTTGCGTTCGAGATCGATATCCGGATCGATCTTGTGAGTAATGCCGTTGTTGCGCTGATCTTTCTCGAAGCCGATGTCATGGGTAGCCGCGCCGACCCACACGACGTGGCCGTTCACCTGGAATGGCGCTTTCCAGATGCGTAGATGATTGCGGGACGCTACGACCTGGATCGGCTCGGCGTGTGCCCAACCGTAGTCCTGCTGGCGGCCGAATAAATAGAGCGGGCTCATGGGCATGGTCAAATACGATTCCTTCGACATGCTTTCTATAAAGCCGTGAAGAAACGTGTCTTTCACATCGGCATCGACTTTTACCCAGCCCGCGGTGGTGAACACTTTCTGCATCGCGGCTTCCGAACCGATGATCAGGAAGTTCACCATGTCGCCGGGATCGCCGGCCTTGTCGCCAATGCGCCGTGGAATCTTCGTGAACAGGGAAGGGTCGATCCCAGGCATGCTATCAACCTGCTTTACGGCGAGGAATCCTGAATCGGGCGGGTAGATCTCCACGCGAACTGCGTAGGTGCCGTCGCCGGTGTCCACGCTCATCTGGTTGACGCCGATAGAAAGCAGGCCGCCCGAATAAGAGATAACGTTGCAGTGCGCGCCAATCAGAAAGGGTTGTGCGGTCGCAGCGTCGCCCACGCGGCCGATGACGGCGCCACGACCCGCGGCGTTGTAGGGAAGGATGCGAATCAAGTCCTTGAAGCCGCGGGTGAGACCTTCCGGCCCGGCGTCGGTCGCGGAATCGGCGTAGTGCATCTTGCCGGTGGCGGTGGCGACGACGTGCTCTCCCGGCTGCAGGGTGATTCCGGTTTCGGTCCACAGTTGATCGCCGGTCAGCTGAATTTCCTGCGAGAGGCGGCGCTTGCCGGTTGGAGTGGTTGGCGCGGGGGCGGCAGTCTGAGAGGAACTTGGTGATTGCGCGGCAGCGTTGTCGCTGCGCACGAGTTGAGCCCTCAGGCACGCAGGACAGGTTCCGGCGGCCAGGGCGCTCGCAACCCAAATCAGGGACTCCCTCATCCAACTTTTGAGCATGGGATCAGTCCATCCTTAACATGTACGAAGGGCGAAGTACGGTGTAGCCCCAGTGTTAGCAGATGCTTCTTCGGGACGCAAGCGTTGGCCGGGTCCGCCGAGATGGGGTGGTTGCGATTCCTTGACGAATTGCCGCATCGCCTTGTATGTTCAAATTACATTGTGGTGATGCGAGCAAAGCGAACGTTACGTAAGAAGGGTGCGCCAATTTCACAAATTCTGGCCCGAGTAAGAGCCGCGGCGAAATCCATGACTAGAGTTTTTCGCTGTAGGGCGTTGGGAGTTTGCTGGATCGCTGCAATGCTGCCGTTGGCGTGCTTCGCACAGACGCAGACTCCGGCGCAAACTCCAGCGCCAGGGCAAGCACCTGCTCCTGCTTCGGCGCCGCCCGCGGGACCGCGAGCGCGTCTGGGATTGCGTGACGCTCCGGTCAGCAATGTGACCGTGGACGGCAGCGAGGCCATGTTCACGACGATGTGCGCCTTGCTCGCGGCTGGATTCGAAGCCGACGTCAGCTCAGAAAGTTGGACGCCGATGCGCGCCCAGCTTCGCGATCGCCTGCAGCACCAGCAAGGGCCAGCGGTCGACGCCGTTCGCGAATTTTACAAGAAGCACGAACTTGCCGACCCCGGCGCGATGCTCTCGCAATATGTCTGGTTTGGCTTGGTATCCGGACCCGCGCCCCAATTTACACCCACGTTACGCCGAGACGAGTTGCCGCCCGAAGTGATCGCGCTCGAAGGATTCAGCGAGATACTTTCCGCTTATTACGTTGAGCAACACATTGGACGCTTGTGGGTGCAAGTGCAGCCAGTGTACAACCACCAGATCGACCAGATTCACGATTCGGTGTCGCAGATCGTATTCGTAGCAACGAACTATTTGCGTGCGCTCGCCAGCCCGGGAGACCCCCGCACGTTCACGATTATCGTCGAGCCTCTGGTGGGGCGAATCACCAACGTGCGCAACTTTCAGGATCACTATGCGATTGTCCTGAGCGGATCAGCGGACGTGCCCGTCGATGTCGTTCGCCACGCGTACCTGCACTTCCTGCTGGATCCGTTGCCATTGCAATACCCGCACGTGGTTGCCGTAAAGCGCCCGGTCTTCGATGTCGCCGTGCGGTCGCCTCGATTGCCCCCGGACCTGCGAGATGATTTGGAGTCGTACTTTTCGGAGTGCTTGGTTCGCGCGGTGGAGCTGAAATTGAAGCGGATGTCGCCGAGCGAACGAGAAGCCGCGATCGATACCGATGACACGGACGGCTACGTTTTGGTGCGGCCGCTATTCAAGGCCTTGGCGAGCTTTGAGGGCGCTGAGCCTTCTATGAAACTCTATTTCCCGGAAATGGTGCGCACCATCGATGCCAATGCCGAGGTAAAGAGAGTGCAAGCGGTGAAGTTCGCATCCGCGGACAGTGCACCGAGGCAGGGAGACACTTCGGCGGAGCAAGTAGTGCGACAACGCAAGCCGCAACCGACTACGATCCCGAACGATTCCGAAGCTATCGCGGACCTTACCGAAGGGGAGCGTCGCATCGAAGAGAAAAACCCGCGTGCCGCGGAAGCTTCTTTTCAGCGGGTACTGGCGAAATATCCGGATCAGCCGCGCGCGTGGTACGGAATCGGTTTGGTGGCGCTGCTGGATCGGGACGCGGTCCGCGCCAAGGAAGTTTTCGGCCGCCTGACTACCGGAGAGCATGCGGCAGCGCAGGACCCGATGGTGCTCACGTGGTCGCATATCTATCTGGCACGGATCTATGATGACGAGGGCCAGCCCGAGCAAGCGAAAACGGAGTATCAGGCGGCGCTGGCGGTCAACGGTGGCCCGGAACAAGCCAAGCAAGCTGCGCAGAAGGGGTTGGCGGCGTTCGGCGCGGAAAAACGATCAGAGCGGCCGTAAACGGATTTCGAACGATCTCAGCTGGGGAAAAACAAAATCCTGCCAGGAGCCCAGGGGGCTTCGCGGTCGCTGGCCGTGACGCTCCGCCCACGGGAACTTGGCAGAAAACGAAGGAGAAAAACATGACACGGAATTTGAATCGATGGGCGAGCGTGGCAGCGTTCGCGACACTTCTGTCCTGTGGACCGGGTATTGTTGCAGCTCGCGGCGCACAGGGCAGTCAGCCGGGCACTCAGAACCCGCCTGCTCCACAGCAGCAGCCGAACGACAAGGACAAGCAACCCGCTCCGCTCTCCATGGATTCGCCGCAGGCCGGCGCACCCGCAGCCGCCGCCCCCGCGCCCTCAACTCCGGAAGAGGAAGCGGCCTTCAAGGCGTTTCAGGCTGTGCCACCGAATGACATCGACAAGCGCATCCCCATGGCGGAACAGTTCCTGCAGAAGTATCCGCAGAGCCGCTACCGCCCCGCGATGTATCAGACGCTCGTGTCTGGATACCTGGCGAAACAAGAAGTACCCAAGATGCTGGATGCCGGAGAGAAAGAAATCGCGCTGAATCCGAACGACACGCCGGTGCTCGGGCTGATGGGGCAAACGTTGGCTCGCACGGTCAACGTGAAATCCCCCAACGCGATGGAGCAGCTCAACAAAGCAGAACAATACTCCAAGCGTGCGATTGAAGTGACGCCGACGCTGCCCAAGCCGCCCGAGCTCACCGACGAGCAGTTCGTGGCCGCGAAAAACAATGCGCTGGAGATGGCCTACAGTGGCTTGGGTCTGGTTTATCTTCAAAAGGGTAAGTTCACGGACGCGATTCCGGCGCTTGAGAATTCAGTGAAAGCGGACAATCACCCGGAGCCCGACCCCGTGAATTGGTACTTGCTCGGCTTGGCCAACGAGAAGGCCTCGCATTTTGACGCAGCCGTCGCGGCGTATACGAAATGCGCTGCCATTCAAAGCTCGCTGCAGCCAAACTGCAAGCAGGGCATTGAAACGGCCAAGAAAGCCAGCTCGACGCAGCTCAGCGCTCCGAACTGAGCATGACGGCGCCGGCCGGAATCGTTCCCGCGATGACAGGTAACAGAGAGCAGCTGGAAGAGCGACTCGGCTACCGGTTCGAAGAGCCAGGTCTGTTGGAGCGCGCGCTTACGCACAGTTCAGCGATCCCGGAGTTGCGCTCGAGCCACGCGGTCGAGTCCCCACCCCAGCCGCTCCCGCAAGACAACGAGCAACTCGAGTTCCTGGGCGATGCCGTGCTCGATATGCTTGCCAGCGAATACCTGATCGCAACTTTTCCGGAATGGAGCGAGGGGCAGCTTTCCAAGAGCCGCGCTCGCATCGTGAACGCACGGGCGCTGGAACTTGCGGCCAGACGGCTGCGTCTCGGCGAGCATCTGCGGCTGGGTCGCGGCGAAGAAAAGACCGGGGGGCGGGATAAGCCTGCCCTCCTGGCCGATGCGTTCGAGGCGGTGATTGCCGCGATCTATCTGCAAGGTGGATTGGAAGCCGCACGCCAGGTCTTGCGGCGGGTGCTCTTTGAGTCGGCGCTGGAAGAGCGTGGTGAACGCATTGCCGACTCCGATCGCAAGTCCGCACTCCAAGAGTATCTGCAAGGCCGCGGGCAGCCTCCGGCGGAGTATCGGGTTGCCGGGGAGAGCGGTCCGGACCACCAGAAAAAGTTTGAAATTGAGGTCTGGGTCGGGGGCGCGTGCATGGCCAGCGCCCAAGGCACCACAAAAAAGGAAGCGGAACAACGGGCGGCGCACACCGCCCTCGAACGCCTGGAACATGCGGCGCCAGCAGGCTGAGCGCGAATGTCTGAAACCACGCCCGGGCAGGAACTCATCGCCGAAGAGCCCATGCAGCCGCAGGGTCACCGCGGCGAAGACACCACGCTTTCGGAATATCTCGAGTCGTTACTCGTCACCGTGTTGCTGGCGCTGTTCGCCACTACCTTCATCCTGCAAGCGTTTAAGATTCCGTCACCTTCGATGGAAACCACTCTCCTTGTCGGCGACCATTTGCTGGTCAACAAATTCATTTTCGGCGGACACGGTGCCTGGTACGAGAAACTTCTGCCCTACCGCTCGCTGGAACGCGGCGACATCATCGTTTTTAAATATCCATATCAGGATCACACTCACTACGTGAAACGCGTGATTGGCTTGCCCGGGGATCATCTGAAACTCGCGGATCAGCGCGTGTTCGTCAACGGAAAGCTCTTGAACGAGCCTTACGTCGTGCATGATCCTGCTGTGGGCTACGATCCGCTGAATTACAATTTCCCGCCCCAGGGCATTCAGCTTTATTCCTCGCCGGTCATTCCGGAATGGGCTCGCGAGATCAAGAAGTACATCCAGGGCGACGAAATCGTTGTGCCACCCGGTAAGTATTTTGCGATGGGTGACAACCGCGATCACAGCTCCGACAGCCGCTACTGGGGATTCGTTGATCGCGACGCGATTATGGGACGCCCCTTCCTCATTTACTGGTCGGTCGAAGCCAGCAGCGCGGACTACAATCCCAGCACTTTCTGGCAGCGCTTGGGCGGAGTTTTTGACACGCTACTGCATCTTCCGACGCGAACGCGTTGGAGCCGGATGCTGCGCACCGTTCACTAGGCGAATCGGGGAATTGATGTCCGCGGAACTCCGCCTCACCTTTTCATTTAGACAGCAGTCTGCGAAACTTCCAGTGTTATGAATGGGTTACGCAAGTGGTGGCGACTCGCACTGGTCCTCGCCGCACTCGTTGTTGCCGCGCAGGTCAGCGTGTCCTTGCTGGTGCGGACGCGTCGCGTCCACGACTATCTGGACCAACATCTCGAACGCGCATTTGGCAGGCCCGTGGAGGTCCGGCATTTCAATGTGTCGCTGCTTCCCAGCCTCCGGCTCGATGCTGATGAAGTGACCATCGGCGAAGATCCCGTCTTCGGTCGTGAATATTTCCTGCGTGCGGAACGCCTCGAGGCCGGGCTGCGCTGGACCGGCCTGTTATTCGGACACTTCGAGTTCGGAACCCTGTCGCTTAGCCGTCCGAGTTTAATCCTCGTGCGCAATCGTGAAGGTCGCTGGAATCTAGAACGTTGGCTGCCGCCGGCAAAGATCAGTGCGATGAGTGGCTTGCCGGTGTACGGGCCGCAAGCTGGCGCTACCCCGGCGAATCGCCTCAGCCGAATCGACATCGACGACGGAAGAATCAATTTCAAGATTCTTGATGAGAAATTACCATTCGCTTTCACTAATGTTTCCGGCGTCGTCGAGCAGGTTTCCCCGGGACGCTGGCAATTGCAGTTGGAGGCCCAGCCTTGGCGAAGCGGCGCCGCGTTGCAATCGGCCGGCACCGTGTTTGTTCGCGGAGATGTCGCGGGCACGTCGGCCCGATTGCAGCCAGCGGAAATTCATGTGCATTGGGACCAGGCTTCGCTCGCGGATCTATTGCGATTATTTCGCGGCCGGGACTACGGCGTGCGCGGTTTGTTTGCTCTCGATGCGACCGCGAAGAGCGGCGGTGCGGACTCCAAAGATTCCGTAAACACCCGATTGGGCGATTGGTCGTACACGTTAAAAGCCCGTGCAACCCAGATTCATCGGTGGGATTTGACCGAGCGTTCCGACAACCCGCGCATGAACGTGAACCTGCTGGGCTGCCTGAATGTCGCGACCGGTAGAGCTGTCGCCGATCGCATCATCGTGGAGACTTCGAAGTCCAATTTGCGCGGCACGGCGTTGGCGGCCATCAGCGCAAATCCGTCCTGGGAGGTTCATCTTGATTCTGCCGGTGTGCAAGCGGCTGACGTTCTCGCCTGGTATCGGGCGTTTCAGCCCGGTGTTGACGATGCGATTTCCGTAGTTCAGTACTTCACGGGCATGATGACGTTGCGCGGCTGGCCCTTGCAGCTCGATGACGCCGCGTTTTCGAGTGAGGGCGGCGAGGCGCGCGTGCCCGGGTTCACGTCCCCGCTTCGGATCGGGGCCGTCGAGGGCGGACGTCAGCACGCGAGGCTCGCGATGGACCCAGTGCACATTTCTTACGGCCCAAATAGCGGTCGGGCAGAGCCCTCTGGAGCCGGGAAGGCGGCCTCTGCCAAGCGTCCGGCGGCAAGTGAGGGCCGCGGAATGCTGAACGTCGGGTTTGCGCATGACTTTGAAGACCGTGCGGGGCGTCTCACCATCGATGGACGCGTCGAAAAGGTGCAAGACATCCTGAAAATTGCGGAGGCCTTCGGGCATCCACTGAATCACGGATGGGATTTTGCCGGCGCGGCCGGCGCGACATTGCGCTGGGAGTGGAACGACTCCGCGCCGCGTGGCCGTTGGAATGGCCGCATCGACGTGGCGAAGGGGGAACTTCAGGCGGCAGGGCTGAACCAGCCTCTGCAACTCATCAAGACGAGTCTGGAGTGGAAAGACGGGCTGCGCACGGCCGTGATCGGGGACATCGAAGGATTTGGCGGCACGTGGTCGGGAGCGATCTCGCAAGCCGACCCGGCGGATACCGATGGAAACGCGAAATGGAATTTTCAGTTGCACGCGGATCATCTGGACGCTACGGAACTCGACAGGTGGATTGGACCCCGCGCGAGGCCCGGATGGTTGCAGCGCCTTCTGCCCTCGCTGCTTGGTGGTGCGACGACCGCGCCGAACGCGCACGCCAGCGAGTTAGTGCGCCGCGTAGATGCCGAGGGTGAGTTGCAGATCGACGAGTTCACGCTGGAGAAACTCAAATTCCAGCAGGTGCGTGCTGTAGGTGCGTTGCACGATCTCCATCTCGACGTGCGTGAGGCAGAGGCGCAGTGGGCCGGGGGAAGAGTCCGTGCCAAGGTGAACGCCAGGTTCCTCCCACGGCCTGCCTACGACGTCACCGCTGATCTTGATCATGTCGATCTGGCGCAATTGCCGGCCCCCGCGCGCGCCGCCGAGCGCTTTGGCGGGACGGCCTCCGGAACTTTACATTTCACGACACAGGGCGTCGGCCGCGAAGAATTGCTGGAGCGCCTCGCAGGTCGAGGTGATGTACGTTTGCGGAATATCGAGTTCCGCGGCTGGGATGTCAGCGCGAGTGTTTCCGAAGGCGAACCGCGGACCGGGGAATCGCGCTGGGCCGCGGGCGAAGGCGCGTTCACCCTGCGAGACAAGGGCGTGGTCCTGGCTGGTGTGCGGCTCGAGTCGGGCCGCGAATTTACGTTTGTGAAGGGCACCGTCAGTTTCGGGCGCGACGCCGATTTGACCATACAAACCATCGCAGATGGCCGGCGCGAGAGCCATACTGTCGAGCCAGGGCACATCCTTAAAATTTCTGGGCCGCTGGATGTGCCGCGTGTTTCCGTTGAGCGAGCGCAGGCGCGAGAGCCGGCGGACTAATTGGTCGAGCAGGTCGGAGAGAATCGTAAATGAAGAGCCGAACCCTGTTGGTGTTGGCCGTGGTGTTGGTGCCGCAATTAGCGGCCGCGCAAAAGCCGTTCACGCTGGAGCAAATTTTGAGCGCGCCTTTCGCAGCAAACCTGACCGCGGCGAAAAAAGCGAACCGCATCGCGTGGACTCTGGATGAAGAAGGGAAGCGCAACGTCTGGGTTGCTGAGGGTCCGACATTCCAGGCGCGGCGGCTGACCTCTTATCTGACCGATGACGGCCAGGAAATCTCGCAACTCAGTTTCTCCGAGGACGGGAACTGGCTCGTCTATGTGCGGGGCGGGGAAAAGAATCCGGCAGGGCAATACCCCAATCCAACCAGCAATCCGGCGGGCGTCACGCAGACCGTTTGGGTCGCCGCTTATGCGGGTGGCGAGCCAAGAAGAGTGGATGCCGGATATTCCCCGAGAATCTCCGCGAAGGGCACGATCGCCTACGTTCGTGACGGCCAAATCTGGCTCGTCGCACTCGATGGAAGCGACAAGCCCGTGCAACTTGTCGTCCGCGGGCAGAATCATTATGAAAAGTGGTCGCCCGACGGCGCGCGCCTAGCCTTCGTTTCTAGCCGCGGCGATCATAGTTTCATCGGGGTGTACGATATCGCTTCAAAAGACGTCAGCTACCTGGCTCCGAGTGTCGATACTGATGGCGATCCTACATGGTCGCTCGACGGCAAACGCGTCGCCTTCGTGCGTCGCCCGGCCGAGCCGCGCGACACGCCACAAGGGTATTTCATCGAGCCCGATCGCCCGCATCCCTGGTCCATTTGGGTCGCCGACGTCGCCACTACTACCGCCCACGAAATTTGGCACAGCTCCACGTCGCCGCAGGGTTCATTTCCTTACATGGCCGACGACACTGGCGGCGGCGTACTCAATTGGGCCGCCGACAATCGCCTTGTAATCGCAAGCGAAGAAGACGGCTGGCAACATCTTTACTCGCTTTCAGCCGATGGCAGAGGTGGGCCGCAACTTCTCACGCCTGGCAATTGCGAAGTCGAGCAGTGGACCTTCTCGCCCGACCATAAAACAATTCTTTCCAACTCCAATTGTGGCGATATCGATCGTCGCCACCTTAGGTCTGTCGCCGTGCACGACGGCGCTGCGACGCAATGGCCACACGGTGACGGCATCGAGTGGAATCCGGTTATTTTGAGTGATGGACAAACGTTTGCGTACATCGGCTCTACTGCCACCACACCGGCGCGTCCGTTCACAAGCAGGGTTGTAGGGGATCGATTCGTGATTCAGACGCTCCGAGATGATGCTTGGCCCAAGGACTTCTCCGCCGACCAACTCGTCGTCCCCCAACAAGTCGTCTTCCACGCCGCCGACGGCCTCGAGATCCACGGCCAATTGTTCGTACCGCGCAACGCCAAGCCTGGTGAGAAACATCCCGCGCTCGTATTCTCGCACGGCGGCTCGATGCGCCAGATGCTTCTCGGTTGGCACTACATGTACTACTACTCAAACGCCTACGCCATGAACCAGTACCTCGCCAGCCGCGGCTACGTCGTCCTCTCCGTCAACTACCGCAGCGGCATCGGTTACGGCCGAGCCTTCCGTGAAGCTCCTGGCAGAGCAGGCCGCGGTGCCACCGAATATCGCGACGTAGTCGCCGCCGGGAAATTTCTGCAGGCTCGTCCGGATGTCGATCCCGCGCGCGTCGGCCTGTGGGGCGGCAGCTACGGCGGCTTCCTCACGGCCATGGGCCTCGCGCACAACTCTGATATCTTTGCCGCAGGCGTCGATTTCCATGGCGTCCACGACTGGCCCACCGATAACTGGGACGGTAAAAACATTTCGCCCGAGCTCACCAAACTGGCCCACGAATCCTCTCCGGTCAGTGCGGTCGACACCTGGAGGTCTCCGGTCCTCTTCATCCACGGCGACGACGATCGCAACGTGTACTTCGCCCAAACCGTCGATCTGGTCGCGCGCCTTCGCGCTCGCGGCGTCACCGTCGAGCAGTTAATCTTCCCCGACGAAATCCACGATTTCCTCCTGCATCGCAATTGGCTGGCCGGTTACCACGCCGCGAGCGACTTCTTCGACCGGCAACTCAAAAATTCAGCCTCCGCCGCGAGCGGGAAGGCGCAGTAGCGCCCTGCGATGGCAGCACTTCGCAAACCGGGAAATCGATGCGCGCACCCCGCAATCCATCGCGCACTCGTTTGCTGTTGCGTCATGCTGCTCGCGCCCGGTCCCAACGCCGCCGCCGCGCGTTCCGATCGCGTGAACCTCTTCCCCAAACTCCAAGCGGGCCAGATTCTCACCTATCGAATTGTCTATCACCTCAGCAAACAGGCGAACACGCAAAGCTCGGTAAAATGGGCGCAGACGCCGGCCGCTGCCGACGTCGTTGTCCAGGCCTTGCTTCGCTTGGAGGTCATTGGCGTCCAAGCACAGGGCCCGCGCTCCACGATCCACGCGCGCACGAGCTTTGAGATTTTCAACCCAGAAGGCGCGACGCCCACCCAGCCCTCCACACAAAGCCAGGGAATCGCAGTCGAATTCACCATTTTGCCGAACGGCCGCATCGGCGAAATTAAGAATTTTGAGGCGCTTTCTCCCGACCAACAGCAAGCCTGGCAGCAATGGGCGTCAACATTCGCCGCCGCGGCGGTTTTTCCTTCAGACGGCATCAAAGTCGCGCAAAAGTGGAAGTCCGAAGAAGTCGAGAAGTCGCCATCGCCGATCGCAGGCCTTACCTGGACGCGTGAGTCTATCTATCTGCGGAATGAGCCATGCCGCGCCGCCCAAATAACGATTCACAGCGAGGTCACCGATTCCCTCCAGGCGCCCGAAACCTGCGCCGTGGTCCAGACGACCGCCGCGCTGAAACAAAAGTCTTCGTCGAAAAACGCTACTCCCGAAGATTTCAAGCTCCACCAGTTGCACACTTCGGGCACCGCCAGCGGCAATAACCAGACCCTGTTGTACATCTCCCTTCAGACCGGTCTCCTGATTCGATCCTCCGATCGAGCCGACCAGACCATGGATGTCACCATCGCCAAAGCGGACGATTCCAACCGCGTCCGCTACAACATTCACGCTAAAAGCGACGCCGAAATTTTTCGCATCGCGGACAGCCCTGACAACCCTTAGCCCGCACGTCGACAAGCGCCCGCCTGCCGCAATTTCGCGCCAAGGAGATCTCGCAAATGTTTGAAAGCACACTCACCGAACTCCTCTACGGCAAAGGAGCCCACGCCAATCCCGTGGACTGTGTCGAAGACCTCCCCGCAGGTCTTGCCTCGCGCACAATTCAGGGATTCCCCCACTCAATCTGGCAACTCGTCAGCCACATGAACTATTGGATGGACTACGAACTCCACCGCATCGCCGGCGCGTGCGCACCTTACCCGGAACACGCCTCCGCCAGTTGGCTGCCGGAGTCCACTCCCCCAACGGAAGCCGACTGGACGCAAGCGGTAACCCGCTTCCGCGAACTGATCGCCCGATTCGCCGACCTGGCCATTTCCGGCACGCAATCGCTCTCCCGTGAAGTGAAGCCTGCCCAAGGGCAGCAATCTCAACATTCATCTACAGTAGGCGCCATACTCTGGCAAATCGCCGCCCACAACTCCTATCACACAGGTCAAATTGCCGTGCTGCGCCGCTACCTAGCCGCCTGGCCACCCGCCGCCGGCGGCGACTCCTGGTAATCCTGTGCCTGTAAGTAGCACCGGCACTCTTGTTTACCCTGAGCCTCGAAGGGCCTGTGCTCCGTCGACCACTCAATCCAATCGAAGCTCCCATCCGAATCGGACCGCGAACTTTCTTGGCCCGCCAGCCCCAAGACGTCAACTTGACCGCCGGAGTATAATAAAGGTTTCGCCATACCCCGGCGGACCAGCAGGAGAGCGCCCGAATGAAATTCAAGCTCCGCAGCACCTACCAACCCCGCGGCGACCAACCCACCGCCATCGACCAGCTAGTCCGCGGCATCGAAGCCGGCGACAAACACCAAGTCCTCTTAGGCGTAACCGGCTCAGGCAAGACCTTCACCATGGCAAAAGTAATCGAAGCGCTGGACCGCCCCGCGTTAGTCCTGGCCCACAACAAAACACTAGCCGCCCAGCTCTACCACGAGTTCAAATCCTTCTTCCCCGAAAACGCCGTCGAATATTTCGTCAGCTACTACGACTACTACCAACCCGAAGCCTACGTCCCCTCCGCAGATCTCTACATCGATAAGGAATCCACCATCAACGACGAGCTCGACAAGCTCCGCATGAGCGCCACCCGCGCACTGCTCGAACGCCGCGACGTGATCATCGTCTCCAGCGTCTCCTGCATCTACGGCATAGGCTCCCCGGAAGCCTACTACGGCATGTTAGTTTTGCTCGAAAAGGGCCAGGAGACTTCGCGCGAGGCAATGCTTCACCGCTTCGTCGATATCCAGTACGAGCGCTCCGAAGACCTCCGCCGCGGCACCTTCCGGGTCCGCGGCGACATCATCGAAATTTATCCGCCCTATGAAGACAACGGCTATCGCTTCGAAATGTGGGGCAATCAGATCGACGCTATCCGCCAGATCGATCCCGTAACCGGCGAAGTCCGCACGGGCCAGGAAGATCTCACCCGCGTATCGATTTACCCGAAAACGCACTACGTCATGCCCGCCGAGCAACGCGAGCGCGCCATCCAAACCATCTATGCGGAACTCGACTGGTGGAAGAAAGAACTGGAGCGCCAGGGAAAATTCGTCGAAGCCCAACGCGTCACGCAGCGCACCATGTTCGACATCGAAATGATGCGCACGGTAGGCTACTGCCACGGGGTCGAAAACTATTCCCGCCACCTGAGCGGCCGCCTGCCGGGCGAAGCCCCACCGACGTTGCTCGACTATTTCCCGCAGGACTACCTGCTCTTCGTCGACGAGTCCCACCAGACCATCCCGCAAACCCACGGAATGCATGGTGGCGACC
>CAWHVA010000021.1:0-416001 GCA_963832615.1 uncultured Acidobacteriota bacterium
AAGGCTTGCGGCCTGAACGGCCTTGCGTCAATTTTCCAGTTAAGCAACAAGCCTTGTGTTTATAGTAGCTTAGCAGGCTGCAGGACGTGACCGAGTACTGCTCTCGACAGCGCCGGTTCTGGTACATCCGTACTTTCAAAGCTTAAATCGATTTTGTATCCGCAGTCCTATTGTCGCTTGGCCCCACCCCGGCTAAACTCTTCTTTCAATCAGGAGGCTCCGCCTTGACCGCGTCCGAACGCCGCAATACCCAGCGCTTTCAAATGCGGCTGCCGCTAACCGTCCGATGGACGACGGGTGCGGCGGTCGGCGAGACCAGCACGGAATCCCGTGACGTAAGTTCTCGGGGCGTCTATTTCTTCCTCTCCAAGGATGTCAAACAGGGTTCCGCTATTGAGATCCTCTTGACCTTGCCAAACGAGATTACGCTTGCAGGCCCCGTACGCGTGCGCTGCCTTGGCCGCGTGCAACGGACCGAAGCGCGCGACGAGGGCGCCATTGGCGTCGTTGCCGCGATCGAACGCTACGAGTTTTTGCGCAGCGACGAAGACCGGAAGCAATAGAAACGGTCTTACCAGTTTTGTGTTTATAGATTTTGTACGAGTTTCTTGCTCGCTCACTGCGGAGGCGGGCAGGATGAGCCGGAGTGCCTCGGCCCTTCAGCGGAGCGCTCCGGCTGCTTTATTTTCACGCGTATTTTACGGAAAGGCCGCGCAGACGTACGGCTAACGAGTATCCGACAGTAATCGGGGGACGCGCGGAAGCGTGCTCCTACATAGAAATTCCCGCAAACATCCGACTCACTTCGGCAGGAATTTTACCGCTAGTCCGCTGACGGTGTCGTGCAGCGCGTGCGGATCATCCCGGGGCGCATGCTCTTTCTCCATTGCGCCAGAATCCCGAACAATACGCCGTACACCGTGATTACGACGACGGCTTTTGCTCCCTGGTAGATGTGGCATACACCGAAGATCAGGGCGGAAAGAAATAGGCCCGCGGGGGCGTTGCCAATCCACGCGATGAACTGCTTTTGCAGATAGCCGCGAAAAATCGTCTCTTCGCAAATTCCCGCGGTCAAAGACAACATAATCCATACGGCAATCTGCGCCGCGCCTTCCGGCGCAAGGAATTTAAGATTTTGCTGCGACCCGCCGAAATGCACGAGCTTCGCCGTGGCCGCCAGCACGACCATCGCTACCATCCAGAACGCCAAGGCAATTCCCACGTCCCGAAAGAAATCTTCGCGCCCTTCCACGCCGCGCCGGTTACCTCGCTGAGTGGGGTTCCGTGGCGGCGCACACCAAACAACACATAGGCAGTCAGCAGCCATTCCCACACCATCGTTGTGCCGTAGAACGTCAGGCGATTTGGCTGTTGCGACGAGCGCATGCCGCTCGTCGATAGATACATCAGCGCTGCCGCTCCCAGCAGAATCACCAGGAGCACGACCGTGTGCAGAGCGCCGGCCACGGGTTCGCGTTTCCTGCCGCCAATGCCTTGCACCTCCCCAACGACAGCCGTGCTCATCCCAACACCTCGCGATCCTTGCTGACTTCAGAATCCTACTCGATCCAGACCTGACCACTGTCCTTTGTAACGTGGACCGCCACGAAAAGAATACGTGTCGGCGCATGACCACGTGTTAAGACCGCGAAAGGCTTGATTTTTCACCGCCGATGTTACCTCTAAGCCGCCTGTACTTCGGAGCAGGCGACTTCCACCACTCATTTAGGCGAGGATGATCGGTGCCCGGGACCCCACCCCCCGCATGGCATGACGTTACTGGCGGCAAAACCCGCCAAGTGCGAAGAAGTCCGTCCTCGAACGATTTTGGGGCTCACGCTGAACGCGATGCGTTGATCGACAGGAGTGCAAGGAATGGCTTTGGAAATTCAAACCGAAACAATTGCAGAACTGCAGGCGGCGTTGGAAGCGGAGCGCTTAGCAGAGGCTGCCAAGGCCGTTGACGTGCCAGGCGCAGCGGAGCCTCAAAATGTCGCGCCCGCACCCAAAGCGGCGGAGTCGACGAGCGATGTGCAGACACAAGGGCTGCATGAGCACCCGCAGCCCGAAATCACCAACGAAGAGAGCCTAGCGTCGATTTCGATGCTGGAACTTGCCGAAGTCCTGGATCAGCACCGAATGTGGGTGGAGTCGGCCGGCGAAAGCGGCGCGAAAGCCGACCTGAGCGGTGTGAGCCTCGCCAAGGCCGACCTGACCGGCGTCAATCTCCAGGGCGCGTCTCTCCAGCGCGTAAACCTGGCTGGTGCGGATCTCTCCATGGCCAACCTGCGGGGCGCAAGCCTGGTCCAGGCCGACATGCGCGACACCAACCTGCTCGGTGCCGAATTGCGTGGCGCGAATCTGATGGGCGCGAACCTCTATGGCGCGGAAGGCGTATGGGTGGGACGCCTCGGCGGCGCGAATCTTTTTGACGCCATCCTCCCGGAAACAGTCGCGGCCTTCGACAGTTCCCGCGCCATTGAAGCGCCACGAAAGTCGCGCGATGGTTCTATTTCCTGATGCTTTCTCTCAGCGCGATTTGTTGTTTACTGGTGGCGACCACTTCCGATCTACGCCTGATCTTGAATTCGTCCGCGATCCCGATCTCCCGGCTGGGCAATGTCCTTCCCATGACCGGTTTTTATCTGGGTGGGCCGATACTGCTGTTCATTGCCTATGTACGATTTCACTTCTTATTGTTGCGGCTGTGGGGAGGCATGGCGGAACTTCCCGCCGTGTTCATGGATGGTCAAACGCTGGAAAAAGACGGCCCATGGTACTTGATGGGCGTGGTGCGCCGTCATTTCCGGTGGATGCGTGATGGACGCTCGCCGTTCGCGGTGCTAGAGACCATGCTCTCCACGATATTGGCCTACTGGGTGGTCCCCGCAACGCTCTTCGTGTTCTGGCTGCGCTATCTCGTGCGCCAGGATTTCCGCGGCACGCTGCTGCATTCGGTCTTGCTGACCCTTTCCGTCGGCGCCGCCACCTGCCTGCCTTCGATCGTTTCCAAATTTCTGCGGCCGGGCGAATTGCGCCACCACAAAACCAAAAACCTCCTGCGCCTGGCATTTATGACCTTGAGAGCCGCACTCGCTACCGGCTGCGTCATCCTGCTGTTCTCTCTGGGTATTAATCGCGGCCTGCCTTCGGACCGCGACATCGCTCCTGAGCATTCCACCGCCGACATTCGCCGCTGGGCCGCGAACGTGCTCCAATCCATTGGCTATCGACCGTATGCCGATTTGACGGAGGCCTCGCTTTCCGGGCCGCCGCCAGATGGCAACTGGAGCGAACAGGGCCTGGCCGAAGTAGAGGGCGCGCACCTCAACCAGATCAATCTCCGATTCACCCGCGGCTACCGCGCTTATCTGGTTAACGCCAAACTCTGGCGCGCGAACCTGGAAGGCGCCTATCTTTCCGAAGCCGACCTACGCGGCGTCAATCTTCGCGAAGCCAATCTGCGCGATGCGATTCTGGACCGCGCGAAAATCAGCCACGCCCTGCTGGTCTCTCCAACGCCTCAGGCGCGAATCTGACCGGCGCGGACCTCCGGGCCGCCGATCTTTCCTATAGCATTCTGGAAAATGCGCGCCTATCCAACGCCAAGCTTGGGGGCGCGTCACTCTACGCTGTCAACCTGCGCTACGCACAGATGCTGCGCGCGGATCTGTCCCTCGCGGACTTGCGTGACACCAAGCTGGAACAAACCGTGCTCTCGTTCGCCAACCTGCAACAAGCGGATCTCTCTTCCGCGAAATTGACGCAGGCCAACCTCAACGGAGCCCAAATGAAGGGCACAATCCTGCTGGACGCAGACCTTAAGTCCGCGGTGCTGGATGGCGCCGTGTTGACCGGGGCAGTCCTGCGCAACGCCGATTTCCACGGCGCAACGCTGTTCGGCGCCGATCTCCGCGGAACCAGCGGCCTGTCTGCCGGCCAACTCTGCTCGGCCCATTGGCACGGCGCCCTGCTCGACCCAGAGATGCAAGTCGCGGTGCAAGCCCAGTGCCCGCAGTAAACAGCGTCGAGGTATGAATTCGGCATTTCTCGGGTTCCGGTAACTTCTCACCCCTGTGCGCGCGTACTAAGATCCGAGCACGCATCTCCGGTCGAGGAGACTCCATGCCGTTTCTTTTCTGGATCGCTGCGGGCGTTGTGTCCGCATGGCTGATTTTGCGCGGGAAATCGTTGCCGCGCTGGTTTTCTGCTTTATCTCTCGTCATTCTTTCGGTCATTACTTTCTTTTTCGCCCTCTTCAGCACCGTGATTCCATTCCGATACGTCGTCGGCAGGCCCATCGTCATGATTCCGCTGCGCCTGATGATGCCGGCGTTTTCTTGGGCATTGTGCTGGGCCGGCGCGTTGTGCGCCTTCCTCAGTGTTGTCCTCGCCTTCCTGATCTGGCGAGGGCGGCGGCGCCTCGGATTCGCGGCTACGCTCAGCATTTTTCTTGTGCTGGTGAACACGATGTCGTTCGCCTTAGCCTCGCAATATATTGTTCGTGTGGTGACCACGCCCGCCGATTTTGCCTCCGCGTTCGGACCAGAGTGGCAGAGCCGAATTCCTACAACGCAGTCGCAGAGCATGCTGCTCCATCGGTGGTCGCCGGTTCCGTTTCGTGATCCAGATCCTCGCATCGAGCGGGACGTCGCTTTCTTTACTATTCCCGGCACGGATCGAAAGCTACTCGCCGATCTGTGGCTTCCGCCGCAAGGCGTCACTCCATCGGGCGTCGCATTGATTTTCTTTCACGGAAGCGCCTGGCATTTTTTCGACAAAGGCATTGGCATGGACCCTACGTTCGGTCACCTAGCGGCGCAGGGCCACGTTGTGATGGACGTTTCCTATCGGCTTGCGCCAGAGGCTGATCTCTTCGGCATGGTCGGAGATGTAAAGCGCGCGGTGGCGTGGATGAGATCAAATGCGGCGCGCTACGGCGTCGATCCTCAACGGGTTGTAGCTGGCGGCGCTTCCGCCGGAGGACAAATCGCGATGCTGGCGGCATACTCCCCGGGCGTGCCGGAATTTACACCGGCGGAACTCGCCGGCACAGACACTTCGGTGCGCGGCGTTGTCTCCTACTATGGTCCTGCGGACATGCGCGCCTATGTGAATCACGAGATTGGCCGTTTTTCCGGCACTGGCGTACGCGGCACGAAAAAGCTTCCGCTCGGAGATCCGGTCTCCCACATGCCGAATGGCCCGATGAGCCTGGAGCAAATGATGTTCAACGTCATGGGCGGAATGCCGCAAGACGCGCCACAGGCCTACGATCTTGCCGAGGTTCGATCGCATGTCACGGTGGCGTCGCCACCGACGTTGATCTTTCAAGGTGAATTCGATTGCGTCATCCAGACCGCGGCGGTGCGCAACCTGGCTGCGGCGCTGCGTTCGGCACACGTCCCGGTGGTTTACGTCGAATTCCCGGAAACCGATCACGGATTCGACGTCGCTACTTCGCTGAATCCTGCAGGCCGCGGCGGATATCTCCCCGTCGAGAGTCAGTTTTCGCCGCCAACCGAAACCGCACTCTACGATCTAGACCGCTTTCTTGCCATCATGCGGCAGTAATCCGTCCTCGCGCGTCAGACGAACAAATTCATTCGCAGAAATTTAGTACACCGTTGCCGCGGCAGGCGGTCCGGTGTAGTCTCTCGCCGGTAATCGTCTTCAATATCCGCTGTATCGGGACGATCCGACCGGCAAGTGGTCCATTTCACGGAGGAGCTAATGAGCGAAACAAGGCAGGATGTGGAAAAGGTTGCGGAGTTGAAGATCTCCTTCTCTCCCGTGGACCGGCGCATGTTCCTTCAAGGTGCGGCGGCAAGTGGGTTGGTAGGCGCGGCATCGCTCGCGTTGCCAAATTGGGCTTCAGGTGGGGCGGTGGCTGAGGACATGAGTGCCATTCAAAAGGAAATTGAAAAGCGCCACGACGAGTCCGTTCAGCGATTGCAGGAATGGATCAAGCAGCCATCCATCGCCGCAGAGAATCGGGGAATGAACGAAGGTTGCGATTTGACCATGCGCATGCTGCGCGACGCAGGATTTCAGCAAGTCACAAAGGTCTCCACGGATGGCCAGCCGGGGATTTTCGCTACGCTGGATGCGGGAGCGCCTAAGACCGTCGCTCTCTATTTCATGTACGACGTCAAGCAAGCCGATCCCTCGGAGTGGACTTCGCCGCCGTTCGATGCCGCGCTGGTGGACAAGCCCGGATTGGGCAAGGTGATTGTCGGGCGCGGCGCCGTAAACCAAAAGGGCCCCGAGGCGACCTTCCTCGCGGCGCTGCACGGCATACGTGGAGCAGGGAAGAAGCTGCCGGTGAATTTCGTGTTCGTCGCCGAAGGGGAAGAGGAAATCGGTTCGCCGCATTTTCCTCAGGTGGTTCGCAAACCGGAAATTGCAGCTGCGTTGAAAAAGTGCACGGGCGTATACATGCCCTATGCGTCGCAGCAGCCTGATGGGCAAGTCATTATGTTCCTCGGCGCAAAGGGCGTGGTCGAACTGGAGCTTACCTCGAGCGGCCAGTTGTGGGGACGCGGCCCGAAGAAAGATCTGCATTCCAGCAACAAGGCGAGAGTCGATAGCCCCGCGTGGCATCTGGTCGAAGCGCTCGCGACTCTGGTTTCGCCGGACGGCAACACCCCGGTTGTCGAAGGTTTTGCCGCGAAAGCGCGTCCGCTGTCGCCTGAGGAAAAAAAGATGATCGAGGTGGCTGCAAAGCGCCTCAACGAAGCCGAAGCAAAAAAACAGCAAGGTGTCGACCACTGGATTCACGACGTGGGCTGGGAAGAATCGATGGAGATGCTCGTCTCGCAACCCACCATCAACATCGAAGGGCTCGTCGGGGGCTACACCGGTCCGGGTGGGAAGACGATTCTTCCAGGCAAGGCCGTCGCGAAAATCGACATGCGCCTCGTGCCTGACATGACCGCTGCTGAAGCGCTCGCCGCCTTGAAAGCACATCTTGCCAAGAAAGGTTTCGCCGACATCGATGTGCATATGAGTGGCGGCTACGATCCCACGAGTACGCCCGCGGACTCCGCAGTTATTCGCGTGGCGGCCGAAGTCTACAAACGCAATGGAATCGATCCTGTGATCCTGCCGAGGCTCGCTGGCTCCTGGCCCGGCTACGTCTTCACCAGTGACCCGCTACGTCTGCCCGCCGGTCACTTCGGCCTGGGCCACGGCAACGGCGCTCACGCTCCCGACGAATATTACCTGATCGAATCCGCAAACCCGAAAGTGAAGGGAATGGACGGCGGCGCTCTCTCGCACGTCGAGTATCTCTACGGTTTAGCCGCCTCAAGCTGAGGGGAATCACGTCGATGCGCATGTTGGGTCGCGCGGCATAAACTCAAGCGATCATCCGTGCTCTTAGTACTCCTTGGCGCGGGCTCTACAGAAAGCGAAAACCAGAGGCTGCATAAGCGTGTAAGCTGTCTCCCGCCAGCGGAGGTCGCGGCGAAATAGCGGAAGGAGAAATCGCGTGGAAGTTGTGGCAGGAGTGGATCTGGGCGGAACGGCGATTAACTACACCCTGATAACCAGGGACGAGAAATTTTTGATCGAGGGATTATGCGAGCACCCGGCGCTTTCGACGCAAGGGCCGGAGGTGTGCCTACAGCAGATCGAAAATGGGTTGAAGATTGCGGCGGAGCTAGCGAGCGTGCCCTTGACAGACATTGTAGCCGTCGGTTTGGATACGCCTGGTCCAGCCAGCGCCTCGGGCATGTTGAGCGCAAAGGGTTCGACGAACTTTGTGCATCCGAACTGGGCGGGTTTTGATATTCGCGAGGGGCTGGCGCGGAAACTCGGGAAGCCGGTTACTTATTTGAATGATGGGAATGCCGGGGCCTTATGGGGGCACTTCACGATATTTGGAGCGAACAGTAAAGAGACTTCAGTTTCCATTGTGATCGGGACCGGGTTGGGTGGCGGAATTATTATCGACGGGAATGTGGTGAAGGGACGAAAGGGATTTGGCGGGGAGTTGGGACACGTCTTGATTCCTTATCAGAGCATTCGCGGAATTCCTGGAATGCAGCCGGAATGCAACTGCGGGCGGGTGGGTGATCTGGAGTCGGTGTGCTCGTTGACGGCGATCGGGAAGACGTTTCTGCCTTATTATCTTGGGAAATATCCAGGGCACGAGCTCGGGAAATTGGGAGATTTGAAACGCGCTTCGAAGTTGGTGCGCGGGATGGCAGACAAGGGTGATGCCATGTGCCGGGAGATTTTTCGGGTCCAGGCGCACGGGATCGGGATTTTTTTCGATGAGATGATCAATACGTTTGATCCGGATGCGTTGATTATTGGCGGCGGAGCGCTGGAGGCTAGTCTGGCGTTTCAGCGTTGGTTTATTGAGGAAGTTCGCGTGGGGATGCCTGTGCAGCGGGAGGAGCAGGCGGATATTCCCATTTACGTGATGCCGAACGGAGATACCGCTGGGGCGCGTGGAGCGGCGATTGAGGCGTTAAAATTGGCGAGGGGGAGCGGTTTGGCATGAAGGCTGGCGCATTCGCGGCGATTTGCGCCTGTCTTGGTTTGGCCTTGCTGGCGGAGGCGCAGACAACATCCCCGGTATCCAATGCGGCTGAGAAGGAGACGAGTGTGGCAGAACACGCGAAGGGCACATTTGAGGTGAAGGTGACACCTCAGGCGCCGGAGGACAAAGATGATCCGGACCTGGGCCGGTTTCTGCTCGACAAGCAGTTTCACGGCGAGCTCGAAGGGACGAGTAAGGGGCAGATGTTGACGGCAGGGACGCCTGTGAAGGGATCGGCAGGTTATGTGGCGATTGAGAAGGTCCGCGGGACGTTGCGTGGGCGCGGTGGGACGTTTGTGTTGCAGCACATTGGAACGATGACGCGCGGGGCACCGGAGTTGTCGGTTGCGGTGGTGCCGGATTCCGGGACCGGGCAGTTGGCGGGAATCCGTGGGAAAATGAATATTATTATCGCGGATGGCAAACATTCTTACGAATTCGAATACACGATCCCATAGTCCTCTATGACCAACCTGCGGCCCGTCTTGCCCAAACCACTTTCTGGGGCGCTATGAAACAAGCTATCAAGTTTGCGAGAGCCTTCATGGCGTTCATATTGTCCGCGACCTCCGTTGCAGGACAACAGGCTTTCCCGGTCACCTCCACGGTGGATGAGTCCTCCATTGCCGGACGGCCCGTCGCACTGGACAGCGGAAAGAAGCTCCTCCCATGGCCGATGCCGGAGGAGACCGGATATTCGTATTCCTCTTATTTTCTTTCGCAATGGACAATTGTCTGGGACCAGCACAATCGCCAAAGGCTGCCCTATTTTTTCTGCTGTTTCGATTTTGACCGAACTACCTTTGAGATGATGCCGGATTGGCATTGGGTCAATTCCACGGGCTATTTGCGCGCCATGATGCAGGGTTTTGTCGAACGCCTCTACCCCTACACGGGTGACCCTCACACCTTGGAATTCCTGCAAAATTTCGTCGATTACGAGCTCGAAAACGGATTGACCCCGGAAGGTTACGTGTGGGCTCAGGTGCCCTATCCTTCAGCGAATCCGGGGAGCCGCCGTTACACAGGCTGGAGCGCGCACGGCGAGGATTTTGTGGAGCCTCATGTGGTCGGCGAAGACGGGTACGCGTATCTCCGGCTGTATGAGATGACCGGGAACACAAAATATCTCCGTGCGGCGATTCGCTGTGCGGAGGCGCTCGCGAAGAACTTCAAGCCTGGCGATGAACGCAATTCGCCATGGCCAAACCGGTGTTTCGCCCGTGATGGCCGCATCGACGGCGGAAAGGGGATGTTCCCGTATTCCGCGAATGTGGTTGAGCCGATCATGCTGTTTGACGAACTGATCCGGTTAGACCAGGGTGACACCGCTTCCTATAAAAGAGTTCGCGAGGGGGCTTGGGCTTGGCTCATGAAATATCCGATGCAGAACAACGTATGGGTCGGGTATTTCGAGGATGTGAAGGGCAGCATGGAAAATATGAACCAGGTCATTCCTCTTGAATTTGCGCGTTATGTACTGCTTCATCCGGAAAAAGATCCCGATTGGCGCGAGCATTCCCGCAAGCTGATTGACTGGGTGAAGACCACGCCGAAATGGCCAAAATATATCGTTCACGGCGCGACGGTCACTACAGAACAGGGGAACGGCAAGGAGTTCTGTTGCAATCTGCCGAATCAATGTTGTGACAGCCATAGTTCGAGGCTTGCTGCCGCAGAGGCGCTGTACTACGCAAGAACGGGAGATGCGGCGTACAAGGAGGCGGCGTACCGGACTTACAACTGGGTCACCTATTTTCAGGGCCTGCCGGGAGGCGCACACGCGCCCTTCAGCACGCAGTGGTGGTTTACGGACCAATTTGCGGATGGGCCGCGTAGGATGATGGACGCATTTTGGGCTGTTCCCGAATGGGCGCCCGGTGATGAATCGCATCTTGTAGGTTCACTTTCCGCAGTTACGAAGATCGCGTATGGCAAGGGATCGGTCACCTATTCGACTTTCGACGAGGAATCCACGGACGTCTTGCGGTTGGACTTCATTCCTGACTCGATAACGATTGGGGGTAAAGCCATCAGCCGCCGCAAGGAACTCACAGAACAGGGTTATACCTTTGACGATTCGACCCACGTGCTGTATATCCGGCACACAACTTCCAGAGACGTGGACATTCAAGGAAAGAGTGACCGAGTTCCGCCCTCCTACATCACCTTCGACGATCCTCATCTTCCGGCACGAACGTCTTTGATCGGCCAATATCCTTCAGGTGTCATCGATTGGGGTAAGGGTGATTGGGAGATCGGGACGCCGCACGGAAAGTTCGCTACCTTTACTCTTGTCTTAGCGGATCCAAAAGCGCGCCAGGCGGATTTTCACTTTTACATGCCGCTCATCTTTTCCGGTATCGATGTCTACAACGACGGAGACACGGAAGCGACGGTCACCGTTCGTTCGCCCGAAATCCGCGAGATGTCGTTCAGCATCAAGCCAAAGGAGCTTCGGCGCTTGAGGACCGCGTGGCGCGACCCAAGCTCCCAGGTGACATTCGAAGTCACCAACGGTGAAGGACTGCGGTTCGACAATCTGGCCTATATCCGTCCCTAGAATCATTGCGGTGGATTCCGGCGATGGCGACCGGTGATACCGCCAGCGGGAGCCATACCTCAATCTTGTGCTAGCGGCTAGGTTTCTTCGCCGAACAGCTTGATGTCAGCCGGGCCTTCTTGCACTGGCGTGCGCTGGCGACCTTGGACTTGTTCGCGGATTTGCTCGACGATGTCGGGGTTGGCTAACGTGGTGATGTCGCCGGTGTCCATGTGGTTGGAGATAGCGGCCAGGACGCGGCGCATGATTTTGCCGGAACGCGTCTTGGGCATGTCGGGAACGATGTGGATGGTCTTTGGGCGGGCGATTTTGCCGATCATCGTTTCGATGGTGCTGGTAACTTTGTCTTGGATTTTTTTTGAAGCCAAGATCCCGGGCTTCAGGGAGATATAGACCACGGGGACGCGGCCTTTGATATCGTCTACGGTGGGCACAACTGCCGCTTCGGCGATTTCAGGGATGCTCAAGCAGGCGGACTCGACTTCTTTTGTGCCCAGGCGGTGGCCTGCGACGTTGATGACATCGTCGACGCGGCCCAGGATACGGTAGTAGCCATCGGCCGCCAGGACGGCTCCGTCGGCCGCATAGTAAGGCCAGTCGCGCCAGTCTTTGCTTTGCGGATCTTTGCAGTACTTCTTGTAGTACTGGACGACGAACCGCTCCGGGCTGCCCCAAATCGTTTGCATGATGCCAGGCCATGGGTTGCGGATGCAGATATTGCCAGCGGAGCCGGAGCCCGCTTTCACCTCTTTTCCGGTTTCATCCCAGATGATGGGATAGATGCCCAACGCGGGCGGCCCTGCGCTGCCTGGTTTCATGGGATCGAGCGCGGGCTTGGTCGTAATCAGGAAGCCGCCGGTTTCGGTTTGCCACCAGGTGTCTACGATCACCGCCTCGCCTTTGCCGACTACTTCGTGGTACCAGCGCCAGACTTCGGGCTCGATGGGTTCGCCCACCGTGGTCATGTGCTTGAAGTGATAGTTGTACTTTTGGGGTTCGTCGCCACCGGCTTTGCGGAGCATGCGGATGGCGGTCGGCGAGGTGTGGAAGATGTTGACGTCGAGGCGCTCGGCGATGCGCCAAGGGCGGCCTGCGTCGGGATACTGGGGGACGCCTTCGTAGAGAACGCTGGTGGCGCCTAAAGCGAGCGGGCCATAGACGATATACGAATGGCCGGTGATCCAGCCAATGTCGGCCATGCACCAGTAGACGTCATTGGGATGGATGTCCTGGTAATACTTAGAGGTGCCAGTGACGTAGGCCAGGTAGCCTCCGGTGCGATGCTGGCAGCCTTTTGGTTTGCCTGTGGTGCCGCTGGTGTACATGAGGAACAGCGGCGCTTCGGAGTCCAAGGAGACCGGATCGACGATGTGATTATGGTAGTCGTGGAGGACATCTTCGATGAAGAAGTCGCGGCCCATGATCATGGGGGACTCGGATCGGAAGTGGCCGTGGTAGCGCTTCCAGATCAGAACTTTTTCGATGTGCTGGCCTTCTTTTTCGGCCGTGTCTACGGCGATATCGGCGCTGGCTTTGTGGTCGACCCACTTGCCGTTGCGGTGGTAGCCGTCGGCGTAAATGAGGACGCGGCTGCCGGAATCGGCGGCGCGTAGGCCGCAGGCTTCGCCGCTAAAGCCGCCGAAGACAACGGAGTGGATTACGCCCAGGCGGGCGCAGGCAAGCATGGTGATGGGGAGCTCCGGGATCATCGGCATGTGGATGGTGACCCGATCGCCGGTTTTTAGCCCGGCGAAATCGCGAAGAAGGGCTGCGGTTTCGTTTACGCGGCGGTAAAGCTCCTGGTAAGTCATGACGGTGGCGGCTTCCCGCTCCGGTTCGGGGACGAAGATGAGGGCGGCTTTGTTTTTGTGTTGGGCTACGTGGCGGTCTACGCAGTTGTAGCAAGCGTTTAGTTTGCCGCCGACGAACCATTTCCAGAAGGGCGGATCGTTGGTGTCGAGCGTGGTGTGCCAGTAGTGATCCCAATGGAGGAGTTTGGCGTATTCGCGGAAGCATTCGGGGAAGTTTTTCTCGTCGAATTGGGCTACGAAGTTGGGGTCGTTCAGGTTGGCTTGGCCGATGAATCGGGGAGATGGGAAGAACCGTTCTTCTTCCTTCCAGTGGACCGCGATTTGGGCTTCGTTGTCTTTGGGGGATGGCACCCGCGCGGAGCTTGCCGGCAAATGGGAGGATGACGATTTCGGTTGTGGCTTCGGTGCCGGTTTTTGCTTTTGTTTTTTGTTGTGGGATTTGGCCACGGTTGAGACTCCGATTGGATTTGGGAAAATAATTTTGGCGTTGAAGATGATGCTACTGGGGAATGGGTGACGTCAATGCGTCGCCGAGCAGATACATCCTGATCGTGTTGACGCCGGGCGGAGCCCTTCGAGGCTCAGGATAAACAAGCCTTGCCCGGACAAGGGCGGCGGAGGAGGGTGGAGCCTGGCTAAAGCCGGGCGCCTACAGTCGCGCTGAGGGTGCCCTAGCGCATGCCGCCTACTTCGTCCCAGATCTTTGTGCCGTGGGTTTCTTTTAGCAGAATGCTGCCAAAGACCAGCGTTATGGCGGCTACGACCATCGGGTAGTAGAGGCCGGCGTAGATGTTGCCTGTGGCGGCGCACAGGGATAGACCAATTAACGGGAGCAGGCCGCCGAAGACTCCGTTGCCGATGTGATAAGGAAGAGAGAGTGAGGTGTAACGGATCTTAGCCGGGAAGGCTTCCACGAGATAGGCGGCGATGGGGCCGTAGATCATGCAGACATAAATGACCTGAATGAAGACCAGGAGGACGAGTTTGGGGATGTCGGGTGACGGAGCTTCCTTTGCGGGGACCTGGGCTCCGGTGACAGGGTCAGCGACAAGAGGAGTCAGGCTGATCGCGCCGGTGACTTTGTTTTTGGCGGACTTCAGGCCGATGACGTGGTTGCCTGCGGCGGATTCCATTGATTTGTAGATGGGAATGTAGGTGATGATGGACAGGAGGCAAGCGGCCATCATCAGCCACTTGCGACCGATCTTGTCGGAGAGGGCGCCGAAGACGGTGAAGAAAGGCATGGCGCAGAGAAGGGCGATGGCCACGATGATGTTGGAGGTTTTGGGGTTCACTTTTAGAACGGACTGAAGGTAGAAAAGCGCGTAGAACTGGCCGGTGTACCAGATGACGCCCTGGCCCGCGGTGGCGCCGAAGAGAGAGATTAATACGCGCTTGAGGTTGTCCCACTTGCCGAAGGCGTCTGTCAGCGGCTGGAGTGAGGTCATGCCCGCGGCTTTGATTTCGGTGAAGATAGGGGATTCTTTCATCTTCAGACGGATGTAGAGGGAGATGGTGACGAGGATGATGGAAATGAGGAAGGGAATACGCCAGCCCCAGTCGGCGAAGTCTTCCTTGCTCATGGCATTTTGCGTGAAGAGGATGACGAGCAGGGAGACGAAGAGGCCGAGCGTGGCGGTGATCTGGATGAAGCTGGTGTAGAAGCCGCGCTTGCCGTCGGGGACGTGCTCGGCGACGTAGACCGTGGCGCCACCGTATTCGCCGCCCAGGGCCAAGCCTTGAAGGACGCGAATCAGCAGCAGAGTGATGGGGGCGAACCAACCGGCGGTCTTGTACGTGGGTAGCAGGCCGATGACGGCGGTGGCGCCGCCCATGATCGACAGGGTCACCAGGAAGGCGTACTTGCGTCCTACCAGATCCCCGATGCGTCCGAAGAAGAGGGCCCCGAACGGACGGACGAGAAAACCGACGGCGAAGGTGGCGAGATAGGCGATGTACGCGAAAGTGTCGTTGCCCGGCGGATAAAATTTCGGGGAAAGGATGGCGGCGAGGCTGCCGAAGATGTAAAAGTCGTACCACTCGATCATGGTCCCGACGGCGGAGGCGAGGATTACGCGCCAGATGCTGTATTCGGCGCTGCCGCTCACCGCGATTGCGTCTGCTCGAGTGGCCATACTTCCTCCTGGGAAACACGCTCTGTGAAGCGCACTGCTACAAGAAAAAATCAACCTGCGAACAGACAGCGAACCGTAAGGCGTACAGCGCGCAAATCGGTGAACAAAGACACACCAAACCTGAGACTGGTTATCTCAAGAATGTTAATACCGTGTTAATGCGGCGCTTCGCCCTTATCGACACGGCTCGGCGCAGAATCGCTCCTTGGACGGGACGTTCATATATGTGGAGGGGAGCGTTGTCAAGAAGGCAGTGGTGTGGACGCTGTGGGATGCGCTCGTGCGGTGGAGGAAGGTTGGGGATTCGTGATACAAAGGCTCGCTGATAAGGGCGCGCTTGGACACACGACAGGCCATATTCTTGTTCACTGCTGGGGCGTTGGGTGGGGCGATCAACGCGGTCGCCGGGGGCGGAAGCTTCGTTGCATTTCCGGCGCTGTTGTTCGCAGGCGTGGCGCCGGTGGCGGCGAACGCTACCAACACTCTGGCGCTGTGGATTGGCGTTACGGCTAGCGGGGGAGCGTACCGGAAACGGTTGAACATTTCGCGACGGGTGATGGTGCCGCTGATTGTGACCAGCGTGGCGGGCGGGTTGGCGGGGGCGGTGCTGCTGATCAAAACGCCGGCGCAGACTTTTTTGCGCGTGCTGCCGTGGTTGCTGCTGGGGGCGACGCTTTTGTTTGCGTTTGGCAAGCACCTGACGGGGCGGATTGCGGCGGGGATTTCGCACGAATCGAGTAACCGGGCGGTGGCCGGAGCGTCGGTCTTCGAGTTGATCGTGGCGGTGTACGGTGGATATTTTGGCGGCGGCATCGGGATCATGAACCTGGCTATGCTGGCGGCGATGGGCATGACTGATATTCACGAGATGAACGCGCTGAAAGTGGTGCTGGGCGGTGTAATCAACGGAGTGGCGGCGGTGACCTTCGTGGTTACGAGGGCGATTGTCTGGCCGCAGGCTTTAGTGATGACCGTGGGAGCAGTGGGCGGGGGATATTTGTCGGCGCACTACTCGCAGAAATTGCCGCAGTCCTGGATACGCGGATTTGTGATTTTCGTGGGGGCGGCCATGACGATTTATTTTTTTGTGCGCGCGTACGCGTAAGGGTCATCGCTCATCGATCGCGTATATCTGTACGAGATTGATACGGAACTTGCCCTTGGGACTGGGGCATGGACTGGAGCCCGGAGCGCCGGGCTGAAGCCCAGCGCCTACAGACAACGTAGACTTCCCCTTGCGGGCGCTGCACAATATTCACCGCTAACCGACATGGTCGATCTCGCCGCGACATTTGAAGAGAATGCAATGGAAGCTGCTGCCATGGTGTGGCGATGCGAGCGGACGCCGCTGGCGTTGCGCAAAGCTGTGGGGTTGGCGGCACATAAAGCGCGCGGCATTGTGGTGAGCGAACCGGAATTCCTTGGGGATACGCTGGTCGCCGGACTGCGCGGCTTGGCAGGCGTGATCGCGCGTCCGGATGACGATCAGTTGGCGACGGCCGACGCCGGCGTGACCGAAGCATTTGCCGGAGTGGCAAGTACCGGGTCGGTTTGCGTGGCACTGGGGCGCCCGCTGGTGTCGGCGACGAGTTTGCTCATGCCGCTGAATATTGTTTTGCTCGCCAGGGAGCGCATCGTGGCGCGGCCGCGAGATCTGTTCGATCCGGATTGTCTGAAGGGCGAAGGATTGAAGCGCAATCTGGTGTTCATTACCGGTCCGAGCGCGACGGCGGACATGGGGCCGCTAGTGCATGGGGTGCACGGGCCGCATCGTCTGCTGGTTCTTTTGCTAGAGTGAGGCATGGCGGAAACCGAACCGAAACAGGCGGCGAAGGGCTTGAAGGTTGATTTGCCACGCGATGTGGCCAATAAGAGCGACAAGGACCATTTGCTCCGAGCGATTCGCATGGCCTTGGACATCGAGAGCCCCGCGGTTCGAATCAATACGCAACACTTCAATCAGGGCCGCTATCGCGCAGTCGCGGAGCTCCCGGACTACGATGCGCTGAAGGATCAGACACGCCGGATTAAAGAAAAATCCATCGCCAACCTCCCGGAGTTGGTGCAGATCCTCAAGAGCTCCGTTCGCGGGCACGGTGGGCATGTTTTCGTCGCTAATACGGCGGAGGATGCTTGCCGCTACATTCTGGATGTGTGCCACTGGCGGGCCGCGAAGCTCGTTGTGAAAGGCAAGAGCATTACGTCCGAGGAGATTCGCCTCAACCACATTTTGGAGGCGGATGGGATCGAAGTGGCCGAGAGCGATCTCGCGGAGTTTATCCTGCAACTGGCGGATGAGCAGCCGTCGCACTTCCTGGCGCCCGCGCTGCACTACAGCCGCGAGCGCATTACGGCGCTATTCAAGCGCAAATTTAAAACCGATCTTCCACTGGATACCGGAGAGGCGTTGACACGGTTCGCGCGCGAACGGCTGCGCGATAAGTTCCTGTACGCCGACGTCGGCGTGACCGGCGCGAACTTGATCGCAGCGGATACCGGCACGCTGATGCTGGTCGAGAGCGAGGGCAATATCCGGCTGGCGAGTTTTTTGCCGCCAGTACACATCGCGATCGCGGGCATTGAAAAAATAATACCGACGCGGCAGGAGATGGCGCCGTTTCTGGATCTGCTGTCGGCCAGTGCCGTCGGCCAGAAAATGTCGGTCTATACGAGTTTTCTGAGTCCACCGCTGACCGATCCGGCGTTCGCTCTTCCGGGCAAACCACTCAAGCCGCGCGAGTTTCATCTGGTGCTGATCGATAACGGGCGGATGCGCATGCGCGATGATCCCGTGTTCAAGGAAACGCTCTATTGCATTCGCTGCGGGGCTTGCTTGAATTCGTGCGCGAATTTTCAAACGGTCGGAGGGCATGCGTTCGGCGGCGAGACGTATTCGGGCGGCATCGGGGGATCGTGGGAAGCGGGCACGAGCAAGCTAGAGAACGCGCGATTTTCGGAGTTGTGCACGGGTTGCACACGATGCGTGAGTCAGTGCCCCGTGCGCATCGATATACCATGGCTAAACGTAAATCTTGGCGAGCGGTTGAACCAGACGGAGGAGCGGTCTGCGCTCGGCAACGCGCTCGGTTCGGTTACCGGGGCTGCGCAAGACGACCGGAGCGCGCCCGTCTCGAAGATGTTTTTCGGGAACTACCACTACTTTGCGAGCTGGGGGACACGATTTGCTTCGATTTCGAACGCGCTGGGTGGTGGCGGGAAAATTGCGGAGCCGGGTGCCGATGCGGAGGAAGAAGAAAAGGTGAGTCCGGCACGCAGGTTGATGGAGCGGTGGGTAGGATTGGACCGTCGGCGTGCGCTGCCGCCGTTTCCGAAGCAGACACTGGTGCAAGCGGCCCGGCGCTTAGAGGCTCCTTCGAGCAAAGGGCGGGAGACGAAGGTGGTGCTCTTCGCCGACGTCTTTACGAACTATGGCATGGCGAAGCGTGGGTTGGCGACGATTGAGGTTTTGCGGGCGCTCAGGGCCGACGTGGTGGTGAGCGAGTCGGTGCCGGAGGGGCGGGCGGCGTTGTCGCAGGGAATGATTGCCACCGCGAAACAGCACGCGCGCCGCGCGACGATGGAACTGGATCGATATGTCAGCGATGGCCGCGACATTGTGGTGGTCGAGCCCAGTTCACTTTCGATGTTCCGGCGAGACTTATCGCATCTGCTGGATAGTAAGGAGAGATTCGAGAGGTTTCGGTCGCGGGCTTTTGATCCTGTCGAGTATGTGGCCTTGATGCTGGCAAAGTCTGGTCGCAATCCGCAGGAATTTTTTGACATTTCGAAATCGAAGGTGGGCCACCGGCTTTTCTTTCACGCGCATTGCCAGCAAAAGACGATTGGTTGCGCCGAGCCCACCGAGACTCTGCTGCGTGAAATTGGCTTTGACGTGGCAACGTCGAATGTGGAGTGCTGCGGGATGGCCGGGAGCTTTGGATACAAGAAGGATTTTTACGAGCTGAGCATGGCTGTCGGAGCGGACCTTTTCGGCCAGGTCGTGCAGCAGGACCGCGGCGGAGCGCGGCAGCTCATCGCGAGCGGAACTTCGTGCACGGAGCAACTGCACGCAGGGTTCGATCGCACGGTGTTGCACCCGATCGAGCTTTTGGCGTCGTTGCTGGGGGTTCAGGAGCCTTCCGCCGCGAAAGTGGAAGAAGAAGACAAGGAACTCGAATCGGACCTGGAATCGGTGAAGCGGGCGCGGAGAGACGAATCCAACAGTTGAATGGTGTGCACGACGGGAATTTTTCGGCCGCTCCTTGCCAGCGCGGATTGAAGCTGCAGCAGACAGCCGGGATTTCCGGTGGCGATGACGTCCACATTCAGTGGCGCGATGAGTTGCGCTTTTCGATCGCCCAAAGCGTTTGCCGCATCCGGCTGCACGAGGTTGTAGATGCCGGCGGAACCGCAGCAAACCGCCGACTCAGGAATTTCCACCAATTCGATTCCAGGAATATTTGTCAGAAGTGATCGTGGTTGCAGGCGTATACCCTGCGCGTGTTGCAGGTGGCATGCGTCGTGATAGGCGACGCGCAATTTCAACGGGTGTCTTTGCGCGCGCGGCTTGAGTCCCGCCAGGAATTCCGTCACGTCTTTACATTTTGAGGAGAATGCCTTTGCGCGGGCGGCATACTGGGGGTCGTCGCGCAGGAGATGACCGTACTCCTTCACGTTGGAGCCGCATCCGGCGGCGTTGGTGATGATCGTGTCTACGGTTGCGCTTTCGAAGGCGTCGATGGTTTTGCGCGCCAGCACAACGGCGGAGGCTTCTTCGCCGGCGTGAACGAGGAGTGCGCCGCAGCAGGGTTGATCTTGCGGCGCGACGACTTCGCAGCCTTCGGCCGCGAGCACCCGAACGGTTGCTGCGTTTACTTGAGGAAAGAATTCGCGCTGGACACAGCCGAGAAGCAGACCGACGCGACGCCGCTGGGAGCTTTGGGCTGGAGTGACGCTCGGGATGAATTCGCTGGCGCCTAGTTGTGGCATCAGCGCTTCCATCGCACGCACTTTTTTCGGAAGAAAATTCAAGATGCCAGTACGGCGCAACAAAGCTTGCACGCCGGAATTCTGATAGGCGAGCAATGGAAGCCGTAGCATTCGGAGTCGATCCGGTCTGGTGAACGCGCTGAAGATGAAACGCCGGTAGAGTTTCTCGACAATGGAGCGGTGGTGATTGCGTTCGATTTGCGCGCGCGTGGCTTCGATTAGCTTGCCGTAGTCGACGCCCGAAGGACATGCCGTCATACACGCCATGCAGCCGAGGCAGGAGTCGAAATGGCTGACCCAATGCGGGCTCATGTCGGACTTGCCGTCAGCCGCGAGTTTCATCAGATAGATGCGGCCACGAGGCGAGTCCATTTCCTCGTTCCAGAGCACGTAGGTTGGGCAGACCGGGAGACAGAATCCGCAGTGGACGCACTGATCGATGATTTCTCTCGATGGCGGGTGATGGGCGTCGAAGGCGCTGGCGGCGGGCGGAATCGTTTTGGGATCCGCCATCAGAGGCCACCGACGAAGCGGCCTGGGTTCAACGTGGATTTGGGATCGAATTGCTGCTTTACAGCGCGCATGAGCGGGAGCGCATCGCCGGGATTGCCCCAGGCGTCGGGCGCGGGCATGGCGGACGGCCGGTGAGCGATCATCGCGGATCCGCCCATCGCTTCGAATTTGGTGCGCAGCGTTTTTAGAACGTCGGCGAGGGCCGCTGGCGTTGCTTCGAGATGTACCGAGCCAATGCCAGTCGCTTGCATTACGGCATTGCAGCGAGCTCGATTTGCCGCAAGAGCAGAGAGCATTTCGAACGCTTCCGCAATCTGCGCTGGAAGAACGGAAATCTTCGCGAGCGCGGAGCCCGCTTCGTTGTCTTTAGCGGCGGAATAGAGTTCCTGCCGGGCGTTCCATACCGCCGGTCCGGGATTGATAACAGCGTTTGGAGCGAGAATCAATTTCAGTTGCTCGACCTGGGCGGTGAGGCCGGCTTGCGTGGCCTCGAACAAGGCATCGATCTGAGGCTGCATGGATTCGACAAAACGAATCTGCAAAGCGGAGTGCGCAAGCTTGGAGTTCTGAATTGCGAGCACGAGGCGTTGCGCTTCGCGGGCGTCACGCGTCAGACAAGAGATCGTGCAGGCTTCTTGAGGTAACGGATGTAGCCGGAAAGTGGCGCTGGTGATGATTCCGAGTGTGCCGAGCGCACCGGTTGTGAGTTTTGGGAGATCGTAGCCGGCAACGTTTTTGACTACTCTGCCGCCGCTCTTGGCCAGCGTACCGTCGGGCAGAGCGAGGGTCACACCGATGATCAAGTCGCGTAGTGAACCGAAGCGGAGCCGCAGTGCACCGCTGTCATTCGTGGCAAGGACGCCGCCTACGGTAGCGCGGCTGGGCCATAGAGGATCGAGGGCAAGGCGCTGTCCGTGTTGAGCGAGAGTTTCCTGCAATTGCATTATCGTGCAGCCAGCTTCGACGGTCACGGTGAGATCGGACCAGGCGTGTTCGAGCACGCGGTTGACGCGAGCGGTCGACAGAAGGACGTCGGCGTTTTGCGGCGGATTGCCCCACGCGAGCTTTGTGCCGCCGCCACGGGGAATTACCGCCAGGCCTGCATCGTTCGCGAGCTTTAATACTTTGGCAATGTCGTGCTCATCGCCGGGTTCGACGATTAGTCCTGGTTGGACACCCGCGACCGCGTCGGCGGCGGTCGCAGGTCGCAGGTGTTCCGCCGAGACGAGGAGGCGAGCGGAGTTTTCGAACGCTTCGACCCGACTAAGCTTAGAAGAGACGCCGGCGTCCATCGTCAGAAGCGCTCCGCGATACCGGTGGTCTCAAGCGGATGCGCTACGTACTTGCCGGGTTTCTCTCCGCACAAGCGTGGAGTAGGAAACAGCTTGGTGGGATTTGAGAGTTGCAGGGGATCGAAAGCGCAGCGGACACGTTGCATGGTTTGCAGGTCGGGTTCGCTGAACATTTTGGACATAGCCCTTTTCTTGTCTTCGCCGACGCCGTGTTCGCCGGTGATCGATCCCCCGGCGGCGATGCAAATCTCGAGAATCTTATAGGAAAGCGCTTCGGCCGCTTCTTCTTGTCCGGCGATGCGCCGATCGTAAAGTACCAGTGGGTGCAAATTGCCGTCGCCCGCGTGGAACACGTTGGCCACCCGCACGCCGGCTTCTTTGCTGAGGCGATCGATTTCGGTCATCACCTGGGGAAGCGCGGTGCGGGGGATGACGCCGTCCTGCACGATGTAGTTGGGCGAGATTCGGCCCATCGCAGCGAAGGCCGCCTTTCGACCCTTCCAGACGAGGGCGCGCTCGGCTTCGGATTGCGCTACGCGAATCTCCCACGCGCCATTCTTGCGGCAAATATCGTTGACGTGCGTCATCAAGTATTGGACTTCGGCGACCGGGCCATCGAGTTCCACCAGCAGAAGCGCGCCACAGTCGGGATAATTTGCGTGCACCGCGGCCTCGGCGGCCTGGATCGCCAGATTGTCCATCATTTCGATCGCGGCGGGGAGCATGCCCGCGGCGATGATGTCACTGACCGCTGCGCCGGCTTCGTTGGTGGAGGGGAATGCCGCGAGGAGCGTCTGCACGCACTCTGGACGCTTCACGATGCGCAGGATCACCTTTGTGGCGATTCCCAGCGTGCCTTCGGAGCCGACGAAAACTCCGGCGAGATCGTAGCCCGGCGCGTCCATGGCCTTCCCGCCAAGATGTACAAGCGTTCCATCGGGCAGCACGACTTCCAGTCCGAGAACATGAGTCGTGGTGAATCCGTATTTCAAGCAATGGGCGCCGCCGGAATTTTCCGCGACGTTGCCGCCGATGCTGCACACCGACTGCGATGAGGGGTCGGGTGCGTAGAAATATTCCTGCGGCGCTACGCGGCCGGTGATATCGAGGTTGACGACTCCGGGTTCGGCGACCACGCGCGCGTTGGGCAGGTCGATTTCGAGGATGCGGTTCATGCGCGTCAGGCTGATGACGATGCCGTTGTCGACGGGAAGTGCGCCGCCGCTCAAGCCGGTTCCGGAGCCGCGCGCGACAAATGGAATGCGTTCACGATGGCAGACGCGGAGGATCGATTGGACTTGCTCTGTGGATTCGGGGAGCAACACGCCAAGTGGCATGACGCGAAAATTCGTCAACGCATCGCATTCATAGGTATGAAGTTCTTCGGCGGAAGTAATCAGGCCGCGCGGACCGACAATTGCGCGCAATTCTCGAACGATGCGAGCGTCCACGCTGACCTTTCCGGGCTGGGCGGCTGCTCCTCACGCTACCAGCGAGGAGAAAGAGAAGCTTGCCCCATCGGTTCGGCAAGGTCAAACCGCGGGAACGCAAAGGTCAATCGGCAACGCGCAAGGTGCGACGGTTAATGGATGACCATTTTCGTAAACGGGAAAACGTAAGCCTGCAGGAACACCAGGACACCCACCAGCGAGGCGAGTGCGATGCTGTGCAGGAAGACGTAGCGCAAAATGTCCCCTTCGTGGCCATACCATTCCGTGGCGGTGCTGGCTACGACGATGCTCTGCGCGTCGATCATCTTGCCCATCACGCCGCCGCAACTATTGGCTGCGCACATCAGAATGGGTGAAACTCCAACCTGGGTGGCGGATATTTTCTGCAAGCTGCCAAAGAGCACGTTCGAAGAGGTGTCCGACCCGGTGAGGGCCACACCCAGCCAGCCCAACAGCGTGCCAAAGAAGGGATAAAGCATTCCCGTGCGCGCGAACGCTAAGCCCATCGTGGCATCCAGCCCCGAATAGCGCGTCATGAATCCAATGGACATCATGGCGGAAATGGTGAGCAGCGAGAACCGAACCTTGTATAAGGTCTTGCCGTACTGTCGCAAAAGCTGCAAAGGGCCGAAACCCATGAGAAAGCCGGAAATAATGGCCGCGATGAGGATGGCGGTTCCCGAAGCGGAGATCCAGTTTAACTGGAAGATCGCCGGCTCCGGTGTGGGCTTCGCAACGACTGGGGGCATGCGCAGGATCAGATTGTGGAGTCCCGCGACGGGAATTCTGAAGATGGAAATTTTATCGAGGAAGGCCTTAACCGAGGGAAGTCCCCATGCGAACACCAGCACGCTTAAGACGGCCCATGGAATCCACGCCTTTACGACTTCGCCGGTGCGATGTCCGTGCGTTCCTCTGGCGGCGCGGTCGGCTTCGTGTCCTTCCAGACCCCAGATTCTCTTCGGGTGCCATACGAGGAGCAGTATCGTGACCGCCGCCATCGAACAAACTGAGGCGGTGACATCCACCAGCCACGGGCCGTGAAAGTTCGAAACCAAAAATTGGGGGATCGCGAAAAACACGCCAGCCACCAAGACTGCCGGCCAGACTTCCAGCATTCCGTTGAACCCGGCGAAGGTCCAGATCAGCCAGAAGGGTACCAGCACGGAAAAGAACGGCAGTATCCGGCCGGCCATCCCACTGAGTTGCAGCAGATTCAGTCCGCTGACGCCCGCCAACGCGATCAGCGGGGTCCCAATGGCTCCGTAAGCCACGGGGGCGGTGTTGGCAATCAGCGAGAGCCCCGAGGCCTGCAGTGGTTTGAAGCCCAAGCCAATCAGGATCGCCGCGGTTACGGCCACCGGTGTTCCAAATCCAGCCGCGCCTTCGAAAAATGCGCCGAAGGCAAAAGCAATCAGCACAAGCTGGAGGCGACGGTCCTGGGTGATGCCCATCAAACTGTCCTGCAAGATCTTGAACCGTCCGGCCTCGCAGTTCAGGTCATACAGGAAGATGACATTCAGGATGATCCAGCCGATGGGGAACAAACCGTACAACATGCCGTAGATCCCGGCGATGACGCCCATTTTCGCGGGCATCCCAAACACGCCAACCGCAATCAACAAAGAAGCCGCCAGCCCAAGCAACGCCGCGTAGTGCGCCTTGATGCGCAACAGTCCCAGCGCCCCGAGTAGCACCAGCACGGGTATAGCCGCCACTAGCGTCGAAAGCCACCAATGTCCTAGCGGGTCATAGACTTGCGTCCAGGTCACGGCTGTCCTCCCGAAAGCAGAAATGTCAATGCGGATTGCGCGGATTGTCTGGGATGCAGTGGGGTTGGATCAGGACATTGCCACTGTGCTCATCCGGGGCTCCCAAAAAAGACCCAAAGTTGCGGATGCTGGATACTTCCTTACGTCCACGATGTCAAGGGGTATGTCCGCAGTCCCGCCAGAGCACTGCGTGACAATTCGAAGGAGCGCTCGCGTAGAATACAGCATGCGAAGCCACCGGAAGTTAGGACAAAAGGTGCACCGCGTTCGCGCCTCCGGATTCTCGCCCAGGATCCGCTGTCGATTCGTAGTTATAAACTAGGTAAACTAGCCCAATGCCATCACGAGACGAGATTTACGCCGCCTTACAGCGTTACTGGGGTTACGAGTCATTCCGTCCCTTACAGGAGCGTATCGTCGCCAGCCTTCTAGAGGGCCGCGATGCCTGCGTGGTGATGCCGACTGGCGGGGGCAAATCACTGTGCTATCAACTGCCCGCTGCGATGTTGAGCGGGCAAACCGTCGTGGTTGTTTCTCCTCTTATCGCCTTGATGCAGGACCAGATGGCACAACTCACGCAGATGGGAATCGCAGCGGCTGTACTTAATAGCTCGATGGCGCCGGACCAGCAGACGAAAATTGTGCGCCAGGCCTTGGCCGGGGAATTCCGGCTGCTGTACCTCTCTCCTGAACGGCTGGCCCGCACCGACTCCGTGGACTGGCTCAAACGCGTTCCTATCTCCCTGTTCGCCATTGATGAGGCCCATTGCATCTCCGAATGGGGCCACGAGTTTCGTCCGGAGTATCGCCAGCTAAGCTCGCTGCGCACCCACTTTCCCGACAGGCCTATCGCCGCTTTCACCGCCAGCGCCACCCGGCAGGTCCGCCACGACATCATCGATCAATTGCGCTTGCGCGAACCCGACAAATACATCGCCAGCTTTCATCGCCCGAACCTCCGCTACATCGTCAAGGAATGCGAAGCGCATACGCAGTCGGAGTTGCTACTGCGGGCTCTTCGAAACTACGGGGACAGCAATGTAATCGTCTACGCACCGACGATCAACCGCGTGGAAGAGACCGTGGACTTCCTCGAAGGGCAAGGAATTCCCGCCATCGCCTACCACGGGCAAATGGACAGCGACGCGCGCAGGCGCAATCAAGAACGCTGGATGTCCGATGAAGTCCGTGTCCTGGTGGGGACGATTGCGTTTGGATTGGGCATCAACAAAGCTGCGGTGCGCGCTGTGATCCACCTGTCGTTGCCTAAGTCGGTCGAGCAGTACTACCAGGAAGCGGGTCGCGCGGGCCGGGACGGACTTCCAGCGGACTGCCTCCTGCTTTGGCGGAAAAAAGACGTGGGCTTACTTGCGTATTTCATTGGTCAGATCACCGATTCGGCCGAGAAAGAACGCGCTTGGCAGCGCTATCACGTGGTCCGGCGCTTCGTCGAATCGCAAGACTGCCGACACAGTCAGATTTGCTCGCACTTCGGCGAAACCACGAAATGGAAATCGTGCGGCGCGTGCGATGTGTGCGGAGCGACACCTCCCTGGCTTGCTGAGCCGGTGCGAGCCCAAAAGCAAAAGCGTCGCATTGCAGCAGCAGCGGCGGCGAGCTCCAATGGCACCCTCAAAATCGCTGTTTCGCCCAGAACCGACAGCCCAATACCCGACGCCGACCGCGATCTGCAGGAATATCTTCGCGAATGGCGGCGAACAACAGCCAGAGAGCGGGGCATCGCCGCCTTCATCATCATGCATGACACGTCTCTTGTGGAATTGTGTCGCGTTAAGCCCGGCTCTCTATCCGAATTAAGACGCGTGCCAGGTTTTGGCGAGCGCAAGACGGAGTTGTACGGTCAGGACATCCTGGATGCGCTCCGTCGATTTCGCTACGGCGCTCGCGCCACGGAAGCGCCCGGTCAGACGTCCGATCCCGCAGGCGAAACGCTCAGATTGCTGGCGGAGGGCCGCACTCTCGAAGAGATCGCGCAGATCCGCGGCAGACAACTTAGCACCGTCGCCTCCATGGTCGCGGCCATGGTGGAAAGAGGAGAGGTCGGCTTCGAGCCCGGCTGGATTCCCGGCGACCATGCGGAAAAGATCGAGCAAGCCTGCAAAAGCTTGGGCCTGGAACGCCTCAAGCCGCTCAAAGAGGCCTTGCCTGAACAAGTCACGTATGACGAGATCAAACTAGTCGTCTCGCATTTGCGCCAGCAGCAAATGCAGTCTTGATCACAGGAGATCCGGAAGCCGACCGAATCGCTTGCGGACCTGCTACACTTCTAACAGAAATCGACTCACCGCCTTCTGTCGTTCGGTCCGGTTCTAGTCAGTAGGTACCACGAGTGTTTAGCGGATTGGTACTATTCGTACCGCCACAGCAAGCCCGCTAAAATCAGTACCTCTCATCTATGGTTTACATCCGCCGTAGCATTGAGAATAGCGATACAGAGCTAGAGACGTTCCCGGCTCGACGGAGAATTTCTCCCGCGGCATGGCGAAGCACTGAGAGTTCTCGCGACCAAAATTTCGGCGCGCCGAGAATGTGCCGGCGTCAGGATCGGGAGTGATTGGAAGCTCCAATGCTCGTAATTGTCGGAATGATTTTGCTGTTGACCTGGATCTTCGAGCACGCCTTTCATTTGACCGCGGATTCGTTGGTTAATTTGCTATTGATTTTCGCCAGTATTTCCTTCGCGTTGGACTTTATTCGAGAGCAGGGCATTACGGAACCTCGGCCGGGCTGGGACGATCGCCCGCGCAAACTCAGCATCGGTTCCGTGGCGCGGACGATTCGCCGTCGCTTCGATGGTCCCTCATCCCCCATGCCCGGGCCAGGGGAAAAGCCAGCCGCGGATAGCAAGGGCAGCGCGTAGCAGTCGGCGACATCTGCTGCGGTCCCGCCATTTCTCCAAGCGCATCAACAATCTCGGAAGACCGCGGCAGCCATATCTTCGAGTCGAAGGCGTGTACTTTCCTTGTGGAGTTTACTTCCTAACTCTGAACAGCGCCGCAATTCCCTGGCGGTCCACAAGTTGCAGCTGGTTTGGCAGGAAGTGATCTAGGTTTGGCGCTCCCTCGGCGTTGAGCACCAACACATAGTCGAATTTCTCTTTCCAATCGGCGAGGTAGGGAAAGTGCTCCAACTCGGCCTGAGGCACGTGGCTCACGGTGAGGTCCATGTAATTGAGCGGCGGGCTACGGACCGCCTCCAGTTCGCGATAGGGCTGGGTGATGGAAATGGGCTGTTGCGATTCCTCCGCGAAAATATTGGGCCAGAAGGCGTGGCGGTCCAGGAGCACAAAGGACGCCAGATGCCAGTACGTGGCAGCCACTTCCGGCAAGCGCCGGCTCGCCGGCATGTTCACATACCAACTCGGGTTGTCGCCATAGTTCACGTCCGCAGCTAACACGCGACTCCCAGGGGCCACCGACGCGATTGTTTGACGGAGATCGGCAAGATCGCGCTGCGAGTCCACCCAAACGTTGGTGATCAATGCTACTCGAGCCACAAACAGGATCACAAAGAAGGCCACCGCCGCGGTGCGCTCGCGGAAGTTGAGGCCTCTGGGCATGAAGCCCGCAAACACCATGAAGCCCAGCATGATCGGCAAACGGGTATCTACGAAGTAGACGCCCTTGAACGATACCGGGGTTACCAGGTAAACGCACAGCAGCGCAGTGCTGCAAATCAGTGCAGCCTTGGAAATACGAGCCCGGCCGTTGAGAACGCAAAAAATCAAAAACGCCAGCAACGACGCAACGATCAGCAAATCGAACAGAGACGAATATTCCAGCACGGAGTCAAACGCGAGGTACAACTTCTTCGGGAGGGAGACCCAGGTCGGCGAGAAACTCATCCTTTCGAGTGGTGAAGCACTGTAAAGAATCACGGGAATAACCATAGCCAAGCCGAACATCGCAGCCCGCTTCGCTGCGTAGCGGATGGCGGCCCGGGTTCGCAGGCCTGTCTCCAGAAGGACGAAGAATTCGTACGAGCCGACCAGAACTGCGTAAAAGCAGAATCCAAACAAATGAAAAAAGAACACCACGGGCGCGAGAATAATGGCCGAAGCTACCGCCGCCGCTGCATTTTGTTCCCGGTATCGAATCCACGCCGCCGCTCCCCACATTGCAATTCCAATCGCTAGCTCAAAGTTCATGAACCCCATCAAGAACAGCACGTTGAATGCCGCGAAACCTGTGGCGATTTGCCATAGCGACCGCCGCTTGAAGTACGCTCGGCTCAAGGCAATCGCGCCGGTGGTGGGCACCAGCAGGCACCATGCGAGCATGATGCGTCCTGCCACGAGAGGCGGAAATACATGCATCAGCTTAGGTAGCAGCAGGTCCACACCAATGTTGGGTATGATCTGCCAGTGCGCGGAGAACATCTGGCGCAGTGCGGGATCGGAACCCCCAAAAGCGAGCAAGTAGCAACGCGCCAGATGATTTGGATAATCAGTGAGTGGCGGCACCTCGGTGACCAGGAGCGGCACGAGCAGGGCGCCAAGCATCAGGCCCAGACCCACCCACCAGGTAATCGCCCGGTCGAGCAGGTTCTCTCGCGACGTGGCAGCCGGGTTTCGGCAGTCTACATCTGTTTCCCGTTCCTCCGGCAGGTAAGCCAGAGCAACTTCGGAACTTGCAGAATCGAGGCCCGTGTACACGATGGCCGTTCCAGTGATTTAGAGTTTTTCGTGAGCGGTTACGCGGGAGGGAGCGAAACACAACACCACGAGTTACGATTAAAGCGCGTCCCAAGCTGCGCCTCCATACCGCAAATGTTGTATGGAAGCTGCCTTAACAATTGTAGGTAAGAACCCAGGGCAGGGCTAGCGTTATTCCCCGTGGCTGCCGCCAGTTAGTTCTCGCACGATCGAGCCAACAAAGTTCTTAGCGTCGCCGAACAGCATCAGGGTCTTGTCGAGATAGTAGAGCGGGTTGTCGATTCCCGCGAAGCCCGCCGCCATGCTGCGTTTGATGACCATCACCGTGCGCGCCTTATCCACATCCAGAATGGGCATGCCGTAGATGGGACTCCCCGGATCGGTGCGTGCGGCGGGGTTGGTCACATCGTTCGCGCCGATGATCAGCGCCACATCGGTCTGCGGCAGATCTCCATTGACCTGGTCCATCTCCAGCAATTTGTCGTAAGGAATATCGGCTTCGGCCAACAGCACGTTCATGTGGCCTGGCATGCGCCCTGCCACCGGATGAATGCCGAAGGTTACGTCAACGCCGCGCTTGGTCAGCGAATCGTAAAGTTCGCGCACCTTATGTTGCGCCTGCGCCACAGCCATTCCGTAACCGGGAACGATGACCACTTTACTTGCCGAGGCCAGAATACCCGCAGCCTCCTCGGGCGTTGCGCTGCGCACCGGCGGCGCTTCCTTCGCGCCGGTGGCCGCCACCTGGATTTGTCCGAATCCGCCAAACAGTACATTCGTGAACGAACGGTTCATGGCCTTCGACATGATCACGGAAAGGATGAAACCCGATGAGCCATCCAGCGCCCCGGCGATAATCAGCAGCTTGCTGTTCAGCACAAAGCCCATGGCCGCGGCGGAAAGTCCGGCATACGAATTCAACAGCGAGATCACCGTTGGCATGTCGGCGCCGCCGATGGGGATCACCAGCATCACGCCAAACACCAGCGGAATAAGAATCATCGCAGGGAAGAGTCGTGTCTGTTCCGGGTGAATCACCAGAATCACGGCAATCGCCAAGGCGAGCCCCAGCATCGCCAAATTAACGAAATTCTGTCCTTTATACGTGATGGGCCGCTGCGGCAGCACTTCCTGAAGTTTTCCCGCAGCCATCAAACTCCCGGTAAATGTCAGCGAACCGAGGATGACCTCCATCGCCAGCACCGCCATCATGAACGGCTCGATATGGGGCGCGCGCAAATAAAATTCGGCGGTGCCCACCAGCGTCACGCACAAAGCACCGAACGCGTGGCTCAATGCGGTTCGCTGTGGCACCGCGGTCATCTGCACTCTGCCGAGCGGTATGCCGATGATCGTCCCGACGACCAGCCCGATAGCAATGAGTTTGTAGTCGACGATGCCGCGGTGCAAAAGAGTGCCGCCGACCGCCAGTGCCATGCCCGCTTCGCCGGCGAACACGCCGCGGCGCGCAGTGGCTGGGGAACTCAGCCATTTCAGGGACAAAATGAACAGTGCGGTGGCAATCAGGTAGGTGATTTCGATGAGCGTGTCGGTGCCCAGAAAGTTGTCCATTATTTTTTGGGCCCGCTGGATTTGAACATCTTCAGCATGCGGTCGGTAATGATGAAGCCACCCACAACGTTGCTGGTGGCGGCGACAATCGCGATGGTGCCGAGGATGGCTGCGAGGTTGCTCTTGTGTTCACCCGCCAGGATGATCGCGCCCACCACGGCGATGGCATCCAGCGCGTTCGTAAGGGACATCAACGGCGTATGCAGCAACGGCGACACGCGCCGGATCACTTCAAATCCAATGAAGGCCGCCAGCATAAAAACGTAAATGCCGGTGAGCAGGTCCAGCTTCATGTTTATGCCCCCTCCTTCGTCACCAAAGGCGGCAGAGAGAAACTTTCGCGCAGCCTGGTGTTCACGATTTCACCGCCCTGGGTTAGCAAGGTCTCGCGGATAATGTCGTCCTTGGTGTTGATTTGCAGTTTTCCTTCTTTTACGAGCAGTTGAAGGAAGGTGGCAAGGTTCTTCGCATACATCTGGCTCGCGTGGTAGGGCACGGTGCTGGCGAGGTTAAACCAGCCGATGATGGTCACGCCGTTGTGGACTATTTTTTCTCCGGACTGGGTCAGCTCGCAATTTCCCCCGCGCTCGGCAGCAAGATCGACAAGCACGGAGCCCTGAGCCATGCCCTCGGCCATTTCTTTGGTCACGAGGATAGGAGATTTCTTGCCGGGAACGACTGCGGCGGTGATCACCACGTCATTTTCGGCGATCACTTTTCCGAGGAGTTCCCGCTGGCGCCGGTAGAACGCTTCGTCCTGCTGGGTGGCATAGCCGCGAGCGTCTTGTGCGTCCTTCGCTTGGATGTCCAACTCAACGAAGCGAGCGCCGAGGCTCTGCACTTGTTCTTTCACGGCGGGGCGCAAATCGTAAGCGGAGACGACAGCGCCGAGGCGGCGCGCCGTGGCGATGGCCTGCAGTCCGGCGACCCCGCAGCCGATAATCAGAACGCGCGCCGGGGTGATGGTGCCCGCCGCGGTGGTGAGCATCGGAAACATCTTAGGGAGCGTGTCCGCAGCGATCAAGACCGCCTTGTAGCCGGAGATCGTGGCCATCGAAGAGAGCGCGTCCATACTTTGTGCTCGCGTGGTCCGCGGCATCAGCTCGATCGAAAGAGATGTGACCCCCTTGGCGGCTATGTCTTGAACAGTGCGTAAGGAGCCGAGTGGTCGGAGGAAACCCACTAAAACCTGATCGCGACGGAATAGCGGAAGGTCTGCTTCGCCCGTCCTGTCGTTTGATCCATAGCAAAGGACCTGCGTAATGATGTCGGCGGCGCTAAAGACCTCGGCGCGCCGCAGGAGAATCTTGGCGCCTTTTGCAACGTACTCGGCATCGGTATAACCCGCTTCGACGCCCGCGCCTGCTTCGACAGCGACTTCGATCCCTGCCTTGGCGAGACTGGGGATCACCGCGGGGACGAGCGCAACGCGCCGCTCCCCTGGAAAGCTTTCGCGCGGAACGCCAACAATCATGGAGAATCCTCCGACAGCTTCTAAAAAACGAATTCAGAAATCTCGCGGTTGGCCGGACCGCGCGGCATTGTACACCGATTGATGGCCCACGTTGGTTGACGTCGCGATTGTCAGCGCCGTTACATCCGCGGCGCCGCAGGTCCATCCCGCTACGCCGCGCCTGCTACTTCGCGCCGCCAGGCCGCGCTTTGTTTCGTAGGGGCGGGGCTTGTTGACCCTGAGCCTCAAAGGGCTCGCCCGGCGTCAACCCCGGCACAGTGCTGGCCGCAAGGCACCTGTTCGAGCAATCCCGTGCCGCACCGCTTATTCTGATCGACCGCTACTCGGTGGCTTCTTTCCCCGGAATGAAATAGACCTCTTCAAACGTCGAACCCTTCGGCCATCCCGCGCGTGCCAGAATCCCCTGGCCGTTTTCGCACATGCTGGGGTGGCCGCAGAGATATCCGGTGGTGTTCTCGGGCCGTAGATTCCATTCATCCGTATACTTGCGGATCAGGTCATCGACGCGGCCGGTCTCGCCCTTCCAGGAGGCATCTTCCCAAGGGCGGCTGATGGTCGCGACGTACTTAAACCATGGCACCTCGGAAGCAACGCGCTCGAGTTCCTCGCGATAGCCGAACTCCCACGAGCGGCTGCCGCCCTGAAGGCAGAACAATTTGTGTTCTCCCGGCATCGCGCTGTTACGCGATTTCCAATCCTGGTACAAGGTCCGCACGTAGCTGACAAACGGCGCAATGCCGGTGACCGTCGCCAGCAACAAATGATTGGTCCGGCCGCTGCGCAAATCGAGGGTAAAGCGGCCTTTCGCGATTTTGCGGCAAAACAACGTGTCACCCTTGTGCAGCTTGTAAAGGTGCGGGGTCAGCTCGCCCTGCGGCACCAGTTCGACGAAAAACTCGAGAAATCCCTCTTCGTACGGCGAGGACACGATCGAATAGGCGCGCTCGATCCGTTTATCTCCGTGATCGACACCCAGCGTTGCATATTGCCCCGCCTTGAACTGGAAAGGCCCACCGGGATCAACGCGCACCAGCCACAGATCTTCGGACAGTTCTTTGCGATCGATTACCCGTGCGATGAAGTGTTTGTCCCTGGGAAGAGCCATCTTCCGTTTTCCCTCCAGTGCCGTTTTCCCAACGCTCGTCATACCAAAAAAACTGGCAGACGACTTGCTCCCATACCTATCCGCCAGCGAGGAACTTCCTGCCGCGTTCGGACGGTTTCTCCGAGCGCAATCATGCTCAGATTTTAGAATGCGGTACCGCGCAATGTACACCGTGTTGGTGGTTCGGAAGGTTTTTTGAGGTTTTTCGAAGGGAAAAAATCGCGTGCGCGCCGCGTCACCAATAGAGGAAGTGGGTCGGCTGATTAGAGACTCAGCGTCTCAAAGTACGGAGCCTTGCTCCCGGCCTTTTTCGCTCCAGCCAGCCCCTGATCCACGCGCGCGAGAAATTCCTCGGCGCTCTCTCCGAGTTCATATTGTTTCCACGCCGCCGTGAACGTCACCGGAATCTTTGCGCCGTTCCAATCCAGTTCGAACGGGCTGAGACGCCCGAGAACTCGTTGCAGCTGATCAGCCGTGCATTCCGGCAAAAGGATCATGAATTTGTCGGAGTCCAGGCGCACGGCTAAATCGGATCCGCGAATCACCCTGCTGAGCCGCGTGGCGAACGCCTTCAGCGCCTCGTCGCCGACCTCTCGCGTGCTGCTTTCATTCAGCTGCTTGAGATTCTTCAAGTCCAGCATCACTAGTGCCAGCGGATGCCCCATGCGTTCCGAGCGAGAGACCTCCGCGGCCAGCCGTTGTTCCGCAAATCTCCGGTTGTACAGGCCTGTCAAAGGATCAATCATCGACAGGTTACGAAGATTGTAAAACTGTCCTTGTTTCTCGGTGAGCTGGCTGCGCAGTTGCTTGATCAGAATTTCCTGGCGGATCGTATACACGTTGAACAAGACGATCAAAGCGATCAGGCCAAAGATCGCCTCCGTGAGCCTGATCTTATAAAAAGGTTCGGCCCCTTGGCGCAGCGCCACAACCGCCAGCGCGACGATGGCTCCCACCAGCAGCAGGCTGACGAAGATCGAATAACGCCCCACCCACGAATCGCGCTTCTGAATGCGCGAAAGCTCTTCCGCCAGTTCTCGCTCGCCCGGGTCCAGCGAAGGCGGTACTGCATTAATGTCGGATTCACTCATAGGCATGGCAGGAGCAACGAGGCTCCCGGTTCATCCAAGGTAGGCGGCGGGCCGATATCGGTCAATGGGACTTTGGTCCCGTTCCCACCACTTAGCCATCAGGGGCCGTTCAGTCCCGGGTTATTTATTCACTTGGTGGATAGAACTGGAGACCATAGTGCAGGCGCGGAAGGAACGGCAGAATTTCATGTGGTACAATAAATCTCGTTTCAGGATTCCGACTCGACTCCAGCTTCAATCTCGATTCATTTTTCAACCTGGCGATTCATGGCCATCGATCCGGACGTTTGACCTCCGCTCAAGGGTCTGTCCACCCGCTCGACTCCCGCCAACTCGTTTAAAATGAACACTTACGAAAGACTATGAAAATGAATGAGTTTAAGTACCTTTAGAATGAAGAGTTCTTACTGTGATTATGTGCTGTAGATAATAGACTTAATAGTTTTATTGACAACCATGCGATTATTCTGGCATACTGGTTCCGGTACCGCATGGAGGCTCCATGGACGCTGTGACCAGGACCGCTACGCTCTTCGTAAGGCATGACAGCAAGGATTGCCGCTGCAAGGATAAGGATAAGGGGAACGATTGGCAGAAGTGTAAGTGCGTCAAAACCATGCTGCTGTACGACGGCTCGAAGCCTGAAGGTCAGCGCCAGTGGAAGCAATCCACGAAACGACGCGTCTGGGAAGAAGCGGAGCAGGTTCGCCGCGAATGGCTCGACTCGTTCGATCCAACGAAGATCGAACTAAAGCGCCTCCGCATGGAAAAGGAATTGAAGACGGTGCCGCTGGAAGTTGCCGTGGAGAAATTCTTGGAGGATTTGCGGGTGAACAACCGTGCTGATGGTACGGTGAACCGGCAGGCATTGTTCGGGAAGAAGATCATTGAGCACTTCGGAGCACAGACCCCGGTCTTAGATATCACGCCCACCGACCTGCATGACTGGCGGCAGACGTGGACCTTCGGGGATTCCACAGCCGCAGTGTTCGTTAGTTCGGTCAAACAGTTCTTCAAATTCTGCGAAGCTCAGAATTGGCTTCCCGCGAGCCCTGCGAAACACCTCAAGCGACCGGAGATCGAGCAAGGCTCACGCACCGTGCCGTTCACGGATGCGGAGTACGCTGCGATCCTCGGGCAGGTTCAGAAGGACGACGATGCCAAGCTGGAAACATTCCTCGAACTTCTCCGATGGTCGGGGATGGCGCTGGTCGATGCGACACTGTTCGACACCAAATCCGTTGTTAACGCAACGCTTGACTATAAGCGCCAGAAGACCGGCAAACGCGCAATCGTGGTCCTTCCGGCTCGTGTGGTCGCGCTGTTGAATAAGCTGCCAGAGAGCCAGCCGTTCCGGCGTCCTGACTTCAAGTTGGAATCTGACAAAGCCTTCTGGCGCATACAACTTCAGGATTTGTTTGAGCGTGCTAGGATCACCGAAGTGAAGACTGACCTCGGAATGCGCCCAGCGCATCCGCACCAACTCCGCGATACGTGCGCCGTGTGGTACATCCGCAAAGGTGCGCTGATCCAGGATGTCGCCAAGATGTTGGGCGATACCGTGGCGATGGTCGAGCGCCACTACCTTCCGTACATCGAAGAATTAAAGGACGCGCACGTCGCGACAAACAAACGAATCCTGGAAGCGGCTGGAGCGGACTAAGCCGCCTTGCTGACCAGGCGTTCGTAGACTCGTCGCGCTACGGATTCGGGAATCCGCATGGATTCGTACTCGCGCTTGAAGCCACCTTTGCGGCCGTTGGACTTCTCAGGACGCAGAATCCTGAAAACGCCAGGCTCGTTCTTGAACAGATCCCTGATGAATTGATCTGAAAAATTCCACTGCTCTGCTAGGTAGGAAACTCTTAGATGCTTGTCGTGTGGCGCCAATTGACACGTCCGAGATTTTGAGACACCAGTGGTGCCCTTAATTCTCGGAGGTCGTTTAACCTGTAGACTTATGGCTTTCCCCGCGAGGGTACTTGTCTACTGCCACATTTCCCGCGTGCCAGGAGCCGATGTCCCTGGGGCGTTCGCGTCAAAACTCGGACGCGGCGGAGTAAAAGCATTGGTCGAGGGAAAGCCTCAGTTATCTCGATTTGCCCACTGATGATCGATCAGCCCAGCCGCCCCCCCTCCATGTCGTGGTTATTGCAGGTTGTTCGAGGCAGGCATAGCATGGCCGCGAGAGACTCTCATGTTAGAAAAAATCGGCCACTATCAAATCTGCCGAAAGATTGGCGCGGGCGGGATGGGTGTGGTCTACGAGGGCTGGGATGAACGCCTCGGTCGTGCCGTGGCGATCAAGACGCTTCACCAGTCTTCCGCGAATCCGGAAGCGCGTAGCCGCCTGTGGCGTGAAGCTCGTTCCCTCGCGCGCGTCAGCCATCCCGGAGTCTGCCAGGTCTTCGACGTCCTCGAAGCCGGCAGTGACCTCTTCCTAGTCCTTGAGCTTCTCGACGGCCAATCGCTGGCGAATCGCATTGCCGGGGACGCAATCCCTACGCCCGAGGTTGCCAACATCGAGCGCCAAATCCTCGAAGCCCTCGCCGCTCTCCATCATCAATGCATCGTCCACCGGGACCTCAAACCCTCCAATGTTTTTCTCACCCGGCACGGAGTTAAGCTTCTTGATTTTGGTCTGGCGCGTTCCTCGCGTGAGGATCTCCACGCTGAGGGCGATCCTCTTCAGACGGCCACTCTCCTCACCGCCTCGGGGATGATTATGGGCACTCCACACTATATGGCGCCGGAACAAGCTCGCGGAGAACTTGCCGGCCCACCTGTGGACGTTTTCGCCGCCGGTTGCGTCCTCTACGAATTGCTCTGTGGCAAGCGCCCTTTCGAGGGCGCATCGAGTGTCGACGTTCTATACGCTGTAATGCACCACGACCCAGCCCCCCTCACCGGTTCGCGCGAAATCGAACTCCTCGATCAGGTAGTGCGCATGGCCATTGCAAAGCGCCCTGAAGATCGCTATCCCTCGGCACGCAAGATGCTCGAAGCGCTGAATGCCATCACCATTACTACCAGCACCGCCGCCCTCATCCGGCCCCAGACTGTTACCCGCCTCATCGCTCTTCCGTTTCGTCTGCTGAAAAAGGACGACGATACGGATTTTCTGGCTCACAGCTTGCCCGACGCCGTGTGCAATTCACTCTCCGGCATTGACAACATCATCGTGCGTTCGAGCATACTGGCCGCCAGCTTGGCGGGCGCAACAGATCCCAAGCAAATAGCAACCGAAGCCGGAGTGGATGCGATCTTGACGGGTTCGCTATTGCGAGCCGGCGATCAAATTCGCGTAACTTGCCAGTTGGTGGAGGCCCCCAGCGGCACAGTCCTGTGGTCAGAAACGGTCCGCTCCACGCTCCAGGATCTATTTCACCTGCAGGATGAGTTGTCTCAGGGGATCGTGCAATCACTCATGTTGCCACTCAGTGAACGCGAGCGGCGCAGTCTCCGCCACGATGTGCCCGCCAGCGCCAAGGCCTATGAGTATTATCTTCGCGCCAATCAGCTTGTTGCCGTACGCACGCCGGAAAACATGCAGCTGGCGCGCGGCCTCTACCTCCAGTGTCTCGAAGTGGATCCCGAATACGCACCGGCGTGGGCTTGCTTGGGGAGGGTCAATCGTTTTGTTGACAAGTTCGCGGAAAACTTTGATCAGGGCTTTGAGCGGGCGAATGAGGCGTTTGCCAAAGCCTTCGTTCTGAATCCGGATCTCACCATCGCCCACAATCTTTACACGCTTGTCGAATGCGATCAGGGCCGGGCGCAACAGGCCATGCTTCGCCTGCTCGAGCGTGCACGCTCCCGCCGGAACGATCCCGAACTCTTTGCCGGTCTCGTCCAGGCTTGCCGCTATTCTGACGAGCTGGATGCTTCGCTCGCTTCGCATTTTCGGGCTCGCCACCTCGATCCCCACGCCATCACCAGCGTTACGCACACCTACTTTATGCTTGGCGAATATCAAAAGTCGCTCGATTGCTATGGCGAAAAAGCCGGTTACTACCTCGACTGTGCTGCCTTGGCCGCCCTCGGGGATACCCGGACCGCAATTGCAAAACTTCGCCAACGCGAACAATCGGGCGGCGCTCCTAATCACATGCGCGCGCTCATGCAATCTCTTCGCGCCTATCTCGAAGGAGACTCTGCGGCGTGTCTCCAAGCTATCGAGTTCGGAGAATTGCTAATCCAAAGGGATCTGGAATTGCGGTACTACACCGGGCGCCATCTGGCACTAATTGGAGAGGCGGAACGCGCCATCAAGGCACTTTTTGGCGTCATCGAGAGTGGCTTTCTGTGCGGATCGGCCCTCACACGAGATTCTTCCTTCGCGTCGCTGCGCTCGTACCCCGCCTTTTCCGAACTCATCAGTTTCGCCGAATCACGCCGCAACCAGGTTCACGCAGCCTTCCTCGAAGCCGGCGGCCCTCAAATTTTGAATCTGGCTGTCGCCGCCTTTTGAAAAATGCACTTTGCTCGTCCCCGCCACCTATCCGGTTTGCGCTAATCAGGCATTTATTGCGTCTCAAATAACAACTAGCGCCCACGTTCCCACCCCTTCACGATCTGACCGAGCGCAGCGCCGATCTCACGCGAGGACTTGCAGGTTGCGATGCCGCGATCATATTCAGGTGTGAATCCTGACGCCGTAGCATTCTCCACGTTACCTCCTGACGAGGGCGACCTGAGTGTTCAGGAACTTCTCTCTGGCCCGGTAAGTTTGAGCCCAGTCGATGGTGGTTGTGCCGGGGACCATCACGAAGAACTTTCGTGCTTGGTCTGTCTGACCGTGTGACCTTCCCTGTAGAGCTTCCGCCTTTGCTTGGTACTCGACGTTGATCGACACAGGTGTTGGTGGGGTCTCCGTCTTTGGTTTGTTATCTTCCATCACCTGTCGCAGAGTGCGGTTCGTCTGCGAACGCGGCATGAAGCCCTCCTCGCTCTTGTTGACCACGGCATGGTTCAACAATCCCCCGGGTCCGTATTCACGACTTTGCTTTGGTTGAGGGTGAAAGTGGATACGTCCGAACTTTGCGTTGTTGACGACGTTGCCGAGAGCTAAATCTAGATTGTGGCTTGTGACTGGATTTCCACGGAACCACCCAAGAAGTGTGGCGACATTTTGGTAGCCTTCCGGCGAACCATCGAGGCCGATCAGTAGCTTCTGACGCGCCGCCCATGCCCGGTAGACTTCTTGTTCTTCGACAGTCAACTTCCGCGCGAGTTCGTCTGCCTTTTTGTAGGTTGCGCTTTTGAACTGGATTTGATTCTTCACGTTAAGGAGCGATGCTGCCAACGTCTGGGCGGTGATGTTGGAGTTGGACTCACTATTGATGATGGGCCCGCAGATGAGGTCTGCGTTCTTGACTCCAACTTCACCGGCTTCGATGATGTCGAAGTCGTGGGCGAATTTACTGTACACCGCAACTTCTGTGGGACTTGGTGGTGACGTTCTCATTGGTTCTCCTGTGACGGGCGATGCCGTCGTACTTCTATTGATTGCTGCGAATTAAACTGCCGGGGCTGCTGGGGTTCGCAATCGTTCGGTAATCTGCGCCGATCCGTGCCGCTTACAAAGTCGCTTGAAAAGTTCAAAGTTAATTGTGGAAGTTTTGCGTAGCCAGCGGGCGTCTATGGCCTCTCCGGTCTCGGCATGAACTGCCGGGAGCGGCGGAAACATTCCGCTCTGCTGTTGCTGTTGTGATGAAACTTGATGTTGGCGATCCGCCTCGGCTTGAACTGCGGCTGCACGGTTTTGCTGCGACTCCCATGCCGCCTCTTGTTTTAGCTGCGTCGGCGAAGCGGAATGGATCAAGAAATGTTGGCGGGCTTGTGCTGCTTCCGATTGAAACTTCTGTAATTCCACTTGAGACGCGCCCGCCCAGTTTTCCTGAGCGGCACCCTCCCGATGAAGTTGTTGATTCGCAGCGCACTCGCTGAGATTATTTTCTCTGCAGATGCGGGCGAACTCGACTTGGCGATCCGCATCCGTCTTCGTGGGCGGCGGTACCTGCCAAGAGAACTTAGCGGGATAAGTCAGAGCGATGGTGGAATACAGCGATGCGCTGGGCGTTTCGTGTGGCTGGATCAAGCTTTCCATCATTGCTCGATTACTGTCGCAGTCTATGAGACGCCTCGTTCCGTTGAGCCACACGTTACGGATCGTGTTCACCCATGACCCTTCCAGTGCAGATTCTCGACGCATCGCATCAGCGTGCTGTTTTACTTGCTCAGCCGCCTCCGCTCTCGCCCGTTTCGTGATGGCGTCATCCAGAATCGTTTCAAGATCGGAGACGCTTTTTTGAAGCAATCGGTTAACGGCATCACTGGGTGCGCCGGTTAAGTACGGTAAGATTCTCTCGATAAGTAACTTTTTCTGATCCAAAACGTTCATGATTTCTCCTTAAGTGTGGCTGGTTCCAGCGGTTAACTTCTGCCGCCGTTTAAATATCGCTGCGCGTCGGGTGGAATCCACGCGAAGTTGATTGCGTCTGGTTGTTGCTGCGGAATCGGTACTGGTAGCGCCGGTGCGGGTGTTGCCTTGAGTTCAGACTTGGGTTCCATGGGTCTCTTGAGTTTCTTCAACCTCGGTAAGGACGCGAGGTCGAGCATTGTCTCGGCACCAGGGAGAGCCTGCCAACACTCCTCGAAACCGCCGCAGTATTCTTGCCAGTAACTTTTCCCACGCCCTGGTGAGAGTTCCCCGGTTTGTCGATTGAGATGAGGCCCTCCACCGCCATCCGATGAGTTGTATCCACCACGGAAGCCTTCGTAATTTATCCACGCTTCGAAGACACGGCGTTCGAAGTCATGAAGACTTTCACCTTCTTGCACGTCGGAAATACTGAGCGCGCGGGCCATCTCTCGGGCGACTTCGAGAGCATCTTCGACCGTGCTCGCATCCACACCGGGGCTGATTTCACCGAACGAGCACTGATTTAGCTTCGTACGGCGGGCGAGGCCTTCCGCATTCATCCGGTCGCCTTTAACCTTCTCCAAATGACCTTGCATCGCTTCAAGGGATCGCGCTTTCTCCCGGGCACGCTGGCGTTGCTTGCGTTCTAGGTTGGCTTTACGCTTGGCTAACTGTTCCGGCGTTGGTTGTTCGAGCGGTTGCATGAGTACCTCCAGTGGTGTTTCCAAGGGCGTTGTGAGGCTCGATCCCGAGTGACCGTCACAGCGTGCGAAAGATGATGTTGCGCCGCCGCGCATGCTCTACGAGCGAGAGACCGGGTGGGGGCTGGTACGACTCCGGCACTGCCCCGGGGGTGGTCGCTTTGTTTTCGATCTTTGCTGAGATACGGGTCAGTTAGGCGCTGCTTGCGTCGTGACTCGTGACTTGGTGTCGCCTGTGTTCTACCTGAACACGCGCCAGTGACTTAAGACCTTTGCTTGCACTCGTGATTGCCGAGTCTGGCCTACTTTTGCGCTATTGCTTCGGAGCAACGCGTAAAGAGCCCTGTGGCGAAACCATGTTCCTGATACACGTTTGGACCGGAATATCCGCGTGTAGAGGCTCCCAGAGCCGTTAAACGACACGCAACGCGTTCCTCAGCATGTGACGTGCGTTGATATCGAGAAATAACCGTCGTTTTGGAGTTAATGCGAACCCGCGGTCGCGAGTAACTCTCTTGCTTTGTTGCACTTACTGTGGTGTGTAAGATAAAGTGACATAAAAGAGTGAGAAAAACTGGTTTATGAAGGCTTTTTCTAGGAATGCGCTGGGCTTCGATGCTTCGACGGCGGGCCGACCCTGTGGGCTCCCCCGGTTGTTATCAACCCTGACTGAGCCATGAAATCTGGTGCAAGCATTATTTGAGAGGGTCTTTTGTCTGGTTACCTAACAAAGTAAAGGGCTTAACGGTTAAAGTACAGGTCAAAACAAATGCTTGCACCAAACACCCCGTTAGGCACCCTGCATACTGCCTTCTACTATCGCGAAGGGAGTTTTTATGGTTAAGTATATGTGGAATTAAGAACTTACGTAAACCACCGTATTTCTTGATATCAACCTGTCGGGGTGCCTAAGTGGCTGTTTCCGAGGAGTCTGGTGCAAGCATTTTTGGATAAGTAAGAAATCAAAAGACTTACACCAAATAATGCTTGCACCAATGCTTGCACCAAATGCTTGCACCAGATCTCCCCGCAGCCCCAGAATGCTTGCACCAAACCCCATGCGGAGTCTGGTGCAAGTATTTCTGATGCCTAACAGCATTTCACGAGGAGTCTGGTGCAAGCATTTAGTCGTCCTCTTCCGGCACCCGTAACAGCACGAGTGTCTTCGGATCGCCCTTCTTTCCGGTGCCTTGTTCGACGGTCCAACCACTGTGGATCAACCCTTGATAGACCTTATTCCACAACGAGGTCCCGTATCGTTCTGGATGCATCCTGCGGTTAAGTTGCGTGTGTGTAACTCGACCTTGGTTTCGGGTGAGGAAGTTAATGATCTCGCTCTGGAGTTGACCTTCTAGTGTCGCCGCCTCCGGTACTTGGAGATACTCCTTCACGGCGAGATCGTATTGCGACACTGCCGCCGCGCGGGCTAAACAGTCATCGTCGATGATGGTCTTACCGAGATCGACCGCGAAGTACAGCGCGAGCTTGGCAACGCGGATGGCCATGCGGTTGTTCACCGCCGACATCTCGTCGAGTACCTCCCAGAAGTCGTCGATCTCGAACACCCCTTGAATGACGGCTTGATCGATGCGCCTCTTTGTTTCTTGAGCCCCCACTACGGTGTTTATGAAAGTGTAAGACTTGTTCGTCGGCCACGTCTTTGGATCGGGCTGGTACAGATAGAACCAGCGCTCGTCCATACCTTCACAGGCTTTCAAGATCGGTCCCATGTTCGAAAGAAACGTCTTCTCCGCGTTGCATGTGATGATGCTGGTACAGTAAGACCTTGCAGGAAAGCTGAAGTTCTCCTTGCGAGCCTTGATGGTGTTACTGAATGGACCCGACTCATACATGATCGACAAGTGCTTGGCCATCGAACTTGCTTCGATCTTCATCTTCGATGTCATCACCCCTAGTTCGTCGTAGATTAAGACGGCATTCTTGCAGTTGGTGCGAGCCATCTCCATACCCAGACCTTCCGTGCTACCAGCGGTCCAGATGAGTGACTTACCCTCCGCAATCCTAGCGTCATTACCATCGCCGATGATGCCGATGCTCTGGAAGTATTCGACGGAGTCATTTACACACGCAGACTTCATGACTCGACCCTTCTTACCTACTGCTACCACCCAAAGAGATGGAATCAGATTGGGGTTAGACTTGATGGTCACCTTAAAAGCAAGGTAGTTGAGCATCAAAGTAACAGAGGGCATGAACATGAACTCTGCGAAGCGTGTGTTCGCCGCACAGATCGGCTCGATGAAACCATCGAAAAGAGAAGTGCCCTTCATCACCCAGTACGGAAACTCCGGGTAAGGAATCTGGCTTATCACCGGAATCTCAACGGCTACTGCCGAAGCTGAGTGCTGTTGATCCCGCTGCCCGGTTCCTCCTCCCAGCACCGCCTTCGCCACTGCCTTGCCGACTTCATACTTGCAAGCCTGCACGGATTTCTTCTCACACATGTCCACGTAGTCAGAGCCGTGGTCGAAACAACGCTTCTCGCATACTTCGATTAAGAACTCCCGGATTTGTCCGTAATCCAACCCAGAGTTGCGGAGGGAGCACGCGATTCTGAATAGCTCGTTGTCGTGGCTACCGCGAGGTATTGGAGGTCCATCCGGTGACGCGTTCACACGCGCACCATCCGGCTTCGCGTTGAAGGCGTTATCCTTCAACCACTCCACGAGCCAGTCCGGTGCCTCCACTATCGGAGACTCGTCCACAACGGTGTAAGCCTCTCCAGTGTCGGGATGGATCGATCCAGCGGCAACGACGTATCGGTTGTCGATGCGAGCGCTCCAACTTTCCTTTCCGTCTGCATCCTTGCCACCTTGGTTCCCCAGTGCGATGGAAGCTGCGGTCTGGCGAAAGTAAAGGTGTCTCTTCTCACCTGACGAGCAAACCGTGAATGTTACCGGCAATGCCTTCCCGGTTTCATTCTCGATTCGCTTCCAGATACTTGGATCGTCCGCGTCAAGGAACCACACACCACTCAGCTTAGCGAATGCACACGCTGCTCCGTTGTAGTTGGGATTTTCCACATCCCACATACCGATCAGGATTGGATCAGTGCTAGCAAGCTCCGTCCAGTTCCTTTTGAATGCGATCTTTGTACGTGGGTGTAACGGAATCAACGGCACACTTCTGCCGATCATCGGTACCGCGATCTGCATGAATAATGACAGCGGCGGCTCCACCGTTGGTTCTGAATTTACTTCTGGTACGGGCTGCTGGCTCATCGCAGCCATAACGCTGGCGATGTTGTTAGGATCGACTGCAGCGAAAGTGGGAGCGGTAGCCATCACGCACCAACCTGGGATGCTCCGTTCTCGACAACTACGTCGGTCGGTTCATCGATGATTCGAATCTTGATGGCTTGCATCTTGCCACCCAGCTTGATGGGGGCCGTAATTTCACACGTTACCATCGCGCCGAGCTTGAGTTTGAGTTCTTTCCTCGCGTCTCGAACGAGATTCGAGATATGAAAGAAATATTGCACATCCTCCGAATCCGTAAGGAATCCGAAGCCCCTCATTTCCACATATGTAGTTACTTGAGCTAACATATATTTTTACTACTCCTCCCGACTATGTCGGTAGCGACTGCGTTTACCTGCGTTTGCTGCTTGCTGCTACTGCTTCAAGCTGCCACACCCTTCACTTCCTCCAGCCCCGTCAACAACGCCACGAGATGGTCGCGCTCCGCGAAGGCTACCAGCATGTGCTCGCCTTCCTTTACAATGCGGATCGTTCGGTTCACCATCTCCACCCGTAGCATCCGTGCTTCCGCGATCCTCGCCTTCCGACGCTGAATCTCTTCCAGCCGCTGTTGAAGATGTCTCTCCTCGGCGTCCAAGTCCAAAGGCATGACCACCGGCTTCTTCATAGGCGCGGAAGGTGTTGTACCTCCAAGTAGTCGTTTGTGGTAGTACACATTCTGCGCCGACATTTTAAGTTCGACCGCGATCTCCGAGGGGGTGCGACCAAGAGCGGTCAGTCGGGCGACCTCGGCCCGACTCTCGCCGTTCTTGGTGGGTTTCTCCTCGATGGGTACAACGACCTTACCCAACGGTGACGCGAGCGTACCGGAAGAAATCTCGGCTGGCTGCGAGGTTAGGTGAAAGAGGTGACACTCCGGGCATTGATACGAGCGCTGGCTCGCGAGTCCTCGTTTCTCTAAGATGTCTCGGCTGTACGTCTCCGCATCTTGGGTAGAATTGAATTCTTGTTTACCCGAGGAACACCTCGATTTGTGTGCTTGCATCGCGTCCGCTTTGCTTCTACTGCGGCACCCCGGGCAGGAAGTAGGAAGTCTCCAACTGATGTTTTCAACTTGCTTTCGCTGATGAAACAAGAGCTTGCCATCGCTTAGGTACCAAGCCGCGCCACAGTAAAAGCAATCCGGTTGCTTGTGTATGCGAACGTATCTCGTATCTTCACTGGGATACCTATCCACCATCTTTTCATCTCGCACGTAGCCTCCAGCGTTTCGCGCCGGTCCCAAAGCCACTGCCGCTGATCCGTTCATATTATATTGTCCTTATCTTGATTAGATTTTGACCACTGACTCTTTCAAATCAAAGCTTCCGTTCCTGCGCCTTCTGCTTCTTCGCTGCCTTTGCTATCTCTGCTTGTGCGGCCCACAACGTCTTGAAACTTTCCTCAATGATTGGCAGCACGAAGTCCCTCTGGAAAGCTCGCTCGGCTACTTGCGCTGGGCCATCGAAGCCCTCGTTGTTCGCGCGATCAATCAGATCGGCGACTCCGTAAGTGCAACCGCTCAGTACTTCTTCGAAGTGACGGCGGCAGAGCCAGATATCGTTCTTCCACAGACGAGCAACCAGAACCCGGAGCGCTTCTAGCAACCGGCGTTCCGGCTTGCTACCGCCTCCACGTTTACTAATCTCGCGGAGGCAGTGCTCGATCCGTGATGGACCGAGATCAAGTATCGTCTTCACGAATTCCTGCACGGATTGATCCAGCATGAGAGATGCATGACTCACTGCTGACTCACACGCTAGACTTACTCGCTGGCAATGCTCTAACTTCAGGTCACTCATCATCCCCTCGCTCTTCGTTTCTGCGGCTCGATCTTTGCCGCTGGTGTATCTCGAAGCGGAACCGGTCCCGCCACTAGCTGTCCATTTCCTGTACCCGGTAGATAATTCGAGCAAGTCCTCGATCAAAAGTCTCTTCAACTGCAAGGCACACTTGCTGCACAACCACAGATCGGGCCCATCACCTGCGTATCCCATAATGAGGATATAACCCACGCTCTTCGCACAGTTCGTACAGACCCGTGGACCCAAGACGCTGTCTCGCTCCTTTTTCATTACGAGCATGAAGGCTCCATCGGTTCGCAAGCATCCATACGATGCTTCACGAGAAGAGTGGCGATGTGTTCCGCACCGATTTCGCTCACACCCCAATTCAATGGAATTCCTTGCCCCATATAAAAGTCCTGCAACGCTAATAACTCGGCGGTGAGTTCAAGTATCTTCTGCCCGGTGAAAGTGGTGAATTCTCTCTTCCCTGACAAAACCAGAGATAAGAGCGCCGTGCTCGCGGGATAATCAAACGCTTGGGCGATCCTTGATAATTGGCTGGTGTTCATCTCCAACTTCCTAAGGCGATCCAGCACGCGCCCCTCGATGCTGTAAGTCGCTATACCTTGAGTACTCATATGCCCCCGTTAATGCTTAGGACGTTTTAAAAACGTCTCTCTAGATTTTTGGATCTAACTGTCAGCCTCAACAACGCCTAAAAAAGACCGGATGCCAAACCGCGACATCCGGCAAGAGATCAGGAGAGGCCTCGCTCCACAGACCTGATCTTGGTTACTGCTGGGAGGCAGTGGTCTCATTAGTCCTCCTACAAGAAGCGTGTAGTGAGGCACCTATTTCGCGGAAGGGAGGTTGACTCCTGCGATGTCTGCTTGCTGTTGAATCTAGGGCTCTTAACTGAAGAGAGGGCGCGAATCGTAGATCATCGCTACCTCTTATATGTACCGGCCTGGCGATTCTGTCCCACGTCGCCGGCAGCGCCCGAAATTCCGCTAACACTACCTTCCGGGGTTCAGCGAGCCAGGGTGGGAGTTGACGCCCAGCGCTTCGACGAGGCGCTCAAGGCGAAGTCCTAAAGTGGGTGAGACAGGGTAGGCCCTCGGTCGCAAAACGGTCCAGGGCCTCGCCGTCTGTACGGACAGTATTAGTATTACTTCCGGTTTGCCCGTCACCCGCTCGCAATCGGTGTCATGCTCCAAATGGAGCCTCCAACTTCCGACAAACCCACGAGATTCAGTTCTGCCATATCGAGCAGATACCCGCCGTCCATCCGGGTCCGTTTCGCTTGACCCTACCTAGCCGAGGTCATACAGTTCTTCCGCAGTCCAAGAGGCCCCTCGCGTGCCAGATGCTCTTTCCAGGCGGCGATTTCTCCTCCAGAGTCTTAGCAGTATCTCCGCGACTTGGGTTGCCACGCACTGGCCTGCCGCCCTTGCAGCCGCGCAACACGCGCATAATTCGGCGCAATCGGCCACCCCGGCGAGATTCGAATTCTTCAGTCAGGATCTGGCTGCGGAAGTCGACGCTGTCGCCGCCTGCATCATTCCCACCGACCAGACGCCCGGTGCTCGCGAGGCCGGAGTCGTTTATTTCATCGATCGCGCACTCACCACCTTCGCGAGTGGTGACCGAAAGCTTTACATCGAAGGAATGGCTGAACTGCAAGCCAGGGCCCGTGAAATGTTTCCCGACGTGGAAAGATTCTCAGTCGCAACTGCGCAGCAGCAAGACGAAATCCTTCGCTCGCTCGACAAGAACGCGGTATACAGCCATCGGCCCTTCCGCTCTCGACCCCTTGCACAGAATTTCTTCGAAACGCTCCGGCAGCACACCATCGCTGGCTTTCTGATCGATCCCGACTCCGATCGCCGCGGCAACCGCGACGGTGTCGGGTGGCAACTTATTGGCCGCGAGCGTGAGCACATGTTCCAGCCGCCCTTCGGCTACTACGACAAGGACTATCCAGGCTGGCAACCGGCAGCCGCAGAACCGGACAAGAAATGACCATCGGCCAGGTCAAGTACAAAACCTCCGACGAACTCGATTTCGTCATCATCGGCTCCGGTGCCGCCGGTGGGGTAATGGCCAAAGAGCTTTCCACCAATGGTTTTCGCGTCGTAGTCCTCGAACAGGGGCCGTACCTCAAGGAATCAGACTTTGTCCACGACGAAGTCAGAATTCTCCAGGAAAACCTTCTCACCAACCATCCCGAACTCCAACCCAGCACCTTTCGCAAGACTCCGGAGGAAAAAGCGAAGCCACAGCGCGTTTTCGCCTATGGGCGATGTGTTGGTGGCAGCAGCGTACACTTCACCGCCAACTATTGGCGCTTCCATGAAATTGATTTTGTCGAGCGAAGCAAGGTCGGTGCCATCCCAGGAACGGGCTTGGTCGATTGGCCGATCACGTATACCGACTTAGAGCCTTACTACACGAAGGTGGAATGGGAGATTGGCGTTTCAGGCTTGGCAGGTTCAAGCCCGTTTGATCCGCCGCGCCTAAAGCCCTACCCCATGCCGCCGCTCCCGGTGAAGTCCTGCGGCGTCATTTTCGAACACGCTGCTCGCAAACTCGGCTGGCATCCCTTTCCCGCGCCAATGGCAATTCTTTCGCAGCCGCGGCCCGGACGCAGCGCTTGCGTCAACTGCGGCTTTTGCTATGGTTTCGGTTGCGAAGTCGGCGCAAAGTCCAGCACCCTTGCGAGTGTGATCCCTATTGCCGAGCGTACCGAGCGCTGTGAAATTCGCCCAAATTCCTACGTTTATCGCCTCGAAATGAACAGCGCGGGCCGCGTCACCGGCGCTGTCTATTTCGACGACCAGAAGAACACGCATCTGCAAAGGGCCAAGGCCGTCGTCGTTTGTGCCAACGGCGCAGAGACCCCACGCCTGCTCCTGCTTTCCGCCAGCAAGCAGTTTCCCAACGGTCTAGCCAACTCTTCCGGTCTCGTCGGCAAATACTTGATGTTCAATAGCAACGCCCGCTGTGTGGGTCTCTTCGAACATCCGCTCAACGATTACAAAGGTTTTGTGGACAGCCGAGTTCTTCATGATTTCTACGAACTTGACCCTGCAAAGGTCGGTTTTTATGGCGGTGGGGCTCTCGATGCGCGTTTCGATTTCACGCCGTTCTTTTTCGCCTTGGGCGGTCTTCCCCCAAACACTCCCCGATGGGGTGGCGGTTTTAAGGCTGCTTTGAGTCACAACTTCTCACGAACCATGGAAATTCATTCCAGCGGCACCTCGGTGCCGCTTGAGACCAACAGTTTTTCTCTCGACCCGGATGTCAAGGACGCTTGGGGCCTCCCCGCTTTGCGCATGACTTACAGAGATCATCCTGATGACCTCAAACTGGTGACCTGGCTCAATAACCGTGCGCTCGAACTCCTCGACGCTGCTGGTGCGCAGAACAAATGGTCTCTTCCAATAGACGAACAGCAGTTTTCCGTGCACCTGCTTGGCACTTGCCGCATGGGCAACGATCCGAAAACTTCCGTCATCAATTCGGATCATCGCACGCATGACGTAAAGAATTTGTTCATATGCGACGGCAGCAGCCTCATCACTTCCGGCCGCGGGCAACCCACCATGACTATTCAGGCCCTGGCATACCGTGCTGCCGATCGCATCACCGCATTGGTCAAGCGCGGCGATCTCGGTGCCTAAGCTTCTTCCACACAAAGGACTGGGGTCTAACCACGTGGCCTGATTTTGTGAGGTTCTGGGCGGATTGTCGGCAAGCCGGAAGTAATGGTGCGATCAGGACTCCTGGAATTACTTCCGCATAGCCCGTCACCCGCCCGTAATTCTCTGCAAACGTGAATCGATTTTGGTAGCCTCGGAGCAATTCGAAATTTCAACTTCCTTGCGAGCGCGCCCATAGCTATATGAAGATGCATACTATCTAGGTGCGAGAAGGAGCACGGAGGCGTCGGATGAAGTGTCAGTTTCTGGAGCGGTTTGGGCCGTCGAGAGAGATCCCGCGTCCAGAGCAAAACAAATTCACATCGCGAATGAGTCGAATTAGTTTCGTCGTAGCGCTTTGCTTGATTGAGTCAGCTTTGGCTGCGGCGCAGAACCCACCCGGTGCACCGCAGCCTAGACCTGACCCGCAGAAATGCGACGCGCTAGCCGAGTTCAACCTCGAAGCGATTCCGGGAGGTCCGGCGGTCATCACCTCAGCGCACATCATCGAGGTTCCCGCCACGGGCCTGGAGCACTTCATGTTCACTCAGAGCGGATATGGGAGCCTCACCCCTGAGCGTGCCTCCCGCATTCGTGAGTATTGCAACGTGACCGGCTACGTTGCCCCGCAGAACAAGTTCGTCCTGAAGCTGCCGCTGCCAGGTGATTGGAATCAGAAGTTTTTCTTTTATGCATGCGGCGGTTTCTGCGGCACCCTTTTTACGGATGCTCCCAATCTAGGTCTGGCCCGGGGCTATGCATCCGCCACTGGAAACGGAGGGCATGAGAGCGCTTTGGGATTCGATGGGGTTTGGGCCGCAAACGCACCTGAATTACAGGAGGATTTTGGCTGGCGGAGCAATCACGTAGTCACGCTGATTACCAAGGCGATCACCACGCAATTCTACGAAAGGCCCATCAAGTATTCCTATATGGTGGGCAACTCAAAGGGAGGCCAAGCGGTTCTGCTGGAAGCGCAGAGGTTTCCCGAAGACTTCGACGGATTGATGCCGAGCGCGCCCGTTTATGACTACACCGGACGGAACGTGCTTGCGGGAGCGTGGTTTGCCCAAGCCATCAGTGACGGGCACGGGGGCTCAGTGCTCAACGCCGAAGCTGCCCAGGCAGTCCACAATTCTGTGTTGAAACTCTGTGGCGCTCAGGCCGGCGTGGAAGAAGGGCTGGTCACTGATCCGCCCTCCTGCAAGTGGCAGCCCGAAATGATTGCCTGCACTCAAGGAAGCGGCGGTGCGGATTGCTTGAACGCAAAACAAGTCGCCGCCGTGAAGCGCTTAATGACCCCGGTCACCAATTCCAAGGGTGAAGTGCTCTACGCGTACCCTTACATCCCCGGAACCGAAACGCAATGGGCGGGCTGGAACTACTTAGGGGCTCCACGCGCTGGGTACACGCCGCGCATTGCCAATTTGCAGGTGCCGGTGCAGCATGAAAAGTATTTAGCAGACGAGAAAACACGAGACAACGTGGACGCGCTCAAGTATGACTTCGATCGCGAGCCAGCCAACCTAGCCCGGTCAAGGCAAATCTATGACGCGTCCTCCTTCGATCTGCGCGCCTTCAAAGGACGGCGCGGGAAGATTCTTTTATGGCATGGCTGGGCCGACGGGGCCATCATGGCAAGTTCTTCGATTGGCTACTACGAGGGCGTCGTTAGGGCCATGGGCGGTCGCAGACAGACCGAAGACTTCTTTCGGCTATTTCTCGTACCTGGTGTTCATCACGGCGGCGGTGGTCCTGGATTCACTGAGTTTGACTCTATGACCGCACTGGAGAATTGGGTAGAAAAGGGACAAGGACCCGACAAGCTGATCGCAGGACGATTAAGCAACGGCGTTGTGGAGCGCACGCGCCCCGTTTTCCCCTACCCAATCTTGGCGCGCTATTCCGGAAAGGGCGACCCGAAGCAAGCAGACAGCTTTGTGCCCTTTGATCCCTCCCAACACTGAGCGCCGTTTGCAATCACGAGCGACGGTTCGCACACCGCGAATTCCAGGTGCATTGTCGGCAATCCGGGAGTAATCCAAATGTTCGCCAGAGCGAATTGGTCCCTACAAGTCGGCTTCTCGCCCGGCGATTGTCGGTCACTGCTGGCGCGTTTCTCGGTACTAACCCAACGGGCGAGCCGATAACTTCCTGGTTCCCCGTTTATCAGGCATGTGAATTACTTCCGAGTTGGCCCGTCATCCGATTATGACAGGAGACTTCAACGAACAAACTCCGTGGCTTTCTTCTCCGGTACCTTTGGGAACGAGCGGCTTACCAAGAGCGTTGAATCAAAGAAGGGCCATGCCACGGGTAAAGACATCCGATCGTTCGGTCGCGGTTCGACGTGGAAGCCGGCGAAGATTGGAAGACCATCGGACTGATCGATCACGGTGATTTGGGGATTTTCCGAGGCTTTCAAGGTGACATCCACCTCAACCCCCTCGGGAGGCACCGCCAGGTAAACAATGCCCCACGTTTTGTTCCGCTTGTCCACCTCGTTGACCTGCGCCTTCCGGCCTTCGACGGTCGCCGCGAGAACGGTGGCCTTCTCCACCTGAAGCCAGATGATGCGGGCCTGCCTGGGCGAAACGAAGCGCAGACGAAGCTTGCGCTCGCCACCGGCGATGGAATCCTCCAGCGTTTCGACGTTGGGCGGAAGCAACTGGACGTGTGGAGCATCTGCTTTGATGATCGCGTCGCCGTCGACAGGGTTGAAGAGGCGCAGCGTGGTGGCTTCAACGTGACCCGTCAGAAATTGAGAAGTCCAGTTATCCGGTTTCTCGTCGAAGCTGATCCACGACGCTTTTCCCGAGTCCGTATCTAGCCAATAGGAAATCGTGTCGGGTTTTGGATGCTCAGCGTCATAACCACTTCTCAGCGTGCCCGACAGGATGAAACCGGAAGCCAAAAGAGCACACGCTCCGGGAAGCAACCACTTGCCGTGCGCGGTCAGAACATCTAGCTGCGGTGCCAGCAGCGCGAGCAGGACGTTCATGAGAATCACCAAAATGATCATGTCCCCCGTTTTTCCGTCGAGCGTGGTCACCGAGTACCCGATGAACAGTGGAAACAGAAAGAGCGCGGGGACCGCACAGAGCAGTCGCGCGAATTTCAGCAACCACGAATCGAGTCGTTTAAGAGCGAGGCCAAGTCCCATGGAGATCAAGGCCGCCGCGAAGGGCCAAGTGAATTGAAAGCTGGCGTTTGGTGCGAAGAAGCAAGTGAGAATCATTGGTACGATGCACAGTAGAACAGCACCAGCGGCGAGATTCGCCGCACCGAACTTCTGACGAAACCAGACGAAGAGCCCGGAGGCGATGGCGGTTGTTAGCGCCACAAATCCCACGCCATAGGGTGTGGCGTTGTAGGCGGACAGAAAAGACTTATTCACTAGGTGCAGTGCTTGGAGAGCCCACCAGATAAGAGCTACGAGTCCACAGCTAACCAACAATGCAGCGAGCCAGAGCAGAAAGCTGCACCCCAGGCCACGCGCAGTGAGCCGTCCGCGACGGAATCCAAGAAACAAGATGCCGGCAAGAATTGCAAGGATGAACAATGTCAGCGGCAGAACCAAGGTTAGAGAATAGGAAAGGAGGCTGCCGAAAAAAGTAAAATAAACCACTTTGCCTTCCGTGGGGTGTTTCAAGTCCAGGCTGCCGAAATGTCGCGCTAGTGGAAGAGAGGAATTACCCAAATCTTGAACACTGCGAGCATCAAGACTCTCGATGTCGTCCTTCACGGTGTGATAGGTGGTCGGGCAGCTGTTAATGCTATCGTTGATCGCCTCTATTCCCTTTGGGTAGAGGTTCAGATCATCGCCCGAGCTCATTAAGCTCCGGAAATCGTCGGAAATGGAGGCCGCGAGAGGGTGTCGAAGCGCTTTGGCCAATTCCCGAACAAGCCATCCGTTCTGCTGGTGCTGACTCTCCACAACGAGTGGCCCCCGTCCGCAGCTACCGCCTGAATCGATGACCAAGGCCACCGACACGAGCTTTGCGAGCGAATACTCATCCACGAAAGCTTGCGCCCCTAGCCCTCCGTCTTCTTCTCCATCAGTGAATGCAAAAATCAAATCGTTTCTGAGTGGCGGTCCGCTGCGGAGGGCGCGCAGAGTTTCCAGAAGTGTTGAGACGCCCGAACCGTTATCGCTGGCACCGGGCCCGGTTGCCACCGAGTCGTAGTGCGCCATGAGAAGAAGCGCACCGGTGCTTTTTGTTCCGGGCAATCTCGCAATAACATTTTGCACGGTTCCTGCGCTGTAGGGCGCTCCACCGATATCCCACGATGTGGTGCTAACAGATTTCTGCAGCTCTGGATTCAGTCCCAAGGACCTAGTTTGCTCGACGATGTAGTCGCGGACACGCCCGTTTGCAATCGAGCCAGTCGGGTGAGGCTCACGAGCGATGACTTTCAGGTGCTTCATGGCGCGTTCGGCAGAGAAGTCCGTCGCTGGAGCGGACACAGGAACAACGGCAGGAGGTACGAGATAGTTGAGAGCGATAATTGCCAGAAGCAGAATGAAGAAAAAAGTCAGGAATGCTTCCTTGAGGACGATCGACGAAGCCGACGGATTCATTGGCACTCCGAATCCTCCTCACTAGACGCGGTGGGTAAGAGCCAACACCCGAATTAGAAAACTGGGGAATTGGGGCCGATTATACGCTCTGGATGACCGTAGGCGGAGAAGTACGTTTAGCCCGCATCAGATCGCACTGTAAGATTTTGTCCCAGATGATTGCCCGTCATAAACGCGGTAGTGCGGACCCAACCGACTAACTCCCGGATTGTCGGCAAGCCGGAAGTAATGGTGCGGTCGGGTTTGCTGGCATAACTTCCGCATAGCCCGTGACACGACCCACAAGGCCTGCAGCACGGAAACGAATCCAGGCGGATTCAAGTCCAGTCAGAGCGTCTTCAAGAAAGGCGATCAGCGCTAGGAGCCGCTGGATCTTCACTCGACGGACTTTCAGAACCTCGACGGCTGTATAGTAAAGCCCGAGGGATGCCCTCGGAGGAGGTGTGAAATGAAAAAAGGAGCGACCTTCGTATTGCTACTGCTGTTCCTTGGCCCTGTCGACTCGGATAGAGCAACTTCAGCATTAGGCGGTGCCCCCGCCGACGAGGAAACTGTCCGATCGCTCGACGACCAGGAGCGAAGAGCAGTTCTGGACCGGAACTACGCCCCGCTCGAACACCTGTGGTGTGAACAGCTGACGGTCAATTCGCCAGCGAACAACGTGGTGATCGGTCGGCACGATGTCCTAGCCAGGGTTCAGAAATCAGGCGTTTACTCCTCGTTCGAGCGGAAGATCGAATTCATCCGCATCGACGGCAATTTCGCCATCATCATGGGCGCGGAGTCCGTCCAACCGATCGGCGATGCCCCCCTGGCCGGAAAGACGGTCCAGCGACGGTTCACGGATATCTGGAAGAAGGATGGGAATACGTGGTGTGTGATCGCGCGCCACGCCAACGTGGTTTCGGCCCAATGAGCCCCGCTTAACTACTAACGTTTCCAACAAATCGGGGAATCTGCTTCGCCAGCGTTGGGGCGAACTCGGACAACCTGTTTCGAGTGACTTTCATCCTGCAGCATCATATAGCCACAACCGAGGGCGCTAACAGATAACGACCAGACGCCCTTGGTGGCCAGTAACCGAATCCCCTTCCGGTTTGTATGAAGTTCTGAGCCTCGGGTTTGCGGTGATCTATTGCAGACTGTGCCCTTACCCCTTCAACTCCAGCGTCATCACCCTAGCTTCTTCGCCTGCTTCCTAACCTTCGCCCACCGCTTCTTCGCCGCCTTCGCTATCGCCGCTCTGCTACAGCCGGTAGGACGGGCGGCTCGAACATCTAACAGTTCGTTGAAAAACTCCGTTCCACTGCAACTTTAATGTAAGAGAACTCGTCTGAGTGAAGGAAGGCGAAGGAGGCGAGTGAATGCGCGGCGACGATGACCTGCAAGAAGGGATGTTCAGCTACATTTCTCCAGAGAAGCGTGTTCCCGCGGATCATCCGTTGCGACCGATCCGCAAGATGGTGGACGAGATTCTGAAGGAGATGTCGCCGAAGTTCGCGAAGCTGTACTCCGATGTGGGGCGTCCGTCGATTGCCCCGGAGCGACTGTTGAGGTCACTGCTGTTGCAGGTTTTCTATTCGGTGCGCAGTGAGCGCATGCTGATCGAGCAACTACAGTACAACATGCTGTTCCGGTGGTTTGTGGGGATGGAGATGGACGAGGTGGTATGGAATCACGCGGTGTACAGTAAGAATCGGGAGCGTTTGCTGAACGAAGAGATCGCGGAGTCGTTTTTTCAACGGGTGCTGGAACGTGCGCGGCCGTACATGTCGGATGAACATTTCACGGTGGATGGGACGTTGATCGAGGCTTGGGCCAGTCAAAAGAGCTTTCGACGGAAGGACGGAAAGGGGAAGCCACCCGGACCAGGAGGAGAGGTCGACTTTCACAAGGAGAAGCGGACGAACCAGACCCATGAATCGACCACGGATCCCGACGCTAGACTGTTCAAGAAATCCAAAGGGAGCGAAGCAAAGCTCGGCTACCTGGGGCATGTATTGATGGAGAACCGTAACGGGCTTCTGGTGCAGACTTTTCTGACCGAGGCTAATGGAAGAGCGGAGCGAGATGCAGCGATGCTCATGGCCGAGGCCATCCCCAGCGGAAAGCGGGTCACCTTGGGAGGAGACAAAAACTACGACACGCAGGAATTCGTACGAGAACTCCGCGGGATGAACATTACCCCACATGTGGCGCAGAACGATACGAACCGCAGGAGCGCGGTGGACGAGCGGACTACGCGACATGTCGGGTATGAGGTGAGTCAGCGGAAGCGAAAACGAGTGGAGCAATCGTTCGGGTGGATGAAAATGGTGGGGATGGTCAGGAAAGTGAAGCTGCGAGGGATCGACAAGGTTGGGTGGCTGTTCACCTTTACCGGCGCTGCTTACAACCTCTGCCGATTGCGAAACCTGATAGCGGAAGCATGACAGCGGGTTCCGCTTAGGGCCAGCTGAGCGGATAGAACGACCAAACGGTCCTATGCAATTCAGTGATAACCCTTGAAATTCAGAACCGAGGTCTCACAAAACTCAATTCTTCAACGAGCTGCTAAGCAAAGTCTAGCAACCATATGTTGACTCAACCTCTACGTCACCTCTAACATCGCCCCACACAGTTGCGCTCCAGCCATGATCGGCCAAACCATCTCCCACTACCGCATCCTGGAAAAGCTCGGCGGCGGCGGTATGGGCGTGGTTTACAAGGCGCAAGACTTCCGCCTCGACCGCTTCGTCGCCCTCAAATTTCTTCCCGAGGAACTCTCCACCGACCGCCAGTCTCTCGAACGTTTCCGCCGTGAAGCCAAAGCCGCCTCTGCTCTCAACCACCCCAACATTTGCACCATTTACGACATCGGTGAAGAAAGCGGCCGTGCCTTCATCGCCATGGAGTTCCTCGACGGCAGCACCCTCAAGCACATCATCACTGGCCAGCCCCTCGAGCTCGAACGCCTGCTCAACATCGCCGTTCAAATCGCCGAAGCTCTGGACGCCGCACATTCCGAAGGCATCATCCACCGCGACATCAAGCCCGCTAACATCTTCATCACCAAGCGCGGCCATGCCAAAATCCTCGATTTCGGTCTCGCCAAAGCGGCCTCGGCCAAGCCCGCCAATCCTGCGGACCAAATGGCCACTCTTGCCACCGGCTCCGAACATCTCACCAGCCCCGGCACCGCCCTCGGCACTGTCGCCTACATGTCCCCCGAACAAACCCTCGGCAAAGAACTCGATGCCCGTACCGATCTTTTCTCCTTCGGCGTCGTCCTCTACGAAATGGCCACCGGCCGCCTTCCTTTCAAAGGCGACACTTCCGCCGCCATCTTTGATTCCATCCTGCATAAATCTCCCGTGCCGGCCGTGCGCTTGAACGAAGAAGTTCCTCTCGATCTGGAACACATCATTAATCGCGCCATCGAAAAAGATCGCAATCTTCGCTACCAACACGCTTCCGATATGCGTGCCGAACTGCAACGCCTCAAGCGCGACACCGATTCGGGACGCTCCGCCATCGTCTCTACCGCCGAAGACCTGCCTCTGCAAACTGCTCTATCCGCAGCTCCGCGACAATCCTCCGCCGAACAAAACGCCGCCCCATTTCAGTCGGCACTCACAGACGCAGCCACTCCTCCACCCGGCATTCCGAACGCCGCGAGGAATCTCTCCTCAAAACGTTTTTCCTTTACGTCCGTTTCAGCCCTTTTCTTGCTCGCCGCCCTCTCCGCTGGCGGCCTCTACTGGCGTGCACGGAACTCCCCCAAACTCACCGAGAAAGACACCATCGTTCTCGCAGACTTCTCCAATACCACTGGCGACCCTGTCTTTGACGATTCCCTCAAGCGCGCACTGGCTGTCTCCTTGCAGCAATCCCCTTTCTTAAGCCTGGTCTCTGATCAGCAAATCCAACAAACGCTCCGCTACATGGGCAAGCCCCCGAGCACTGCTTTAGATCAAAGCGTCGCCCGCGAGGTCTGCCAACGAAATCAGTCCAAAGCCATGCTTGCGGGTGCCATCTCCCAAGTTGGCAACCAGTATGTCCTCACCCTCGAAGCCGTGAACTGCGCTACCGGTGCTTCGATGGTCCAAACCGGCGCCAACGCGGAAAGCAAGGACAAGGTGCTTTCGGCGCTTGGGCAAGCCGCATCGGAGCTCCGCGGAAAACTGGGTGAGTCCCTCGCCTCGATCCAAAAATTCGACACTCCTCTCCTCCAGGCAACAACGAATTCGCTCGATGCGCTAAAGGCTTATAGCTTGGGTCTAAAGACTTTGGGCCAAAAAGGGAATGTTGCTGCCGTACCCTATTTCAAACGCGCCATTGAGCTGGACTCGAATTTCGCCAGTGCCTACGCTATTACCGCATCAGCCTACGGAAACATCGGAGAGTCCGCCCTGGCCACCGAGTATGCGAAGCGCGCTTATGAGCTACGCGAGCGGGTCACCGAAAATGAGAAGCTTGGTCTTGAAAATCTCCAGTCCTCGTACGTTACCGGCGACCTGATCAAAGATATAGAGATAGCGGAGCTCCGCAAGCACACCTACCCGCGAGACCCTGGCGGCTACAGTTATGAGGCCGCCGACAAATTAATTTTGGGCAGCTATAGAGAAAGCCTTCCGGATTCTCAAAAGAATTTGGAATTGTTCCCGGGAGATTCGATAGCGGTTAGTAACCTCTGTCAAGCTTACGTCGCCTTGAACCGTCTCGACGAAGCTAAGTCCGTCTTGGATCGGGGACTCGTGGCCGGGATTGATCCGGCTGCGCTTGCCTGGTGGTACTACGCTTTAGCATTCCTACATGACGACACGGACACGATGCAGAAACAAGTTTCGCTGGTGATGGCTAACGCCAGCGATGAGAATGGGATCGTATCGAGCCAGTCCGACACCGAGGCCCACCATGGCCGCTTGAAACTCGCCAGAGACTACTCGCTGCGTGCTGCAGAAGAAGCGAAGGGCCGCGGCTCCACCGAAGTTGCAGCAGGATGGATCGTCAATAGCGCATTCCGCGAAGCGGAGTTCGGAAATTTCTCTGAAGCGCGCCACGCTGCAGCATCGGCCATCCAACTTGCGCCCCGCAGCAGGTATGTTCCTGCCATGGCCGCGTTGGTATTGGCGCGCTCCGGAGACGTTGCGCAGTCTCGACGGCTCGTAGATCAGCTGGCAAAGGACTTCCCACAAGACACACTTATCAACTCCCACTGGTTGCCCATGGCTCGCGCCGCCGTCGAATTGGGCCACCACAATTCCGTCCAGGCTCTGGAAATGTTACGCGCAGCACAGAGGTATGAGCTTGGCGTGCAGTTTCCTGACCCTGCGCCGCTTGGCCCTATCTACTTTCGCGGTTACGCGTATCTAGGAGCTGGGCAAGCTAAAGAAGCTGCTGCGGAGTTCCAAAGAGTTCTGGACAACCGTGGAATCACTCTCAACTCCCCCATTTGTTCGCTCGCACATCTCGGCCTGGCACGTGCCCTTGCAGCCGTTGGTGAGAAGGAGAAAGCCCGCACCGCCTATCAGGACTTCTTCGCCCTCTGGAAGGACGCCGACCTCGACATCCCCATCCTCAAGCAAGCCAAGGCTGAGTACGCCAAATTGCAATAGAACCCTCGCGTTCCAACATTCATGTAACTGCTAAGATGGAAGCTATCCAGTTACCTTCTTCGCCTGCTTCCTAACCTTCGCCCACCTCTTCTTAGCTGCCTTCACAATCGCCGCTCTTCCTGCAGCCGACAAGACGCGCTTCTTTACGGCGACAACTTCGCGCTCCGCAGAGCCACCCAATGCTTTGGCAGCCGCTCGTACACCGCTTAGTTGGTGATTCAGCTTGCCTAATTGCTTTTCGAGCTTTCGTTCTTCGCGCTTGATCGCTGCAAGAATGTTCATGAATGCTCCGGGTGAAATCTATCTCAACCGAGGGCAAGGCACCAGATGTACTGCCGAAGGTAAGTAACTCCGCTGCAGTCTGAGGAACCGATGGCGTGTTTCTCTGAGGGCGATAAAGCATAGGCCCGGCATTTTCTCGTTAGCCCACTAGGCGGAAACGGTTCTTATCGATTTTCAGCGACTTGATCTTAGATTCTAGCGTTGACCGGGGAATGCCCAACTTGGTCGCAGCTCCCTTGGGTCCGAATATCCGGCCGCGACTTTCTTTGAGGGCGGTCTCAATCATTTCCTTCTCTTGCTCCTCAAGTCTTCCGGGAAGCTCGATTTGGTTTTTCGGTTCTGTCAGAGACGGCTGCTTTGGTAACTAGCTTTCGTCGATCGAGAAAGTCTCCGTTTCGCAAAGTATCACCGAACGCTCGATGACGTTCTGCAGTTCGCGTATGTTTCCCGGCCAAGGATATGATTGAAGCAATTCGAGCGTCTTCTTGTGGACCCGTTTTATGTTCTTGCCAGCTTTTCGCGCATAGCGATCGATAAAATACTCCACCAGCAGGGGAATGTCGGCTCTTCGCTCTCGAAGAGAAGGTATCTCAATCGGGAAGACATGCAGCCGATAAAACAAATCACTACGGAAAGACCCTGCACTGATGGCGGCCTGCAAGTCACGGTTCGTGGCGGCGATCACCCGAACGTCAGCGCGGATTCGACGACTGCCGCCGACACGCTCAAACTCGTGCTCCTGCAAAACACGCAGGAGGGCGATCTGAGTCTCAACCGGAAGCTCTCCGACTTCGTCGAGGAAGATCGTGCCTCCATTTGCTAGTTCAAACCGACCCAGGCGCTGCTGAGTCGCGCCCGTAAAGGCGCCCTTCTCATGGCCGAACAACTCAGAAGCGATAAGATCACGGGGGATTGCCGCGCAGTTCACACTAACGAATGCACGCGAAGCACGATCTGATCTTCGATGTATGGCGCGTGCAACTAGCTCTTTGCCTGTTCCTGTTTCACCCGTGATGAGGACCGTAGAATCAGTCGGTGCGACTTTGGAAATGCGCGAAAGAACGCTTTTCAAAGCGGGAGATGTTCCAACGATCTCTTCAAACATAGAGGCTTTGTCGATTTCTTCACGCAGAGCAACGTTTTCCTGACGAAGCCTGACTTCCGCCTGCTTGCGGTCTTCGATGTCCGTCGCGGTCGCATACCAACGCGTAATCTGTCCCTGTTCGTCGTGCAATGGGTTGTAACGGGCCAAAAACCAGCGATAACTTCCATCACTTTTGCGCACTCGCATCTCCAACTCGTACGCAGCGCCACGCGAGAGAGCACGATCAGCCTCGATTTTCCGCTCCCTGTCATCAGGATGGACGAACTCAGTGCTGTAGGTCGGTACCGAGCGATTGAATCTCTGCTGCAACTCCTCAAGCGTAACGCCGAGGTAATCGAGCAGGATGCGGTTGGCGTAAAGAAGACGATCGCGATGAGGTCCGTATACGATAACAAATTGTGGCGCGAGGTCGACTATCTGCCGGAGCTCCATTTCACTTCTGCGTCGTTCCTCCTCTGCTTTCTTACGTTCAGTGACGTCGATCACAGTTCCCACAAATTCAACGAGATCGCCGGACGTACTCAGAACAGGATGACCTACGACGTGAATGTCACTCACGCGGCCATCCTGATGCACGATGCGGTAGTCCGCCTCCCACTCTGCCTTCTCGCGGATCGCCGTCTCGATTAGTTCCCTGACGCCGCGTTGGTCGTCGGGATGAATCCGCTGAAAGAAGTCTTCAAATCGCGGCAAACCATCCTTTGGATCGAAACTCAGAACACGGTAGCATTCCTCCGACCAGTACCTAATATCGTCGTCTGGACTCCATGCCCAACTTCCTGTCTGACTGAGTCTCTGCGCCTCCGCTAAGTACGATTCACTTCTTCGGATCTTTTCCTCGGCGCGCTTTTGTTCGCTCAAGTCGAGGACGAATACGACGCCCTCGTTCGGACTTTGCATCCGCGCCCCTCCAACCAGCACGGGCACGCGGCTGCCGTCTTTCCGGAAATACTCCTTCTCGTACGGTCGAAAAACCCCAGTTGCCAGGAACTCCGCCATGGAACGTTCGTCGCGCTCGCGCCATTCGGCTGGCGTTATATCCGCCCATCGCAATCGACCCGAGGCGAGATCCTGAAGGTCGTATTGCAGCAGTTGTAAAAATGCCTGGTTGGCCTCGACTATCCCACCCTCCACGGTCGCGAAGTAGATTCCCAGAATGCCGGCTTCGACCAGGCGCCGGACCCTTTCTTCGTTGGTTTTGCGCTCGGTGATGTCGGTCACCGCTCCCACGAACTCGACGTCACCCGCGTCATCTTTCGAAGGACGAGCGGTCACTCGGACATGTTTAACGGAACCGTCGGGCATCTGTAGCCGATGCTCAAAATCAAAACCCTCGCCGTTGCGCAATGCCCCATCGATTTGCTGTTGCGCCATATCGCGGTCTTCGCGATGAACTCGAGAAAGAATGAATTCGATTGTGGGTTTCGAACTTGGATCACACTCAAAGATACGGAAAGTCTCGTCGGACCAAAAGATCTCACTGCTGGAAACCCTCCACCCGAAGCTACCCGTATGACTTAGTCTTTGGGCCTCGGCGAGATATGCTTCGCTTCGCCGGATGGCTCCTTCCGCACGCTTATGTTCGGTGATGTCGATCACCGTCCCTATCATTTCACGGAGGTCCCCGCGTGTGTCGACGACCGGATGGCATATGGATCGGATGTTCCTGATTTCTGTGATGGGATGAACGATACGCATGTCCACTTCGAAATCCGCCTTATCGCGGATGCCTCTGTTCAGCTGCTCCCGCATCGCGGCTCGATCGTCCGGATGGATGCGCTGAAAAATTGTTTCGAGTGACGGTAGTGGTTCAGCGGAGTCGAAGCCCAGCACGCGATAGCACTCCTCCGACCAGTATCGAGGCTCACCGGTTGCAGCGTTCGCCCAACTACCGGTGTGGCTCAGGTTTTGTGCTTCCGCCAAATACGCCCGACTGATTCGGAGAGCTTCCTCCGCAGTCTTGCGCTCGTTAATATCCAAGCTAGATCCATACCACTTGACGATGTTGCCGTTCGGATCGCGAAGCGGTACTTTCCGGTGAAACATCCAGCGGTATTCTCCATTCGCCCTGCGGACGCGAGTTTCATGCTCGAAGATTTCCCCTGTGGCGAGGCAGGCTCGCCATTTGGTCAAGATCCCTTCAACATCCTCCGGGTGAATGAAGGCTGTCCAATTCCACCCGGCCACTTCGTCCAGAGTCACACCGAGGTACTCCAGCCAGCGTTTATTGAAGTATTCGACGTGACCGTCGGGTCCCGCGGTGTGAATGAGCGCAGGGATCGAGTCGACCAAAAGCTGAATGTTCAAGGACTCGGATTCGTATCCTGGCGAGGCCATGGCTGGTATCGTACACCAGGAGAATTCGCGTTTGGCTTCCCACCCTTTCGTCGCGATTGAGTTTGCCTGAATGTGAATTGCCGCCCCCGCTTCCTCCATTGGGTTGTCCTCCTTCTCCATGGTGTGAGCGAATTGTGTACTGCCGGAATCCTGTCGTCTTGAACGAATCGGCTTCCGTTAGAACGTCTTTGCGCAAAGGCAAAGGGTAGCGGCGTGCCGACAAATCCTCAATTTTGTCTTGAGCGGTCGAGGGTCTAAGTCATTTATTTGTAATGGCTTGGCTTAGCGGGCGTTCCAACGGACGAGGCTTGGGCTAGCCGACCGCATATATCTATGGATTGGCGGAAGCAGCCCGTCAACGTGTCGGTCTTGCGTGCGAGAATCACTCAGCTCTTAAGCCAAGAAACCGCCCAAGTCGCGGATTCTCTTTGTTCAACCGTTCGCCAATTGTCGAAATCTCGGCGTTGCTACCCCGATAGCGGAGTCGTCTTTTCAACTACTTACGAGTGGCGCCTCAATTGCCATTTAAGCGACGCAAGTTGTTGTTGCGACGAGGAACGAGATGCTGAGGATCACGAGAAAGGCAAACGGAGAAGTGGTCTTCAAGGTTGGCGGTCAACTAACCGCGGAAAACGTGGCGGAGATGGAGACACTCATTGCGGCAGAAACAAAAGGCAGACGAATTGTCTTGGACTGTGCAGATCTGAGGTCGGTAGATGGCGAGGCCGTTAAATTTCTGGAGAAGTGGGAGGCCGACTCGATCAAGCTGAAGAACTGCGGCCTTTACATCCGAGAGTGGATCAGGAGAGAACGGCTGGAAAGAAAATCTGGCAAGAGTCCGGAGATTTAGGGTATGAACGCGTCCCATTTGATTTGAGCGTTTGCAGTAGAAGGAGGAGTTATGGTCACAGCAACACAATCGATCCATAAAAAAGAACGCGGTCCGCACCCGGGAAAAGGGGCGAATCAGGGGCTCTCGCGGTTTTTAGACGCGGAAAAACGCAGCGCTACAGCTTGCCAGTTTGAGCATGCGATGCGGGAGAAAATCGTCGGGCAAGACGAGGCCTTGCAAGCGCTCGTTGATATCTATCAAGTATTCTGCGCCGGTCTGCATTCTCCCGGACGCCCCGTGGGGAATCTGCTGTTTCTGGGACCCACCGGTTCCGGGAAAACGCGCACTGTCGAAGCCGCGGCCGAGATTCTGTTCGGAGACAGCCGGGCGGTAATCAAAGTGGATTGCGCGGAATTCCAGCACTCAAACGAAATTGCGAAATTGATTGGTTCGCCCCCAGGATACCTGGGGCACCGCGAAACGCACCCGCTTATAACGCAAGAAGCGTTGGCCGTAAGCCACCGCGATCACATGCAACTGAGTTTTTTGCTGTTCGACGAGATTGAAAAAGCGAGCGACGCGCTATGGCAGCTGCTGTTGGGAATGCTGGATAAAGCGACGCTTACACTGGGCGACAACCGCAAGGTGGATTTGTCACGGACCGTGATCTTCCTGACCTCGAACCTAGGGGGCAGCCAGATCGCCGATCTGATGCACGGGGGTATGGGGTTCATCCAGCCGAAGGACAAGGCGACAACCGGATTGCACGAGAAAGTGCAGAGGACCGCGGTGGAAGCGGCGAGGCGAAAGTTCTCGCCAGAGTTCATGAATCGCCTAGACAAAGTCGTGGTGTTCCATCCCCTGAATCGCGAGGAACTGGATGAGGTGCTGGATATCGAACTCAGGCAAGTACAGAAGCGGGTGCTCGACTCGACGACGCGTCCCTTCACGTTTCGAATCACAAGCGAGGGCCGCGAGTTCCTCCTGGAAGAGGGAACCGACCAAAGGTACGGAGCCCGCCACCTGAAGCGCGCCATTGAGCGTTACGTGGTGTACCCAATAGCTAGACTACTGGCGACTATACAAGTGCATCAGGGGGATACGCTGGTTATCGATCTTGGCGAACAGGGGCTTGTTTTCTTAAGAGACACGGAAAACCGGTCTGCCGAACCAAAAATTGACTTTCGCTTAGCGAACTCGGGACAGCTGATGACTGCGGAAGCTCGAATGTAATTGGCGTCCACAATTCACTAAGATGCCGGGGTTGCAACGAATAGAAACAGGAGCACAGCATGAGCACAGCAACAGATTCAGTCATGGAGCTTACTTGGCACCCAGAAAGCTCACCGATAAATGCCCCCTATGGTGCTGATGAACGGACGGCGCGCAAGTCAGAACGCACGGAATCCTCGTTCCTAGATACGATCGTAGGGCGCCGCGGCAGCCTGCGTTCCATTCTCAGTCAGGTGGAGGCCGTCGCAGGCACGAATACAACCGTTTTGATCACTGGAGAGACCGGCACCGGCAAGGAAGTCATCGCGCAAGCGATTCACGAGCTCAGCCCCCGCCGAAACCGAAATCTGGTGAAGGTGAACTGCGCGGCGATGCCTGCCGGCCTCCTCGAAAGCGAACTCTTCGGACACGAACGCGGAGCCTTTACGGGCGCTATCAATTCTCATGTCGGCCGGTTCGCGTTGGCGGATCGCGGCACTCTCTTCCTCGATGAAATTGGAGACATGCCATTGGAGCTTCAACCCAAGCTGCTCCGTGTGCTTCAGGAGCGTGAGTTCCAGGCCGTAGGCAGTACGCGCACCACGCGAGTCGATGTTCGCGTCGTTGCAGCGACGAACCAGGATCTCAAGCAAATGGTTCGGGACCGCGAATTTCGCGAAGATTTGTATTACCGCTTGAACGTTTTTCCGATTTATCTGCCACCGCTACGCGAAAGGAAAGCCGATATTCCCGAACTTGTGGAATATTTCGTTCAACAGTTTGCTGCGTCGATGAACGAAACGATCGAAACCATCCCTGAGGCAACCATGCGCTCCCTAGTTCGCCACCCCTGGCAGGGGAACATTCGAGAGCTGCAAAACTACATTGCTCGCGGCGTCATTCTTTCTAATGACGGCGTCTTTCAACCAGGGCCACTCGAGAGCGACGAGCCACTGGAGCCAGAGGTTTCAAATCCAACGCTTAAAGAAAAGGTGCGAAGAGAAATTCTCGCCGTTTGCCAGCGCGCTAATTGGAAGCTCGGAGGTCCGCGAGGTGCAGCTGCCAGACTTGGTTTGAAGCGCACCACCCTCTTTTACAAGATGAAGCGCCTTGGTATTGCGCCACCAGGAGACCATTCGCAGGACTGAGTCGAAAATCCGAAGTGCGCCTCGGTCTCCTACTCGTCTTCGCAGCTTCATGTGGGCGAAGGCGCAATCGCTTGGGGTATTGCTACGACCATGACTCAGATACCAGGCACCGCGTGGACGCAAGCGTGTCATTCGGGTGTGACACCCATCGCGTGAATCAACTCGCCATGCGCCTGCGAATAGTTCAGCTGTGACTGGAGGAGGAGCGCCTTGGCGTCGTATTCCTGAGCGGTCGCCATTGCAGCTTGCGATTTAAGCGCGGCCCCTTGCAAAAGTTCTTGCTGCAGCACACGGTTCGACTCGCTGTGTAAAGCCACAAGCCTTTCCGACACCTTCAGCATCTGCTGCGTTCTTTCGAGTTTGTTGTAGGCAGTGTGCACGGCAAGTTCGAGCTCTCCCTTCAACCTCGCCAGGTTCTCCTTCGCTTGAGCCAATTGCGCTTCACGTTCACGCTTCACGGATCTCTTTCGCCCTCCATCGAACAGGTCATATCCGAGATGAGGGCCACCTCTAGGCCTCCACATGATGAGCACGCGCTCCCCACAGCCCGAACCCCGGGGGCCTGCGACGGGCACGCTACGTCCACACACCATGCGAGAACTCAAAACTTTGACCTTATCGTCAAATTCATGGCATGACATAGCTGCAAGAGGAATTCCTCTTTCTGAACGTACCGTCCCCTTTCATTGAAAACAAGGCGGATCGTCAATTCTCGCGCCCATGTTCGGCGCTGGACACAGAGTTGCTTTCCCTCATAACGCCAGCTTCGAGGCTATCAATTGAAAGGGGATCCGAAATCGTATGGCTCAACAATCATCAAACGGCAATCGTCCAAAACTGAGTGAGAAGGGACTCCTAACTCCGGACAATTGCGTCGTGGCGCTGATCGACCATCAGGGCCAAATGCTGTTTGGAACAAGCAATTTCGATCGCCAGGGAATTATCAACAACACCGTGGCATTCGGAAAGGCCGCAAGGGTATTCGATGTACCCGTAGTTTTGACCACGGTCGAGACGAAGTCCTTCAGCGGGAATATGTGGCCGCAGTTGCGAGCCGTATTCCCGGGGCAGGAACCCATCGAACGTTCTTCCATGAACTCGTGGGACGACAAGAACTTTGTCGCCGCGATCGAAAAAAGCGGACGCAAGAAGATTCTGATTGCCGGCCTCTGGACGGAAACCTGTGTTGCCCTTCCGACGGTTCAGGCGATTCATGACGGTTACGAAATCTACGTCGTGGAGGATTGCTGCGGCGACGTGAGTCAACTCGCTCATGACAACGCTATGAAGCGAGTAATCCAGGCGGGAGCAAAACCCGTGACGTCACTTTCCACCATGCTCGAGTGGCAGCGCGACTGGGCCCACAAGGGCACCTACGATGCGGTGATGGACATCGTGAAGAACCACTACGGGGCCTACGGAATCGGCGTCGAGTATGCGTACACGATGGTGCACGGTGCTCCGGCCACGAAATTCCCGGAGTACGCGGTTCCCGCATTGGCTGTAGCTCACAAGTAACGACTCAGGGGGCGGGTCTCCTCCGCCCTTCTCAATCTTTTTGGAAAACCTGAAACGGAGAATGCCATGTCTGCTGAGCTCATACTGCACAACGCCAAGATTGCCACAAACGGTGTGCCCTCGTTTGTCGAAGCCATCGCCATAACGGCCGGAAAGATAGCCGCTGTGGGCAAGGATGACGACATGCTGCGCCTGCGCGGCCCGCAAACGCGCGTAATTGACGGGCGCCGGCGAACCGTCATCCCCGGTCTAAACGATTCACACATGCATCCGATTCGTGGCGGCCTCAACTACAACTTGGAATTGCGCTGGGACGGTGTCCCTTCGCTGGCCGATGCATTGCGCATGCTGAAAGATCAAGCTGCACGAACCCCCGCGCCGCAATGGGTTCGGGTGATCGGAGGTTGGACTGAATTCCAGTTTGCCGAACGACGGATGCCAACGCTCGATGAGATCAACGCAGTTGCCCCTGACACACCTGTGTTCGTGATGCATTTGTATGACCGAGCCCTGTTGAACGCAGCGGCGTTGCGGGCGGTGGGCTATGACAAGAACGCTCCGAATTTCCCGGCTGGTGAGGTTCAGCGCGATCGCCACGGAAATCTCACCGGTCTTCTCATCGCCAACCCCAACGCCAACATTCTCTATTCCACGCTCGCTAAGGGCCCCAAGCTCTCCCGCGAAGATCAGCTTAATTCTTCACGGCTCTTCTTCCGCGAGCTCAATCGTTTCGGCATCACCAGCGCGATCGACGCCGGAGGCGGATTTCAGAATTATCCCGACGACTACGGGGTAGTGAACGAACTGCATCGCAATGGTGAGCTGTCGATTCGCCTCGCCTACGACCTCTTTACGCAGAAACCGAAACAAGAAATATCGGACTTCCAGAGCTGGACCAAAATGACAAAGCCCGGCGCCGGCGATGACTTCTATCGTGTCAATGGCGCGGGTGAAATGTTGGTTTTCTCCGCCGCGGACTTTGAAGACTTTCTTGTGTCGCGCCCGGACATGCTCCCCGTCATGGAAAGCGAGCTGAAAGCGGTGATTCGCCATCTCGTGGAGAATCGCTGGCCGTTTCGCTTGCACGCTACCTACAACGAAACCATCGAGCGGGGACTGAATGTCTATGAAGAGGTGAACCGGGAAATCCCCTTCGACGGCCTGCATTGGTTCTTCGATCACTGCGAAACAATTTCCGACCGCAACATCGAGCGCGTCAAGGCGCTCGGCGGCGGCATCGCCGTGCAGAACCGCATGGCTTTCCAGGGAGAATATTTCGTCGAGCAATACGGCTCACAACAAGCCAAACGCACGCCGCCGCTTCGCCGCATGCTGGAGATCGGTGTCCCGGTCGGCGCAGGAACCGACGCGACCCGCGTTTCGAGCTATAACCCTTACTTGTCCCTCTATTGGCTTATAACCGGCAAGACCATTGGCGGTTTGAGTCTTTATCCGCAAGAAAACAGATTGGATCGTGAGGAAGCGCTCAAGCTCTACACCATGGGCAGCAGCTGGTTTTCCACCGAAAACGGCAAAAAAGGAGCGCTTGCGCCCGGCCAGCTGGCCGACCTGGCGATTCTCTCTGGCGACTATTTTTCCATTCCCGAAGAGGAGATCAAGCATCTCGAATCGGTACTTACCGTCGTAGGTGGAAAGATCGTCTATGCCAGCGACGAATTCTCAAAACTTGCGCCGCCTCCGCTGCCAGTCAGCCCAGGCTGGTCTCCTGTCAAAGAATATGGAGGTTACGCGAAGGCGCTCAACCCAACTCTTGGCGCATCTCACTCCGCTGCCTGTTCGCATGTTGAGCCGTCGTCATATGACAGGACGCGATCACATCTTCAAGTGCTCGGTGAGTTTGGCCTTTGGGGGCTGGGTTGCGACTGCTTTGCGTTCTGATTCACGCGTTGCTAGAGGGATCGAAATGAAGGTACTGTTTTTATCTTTCATCGTTGGTCTCGGAGTCGGTGTCCTCTACGGACTCATCCGGGTAAAGAGTCCGGCACCGCCGATCGTCGCTTTACTCGGCCTCTTGGGCATGGTGATTGGCGAGCAGTTCGGGACTTGGATTCATACGAAGAAGCTCGACGTTTCGCGTGCCGCATCCGTATGCCTCGTCGGTGAACGCTACGACCGTCAACTTTACAATCCTCCATCACGCAAGGCGCGTTACGAATCAAGTTCCATCCTTGCAGAACACATCGCCGGGACCGACGAAGTGGATACGACGGACGTACACAGCAGGTGATCTTCTTTGATAGCTGGCTACACATAGGAACCAGTTTCATAGAGGCGATGTAATTGGCAACTTAGGAGAAATAGAATGCGTTTGAAAAAGATCCTTGCTGGAACGTCTGTTGCTATCTTCCTGACGATTGGCTTCGCGTGCCAATCGCGATACTCCAGCATATTTGCCCAAAATCTTCCGATAGCCACAACGGCGACCGTAGCTGTTGGCCCGCAGTACGATACGACGCATGTCTACGTAAGTCCTCAGGACTTTGACCGCTTCGTCGCGAGCCTGATTGCGACGTTCGGCGGCACAACGACGAAGCAGGGAGTCTTCACGGTAACCCCTACTCCAAGCAGTACCATGTCGCAGCTGGTCATGACTCCTGTAGGCACAATATCCGTATTCGGATTCAAGACGCCAGTTCCCTATCCATTCGGGCTCGAGCGCACAGGCTACCTGGTCACTGATTTGGACGAGGCGATCCGCGCTGCCAAGGCCACGGGAGCGGATGTCTTAGTCGCTCCCTTCGACGATCCGATTGGCCGAGACGCAATCATTCAATGGCCGTGTGGCGTGAACACACAACTGTACTGGCACACCACCGCGCCATCTTATGCCCCGCTCCAAACTATTCCGGAGAATCGGGTCTATGTCTCGCAGGACCGAGTGGATGCATTTGTATCCAGCTTTCTCGTGTTTTCCCACGGGAGTCTCGTCTCTGATGAACCGCGCGCACCGGGCGTCGAAATCGGAAGACCCACGGAGACCTATCGGCGAGTAAGGATCGAATCGAAGTTCGGGAAGCTGACCGCGCTGGTTACCGACGGTCACCTTCCGTATCCGTACGGCCGGGAGACGACCGGTTATGAAGTGACGAATCTAACGGACACGCTCACCAAGGCCAAAGCCAGCGGCGTCGACGTCCTCGTAACCCCGTATAAGACCGACGAGCGAGAATCCGCTGTCGTGCAGTTCCCCGGAGGATTCATCGGAGAAATCCACTCGCTAATAAGGAAATAAGAACCGCAAGCCACTTCTGACGATGATCCGCGAAGCGCAGTGTCATACGTGGGATTGGAACGAAGAGATATATGCGAACGTTGATGATCTTAATGGTCGTGTCTCTTGCGACGCCGCCACTCTCGCGAGGGCAATCAGTTCCCACCGCTGAATCCCCGCCGCCCGCCCGGGTCTACCACTTGCTCCGCGAGGACGACGACTGGAGTTTTCTCGCTGATCCGGCCAAGCGGCAGGAGTTTTGGGACCCTATCAAATACATTCGTCTGCGGCCCGGTCGGAATGACTGGTTCCTATCCATCGGCGGCGAAGCTCGCGAGGTTTGGGAACAGATCGGAAACGACAACTGGGGCCAACAGCCTTTCATGAACGCCTATCTCAATGAACGGTACATGCTTTATTTCGACGTTCAATACGGCAAGCACGTTCGCTCGTTCGTCGAGTTCAAAAGCGGCTTGAATTCCTACCGTATCGGTGGTCCGAGGCCGATCGACGAAAAGAAGCTGGATTTCCAAGCAGCATTCCTCGAAGTCGGAACAGGGGATGAACGCAACTGGATCAAGGTCAGCGCCGGGAGACACGAGCTGGAATATGGCTCTGGGCGCCTGATCGATGTTCGCGAGGGCCCCAACGTGCGCTTGAGCTTTGACGGGTTCAAGGTGAAGGCCGGTGTCGGTTCTTGGCAGATGGACGGCTTCGCCGTGCGCCCGGACCTGGACAAGCCGGGCTTTTTTGACAATGCACCCAATCACGCTATCGGATTCTGGGGCGTATACGGCGTCCGACCTTTGACGAAGACCATCACACTGGACACTTACTACCTTGGCCTCGATCGAAAAACAGCTACATTCAACCGGGGTGTGGGCCACGAAGTGCGGCACAGTATCGGTGCGCGTCTTTCTCGTCCCGTCGCCGAGATGAAGCCCGGCTGGGATTTCGACTATGAAGCGCTTTGGCAATTCGGAACCTTCGGTTCCGCAAACATAAGCGCCTGGACAGTGGCTTCAGACACCGGTTACCGGTTTCCGAACGTTCTGCTGAAACCGCGATTCAGCGCTAAGGCGGACATCTCGAGCGGCGACGATCCGAGGACGAACACCCTCGGTACATTCAATCCGCTATTCCCCAAGGGCAATTATTTTGGCGTTCTCGCCACGGCTGGCCCCGGCCCCATCAACTTTATTGACGTACACCCTCGCGTTGAAACAACGCTGCCGTACGGTGTGACCGTCTCCGTCGATTGGATCTTTCAGTGGCGGGAGAATTTGCGAGACGGAGTGTATTCCGTTCCCGGATTTCTAATTATCCCAGCAGGAGAGAGCGATGCACGTTTCGTCGGGCACCGTCCGGGCACGGAAGTGCGCTGGCAGCTGAATCGACATCTATGGTTTCAAGCCGACTACGGGATTTTTTATGCAGGCAAATTTGTCAAAGAGAGTCAGCCAGGCCGCAACCTCAATTACTGGGCGCTATGGGCTGGTTACAAATTCTAGAGCATCTGCGTGACTCCGCGGACGCGACGTGCCGAGAAAACGAAAGAGCGCTCGCCGTTTACGAGGTTGCTAGGTATCGACGGGATGGCTCGGTGAATCGGATTTTCGCAGCGTCCACTTGCGCGAACCAGGTTGGTAAAGCTGCTACAATCTCAATGGCCTGAGCGTCGGCTCGTTGTTGAGGCAGGGGACTTTCTGGCATACATCTGGCCTACGCAGCGGCGAATCCATAGAATTCCTAGAATCTATAGCCATTTAAATCTGTAAGTTACAGACTTTAAAGGGCACCTAAGCGTCTAGAATGAACACTTATGCGAAAACCCAGGGGAGGGGTAACTGAGAGGTTAACGCGCGGGAAGATGAAAACAGGTCTCCGATGACGGACCATCCTTAGGAGTACTTTGCGCGGACACGGTGGAATGACCCGCTCCGGCTAGCAACGCCCGGTAACAAACGCCATCGTGCAAAAGCGGCCCAATTTCCGACACGGTTGTAGCGGCCGCTTTCTGAAGCGGGCGCTTTTCCGTCCCTAAACGAAACCGGCCGCGTCACGCGACGCGGCCGGTCCCTTGATCGTCTTTGGATTTGTCTTTGTCAGATTTATGCTGCGATGAACAGCGTGGTTCCACCACGGTTTACAAGGAGCAGCGCGCTCCCGCCGGCCTTGCGCATCGCCTGCTCAAATTCAGCCACGTTGCGCACCGGTTGATGGTTGACTTCCTGAATCACGTCGCCCTTTTGCAATCCAGAGTCAGCCTTCGGACTGGCCGGGTCAATTCCCGTCACGACGACGCCCTTAGTCGAATCCGGCAGTTGCAGTTGCGCCGCAGTTTCCGCGTCCAGGTTCTCGACGCTGACGCCTTCCAACGCATCGTTCGACGCGCCTTCCGGTTTATTCTCAGCGTCCTTCTTCGACAGCGGCAACTCGCCCAGTCTCACGCTAATGTCCTTGGTGCCGCCGTTGCGCGAGACTTCGAGTTTCACGGTCTCACCCGGCTGCATCATGGACACGGTATTGCGCAGTTCATTGCTGTCACTCACCGCATTCCCATTGATGGACAGAATGACGTCTCCGCGCTCAACTCCCGCGGCTTGCGCCGGACCCTTCGCGCTCACATCGCCAACCAAGGCGCCTTGCAGTTTGCTGAGGCCCAGTTGCTTCGCCATCGCTGGCGTAATCGGCTGGATCACAACGCCGAGGTAGCCGCGGGTCACTTTGCCGTGATCGAGAATTTGTCCCATGACGTTGCGTGCCAGGTTCACGGGAATCGCGAACCCGATGCCTTCATTGCCGCCGGAACCATGCGACAGAATCGCGGTATTGATGCCAACCAATTCGCCGCGGTCGTTCACCAAGGCTCCGCCGGAATTTCCGGGGTTAATCGGTGCGTCGGTCTGAATGAAATCTTCGTAGTCTTCGATGCCCAGGTTGCCGCGGCCCTTTGCGCTAACGATGCCCATGGTTACGGTCTGGCCGACGCCGAACGGATCGCCGATCGCCAGAGCGTAGTCACCAACTTGCACTTTAGTAGAATCGCCCAGCGTAATCGCTGGGAAATTCGAGCCTTCCAGCTTCAGAACTGCTATGTCGGTCTTCGGGTCGGTGCCGACGATCTTCGCTTTCAACTCGCGCTTGTCCGAGAGTGTGACCTTGACATCGGTCGCGCCATCCACCACGTGATTGTTGGTCAGCACGTAGCCCTCAGGGCTGACGATAACACCTGATCCGAGGCTTTGCTCACGCCGGTTCTTGGGGATCTCGGGACGCCCGAACCCCTGTCCAAAAAACTGTTGGAAAAACGGATCGGACTGCATTCCTTCCGGCATTTGATTCGTTGTGCGCACGACTTTCGATGAAGAAATGTTCACCACGTTGGGCAGAACTTCCTTCACAACTGGCGCGAATCCGATTTTGCTCGGTCCTTCGCTGGGATCGGCCAGTTTCAGCGAGGCGTGCACGTGCGTTCCGGTTACGGCTTCTGTCGCACGAGCTACCGCGTAGCCCGTCGCGCCTGTTCCCAGGGCAAGAGCAAGCCCAAGCGCTGCGCCCGTCCACTTGCGCGAAAATTGCATACCATTCATATTCGTTCTCTCCTCGACGTTTCTGCCGGCCACAATCAGCCAGCTTTCTCTTTTGTTTAGACGCGCCCAGCAACTTTACGCGTCTCCCGACGGGTTGGTATTTTGCGTACCTTCGATTGAGTAGCAGCTATTCAAATGAAAAGTCGAGGTTTAGACCACGGGGTTGTAGTGGCCGGTCTTTAGACCGGTCCGAAACGAACATTACGCAATAATTCCTTTTCGCACCGCATACAGAATCAACTCCGGCACGCCCTTCAACTTCAGCTTTTCCATCAAATTCCCGCGGTGTGTTTCCACGGTATACACGCTAAGTTTGAGCACATCGGCCACTTCTTTGTTCGACTTTCCCTCGGCAATCAATTGCAAAACTTCTCGTTCGCGCGGCGTCAGCAGGTCGTAGGAACTCTCTCCGCCAGTGCGCTGCAGTTTCCGCATGTAATCCTCAAGCAGCACGCGGCTCACCGTTGGACTGAAAAAAGACTTGCCCTCGGCTACCGAGCGTATCGCGCGAACCAGATCCGCCTCCGCCGAATCCTTCAATAAGTAACCGCGTGCCCCTGCTTTCAGCGCCCTCAAAATATAAGTCTCGTCCGAGTACATGCTCAGGATGACCACGGCCGCGCCGGACTCTCCCTCCGTAATCTGTTTGGCTGCTTCGATTCCGTTCAAATTCGGCATCCCGATATCCAGGACGGCCACGTCCGGCTTCAGCGAGGTTGCCAAGGAAACCGCTTGGCGTCCGTCTCCAGCTTCTCCGACAACGACCAAATCCGGTTGCTGTTCGACAACCAATCGCAGCCCATGCCGAATTAAATTGTGGTCGTCAGCAAGGAGGACTCGGATTTTCTTCATCTTGCTCCTACGCCCGCGTGCTGGCCAGGGGAAGCTCAGCCCGGATCGTCGTCCCGGCCCCCGGCCGAGAATCGATCTCGATCGTCCCGCCAAGGCGTTTCACGCGCTCCTCCATACCTAGGAGCCCCATGCCGCGCGCGCGTTTCGGGTCGAATCCACTTCCGTCGTCTGTGATTTTCACCCGGATGGCGTTGGCAGTCTGCTCCAGCTCCACGACTGCATTCTTCGCTTTCGCATGACGCTGAACATTGTTAACGGCCTCCTGCACGATGCGGTACACGCCAACCTTTACCTCGTCGGGCAACTCCTCGGAAACATTCTCCGCGCGCACTTCGACCTCGATCTCGCCTCGCCGCGACATTTCCCGCGCATACCATTCCACGGCGGGAACCAATCCCAGGTCATCCAACATCGAGGGTCGCAGCAGCAGCGCCATATTTCGTACGGTTTGCACCGTTCTCTCCGCCACGGTCTTGATATTACCAACGAGTTGCTGTCCCGTTTCGTTGTAGCTCCCGAGCTGATTGGACAGGCGTCCCGCATCCATGAGCAGCAAACCGAGCGCCTGGCCTACCTCGTCGTGAAGCTCGCGCGAAATCGCGCGGCGTTCCGTCTCTTGCGCGTCTACCAGCCGCGCGGAGAGCTGTTGCAACTCGCCGCGGCTCTGTACCAACTCGGAATAGCGAAGCCTGCCTTGGCGTTCAAGTCGCATGATATAGACGGCGCTGCCAATCGCCAGCAGCAAGCCGGATGTCAGCGTCAGGATCAAAAATCTCGTCAGGCGTTCTTGCAGCCGGCCGAACTCCACAAAGCTTGCTTGTTTCGCCGCGACGCTCTGCTGGTCGTTCAGAAACTCGATCCTTTGCGCGATCGCGACAAATCTCTGTCTCTTGGGAATAATCTCCGAGCTGACTACGGCTTGGCCGCGGCTTAGGCGTTCTTCCGGTTTCCACTCGCGCGCCGAACGAAACACGCGGTCTTCTTCCGCCAGATATTCCTGTATTTGCTCGATCAAAGATTGCTCTTCAGCGCTTCGATCGGCGGGATACGCCTGCAGTGCCGCGCGCGTTTGATCTGCACATTTCGCGACGTCTCCCGCGGCGTCAGCATCCTGCTCCGGCGTCAGGCGGAGCAAAACCGCTTCCATGTGATCGCTATAAGTGCTCGCGGACAGAACGACGGTGGAGAGAACGCGCCTGCGTTCAAGAGACCCAGCTCTTGCGGATTCCTCCGCTTCATGCAATTCCCGAAGCGTATGCAGCGCATTCGCCCCCGAGTAGAGAAGCAGAACCAGGAGTCCACCGAAGCTTAGAAGCAGAATTATCCGCAAACCGCGACCTAATGGGTTGGACTCCGCGTCCGCAGGCTCGCGGTTATCGACTGGTACCGCGTTAGCTGGAGCGTCCGAGCTCATTCCCTGAATAAAACACGTTTACTCTCTTCCATGCAAATGCGCGAGCTGCGTAGCGGCAGCGTCCCACGGAATTCGCCCCGTGGGAATTTCCAAAAAAAACACGGTGAACAATATAGGATGGGGGAAAAAAGAATAGGCGGCGCCCGAGGAGGTCAATGATGTTCCGCTGGCGCGGGCGCGAGGCCAGCAGCGGCGACCTGGGCGACCTCTGGGACCGCCCAAATCAAAGGAACGGTCATCAGACAATACAGCTGTCCAACCGGGAACAGAATGGCGGGGCTGACCAGGACTGCATTCGCGAGCAGGGTTCGTTTCGGGTTTGTATGCAGTGCGAGCACCGCCAGGATTGGAATTTGCAAGATGCAGGCATCGTGGATCAGCCCATGATAGCTGACCAACATTGCAACGAGCACTGCCAGCGGAAAGGAAGGCCTCTTTAGCGCCGCGTAGACCAGCACTCCGAGCGAGCCGAGCGCAGTTCCTATCCCTGCCGCGCGAGCCGGCAGGCACAGATCGAGGAGCCCACGAATGTTGGGCATCATCCATGGAGAGATCTGGTGCCTGGACTGATCGGCGGCGGTCGTCAGACCAACCGACATGGAAGTCAGCATGTGCATGTAGGTTAAGAATCCGTTCAGCCCGGTAATCCACACGGACGCGGCCACAATCAAAAGCGCAGCTAGCGCGAAGCCCCCTGCGAATCGCCAAGTACGCCACACCAGAAACAGAATGAAAACAGGAATCGAGAATTGAAACTTGAACAGCGTGAGCGCAACCAACACGCCGGCTCTCACTTCATTCCCGGCATCTAGCGCCGACCAGGCAGCTGCAAATAGCGCAAGCAAAAGGATGGAATCCTGGCCCTGAACCAGAGCGATCGCAATCGGAACCGTCCCGAGAATCACCGGCAAAGGGAGGCGCTTCCAGGTCTTTGAGATCTCGGCGATACGCGGGGATATGAGGCACATGGCGAAAGCTAGAAGCGCAAAGTTCAAAGCTGCGCTCGCGAGATAAGCGGCCCGAAAGGGAAGCAGCGAAAGCGGGGCAAGTAGGAGTGCTTCGTAGCTTAGGTGGTTGAATGGTAGCGGCGGGATGGGATGCCCGACCAGGATCTGTTGGAACTGGGATTGAGCATCCAGGTTGTAAAGCTCTCCTGCGTGGCCGGTCCGAACCATCCAACCTGCCGTGTAGAGCTGGCGGAAATCGGAATACCCGCGCATGGTCAGCGGAGTGCAGGCGAGAAAAACGCCGAGCTGCAAGAAAAAGATGAATGCAGCGGGAGACCTCAGCAAGGTTTTGATGTCGAGATAGCGCCCGGTGCCGATCGGCGAATTTTGAGTTAGCGACATTATCGGATTACGAGGCTAGCAAAACTGTACTGGTATAAATACGGGTACATGGCAATTTGTCGGCGCTCTCGATTTTGCGGCGAGCGAACGCGCGTAAGCGGACGCAGGATATAACACCACTCCGCAGATGAAAGTCGGGTTTTGATTTCAGGGATGAGGCAATCGGCCGAGAAGATCGCGGCTCTGTAGAATCTCCAATTCGTGGAGTGGAGGAATTACCGAGCGCAAAGATAAAGAAGGCGGGTCCGCCTGTTCAATACTGAACAGACTCTACAAGAGACCTAGCGATCTCTGTGTTTCACTCGCCGTTTGCGCCGAGGCCGTTCAATTCAGTATGGGAAGGGCGCTATTTTCAAAGCTGCACGGCTGCAGGACACCAAAATCGACCATCCGGCGGACTAAGCTAAGGTCGAGCCGAATGCTTTCCTGAGTGAGGATGGCCTCCAAGGCCTCTTCGGTGGGTCGGCCGTCGAAGTAGCGCAAGACTCGGGCGAGTCTCTCTGGCATAAGTACCGGATCATAATGACTGTAGCTGACCACTCGGTAGCCATCTCCCTCGACGGCGCTGAAGGTTATCTGCCCCAGTCGTAACCTCTCCGGGATGACCTCGGACCCAAGGGAAGCGTAGGCGTCGCGGACGAGCCCCGCCAGAATGCGCACGCGCGGGCCGCATATCTGCTCTACCTGGTCCCAGGGGAGAGGTTCGACTAGTCGCCCACAGGCACGGTAGAAGTCGATCTCACGGCCTGCCCATTCTCCCCATAACTTCCGATAGTGCGCCCAGTCGATCTCGCCGCCTACCTCTGATACGTCAGGCGAAGTGCGTGAAGCGAGTTCGTCCGCTTCCGCCGAGCCAACTTTTAGTTCCGCCAGACACCAGAACGACAAATCGTGCTCTACCGATTGCAGAAGTTTATCGGCGAGCCTCCAGAAGCGGGATCCGACATTGCCGCGCACATGCTTACAGAACCAGGTGGCGCACACACCGGGCCGATGCTTCCAAATACCGCAGCCTCCCGTCGGGGTCAGGAACTGGCAGCGCAGCGCGGGCGCACGTCCAAAGACCTGAGGAACATTTCGGTATAGCAAGCCGAAGACGGAACCGGGGCCGGCCCATCGGGGCGTGACCGCAACCCTTCGTGCGATCCGTTCCTCCAGTTCGATTCGCCCCGCAGACATCGAAGCGTCGACGTCTGATAGCAGGCGTCCCGCCAGAAAGTTGGGAAGATGCGGTTGGAAGGCACAGCATTTAGTAACCGGATGAAAATAAGTGGCATCCGGAGCGCTTCCGGGAGACGGAAGCATGGAACAGTGGTCGCAGGTGGCTTCGGTTTCGGCCGGAATGGGCCCGCCCGTGATCGCGCGTAACCATGGAGCGTAAAGGAGTGGGAGAGTGGCTTCCGGAGTCATAAACTCCTCGCGCGCTACTGGTGTTCGCACCGCCGTCGCAGACGCGCCAGAACGCGGGGATGGAACGCGAAGAGTGCGGTCGCGTCCCGGATGGTACTTTCGATCGCCGCTAGCCCGTCACCGAGCGCATTTTCGCGGCCACTAGATCAATAACTAAATGGAGGAAACAAATACTTCAGTGAATTTCCACTTGAGATATTCGACAGGCTGGTCTTTAGAAGCGCCACCACCAACCACACTGCTCAGATCCTTCGCCGTTAGTTCGGCCCCACCGGCAGCGGCAGCAGCCTTAGCCAAACCGACCAGGCAGCGGAAGATGCCGCCGTCTTCGACGACCTGCACTACGGCTCCCGCGGGCATTTCAATCCCTTGCTCCTGCAGCAGTGGTACCGGGTCGTTCAGCAGTCGCTGCTTCAATGTCTCGTCAGCAGCTGCCCGCTTCGCCAATTGCGACCACTTCTGTTGATTCTCTGGAGTGGCTAGCGAAGCTGCCTGACTATTTGACTGTGCATCGTACTTATTGTCCATTGCGATCCTCCTTGGCTTTCTTAGCTAAACTCGTTGAGAATTCCCAGCGCCCGGCCGTACCCTGCACGGCGACTGCCTCGTGGATTCGTCCGCCGTGCCAATTCTCCTCTCTACTTTTGCCTTGCGTACGGCTCCGCATCGGTCGTTAGCGCAGCCAATTCGGCACCGCGCCACCCACGGCCAGCGTCAGGTTTTCTTCCGCAAGTTTTTCACTTTGACTCTTCGTTGTTCTCGCGCATTGCACTCCAGCGCTCGTTTGAGGTCTCTGGCTACACCGGTGGTCGGTAGGCGCGGTGGGGGCAACTTCTACGAGAGGGCTACCCAGCTCTCGAGCGGGTAATATATCCAATCGATTTGTGGATGTAAAGATTCCACTCGGGATGCTCTACGGCTGCAGGTTCGATGAAATTAGAATTGGTCGGGCACTCTTGCAGATTCAGAATCGGATTGCAGAGGGAAGAAATCAGAAGTGGTCGGGGCGCCCGGATTTGAACCGGGGGCCTCCTGCGCCCAAGGCAGTTGCAAAAAATCTATCTTGTTGGTCCGTCTAGCTTTGTTCTGCGTCATGGTACACGGTTTTGGACCTAATTTGGCAGTAGTTGGACCCAAGTTGGACCCAAGTTTTGAGGTGACCCCCTCAACTGTCACAAAATCTTTGGGCACACTTTCCGTTTTCTGAAAGTGTTCTTGCATCTCCTAGTAGGCAAAGGGGTCTGGGGAAGGGGGCGACGTCGCCCCCTTCCCCAGAGATGCTGTCGAATCCCCCTGCCTGTTCTCACCGTTGTTCTCAAAAAACTCTATCGTTGCGCTTCGCGAGTCGGCTGAATTCGCCACCTCAGTCTGTCGCTCGAATTCTTCCGGCGACCGATAGCCCAGTGCCGAGTGCAACCGCTGCCGATTGTAATACTGCTCGATGAACTCTTCGACGTTCACCCGTAAATGATCCAGGTCATCGTACCTGTTGGCGTAGATCTCCTCCCGCTTCAGCGTTTTCATGAAGCTCTCACAACTCGCGTTGTCATACGGATTGGCCGGCCGACTCATGCTCGCAATCATGCCATGCCTGTCCAATGCCGCCACATATTCCGGACTCGCATATTGAAGCCCGCGATCCGAATGGTGCACCACACCTGCTCGCGGCTGTCGCTCTGAGACTGCACGCTCCAGCGCAGCCACCGTGAGGTGGCTACTCATCATCGTTCGGTCCACAGCCCACCCTACAACCTTGCGAGAGAAACTATCGAGGATCACCGCTAAGTAGACAAACTCCCCTTTCAAGCGAATGTAGGTGAGGTCTGCTACCCAGAGCTGGTTGATACCTGTCAACGTCATGCGACTTGCTAAGTTGAGGTGCACCTCGCACTTATGTTTCGAATTCGTCGTGACCACGAAGCGTTTCGGTTGAATGGCCAGCAAATTATCGTCCCGCATCATCCGGGCCACCTTTTTCCGATTCACCTGCACGCCTCGACGGTGCAGTTCTGCGGTGATCCGTCGATAGCCGTAGCGACGACGATGTTCCAGAGCGATCTGTTGAATCAATGACCGCACTTCCGTCTCTTCCTCTGCCGGTTCCCGTTGTCGCAACGACCGGTAGAAACCTCTGCGACTCACCGCTACCAACTGACATAGGTGCTCGATACTCAGCCTGCCTTGCAATGGCATCAGTTCTTGGATGTGTTCGTAGATGTCTTCTCGCCAGAGCCGCTGCTGCGCTGGCGTCGAGCCTCTACTTTTTGCAAGGCACCCTTCAAAAAATCCACCTCCATCGCCTTCTCGGCGAGCATTCGCTTTAGCTGAAGGATTTCTTTTCGCTGGGCTGAAGCATGTGTGCTCGGGCGCGCCGCTTCTTCGCCAGGATCAACCGCCTCGAGCTTAGTTCGCCACTTGTAGAGGCATCGTCGAGTAACCCCGAGTTCCTTGGCAAGATCATCGACGCTTTCGCAGGTCTTCATCCGCTCTACGGCTGCGCGCTGAAACTTCCGGGAATATCGCTTCCTTCTCTCCACTGGTGTTCCTCTCCCGGAGAGTGTGCCCATCGCGACTGTGCCAATTCAAGGGGTCATTCCATTTTGTGAGATCAGGCTGACAGTAGGCATGCGCGGTCGCGCCGACTGTTTGACGGGACGCGCTCTCGCGTCGCTTGTATCACTTTGCCCACGCCTCAAAGATCGTGCGTTCCAATTGCAGAGAGCCTCAATGGAGTGCGGAGTGCTTTCGATGAATCCTAATCCCTGAGCTGCTATCGGGAACTACATTTGTTACAACTGAGGGTCGAGATTTCTGAAGAGAGAAACCACGAACGACGGCAAACTATCGCGGTTCATGAAGTTCGGAATCGGGCAGCCGCGAAAGAGCCCAAACGGACCCGTGGAGCCACACCCCGATCAAACCCGGATAGAGATTTGACTCGGTCACGATCTTGTCAGCCAAGCTCTTGGTGAGTTTCGATTGTGCTTGGAGCTTTGCGGAGATGCAAATGTAGAATAGGGTCGTGGACACCCTTGTCAGACTGTCTGTCTTGCACCAGGCTGGCGTGAATCAGCATTCCACCGCCGAGGCCAAAATCGCCCTCTTCCGCTCGCTGTTTCATGGACGCGAAGATGTTTACCCTCGTCGCTTCGAAAGCCGCAAGACTGGCAGGGCCGGCTATTCACCGGCATGTGGGTGTGTCCAAGGAAGGCTGGCGTATTCAGTGAGGAAGAGTCTCACCAGGGCAAAAGCCAGAGCCCTGTAGCTTGGATAGCAAGGAGGAAGGAAACTGAATCCTGAAAGCCTATCGACAAAGCCATCTCTCGGATGGTGAGCGAGTCATCGGGCCGTAACGAAAGTGAACGCAGAAATGGCCTCGAAACGGGAGCCCCAGAGGCCGAGCCTTCCTTCATGAGGCGAAGGCAACATGGATCGTCGCAGACTGACTGAAGCGGCGAGACACTCTGGCGGGGTTATAGCGACAGCACGATGACAAGGATGCGCAAAGCAACTGGAGAAACCCTCCTCGTCCCGCTGAGAAATTGGTGGAGAAAAGGAAACCGTATAACCGGAGACACCGGGAAGTCGGTGGAACGACGAGAGGGTGGCGGAGGGGTCTGTAGTAGCTGCGAAGCGGGGTAATGCCCGTGGAGCGAAGAGACCCTGCTGTTTGCAACGACTCCAACAAAAGGAAGGCAAGGGTGAGATGACAAAGGCACCCATCTGTTTGCAAGACCTGAGGAGGAGTCTATACGTCAAGGCGAAGGCTGAACCAACTTGGCGTTTCTGGGGACTGTACGTTCATGTCTGCAAGATGGAAACGCTACACGAAGCCTACCAGGCGGCAAAGAAGAACAATGGAGCACCGGGAATTGACGGTGTCACGTTCGATGCCATCAAAGAGGGTGGAGTGGAAAGTTTTCTTCGGCAGATTAAAGACGAATTAGTCTCAAACACGTATCGGCCCATGGGGTTACGAAAGAAGGAGATACCGAAGGACGGCGGCAAAGTCCGCATTCTTTCGATTCCGTCAATTCGTGACCGTGTGGTCCAGGGAGCTCTTAAGCTCATTCTGGAACCGATCTTCGAAGCTGACTTTCAATCGGGATCGTATGGATATCGACCCAAACGAACTGCACATGAAGCGGTGAACCGCGTGGCACACGCAATCGTCGAGGAGAAGACTCGAATCATCGACATCGATCTCCGTGCCTACTTTGACAATGTTCAGCACTCGCTGCTGTTGGAGAAGGTAGCGCAAAGGATAAAGGATGGAGAGGTGATGCATCTTCTCAAGATGATTGTGAAAGCGACGGGGAAGAAGGGAGTTCCGCAAGGTGGGGTGATATCGCCTTTGCTCAGCAACCTCTACCTCAATGAGGTGGATCGGATGCTAGAGAAGGCGACCGCTACCACGCGACGCGGAAAATACACCCACGTTCAATACGCACGTTTTGCGGATGACCTGGTGATATTGCTGGACTCCCATCCGCGGCATGGATGGCTCGTGAAAGCGGTAGAAAAACGATTGCGAGAGGAGCTGGCCAAACTCAACGTGACGATCAATGAAGAGAAGAGTCGGACGGTGAATTTATCGAAGGGAGAAAGCTTCAGTTTCCTGGGCTTCGAATATCGTCTCATCTTAAGTCGCAATCAGATGTGGCGACCGCAGTACACGCCCAGGTTGAAGAAGCGTAAGGCGCTATTCGTAAAGCTCCGAGAGATCTTCCGACGATTTATGAGCCAACCCGTGGAGCGAGTGATCGAGTTGATCAACCCGATGTTGCGGGGATGGGTGAACTACTTTGCAGTGGGGCACTCAAGCCGGTGCTTCGCGTTCGTCAAAGACTGGGTAGAGAAGAAGATTCGACGGCACCTGATGCGATCCCGGAAACGTCCAGGGTTCGGCTGGAAAAGGTGGAGTAAGACGTGGTTCTACGAGGGGCTGGGACTTTATAACGGTTACCGGCTTCACCGACTAGTACCACTGCCGAAAGCCTCTCCTGCTGGAGCGGTCTCATAACCCTTGACTAGAAGCGAGCAGGTAAGCCCATTGCTGGAAATCGGCACGATGGGTTTGATGAGGCGGGGGCTGGAAACGAGCTTACGGTTCAGCTAGTGAGGCACTCCCAGAGGAAACGGGGAGCAACTGATAGGCTGCACCTTCGGAGTATCGCGCCAGTCCTCGACCCAACTAATGAATGGGTCCAGGGCATCTGCGAAAAACCAAGGATCAAATGTTCCGAATGTCCCCACCAGCGTTTTCTTCCCGTAACTGACGATGTGATCCGCTGGCATCTGCAGGGTCATGACGACCATAGCCATGATTTCGTCATAGGCGTTTATCCGATGCTTCTGGACGAAACCTGTTTCTTCCTCGCCGCCGATTTTGACAAAGCAACATGGCAGGACGATGTCGGCGCGCTTTTGGAAACTTGCCGTCAAATGAATTTGCCGGCGGCCTTGGAGCGATCGCGCTCGGGCAGGGGCGGACACATTTGGTTCTTCTTCAACGAAGCCGTGCCTGCCACTTTGGCGCGTAAGTTTGGGGCGCATATTCTGACGGAAACCATGGAACGCCGTCCCGACATTGGCCTGGATTCGTACGACCGTTTCTTTCCCAATCAAGACACTCTCCCGCCAGCTGGCTTTGGCAACTTAATCGCCTTGCCACTGCAGAAGCGGCCGCGGGAATCAGGCAATGGCGTTTTCTTGGATGAGCGAATGACACCGTATCTCGACCAATGGGAGTTCTTGTCCTCGATCCATAAAATTAGCCGCGTTGAAGTTGAAGAAGTGGTCCGTCTCGCCGAAGCGAAAGGGAAAGTAATTGACGTCCGTTTAGTGCCAGAAGGCAATGAAGAGGATGCGACACCCTGGATGGCTCCGCCCTCGCGGCGCAGGAAAGATACCCCGATCGCTGGTCCCCTTCCGAAAACCTTAGAACTTACGTTAGCCAATCAGATATATATCAGGAAAGAAGCATTGCCTCCTGCGCTCCGCAACCGCTTGATCCGGCTGGCGGCGTTCCAAAATCCAGAATTCTACAAGGCGCAGGCCATGCGGCTTTCGACCTACGAGAAGCCTCGAATTATCGCCTGCGCTGAAGATCACCTGCAGGCCCGCGCCTGACTTCGAAAACCATCCTTCTAGGACTCAGGCAGAGTAGGAGTCGAGGCGTTTCTTGTACAGGAAAAGGACGCTGGGGCCAAAGGAGAGGAGCATGATGGCGATGCCAGTGGCGATGCCGAAGCTGGTGGCGACGGGGGCGGAACAATCGTGACGGCGGCGGACGATGATGTGGCACGGAACGACGATCAGGAGGTCCAAGACGCTGCCCTTGAGCAGCCAGGAGATGAGGCGGGTGACCACCGCTGGCGAGTTGCGGAAATAAATGTAGAAGAGTATGGCCCATAGGACCCACAGCGCACCCCAGAAGAGTAGGAGATTGGTTGCTTTGTCGAAGAACTTATCCCAGAAATTTTCGCCGCGAATCGCGAAGCCAAGAGACCAGATCACCGCGGAGGAAAGAAGCGCGGTGAGAATGGCGGCGACGGTGACAGAAGCAAGGATATGGGTGCGAGGCTTGAGACGTTTCTGGGACGTGTCTACTGACAGAAAGAGCAGAATGGCTTGACTGAGAAGGATGGCGCCAACAGGAACCCAGAAGAACCAATCCTGGTAGGTTTCGCGTACACTGCCGAAGAATTTTGCCCAGTTTTCAAAGCCCCGGCCGGAAAAAAGGATAGCTACTGGGACGATCAAGCCCAAGAGAATGAGCGCGTAGAACACGGAAATGACGATGCCCCATCTGCGCATAGACCCTCCCGAGTGTAGCTGAGTGTTTATCACAAAAAGGGAGAAGCGAGTGGCAACAGTTCTTTGTGCACGGCTTCGGGAGGGAGGAGGGGAGACTTCTCTCTGCGCAGGCGACACTCCTGATCTAACGCGGTTACCTTCCATTTGGATTTCAAGTGTCCGATAATGCGACTTATCAGGGAGTCTGCGATGGTCCTTCTGTTTGCGAAGGGTGGGTCCTCCGGCTATCACTCAGCGTCCGGCGCGCTCAGCTTCTCAAGCTCGCGGCAATTGGTGCAAGCCCGCTCAAGCTCCGCGTTGATCTCCCCGCCAATCAGGAACGACAACCCGGAGACGTACAGCCACGCCAATAGACTCATCACCGCGCCCAGCGAACCATACGTCGTGCCGTACGTGTTGTAGTAATGCAGATAAGTCCGAAAGCCCAGCGACGCGAGAATCCACAGCCCCGTCCCAAATGCCGACCCCGGCGTAACCCAGTGCCACCTTCGCCCCACCAGCGTAGGTCCCGCGTAGTAAACCAGCGAAAACGACAGCATCACAAACACAATCGCCGTCGGCCATTGAAGAATCTTCCCCAGCTCCACAACCACCGGCCCCAGCCGCAGCCGCTCCCCAATCGAGTCGAATACGTCGCCGCTCACCAGCACCAGCAGCAACGCCATCACCAGCAGCGCGGACATCACTAGCGTCAGGACTATCGCAGTCGAGCGAATCTTGAACCACGACCGCGTTTCTTCCATTTGATACGCCAGTTTCAATGCCGTAATCATGGACGCAATCCCGCCCGACGCGAACCAAATCACCGCCGCAACTCCAAACGTAAATTCCCCGCCGCTCGCATTCATAGCAAGCTCGTCTGTCGTCGTTCGTAGCACCTCGAATGCGCCCGGGGGAAGAAAGTTCGCAAAATAAGAGAGAAAATCGTTCCGCAGCTCCGCGCTCCGCGAAGTAAATATCCCGAACATCGTCACTATCAGCAGGATCAAAGGAAAAAGCGTGAACAGAAAATCAAATGCCAGTTGCGACGCTCGCCCGATCGCATCATTCCTCCTAAGCCCGGCGAACGCATTCCGTGCCAGTTGCCAAACCGTCAGCCCGCTCAACCTCCAAAGTGATTTGCTCGTTGTCGCAGCAGAATCCGAAGTGGTCGTCATCGACAGGTAGGCGAACTCGGCCCCATTCTAACGCATTCCCCGCACCGAAGTTTCTTGATGCCGCGTGCGCCCAAAAGCTGAGTACGTTAAGCCACAGTAGCGGTCACTTCGAGTACTTCTATTGAGCCGGGATGGGTAACTTCACACAACTGGCCTCATTGCAGGGTTTGTGTACTGATCGGGTGTTTGAGCATCTACCGTTTGTTTGGTTCTATGCCGTAGCAGAGCAATCAGAGAATCCGAAAGAGACGCAAAAGGTGGATCGTCACGGCAAAAATCCCAATGCACTCCGCCAGAAGGAAGATTTTGACTGGCCAAGACCTCGCAACGAAGAAACCGACGAGGGTCAGTACAATCGGTACAACGGAGTATACAAACCACGCGACAAGCGAAGGCTGGCCATAAGAGGGAGTGAGCCCGCCAATCAGCCCCACCCCGACAAGAATGGCTGCCAAGAGACCCATACCCAGCGCGATTAGCACAGATTTGGCGATGGCGTTCATTACCTCAGCTTAATTCAGGCTCGTAGTCGCCAAATGAAAAACCTTCGGCATGGTTGCAGACGGCCAGTGCCTGGTAAACGCTTACCGTACAAGTCCTATAAAAGGAAATGTCAAGAGACATATCTCTCCGTTGGCTCGGTGCCAACACTTTTTTGTTTCGGCATTCAGCCCAATCGTTTGAACGTGCACTCGTGATCGGCGAGTGGTCTTCCTCAGGGAGTCGTTGCTTCGTTTCGTCGCACGAAACGCTGAGATCCTTCTTCCTTCCTGTGGTTCCATTTCACTTTTGTGACGGCGCCATTCGTTTCTTGAATCAAACAAGCTAAGCAGTTATCCGCTCAGATAAGCGGTAACTCATGGTCCTATCGGAGACTCGTGGCCTATGACTTTCTTTGGTTATCCGAGGGGGCATAGGGTGGAATCGGAGACTCTCGTGTTTTGACAACACGGTGGCCTGACTTGTACGGTTGATACTCTCCCTCGAACCAAGCGTCTCAAGAATCCGACAGCAACCGCCAAGGATGATCCCCACGATGGAACAGACTCTCTGTCAGAGGCGCTCAAGCTGCTTGTTTTAAATAGTTGGCGTCGAAACTTGCTCCTTTCTTCCAGACGATCAGAGTGATCGCGGCAATCTTCCGCGCCAAGGTGAGACGAGCCATCGTTGGTCGCATCCCTTTGGCGAGCAAGTTCTGGTAAAAATCGCGGAGCGGTCCGTCGCAGGTGCTCGCCCTCATGGCCGCACCCTTGAAGACATCCTTGAGATCGTGGTTATGGTTCGCATTCAGCCCACGAAGTTGCGGTGGTTTCTTGGAACGTTGCAGCTGTCCCTGGACAGAGCGGTATTGCGCGCTGTCGTGAGTCTCCAACGCAAGTCCGCTGTAGGTCCACAGTTGGCGCTTGGTGCGGAAGCGGTGGGGCGTCTGCATCAACGCCACCAAGTGAGCCGCCCGAAGCGAACCAATACCAGGAATCTGGCGTAGCAACTTCGTTGCGCGGTGCTTCCTAGCCTCAGCCAGCAGCTCTTTCCGGGCTTGTTGGCGCAAAAAACGCAGGGCGTCGAGTTGTTGGTAGTAAAGCTCGGCCCGCCGGCGCACGCCAGGTTCCATGATCTTGCTCAACCATTCCGAGCGGTAACGCGGTGCGTAAACTTGCGTCCCGGCACAGGGAATAGCCCAGCTTCGATACAAGGCCTTGAGCCGATTCATCACCCGCACCAGATCCTTGCTAATCGTCAAATAGCTTCGGGACAATTCCTTCAACATGCGCAGGCCGTTCTCTCCATGGTAGACCGCGGAAAGCGCTCCATTGCGCAGCAGTTCGGCTAATTTCCTGGCATCGATGCGGTCGCTCTTGCTGCCTTCTTTCAGCAAGGCATTCTTTCGTGGATTGCACACCACGAGCTTCGTGACGTGCGGCTTCAGCAGATCGTACAACCAGGCGGCCCAAGTGCCTTCTTCAAAGGTGACGTGCAGACTTCCGCTTAGCCCTTGGAAAAACTGAAGAATGGTGCTGGCCTTGGTTTCGATGATGCATTCCATCACCAGCTTGCCGGAGGAATTTAAGACCGCGATGGAGATCGCTTCCTTGTGAACATCCATGCCGATATACTTCACGCTATCCATACAGGGTGCTCCTTTCTGGAGGTTGGTTCGAGCGAACACTCAAAAACCTACTCCAAAAGGGGCGCCCTTTTATAATGTGTGGAATCCCGGCCAAGACCACTTCTCCGATTATCCGAACTTACCAGGAGTTGATGGCATCGTATTTTGGCGATGCTGTTATCCTGCCCGCTGCATTCTAAGGGGAGTCCGGTGAACATATCCTTTGAAAACAAAGTTGCGCTCGTTACCGGCGCTGGCTCCGGGTTGGGCATCGCGACGGCGACCGCCTTCGCTGAGTCGGGTGCCGCCGTTGTGTTAGCGGACTGGAATGAAAAGTCTGTACGGGATGCGGCGGACGAACTCGTTGGTCGAGGATTTAAAGCGCTCGCTGTTCGCTGCGACGTTTCGGATGACAGCCAGGTCGAAGTGATGGTTGCAAAGACACTGGCCACATTCGGAAGTCTGGACGCGGCCTACAACAATGCTGGTGTTCAGAATTTGCTGGCGGAAACCGCCGACTCGACTCGTGACGACTACGACCGCGTGATGGGCATTAATCTGCGCGGCGTGTGGAGCTGTATGAAGTTCGAGTTGCAGCAGATGCGCAAACAAGGAAGCGGTGCAATCGTGAATTGCTCCTCGCTTGGCGGACTGGTGGGAGGCGCGGAGCGCGGAATCTATCACGCGGCGAAGCATGGGGTGCTTGGGTTTACGAAGAGCGCAGCTCTCGAATATGCTGCTCGCGGAATTCGTATCAACGCAATCTGCCCTGGTCTCATCTGGACACCGATGTCGGATCAGATGGTCGCAGCTGGACAAGGCGAAGCGCTAAAGGCGCTGCTTGGGGTCGTGCCTATGGGCAGATATGGACGGCCTGAAGAAATTGCTGACGCGGTTTTGTGGCTTTGCAGTTCATCTGCGAGCTATGTAACGGGGCAATCTATATCAGTTGATGGTGGCTTCATAATGCGCTGAGACTTGAACCTCCCAGGAGTGAACATGGCAAATACTTTGAAGGACCAACTCTCCCGATATCGGGAAATTAACATTAGCGTGACCGGAAGAAAGTCGGGACGCACCATCTCAATTCCGGTTTGGTTCGTATTAGAGGGCACCACACTTTACCTCCTTCCGGTGCAAGGGTCGGACACACAGTGGTACAAGAACGTGCACAATAAGCCGTCGGTCGGAGTTCACGTAGGCGGGGCAAAGGCTGAATTAAAAGTTGCTCTTACCACCGATGCCGCTCAGGTATCGGCCGTGGTCGAGAAATTTCGAGCCAAATACGGGACGGACGACGTGAAGAAATACTACGCGAAGTTCGACGTTGCCGTTCTCGCCCAGGTGGCCTGACTGTGCGCCGTCAACGGCCACCGACCACGCCCTCCGCAGTTCACAAACTCGATTAACGCCGTTGGACACTTAGGGGTGCGGTGTGATGAGAAAGCTCGCGATTGTTTGTGGAGTTTTGGCGATGACAATGATTTTCGGAACGAAGGAGAGCGTCACCGGGAAACCTACGGAGCAACGAATGGTTCGCATTGCTGAACTGGAGATTGATGCTGATCAGCTATCCGCTTACACGGCGGCGCTCAAGGAAGAAATCAGCACGTCTATTCGCGTCGAGCCGGGCGTCCTGACGCTTTGCGCGGTAGCGGTAAAAGACCATCCGACGCAGATCCGGATTTTCGAGACGTACGCAGACCGAGCCGCGTACGAGTCGCACTTGCAAACCCCTCATTTCAAGAAATACAAGACCGAAACGGCGAACATGGTGAAGTCGCTAAAGCTCCTCGAAACCGACCCGATTCTGCTCGGCACTAAGTGAGCGCGAAGGCGGGTAAATCACCGAATCTCTTTCTTGGGGTTTTACGGTGAGGCCGCGCCAAGGTCGCTCCTATGGGCACTCGTTGACTTGATGTCCGGTTATCCGACTAACCAGGCACAACTCCGAACAAATGAGATTGGTCGCAGTTTGGGGATATCATTTGTTTATATGACGGTTGAATTTCACACCAAGCGTCTTTTGTTGCGGCCTCTCCAGCTCTCGGATGCCGAACAGACACAGCGCTTGTTTCCACAATGGGACATCGTCAAGTTCCTCAACTCAAAAGTTCCGTGGCCTTATCCCGCAGATCGAGTGCTCAATGTCTATCGAAACGAGATTCTTCCTGGCATCGAGCGCGGAGAAGAATGGCACTGGACTCTGCGATTGAAGGAAGCGCCAGATCAACACATTGGTGTGATCAGTCTTCATCGGGATGAATGGGACAATCGGGGATACTGGCTTGGACTGCCGTGGCACCGACAGGGTCTCATGACCGAAGCAGTAGTCGCCGTGAATGACTACTGGTTCGACGTACTCGGATTCACAGTGCTGCGTGCTCCAAAGGCCGTTGCGAATGTGGCGTCACGACGCATCTCGGAAAAAACAGGTATGCGGCTTGTTGCCACCCTCGAACGCGACTATGTTTCAGGCAGACTTCCGGCCGAAATCTGGGAAATTACAGCCGAGGAGTGGCGTGCTAAGAGAACAGAGTTTAGTTTAGAGCGGAGTGCCTGATCTGTCACCATGGAACGACCGGCTCCGATTCGCAGCGCGTGGGTTACGCTGTGAGTCGGTAAGACCAAAACGCAGAGCCACAAGCGAAAGGAGCCGGTCTGTGAAAAGAATAAAGTTTGTCGGTTTGGATGTCCACGCAGAGACGATTGCGGTCGCCGTTGCGGAGCTAGACGGAGAGGTGCGATCGATTGGAGTAATACCAAATCGATGTGAGTCCGTTCGTAAATTGGTAAAGAAACTGGGTCCTGTTGAAGAATTGCGATTCTGTTATGAGGCCGGCCCGACGGGCTACGTGTTGTACTGGCAACTGACGGCGCTGGACGCCAAGTGCGAAGTAGTAGCGCCAACACTGGTACCGGTGAGGGCGGGAGATCGCGTGAAGACGGACCGGCGCGATGCTTTGAAGCTGGCCCGGAGCTATCGCGCGGGAGAGCTGACAGCGGTATGGGTGCCAGATGCCGCTCACGAGGCGTTGCGAGATCTCGTAAGGGCACGTGAAGCTGCCAAGAGAGACCAATTGCGGGCACGAAATCGTCTGACCAAGTTCTTGTTGCGCCATGGGAAGAGGCCACCAGAGGGAGTAAATCCCTGGACCTTGAACTACATGAATTGGGTGAGGAAGGATGTGCATTTCGAACCGCTGGCGCAACAAGCCACCTTGTTAGATTACTTACACGAAGTAGAACACATGGCCGCACGAGTTACGCGGCTCGAGCAGGCCATCGAGGAAGCAGTGCAGTTAGCGCCCCACCAGATGCGTGAGGTCATTGAAGCCCTGCAAGCCTTGCGAGGGATTGCGAAGGTATCGGCGGTGACGATCGTAGCGGAGCTCGGAGAGCTATCCCGGTTTGGAGAAGCTCGACAGTTAATGGCCTATAGCGGGACCGTGTCGCGGGAACACTCCAGCGGAGAGAGCTGCAAAAGAGGTGGCATCACCAAGACCGGCAATGTGCACCTGCGTCGCATTGTCGTGGAGGCTGCCTGGGCCTACCGCCACGCGCCAGCGGTAACCGCATGCTTGCGCAAGCGACAAGAGCGAGTAAGTGAAGAGGTAAAGGAAATCGCCTGGAAGGCGCAGCATCGTTTACACGGTCGCTATCGAAAGCTCACCGCGCGTGGCAAAAACACAGGAAAGGTGATCACGGCAGTAGGGCGCGAACTCTTGGGGTTCATCTGGGCCATTGGGGTGAAAGTGGAAGCCGAGCAAAGAAAAGCACTGGGTCAAGCGGCATAGGCTAAATATTTTGGGAAAGTAAAACGCAATGGAGGTGGTACAGGTTGCGGTCTTGGAGCCCACGGGAAGGAGAATCCTCGGCCGCGTTATGCGGAAGGTCTATGGACTAACCCGCGCAGATTGTCCGAGGCAGCTCCCGACGGATCACGATTATGCGGCATCGACCCGCGAATATCTGAGTGATTAACCGTCGTAAAGCTTCCTCGACCGCAACCTGTACCACCTCCTCAGGAGGAAAGAATGAAAAACCATTGCCGGTAGTTGACAGGTCGTTCCATATCTAACGCATTATAAAAGGGCGCCCGTTTAGAGTAGGTTTCGATCGTTCGCATCAACGCCTACAACAAGGAGCGCCCTCATGAATGATGCCAAGTATATTGGGCTGGATGTTCATCAAGCAACGATTTCGGCGGCCGTTCGGGATTCGATCGGAAGTCTGGTGATGGAGGCCACACTAGAAACGAAGGCGGAAACCATTCTCCAGTTTATTTCCGGCCTGCGCGGCAGTTTGCACGTGACCTTTGAAGAAGGAACAAGCGCCGCCTGGTTGCATGATTTTCTCAAGCCCCACGTCACGGAGGTGTTGGTCTGTGATTCGCGCAAGAATGCTCTGTTGAAAGTTGGAAACAAAAACGACCGTGAAGATGCCCGCAAGCTAGCCGAACTGCTCTATCTCAACAAGCTCAACCGGGTCTATCACGGCGAAGCAGGAGTCCGCACTCTCAGAGAACTGGCACGCAGCTACCTGGCGATCACCCGTGATCTGACGCGGGTGATGAATCGCCTGAAAGCGATCTACCGAAGCTGGGCTATTCCTTGCGCCGGCCAGCAAGTGTATGCACCCCGCTACCGCTCGAACTGGCTCGCAAAGATCAGGGAAGACGGCGTGCGCCGTCGCGCCGAACTCTACTATCAACAGTTCGATGCCTTGGCGGCATTGCGCCAGGAAGCGCGACGAGAGTTGTTGATCGAAGGTCGGAAACACTTGGCCATGAAATTACTGCGACAGATCCCCTCGATCGGCCCCATTCGCGCGTCTCTGTTGATTGCTCTGATGCAGACGCCGCATCGCTTTCGTACCAAGCGGCAGCTCTGGGCCTACTGCGGCCTGGCACTCAAGACGTACACCAGTGGGGAATACCGTTTCGTGAGAGGTCAACTCCAACGCTCCAAGAAAGTCCTGGCCATCCGTGGGCTGAACAAAAATCATAATCACGATCTGAAAAATATCTTCAAGGGCGCAGCCACTCGTGCTGCTGCTGTTAGCGGGCCTTTCCAGAAGTTCTACGAGGCTTGCGTGGCGAAAGGCATGAAACCCCCGATGGCGCGCCTCACCTTGGCGCGTAAGATCGCGGCGATCACTTTGCTGGTTTGGAAGAAAGGAGTCCGTTTCGACGCCGAACATCTAAAGCAACAAGCAGCTTGAGCGCCTGGTCGAGAACTCTTCCATCTCCGGATTCATTGCTGGCGGTGGTCTGACGGTTCTTCCGACGCTCTGGTTCGAGGGCGAGTATCCATAAGCGCGTTAGGCGAAGAGGTGCTTCGAGCACCGCGAGTCTCTTGATTAACTATATGCCCCCTCGGACAACCAGAAAAAGCTATAGGCCTTGAGCCTCAGATAGAACCATGGTTGGCACCTTCAACCGCACTGCTTGTTTGCGTCAGAAGCCAAAGGAGTCGTCACGACAGCAATATGAATCTGCAAGAAGAGAAAACCCCCAGAGCCTCCCAACATTACATGGGCTGGAGAGCACAGCGAACAACTTCGCTCTCGCCAGTCGCCGGGGAGTTTTTTCTCTTGACTCTCCCCTTTATAGAACGCGCGGTTATCGGAAACTTGAAGTACTGGGACTGGACTTGTACGGTAACGCGACTACACATCCAAGTGAATGCAGTTTGCGATGGCCTCACTTCCGATAGGACGTATCAGTTCGTGGGGTTCTTGAAATTCTCCTGCAGAAGGTCTCGGATTTTTTGTTGAGCGGCCGTTTTCTCCACTATCCCTTGGTGCACGTCGGCTATTCTGCCTTCGCGGTCAACTAGCGCCGTTAGTGGCATTCCTTCGAGTCCGTACTGTTTCCCTAATCCATCGTTACCAATCACGATAGGGTAGTTCACCTTCTTCTCTTTAATCCAAGGCTTAACCGACTTCCAGCCGTCGTCGTCCATCGAAACACCGACAACCACGAATCCTCGGCTCGCATACTCCTTCTGAAACTCGACGAACCAGGGGATCTCCACTTGGCAGCCTTCACACCAAGTCGCCCAAAAATTTACTAGAACCACCTTGCTCTTGAGGTCGGAGAGTTTGACATCTTTGCCGCTGGCATCTTTTAAATTGAAATCCGGTGCTAGACTGCGCCCACTTGGAGGCTTCAGGCCCGATTGGGCGGGCGCCGACGGCAGTAGACTCTGCCAAACCGCGACGGAGCATTCCACACATCGATGCGCCAGCACCCTTGGCGAGGGGAGAGCCATTAGGCAGATACAAACGCCGAGCGCACCCGTCGCTGCCAATAACCACCTTCCGCTAATCCAGCTTTCCCGGACCCGCGACTCTCTAAGTCGTAACAAACCGGCAGTTACATCTGGTTCCCATTCCCCAGCGTCGAGCGCGGCCAACCGTTCATCCACCCAATCTTCACTTTGAGGTGCGCTATTCGTGTCCATATCTCTTGATGTATTCCTTTCGGAAGGATTCCTCTGCCCGGCTCACCAGAGTTCCGATTGATGCCGGATTCAAGTTAAGAATCGAAGCCACTTCCTGGTAGGTGAAATCATGACTGCGCAGGAGTAGGAATTGTGCCTGGCGTGGCTCGAGGATGCTTAGCACCGAGCGGACTTTAGCCTGCTGTTGGGACACAGAATGGATATCCTCCGGCGTTGCCGTAGGAGACCGGAGTTGGATGCTTGCGAGTATGCGTTCGTAGTGTCCCTGACGCCTTTGCCGTCGGAGTTCGTCTAAACCGACACGGACTGCGACCCGATACAGCCAGCCTTCTACATTCTCACTCTGCGCTTTGTGATTGCGCCATAACTTCAGAAACACTTCTACAGCGAGCTCCTCGGAGCGAGCGCGGTCTCGGACAGCCCGTGCAATGATGCGAGCGACTCGCCCGTAGTGGACGCGGAAGAGCGTCTCAATATCTAGGTGCGTCTCATTGGCATTTGAATCAGCGACCGCTTCGCTTGATGTGCTCACAATGTATATAACGCCGCTCGAAGCAAAATTGTGACAGGCCCCCTTGGCGCGTCGAATCCTCTATTTGCTACGGCTTTTTCAACAGTTTTGCAATCGCTCTGGCCATAGCTATAGCTTTACCTAAGTTCACATGCCTAGTTAACGCGGCGGTCTCAATGGGTCGACGCGACGCTATTTAAGCCCATTGATCGCACAACGCTTCTCGTGCGCGATAGTTTTCTTTACGCGCTCTGCGTTTTTGCACCGCCAGGGATCTTCGCCGCGAGAATTTCGATCTTATGCACCTTCGGCTCCCGCACAAATAATTCTTGGGCTTTCGCGAAGAGCGCCTTTGCGATTTCGCCGTTCAAGTGGGCCTCGCGGCCCTTCTCATCCGTGAAAGTGTCGAAGATTCCAAAGTTCGCTCCACCCAGTTTTACGGCATACCACGTCAGCGTTTCCTGTTCTCTCTCGGCCAGGGCCTGCGCCGATTTCAAGAACTCTGCCACCGCCTGCTCCTTGCCCGGCTTGGCTTCCACCTCTGCCCAAATCGCGAGTTTTGCCATGATCGGTACCCTCCCACCGAGTGCGATGCCGCGCGGCGCGATTCGGTTTCACCGACTCACCGCGATTCAGAATCTTTGTCCACGGGCTGTCTGCGTTTTCTGGATTCGCAGGTGTATCACTTTTCCCCGCCCCGTACGCTACCCCGTCAACGCGCCTTAGGGATAGCGGCCGGAAAAAAGGGACCAGCCCCGCCGGCACTTGCATAACAATGTCGGCCCCTCTCGACGCGATCGGACTTTTGTTGATAGGCTTCGGGAGGAAGGAGCCGGAGTTCGGTTCGTACGCGGGACAGCTCGATACCGGACATGGCGTGCAGTATAGCGTCGTCCACTTGATAGGGCATCCCGCTCCCTCGTGAGAGGGAGTTCGAAGAACCAATCATGGTCGAAGTTTTGATCGAAGAGATGTTTGGGTCGGACTGAAAACCGACCGCTAGATTACGAACGAACCGTGCTTGCCGGCACCGATCAGAAAGACAGTAAGGAAGCGGAAGAGAAAACTCTTATAAGTGAATGGAGACGTCTGCTCAAAAAGTGTTTGACAGGGCCGACATTGTTAGAGATGTCCGGTAACCCGAACTAATCGGGACCTAGCGCAATTGCTATTGTGTTTCTCTTCGTGGAGTTTCTTTTTGGGATTATGTGCCAGATCTCCGCATACCGACCTGGAGAGCGAGGCGCGGGTCGGGCTATAGTTAAATCTGGCGTTTCCTGCTCGCGTCAAAAAGGCCAAAGGCCGAGTAGCTGTAAAGACTTGCGTTGTTCTTGAAGCATTTGCGACGTTTGTTCTGGGGACCAAACCGAGCCGATGCGTATCGGATAATCGGCGACCCAGATCGCTACCGAGGCCAGCATCGCCGTGTCCTGATTGAGCGTGGACTCATTGACTTTGTCCAACGTGTCGGCCCCCGAGTGCCCCACCATAGTGTAATTAGGCGAATCCTGTAGCGGCGCGATACCAGGAATGCCTGCCAACGTGAAAGAATATGCGTCCGTAAACGTCAAATAACCAGGAGTGGTCGTCACTGATGTGAGAGTCTTGCTCGAGCGAAAGAGTTCTTGCAAAGGTGCGGCGATCTCATCATGTCCGGCAAAAGGAAACCTGGTGATAGGACCGCTGCCCCAGTCCAGCACCACCGCACAAACAAAGTTGTTCGTCTCTGCCTGATGTTGTTTTAAGTAGGCACGAGAACCGAGAAGTCCCTGTTCTTCACCTGTGAATAAGATGAAACGGATTGTGCGTTTGGGCTTAACTCCCGCAGAAAGGATGGCTTCGGCGCTTCCAAGTACTGCGGCAACTCCAAATCCGTCGTCTACGGCTCCAGTACCCAAATCCCAGGAGTCGAGGTGGGCTCCGACTACGACAACTTGCTCCGGATAATCCGAACCAGGAATCTCACCTACTATGTTTCGAGACGGGACGGCACCAGGAGTGAATTCGTTTTGAACTTCAATTTTCATCCGACAGACTTTGCCTAACTGGAGAGTGCGCGCAATAAGATCCCGTTGTTCTGACGCCATGTCCAGAACGATCATATCAGTGCGATGGAAAGGCAATCCGATCGGACCGGTATGCGGCAATAGCATTCCGGGACGCGGATCACCATTGATAACCGCAATGGCGTGCGCCGAAGCCGCTTTTGTAAGGAACATGGGAAGTTCCGACATGTTCTTGAACAAATCAAAGTGTTTTGGGTCTTTCGGCGTCAACAGCAGAATCTTGCCGGCCCAATCGGGGGAATGCTCCCGTACTTCCACTTCAAGGGCAGTACTATCCACCAGCAGCACGTCCGCTTCGAGGCCACCGATCGGTGCCGATCCCGACCAGCCATAGGACGCCACTGCCAGCTCGAGGTGAAACGGGATCACCAGCTGAACACGCGTGTATCCTCTACGCCAACCTCTTTCCAACTGCCATTCCTCACCACGCACGTTGCTCAATCCGATGCTTCGCATCTCTTGAATCGCCCACTGTTGGGCCCTTGAGTCTGATGGAGAGCCGGTGAGGCGTGGACCGATTTCGTCCGACAGCGCCTTGAGCAACGGGTACGCGATGGGATGCCTCAGTGCCTCGTCTTCGACTGTCTTGAAGCTCTGCGAAGCGTCCTTACCAGATATTTTTTGAACTTGCCCCTGGGAGCTGAACGGGAACAAAAACGTCGAAACAATCATCAAAGACTGCAAGAATTGTCGATTGCGCATAAGTGATCCCCTCGCACTAGCCGCAACCCGCTATGCCTCTGAAATTCTGATGATGCCTAAGCGGTGCGGTTACGTGAACGCCAAAAGAATGCCACGACCTTGCTTTCTGGGAACTGCGATTTCGATGGAGTTTGCCGCCGATTTCGGATGAATGACGGGCAAGCCGGGTGCGCCGTGAAGGCGCTGGTCCACAGCGGGGGTATGCCCGCCCGGGAACTGGTTCGCTCCACCCGGTAGCAATCAGAGCAGCGGTGGAGGCAACGAGACTGCTGAAGCCTCTGGTGCAGAGGGTCGCAAAGGCGACTCGGCGAGCGTATAGGCCGTAACGTGAGTGAACGCTGAGCAGGCCCCGAAAATAGTGATGCAGGAGCCGACCCGCCCCGGTTTCGTGGGAAGGCCGAAGCGAATGGAATTGTACGAGCGAACAAGTTCCATCCGACCAGCCGGGGTATTGGCGACGGCATGTACGCAATGGGGACCATGCGCAACACGGGAAGTCCCCGCGGTGATCGCGGTATGGATCAACTGGCAACGCGCGAGAGACCGGCCGGGCCGTTTGGGATGGCGGAGGGGCTCGCAGTACCGACGAAGCCGGGTAACTCCGGTGGAGGGAAGGGGCCTCAGTTGAAAGGAAACGCAAGAAGCGACAAAGGACCGAGGGATTGGCGATGAGCCTAACAACTCCACTTAGTGTTCAGAAGTTGCAGACGGCGTTGCACGACAAAGCGAAGGGATCGCCCAACTTTCGCTTCTATGCTCTGTACGACAAGGTGTACCGAGAAGACGTGATGGCCTTCGCCTACGAATGTTGCCAAGCGAACAGCGGAGCAGCAGGAGTAGATGGCCAGACCTTCGAGGACATTGAAGAGTACGGGGTGAAGAAGTGGTTGGACGAACTGACGCAAGAGCTGAAAAGTAGAACTTATCGACCGCTGCCTGTACGGCGGGTGTGGATACCCAAGCCGGACGGGAAACAAAGACCGGTAGGAGTGCCCGCGATCAAAGATCGCGTAGCACAGACGGCGGCAGTTTTGGTGCTCGAACCGATAGTCGAGGCCGACCTGCAGCCAGAACAGTATGCCTATCGGGCAGACCGCAGCGCATTGGATGCCGTGAGGCATGTCCACAAGCTGCTCAACACCGGCCATGGACAAATTGTAGACGCGGATTTAAGCGACTACTTCGATTCCATTCCACATTCCGACCTTCTAAAGTCGGTAGCTCGACGGATCGCCGACGGAGCCATGCTGCATTTGATCAAGATGTGGCTAGAAGCTCCGGTTGAAGAGACCGACGAGAAAGGGAATAAGCATCGGAGTACGCGCAATCGGGATGAGGGAAAGGGAACTCCTCCAGGAGCTCCGATCAGCCCGTTGCTAAGCAACTTGTACATGCGTCGATTCGTGCTGGGGTGGAAGAAGCTCGGGCACGAGAGGCGTCTTGCTGCATACATCGTTAACTACGCGGATGACTTGGTGATCTGCTGTCGTGGTCGAGCGGAAGAGGCGCTGACTAGGATGCGAGACATCATGACGAAGCTGAAGCTGACGGTGAATGAGACGAAGACGCGGGTCTGTAAACTGCCGGAAGAGAAATTCGACTTTCTGGGGTACCAGTTTGGTCGGTGCTATTCGCCGAAGACAGGGCGCGCGTACATTGGTACGGTTCCCTCGAAGAAGCGGGTGATCCGCATCTGCGAGGCGATTAGCGAAATGACTGGGCGGGATCAAACTCTGCTGGACCAAGAGACGGTGGTAGCGAAGCTCAACCGCACGATGGTTGGGTGGGCCAACTACTTCTGTCTAGGGCCAGTCAGCAATGCCTACAGCGCGGTGGAAAACCATGCCTGCAAAAGGCTAGGTCAGTGGTTGTGTGCCAAGCACAAAGTGATGTCGGGGACCAAGCGGTTTTCGAGGGTCTCCCTACACAACGTGCTGGGTCTAGTCCGCCTTAGCCGGCGGCCGCGCCATCTCCCGTGGGCGACATCGTGAACCTTTCTCCGAGAGCCGGAAGCGGGAAATCCGCCCATCCGGTTCGATGAGCGGGATATGGAAACGGAAGCATGGTGAGGCTAGTGAGGCACCGGCGAACGAAAGGGCCGGCAACCGATAGGCCGTACCTACACCACCGCGCCACATCTCGACTCCACAAGTAATTCTCAAGTTCTGATTAACGCTGCCAGCTCAACCGGTCGATGCAACACGATCTAATCAGTTGATCCGACGCTACTTCCCCTGCAGAACCGATTTGTTTGGCTGTACCCGGTCAAAACCCAGCCAGGGTAGCGTTCCGGCTGATCTAATCTAGCGAGCGACTTTAGCTTTTGTTTTCAATACAAGGTGGGTTCGAGCTGTATTAGTCAAGACAGATCCCTTACAGATTTGGATGGCTGAGCGAGTTCGTGAACTCGTTCAGCGGGAGTCTTGCCCTCAAGCGCGAGATGCGGTCGATCCTCGTTGTATTCTTTCTCCCAACGTTTAAGCTTTCGGGCTAGGTCCTTTTTGTTGTGAAACGTCCTCCCTCGGTAGAATTCTTCAGTATCGGTCTTGTGGCTTCGTTCCACCTTTCCATTGACCTCTGGGCATCGAGGCGGAATGTGGCGGTGAGAGATGCTCAGATCAGAAAGATGCCCGGTGAACTGTGGCCCGAATGAGCAGTCGTTGTCGGTCTGGATCTTCTGAATAGCAAAGGGGAAATGCTCTCTGACCTCGCTCAAGAACTCCCCTGCAGTCTTGGTATGGTTGTGAGCATAGATGCGCAAGACGCGGAAGCGCGTGGCCTCGTCGATGGCTGTGAACTGGTAGAAGCGTTGGCGTGCTCGCCCAATTCGTGGAACGAATTTCACATCGAGCTGCACGGAACGCCCCGGAACCTGGAGGGGAGCGTCGGCCGGCTTGGGGCGATACTTTTTCATGGAGATTGGCCCCACGTGATGGCGGTGAAAAAGTTTCAGAATGGTTGTTGGTGAAACGTAGGCATGGTAGTGCCTCTGGAGGTACAAGCTCGTTCGCACGGCCCCGTATCGACGTTCCTCTCGAATCCGTAGAATCAGGGACCGAGGCGGCGTCGCTGCGCGGTCTGTTCTCTTCCGTAATCTAAATCTCGCCCTTCTTCGCGAGCATCGTTATTCTGTCCGCAGCACGAAACGCCAATGCTTGAATCGTTTCGGTCGGCTGATTGCGTCCGCTGGTCACAAGACTGGAACCATCGCAAATAAATAAGTTCGGCACATCGTGCGAGCGATGGTCGGAGTCTATGCAACACTAGGACTTCTGGCCCGGATTAACCTGCGGCTTGCCCGACACTCGGGCATAATCCTGTGTTCGCACCGCCGTGCGGTACAATTGCTGCAAACTCTATGCCCCTCGCTCCCGGAATTCGGTTGGGGCCTTTCGAGATTCTCGCGCCCATCGGTGCGGGTGGCATGGGCGAGGTGTACCGCGCCAAGGATACCAAGCTGAAGCGGGACGTGGCGCTCAAAGTGTTACCAGAAGACTTTGCCCGAGACTCGGAGCGCATGGCTCGCTTTCAGCGTGAGGCCGAGGTGCTGGCATCATTGAATCATCCCAACATCGCAACGATCCATGGGCTGGACGAGTCCGGGGGATCGTGTTGTCTCGTAATGGAACTGGTGCCCGGTCAGACGCTCGCTGAGCGGCTAACTGGCGGCGCTCTCCCGGTTAAGGACGCTCTACGGATTTGCAGCCAGATCGCGGAAGCGCTCGGAGCGGCGCATCAGAAAGGCATTACGCACCGGGACATCAAACCAGCGAATATCAAAGTCACGCCCGAAGGACGCGTAAAGGTCTTAGATTTTGGACTAGCCAAAGCGACGCTCGAATCGCAGAACGATGCCCACGCCGACCCAGCGACTCTGACGATGATGACGCAGGCCGGGGTGATACTCGGAACGCCCCCGTACATGAGCCCTGAGCAGCTACGCGGCGAACCGGTGGATAGGCGTGCGGACATTTGGGCGTTCGGTTGCGTGCTGTACGAGCTGCTCATGGGACAGAGGCTCTTTCGCGGCACGAGCATCGCAGAAATTATCGCCTCTGTGCTGAGGGCGGAGCCTGGCTGGCAGGCATTGCCCGCCGACACTCCGGCGCAGATACGGGATCTGCTGACGCATTGCCTCCAAAAAGACCTCACTGCGCGCTTGTCGGACATTGGCGATGCGCGGAAGGATATCGAGGAGGCGCTGCGGCTCCCAGCGACCAGAAGACCGCCAGAGCCGAATCGCGAGGTCGATTCGCTGGCGGTCCTGCCTTTTGCCAACACCAGCGGCGATCCACAAATGGAATACCTTAGCGACGGCCTTACTGAGAGCATCATACTCAGCCTTTCCCAGTTGCCGCAGCTCCACGTAATGTCTCGAAGCGCAGTCTTCCGGTACAAGCATCGCAGCGAGGAGGCGCAGGATGTCGGCCAAACGCTTGGCGTCGGGGCGGTGCTGACCGGAAAGGTTCTGCAGCGGGGTGAGACGCTGCTGATCAGCGCCGAGCTCGTGGATGTCGAAAATGGTTGGCAACGATGGGGTGCGCAGTACCGGAGGAAGGTCGAGGACATCTTTGCGATGCAGGAGGAGATCGCGAAAGAGATCTCGGAGAATTTGCGCCTAAAGCTTACGCCCGAAAAGAAGAACCTGCTCGTCAAACGCTACACCGACAATGTCGAAGCCTATCATCTTTACTTGAAGGGCCGATTCTACTGGGCAAAGAGAACTGAGGAAGGTCTTTACAAAGGCATTCAGTATTTCCGTCAGGCCATCGAATTGGACCCCACCTACGCGTTGGCCTACGCGGGCCTTGCCGAAGGCTATATTCCGCTGGCTGTCTACTGCCACCTTGCTCCTAAAGATGCCTGTCCCAAGGCCAGGGCTGCGGCGCGCGCGGCGCTTGAGATCGACGCCAAGCTTCCCGAAGCGCGAACAGTGCTGGGCGGGGTCATGAGTTACTACGACTGGGATCTGGAGAACGGGGAAAAAGAACTCCGCCAGGCCACGGCGTTAGATCCAAAATACCCGAGGGCCCACCAAACACTCGCTGAAAATCTCACTATTAGCGGCCGTTTTGAGGAAGCGGCCGTTGAGGCCACGCGTGCGCTGGAATTGGATCCTCTCGCTTTGAGCCTGAACGCCTTCATGGCGATGACGCACTACTTCGGGCGGGAGTACGACAAAGCGATCGAGCACGGGTTGAGGACGGTTGAGATGGATGCGAATTTCTTCCCGGGGTACTTTTATCTGGGCTTGGCTTATCAAGTAGGTGGGCAGTTCGCTGACGCAGCCGCGGCGCTACAACAAGCAAAGATGCTTTCCAACAACAGCACACTCATGGTGGCGTCTCTTGGAGGGGTCTTGGCCGCATGGGGGAAACAAGAGGAAGCGCGGAACATCCTGCATGAACTGGAACAGATGGCCCACAGGAAGTATGTATCTCAGGTATTCGTCGCCGCCATTCAGGCCGGTCTTGGCGAGATCGATCAAGCCCTCAAATGCCTCGAAACTGCATACGAAGACCGGTGCACTTGGTTGCCGCGTTGTCTCGCGGCGGATGCTAGACTCGACAGATTACGTAGCGAGGTACGTTTGCAAGATCTTATACGCCGAATGGGTATTTCGCACGGACGTGGGGAATAGGAATGAAGCTCGAGACCTATCGCTTTCAAATGGGACGCTTTTCGTGCGTCGCCATCCAGGATGATGCTCCGTCTTACCCGATTGGAATGTTTTTGACCAACCTCGCCAAGGAGCAGTACGAACCTTGGCTGCGCCAGCGCGGAGAGGACCCCCAGCAGGTCGAACTTCCTTACACCTGTCTTTTGATTGATACCGGGCGACACCGGGTGTTGGTAGATACGGGTATAGGAGTGGATCGTTCGAAGCCAAATCAGGGGAAACTGCTACCGCTTCTTCGCGCCGAAGGGATTGAGCCTCACGAGATCGGCACGGTCGTTCTCTCCCACGGGCATTCGGACCATGTTGGCGGAAGCCTGAACGAGGCCGGGCAACCTGCCTTTCGCAACGCCCGTTACGTAATGTTTCGGAAGGAGTGGGATTATTGGATGTCGAATCCGAGCCTTGCGGAATTGTCGGTTGACGAGAGCTTTAAGAAGGGCATGCTGGCCTCGGCGCAAAAAAACTTGCCAGGGATTCAAGCACAACTCGATCTCGTGGATCCGGATACGGAGATCGTACCCGGGATAGTGGCCATTGCGGCGTTCGGGCACTCGCCCGGCCAGATGGGACTCGAGATTTCGTCGGCTGACCAGAGACTCCTCTTCGTTGCAGACGCTGTCGTTCTTCCCCTTCATCTAGAATATCCGGAAACCATTGGCGTGACCGACCACCTTCCCAGCGAGATGGTGCCAACCAGGGTCCGCCTACTAGAAAAGGCCACAAGGGAGAAGTCTCTTGTGTCGACCTCTCATTTCTCTTTTCCGGGTTTGGGGCACGTGGTGCCCAAGGGAGATCGGTGGGAGTGGAGAGCGTTGGCTCGTAGGGGTGAAGCCCGCGGCCAAACGCCTTCCGCCACGGTGTAGCGCCCGGACTTCGGCGAACCGAAAACTATCCAAAAACGGCGCTGCAGCAAATTGGCCGGATTAGTACCGGGAAGTCGGCATCTCGTCAGCGATTGGTCGGTCACTGCTGGGGCGTTTGTGGGGAGCAATCCGCCAATCCGGAGGCTTTACTTCCGGTTTGCCCGTGACTCTGAAACACGAGGATGGCGAGGTCGATCACTTCAGTAGGGCCTCTCGAAGTTCTTCGACGCTCTCCGCCACGCGTCTCCCCGCTGTATCGATTACGATGTGCTGACGGTCCCAAAGCTCGTACTCACGAGAGATAACTTCCTCCCATGTCGGCAGTCTTAGTCCGTTGATGTCCGACGGTCGTGTTTCCACGCGTTGGCGATGTTGGAGAGGATCAGAACAAACAATCTCAACTTCAGCAACGCGTACCTGCGCCCGATTCGCAACGCTGATCCACGCATCGCGACTCAGATGAATGGGGTTAACAGAATCCGAAATCACCGTTCGTCCCAGACGAAGGTTGTCCTCCGCGATCGCATAAGCAACACGGTATCCCGCGTCGTTTATCGGTTGGGCCATCGTCCCGGAATCGCGGATGGCCTGCTCAATCGAGTCAACGCGCACACACATTGCACCGAGTTGGCTCGACAGCTCTCTCGCAATCGTTGTTTTTCCTGTGCCCGGTAGTCCGCCAAAGATGATAAGCATAGGTGGCAGGCTGTCAGGCGCGTATGTTTTGAAGTTCCCCATCAGGCGATTTTACCTGGAAAGCGAATTATTCTGGAAGATTAGGGTTTAGGCACGCAAATTGCGAGCTTCCGAGCGGATCGTCAGCCAACCGGAAGGTATCCGGGTTACTGAGGGGATTACTCCTGAGAAGTCGGCTTCTCTCCAGCGATTGATCGCTCACTGCTGGCGCGTTTATCGGTAGTAACCCGACCGGCGAGCTGATAACTTCCGGGTTGCCCGTGATTCGCCCAGAATAAGAGCTGTTGGCACTTGTTTGGTGTCGCAGTGCTTAAATCCACGCGAAGGCCATAGGTTCAATCCGAGCGGCAGCGAAAGCCTTGGGCGATTCGACGGGTAAAGAACTCAAAGTCGCAAGAAACGGGTCCTGTCCGCTGCTGCGAGAGCCAGGATTGGCAGAGCTACGAAAAAACGGTGGGCGAAGATTCGGGAGCAGGCGAAGAAAGTCTCAGGAATAGCCAGGTCCAGTCTCACCGTGTGTCTCGGTATCCCTGGTTGTTTCTTTGGTGAGGCTACGACAATTCACATGCAACTAATTGTTTGAGCAGAGTTCCGTCTGGACTTCTTTGAGTTTTGACAGAAGACCAAGGGCTTTGCCATAGGCTACTATCGCTCCGGTCAAGCTGTGAAATGCGGGGGAATCCTGAGCGGCTTCGCGTCTCTTGATTTGGGCTTCGGCTGACAGTTCGAGTATTCGTTCTATCGCAGTATCCGCACTCATGGCTGCTCTCCTGGTCTGGCGGAACAGCAAACTCGCTTGATTCGGAAGATCTGGCGCGGGCTACCGGGTCCAGTTCAATGATTTCCTTGCGGAATCAGGAAACGTCAAGGCAATGGGGGTCCGACCAAGCAGCCCGCAATGAGCGGATGTGCATATTGCATACCAGCCACGGAGCACAAGCTCAGGGCTCCAAGGCCGAGCTAACTCCAAGATTCGGCGGTACATACGGTTGAAACCCATAGGTGGCCACCTTCGATCTCCAGGATTCATTTTTCCAGCAAAGGGCAAGAGTCTTCCAAAGTTGTGCAAAAGTTGTGCAAATGTCCTTCGTGTCTACTACCGACAAGCCGCGCTATCCGAGATTTCCTGCGCTCTCATCGTCGCCGGGGCATGCACCAACCCAGGAGGAGAGACATTTCTCGGAAGGAAAGGTCGCTGCAGTGGGACCGACTTCGGCAATGATTTGTTGTGCTGAGTCCACTCCCGGACCGGGCACCTCTGCCAGCCGCTGGACGGCATCTTGGTGCGGATGGAGCAGACTGGCCAGTTCTTGGTCCAGTCGATCGATCTGCTGCTCGAGGAATTGCAACTGCTCCAGCGCCATCTTCAGGAGCCGTCGGTACACAGGCTTGAGGTCCGTACACGCGCCGAGCGCATCACACAATTGTTCCGGCGTGGCGCGTAACTTCCAATCGGCCAAAGCAGCCAGAGCTGCCGGGTTGCAGAAAGATTTGGAGGTGGCCGTACAAGCTCGGAAGGGGGGCACGCTCCGTCCTTCCACTATCGAAGGGAAGCTGGCAGAAGCCTCGACCTTGTTGGGAGATCGGGACAGGACTATCGGGGAATTACAGTCCCTGCTCGACCATGACCGAGACATCCGCGAACTCATGGGCGCGCGAGACCTTTATATTGCGGAGGTCTACGATGTGGCCCGGTCGGGTGAAATGCAGAAACCGTGCGGCCGTGTTTTCCTCACAAAGGGCAAATCTTTGATTTTTTATGCTTATGATCTTGACGAAGCTCCGGGACTGAAAAATGGCAGCACTTTCCAAGCTTGGGGAAGCCTCGGCCCTGATCGGGAACACGCGCTGAACCTGGGCGTTTTCTACGAAGACAATGTGGCGAAAAAGCGGTGGATTGTACGCTCCGATGATGCGAAGACTCTCCAACAAATTCAAGCCGTGTTTGTGACCATCGAGCCCAAGGGAGGCAGCGACAAGCCGAGCGGCAAGCCATTTCTCTTCGCGTATCTTCGTGCCGATCCCAACCATCCCTGAGGACGAAAGCGGGGCCGCTACATCCCCCGTGAGCTCCGGCGGAGGACCGCATGGTGCTTGACATGCGGACTACACTGAAAAGTGACGCAGAACAAGCTGGGCGGGCCGTCGAGGTCCCTGAAAAGGGAGGAACGATGGTTCGTAGAGGTTTCCAGCAAGGCATGCTTTTCCAGCGCGGCACTCGAAGAAAACTTTGGGTGGCTCGCTGGTGGGAAGATGTACTTCAAGTAGACGGCACGCTCGGGCGTTTGAGGCGATCAGAAGTGATCGGAACGGTTGCCGAATTGCCGACACGCCGTAAAGCAATGCAGGTTCTGTCTCAGAAGTTGAGGGCAATCAACCGCGGCGATGCTAGACCACAGTCCATCCGCACATTTGGAGATTTTGTAAAGAATGAGTGGATGCCTGTGACCCTGCCAACGCTCAAGTATGCAACCCAAAAGCACTATCGCTACATGCTCGCCGTGCATTTAATCCGGCGTTCGGCAAATCGCAACTTAGGGATCTTACGCGGGGAGATCTGCAAGGGTTTCTAAGTCGCAAACTTAACGGCGGGTTGTCATGGGAAACCGTTCACCACTTCAAGTGTGGTCTTAGCAAGATCCTCGGAGCAGCTGAAGAATGGGGCTGTCTCACCGAAAATGTTGCTCGGAAAACGAAGCTCCCACGACGGCAGTATGGAACGGAGCGAGTGGTTCTTACTCCGGTCCAAGTGCAAAACCTCGCTTATGTTCTACGAGAGCCGGTGCGATCATTCACATTGCTGCTAGTGCTGACGGGGTTAAGGGTCGGTGAACTGTTGGCGCTTCGATGGGGGAATGTCGATTTGAACGTTCGGCTGCTTCGAGTAGTCGAGACGGTATACGACGGTCATTTCGACAAGCCTAAGACGAAACGAGGCATGCGCACGATCCCAATTGGCGCGGATACGGTGGAAATTCTAGCTCGCCTGCGTCCAGTGGCGGTTGAAACCAGGGCCCTTGTATTTGCCAAAAGCGATGGGACGCCATTAGACCGATGGAATCTCTTGCGCAAGCACCTGAAGCCTGCCGCGAAGAAGTTAGGGCTTTCTGGTGTCACCTGGCATCTTCTGAGGCACAGCCACGCGACGATGCTTGATGTCGTGGGGACTCCAATAGGGACGATGCAATCTCTGCTAGGGCATTCGGTACCGGAAATCACGCGCGAGATTTATTTGCACGCGATACCGGAAGCGCAACGCCGCGCAGTGGAAAGCGTGGAGAGACTTTTATTTGGACCCAAGTTGGACCCAAGTTTGGTTTCTAGCGCTAAGTATCGGGGTCAGTTCATTGAAAATAAAGAAATAATTGGTCGGGGCGCCGAGATTTGAACTCGGGACCTCCTGCGCCCAAGGCAGGCGCGCTACCAGGCTGCGCTACGCCCCGACATGACTGCTTTACACATTCTAAAGCAGTCCGAAGCTGAGGGCTACTTGGAACCACCGTGTTTTTCTTCCGGGATCGAACGAGAATGCGAAGTCCGTTAGTCGTGCAGTACGACGCTCAGGAGGGAACTGTTGATCTGCAGGCCGTCTTTGTTGTCGATAAAACCCATCTTTTTGAACTTGTTCATGAACAGATTCACGCGAGAGCGCGTTGTGCCGATCATTTCCGCCAGCGTTTCTTGCGACACCTTGGGAAGGATTCTTTGCGGCTCGTCATCCTTGCCATAGCGGGCTAGCAGGAGAAGCGCGCGAGCCAATCGCTTTTCCGTTGAGTTAAAGAGTTGATCGATTAAATCTTCTTCCACCCGGATGTTCCTGGAAAGCATGTGCGTGATGAACCGATCGGAAAACTCGTGCTCGGCGTGGAGCACGCGGATCATCTCGTCTTTATCAATGACCAGCACGGTGGTCGGAGCCGTACTGGTTGCCGATCCCATACGAGTGGGTTGGCCCGCGAGACATCCTTCGCCAAAGAAATCTCCCGGTTTAAGAACGGCCACCACGGCCTCTTTGCCGGTGGAGTTCACGACGGAGAGCCTTACCCCACCTTGCTGAATGTACATGACGTGCTTAGCGGAATCGCCTTGCGCAAAGATAGTCGCCTTCTTGCGAAAGTCGACAACTTTCCTGGCTACACCGGTGGAGTCGAGGAAGGCCTGGGCATCAAAAGCATCCGGCTTGGTGGTCTCGTAACTTCGCGGCAGCGCTGGCTTTGGCATGATTCGTCGCATGCATTTTAGCACCATCTTTCGCGCACGCAAACTAAATGCAAATATGTCCGTAACTGAACAGATATCTGCTCCCATGCCCTGTAGTGTGTTTCTTGTGGGGGAAGCAAAAAGACCGAAGCCTTACACACGACCCCAAGCTTCAGCCTGAACCATCCAGAAATTCCAGGTTCCACGCCGCTCCACACTTGTCGCATCGCCTCTCGGATCAACACGGAAGCAGTATCAACCTTGGGTAAGTCCGGGTGTGCATGCGAAGAAAGAAGCAAATCGATCATGCCCCTGATTAACCTTGTAGCCGTCCTGATTGTCGTTGGCATTCTGCTGTGGCTCGTGAATCGCTTCATCCCCATGGCCGGAAGCATCAAGTCCATTCTGAACTTGGTGGTGGTTATTGCTGTCGTGTTCTGGCTCCTGAACGTATTTGGACTGATTCATTCTCTCTCTCGAATACGCGTTGGTTGAGAAAAGCTTAATGACGCTGGAAAGGAGCTGCGCGCCAACGCCCGCAGCTCGCACCCAGAAACAAACGCCGTACCGAACGCGCTATCCCCGGTACACGGAATCGTAGCAATGGAGGCAACACTATGAAACTACTCGGAGCTGTCAGTACAACAGGTCTGTTCTTGCTGCTCGGATTTAGCGTTCCAGCTGGCGCACAGCAACAAGAGGAGAAACAGGACAAACAGGAAAAGCAGAACAAACCCGAAAAGCAGGATAAACCGGAGCAGGCCAGGGCCCCGAAGCAGGAACAAGAACACCAGGCCCAGCCCGAAAAGCGTCAAGAGCCAGCCAAGCAACAGGAGGCTACGGCCCCGAAACACGAACAAGAGCAGCACCAGGCGCAACCGGAAAAGCGCCAAGAGCCGGCCAAGACACAGCAGCCGAAAGCCCAGCAACCAGAGAAATCCGCGAGACAGGAACAAGGCGCGGATAAGAGCCAACAGCAAGCCAAGAAGCAGCAGGAACAACCACAGAAATCGCAGCAACAACCAAGCAAGTCCGCAAAGCAGGAACAGCCGCAGCAAACGAACGGACATCAAGCACAACAAGAGCAACATCAGCAGCAGGCGGCTACGCAGCGTCATCAGCACACACCGCAGGAAGAGGCCCGGCAACGTGCCCAACCCGCGCTCCGACTCAGTGAGCGAGGCAGCGGTCGAATTTCAGACGCGCGTTTCCGTTCCAATTTTGGACGAGGGCATGAATTCCACGTCGGCACTCCCACTTTGGTAGGCGGATACTCTCGCTTCCACTACGGCGGATATTGGTTTGGATTCGTCGAACCTTGGCCAGTCGGCTGGTATTACACGGATGACGTCTACATCGACTACGTGGACGGCGGATATTACATGTACAACCCGTACTATCCCGACGCTCGCTTTGCGCTCACGGTCGTGATCTGACGCCCACCGCGTCCGCTTAACTCGAATTCCACCTCAGCTGGCGTGCAAGGAAGTCTCTGGAGCACGCCAGCCGAGTGGAAAACTTAAACTTTGCAAATCTTTGGATGGATTTGGATTGCTTTTCTCGAAAAGGAGAAACACGTGCTCGGAACTGTCTTGGTGGTCATTCTAATTCTGGCGCTCTTGGGCGCATTGCCCCGGTGGAATCACAGCAGGCAGTGGGGTTACGCACCGACGGGAGGCTTAGGTCTCATCCTCCTCATCGTTGTCATTCTGGTACTTCTCGGACGTATTTAAGCCTTTTGGGACGTGAGGCTTCGATCGCTTCCGCAACCAGAGTCGTTTCAGAACACGCAGTCGAAGAATGAACGAGGAACGGTACGTAAGGTTTAGCTCACCGCAACAGCAGTTCTGACTATGGAGGTCAGCAATGAAACGTCATGTAATTGCCACCGCAGTATGTCTCGCGCTTGCCGCAAGTGCCGTGTACGCCGCGAAATTAAACAAGGAGCAAAAACGCCTTGAAGAGTGCGGCGTTGTCATGCAGGAAGTACTCAACATTCCCGACAACATTCCCCACGACCTCCTGGAAAAGGCCGAGTGCGTCATCGTGGTTCCTTCCGTTAAGAAACTCGCGTTCGGAATTGGTGCGGACTACGGCCGCGGGGCCATGGTTTGCCGAACCGGCGAGCATTTCCGCGGGCATTGGGGAGCTCCAGCGATGTATGCACTGGAGGGCGGCAGCATCGGGTTCCAAATCGGCGGAGAGGCCACCGACTTGATTCTCCTCGTTATGAACGGCCGCGGCATGGAATCCATCCTGAGCAGCAAGGTTAAGCTGGGCGCCGACGCCTCTGTTGCCGGGGGACCCAAGGGGCGTGACGCTTCCGCGGACACCGACGCCTGGATGCGCGCCGAGATTCTCAGCTATTCGCGCTCTCGCGGCGTGTTTGCGGGAGTTTCCCTGGAAGGCTCAACGATTCGTCCTGACGATGATGCGAGCGAAGACGTTTATGGCCACCCGATTAAGGCAAAGGACATCGTGCGGGGCGAACACGTAGGTGTGCCTGGCACGGGCCGTCATCTCGTCAACGCTTTGCAGCGCAGTGCGCCCATCAACGAATCCGAGCGCGCGTCGAACGCGTCGGACAGATAGTCGAAAGCAATGGTCCTGTCGGGACCCCTCCCCTCCCGTCCCGGCAGGTTTGCATTTTCAAGGAATCGACCTCGAGGTTGGGCCTGCGCTATCAACCATAAGCGTTGCCTCGCCGCGGCGTCAGGTGCTTGATTAGAGATACTACATAGTATTTCCGGTCTTTTCCGCCACAACGTGCGTTACCGGACAGTATTCCTTATCGCAACGAACGAACATTGAACGTCTGAGCTTGTTGAGGGAGAGTTATGCTGAAAAGTTTGAAAATTGCCCTTACCGTTTTGCTGGCCATTGGTGCTTCGGCGGTTGCTGTCGGCCAAACCAGTGCGCCTGCGGCGCCTGACAATCCGACGCCTGCTTTCCGCTTTAATGTAGTGAGCCGCACTACTCCTGCCGTGAACTACGGTCACCGCGGTGGCTCCACGAAGATCAATTTCAAAGGCACAGAACTCATGCCTGGCGCCCAAGGTGAAGCCGAGGTACAGGGCAAACGCGGCGACACCAAGATCGTCCTTGAACTTCGGGGACTAGACAATCCCAGGACGTTTGGCAACGAATATCTGACCTACGTTCTGTGGGCCGTTTCTCCGGAAGGCAGGCCCGTAAATCTTGGCGAGGTCCTCGTGGGCGGCAACCACCGCAGCAAGCTCGAGACTACCACGCAACTTCAGGTCTTTGCCCTTATCGTGACCGCCGAGCCGTACTATGCAGTGCGTCGCCCGAGCAATCTGGTGGTCCTCGAAAATGAGGTTCGCTCCGACACCCGCGGAACGACGCAGGCTGTGGAATCCAAATATGAGCTGATTGACCGTGGCGGCTATATTCCAACGGGCTACAAGTTCGACCCGGTGGTCCTGAACGCCAAATTGCCGCTCGAATTCTTCGAAGCGCGCAACGCCATGCGCATCGCCGAATCGGCGGGAGCGCGGCGGTATGCAACGGCAAGCTACGACAAGGCCGTGGAGCAGATGAAGAACGCCGACGACTTGGCGATCAGCAGGCATTCCGACAAGAAGTCTCTGATTTCGGCTTCGCGTGAAACCGTGCAAACCGCGGAAGACGCCCGGGAAATTGCAATGAAGGCCATCGAAACGGCCCGCAGGGAAGCCGAACGCGACGCCTCCGCAGGCCGTGAAGCGAATGCCAACGCGAACGCAGAAGCCGCCGAACTTGCCACCACTGACGCGGTTCGCCGCGAACACGATGCCAGGGAAAAAGCCGACCGCGAAGCAGAGCGTCGCAAGGCCGCCGAAAGTGCAACTAGTGATGCACAGGCCAGCGCCCAAGATTCCGCCAACGCCCAGGCTGAAGCGGAAAGAGCGCGCCGCGCCGCCGAGCAAAATCAACAGGCCGCAGAAGCCGATTCCGACCGCAATCGCGCCGCCGCAGCGTCATCCAATCAGCAGCTGCAACAAGCTGTACTTGATCGCGAGGAACTTCGCGCCCGTCTGCTCCAGCAATTCAACGCGATTCTCGTAACCCACGACACCGCACGCGGGCTCGTCGTCAACATGTCCGACGTTCTTTTCGACAGCGGCAAATACACGCTTCGTCCGCTGGCTCGAGAGAAGCTCGCCAAGATATCCGGCATTGTTCTCGCCTATCCCTCTCTGAGGCTGGCTATCGAAGGCAATACCGATAGCGTTGGGTCAGAAGAGTTCAATCAGAACCTTTCCGAGCAGCGCGCCGAAGGTGTCAGGAGTTACCTAACGCAACAAGGCGTGCCGGAATCTTCGACCAGCGCACGGGGCTACGGCAAAAATCAGCCCATCGCGTCAAACGACACGGCGGACGGCCGCCAACAGAATCGCCGCGTGGAACTAGTCGTTTCCGGTGACGTAATCGGTTCAGAGATCGGCAAGCCGGTCATCCAGCCGATTGCCGGACTATCGCCTCGCTAACCAACCGCGGGAGCCGGTCCGTCGAGGCCCGGCTCTTCACTGCGGGTTGCCCGCTCCGAGAGGGCGGGTTCGATGAAGCGCCGCCTCGATCGACTTCGTGAACTACACGCGTTCGTATTTCGCAAAAGCAGGAGCTCAAAATGTTCGACACCGCCAAGAACACCGTCATCCTGATCCGGGACGCCACCACTCTTCCGCAAAGTCTAGCGGTCGCCAGCAACGCCTTCTTCCCAGGCTGGCGCATTGTAACCAGTCCCGATCGCTCAACTCTCACCCGGAGCATCGAAGCCGCTCACTGGAACTTCTTCTATCGCGCCAATGAAACGCGCGCGACCGTCCTGGGCACCAACAGCCTCCGGACTCTACGCAGGGCCGTGAGGCACATCCTCGCGAAGCAGGAAGACCAGAACTTCAACTCACTCGAAGTCACAACCATCGTCTCGAAACGATTTCTCGGCGTTCCGTTCCTGCGCACAGTTGCCCACCTGCGCCACATTCAGGAAAGCTCAGCTCTGGTCCCGTCCAGGGCCTTGGTCGCCGAAATGTCAGGCGACCTTGCTGCAGAATCCGGAACCGGCAGCGGGGAGCCTCACGGAGTGGCCCAATACGCCACCGCGAAATAGCCTTCATGAAGTCTTCGGGAGAATGTGAAATGAAACTAGCACGTGTGTCGTTCGCTTTTCTTGCTTTCTTCTTTCTTGCGGTCCCCACGCTCCGTGCACAGGAGTTGTCCAAATATCGCATCTTTTCCCTGGGGACCAACCTGTCCACGGTACTCAAGCACACGGATCAGAAGCCCGAAGAGATAAAACTCATTAGTGCTCGTCCCGCTCTGATCCAGGAACTGACTTGGTGGCCGCCCAGCCTTCCCGGCACCCCGTACCGTCCCGACACCGTGGAGCAGATTCACTTCTCCTTCTGCAACTCGGAACTTTACAAAATCGCGGTCACCTATGATCGAAGCTCCACCGAAGGACTCACACGCGAGGATATGGTGAAGGGTCTCTCCGCGAAATACGGACCGCCGTCTACCGTAGCGTCGCCGAACGAATTTGCAAGACATGAGCCAACCGACCCGCACGCGGAGCCCATTGCCTCATGGGAAGATTCACAATATTCCGTAAGCCTGACCCGCTCTTCTTTTTCTGGAGATTTCGACCTAGTGATCGCTGCCAAACGGCTCAACGCCGAGGCGGAAGTAGCCATCATCGAATCCGCAAGACTCGACAAACAAACGGAACCCCAGCGAGAAGCCGACCGCCAGAAAAAGGAAATCGATGATTTGGAATTGACGCGCCTGAAAAACCAGAAGAGTTTTCGACCTTAGGAACCGTGTAGGGGCGCGCTTGAGCGCGTCCCTCCGGCTCCCTAGGCCGCAGTGCCGCGCTTGAGCGCGTCCCTCCGGCTCCCTAGGCCGCAGTGCCGCGCTTGAGCGCGTCCCTCTTGGCGGCAGAGGACGCGGCCCAGCGTTCCCGAACTGCGGCTATGAATCCTTCCTTGTCCCTCTGTATCTCCTTCACTAGCGCCTCGTTGCCGGTATCTTCGTGCGCTGCCGCCCACAGCACCATTTCCGACATCACCGGCGCGAGGTCGATTCCTTTCGCCGTCAGCGAGTAAATCACCTTTCGTCCATCCCCCGGATCTCGCTCCGTCGCGATCACTCCGTACGCTTCCAGCTTCCGCAGCCGGTCCGCCAATATGTTCGTCGCAATCCCCTCGTAAGACTCCAGAAATTCCTTGTAGCTGCGAAATCCCCGCAACATCATGTCGCGAATAATCAGCAGGGACCAGCGATCCCCCAGCATCTCAACCGAGGCATTCAGCGGACACCCGGACCTTCGTTTTGGGCTGGAATTCCGACTCGTCATGCTTCCACGATAGCATGTTTTCACTTGCATTTAAAAAGTGACTTTGGCAGACTCGCTTTCACGATGGCAATTCCCACCCCTCGAGTTCAGATTAGGCACGAAAACTGCGCGCGGCTCCATGTCCGCTAGCCGTTGGGCACCAACTCGAGTGATACCGTCATCTGCGTGAATAAAGACCCAATCCCGCGAAGGAGTAAAAAATGAGCGGTGTACGATTGCTGGTGGGGACGCGCAAAGGCGCGTTCGTCCTGACTTCCGATGGCAAGCGCGAACGCTGGGACATCAGCGGGCCACATTTTGCCGGCTGGGAGGTCTACCATATGAAGGGCTCTCCCGCCGATCCCAACCGCCTCTACGCCTCGCAGTCCACCGGCTGGTTCGGCCAACTCATCCAGCGTTCGAAGGATGGCGGCGAAACCTGGGAGCCGGTCGGCAACAAATTCGTTTACGACGGTGTCCCCGGCACGCACTTGTGGTACGACGGCACGCCGCACCCCTGGAAGTTCGCGCGCGTCTGGCATCTCGAGCCCTCGCTGACCGATCCGGACACTGTCTACGCCGGAGTAGAAGACGCCGCGTTGTTCCGCACCACCGATGGCGGGCAGAACTGGGAGGAACTACCCGGGGTCCGCACCCATGACTCCGGTCCGTCGTGGCAGCCTGGCGGGGGCGGAATGTGCCTGCACACGATCGTCCTCGACCCCAAGCACCCGAATCGCATCTTCATCGCCATCTCCGCCGCAGGCGCATTCCGCAGCGATGATGCGGGCAAAACGTGGAAGCCAATCAACCACGGCTTGAAGTCTGAAGGCATCCCAAATCCGAGCGCCGAGGTCGGCCACTGCGTTCATCGCATCGCCATGCACAAATCACGTCCCGGCGTGCTGTTTATGCAAAAGCACTGGGACGTCATGCGCAGCGACAACGCCGGCGACTCTTGGCAGGAGGTTAGCGGGAACTTGCCGACCGACTTTGGCTTTCCGATCGACGTGCACGCGCACGAACCGGAAACCATCTACGTTGTCCCCATCAAGAGTGACTCTGAGCATTTTCCTCCCGACGGCAAGCTCCGCGTCTACCGCAGCAAGTCCGGGGGAAACGAATGGGAACCGCTGACGAAAGGTCTCCCGCAGCACGACTGCTACGTCAACGTGCTCCGCGACGCCATGGCGGTTGACTCCCTCGATTCCTGCGGCGTCTACTTCGGAACGACCGGTGGCCAGGTGTACGGGTCCTCCGATGCGGGTGACACTTGGACTCCGATCGTTCAGAATTTCCCGGCAGTGCTTTCCGTCGAGGTCCAGACATTGCCATGATCCGGGTCCTGCTTCCGGCGCACTTGAAGACACTGGCTCGCGTCAGCGGCGAGGTGCAGGTCGAAGTGAAGGTTAATGATGCGGGGCAACCAACGATCGTCTCCGTTCTCGACGCGATCGAAGCGCGCTATCCGGTGTTGCAGGGCACGATTCGCGATCACGTCACCCAGGAACGCCGCCCCTTCGTCCGTTTCTTCGCCTGCGAGGAAGACTATTCCCTCGAACCGCCGGATACTCCGTTGCCGACCGCCGTAGCGAGGGGCACCGAGCCTTTCTTGATCGTAGGCGCGATGGCCGGTGGCTAGACTTCGCCGCATCGCGAATGGCAGATTATTATTTCGTAGGCGAGGTGGGCCCGAAGAATCTGCTTTCTCTGAGGCTTGTAGGAACGCAACGAACCGATCTTTCGCAGTTAAATCTCGCGTCGAAAAGGAGTTCTCATGGAAATAATTCCGTATATTTTCTTCAACGGCCAGTGCGAAGTTGCGATGAAGTTTTACGAAAAAGTGTTCGGGGGAAAAATCCACGGGTTGATGACCTACGGCGACTCTCCTGCCGCCAAGGATTTTGCTCCCGATCAGAAGAACAGAATCATTCACGCCCGGATGGACGTCGGCAATTCGGTGCTGATGGCTTCCGATGCTCCTCCAGAGCACCATGCCTCGCCTCAAGGCTTTAGCCTCTCCGTCAATGTCAAGGACCCCGCCGAAGCGGAGCGCGTCTTTGCCGCCCTGGCCGAAAACGGCACGATCCAGATGCCCATCGCGCAGACCTTCTGGTCCGTGCGATTCGGCATGCTCACCGACCAGTTCGGCATGCCTTGGATGGTAAACTGCGAGCAAGCCGCCTCGACCGCGAGCGCTTAGCGCGTGCCCAAATCAAGCCACGCGGAATCGAACGAATCGTAAGAATTGGCGGGACCCTGGCCGTAGGGGTGCGGCAATGCTTTTTCCCGAAGTCTTAGGGGTGCGCCCCAATTTGCCCAGACCTACCCGCCAAGAACTCTCGCGAGAGTGACGGAGGAAACTAATGCCAGGCACTGCAAATCTCGCTCCCATGTCCAAGTCTCAGCTGTGGACGGGCCGCGTCCTGAGCGCCCTCGCCGTTCTCTTTCTTATCTTTGACAGCGTCCTGAAACTGATCAAGCCCGCGATGGTCGTCGAGGGTACCGTGAAGCTCGGCTATTCCGCCAGCATGATTACCCCGCTGGGCATCGTGCTGCTCTCTTGCGTCGCCCTGTATTGCATCCCGGCAACGCGCGTCCTCGGCGCTATCCTTCTTACCGGTTATCTCGGTGGCGCCGTTGCCACCCACGTTCGCGTTGGCGATCCGCTGTTTTCCCATGTACTCTCCCCGATCTACGTCGCGTTGCTCCTGTGGCTCGGACTTTACTTCCGCGATCCGGAGCTGCGTTCGTTTGTACCTCTACGAAGAGCGAGCTGATGGCCATGTGCAGAAATATAAGAACCCTGTTCAATTTCGATCCCCCGGTCACCGATGACGAGGTCCGCGCCGCTTCGCTCCAATTTGTCAGAAAAATCACGGGCTTCAATAAGCCCTCCAAAGCAAATGAGCAAGCCTTTCAGGCGGCAATTGACGAAATCGCAGGCGTCTCGAATCGCCTTCTCCGTTCGCTCGAAACCAGCGCACCGCCCAAGAATCGCGAAGAAGAAGCGGCCAAAGCCAAAGCCCGCGCCGCCGAGCGTTTCGCCAACTGAAACTCGTTACCCCGTCCCCGTCCATGGTCCCGTTAGCTCGGTCCTCTCCGGCTCTAGCGGCCTCCGTATCCTCTCTGCGCCGCTGTTGCCAAAAGGTCTATCACTGGTGCTGCGGCGTTGAGGGTTTAGCGTTTGGTGTTTGCATCGGTGACAGTTCCATTGAGTTCATCGCGGCGCCGGACGATTGATTGGCGCCTTGGATGCGTTGTTGCTCGGCGAGCTCGTTGAGATGCGCGAAGATGGCGCGTTCTTCTTCGGCTTTTTTCGGCTGCTTCGCTTTGGCGTAGGCTTTTGCCAGATTAAAGTGCACTTCCGGGCTGCCTGGATTGATTTTGTTTGCGGTTTCGAGTTCGTAGAGCGCTTTTTCTTCCTTTCCCAATTCGAGGTACACGCGACCCAGGATGTAGTGAGCCTTCGCCGATTCGGGCGCCAGTTGGGCGGCGCGCTCGGCTGAGGGAAGGGCGTCCGCCGCATTGTGCTTACGCAGTTCGATCGAGGCGAGAAGAATGTGTGGGAGTTCACTCGCCGGAGATATCCGCGCTTCCTCGCGCAACTGCGGCTCGGCTTCGTCATATTGGGAGAGACTGGCCAGCCCGAGTCCGTAGGCGTAGTGGAGAAACGGCGTTGTTGGATATTCCTTCATAAGTTGCTGGAGTTTCGGGAAGGCCTGGTCGTATTTGCTGTCTTGCAGCAGGATGCCGATTTCGCCAGCGCTCTGCACCAGTGCGTGCTTCTCCGGAGGCACTTGCTCCGGCAGGAGCGAAGTGCGTAACAGGGCGATGCCTAGCGCGAATTGAATTTCCCTAGCGAGCGACCCGGAATTTGCCTCGGGCGTCAGCAACCGGGCGGCGCTTTCGTACTGCCCGCTACGGTTGAGTAGAATTCCCAGACGATAGCGAGCCAGGCGGACGGACTCCGTGCTGCCGCCGAGGCCCAGATTCTGGCCACGCTGCAAGTGGATGAGCGCGTTGTCATAGTCCTTCAGTTCAAATTCGCTCAAGCCCATGACGGCCCATGCGGTGCCGTCGTTGATTTTGCGTTCGGCGGGCCTGCGTTCCGCCCACGTCTTTAGCGCAACGACCGCGTCGGAATATCTGGCGCTCGAATAGTCGTCCATCGCCTGATTCCAGAGAGTATCGGCACTGGACTCCGCGTTTTCGGCGCGAGCTACTGCCGAATGCACGGCGTACATCTGGGCCATTTTTTCATCTCGCTGTCCTTCGTCAGGAGCCAGCCTTTCCACGATGCGTGACTCCTCGCGTCGTTGTTGGAGCGCTTCGGTGCTCCTTCCCGCCGCGGCCAGCTCCTTGGCATAAGCATCGTGCAGATACGGTACGTCGGGATAGTCCTTCAGGATTTGCGGGAATGCATCGAGGGCCTTTGCGTAATCTCCCTGCGCAAGCAGCGCGGCAATGTCGCCCGCGGCATGAACGAGCGCTTCCCGTGAAGGATTGAGTTCGTCCGGCAAAACAGGCGCGTGCAGCAGGGCGAGACCCATGGCGAGTTTTGCTTCGGGAGGAAACTGGCCTTCGCGGAACGCGGAGACGAGCATCGCGGTGGCGCGGTCGAACTCACGGTTGCGGTTGAGCAGCAGCGCGAGGTGATATTGCGAGACGCGGGCGATCTCTGGATCGTCGCCGGTCCCGAGCTTCTGGCCTTTTTCCAGGTGAATGAGAGAGTTGGAGTAGTCCTTGGTCTCGAATTCACAGAGGCCGAGGAAATTCCATGCCGGACCGATGGCAGGGGCGAGTTGCACGAGTTTCTGGAAGGCAGGGATGGCGTCCGTGTAACGGTCGGCGTCATATTGGAGCGTGCCGAGATAGAACCAACCCTCTTGCCAGTCGGGGCGAATGGCGACGGCGCGGCGATAATTTTCGATGGCCTCGTCGGTGCGGCCAGCATCCCGTGCGGTGGCGGCGGCGTTCGCTGCCTTGTCGAAGCTGGCTTGAGCCGTTTGCACTCGTCTGGCGCTGGTGCGCCCGTAAGTTGGCGCGGCAATACACGCGAGCACCAGGACGGCGCCGAGAGGGGCGCGGTAGCGGCAGTGAAGGTTGACGGGCACCGGAATCGATTCTAGGAGAATCGATGGCGAGTGGCGAGAGGTGGTTCGGAGTGGCGTCTAGGTCGCGTAAACAGCTGCGTAAACAGCTTCACACGGCCCTCGCCACTTTGAGTCTCGGCTAGCCCGAGAACGTTCGAGAGACCTATTACCGCCGCGAATCCGGCGGCACCAGGTTGTTGGCGCGATAGTAGACCACAAGCTGGCCGTAGTGCTCGCCGCTGTGCTCAATCGCCCACATCCAGGTGTAGGAATTGTGGACCAGCTTGTTGCCCCAAGCGTATTTCGTAACTTTGTCGAGACCCGCGTCGCCCTGTTGTTGAATCACGTTTGCTCCATCCGCGACCGCCTGCTGTATCAGCTTCAAGACGTCGGCTTTCGTTTTGTAGACGTCTTGCGACGGGTTGTGTTTGTTTTTGCCAAAGTCGGGGCCGACGTTTGATCCGGAAACGGAGCAGATCAGATCGTAGTCGACCGCGGCGATGTGTAGAAGATTTTGCGCGAAGCTGCGCTGGTCGTTCTGCAGCTTGAAACCGTACTTGTCTTCGGGAAAATCCTGGGCCATAGCGATGAGTTTGTTCCCAATGTCTTTCCACATTTCCAGGGTCTCGTCGGCCCGGGAACGCGCAGGACGGGGAGCTTGAACTTGCGTTTGGGTTTGGCTGTTGTAGTCGTCGCCTGGAATGTTCAAGCTCTCTGGAGAGAAGTTGAATTTGTCCTCCGGCATCGCTTTGGCGGCTTCCGCAATTTGCCTGTCGATTTGGCTGATCTCGCGGTCCAAGGCTGAAGCTATGGTTGGTGGAGGCTGCGACGGTTGCGTCTTAGGGCCGTTCGCGGATGCGGCGACCGTTGTGCCTTGCGGCAAGGCGGCCACGGTGAAAATTAGTGCGACCAACAGCAAGGTGGTTCGTATTTTTTTCATTCGAGACTCTCTTTTGTTTGTTTGACGACCGCAAACCCACACGAGTGGAGCCTGCGTCTCAATGCGATGCAAGGTCATTCCTGACCACTTCGCCGCCCTTCATCACGAAGCGAACGCGCTCGAGTTCGCTAACGTCGGCGATCGGATCTCCGGCAACGGCAACGAGATCAGCAAACTTCCCGGGCTCAACAGCGCCGACGCGGTCCTGCCAGCCCAGAAGTTCCGCAGCGCTAGTCGTGACCGCACGAAGGATGTCGAGCGGCGGCATTCCGGCCTTATGCAAGGCGGGAAACATCGTTGCTGAAGCTTGGCCGCGCGTTTTTCCTGGATAGAACCAGCACATGTCGGATCCGGCGGCAAACTGGACTCCCGACTTCAAGACCCGCTGAACCAGACCGGCGTATCGCTGCCGCCTTCGGTCGTCGTCGGCGAGCATCAGGGATCGCGAGGCTGGAGACATTACGCTGGTCCCGTGAATCTTCGTCCAAAGCCCGTCGGCAAAAGTTGGCGTGAGGTCGAAGAAGATGCCCTTTTCGCGCATCATCTTGAGCTGCTCGTCGGTGACACCGTTGCCATGCTCGATGGTGTCCACGCCAGCATCAATCGCGATTTGGATGTTCGGCGGCGTGAACGCGTGGGCGGCAACCTTGAGGTGCTGGCGGTGAGCTTCTTCGACGATCGCCGTGATTTCCGCCGGTGTGATGTCGTCATCGGCGGTAACCTTGATGACGTCGACGTTATAGAAGAGATTTTTGTGCACTGCCTGCCGCGCTTTGTCGGGGCCTTCTACCTGCAGAAATTCCTGTTGCAGGATCGCCTCGGCAAGAGCGGGATTGAGACTCTGGAGATATTCACCTTGCTGGGCAAGTTTGCGCCCGGACGCCAGAATCCTGGGGCCGAGGACGCGGCCTGCATTGATCGCGTCCCGTAGGGCGGCATCGCCATCAATGCCGGAGTGCCCGAGATTGCGCACGGTCGTGAAACCGCTCTCGAGGTCTTCGCGTGCCAACTGCTCACCGAGCAACACGCGTTTACTGGGCGACTCGACGATGGCCAACAATAGCCCTGGCGCAAACTCGCCGTTGAAACGGCGCGTGACCTCGGCCTCCGGGGGCACAATTACGTCGAGAAGCAGGTGCGTGTGACTGTCAATCAGCCCGGGTAACAAAGTTGCGGTGCCCAGGTCAATGATCTTAATGCCGGCCGGCGCATCCGCTTGCACTCGCGATGGCGAGCCAACCTCTTTGATCTTGCCGTTTTCAATCAGCACGGCTGCGGGCGAAAGCACATTGCCCGTCCGGGGATCGAGAAGCCGGGCGGCTTTTACGAGAGTCAGGAGAGAGGGTGACTCCGACTCGGCGGTGACCTGTCCGGCTGTGAATAGAGCGAAAAATGGCACCCCCAACAACGCGGCCAACAAGAAGGTCCTTACGTGTTTCACTGGCAACTCTCCTCATAGCCCCATGGGCAATTCGGAATCACGCCATGTTTCATCGGACATGAATGCTGAACCTCAGGCGTCGCGAAGGGCGCACATCGGGTCTACTTTTGTCGCGCGCCGCGCCGGAATGTAAGTGGCAAGCATGGCGACACCCATCAGAAGCATGACGACACCCAGGAAGGTCAGAGGATCGGTCGGCCTCACGCCGTACAGAAGGCCGGCCATCAACTGCGACACGATCAAAGCACCGACGAGTCCAACCGCCGCGCCGGTGAAGGCGAGACGCAATCCCTGGCGCAGCACCATGCGCACGATGTTCGCGCGTTGCGCGCCAAGCGCTAGGCGAATCCCGATCTCGTGCGTCCGCTCGCTGACGATGTAGGAAATCACGCCGTAAATTCCGAGGCTGGCGAGAAGCAAAGCGGTGAGAGCGAACAGCGAAATCATTTGCATCGAGAAGCGCCTTTCAGCGAGAGAGGCCGAAACCGTTTCGTTCAGAGTCTGCGCATCGAAAACAGTAAGCGTTGGATCGACGGACTGCACTTGTTGGCGCACCCCTGCCGGAATCGCGGCAACGTCCAGATGTCCGCGCAGAAATATCGCCAGACGGTGAGCCCCGTTCTGATACAGGTTCAGATAGATTTGCGGAACATCCTCTTGGGCCAGAAATTCTGTCCTCGCGTTCGCAACTACGCCGACAACCGTAATCCAGGGAGACTCTGCTCGAGTTGACCTGAAACGTTGGCCCAAGGGACTTTCGTTTGGCCAGTACATTCGCGCGAAGGCGTCATTGATCACCGCTACTTGCCGGGCCTTTTCGTTGTCCAGATCGTTGAACAAGCGGCCGCGCAGCAGGGGGATTCCCAGCAGGTGAAAATAGCCTGGCGTGACCCTGGAGCGCTCGGCGACCGGAGGCTGGTCGCGCTGGCTGTCGCGCCCGGCGATCGTAAAGAAGAAGTGGCCATCGGCGATCAGGTTTAGAGCGCGTTGACTCTGGTCCAAGGGAATAGACGCGCTGTCTCCGATGGCAACTTCGTCGACACCGGGCAGCGTTGCGTTGCGGCGAAGCAGTTCGCGCAGGAAGGTGGCTTCCTGAGAAGGCGTTTTGTATTTATCGTTGGCGGGATCATTGGGGTCGGGGAGGCGCGTGCGGAAGGACATTACATTGTGCGGATTGAATCCGAGGCGCGCGTTCAGTAGATCCCAAAAACTGTGCAGCAGGAGACTGGCAGCAATCATCAGCACCAAGGAAAGGGCAAATTCCGTCACTACGAGCACACGGCGCGTGCGCGCTTGCCGGCCGGAGCCTGTCGAGCCGCGCCCTTCCTGTTTGAGCGCATGAGTTAAATCCAGCCCGGCGGCCTGCAAGGCGGGTGCGAGGCCGAAGATCACACCAGCGATGAGCGAGGCGACGAGCGCGAATAGCAAAACGCCCCAGCTAATCGATATGTTATTAAGGCGCGGCAGATTCTCCGGCAAGATTCGCAGGAGAAATCCTTTCACGGAGAAGAGGATCGCCAAGCCAGCAAACCCGCCGAGCAGCGCAAGGAGTAAGCTTTCCGTGAGCAGCTGGAGCATCAGCCGAGTGCGCGCGGCCCCGAGCGCCTGGCGAAGGGCCATTTCGCGCCCTCGCACGCTGGCGCGCGCGAGCAGGAGGTTCGCAACATTCACGCAGGCGATCAGCAGGACCAAGCCGACGGCGCCAAGCAGTAGAATCAGTGACCGACGGACATTGCCGACCACGGTGTCCTTGAGCGGTACGAGTCGCACCGTCCATGCGCTCTGGGCTGGATAGTCGGTGGGAAACTGTTTCTGCAAAGATGCGACAAGGGCGTCTACCTGGCTCTGCGCCGCCGCAATGGTGAGTCCGGGTTTAAGCCGAGCGATCGCTGTGGGAAGATTCCGCCTATTGCGCGGTGGGTGGTCCGACATGGGCGCGCCGTAAAAGCTAGTTGCGGCCCAGACTTCGATATTCCTTTCTTCTGTCGTTCGCCCCGGAGCGTCAAAACCGGGTGGCATGACGCCGACGATCCGATACAAGTCGGTGTCGAGCCGCACACTCTTGTCCAGAATATGCGGATCGCTCCCGAAATCTCGTTTCCACAAGCCATCGCTGATGAGAACTTCCAGAATAAGTCCGGGCGAATGATCGTCAGGGTTGAAGGCGCGACCCAACTGAGGTTTCACGCCCAGCAGCGCAAAATAATTCGGCGCAGTGATCAGCAAGCGGACGCGCGCGGGTTGAGACGAGCCGGTGAGATTGTTTTCGTCGAACCAAGCCGGTGAAACATACTCGAAAATGCCGGAACGCTGAAGATCCAGCCACTCGGGCTGGGACATTCCTACATCCTGCGCACCCGCGCCGGGAAGATCATCCCGGATGCTTACGAGCTGGTCTGGTTCTGGGTACGGCAAGGGGTGCAATAGGGTCGCATCAACGACGCTAAAAATCGCGGTTGTCGCTCCAATGCCTAAGGCAATCGTCAGGATAACGACAACGCTGAAGCCCGGAGACTTGCGCAACATGCGCAAGGCGTAGCGAACATCCTGCGTCAGGTTCTCGAACCATTCCCAGCCCCACGCGATGCGGCTTCGTTCTTTCAGCGAGGTCACGTTACCGAAACGCCGGCGGGCGGCGGCCTGCGCATCATATGTGGTCATGCCGGACTCGAGCTGTTCCTGTTGGCGCAATTCCAAATGCAGGCGCATCTCCTCCTCGAGGTCCGCGTCAAACTGTCGCCGATGAATGAGCATCCCGACCCGTCTCGCGAGTTCGCGCAGCCAGCCCATAAACGGAACTCCCTTCACACCGCCTCGATCACCCGCGTGATCGCGCCGATGACGCGTTCAAACTGCGATAGTTCCACGTCCAATTGTTTCCGTCCCGCCGCGGTTAGTTGGTAGTAGCGAGCGCGGCGGTTTCCAGCCGTTGAGCCCCACTTCGCGGTCACCCAACCTTTGATCAGCATCCGCTGCAAAGCGGGGTACAGAGAGCCTTCCTCGATCTGGAGGATCTCGTTCGATACGCGCTGAATGGAGTTGGCGATCTCATATCCGTGCATTTGACCCGAGCGCGCCAAAGTTTTCAAAATCAGCAGATAGAGCGTTCCCGGAGGGATTTCGTCTCGATGCAAAGCAGCACCCCTGACATAGTTAGACTATGCCACTGTTGAATGGTTAGCAGTCGTTGTCAAGGGTGACCAATCTTCCGCGTAGCGCGTCAGAGCTTGGAAACGACCTGTTCGGATCGGATCCCCGGGAACCGGAGTTGAATAAGAATGGATTGCTCGGGCTGCTGGTCCCGAATCTGGGATGTGCACGTTCTGGGCTGGCAATGACTTTTTCAGTGTATAATCCCGTCCAATCATTTCTGGACAGGTGAGTCTTGGATCCTGTGCAAACTCCAAACCTATGGATTCCCGTTTGTTGTGAGCGCGTCATGCGCTTCAACATGTTCCTCCAAAAGGACAGCTCCGCTTACGGTGCGCTGGTTTGTAGCGTCTGCAGCAAGAATGTCACGTTTGAGTTGGAACATTCCGCAGATTTGAAAGCCTATGGAGACGGTGCCCGCGCGCTGAGCATGCTGGGATCACCGAAGCCACCCAATGTTGAGCGGCGAAAAGTGGGTGGCGACGCTACTTTGAACGACCAAACTTTGTGACCTGGAACTTCGTGACCTGCATCGCCGGCTTCTAGGGGCGCGGGCTCCCTCATGATTGACCGTACCATTTCTCACTTTCGCGTTCTGGAGAAACTCGGTGCTGGCGGGATGGGTGTGGTCTACAAGGCCCTGGACACCAGACTCGACCGTCCCGTCGCCCTGAAATTTCTTCCCGATGGCATGGCCCAGGAAGCCCAGGCGTTGGAACGCTTTCGCCGCGAAGCCCTCGCCGCTTCGGCTCTGAACCACCCCGGCATCTGCACCATCTACGATATTGGCGAACAGGATCATGTTCCGTTCATCGCCATGGAGTTCATCGACGGCGAAACCCTGCGTGAACACATCAACGGCCAGCCGCTCCCTGTTGAGGAAATCCTCGACCTCGGGATTCAAATTGCCGACGCCCTCGACGTGGCTCACAGCGGAGGCATCATCCATCGAGACATCAAGCCCTCCAACGTCTTCGTCACCAAGCGCGGTCAAGCCAAGGTTCTCGATTTCGGTTTGGCCAAGCTCGTTCCAAAAGATATCGTGGAACTCGGTCCCGAGGATTCCTCATCCAAATCGACTCAAGAAAGTATCTCTATCGTCGGTGTCATTAGTGGCACCCCTGCGTACATGTCTCCGGAGCATGTTCGTGGCGATGACCTGGACGCTCGTGCAGACGTTTTCGCTTTGGGTCTGTTGCTCTATGAAATGGCTACTGGGCGAGCAGCATTTGGCGGCAGAACTGGCGGAGCGATTATCGAGGCCATCCTTACGCGCGCTCCCGCATCCGTACGAAGTCTGAATCCACAGATTCCCCCGCAGCTGGAAGAAATCATCAACAAGTGCATCGAGAAGGATCGAAAGCTGCGATACGCCACAGCTGCAACGGTCCGCTCAGACTTGCAGCAACTCAAACGGGTGACCGACTCTGGTCAGATGACGTCCTCCGTAGCGACGGCGGCCCCCGCGGCAGCAGTAGGGGCCACCCCCGCTCCTGATTCACCTCGCGTGCGTCGCTTCGGATGGAAAGCGGTAGGCGGCAGTTGTGCAGTCTTGGTCGCCCTCCTGGCCATTGGCGCCTGGCTCTACAACACGCGACGCGCGCACGCCTTGACTCAGGCGGACACGATCGTTCTCGCGAACTTCGCCAACAAGACAGGCGACTCCGTCTTTGACGAGACGCTCCGACAAGGTCTCGCCGCGCAGCTCCAACAGTCTCCCTTCTTGAGCCTAGTCTCCGAGCAGCGCATCCAGGAAGAGTTGCGGCTGATGGGGATCCCGCAGGACAGCAAGCTGTCGCCTGCGGTCGCAGGCGATCTCTGCCAGCGTCTCGAAAGCAAAGCTTATTTGACCGGATCTATCTCCAGCATTGGCAATCAGTATGTCATCGGTGTCAGCGCCGTGAATTGTCGGACGGGAGACTATGTCGCCCAGGAACAGGTGACTGCTAACGGCAAAGAAGGGGTCCTGAGCGCGCTGGACAAAGCTTCTACCAAGCTGCGAGAACAATTGGGAGAGTCCCTCAAGACCATTCAGAAACTCGATACACCCATCGAACAGGCCACCACACCTTCTCTCGAAGCCCTCCAGGCTTACAGCCTGGGGCGAAGAAACATGCTCGGGAAAGCTGATTACACCGCCGCGATACCCCTGTTCGAGCGCTCCATCCAGCTGGATCCGAATTTTGCTATGGCTTATGCCACTCTCGGCACCACCTATCACAACCTCGGCGAGAAAAACCTCGCAACGGAAAATACCAGGAAGGCCTACGAGCTACGCTCTCGCGTCAGTGAATGGGAGAAGTTCTATATCGAGTCCCACTACTATCACTTCGTCACCGGCGACTTGGAGAAGGCCCGCCAGGTCTATGAACTTTGGGCGCAAATCTATCCCCGCGAGCAAGTGACGCCCACTAATCTCGGCGTCGTGTTCCAAACACTCGGACAGCACGACAAGTCTGTCGCGCAGTGGGACGAGGCTATGCGCCTCAGCCGCTCCGACAGCCTGAATTTCGCCAATCTCGTTCTTGGCTACATTCATCTCAAACGTCTCAACGAGGCCAGTGCTGCCGCCGCAGAAGCGTTGTCAAAAAATCTTGACTCCGCCGACCTCCGCGTCGGGCTCTACGACCTCGCATTCTTGAAGAGCGATGTGCCGGGGATGGCGGAACAGGTTTCCTGGTCGATGGGCAAGCCCGGAAAAGAAAGTGTCATGCTCGTTCTGGAAGCCAGCACGGACGCGTACAACGGCAAGTTGGCCGCCGCTCGCGAGCTCTCGCGCCAAGCATCGAGTTCAGCGCAACGCGCCGGTGAAAAAGAGATGGCCGCCAGCTGTCAAGCCACTGCGGCACTCTGGGAAGCTTTGTACGGAGAGCGTTCGGAGGCACCGCAGCGTGCCGCCGACAGCCTCGCCCAGTCCAACGGGCGCGACGTTCAGTATGTTGCCGCGCTAGCGCTTGCGTTGATCGGCTATTCTGCAGACGCGCGAGGTCTCGCCGATGATTTGGAAAAGCGCTTTCCCGACGACACCATTGTTCGCTTCAATTACCTGCCGACGATTCGCGCCCAACTTGTCCTCAGCCTCCCTGGCAGTGGCGCCAAAGCCGTGGAAACACTTGCCGTCGCCTCACCCTATGAACTTGGGGTTCCCGGCAGCAACACCCTTTGGACTAACCTTTATCCCGTCTACGTCCGAGGCGAGGCCTTTCTTGCTTCTCATCAAGGAACTCTAGCGGCCGCCGAGTTTCAGAAAATCCTCGATTGGCCGGCGTCGTCGTCAACGAGCCCATCGCCGCCCTTGCGCATCTGGGTCTCGCGCGTTCTTACGCCCTGGCTGGGGACACTCCCAAGTCCCGCAGTGCATACGATGCTTTCTTTACCGTCTGGAAAGACGCCGACCCCGACGTCCCCGTCCTGCTACAAGCCAAGTCCGAATATGCAAAATTGCCGTAGGTGCTTTGCGGACCGCGACACAGCCGTGATCGTTTTGCCGAACACTCAGGGGATGGGGGTTTACAGTATGCGGCTAGTGCGTTTCATTCTTCGCGCAAGGCGATTAGAGGATTCACGCGGGTTGCCCGCTGCGCCGGAAAGTAGCAAGCGAAAAGCGCGACGCCAGCTAGAATAGCGGAAACAGAAAGGAAGGTAATCGGATCTGCTGGCCCAACCCCGAAAAGCATTGACCGGAAAACTCGCGTCATGATCGCGGCTCCGACGAGACCTGAAGCCAACCCGATTACGACGATTCGCATACCTTCACTGAAAGCCATACGTAAAATATCCAGCCGCTGAGCGCCCAGGGCGACGCGGATTCCGACTTCGTGCGTCCGCTGGCTGAAGGAATACGACATCACCCCATAAATGCCGACGGCGGCCAGCAACAGCGCCACCACCGCGAAAACCCCAAGAAGCTCAAGAGCAAAACGCCGATCAGCCACGGATCGGGCGATGATTTGGTCCATCGAGCTGATGCTATGAACTGGAACATTGGGATCAATGGATTTCGACCTCGTGCCGCACGGCTTCTCCGAGCTGTGCCACGTCGTCACTCTGCTCCGGAGAAAAACCACCGCGTTGACTGGCGCGAACTGCCCCAGGGCAACATAAATGTGAGGCACACTGGGAGCCTCAAAGCCGTCCGACTTGATATCGCCAGCCACGCCGACAATCGTGAGCCCTTGCAAACCTCGCCCAAAGTTAAACTTGATCTCTTGTCCGAGCGGATTCCCACCAGGCCAATACTGTCGCGCGAGGGTCTGATCAATCACGGCAACCGGTTTCGTCTTATAGGTATCAAGGTCGGTGAAATTTCGCCCGGTAATCAGGGAAACTTCCATGGTGCGAAAATATTGCGTATCCACCACGGCGATGTCTGCTATCGGCCCGCGCTCCGATTCCGTTGCACGCCCTTGAATGGAAAAGGGAGAGTAGTTTCTGCCGGAGTTCATCGGCAAAGTGTCGTTCCCGGAAATCGATGCCTGTTCCACGCCCGGCAGCGCAGACACGCGGCGTGATACCTTGAGAAGAAAATCGCGCGCTTCTCCTCGACGCTATAAGGGTCAGTGGCCGGATTATTGGATTGCGGAATCCAGATTTGCACCGTAGTCAGATGGCTGGGATTGAATCCAGGATGCACTTCGAGCACGTCGCCAGAAACTTCGCAGCAGCAGGCCCGCGCCCGCCAGCAAAACAATCGACAGCGCCACCTCCGAAACCACAAGGACCCGCGAAACGCGAGTATGGCGTCTGCCGACTCCCGACCCGCGCCCACCTTCCCGCAAATTCTCAATCTGGTCGGCGTTCGCAGCTTGAAGCGCGGGCACCAGCCCGAAGAGGACGCCCGTAAGTATCGAGATCAGGAAAGCGAAAAAAAGCACGCCGCCGCTGACGTCAACCTCGTTCAGTCGAGGAATATCCGCGGGGGCGAGCCTGATAATCGCATTCTTTAACAAGAGAACTGTAATCAGAGCGACGATGCCGGAAATCAGTGACAAAAGCACACTTTCGGTCAACAACTGGCCCGCCAGGCGTGAGCGACTTGCGCCCATCGTCAACCGAATAGCGATCTCGCGGCGCCGTCCGGAAGAGCGCGCCAGAAGAAGATTGGCAATATTCACGCACGCGATCAGCAGCACGCATCCCACCGCTCCGAGAATGAGGAACAACTCGCCGCGTTGCGGGCCGACCAGATCTTCCTTCACTGGCACGAGCCGTACGGCCCACGCAGCAGCCAGCCGGGTAGTCGCTGGCATACACCCGGCTGAGTTGCGATATATACGCATCGAGCCGCGCTTGTGCCTGCGTAACGGTCATGCCGGGCTTCAGGCGCCCGATCGCGGCGGGAATGAATCTCTGTGACCTGACGGCTGGAACGGGAAATGGACTCCCGTTAAAGCCGGTAGCGAGCCAGACTTCCACGTCCGTATCGAGCGTCGGTCCTGGATGTCGAAAGTCCGCGGGCATCACGCCTACAATCGTGTACATGTCATTATCGAGGCGCATTTTCCGCCCGACTATTTTCGGGTCGGCACCGTAATACCGCCGCCAAAAGCCGTTGCTGATGACCACTGGTTCGATGAATCCCGGCGCGGCATCCTGCGGCGTATAGACGCGGCCAAGTTCCGGCTTCGCTCCCAGCAAAGTGAAGTAATCGGGACTGGTGACGAGGCTTTCGGCCCGCACGGTCCGATCTCCACCGCCGACCGCCGAGTTACTCGGCGCCACCGCCGAGATCTCCTCAAACACGCCCGAGCGCTCTTGCAAATCCCAAAGCTCCGGCGCTGACATTCCGATGTCCTGTTCACTCGTGCCACGAAGATCGTCGAACACGCGCACAAGTTGTTCCGGATGCGGGAAGGGCAGCGGCCTGAGCAATACGCCGTACACCACGCTGAAAGTGGCGACATTGGCTCCAATGCCTAATGCCAGGGTGAGTATCGCGACGATCGTAAACCCACGGCTTTTAAGCAACATTCGAAGCGCGTAGCGCAGGTCTTGGACGAATGAGGACAAGGGCCCCTCCCCGGCGTCGCGCCATCTTCACGCGCCAGACGCAATGATGCCTTTCGCCATAGGACGGCAAAGCCGCATCATTGTTAGCAGCAGGGTTGCCTGACAAGGGTGCTAGTTGGGATCGGCTGACGAATCCGAGCGCTCATCAGGGGTGCCTTCGCCACGGTGTCCATCGGCGAAACCGGAGATGCGGGTCTAACTCCTGGTAGGTCGATTGCTCGGACACTGGTTTCTGATACGGCCCCACGGTAAGCGCGTTTACTAGGCGCATACGGGCCCTCACGAATGTGCGAGCTGTGATATACCTCTCAAGAATCGAAGTTACGCTTGTGCGCAAGAGGAGATTCTAAATGCCCTCCAGCCCCGTCTGGCGACTTTTATGTTGCGCCGTACTCCTTTCATCCTGCCCAACGGTCTCTCTCGCCCAGAACACGGAGAGCAAGGCTTCGCCGGTCATCGATGTCCACGTCCACGCCATAGACGGGAACTTTCCCGGCGCCGCACCGATGTGTCCAAACACCTCGAAGTTTACGGCGTCCGATCCTAAAGGTAAGGAAGAGCCTTTCGGTTGGGTGAAGGAGCAATGCACGCCTGCGCTTTATCCGTCTGCGCCCGGCGAGTATATGAAAGACGTTCTGGCGGAGATGGAGCGGCTCAACGTGACGGCGGTGGTTTTCGGCGAGCCAAAGAGCGTGCAGAAATGGAAGGAAGCCGCATCCGGCCAGGATCATCCCCGGCACGTCGTTTCAGTAACGGGATGGCTCCCGGTCAACGCGTTGCCCTCGAAGAGTTGCGAAAAGACTTCACAACCGGGGGCTTCAAAGTAATGGGCGAGATCGGACTGCAATATGAGGGCATCTCGCCCAGCGATCCTTCGGTGGATGCCTATTTCGCCCTCGCGGAGGAATTGGATTTCCCCGTAGCCATCCATATGGGGACCGGCGGCTCAGGACGCGCAAACGTGATGATGCCAAAATTCCGAGGGTCCATGGGGAATCCGCTTCTGCTTGAGGACCTTTTGGCGCGCCACCTGAAACTTCGCGTGCAAGTGATGCACGCCGGCTATCCCATGATCGATAACATGCTCACGTTGCTGCAGGCGAACTCGCACGTCTACGTCGATGTTGCGGGACTGATCTGGAGCTATCCGATCAAGGAAGTCAATCGCTATATCGAGCGACTCGTGGATGCCGGATTCGAGGACCGCGTGATGTTCGGAACCGACCAATTGATCTGGCCCAAGCTGATGGCCTACTCGATCAGCATCATTCAGAACGCCGATTACCTGACGCCCGAACAGAAACGCGACATTCTGTACAACAACGCCGCGCGATTCTTGAGGATGGATGCTGCTCCGGGCAAGTGAGCCTGATTCGGGCAAAGAAGAGAGAGCGGAGTCGAGGTCATCGCCCGGGCCGAAATTCCAATTTTAGGATGCCGCATGAGGCAAAATTGTTTGGCTACCCGACTTAGCGCGTAAATGGCATGTGCGCAAAGGAACTTCGATGGGAAATGCGCTGTCCGGCGAAGTGAAACAATTGGTTGATCGCCCGAACTTCGCTCACCTCGCAACAATCGCTTCCGACGGCTCGCCGCACAGCGCGCCGGTGTGGATAGGTCGTGAAGGGGACCTCCTCTTGGTCTGCACCGAGGCGGATTCTCTAAAGGGGAAAAATACTCTGCGTGACCCGCGCGTTTCACTGTCCATTGTGGACTTTGTCGATCCTTACACCGAAATTCAAATGCGCGGGCGGGTAATCGAGCGCCGCCCTGACCCTGAGCTCGAGCACTACGACGCGATGGCCCTGAAGTATCTCGGGAAACCCTGGCCGTATCGCGATGAGAAGTCGCCCATTGTTTTGATCATTGAGGTTACCAAGGCGCGCTATTCGAAGCAGCCCTTCGAGCATACGCCGCCCCGCGCGGTTTGAGCGTTGGAGGCTTTCTGCTTCTCCGGGAACTGGCAGGGCCCGCAGAGAGGGAGGCGTGAAATGCGCATCACACGATTAATTACGGGCCTGATGCTGGCGCTCCTTTGCATTTCTTCGCACGCACAGTCTCCAGAACAAAAAATAACTATGACAGGTAAGCTCAGTCGCGTAATGGCCATTGGGGGAGAATCAACTGGCTGGGCGCTTCAACTGGAGTCTGCCAATACCATCGACGGTAAGCAGGTCGATTCTATAGAGGTTGCGTATCCAAAGACTCAAAAACTCGAAAAGCTGGAAAACAAGCGTGTTCAGGCTACGGGTCTCCTCTCGCATCGGCGAGGAGTGGAGACCGGCGAACGGATGGTTCTCGTGATTTCCTCGTTAAAGGAAGCCAAGGTTGCCGCCCAACCCGCGCCCGCGCAAGCGGCTCGCCTCAGCCTCGCTGGCAGCGAGTGGCTGCTGGAAGACTTGGGTGGCAGCGGCGTGATCGATAATATTCAAGCAACACTTGCTTTCCCCGAAGCCGGAAAAGTCGCAGGTAACGGCTCCTGCAATCGCTTCTTCGGGCCTGCGCAGATCAGTGCGGATTCCGTCAAGCTCGGTCCTTTGGCTTCGTCGCGCATGGCCTGCGCTGAAGCGGTGATGAACCAGGAGAAAAGATACCTGGATGCGCTTCAGGCCGCCGAGCGTTTCGAGTGGAAGGCCCCTCATTTGCTGATTTATTGTAAGGGGTCCGAAAAGCCGCTGCGCTTCACGCGGATGCCAGGCTCGACGCCTGCGACACCCTGACCCTAAGACCAACAACCCACAGGACGGCGTCACGAATCCTGAGTACCGCGGAAATAGAGTCATAAAGTTCTATCCGCGAGCTTGATACGTCCTAACAAGTCGTGCGCCGCGCAGATTCGTAGCGTTTCACAATCGTTATGCGGTAGGATTACAACACTTTTCACCGGGTCCCACGGGGGGCGTTCGAAGCCCGTGGAGTCAGCTTGTTCCCACACTACAGGAGGGGCCGCCCCCATGCCTGCCCGACTTTTCCCCGCCCGGACGACCAAAATCTCGGTGTGCCTCACATTCGCTCTGCTGGCGATCGATTCCCCCGCTTTCGCACAACGACCCGATGCTGGCGGCATGCAGATGCCTGGTTCGAGTGGCAATGTCTCGGTTGCCATCGCCGTCCGCGATATACAGGGAGTTCCTCCAGCTACGCCCGCGAACGTCCACCTCTACTCTTTGACTACGGGCTACGATACGTCTTCCATTACCGGAGGGACTTCCGATGCCGTCTTCTCTGTCCCCCCAGGCGACTATCGGGTCGAAGTGCGCTGCGATGGATATCAACCAGCTACGGACGAGGTGAGTGTACCCCCAATGGGAACGGAGACGTATTTCCCAGTCCTTCTCAAGCCTGAGCCGTTAAAAGACTCCAGCAATTCCCGCGTGCATGGCACCGTCATGACTCCCCAATTGCAACAAATCATCGCTAAGGGCCTGGACGCGATGCACCAACACAACTGCGATTTGGCGAAGAAACAATTCCAGAAGGGCGTGCAGATTGCGCCGGGTAGCCCGGAGTTGGCTTTCTTGCTCGGTACAGCGGAATTCTGCCTCCAGCACGCTGATCTCGCGCGCAAGAGCTTCGAACGCGCCGCGAACCTCGATCCCAATTACGAAAAGGCCCTACTGTCGCTGGGGGAAATGCAACTCGTCGCCGCGGAAACCAGCCTGGCAGTGGCGACCCTCGAAAAGGCCCTCTCCGTCAATCCGGCGGACTGGAGAGTGCATCTGGTTTTGGCGAACGCCTACTTGAGAATCGGTGGCCGCTTGCCCAACGCGGAATTAGAAGCGGGTCGCGCGGCCGATCTTGCGGCAGACAAAGGTGGATCGGCTCGCTTGCTGTTGGGAGAAATTCAATTGGCTCAAGGACGGACGCTCGACGCGAGGAAAACGTGGCAAAAACTCGTCGACGATTTGCCGTCCGATGCTTCGGCGGCTGCCGCAAAGCGCAAACTCGAAGCTAACCCCGTCGCGTCGGGAAAAAGTTCGGAGGGTTCCAATGTTCCGCCGCCCAGCGTTCCGTACGTCGCCGACACACCCATCGTGAAAGCCGATACTTCCTGGTCGCCGCCAGATGTCGATAACCTTCCTCCCATCGCGGAGGACGACTCATGCTCGGCGAATGATGTTGTCGATCGCGCCTTTCTGCGCGTCAAAACCCAATTAGCCAACTTTGAGAAGTTCACCGCCACCGAACACATTGAGCATCAGGAAATCGATCGCCGCGGGACTCCCGGCAAAATGAAAACCGTCGAATTCTCCTACATTGTCTCCGTCATTCCTTATCACGGCGATTCTTTCTTTCTTGAGGAGAGCCGCGACGCCGACCAGAAGACCGTTGCTTCCTTCCCCACACCACTGGCCACCACCGGCCTTAACAGCCTCGCTATTTCGCTCTTGCAACCCGCCGACAGGAAGAACTTTCGATACAACTGCGAAGGCCTGACACAACTCCGAGGTGAAACGGTTTGGCGGATTCGATTCCAGGAAGATAGCACCGAAACTCTCAGCGTGCGCCGGTGGAACAAGCAGGGCATGATTTACAATATCCCGTTCAAAGGCCGCGTCTGGATTTCTCGATCCAGCTACGACGTTCTACGCGTGGAAACCGACTTGATTGCACCCATGGATCGCCTGCAACTTACTCGCGACCATCTGCGCGTGGACTACGGACCCGTAAAATTTGATAGCGGTAACCAGACTCTCTGGCTACCCTGGGACGCCGAGATGTTCATGGAACTGCACGGCAAGCGTTATCATCATCGTCACTCTCTCAGCGACTACCGGTTGTTCGAAGTTGATACCTCAAACAAAATCAACAAACCCAAAGGATCCCCCGCTGAGAATTAGGAACGAGCGCATCGGCATGCAGTATTCAGCAAGGAAAGACTAGACTGCGAACCGAGATGTTCCGACTGCCAATTGGAATCTTTCGGCGCCAAGGTCAGCCCAATGAAGACTGTTCATATACTGAGGATTTTGCTGCTTTCACTCGTGGTGGGTTGTTCGAAGCAGCAGCCTCCGCCTGAACCGGTCACCTTGTCGTTTCTAGATGTTGAGTGGGACATTCCCGATCGGCTGCCAGCATTGGCGCAGGACCTGCAAGACTTCACACGCGAAACCGGGATCCGAGTCAAGCGGCTTCCCCGCCCAGGAAGCTCTCTCGATCAGCTTGCCCTGTGGCGCAAGCTCCTCCAAGAAGGCTCTGTTGCCACACCTGACCTGGTCAGCATTGATGTGATCTGGTCCGGAATTTTGAACCAGCGTCTGATGGATCTAAAACCATACTTCCCCGCCGAGCTTTCCTCACAAGATCCCGTGGTGCTTGCGAGTTACACCGTGGGTGACAAGGTGGTGGCTATACCGCGCCACGCCTATGTTGGAGTTTTGATTTACCGGCCTGATCTGTTGCGAAAGTACGGGTATCGTGAGCCGCCCAAGACATGGGATGAGCTCGAAACCGCGGCTGCCCGGATTCAGGCGGGGGAACGCGCCAAGGGCGACAAAGACTTCTGGGGCTATTCCTGGCAAGGCGGCATAGACGAAGACTTGACCTGTAGCGGCTTGGAATTGCAGCTTAGCGAGGGCGGCGGCCGAATCATCGAAGACGACAGGACCGTCAGCGTGAATAACCCGCAAGCAATCCGGGCATGGCAACGGGCCGCGCGATGGGTGGGCTCCATTTCACCGCCAGGCGTGGTGGCCTATGGAAAGTGGGACTCACAGAATCTTTGGAGCTCCGGAAAGGCAGCATTCCTTCGTGGTTGGGAGTCGAACTTTAGTTTGATCACTCACGGCTGGCCGTTTTCTGGGGCGAATTCGATTGCGCTTCCCGGCAATGCTGCCCAGTTTGGCTTAACCAGCTTGCCGGGCGGCCGAACAGGACGAGTAGGCGCATTGGGGGGTAACGGTTTGGCGGTTCCCCGGGCTTCGGCCCACCCTCGTGAAGCAATAGAGCTGATCCGATTTCTACTGCGAAAGGATGCCGAGCTCTTGCGCTCTAGTGAGCATTCCAAGGTACCGAAGGAACTCGAACTGCTCGAAATGCCGGCAATCTTAGAACCGTTTCCTCAGTTTGCCCAATTGAGTCAGCACAGGGGCGCGGTGGTGGCGCGTCCTTCCATAGTTAGCGGCGAGAAATACGAGGACGTGAGCAGGGCGTACATTCGGTCTGTACACTCCGTGCTGACTGGCGAAAGCATCCCGTCGGTGGCGGCCGCGAAATTGGAAGGAGAACTCATTGAACTAACCGGCTTCAAGAAAGGACCGCCGTGAGCGGCATCGGTGCTTTCGGCCAAGAAGCCACCGTGTGCGGCTTAATTGTTCATCCCAAACAGCTTAAGTGAGCGCTTACACCGGAACGCCCCGGGGTGCCGGCGATCACGCGTTTCGTGGCACCGGGGCCGTGCTCGTAATGGAGTCCAGGCTACGAAAGGTACCGGATTGTTTGCTCTATGAGTTTTGTGGTGGGGGCGTAAGGATCGCCGGGAGCGTCGAACTCGATCGAGAAGTAGCCGCGATAGCTAGTGGACCTCGCGATGTCGAAAGTTCTCTTCAGATCGATGTTGAATTGCTTGCCGTTGTCGTCCACCTCGCCGTCTTTGACGTGAGCGATGCCGTAGGCGCGCTCAAACATCGCCTGGACCGCGCGGTAGTTGAAATCCGGATCGCCGGTGAGGGCGGAGTTCGCGAAATCGGGCAGGGCGCGCAGGTACGGGTGGCGCACGGCGTCGATGACTTTGACGATGAAAAAAGCCTCCTCGCTGACGGGATCGTCGTTCTCTAGAGTGACCACGATGTTTTTCTTGGCGGCGTAGTCAGCTACTTCGCGAAGGCTGTCTGCGGCGCGCTCTACGTTTGGCGCGGAATTGGACGCCGCCGCTACGTGCGGACGAACGCTTGGGGAGCCAATTTCCACGGCTACGTCGATCCACTTTTTGCAGACGGCGATCGCCTTCTGGCGGTTGGCGGGATCGGCGTCGTAGAAGCTTTGCCGGACGTGTGTAGGAATATTCACGACATGCACGTTGGCGTCCTGCAAGGCTTTGCGGAAGGTGTCGAGATAGGCTGAATCGGTGTTGAGGAAGTGCTGGGCGAGCGGCTCGATGTTGTGGACTCCGAATTTTGTTACGACTTCGGACGGGAATTGAGTGAGATCCATGCCGGGGAGTTTGGGGTCGCGGTCGCGGTTATTGGCGACGTTGATGTAGGCGCGGAATGGGTAGGAGGCTACAGCGATGCGATCGCGTGGCGCCGAGGGGAATGTGATGTGTGGAGTGGATTGTCCCGCAGCGAGAGCAGTTGGCGTGTTCGCGGCGAGGAAACTGCCGGCCGTAAGGGTGGTGAGCTTTTCGATAAAACCACGTCGGGTCAGTGAGTTCATATTGGTTGCCGCTAAGGCGTTGGGATTGTACGCGAACTTCTGGCAATCCGCACGGTCATCTACCGGGCGGTCTTGAGAACGTCTCCGTAAGCGTGACGGGCCCAACCCAGATAGTGAGGATTTGTCTGGTGTGTCTCGTCCAAGGTCTTAAGCATCCTGGGGAGGCGTTCGTCATAATCCGGAGTGCGCAGGCCGATGATCATCTTCGCAAGATTCAGGTCGTGTAATCCTTCGTAGGCCATATCGAGGAACTTCTGGCTGGCGGCCTGGAGCTTTTCGATCTGCTTTTCAGGGGTGTCGCCGTCGTTGGGACTGCTGAGTTCATAGAGCATTAGTGTGAGCCTGGGCAACGAGGACAGGAGCAAGCGGCGCTCGGCAAGATCGCCTTTGAGAAGTTTGTTCTGGATGTCCGCGTCGATGGTGAGATGGGCTGGTTCGGCTAGGGCGCGCGCAGCACGATAAGCGTCCACGAGACCCGGCAGGAATCGGAGATTGCCGGGGCCCTTGTTCTCGGGGCGCTGCTGGGGTTCGATGTCGAGGTGAATCCCGTCAAATCGATTCGCGGAGTGGCTGCGATTGAATTGCAGAACGGCGCGAACGTGATCAAGGAGTTTTTCGCGGTGCTTACCTGGTTCGTCCGCATTTTCACTGGAGAGGAGCGCTTCGACGCGAATGTTCGAGCGATGAAGCAGGTCGATCAGGCGAGCGAAGCGGTCGTCGGGCGAGGCGTCACCGTGCGCGAGGACCGAGATGCAGATTTCGTTGATGTCGTTGGAGCGGCAGAAATCGCGGAGTAACTCGGCGCCGTTGGGCGATTCGACGACAGAGGGACCCTTCCAGACCCAAAGACCGTGGTGGAGAGCGGTGTTACTTTGCGGGGGCGCCGATGTCTCTTGCAGTCGAGGGAAAAGAGGAAGCACAGATAAGAAGAATGGTTCGAAGAGTCCAAAGCAGGAGACGACTGCCAATGGTTCGCAATGCGAATGCGATGGGTCGCGGAAACGCTCGAGAATGGGTTGCTTCACGCATGATCTAGAAGCTCAGAGAATAGGCGGAAAGTTAGACCATTGTCCCGGAAGATCGCAAATTGTTTCTTGCCGAGTCGGCGGGGAGGGCGGCGGGAATTATTCATCTCTGTGGCGGGATAGTCGTGATATACCTCTGGCGACTGCTTGGAGGAGGACACGCCAATGAAAAAGTATCTGGCGGAAGTCGTCGGGACGTTCGTTTTGGTTTTCGGCGGAGTGGGTAGCGCGGTGCTGGCGGGAAGCCACATTGGATATTTAGGAGTCGCCTTTGCGTTCGGTCTGGCGCTGTTGGCCATGGCGTATACCATTGGGCCGATTTCGGGGTGCCACATCAATCCGGCGGTTACAGTGGGTGTGCTGATTGCGCGAAAAATCGGAGCGAGAGACGCGCTCTTTTATATCATCTCGCAAGTCATCGGAGCGATTATTGCGTCGGGGTTGATTCTGGTAATCGCGCGGGGAGTTGCGGCCGGATATGATCCGTCTGTTGCGGGGATGGGTGCCAACGGATTCGGGGAGCATTCGCCGGGCGGTTACTCACTGGCGGCGGCATTTATCGCGGAAGTCGTGCTGACGATGTTTCTTGTGCTTACCGTGCTCGGCACGACGGACGTCAAGGCACCCGTTGGGTTTGCGGGACTCGCCATAGGACTGGTTTTGACGCTGATTCATCTCGTGGGAATCCCGATCACCAACACTTCGGTCAATCCGGCGCGTAGCGTGGGCCCTGCGCTGTTTGTGGGCGGTTGGGCATTGCAGCAATTGTGGGTATTCATTGTGGCGCCACTACTGGGTGGCGTCGTTGCCGCCGTGGTCTACGCCGTCATTCGGCTGCCGGATGCAGCCATTAGCGTGGGCCGCGCAGAGCGAGCCTTGGACAGCGAGCAAGCCGAAAGGCGTCTCTAGTCTTCTGGTCCGACCGGGAATCGGAAAGCCGTTTTTGCATCGCGTCGGCGTTGTGGGCATAATGCCGCCAATGTCCGATCGAGCCTTCGAACGGCAAATATTTCCACTTACGCGAAGACGATTCCTTCAGAATCTTTCTTTATTAGCCGGCGGTTTTTCGCCTCGCCTCTCATCTTGGGCGCGAGGCCTTCCTTCCATTGCATCTCCCACATTTGAAGAGATTTCTGCCGCGAGGAGCGGGATTCGCTGGGTGCATACGGCCGGAAGGTCGGCGGCTAAGCATTTGCCGGAGACTAGCGGGGCGGGCTGCGCGTTTCTGGATTATGACAATGACGGATGGATGGACATTTATCTGGTGAATAGCGGGAAATGTGATTTTTATGATCCGGCGAGGCCTTTGCGGAACGCGCTTTACCGGAATAATCGGGATGGGACGTTTACCGATGTTACAGAGAAAGCTGGAGTTGGCGGTGGCGGATATGGGATGGGCGTGGCTGTAGGGGACTACAACGGAGACGGGTTTGCGGACATTTATGTTACCCAGTACGGGCGGAGCATTTTGTATCGGAACAATGGGGACGGAACCTTCACGGATGTCACGGACAAGGCGGGAGTTGCCGCGCCCGGGTGGGCTTCCAGCGCCGTTTGGTTTGACTACGACAACGATGGGCGTCTGGATCTGTTTGTGGGGCAGTTTTGCGAGTTCAACAAATCGCTGAGCTGCGGTGTGGATAAGGACGGAACCCATCATTATTGTATTCCGCGGATTTTCAATCCGCGGCCTAGCTGGCTGTTCCATAACAATGGAGATGGGACGTTTACGGACGTCAGCAAAGAGATGGGAATTGCGCAGCACCTCGGCAAGGCATGGGGCGTGGTGGCTACGGACATTGACAATGATGGACGGATGGATTTGTTTGTTTCGAATGATACGGTGGCCAATTTTCTGTACCTAAATCGGGGCGGGCGCTTTGAGGAGATTGGATTAGCTGCAGACGTGGCTTATAGCGCGGATGGCCGGGCACGGTCGGGGATGGGGGTGGACTCGGCGGATTTTAATCAGGATGGGTGGATGGATTTGTTTGTGGCGAATATCGATGAGGAGATTTTTTCGCTGTACCAGAATAATGGGGATGAAACTTTCAACGACGTTGCGATGCAACAGGGCATCGGGATGGCGACTCGATGGATGAGCGGATGGGGATTGAAGTTTTTTGACTACGACAATGATGGCGAGCTGGATTTAATTTTGGCGAATGGATTCCCCGACGATCTGGTCGAGGAGTTTTCGCACCAGGTGACCTTCAAAGAACCGCTGCTGTTATTTCGGAATGAGGGCAAGGCGTTTCAAGAATGTTAGCGCCGAAAGCGGGCCGGTGTTTGCGAAGACGTTTGCGGCCCGTGGATTGGCTGTCGGGGACTTTGATAACGATGGCGGGCTGGACGTGTTGGTTTCCGTCAACGATGCCGCGCCGGTTTTGCTGCGGAACAATCTAGGCAAACAGAATCATTGGCTGGGCGTGACGTTGGTAGGAAGGAAGGCAAACGTGGATGCGATCGGGGCGCGGGTGACCTATCAAGCCGGGGATTTGAAGAGGTCGCGTATGAAAGTGGGCGGCGGAAGCTTCTTGTCGTCGCACGATCCGCGAATGGTGCTAGGGATCGGGAAGCGGACCAAGATCGACTGGGTGGAAGTAAAGTGGCCGCAGCCTAGCGGGGTAGTGGAGCGCTTCGAAAATTTGCCGGTCGATCGATATGTGACGATTGTGGAGGGGTCGGGAAGCGGAGTGCCTGAGAGGTAAGTCGACAAAAGAAAAGGCGAAAGATTTAACGCAGAGTGCGCAGGGGTCGGGGCACAGAGGACACGGAGACGGCTGAGACTATTCGGGGTAGCGGTCGTTGGCACGGGTGATGCGGATGCGGTGGTCGGTGAAGTTGTAGTGCATTTCTGGAACGTAGACTTTCGGCATGTGGCAAGAGGCACAGTTTTTGGCGCTGACCGGGCACGCTCTACCTGGGTGGTCTGGGGATTTTGGCGTCGCGGTTGTCGCTAGGTGGCAGTTTAGGCAGTTTGCATCGTAAGAGGCTGAATCGGTCTGGAGTTGTTTGTGGGGATCGTGGCATGCGACGCAGGTGAGGCGCGTATCACCTTTGCCCCAGCATTTACTGCCTTCCAGGCGATAGGGCTGCGATTTGGCGTTGGAGACGCCTTTGACGCCGGAGAGTTTTACGTCCCACCAGGTAGCGTGGCAGGCACCGCAGAAATCGACGGAGTCCGTCGGGCTGAGTTGCGCGGCATTGAAAATGGTACCTTCCGCTGAGGGAGACATGCCCGCAACTTTGGCCGCTTGCATCGCGGCGACATGCGTCGCGCCCGGGCCGTGGCAGGCTTCGCAGGTCACACCCGGGACGAGATTCTTCTCGTCAAATTGGTCGCCGATATTGGGTGCGGTGGTGTGGCATGCGAAACAGCGCTGAATTTCCGACATGTCCACGGGGCGGTACATGGCCTCTTCGAGATCTTTCGCCGATGTCAACGAGCGGTCCGGCGTGAAGTGCAGTGCCCTCAACGTATCGAAGTATGTGACGCGCGCCTCGTAGAATCTTCCATCGTCCTTCTTGAAAAGATAAGACTGACCCACGCGATCGGTTCCAAAGGCCCACAGCAGATTCGCGCTGAGAGTGCGGGAGCCGTCGGTAACGGTATAGATGTATTGCGTCGATGAGGTTTTGATTTCGTAGCGGTATTTATCGAAACCGAAAGTCAAAATTGAGTGCGAGTGAAGAATGTCGGAGTCCCGGGCTCGCATGGCTGTGGCGCCCATAGGCGTTCGCGTCTGCGTCGCGACGATGGCCGAATGGCACGATGCGCAGGCGCTGACCCCTACAAACTCGTTGCGTCGCGCGGCATTCTGCGTGGGCCAGAAACCTGGCTCGCTGAGATGGTCAGCGGTGGAGAGTTGAGCACGAAGGGAGAAAGTGGAGCCCGGCCAGAGGATGAGGCCCAGAGCGAACACCAAAAGGAAGAATCGTTTGTCGATGCTAACCATGTGGTCGCGAAAAAATCGGTTCGCGATCTAGTGTGGGGTGAAGATGATGCGAAATCAACGCTATTGCAAGGGGCTCGAAAGGCGGCCGGCTACGAGGGTTATAAGCGATCAGGCGCGTGGGGATATTGGTCGAGACTAGCAGGGGTAAGCTTCGCGAAATGTCCGGGAGCGCGGCCCGTCGAAGCGCGCACGACAAACTCGGGCTCGATGGCGATTTCCGGCACATATTCAGCTTTGCCTTCGATGAGGTCGATCAGTGTCTTCGCCGCGATTTGTCCCATGCGTTCGAGCGGCTGACGAACCGTGGTCAGCCCCGGGTTGTTGAATGCCGCGGCTGGGATGTCGTCGAAGCCCATGACGGAGACGTCCTCGGGAACTCGCAGGCCGGCTTCGCGAAGGGCCCAGATCGAGCCGATCGCAGAGATATCGTTGTAAGCGAAGAGCGCAGTAAAGGGCTGTTTGCGGGCGAGAAGCTGCTTCGCGAAGGGATATCCGACCTGCGGCGTGGAGACGGTGCTGTCAATCTGAACGGTGAGCTCAGGGCGTATCACAAGGCCGAGTTCCGCGGCGGTTTCACACACTGCAGCCCAGCGGACGGCGGAATCGGAACTGGAGGGATGACCCTTTAAGAAGGCGATTTCTTTGTGACCCAACTCCACGAGATGTGTGAGCGCGAGGCGTGCAGCAAGTCTATGATCCAGAATGACATTGGTTACACCTTCCACTCTGCGGTGGCCGGCGACGGCGATCGTGGGGAGCTCCAGCTTTTCGGTGATGGAAGTGTCCGTGGTAATGAATCCCTCGACGCCACGCGTCACCAGCATTTGCGCGTAAGTGTGGAGCAGCTTTGGATCGTGCCGGTGAATTACGGTCAGGAAGAAGAAATTGTTCTTTCGCAGATATTCTTCGATGCCGCTGATGACTAACGATCCGTAAGCGTCGCCGATCTCTTCGGCGATTACGCCAATCGTGTAGGTGCGTTGAAGGCGCAGAGACCGGGCGAAGTAGTTGGGGCGGTAGTTGAGATCTTTGGCCGCCTGGATGATGCGCTTTTTCGTACGTTCGGGGATCGACCGTGCGGCGGGGGAGTCGTTGAGCGCCGCCGAGACCGTGCCCGGCGTCAGACCCAGATGGTCGGCGACGGTTTTGAGGGTCACTTTTTGTTCGCCTTGGAAGGCGGACTTCTTCTTCATTGGGTAGGTCATGCCAACAAAAACCCCCGGGCAGAGTACCTAAAAAGTGCCAAAACTGTTTAAGCGAGAAGTGAAACGTTAACGTACACAATAAGCTAAAACAGCAAAAAAGTGGTTCTGAAGCACAAGGAATATGCCGCTTGTGTCCTTCCAAATATCATAGATTTCTACGATCCGCCATAGAATATACGTTATGGGAGGCGAAAACTTTCGTCCCGCCTGCTCCAATCATTTGACTTCGGGCCGACATCCATTTTTAGAATAACAATATTTCCCCTGTAGAATATCATTATTTTCGCTTGACATCGCCAGAGCCATGTATATCCTCTAGTGCAAATGTATTAGTCGAGGTTGTCGAGGGACCAAGTACCGGGTCCAAACTCTTTGGTAGTCATGAAGTGGTCTTGCGGACGTTTGGTTCGCGTCCGGGTTCGTCTCAGAGCATCAAGAAATTTTCTGAATCGAATCGGAACGAAAAATTCGAAGGGGTGTGCGAATGAAAATGCAAATGTCGGAAGGGAAAACGGCGACGCAAACGCGCTACGTGTTTGGCGCGCTGTTTTGCTTCTTACTGCTCGTGTTGACGGCGCCGTTGGCCCTGAACGCGCAGCAGTATTCGGGAACCATTACCGGGACGGTGTCCGACCCGAGCGGCGCGGCGGTTGCGGGCGCTGCCGTGACGGCAACGAATGTAGCCAATAACGCAACTTACTCGACAACGACGAGCGAGCAGGGCGTGTATTCGTTCGCCCAGCTACCCGTCGGCGTGTATAACATCGTTGTCAAGCACGGCAGCTTCAAGGAATTTACGGCCAAGGCAGTCGAGGTTCACGTCTCGACGACAACCGAAGTGAGCGTAAAGCTGGAGATGGGCGCCGCGAGCGAAATGATCACCGTCGAGGCCAGCGCTGTACAGGTGCAGACGGCCACGGCCGAGGTCGGCGAAGTGGTGGAAGGGCGGCAAGTTCGCGAACTGCCATTGAACGGCGAAAACTTCATGAATCTGGTCACCCTCTCACCGGGGGTCTCGACCGCCAACGATTTTGACGGCCGCGACAAGGGATTGACCGGCGGCAGCGATTTTTCGGTGAACGGCAATCCGTACACCAACAATCTGTTCCTCGTCGATGGCGTAAACAACAACGACGTGGGTTCGAACCGCACAATTCTGGTGTACCCCTCGATTGATGCGATCGCTGAATTCAAGATGATCCGCAATTCCTACGGCCCGGAATATGGGCAGGCTTCGGGGGCGATCATCAGCATCACCACCAAGTCGGGTGAAAACCAGTTTCACGGCGGAATGTTCTATGCCGGTCGTAACGACAAGCTCGACGCCAACGACTGGTTCTCCAACAACAACAAGACCGGAAAGGCCGAACTCCGCCGCAACGACTGGGGCTATAACGCCAGCGGGCCGATTATCAAGGACAAGCTGTTCGTTTGGTGGAACCAGGAATGGAACCGCGAAGTTCGTGGACAGTCGGTAACTGCTTGTGTCCCGACGGCTGCCGAAAAGGCGGGCGACTTCACCGCGGACGCCGCCGCTATTGCCGCGGGCGGGAAAGCCACTTGCGGTGCAACGTTACCGGTCATCCCGGCGGCGCTTCAGGCTCCGGGCAATCCCAACAAGATCGCGAACCCTGACCCTGCGGGGATCCTGCTGGCTCAGTTCTATCCAAACCCGAACATTTCCAGTGCGACCGGCACTCAGAACAACTGGGCGCTGCAAGAAGCTCAGCGGCCTCAGTGGAGCGAGTGGAACATCCGCGTCGACTACGACGTAACCAAGAAGAACCGCCTGACCTTTCGCTGGACCAATGACTCTTGGAACAGCCCATCTCCGAACCCGAACCTGTTCTGGGGCTCTTCGTTCTTCCCCACCATCAACTCGGACTGGAGCCAGCCTTCCAAGAGCGTAATGGGCAAGTTGACCTCGCAAATCAGCTCGACGATGGTCAACGACCTCGAATTCGGGTATGGCCACAACGCGATTATCACGACTCTGGCCGGCACCGATTCGGGACTCGTCGCCCAAATCAACGCGGCGATTCCAACGGCGTGGCCCGCATCTTTGAAGCAGACGGGTGCATTCATCAACGGCGGCGCGGCTTGGGGCGGTTTGCAGCCTTACGGCAACGGCCAGAGCATGTGGAACATCGCACCGTATACCAACCACGAAGATCTCTACGCACTGCAAGACAACATCTCGAAGGTTCACGGCAACCATCTTTTCAAGGCGGGCGTGTACTACAGCTCGAACGCGAAGGATGAATTCAATAACGGCGGCAACGACCAACCGGCCATCAACGCGGCCGACGGACAGGTTTCCGTCAAGACCACCAACCAGCTCGCGAACCTGCTCATTCCCGGCCAGTTGTTCACCACATCCGAGAACAGCGTCAACGGACTTGCGCAAGTGGTCTGGCATGATATCGAGTGGTACGTGGGCGATTCGTGGAAGATTCGCCGAAACGTGACGGTGAACTATGGGTTCCGCTGGTCCTTCTACCGGGAACCTTACTCACAGACGAACACTTGGGCTTCCTTCAGCCTGGCCGATTACAACCCCGCGTTGCCGGCATCGGATGCCTGCAATGGCGTAATCATCGTGCCAGGGACAAGTCCCTGCACGGCCGCTGCAAACCAGTTGGCGTCTCTTGGCATAAGCCTGCCGCTTTCGAACGGCACACCCGGGCCCAATCGCGCCCTGGTCAACCAGAGCAACCATAACGTGGCCCCGCGGTTGGGTATCGCATGGGATGTAAGGGGTGACGGTAAGACGGCAGTTCGTGTGGGTCTCGGGCAGTTCTTCCAGCGCGAGCTGGTAGGTATCGACGAAACCTTGGCACACACGGCTCCGTTCGTCATTAATGCCACCGACGTTCGAACGTTGGAAACGCCTGCGCCGTTGAGCAGCCCGGCAGTTTCGCCAAACGCGGCAAAGGATCCTTCGGCAGTAACACCGAATAGCTGGCAGTGGAACGTGTCGGTAGAGCGGGAACTGGCACGCAATACTGCCCTTCAGCTGGGTTATGTCGGCAATGCGGGCATCCACTTGACCTCAATGGCGGACCTCAATGCCGTTCCGGAGGCCGACTGGGTGCAAGGCGCGTTCTTGAACGGCTCTGCCCTCAACGCATTGCGTCCGGCGGGTAACTTCGGGACGATCGGCATGTTTGCGCGAGGAGGGCACTCTACGTATCACTCGCTGCAAGCGCTCTTCCGCTCGCGCCTTAGCAATTACTCGTCGTTCCAGGCGTCCTACACCTACTCGCACTCCATCGCCGACGTTGAGCTGGATAATTCTTCGGGCAGCCTTAACCAGGAAGCCTTCACGAACCCAGCTAATTCGAGCATCGACAAGGGCAACACGAACATCAATCGGCCGCATATCTTTGTGGCCAACGAGGTGTTTTACCTGCCGAAGCTCGCTAATCATAGCGAATTGGTGCAGAAGACGGTGGGCGGCTGGGAACTGAACAGCATCATCAGCGTTACTTCCGGCGCCTCATTGAGCGTGTTCTCCAGCGGCGCCAGCGGCATCAGCGGCAGCACTCTGAGTTCCCTGAACGGGACCGGCTTCAACAACAACAACCGTCCTGACGTTACGGGCATCAGCTGCAACGCAGGCGAGAACGGCAAGCAGATCTTGAATCCTGCCGCTTTCACCTTCACGGGCTACACACTCGGTACCATCGGGAATGCGCCTCGCGGCTACTGCTTTGGTCCGGACAATCGCAACGTGGATGTGCAACTGGCCAAGAACTGGGTCTTTCGAGAGCGGTTCCACCTAAAGTTCAGCATGGACTTCTTCAATCTCTTCAACCATGCGAACTTCTATGGCTCCCAGCTGGAGGGCACAGGCTTCAACGCCAGCAACCTAGTATGCGGGACAGCGGCTTGCAGTCCGACCAACAACATTGTGACCGGTCAGACGGGCAGCCCGAACGCAAACTTCGGCCAGGCGTCGGCGGTTCACCCGGGTCGCGAACTTCAGTACACCCTGAGGTTCTCGTTCTAACTGCGAAAACCACAATCTAGTTAACCGTGACGGCGGGGCTTGAAATTTCAGGTCCCGCCGTTTACCTTTTTGGTGAGTCCCCTTTGACCCGTTTGATCCGTCATTCCGTGCATTCTCGAGAGCCGAAGTCGCGCGCCTGCGTTAATTTCCCGAAGGCTCTCGGTTTCCTCATCGCTCTTTCCGCCGCCTTCGGCTATGCCGTTCTGGTTTTGTCCGGCCCGACCGTGTCGGCGCAGGCTACCGGTCCCCAGAAGTCCAATGGCGCAGCGAGCGGGAAGAGACAAATTCAAGGGGGCCCGAATGCTGCCGAGCTGGAACTCCGCCACAGATTGGAAGCTGCCCAGGCAGCGCAACGCAGTGGGGATCCGGCAGCGGTCGGCCAGACGAATGAACGGCTGATTGCCCTGGCGCTGCGGGAGCTTGGTCAACTGCGCCTGTTGGAAGCTGCCTACCCGCAGGCCATCGAGTTGTACCGGCGATCCCTGGACTTCGAAGACTTGCCAGATACTCGCGTCGATTTGGCGATTGCGGAACTCCAGCACGAGCACCCAGACGAAGCTTTGACGGACGCGCAGAGGGCCTTGAGCGTCGATCCGAATAACATGCGCGCATTTGCGATTCGCGGCAGAGCGTTGATTAAGAAGCAAAATTACGCACAGGCTGCCGAGGCCCTCTCGCGAGTGGTGCAGCTCGATCCTAATCCTGACCTCGAGACCTTCTACTCACTGGGAATATGCCTCCTGCAGACCAACGACAAGCAACGCGCCGGGTCCGTGTTCGAACAGATGGTGAAGACCGCGGGCGACAGCGGATCCATTCACGTGATCATTGGCAGAGCTTATCGGGACGCCGACGATATGCCCGCAGCCATTCGCGAGTTTGAGAAGGCCATTGCCCTGGACCCAAAAACGCCGCACGCACACTATTTTCTGGGCTTGGCACGCCTCGCCGTGAACGAGTGGAAAGCCACGCCGGAAGGAAAGGCGGAGTTCCAGAAGGAGCTTGAGTATTTCCCGCGAGATTATCTCGCGAACTATATGATGGGCTTCCTCGCATCCGGCGAACGGAACTATGTAGAGTCGGAGCGCTATCTGAAAACGGCCATCGAGGTGAACGCAGACTGGCCCGAGCCGTGGCTCTACCTGGGGTTGAACGCGTATGCACAGAGCGACATGAAGCGCGCAGAGGAGTGCTTTCGTAAGGCGATCGCCTTGACGGGGACCGACGAAGCGCGATCCAACTATCAGATTCGCCGAGCGTACGTCGATCTTGGTCGGATTTTGGCGAATTCCGAGCGCACCGAGGAGAGCGACGTGTATTTGACCAAGGCCCGCGACCTACAGAATAAGACGATGGAACAGGGACAGCAGAGTGTGGCGTCGGCCATGGCATTGGCGGGCGGGGCTGGATCGGCAGCCGCGATCGTGCCGTTGAATCCGAGGAACGAAGTGCAAGCGGCGCCGCTGTTGCCTCCTGATACCGACCCGTTTGCGCGCGTGGATGCGTCCGTCGTAGCGCGAGCGAATCTGACCGAAAAGCAGCGAACCGCGGCAGACTTACAGGAGAATCGTCTTCGGTCGGTCCTCGGATTGAGCTTTAACGATCTAGCCACCTCGGAAGCGGTGCGCAAGGAATATCTCGCGGCGCTCGGCCACTATCAGGAGGCGGAACGCTGGGACGCGCAGGTACCGGGCTTGGCGAAGAATCTCGGCCTCTCAGCATTTCGCGCAAACAATTACCCGGAAGCCATTCGTGGATTTTCGAAGGCGTTGGAAGAAAAGCCAGCCGAGACACCCGTGAGGGCGATGCTGGGGATGGCCTATTTCGGCGCGGACCGGTATGCAGATGCGGCAAAAGCGTTTTCGCCCTTAGGCCACCGTGGGATGCAGGACGCTACCGTCGGCTATGCCTGGGCGGTTTCGCTGGCGCGGGTCGGCGACTTCAAGCAAGCTGCCGAAGTGCTCGACGAATATGAGAAGGCTGAACGCCCGAAGGACACGCTTCTTTTGATCGGACAGCTATGGATCGAAATTGGAGATTACGGACGCTCGGTGAATGTACTTCGTCGCGCCCTACAGGCGGATCCCGGATTGCTCGAGGCTCACTATTTCGCCGGCCAAGCGGAGATAAGATCCGAACACTGGCCCGAAGCAGCCGAGGAGTTTCGCGCGGAACTGGCGCTAAATCCCAGCGATACCGACGCGAAATACAATCTCGGATTCGTTTATCTGCAGCAATCGCGAGTCCCTGAGGCGGTAACCCTGTTTCAGGAAGTGCTGGCAGTTCATCCGGATCACGCCAACGCCCAGTATGAGTTAGGCAAGATCCTGCTGGATCGCGGCAAATTGGAGGAAGCCGTACAACATCTTGAGACCGCAACTCGACTTAGCCCCCAAAGTGACTACATGCATTATCAATTGCAGGCTGCTTACCGCAAGGAATCCCGAGTTGCCGATGCTGACCGCGAGCTTGAGATTTACAAGCAATTGAAAGCCAAGCAGCGCGATCGCGACCGCGCCTCCATTCCGGCAGCCCAGCATCCATGAGGCCTAACTGCAGTGGAAACCAGTTGAACACGCCTGGCTGTGAACGTTTCGCGAAGACCCTCGTGCTGATGTTCCTCGTAGCGAACATTGCAGCGGCCCAAGGAGGACATCCCACGCCGCCACCCCCGCCGCCGGGTGCAAAGTCTGCTAAGTGCGCCGGCCGACCGGTCCCTCAACTCGAAGACATCACCGCCAAGACCGGCATCACCTTCAAGCACACTTCCGACCCGGCGAAGAAATACATCGTGGAGTCGATGAGTGGCGGCGTGATTTTGCTCGACTACGATCGCGATGGCTGGGTGGACATCTATTTCACGAATGCTCCGAGCGTGGACATGGCCATCAAGGGGCAGAAGAGCCGCGGCGCGCTGTATCATAACAATCACGATGGTACATTTTCGGATGTCACCGACAAGGCCGGGATCGGCACGCCCTGTTTCGCGATGGGCGGAGCCGTCGGGGATTACGACAACGACGGCTGGCCCGATCTTTATGTGACGTGTCTCGGCGGAAATGTTCTCTATCACAACAATGGAGATGGCACTTTCACGGATGTTACCGCCAAGGCTGGCGTTGCCGACGGACGCTGGTCGACAGGCGCCGCGTTCGGCGATTACGACGGCGATGGCTTCGTCGATCTCATGGTAACGAACTATGTCGATTTCCATCTGAACGATCTCCCTGGATTTGGCAATTCTCCCAACTGCAAATATCGGGGCATCGATGTGCAGTGCGGCCCGCGAGGGTTAAAGGGAGCAGGTGATTCGCTGTTTCATAACAATGGCGACGGAACCTTTACGGACGTGTCCAAGAGCGCGGGAGTGAACGACCCGAACGGCTACTATGGACTGGGAGTCATCTGGGCGGACTTCAACAATACGGGGCGTCCAGACATTTACATAGCGAACGATTCGACGCCGAAATTTCTGTACAAAAATGAGGGCGGCGGAAAATTCAAGGACGTCGGCCTGGAATCCGGCACGGCCGTAAGTGAAGACGGTTCCGAGCAAGCCTCCATGGGCATCGCGGTCGGCGACTATCTGCATACCGGACGGCCTTCGTTGTATGTCACGAATTTCTCCGATGAGAATGACCTTCTCTACCGCAACGATGGCAATTGGAATTTCACGGACGTTTCGTACGCCTCGGGCACTGCTTTGCCTTCATTGCCCTACGTTAAATGGGGCACCGCATTCGTGGACGTGGATAACGATGGCTGGCTGGATTTGATAGCCGTCGGCGGGCACGTCTATCCGCAGGTGGATACGCTTCCGTCAGGCGCCCGGTATCGCGAGCCCAAGCTGCTGCACCTGAACCAAGCCGACGGCACGTTTTGCGATGCCAGCGATCAGGCAGGGCCTGCTCTGAAAGAAAAGCGAGTTTCACGCGGACTTGCCGTCGGCGATCTTTTCAACGACGGAAACATGGATGTGGTGATCGCCGACATTGATGGCGCGCCCATGATTTTAAAGAATCACGGCATACCGGGGCGGCATTGGGTGAGCTTCGAACTTGCCGGGACGAAGAGCAATCGTTTAGCGCTCAATGCGCGAATCAAGATCGTGGCTGGTGGCGTGACGCAAACGGACGAAATCCACAGCGGTGGAAGCTATCTCTCGCAAAATGACCTGCGCGTACATTTCGGCTTGGGTACGGCGAAGAAGATTGATAGCGTGGAAATTCGCTGGCCATCCGGAAGAGTCGAAACATTCAGCGATCTGGCGGCGGATCAATTTTATTCAGTCCTGGAAGGGCAGGGAATCGTTCCTGCCGAACGCATCCGGCCGGCTCCGGGCAAGAAACCATGAGATCGCTACTGCGATCCGGCGTTCTTGCCGAGAAGCGATGCCATTCCGAAAAGTAGTGGTACTCGGTGTTGATGCTCAATAGAATGAGCGCGCGTTGACGCTCCGTCGCGTCAAGGCTTGATCCCGAGGACGAGGTGATCGCTGTGCGAAAGTTCGTGAAGCAGGCTTGTTGGTGCTGTCTTGCTGTGTGTTGTCTTGCGATTCTGAATTCGCTGCCCGCGAAGGCTTCCGACAATGGACTGGCACTTACGCCACCAATGGGCTGGAACAGTTGGAACAAGTTCGGATGCAACGTGAGCGAAGATTTGATCAAGGGCGCGGCCGACGCGATGGTTAGCAGCGGAATGAAAGAAGCTGGTTACGAATATGTGGTGGTCGACGACTGCTGGCAGGTGAGCCGCGACACGAGCGGAAACATCGTGGTGGACGCACAGCGCTTTCCTTCGGGGATCAAGGCTCTTGCGGATTACGTTCACTCGAAGGGTCTGAAGTTTGGCATTTATTCCGACGCCGGTGTGAAAACGTGCGCCGGGCGCCCGGGCAGCGCCGGCCACGAATATCAGGACGCGCTGCAATACGCGGCGTGGGGCGTCGACTATCTCAAATACGACTGGTGCCACACCGGCAAGGCCAATGCCGAATGGGCTTACAGCACCATGCGCGACGCGTTGAAGGCTTCGGGTCGTGCGATTGTGTTCAGCATGTGCGAATGGGGCACGGCGAAGCCATGGCTGTGGGCGAAAGATGTCGGAAACTTATGGCGCACCACGGGAGACATCAGCGATTGCTGGGATTGCGCGAAGAAGGATGCACTGAGCTTCGTGAAGATTGTGGACACGCAAGATGGCTTGGAAACCTTTGCGGGTCCCGGGCACTGGAACGACCCGGACATGCTGGAGGTCGGTAACGGCGGTATGACCACGACGGAATATCGATCTCATTTCAGTCTGTGGTGTTTGCTGGCGGCGCCGCTGATCGCGGGCAACGATCTGAAGAATATGCCTGCGGAAATCAAGGATATCCTGACAAACAAAGAAGTGATCGCCGTGAACCAGGACGCACTCGGCATGCAGGGGCGGCGTGTGAAGAAGAATGGCGACACCGAAGCGTGGGCTAGACAGTTGGCCGACGGCAGCCGCGCAGTGATTCTGTTCAATCGTGGGGCCGAGGATGCCCAAATTGCGGTTTCGTGGGTGGACCTGGGCTACCCGGCGCACCTATCTGCGAACGTTCGCGATTTGTGGGCAAAGAAAGATTTAGGAAAACTTACCGGCACCTATGGAGCGACCGTTCCTTCGCACGGCGTTGTGATGATAAAGGTGACCCCTTGAAAATGAGAACCATGAGAGTAGGGTCGGCTGCGGCTATCTTCATTTTATTTGCGTTGCCCTCTGGATTGCGCGCCCAGAATTCCGCGGGCCCCGTTGGGATGTTCGAAGGCCACGGGGACGTAGGCACGGTCCTGCATCCGGGCTCCACCGATTACGACGCTTCGACCAAGACCTACACGATTACTGGCAGCGGCAACAATATGTGGTCGACTGAGGATGACTTCCAGTTCGCGTGGAAGAAAATGTCCGGTGACGTAACGCTGACCGCAAATATCTCGTTCATTGGTCTCGGCGGAGTGCCCCACCGCAAAGGTGTCCTGATGATTCGGCAAAGCCTCGACGCGGATTCGGTTTACGTGGACGCGGCGCTGCATGGCAACGGCCTGACGGCCCTGCAGTTTCGGGACGAGAAGGGCGCAGTTACGCACGATATCGAGTCGAACATTTTTTCGACGCAGCGCATGCGGCTGGAAAAACGAGGCGACTTTTTCTATCTTTATCTTTCCGGCGGAAGCGAGGAACTACATCCCGCAGGCGCGTCAATTCGCGTTCCGATCAAAGGGCCGTTCTACGTCGGAATTGGCGTTTGCGCGCATGATAAGAACGTGGTGGAAACCGCGGTCTTTTCCAATGTCAACGTGAGCGAAGCTCCACCCGTTGCAGCCGACGCGCCGACAACGCTTTACAGCACGCTGGAAACGATTGCCATCAATTCGACCGATCGGCACGTGCTTTACGTCGCGCCGGAGAAGTTTGAAGCGCCGAATTGGACGCGGGATGCCAATGCGCTGATTTTCAACCGCGATGGCCGCATCGTGCACATGGCGCTCGCGGGCGGCCCGATCCGGATTATCGACACGGGCTTTGCGATTCGCTGCAACAACGATCATGGATTGTCGCTTGACGGCGCGTTGCTGGCCATCAGCGACCAGTCCAAGGAAGATCACAAATCGCTGGTTTACATTGTTCCATCCGGCGGAGGCACGCCCCGGCGTGTCACGCAGAAAGCTCCGTCGTATTGGCACGGGTGGTCACCCGACGGACAAACGCTCGCATTCGTCGGCGAGCGCAACGGAGAATTTGATATTTATTCGATCCTGGCCGCGGGAGGCGAGGAGAAGCGCCTGACGACCGCGCCCGGCCTCGATGACGGCCCGGAATATTCGCCTGACGGCAAATACATCTATTTCAATTCCGAGCGCGCCGGCACGATGCAAATTTGGCGGATGCATCCCGACGGCACCGAGCAGGAACAAGTGCTCTCCGACGATTCCAACGATTGGTTCCCGCATATTTCGCCCGATGGAAAGTGGATGGTCTTCCTCTCCTTTGAAAAGGACGTGAAAGGTCACCCGCCAAATCAAAACGTGGTGTTGCGGGTCATGTCGCTCAGCAACAAGAAAGTGACGATCCTAGCCAAGCTATTTGGAGGTCAAGGCACCATCAACGTTCCTTCCTGGTCGCCTGACAGCACGCAACTGGCATTCGTGAGCTACGAGCTGTTGCCCAACGTAACTGGCGAGAAACAATAGGGTTCAAGACGCAGCGGCCGGATCCGCCAAAGCACGCCCCTACATGGTGACCCTACATGAGCGAACTGGTTCGCCTGACAAAGCAAGGCAACATCGCGATCATCACAATCGATAACCCGCCTGTAAACGCGCTGAGCCCTGGTGTGCCGGAAGGCATCGCCAGCCTCGATAGAACAGATCGGCCGGGACGACAACGTGGTGGCCGCGGTGATGATTGGTGTCGGCCGCACTTTCGTCGCGGGAGCAGACATCAAGGAATTCGGCAAGATGACGTCCGGCAAAACTGCTCGCGGCGACGGATTCAAGCGGATATTGCTCCAGGTCGAGGACTGCCGGAAGCCCGTGGTCATGGCAATACACGGAACCGCATTTGGCGGCGGCTTGGAGCTGGCCATGGCAGGACATTATCGCGTCGCGGCTCCAAGCGCGCAGGTTGGTCAGCCCGAAGTCAAACTCGGCATAATTCCTGGCGCTGCAGGAACGCAGCGCTCGCCACGACTTGCAGGCATTCCGAAAACTATTGCGATGTGTGCCGAAGGAAATCCCGTTCGTGCGGAAGACGCGGAGGCGTGCGGGATCGTTGATCGCCTGATCGACGGCGACCTGCTGGAAGGTGCGATCGCGTTTGCCAAGGAAGTTGCAGGCAAACCGGTTCGGAAGACACGCGAGTGCAACGACAAACTCGGAACACCGGACGAGAACGCCGTCCTGTTTTCTGCCGCACGCGAGAACACCCGCAAAAAGCAGCGAGGGCAGAGCGCTCCGGTGGCGGCCATCGACGCAGTGGAAGCCGCGACCAAAGTTTCTTTCGAAGATGGTTGTCGCGTGGAAAACGAGCTTTTCACGCAGTGCTTGTTCGGGGATCAATCCAAAGCACTGATCCATGTGTTTTTCGGGGAACGTGAAGTCGCGAAGATTCCCGATATGCCAAAAGAGACGCCGCTCATACCGATCAACAGTGTCGCCATCGTTGGAGCGGGCACCATGGGCGGCGGAATCGCGATGGTGTTCGCTAATGCCGGCATCCCGGTCTTGCTCAAGGAAACTGATCAGGCTGCTTTGGATCGAGGCTTGGCCAACATCGAGAAGAATTATGCGAACTCCGTCAAGCGGGGACGCGTCACCCAGCAGTTTGTGGAAGAACGCATGAGATTGATTCGGCCAACCCTCAGTTACGACGATTTTGCCGGCGTCGATATGGTCGTCGAAGCAGCGTTCGAGGCCATGGCAGTGAAGAAACAAGTCTTTGCTGAACTAGATCGCGTTTGTAAGCCGGGAGCAATTTTGGCCAGCAACACATCGACTCTTAATATCGACGAAATTGCGGCGGCGACTTCGCGTCCGCAAACCGTGATTGGAACGCATTTCTTCAGTCCCGCAAACGTGATGAAGTTGCTGGAGATCATTCGCGGTCGAGCCACGGCTAAGGAAGTGATCGCGACGTGCATGCAGCTTTCCAGAAAACTCGGCAAGGTCGGAGTGCTGGTAGGAAATTGTTTTGGATTCGCGGGCAATCGGATGTTTCATCCATACCGCCGCGAGGCACAATTTCTAGTGGAGGAAGGGGCGGAGGTCGAGTCTGTCGATCAAGCGCTCTACGATTTTGGCATGGCGATGGGGCCGCTGGCGACCGCTGACCTCGCTGGCCTCGACATCGGCTGGCGTATCCGCAAGGAGCATCCAGACCTGTACAAGGCGGGTATGCGACGTCCGATCGCGGAAGACCGGCTGTGCGAACTTGGGCGCTTCGGCCAGAAAACCGGCGCGGGCTGGTACAAGTACGATGAAAGCCGGCGCGCGACTCCTGATGCCGAGGTTGCCGGATTGGTTCGCCAATGGGCAGCAGAGGCCGGTATCGCTCAGCGCGTTCGGTCGCCTGAGGAGATCGTTGAGCGCTGCATTTAGGCCATGGTCAATGAGGGCGCGCGCATTCTCGAGGAGGGCATCGCGTTGCGCGCCGTCGATCTCGATATTATTTATCTGAACGGCTACGGATTCCCGGCGTATCGCGGCGGCCCGATGTGGTATGCGGACACCGTCGGCCTTAAGAGAGTGTACGAGCGGGTCTGCGAGTTTCGGCGGCAACACGGTGAGCTGTGGGAGCCTGCGGCGTTGCTGGAGCGACTGGCCGAACAAGGAAAGACGTTCGCCGAATACAACCGGCAACAGGAAGCGGCGGTCGATTAACCTGCCACGAAATGAACCCTTTTGGTTGCGCCGCTTTTATCGAAGCGGACGTCATGATCCATCCGCGATTTTTCAGATTCAGTCAAGACGCAGCTGCCGGGCCAACGCTCCTCAATTTACGGTGACGCAGTGGCTGGTTTGCTTGCGGCGGCATCCGTGCGGGTGGCCGGAGCCTCCGTTTTAGCGGGTGCGGGTTTCGACAGCCCTTGGGACTCGTAAATCGCGTTGAAGAAAAATTTGTACGCGCCGTGAGCCTGCCCGCGCCACTGCGGGCGGAAGCCGAGCAAATAAATGCGGCCCTTGCCGTATTGCACCTCTACTGCGGCGGCTTTGCCCTGAATGCGCTCCGGATGCAGCAGGTAGCCGCTCATCAACGGGCTTTGCTCTTTGGGATATGCGGCGAGTATGCGGCCGCGAAAGCCATCCTTGGTTTCAAAGGCAGGGCCGCGTTCAAACATTACGATGGGGTCGTGCGGCAATCCCCATACCGCGGAAGCGCCGGAGTCCTGCACTTCGACACGCAGCAAGGAGCCTGAGCAGAAAAATTCCTCGTCCTTCAATCCGGCCAGACTATTTTTCACCGGCAGGCCGAGATCGTCGATCGCAAACAGCGACGCGTTGTTGAAGGCGATCAACGTTCCGCCTGCTTGCACGAATTCACGTAATGCCGAGGTGCCCAGTTCGCCGATTCCGCCCGTATACACTCCGGGAACACTTCCGGGACCAAAACCGTTGCGAATCGTTTCCGGCATCGCGTCGGGAAGAATGATCGCGTCAAAATGTTCGCGAAGATTTCCGGCTTGAATATCGCCGTTGCGCAGCGTCACAGGCGCAAAATCGTAGTTCTCCAGAATCCAGCGCGTCCAACCCTCGTCAATATTGGCCACCCACGAGCGATAAAGGCCGACACGCGCTTTCTTTACATTCACGAGATCTTTCGGAGCAGCCGAAACCCCTTTCAGCTTCAGCGAATTATCGCCCGCGACTCTCTTGATCTTTTCACGATCGATTCCAGTCACAACCATTGCGCCCGTCTCTGCACCTTCCGTGGTCTCGGAGTCGCTGGTAGAAAAGCTGACACGACCTCCGCCGTCAAGAATCGAGTTCAGCAATTTGAAACTTGCATTGGTCTTATGACTCAATACGAACACGCTGCCGGTTCCGTCGATGTTCCCGGCGGGAGGCGCGTACTGATCCATGCGCCGCAAAGTCCCGCGTTCCGCCTGCGGCACTGGCTCAAGCACCGGCGCGATCTGCACCCCCATCTGCATGGGCAGCGTCCAACCCGTCACGTCGTACGGCAACTTTGGCGGACCGTTCGGCGACTCACGCAATTCTGGATAGTGCTGCGGCTCGAAAAGCTCCTTGACCAATGGCGAAAACGGCTGATCCATCAGAATGACCCACGTGCCAGGAGCGTATTCGCGGCCGTTCGCGTGAAAAGGCTTTGCGGCTTGCTGCACTTCGATTCCGTTGATCATTAATTTCTGCACTAGGGTCGCGGCCTCGGGAAGATCACGCTGCTCCAGCGGCACGACATATGCAAATGGCGGCTCCTTCGTGAACCGGCTGACGTTGTCCACCGCGGCTTGATAGCGGTTGTAAATCAGCTCCTCGTGATACTTCGCCGCCGTGTCCAGCACCGCCATCGACGCGCCTTCCATATAGTTCACGGCGTCGCGCAGCCTCCACCACCCGCCTTTCCACGGACTGCTGTAGAAAACTTCCGAACGCAACCCCCGCTGGTCTTTCGGGAATTCGTCCACAGGATAAAAACGCGGCGTCGCGTAGCGAAACAGCGCGGTCTCCGTGAAAAACGAAATGCTGTTCCGGAAGATATGCGTGAAATCCAGGAAGCCGGGATACCAATTGTCGAAGCCAACGCGATTCACCGCGCCCGGCATGCCGTGCTCGTCCAGGTAGACCGCGATATCGGTGCCCAGGGCGTTAAGCCAGCGGGCCATCAGTGGATGGATGTTCGACGAAATCGGCTCGACGAACGGCGGAATGAAAATGCGCGTTGGAAACGGGGCGGTCTGATGGTGGCAGTAGAAAATCACCGGGTTCCACTCGATCTCGGTGCGCGTGACATCCTGCGACTCGAGCATATTGTTCATGTAGCCGTCGCGATTGTTGTCGTGGCCCACATATTCCTGGTACAGGTCGGGTAGCGGGCTCACTTCAAACGTCGTGCCCAGGTTCTTGCGATACCAGCCCACAACTTCGTTCTGCCCGTCAGGATTCAGCGTCGGCCACAGCATCAGAATCACGTTGTTGAGAATCGCGTCGACTTCCGGGTCGTTTTGCGAGGAAACCAATTTGTAGGCCAGATTGATCGACTGCTGCGCGCCCGCAACCTCGCTCGAGTGCAGACCCCCATCGATGTGCACGATCGCTTTGCCCTGGTGCGCGAGTTCACGTGCCTCGCCCGCGGATAGGCCGCGTCCGTCGGCCAGCTTGCGCGAGATATCCTTATACTTGTCGAGACTTGCCAGGTTTTCAGGAGACGAGATGATCGCGATTTCCCAGTCGAGGCCTCGCGTCGTCTTTCCAACGGTGATCAGTTTGACGCGGTTCGAGCTGGCCGCCAGCTTGCGGAAGTACTCTCGCGATTCGTCATAGTTCGCGAGATAGAAATCATCACCCGGCTTGTGGCCGAGGACGGATTCGGGGGTCGGTACGCTCGGTGAGGGATTCGTGGTAAAGGCAACTTGCGCGGCTGTGGACACAACGCAGGTGAAATAACTCAATACACCGACGACCAGCGCCCATTTCTTTGATTTTTGCATGCCAGAGGATATCTTTCCGGTTTCGGAAAGTAAACATCCTTGGCACAGCCATTCGAGTATCACAGGCACAGTCAGGGCCTGTGACAGCAAGAGAAAAATGACCGCCCTCAGCGCCTGAAGCCGCGTTGACGCCAAACACTTACGGCACGGCTGAAGCAGTGCCCTGACGGTCTCTCCGAGTTCACGCCAAGAGCTAAACGGTCTTGTCTTTTGAATAGCAGATCGATTCCAGATTGCAGTCGATGCATCGGGGCTTGCGGGCAATGCAGACGCGGCGGCCATGCCAGATCAATTGATGAGAGAACTTGATCCAACTCTCTTTCGGGATTACGCGCATCAAGTCTTGTTCGATTTTCTTCGGCTCTTCGTGCTTGGTAAGATCCAGCCTTCGCGACAAACGAATCACATGCGTGTCAACAACCACACCGCTCGCGATTCCGTACGCCGTTCCTAACACCACGTTGCCTGTTTTCCGCGCGACTCCAGGAAGTGTCAGGATTTCCTCCATCGTCTTGGGCACTTGCCCGCCAAATTTCTCGATGATTCCTTTGCTGGCGCCCATGATCGACTTCGTTTTATTCCGGAAAAAACCCGTCGGCCGAATTTCCTGTTCCAGTTCACTCGGGTTTGCGTAGGCGAACGCTTCGGGGCTTGGGTATTTCTTGTAGAGAGTTTGCGTGACCTGATTGACGCGCACGTCGGTGCATTGCGCCGACAGGATCGTGGAAATCAGCAACTGAAATGGATTCTCGTGCTTCAGTTCGCAGGTGGCCTCCGGATAGGCTTCGTCGAGTTTCGCCAGGATCGCGGCGACACGCTTCGGATCGGTTCCCGCGCCGACTGCCTTCGCGGCTTTGGCAGCCTTGGCGGGCTTCTTCTTGGTGGTCCCGGTCAATGCTTTCGAGGGCTTCGACGCCGTTGGCCTTCTCACTTTTGGTTTTCTCGCCGTCATCGGCCCGAAGAATATCACAGAGTCGGCGGGGAGCCTTCCGATGCGGAGGCCTTGGGGAGCCCGAGGCGTGCCCTGGTTCCATTTTGGGAGCTGGGGATGGAACCCGATACTGCAAGAGTTGCAGGGAGGGGGTTGAGCGATATCCTAGTTTGAGGAACGTGTAAGAATATGAAACTAAGGCACTTCGTGGTGGAGTTTTTACTATCGGCTGGCCGTGGCTAAGTCGTTCCCGATCACGCGGACTAGACGGCGGAAGGCTTTGCCGCGATGACTGCGATCATTCTTCTCTTCGCTCGAGAGTTCCGCAAACGTCTTGGTTAGCTCCGGGATGTAGAACATGGGATCGTAGCCGAAGCCTGCTTCACCTCGCGGAGTGTCTAGAATCACTCCATCAGCTCGGTCGGTGACAATCGCTATGGCTCTACCGCGCTGAACCAGCGCGATCGCACAAACGAAATATGCCGACCGTTCCGAGCCGGTTTTGCCCTGTAACTCCGCGAGCAATTTTGCATTGCGCTTCGCACTGGTTGCCGTGGCGCCCGCATACCTTGCCGACAGGACCCCCGGCGCTCCACCCAAAGCCGGGACGACGAGGCCTGAGTCGTCGGCAAATACGAAGCCGTCATGGCCGGCCGAATAATGTAGGGCCTTACCCAGGGCGTTTTCGGCAAAGGTTGGGGCATCTTCGTCAAAGCGTGGCAGGGAATCAAACCACGGGGCCAATTCCAGTTCGATCTCCGGACGGGAGTGCGTTGCCCCAAGCGAGAGCACGCGAAACTCGGCAAGTTTTCCTGGATTGGAGGACGCCAGGTACCACTTAACGGGCGCGTGCACTGAATTTTACAGGTAAGACGCTGCGCTGCTCGTCCGTCAAGCGCCGAATCCCCGCTGCGGCGAGCGCGAGCAGATCTTGCATCTCACTTCCGTTGAACGGCCGGCCTTCCGCTGTTGCTTGAATTTCCACGAAATGGCCGCTACCCGTCATCACTACGTTCATGTCTACTTCCGCGCGCGAATCTTCTTCATAGGCGAGGTCGAGCAGCGCGCGGTCATCTACAATTCCGACACTGGTGGCCGCAACAGTATCGATCAGCGGCGAACTCCTCCAAATTCCCGCCGCCACCATGCGTTCGAATGCCAGCGCAAGCGCTACAAAGGCTCCCGTGATGGACGCCGTCCGCGTTCCGCCATCCGCCTGAATGACATCGCAATCGATCCAAACGGTTTTCTCTCCCAGGGCTTCCTGATCGGTCACCGCGCGAAGCGATCTTCCGATGAGCCGCTGGATTTCCTGCGTGCGTCCCGATTGCTTACCGCGAGTCGCTTCCCGCGGCGTGCGCTCTTCAGTCGCGCGCGGGAGCATTCCGTATTCGCTGGTCACCCAACCCTTGCCAGTGCCTTTCAAAAATCCGGGCACTCCGTCATCCACCGACGCGGTGCAAATGACGCGCGTATTTCCCAATTCGATCAGCACGCTACCTTCCGCCGTCGAAATGAAATCCGGCGTCATCTTCAAAGGCCGCATCTGGTCGGTGTTGCGACCGTCGCTTCGCACCGTGCCTCCGACTGCTCCGCCGCGTCCGCTCGCAATACTCATGGTTTTTTCACGGGTTGCGCCAGTTTGCCGGGTGGATTCGCAGGTGTCAACCTTTGCCCGGTCGCTGCAGGCTTTTGCGGCGCAGCCGCACCTGTAGCCGCCTTCCCACCCGGCGCCGCTGCGGTTGGCTTTGCAGGCTGCTCGGCTGTTGCGGAAGCTGTTGTCATCGGCGCCGCCTTGGCGTTCACCAAGAACGTTCGCGTCAGATCTAAATGCCCCGCCAGCGTATCGACTTCCTGCCCATGAATCAAAATCTTCAGCCAACGCACTTGCGGCACATTCGCTTCCAGCGTCCTCGTGATCGAGTCCACCGCCATCTGCTCACTCTCAATCCCTGACGGAGTCGCCGTGGCCAGCGCTTCGGAAAAATCCGCAATAGCCGTGCCGTCTTGCAGCATATAAAACGCCAACAGCACCGCATCGGGCGGCAAAGTTCTCAGCCCCACGTCTACCGGCCCCGCCAGCAACGTGTTCAATACTTGTTTTGCGCGGAGCGTCGGATCTTTCGGAAGTGGCAGTTCCACGGTAACCGGCATCAGAGAGCCATCGCCTGCCCCGGACGACCAGAACAGACGTGTTTTCGTCAAAGGCCCGGCAGAATTTCCCGGGGCTGTCTGCGTCAGTTCCCGCCGCGCTTGCTCCTCGCTTTGCGGCGCAACGGGCGTGGCCTGTCGCAGATGCCTCTTTAATATCGCAAAATAGACCCCCGCGATGACGACCGCGATTGCCAGCGCGCCAATCAGCCACAGTCGCAACCTGGGGTTCACGGGCGATCACCCGGATTCACCGCCGCAACCACGTACAGGGGACGGAATGCCGACGCTCCCCGGGCAATCGCATCCGCCACGCCGGGCACCATGCGGTCCAGCGCGTTGCGATCCTCCATCGATACGCTGGACACTTCCACGGCGATCGCGGGCGCAGCGGTGGTCCGCAACTGGCGCACTGCCGCAGCTTGCGCCGTGTTCGGCGAACCTTTGAACCGCTGCGAAAGAAATCCTTGTACGATGTCGCCTAAACGGCGGCTCAGCGGAACAAACGGCGCCTGCGCGCGGTCCCACGGAATCAACCCCGTCGAATCATTGGAGGCCAACAAATCACTCATCACGTAAACGCGCACGGTCCCGGGCAGTCCGGTCGATCCAACGTGCAACGACACAAAAACGGCCCCGCGTTGGGAATTGGCGATGGCCGAGCGGTCGTCGAACGACGGATTCTCGTTCCCCTGCCGTGTCAGCATCACTTGAAATCCCTGGGACTCGAGAGCGGTGCGCACCTGCGCTGCAAATTGCAAAACGATCTCGCTCTCGCGAATGCCGCCGGCGCCTCGCGCACCCAAGTCAGTGCCGCCATGAGCGGGATCAAGCACAACGATGCTGGGAACTTGGCGTTGCGCCAATGGGCCACCCTGCGCGGCGGCGGCAGGGGCTTGTACGGGAGGCGATGTCACTGGCGAGGACTGCGTCGCTGGAGTTTGACTGGATGATGGAGGCGCAGCTGTTGCGCCCAGTTGCGCCCATGCCACGCCTAAAAAGAGAAAGTGGTCGCGCGCCAAGAGCGCCGGCATGACGCATAAGAGCGTAAAGCCGAGCAGAGCCAGCCGCACAAAAGTCCTGATTTCGTTGTTCTTTGGACGCGATTCCGAGGCCTTATTTCCCACGTCGAGCAGCATATCAAAACCGCTCGGTAATCCGTTCAATCCGAATCACTCGCACGCCGCGAAAAAGGGACGGCCCCCACGCCGTCCCCTCTTGAAAAACGTCGAAATCGACTAGCCACTTCGCACTTCTATTGCGGAGCCGCCGCCCGCTTAATTCGACGGAGGTGGTTCGTCCTGCGGCTTCTCTCCCCGATGCTCCTGGTGCCAGGCTCGCATCTTCTGCCTCTGCTCTGGCGTCAGCATCGCTTCCACTTGCTTGTGCGTGCCGCGGTGGATCGCCTGGATCTTAGCCTGCTTCTGATCGGCGCTTAGCGACGAGTCGTTGTTCACCGCCTCGATCTGAGCTTTGGCATCCTGATGAATTTTCTTCATCTGGGCTTTCTGATCATCGGTCAGGTTCAGGTCCGGCCTTGACGGGCCGTTTTGTTGCGCCGGCGCCGCTTGAGCCTGACCCACTTCCTGCGCGCTGCCTGCCGCCCGCGCCAGCATTGGCGATCCATACGCCATGAGCACGCCAGCGGCGAACAGCACGCCATTTCGAACTATCTTCGTATTCATCACAACTGCCTCCTTGGGACCGAAGTCCCCCTCGACTTCTCATCTATATAACCCGCCCTCGCCCATAATGTCGCACGGGTCAGTCGGGCGGCGGAGCGCGCAACTCTGAGACCGGTGCAAGATGCAACGGCCGGGCAGAGCAAGCCCAGCGCTGCAGCAATAAACGGGATGTGCCCGAGGCGGTGATAGGTGCGGCATCCCATGTGCCGTCGGAAGCAAATCAGTGGACCGACCTTGCTTGCTGACTAGAAACAGAACCGCCAAGCTCTGCGGAGCTTGGCGGCAAACCCTCAACCGAAAAAAACGCCGTTAGTCCCCGGCCATGCTCTCTAGTACCACCGGCTTGATTTCTGAGCCGCGGAGTTTCTTCGTGGCCAAATACCCCGCGAAGCCTGCGGCCATGATCATTACCCCAAAAACCAACCCATTCATCCCGAGGATCGTCTCTCGCTCGCTCTCGACCAACGCCAGGCACAGCAACGCGAACGGGAACACGCCGACCATGATTGCGCCCGTAAGACCGCCGGGAACTTTGAACTCGCGCTTTAGATTCGGCTCGCGAATCCGCAACGCCACCAGCGTGACGAACTCCAGCATCAAGCTAGCCCCGTACAACATGATGTCCAGCGTCACCAGTCGCCTGAACCCCAGCCCGAGGCACAATGCCCAGCAGGTGGCGCACACAAGGATCGCTACCCACGGCGCATTGCTCTTCGCGCTGGTCTTGGCGAAGACTTTCGGCAGCATCCCGTCACGGGCCATTGCCAGCGGGAGTCGCGAATAGCTCATCACCAGAGCGTTGAACATGCCGAAGGCGCTCATCATGCCACCCAGCACGATCAGGAAGCGCAGCCATTCGAATCCCAAAATCTTGCCGCCGATCAGGCCTGCGACCGTTGCCCAGGAACCGTCGTCCGCAAACGTCGAAGCGGGAATGCCCGTGAAATAAACCGCCAGGAACGGCAGCACGTAGGTGAGCGAAACCAGCACCACCGCCGCAATCATGGCCTTGGGGTAGGTTCGCTGCGGGCGCTCCACTTCCTGCGCAATCGTGGACGCATTGTCCCAGCCCATGTAGTTCCACATGGCCACCAGCACCCCGCCCAGCAATCCTAGTCCCGCTGCGGCAGGCGCGGTGCGCGCGTCCGCCAGCGCCCCCGCCTTGAACGGCGCAAGCACCACGATCGCCGCGAACGGTGCCGAAAGGCAAAAGAACAGCCACAGGGACGTGATTCCCACGACGCGAATCCCCGCTAAATTCAGAGCCGCGCAGCTCACCACCACGAAAAGGCCCGCCAGAATCCCATGGCTCGGTGTACCGAACCACGGCGAGCACTGCTTCAGGTAAAACACGAAAAGTGTGGGATAGATGGCCATATCAAAAATGCTGGCCGCCAGCGACAACCACGCTTCCTGAAATCCCCAGAAATTGCCCAGACCGCGGCGTACCCATGCGTAATATCCGCCCTCGCAAGGCAGGGAGCTCGATAGTTCGCCGATCATGTAAGCGGTCGGCAAGCACCACAGCACCGGCAAGAACAGCAAAATCAGAATCCCGTGCCCGTAGCCGGCGCCGGATATGATCTGCTCCGTGCCATAGGTGCCGCCAGACACCATGAAGAAAGTCGCGGCCACCAGCGGCCACAGGGTCAGCTTGGCGACGTTTTTTCTGGCTTTTGTAAGTGCTTGGGAAGGGAGTTGGGAGGGAAAAGGTAACGTGCTCAATTTTTACTAACCGTCCTCCTAAAGCGACTCTTGCTCCTCTACGGTGGAAAGGTTCGCCGGGCAAAAGCCCGACGCCTACAGGGAGCCAGCTCGCAGTCGCAGAATACAGTGTTCACCACGCCATGCAAGAAAAAAATGCGCTTCAGGCAATATTTTTCGCCGGTACGGTAGCGCTCCTTGCGTCGCGTTCCCTAAACCGCATTACTCTCACCCGCTTCGTGCCTTCGCTCTCTAGTTCGTTCGTCGTCGCTGGTCTTGTGGCACTGTATTTCCGCTCCCTCGGGCGTTCCACCAGCCGTGTCGCCGGTTTCGAGTCATCATTCATGCTAAACTCCGCCGTTTGTCTGTGGCCTAATCCACCTTCTATGGAGCCGTCTGGAATGAGATTTGCCCCTCGCCTTCTGTTGATTGCCACAACCTGTGCTCTGCCATTTATTACGCTTGCCCAGCAGTCGCCTGGGTCGCTGCGACCAATCACGATCGACGATCGCTTCCAGATACGCGAGGTCGCAGGCCCCAAGCTGAGTCCCGATGCACAGTGGGTGGCCTACACGGTGAATTCCACGTCTCTCAAAGAAGACAAATCCGAGCAACGCATCTGGATGGTTCCCTTCGCAGGGGGTGACGCCATCCCGCTGACCGCGGAAGGCGCTTCCTCCAGTCATCCCGAATGGAGCCCGGACGGCAAATATCTCGCCTTCCTGTCCGCTCGCCACGAGGGCAAAACGCAAGTCTGGCTGCTTAACCGCCTCGGCGGCGAGGCTCAGCGCCTTACTGACACGCCTCAGGACGTAGATAGCCTCGCGTGGTCGCCCGACAGCAAGCGCCTCTGCCTGATCCTTCAGGACGCTACTACCGAGGAGCTGGGAGCCGCGAGAAACAAAGACGAAGAGGGCGGCGACGATAAGGGCGCCAAGAGTGTCAAGGAAAAAAAGGCCAAAGCTCAGAAGCCTTGGGTGATCGATCGTCTGCAGTTCAAAGTCGACGAGATAGGTTACCTCGACCGCCGCCGCACGCACCTGTACATCTTCGACCTAGCCGCAAAGAGCCTCACGCAGGTGACTAGCGGCGACTTCGACGATTCAGAGCCCGTCTGGTCTCCCGACGGCAGGCAGCTCGCATTCACCAGCAATCGTTCGTCTGACCCCGACCGCAACTACAACACCGACATCTGGACGGTCTTCGCGGACAACACGGACAAGGGGGCGTACCTCACGCAAATTACAACCAATCCCGGCCAAGATCTCTCGCCGGCGTGGTCGCCGGACGGCAAGTGGATCGCCTACGTCACGCAGACCGAACCCAAGCTGTTTGACTACGCCACAAAGCACCTCGGCATCTCACCGGCGAGTGGCGGCGAGGCCAAAGTCCTTACACGCGCCTTCGACCGCAGCGTCAGCGACCTTCGTTTTGCCGCCGACAGCAAAAGCATCTTCTTCATCGTCGATGACGATGGCACCCAGAACGTTTGCCGAATCGCCATCACCGGCGGCGAAATCACTCGGCCCATCGGCGGCCGCCTGATGGTCTATAGCTACTCACTCGCGAAATCTGGTGAGATCGCCGCCCAGATCGACAAGATCGACCGTCCCAGTGAAATCTATGCGTTGCCCGCGGCAGGCGGCCCGTTGACTCGCATCACCCACGCCAACGACGCGTTAATAGCGCAGCTGAAGCTATCTCCCGGAGAATACGTTCACTTCAAAAGCAAAGACGGCACGACACTCTCCGGTTACCTTTACAAGCCGCCCGACTACATTCCTGGCAAAAAGGTCCCCACCTGGCTTCGTCCGCATGGCGGTCCTGTGTGGGCTTACTACGCCGAATTCCAGCCCGACATTCAAATTTTCGCTGCGCACGGTTACGCCGTCCTGCTCCCGAACCCGCGGGGTTCCTCCGGCTACGGCCAGAAATATTGCCAAGCCATCTACGCAGACTGGGGTAACAAGGACTACCAGGACGACATGGCCATGGTCGATTACGCTATCGAGCAGGGCTTTGCCGATCCCGACAAGCTCGGCGTTAGCGGCCACTCCTATGGCGCCATGTCCACGGACTTCATCATCACGCAGACCACCCGTTTTAAGGGCGCCATCTCCGATGCCGGCGAAGCGCTACACATGACCCTATATGGCCACGACCAATACCAGAAAGACGACGAGATCGAACTCGGTCGTCCCTGGGAGAATAAAGCTCTGTGGGACAAGCTGGCTCCCTTTTATCGCGTGACGAAGATCACCACGCCTACGCTCTTCATGGGCGGCAACATCGACTGGAACGTGCCCATTATCGGAAGCGAACAGATGTACCAGGCGCTGAAAAGTTTGGGTCGGGAAACCGAACTGGTCGTCTATCCCGGCGAGTACCACGAGTTCAAAGCGCCCTCCCATATCAAGGACCGGCTTGAGCGGCAGTTGGCCTGGTTTGGCCACTACGTCAAAGGTGACGCGGCGTCGGCCACGCCGCCGGAGCTAGGTTCGAAAAGCGGGGAATAGAGTCCCTAGCGGAGCATTTGTGGGGGAGTGGAGGGCGTGCACTTCTCGGCGGGCGAGGCTCACCTCATGTAGTCAGGTCTTGTCAGGCGAAGCCACAGCTTTAAACCCGTAGGTCTCGTAGCGAGTAGTAATCCTCCCATCCCGCGCGCTCACGACCGTGAAGCCTTCCGGGTAGCCCATACGCGCCCCCCGCCACCAGTTGCCGCACACCGCGCCGCCAAGGAGGTACTGCGTATTCTTCAGCACAACCAGTTCATTGACATGCAGATGTCCCTGTAGCACCGCGACCACGTTGTGCCCCTCAAACGTCGCCAGCACATCGGGCGCGTTATCGACCGTGAGCGTGTTGTACTTCTGCCCCGTAGCGACTTTCTCCGCGTACGTCGCGAAGGCGCTGACCAGCGGCACGTGGACGGTGACGATGATTGGCGTTGTTGCACCCACGCGGTTCAGTTCGTCCTTCAGCCAGCTCAATTGACGGTCATCGATCCGCGCTTGCCACATACGATCTTCGGTCGGCTGGATGGAATCGAGGACAATGAAGCGCCAGCCCTTGTGATCGAACGAATAATAGGTCCGGCCCACACGGTCTTCGTACATTTTCTTACCGTAGCTCGGATCACTCGGTGACGCCCCGCTCTTGGTGCTGACGCCGAAAACATCGTGATTTCCGATCGTGTGGTGCAGCGGCATTTGCAGCGTTTGCTCGGCTTTCTTGTACAGATCGAAAACCGCATTGGCGCGCGTGCGATCCACGCTCAGCGCATCGAAAACGTGATCGCCACCCATGATCGCGAACTCGGGCTGGAGGCCAGCGATCTTGCGAAAGCACATATCACAGCCGTGTGCGGCGTCGAGTTCCGGTTGGATGTGTGTGTCCGTGAAAAAGACAAAGTCAAACGATCCTGGCGCGGCATCCGCAGCCCAGCTGAGCGAGGTCGGGGCAAAGTACGCCGTAGCGCCCGCGACCGCCGCCGTCTTCAAAAAGGTTCTACGATCAATTGCCATTGGGTACTCCTCGGGTCGAACAACGGGCCAGCGTTGAACGAGCACCCGGATGTTATCACTGCCTACCGGCCGTCACGTTTCCGCCCGGTAACAATCATTGCTCGATAGTCCCACTCGCGCTATCCTCCCGCGTTCCGAGGAGGACTTATGCTTCCACGTTTGGCTTTCCTCTTGATGGTTGGCGTTGGCTGCTTCGCGGCGAACACATTTGGGCAGCGCGCATCGTTCACTGTAGGCACCGCGACCGCGGCGTTTGGCCAGACAGCCACCGGCTTCCTCCAGGTTCCGGCCGGAATTGATCCGGCCACCGACATCCCGGTAGTTGTCGTGAACGGAGCGAAGCCCGGGCCGGTGTTGGCGCTGGTTTCGGGTGCCCATGGCACCGAATACGCATCCATCATTGCACTCGAAAAGCTAATTCCCGCGCTCGACCCCGCTGAACTTTCCGGCACGGTTGTGTTACTTCCTCTGGTTAACATTCCCTCGTTCCTGCAAAAGGTGCCCCACGTTAACCCGATCGACAAGAAGAGCATGAACCGCTACTACCCGGGAAAGATCGACGGAACCCAAACCGATCGTGCTTCCTACCTGATCACAAAAGAGGTCGTCGACCGCTGCGACTACCTGATCGACTACCACGGCGGCGACCTGGACGAGAGCCTGCGTCCCTATGCCTACTGGGGACCAACCGGCAAAGCCGAGCAGGACCGCATATCGAAGGATATGGTGCTGGCGTTCGGGCTCGACCACATCATCATCTGGCACGAGCGGCCTACGGATCCCGCCGCTACGCACTATCTGGACAACACCGCGTCGGTACATGGGAAGCCGTCGATCGTCGTGGAAGCGGGCCACGCGGGGACAACCGAGACTGACGACATCGCGCTGCTGGTGAACGGCACGCTGAGCACTATGCGCGCGCTGAAGATGTTGCCGGGCAACGCACACGTGATCGAGAACCCCGTGTGGCTCGATCAGGTCGTCGACATCGAAAGCGACCTAGAAGGAATTTTCTATCCGATGGTCAAGCGCGGCATGTATGTGAACGCGGGAATGAAGATCGGCTACGTCACCGACTACTTCGGCAAGACCATTTTTGAGGCGCGTGCCCCGGTCTCCGGCGTGGTCCTGCACATCAACGCCGTTCCTTCGCTCAAGAAGGGCGACAACATCGCCAACATTGGCGTGGTGGCTGCAAGAGCGCCATAAGCACTTCGTAAGCCCGCCGTGGACACGAACCACCCGCCGAAGTCGTGTAGAATGTCCTTGAATTTAGCAGCAATTCCTTCGTGAGAGGTTTCCGTGGCATCCGACTATCTGCTCAAGACTGAACCTACCGCCTATTCCTTCACTGATCTTCAGCGAGACAAAGTCACCGAGTGGGACGGGGTGTCTAATCCCACTGCGCTCAGAAACTTGCGGGAGATGCAGCCGGGCAACGGGCTGATCATCTACCACACGGGAGACGATAAGAGCGCCATAGGGACGGCGACTGTCGTTTCGGTGGATGCGTCGAATCCCAAGAGCCCGGTCGTGAAGATAAAAGTAGGGAAGCCTCTGGCAAAGCCAGTGACGCTGGCTGAGATCAAGGCGAACAAGCTATTCGCCGATTCGCCGCTGGTGCGGCAAGGCCGGCTGTCGGTGGTTCCTCTAACGGCGGCGCAATACAAGGCATTGACCTCTAGCTAATTCGATGAAGGAGCCCAGTGGAAATCGAAAAATTTGCCACCCTCTTGCTGTTGTCGCTCTCGGTCACTGCCGCCGCTTCCATCGCCCAGCAGTCCGCGCTTAGCCCAAGCGTTGCCAAAGTCGAATTTGAGAACGACCAGATTCGGGTGCTGCGCGCTGCCGTGGGTGCACATCAAAAAACACCTATGCACCAGCACCCCAGTCGCGCCGGGGTTACCCTCACGGAGAACGATCTTCGCGTTTATTTGCCAGACGGCACCTCGACAACTTCCACGCGCGGTGCTCACCAGATTTTCTGGAGCGAACCCGTAACCCATCAAGTCGAAAACCTCTCCGACAAGCCCATGGAAAACATCGAGATCGAATTGAAACGCGCGAACGGCACGGGAGTGCCAGTGAAACCGGCCACGGTCGCGTCTAACGCTGCGGGCACCGCAACGGATCCCGTCGCTGTGGAGCAGGAGCCCCACCACCACGTCATCTTTGAAAATCAATACGTCCGCGTCCTCGATGTAGTCGTCAATCCGGGCGACGCCACCCTCTTTCACAAGCACTCGCTCGATAATGTCGCCGTCCAACTCAATGATGCCGCCATCAAGCGTCAATTCCCAGGCGAAGATTGGGTCGCCACCCCCGCCAACGAAGGCTCGGTAGGGTTCGTCGCCGGAACCAAGACACCGTATGTCCACCGCATCAGCAACACGGGCGCTACTGTGTTCCACGTCCTCGACGTCGAAATCCTTCCTTAAAGGATAAGTGTTGTGAGGCCTGCGCTCACCGAACCGCTCTGGGGTGACCGTTTGACGGGACGATTTAACTTTTCAGGTGTCCGGCGGCGTCAATCGTCCATCGATTTTGTCGCCGTGAGTTGCCAAGTACAAATTTCCAGAGCATCATACTAGCGTCCAAAGACATCCGAACCACCAGGTCCCGAGTGAATTCGTTTGTCGATTCGCGATTGCCAATTTTCCAGCGGAAGTCCCAGCCCGATCTATGACCGATCTATGAAACCTCTATGAATCCATACAGACGTCCAGGGGACGGAATGTCGGGCAGACAAAGAGTGCTTCGCTCCACCGAATCGCATGCGCGCAACAGTGCAGTACTAACGTTGCTGCTCGCGACGCTTACGTTTGGATGCGGCGGAGGTGCAAGCTCTGCAGCACTCCCGTCAGATCCAATTCCAGTGTCCAAGGTGGTTTCTGTCGTACCAAGTTGTGCGTCTCCGCTTGTTTCCGGCGCTTCCGAGACTTGCATGGTCGTGGTCAACGGAACCGGTAGCTTTAACACCGCCGTAACCTGGTCTGCGTCTAGCGGAACGATCTCAAGTGCGGGGGTGTTCACGGCTCCGACGGTAACCGCCGCTACGTCCGTCACGGTGACGGCCACCAGCGTGGAAGGCGCGGTACAGGGACCGGTCACGGTCATGGTCACGCCACCGCTCCCTCCAGTCGCGACATCCGTGACGGTGACCTGCGCGACGCCAGTTCCGTCCGGCGGCACCAGTCAGTGCTCCGCGAGCGTGGCACCAGTCGGCGCGTCGCAAAGTGTGACCTGGTCAGCGTCTGCCGGAGCGTCTATCTCGCAAACCGGTCTGCTGACGGCGCCCAGCGTGACCGCGAATCAAACCGTAACGATAACAGCGACCAGTGCGACGGCCCCGACAATCTCCGGGTCATTTATGGTTACCGTAGACGCGCCGCCTCCGCCTGCTGTGGCCTCTGTGACGGTGACCTGCGCGACGCCGGTTCCGTCCGGGGGTACCAGCCAGTGCTCCGCAACCGTTGCCCCGGCGGGTGTGCCGCAAAACGTTACCTGGTCCGCGTCTACGGGGGCGTCCATCTCGCAAACCGGTCTGTTGACGGCGCCCACGGTGACGGCAAATCAGACCGTCACGGTCACCGCGACCAGCGCGCCATCCCCGAATATCTCTGGGTCATTCGTAGTAACCGTGGACGCGCCGACCGCTACCGGGCCCGAAAATCTTGGAGTCGGCAGTGCGCCTTCGACCGTAGTCGATTCCAATGGGGTCGTCGACATCGCTTGGATCACGTCAGCCGGAATTATGTTCAGTCAGTCGCAAGACCATGGCGTCACCTTCACCGCTGCGAAGCTTGTGCTCCCGTTGCCGAGTCTTTCAGAGCAGATGAACGTTCAGCTCGACGCGCAAGACGACATCGTCATTTTCGCGACGTACAACACCAGTGCCGCAGCGGCTACCGCGCTGCTCGCTCGCTCGACCGATGGCGGAAAAACGTTCACGAACGTTCCGGTAAGTCAGAACGGATTTTTCCCCGTCCTGCTTGTCGAGCCCGGTGGCGCTCTCGACCTTGCTTATCTCGATGTTGTGACAAATGCGCTGCATGAAAGCCGCTCGATCGATGGTGGCAAGACATTTTCGTCCGATCAGGTTTTGTGGACTACGACTCAGGACGCAGTGGACCTGGAAGGTGTCGTCGGACCGCAAGGACAGTTCTATCTTGCGTGGAGTCAGGAGTCGGCCACCACCTGCGAGATTTTTTTCGCGGCTTCGGTGGACGATAAGACATTTTCGAAGCCGGTCCAGCTTTCCAATGACGCCGGCTGCGATGTGAATCCGACTCCGCTGGTGGACGCGGCAGGCGACGTGAATATCGCCTGGGGGTCTTCCGGTACAACCCTGTATTTCACGCGCTCAACAGACCAGGGCCAATCCTTCGCGAAGCTGACGACAGTCACGCAGAGCGGCATCAGCCTGAATGCGCCGAAATTCGTGGTGGCATCAGGCGGTGAGATCGATTTGGTCTACAACTCCTTGGCCATCGGCGCGAATTACGAAGTCTTTTTCACGCAATCGGCGGATCACGGCGCGACGTTCTCGACGCCTATCAACCTGACCCTGCCGTCGGTGCAAAACTTCACAGGTGGCGGCGATCCCTCTGTTGGCGTGGACACCACTGGGAAGATTACGGTGGCCTGGGAAGACGATGGAAAAGGAACATTTTCCGGTGACAACGACATTTATATTAGTACCTCGACGGATGGAAAAACTTTCAGCTCCGCCTCCGACATTTCAAACACGACTGATCAGATCGAAGTCTTCCCCATGGTCATCGAAACGCCCAAGGGTTTGCGGTACATCACCTGGTACGACACGGCGGGTCAGCAATCGAACCCGGTCTTGAGCTTGTTCTTTTACGCGGTTCAGTAAGTCAAGGCAGTCCCAGATTCATGCGCTCCGTTCGCCGATCGGAAACGGATGCACTACCATCTGTTTTTCCGTTAGCTTTCCAAGCTTGTCGCCCAAGTGGCAGTAGTTTGCGCTAATTCGCGTAGCACCTCGGCATCGGTCTTTCCGGAACTCTTGAGGAGATGGAACGAGTGATCGGCGGATTCGATAACATGAAGTGTCGCTAGCGGGCCGAGTTTCTCGCAGACCGGTCGAAGCAGGTCGAGACCCGCGAATGCGTCGCGGGTTCCTTGCAGGAACAACATCGGCACCGTCACTTTTGCGAGATGGTCGGCGCGTTTGATGCTCGGCTGACCGGGCGGGTGGAGCGGGAATCCGAAGAAAACGAGCCCGCGGACTTGATCGAGCGGATGTTGTGAGGCAGCGGTGGAGGTCATCCGGCCGCCCATCGACTTGCCCCCGGCAAGAAGCGCCAAACCTGGGGCCGCCTCTTGCGCGGCATGCACCGCGCCGGTTACCGTGGCGGTGAGCACCGGCGGGCGATCCGGTGCGCGGCGGTGTTGCTCCATGTAGGGGAACTGGTAGCGGAAGGTCGCGATCGCGGCGGCGGTGAGTTCATGAGCCAGCGCTTCCAGGAATGGATGCTTCATGCCTGCACCCGCCCCGTGCGCCAGAACTAGGAGCCAGCGAGGCTTTGCAGGTCGCACCAGCAGCGCTGACACTTCGCCCGCACCTTCGACAGCAAAGCGCAGCTCTTTTGCGGTAGTCATCGCGCAGGATTCTAGCAGAACGCACGGGCTTGAGCGTCTTGCCAAATCGCTAGAGGAAATCGTTCGGGCATTGCCAGAACCGGAGATCCGCCGGCGTTTTTGTGCGGTCCTGAAGCGCCACAGTTATTTCGAACTGGACGCCCACTGCAATTCCGTGAGCGCCGCGAGCACTTCTTCGCTGTGCTTGTCGGGTTTGACGTCGAGCCACACCTTTTCGACTTTTCCCTGGGGGTCGATCAGGAACGTATGGCGCGACGAGAGCTTGGCGACGCCCAGATTCATGACCGAGTCGTACTGGGTGGAAACTTCACTCTTCGTGTCGGCCAGCAGCTTAAAGCTGAGACCCTCTTTGGTGCAAAATTTCTGGTGCGAATCCTCGTCCTGCATGCTCACGCCGACGATGACGGCATTTTTCTGTTCATATTGAGCAAGATCGCGCTGGAAATTGTGCGCCTCGACGGTGCAGCCGCTGGTGAAATCTTTAGGATAAAAATAGAGCACGACCCACTTCCCTTTGAAATCGTGCAGGCTGACGGGTTTGCCTTCCTGCGAATTCAGAGTGAAATCGGGAGCCGGCGTTCCCACGGCGGGCGCCTTATCGCCCGCGCGCAACGAACTGATTCCCAGGAAGACTGCAAATACCCCCACCAAGACCAACGCGAGCCAAACGAACTTCATTTCCCACCTCGTTTTCTGTAAGCGAGCTTCCCGCCTGCTTGCCGAGATGCTGCGCGTGGATATACCGCTTTTTGGACGTACAGCATGGTAGTGAGATGTGAAGATAAATGCCAGGGTTTCACGGCGTGCGCGACTTCGCGCCTCGGCGCTTCTATTCGGGCTGCGTGAATCGGCCAAAACCGAGCCGCACCTGAATGGTGTTGATGCCGGGATTAGGAGTGGTCATACCGGCGTTGGAGATATGCATGAAGCGGACTTCAGCACTCCAGTTATATTTGCTCTTCAGAAAGTGCGCCCCGATCGCTCCGCCCGTGGTGAAATTTACGCGGGAAGTTCCGGGAGGCGCTTGCTGGTTGGTGAAGAGCGTGCCGCCGCCAAGATCGATGTACGGCGCAATGTTGTGGTGCTCCACGAAATTCCATTTGAGCGCGAAGGGATTCAGGCCGAATCCATATGCGATGCCGGTTTTCTGTGTCAGCCAAAAGACGGGCACCACATCGACCGCGTATTCGAAGCGCCCACGCAATGGACCCGGCGCGACCGGATCCGTCAGAATCCAGCCGTAGCGCAAGCCCAGGTTCCAAACGCCGGTATCCGAGGCACTGCCATTGATGCCGTGGCCCCCGCCGGTCCAGATCTGCAGCTCATGGCCGCCGCCCTCAGGTCCGGATTGCGCGCGCGCCGGTGCGAGCAGGACAGTTCCAAGCGCGATCATTACGAGAATCCTTATCACCCGGAAGCTCCTCAGTTTGCATCTGCCAGCGTTTGCGACGCCAATACCATACCCCAAGTTGCTTTACAAAGTGGCGGGTCACTTCAGATACGTGCGCACGATCTGAATGACGTCGTCGGCGGCTTCGCCTGCGGACTTTGTATTGCGCGGCATGTGGTTGCGGATGTGATCCTCCATCAACTCCGCCATCAGGCTGTTGATTGCGCCGCGCGCGGCGGAAAGCCGCTGGAGGACCTCGGCGCAAGGCTCATCCTGATTCAATGCGCGAAGCGCTGCCTCCAGCTGTCCGACAATTTTTTTGGTGCGGTTGACGAGATCTAATTTTTCTCTGGACGTGTGTGACATGATCCTTGACTACCCTAAGGGGGTATGGTATCAGAACTTTTTGGCAGAAAAGAAAGACCCGAGGCAGAGTAGTGCACAGGAACCTCGCATTGCAACCGTGAGAGGCCTGCCGGACGGCGCCGCAGCCAACAGACTCCGCGAGTCGTAATTAACTATGCTTTACAAATATAGTTTAGCATGTTTAACTACCGGCAGTTTGTCGACAGAGAGGCCTGTGGTCTCTTGTTCATCGCGCTGTAACGAGCAGCGCCTTACCGTGAGAGTTTCGTTCAGCGCCAGGGGCTTTGCGGCAACCGGTCGTTCTTAAGGGGAACTGGAGCATGTTGAGGATCGAGCTGAAATTTGCCTGGCGCGCGTGCCTGCTGCTGGCGGCCCTCTCTTTCCTGAGGGTACCGATGGCCTCGGCGCAAGAAAGTGCCGCGCCAAATCAGCCCCGGGAACCTGACCCACCGGGCGAAAGCGCCGATCCTGATTCGCTGCCAGTGATGTTTCCGCATCCGGAAACGGACCGATTGTGGCTCTCCGGCCAGGCCAATTTTATCTCGCAGTGGCACCCGGGATTTCATTCGCCGTATTCGGGAAAGAATAGTCTTTCGGCCGAGGCACAGAATGCGACCTCCCGCGTGCTCACGTTGTTCACAGGACTCCGGCTCACGAGCACCTCGGAGATTCTTTGCGACGTCCAGGAAACTGGCGGACATGGCGTTGGCGAAGCCCTCGGTCTCGCCGGATTCCTAAACCTCGACGTAGTGCGAAATCCTTCGCTCGGCAAGGCCCCGTACATCGCGCGTTTGATGTGGCACCAAATCATTCCCCTGAGTCACGAACGTGCTCCAGCCGATCGCAACCCATTTTCGCTCTTCAGCCTGCTTCCGGAGCGGCGCATTGAGATACGTTTCGGCAAACTCAGCATGGCGGATTTTTTCGATCTCAATACCTACGGCACCGACAGCAATTTTCAGTTTATGAATTGGACGGTAGACAACAACGGTGCGTACGACTACGCCGCGGACACGCGCGGATTCACATTCGCGGCAATGGCCGAATACCATCACAACCGCCACGTGATCGTACGTTTCGCCGAGGCATTGATGCCCAAGGTCGCCAATGGCATTCATCTGGACGCAGATTTGAGCCGCGCGCGCGCCGAGAATGCGGAGCTGGAACTTCGCGGCGGGCTCTTGCATCGGCCCGAAGGTGTATTGCGACTGTTGACCTTCGTGAACCACGCCAACATGGGCGACTACCGAACGGCGATCGATAATTTTCTCGCGGGGCTCACGCCCATTCCGGAGATCACCGCGCATCCGCTGCAGACAACGGTGAAGTACGGATTCGGCGTAAACTTCGAACAGCCATTGAACAAGTGGTTTGGGGTATTTGGACGCTGGGGATGGAACGAGGGACGCCACGAATCGTACGCTTATACCGAGGTGGATCAGACCAATGAGATCGGAGTGGGCGCGAGCGGAAGGCGCTGGGGCAGGAAATTCGACCGCGCCGGCCTCGTCTTCGTGTCCAACGGCATTTCACGCGACCATCAACAATATTTGGCGCTGGGCGGCCTTGGGTTTCTGCTGGGAGATGGCCGGCTCACCTACGGCCGGGAAAATATCGTGGAGACCTACTACACCATGCATGTCTGGCGGGGATTTTATCCGGCAGTCGGGTTCCAGTATGTCGACCATCCCGGCTATAACCGCGATCGTGGCCCAGTGGTTGCTCCCACGCTGCGCGTGCACCTGGAGTTCTGACGGAGCAGCCCGCCAAAGTGGAATTTGTTTCAAGCAAGGATGGGTCGCGGATCGCGGAGAGGCAACTCACGCAGCGGGCGCCGCTAGAGCCAGCTTTGCATAGTCTTTGCCCAGTTGTCCGCAAAGTGCTTCAACGACAAGCTCATGATCTGCTCGCTGCGGCAGGCCTGACACGGTAACCGAACCGATGACACCCGCGCCGTGCACGCGAATCGGAAACGACCCGCCGTGCGCCGCAAAGTCCGCTATAGGCAATCCATATTTTTCGAAGACGCTCGCGCCAATCTCCAGGCCGATCGCGTAGGAACTCCGATGAAATCGTGCTACCAGATTGCTCTTCCGGCGGATCCATTCGGCATTGTCGGGTGTGCTTCCGGCAAGCGCCGCGTAGAATAATGGCTGCCCGAAACGCCGGACATCAATCGCCAGCACGAGCTTTCGCGCCGCCATCTCCCGTAAGCGCGCCCCCAGGTGCCACGCGGCATCCTCATCGAACCGTGTGAAATGCAGTTCGCGTTCTTGAGCGGCAATCGCCGCCAGATCATCTTCGCGCGCGGTCACAAACAGGCTCCTTCAACCAAGGCACCTCGGGCTATCGAGGTGTCCCAGGCATTCTGCCAATCCTGCGGGGTTCGCGCCACCGCGCGCACAAGATCGCCCGCATCGCGGCGCGGTTCGCAGTACGTGGGAGTCACCCAGAGCGCGTTAACTGGCCAGGGCCAAGCCTCACTCGGTGCGGGCTGTTACTTCTTGACCGCCGCCAGAATCTGCTTCTGGTTTTTCAAAATAGCGGCCTGATTTTTCTTGATCGTTTCCTGATTGGCCTTGATCTGTCCCTGGTTGCCGAGAATTGATTTCTGGTTCTTTAAAATCTGCTTCTGATTCGCGAGAACTCTTTGCTCTGACATTTTAGTAGCAGCCTCCGGAGCTGAAGTGTGCAGGACAGGGGCAACGATGAGTTTGCGTTCCTCCGAAGCCCAGCGAAACGCATTCTCCCAGCGCCGCCTGCGGGCGTCAATGATCTAATTCCATGAGCTGTCTTGGAGGAGAAGATTTTGTGCGGAGAAGTAAGGCGCTACGCCCGATCCGCGCCTGCGGACTAGTATGAATCTACTATTGATCGGGAACGCGTCCCGGTGTGATAGTGCGCACTAATCCTTGTTAGGTTTCCGACTTCCCAGGAGCCACGGAGGTTATTCTCATGGCGGTTTCCGCTCCCAGCATCCACAGCGCTCAGTTCACTGCGGACGCAGGCTCGAGCTTCTACGAGAAGCTCAACACCAAATGGCACGAACGTGGGCTCCAGATTTTCATGGCCGTTGTGTTGCTCCATTGGGGCGAGCACCTGTTCCAGGCATATCAAATCTTCGTGATGGGATGGCCGCGCCCCAAGGCCAACGGGCTTATCGGGCTGTGGTATCCCTGGCTGATCAAGTCTGAAGTGCTGCACTACGGGTATGCATTGTTCATGCTCGTCGGCATTTGGGTTCTGCGTAAGGGTTTTACCGGGACCGGCCGCAAGTGGTGGACGGCAGCCTTGGTGATCCAGTTTTGGCACCACATCGAGCACTTGCTGCTGATTATTCAAGCGACGACTCATCACAACTTCTGGGGTAAGCCTGTTCCGTGCAGCGTTCTGCAATTGTTCTTCCCGCGCGTGGAACTACACTTCTTCTACAACACCATCGTGTTCATCCCCATGGTCATCGGCATGTACTACCATATGTTCCCACCGGTGGGAGAAGAGGGCCAAGCGGCGTGCTCGTGCGAGTGGAACAAGAAGATGGAGAAGGCTCCAGCCCGCGCTTCCTAGTCACGCGCCGCAGCGAGCGCTGGAGGGAAATCGGAGTCATTTCCCTCGCGTGCCTGGTAGCTGTGGCTTGTGCCGGTTGTTCGAAATCAACCGATCGGTCGCCATCTATTTTGCTGCGTCACGAGATCAGCCTACAGCCCACTCGCATTGGTCCGGCAACGGTGACGATTCGATTGACCGATATTGCGGGGAAGCCGGTCGCCGCGGCCCAGATTGCCATTGAGGGAGACATGTCGCATCCCGGCATGAGTCCGGCCTTCGGCCAAGTGAAGGAGCTGGAAGCGGGACGCTACCAGGGCCAAATTGATTTCGCGATGGCTGGTGACTGGACCCTGCTTTTTCACATCACACTGGCCGACGGTCGCAAACTCGACCGTCAAGTCAGCGTTCCCGCCGTACGGGCCAACTGACCACGTTGTCTACCCCTTCCAATCCGACCCTCGCGTTACCTGAGTCTGCACCCTTCGATTTGTTGAGATTTCCTGGCGTGGGCCGCTTCCTGCTGTGGCGTCATTCGCGGACTCTCCTGCAGATTCCTCTTCTTCTCGTTAGCATCGTGATGATCGTTCAGGGACTAGTTGGTCCAAGTCTGGCGCCGAAAAATTTGGCCACGGTGCTTACCTGGGTCCATTTCCGTGGCGCTTTGGTCCTGATCATTCTTTGCGCCGGAAACTTTTTCTGCCTGGCGTGCCCGTTCATGGCGGTGCGCAATGCTGCGCGCCGTTTGCTACGTCCCAGGTTCAACTGGCCGGTTTGGCTCCGCAATAAGTGGATGGCCGTCGCGCTTTTCGTGCTGATCCTCTTCACGTATGAACTGTTCGATCTCTGGTCGTCGCCTTGGTGGACCGCTTGGCTGATCGTGGCGTATTTCCTTGCCGTTCTGGTTGTCGACGGAGTGTTCAAGCACGCTTCCTTTTGCAAATTTGTTTGCCCCATCGGCCAATTCAATTTCATCGCCTCGACACTCTCTCCACTGGAAGTCCAGGTGCGCGATGGGGATGTTTGTGTCGCGTGTAAGACCAAGGACTGCATCCGTGGCACTCGCGGGCTCTCACGTAAGGTGATGAGCTCGCCCGCCCGCGCCGGGCTAAAGCCGGTTGCCTACAAGGGATTGTCCGAGCTGGTCGTCATCCAGCGAGGATGCGAACTGGCTCTGTTCCAGCCACGCAAGGTCGGGAACATGGATTGCACCTTTTGTCTGGACTGCGTTCACGCCTGCCCGCATCACAACATCGGCATTCTCAGTCGTGTTCCCGCGGCGGAGTTGATGGTCGATCCGCTACGTTCCGGGATCGGCTATTTCTCGCGGCGCAAAGACCTAGCGGCGCTCGCGACCGTCTTCAGCTTTGGCGCGCTGCTAAACGCGTTGGGCATGGTCAGCCCTGTTTACGCGCTGGAAAACTGGCTCGGCAAACTTCTGAATGTCAGCCATGAAGCTCCGGTGCTCGGCTTGATCTTCGCTTTCTTACTCGTTGTGGAGCCGGTCATGCTGCTGAGCTTTGCTGCCTGGCTGACGCGCACCATAGGCGGCAGTCGGGGTGCGATCCTGCCCATCACCGTGCGGTACAGCTACGCGCTGGTCCCACTGGGATTTGGGATGTGGCTCGCCCACTACGGCTTCCATTTCTTCACCGGCCTGCTCACCTTCATTCCCGTGACGCAAAGTGCTCTCGCCGATTTGGGCATTCGCATTCTTGGCGCACCTCGGTGGACGCTGACCGGCTTGCCGGTGAGATTTGTGCAGCCACTGGAGTTTGGGTTTCTGATTCTGGGGTTGGCCGGCTCATTGCTGGTGGCCTACCGCTTGGCGGAAGAAGATTCCGCCGAGCGCCCGATGATGGCCTTCGCACCTTGGGCCGCGGTTTGCCTGCTGATCTGGGCTTCGTCGATTTGGCTGATGTTGCAGCCGATGGAGATGCGCGCCACGCTCATGAGCGGCTAACAATTGGGACGCTGCGTTTGTGGCGTGGGAAGAGGTTCTTCCTTAGGAGGCCGGGGCTTCAGCCCCGGCGTAACCACGTGCTCCCAATGGGCTTTAGCCCCAGAAGAAAGTTTTTTTGCGTCCGAGAAACTGCAGCAACTTTATGAGAACGTCGCAAAAATACGCGATGCGAATCTTGCGCAGCTACATGTTTGCCTGCCTCCTGGCGCTGGCGCTTCCCGCCGCCGCGCACAACGGACCGCCCTTTCCCATCATTACCGATCAACGCGTCGGCCCTTGCATTGTCTCGCTCTGGGTCCACCCGGATGTAGGCGTTCCCTCTCCCTTCTTTGTGCTGGTCGATCCCCCGCCGGGGGGCAGCGTGCCTGCGGACCTCAAGATTCGAATCGGCGTCCAGCCCGAGAGTGGACGTCTCGCCGAGGTCTTCTATCCAGCGTGGCGTGAAAAACTTCGCGGCCAGGTCGAATTCAAAACCGAAGTGCAGTTTGACGCCGATGAAATCTGGCGCGTGCGTCTCGTCGTCGAGAGTTCCCAAGGCGGCGGTGAAGCAGCTTCCAAGGTGGAAGCAACCCCACCGGGATTTGGGCGCTGGGACTTGCTGCTCTATCTTCTGCCGTTTCTTGGCGTGGGGTTTCTGTGGTTCCGCGCAATCGCCAAAAGGCGCAGCTATCGCAAGAGGCAACGTCAAGCTGTTGAGCGGGCTTGCCCTTGAGGTTTCGTCGTTGGAGAATGGAGCACACATTGTGGAAAGTTTCGGTTCCTTCATGAAAATGAAAATACATGCTCCATCTGCTGCGCACGCAGGGACTAGAACCGCCTTGCTTCGCGCCTCTTCCCATCGGGCCACGCGCACACGTTCGATTGCCTCGCGGCCAATACTGGTTCTGCTTCTCTCTGTGCTTCTCGTTGTGTCCTGCGTTGGATGTGGGTCGGAGGGCAAGCTGCCCGACAGATCCTCGAAACTCTATGCGGACACTGTCTCCGCCTTCTATATAGGCTTAGCGGCTCTGCAGGTCGGCGACGACGTTCACGCCGAAAACAAACTCTCGGAGGTAACGCAACTGGTTCCCCCCGAGCCCGCAGGCTGGGCGAACTGGGGCGTGCTTGCGCTGCGCCAACGAAAGCTGGACGCCGCCGCGCAGAGATTCGAGCGTGGCCGGACCTTGGCTCCCCAGAACGATCACATCTATGATTTGCTCGGAGTTCTCGAGAGCAGCCGCGGCCACTCCGCCGAAGCTATTGCCAACTGGCGCAAGGCGACCGAGATCAATCCCCGAAATTATCGCGCCGCTTACAATCTCGCGGAAGAGATCGAGCGCCAAGGTGGCCCGAACGCCGACGCCGAGTTCCAGGACCTGATCCAAAAGATCTTGGTCGCTCAGCCGGACAACCTGGCTGCCTTTCTGGAACTGAGCCGCGTCGCCGCAAAACGCGGCGACACCCCCACACTGCAATCCACGATTGCCAAGATCGGCGCGCGGTCTGCTTCCTGGCCGCCGGAAGTTCAACAGCAATTCGAAGCCGTTAAAGCCGCAGCGGCCAGCCCAGACCCACGCTCAGCCGCGACGCGTACCACCTTTCTCCGCAACACGTTGATGCGCGTCCCTGAATTTCGCGAGAGCCTTGCCATTCTGAAAGCGCCGGCAGGCGAAGAGGCCGAGCCGTTCACTCACTTTCTGCGACTTGAAAGCCCCGTTTTCGCGCCGGCACCGGCGGACATAGCGCTTGCATTCACCTCGCAGCCGATCGCTACTTCAACCGCAACTCCGGCCGCAAGCCACTGGAACTGGGTCGGAGCAATCGCACTGGGCAGCGCGGGAGCTCCGGTGATCGCTGAAGCGAATGGTCGCGAAGTTCGTCTCACCACGGGCGCGGTGCTTCCGTTCCCGGGTGGCCCATCAACCGTTCCGCCAACACCCGATGGCGTTCTGCAAATGGACTTCAACTACGATTTCAAGACCGATCTCGTCCTCGCCGGTGCCGGCGGCGTTCGCCTGATGCGCCAGGATGATCCAAAGAAGTTTACCGACGTAACTTCAAAGACGAAGCTGCCGAAGGACATCGCCAACGCCAGCTACACCGGCGCATGGGCCGTCGACATCGAAGCCGACGGCGACCTCGACATCGTTCTCGGCGCCAAAGATGGCCTTCCACTCGTCCTGCGAAACAACGGAGACGACACCTTCACGCCCATCCATCCTTTTCCAGGTGTTTCTGGCCTGCTCGGATTTGCGTGGGCCGATTTTGATGGCGACGGCAACGCCGACGCCGCGCTCATCGACGCCCACGGGCGCCTGCACATCTTTCACAACGAGCGGCAAGGTCAGTTCCGCGAAGTCTCCTTGCCAACCGGTTTCGCTTCCATCAAAGCCATCAATGTGGGCGATCCCGACAACGACGGTGTTCTCGATCTGCTAGCGGTTCAATCCGACGGAGCAATTACCAGCGTCTCTTATAGCGAGCAAAAGCGTTGGACCGTTTCGGAAATCGCTCGTGTACCGAACCCTGGCAGCTATCTGTCCGGCGCGGTACGCCTGCTTGTCGCCGATCTCGACAACAATGGCGGCCTCGACATGCTTCTAAGTCCAGTTCCGCAGGACCCGGCGCACAGCACGCTGCGCCCTCTGATTTGGCTCGCGGATGAAAACCGCAGGTTCGTCCTCATGGAGCACGTCGCGACGCCAGCGACTGTGCTCGACGTCGCCGATCTGACCTCTAACGGCCGCCTCGATCTGCTCGGTTTTTCCGTCGACCAGCAACCCGTGCAGGCCGCCAATCACGGCACGAAAAACTATCATTGGCAGATCGTTCGCCCCCACGCCAAGCAAGCTGTCGGCGACCAGCGCATCAATCCCTTCGGCGTCGGCGGCGAAATCGAAATCCGCTCCGGCTTACTCGTGCAAAAGCAGCCGATCCAGGGACCCCAGGTCCATTTCGGTCTAGGCAACCAGACCAGCGCCGAAGTCGTGCGCGTAGTCTGGCCCAATGGCACCGTCCGCGCCGAATTTGGCGTGCAAGCCGATCAGGAAGTCGTCACCGAGCAGCGCCTCAAGGCCAGCTGCCCGTTCCTCTTCGCCTACAACGGCAAGCATATGGACTTCGTTAAGGACGCCGTTCCCTGGGGTTCCGCCATCGGTCTGCGCATCAACACTTTGGGCTCTGCAAAAATCGCCACCACCGGCGAGTGGTACAAGATTCGCCGCGATCAGCTCGTCCCTCACGACGGCTACTACGACCTCCGCATCACCGCTGAACTTTGGGAGGTCTACTACTACGATTACATCGGCCTGATGACCGTCGATCATCCTCCCGGCACTGAAATCTTCGTGGATGAACGCTTCTCTATCCCGCCCCCAAAGCCAGGCTTCACCATTGTTGAAACTCCCCACAAAATCGCCCACGCGACCGACGATAACGGCAAGGACGTCACCTCCATCGTCGACACCCTGGACGGAAACGCTCTCGACTCCTTCGGCCAGGGACAATTCCAGGGCATTACCCGCGATCACTATCTCGAAGTCGATCTCGGCGATGACGCGCCCAAATCCGGTCCGCTTTATTTGATCGCTCAAGCTTCCATCCACGACACCGAATCGTCGCTCAACGTCGCCATCACCCAAGGCAACCGCTGGCACGCCCAGGGGATGAGTGTCGAAGTTCCCGACGGCCATGGCGGCTGGGCCGTCGCGCAATCCAATCTCGGCTTTCCCGCGGGCCGCAAGAAAACCGTTCTCTTCAATCTCACAAATATCTTCCGGCCCGGAACTCCACGCCGCGTGCGCCTCCGAACCAATCTCGAAATTTATTGGGACTGCATCGAATGGGCCAGAGGCCTCCCCGACGCGCCCGTGAAAACAACACGCCTCGATCCCAACTTCGCGGACCTCCACTATCGCGGCTATTCCGTCATCAATCGCCCGGAAGTTGGCCCTCCCGCACCGGAAATCCCCGACTACGACACGATCCTGGGCACCAAGCAACGCTGGCGCGATCTGACCGGTTACTACACGCGTTACGGCGATGTTCGCGAACTGCTCACCAAGATCGACGACCGTTACGTTATCGTGGCCTCCGGCGACGAGATGTCCTTACGTTTCGCAGAACAGCCCCCGCCGCCCGCAGGTTGGCAGCGGGATTTCGTTCTCTCAGGCGACGGCTGGATCAAGGACGGTGATTTCAACACCACCTTCTCCAAGACCAATCTGCCCCTGCCCTATCACGCGAAAGACGAATACATCACGCCGCCCGGCCGCCTGGAAGATGAGTGGGTCTACCGCCATCACCCCGAAGACTGGCAGAACTACCACACGCGCTACCTCACTCCAGACGTCTTCCAGAACGCGCTTAGGAGAGATCCTAGCCAGTGAACCGGATCCCAATCGCCAGAATTGTTCTCGCCATCGTTTTCTTCGGCTTCGTCTTCTCTCCAATTTTCATCAAGCGAATGGCAGCGCGGCGTGAGGCCGAAAAATCAAAGCTCGACGTGCAAACCTCGCTGGCACGCCACGGCTTTTATCTCGAAGAAGTCTCCCGTGCGGCCGGCGTCAACTTCATCCATCACGCCCCCACGCTCGATTCCAAAATCGCCCACATCATGCCGCAGGTCGCCTCCATGGGCGCTTCGGTTTCCATCGTGGACTTCGATCGCGATGGCTGGGCCGACATCTACGTCACCAACAGTGGCGAAGGCACCAAAAACGCTCTCTATCACAACAACCACGATGGCACCTTCACCGATGTCGCGAGCGAACTCGGCATCGCCGACGTCAACCAGCCCGGCACCGGCGTCTCCATGGGCGCGGTTTGGGGTGATTACGACAACGACGGCTACGAAGATCTCCTCCTCATCAAGTGGGGCCGCCCCGAACTATTTCACAACGATGCAGGCAAGGGCTTCACCCGCGTCTCCGAACAAGCCGGCCTTCCGGGCTGGGTGAACGCCAACACCGCGCTCTGGTTCGACTACGACGGCGACGGCCTGCTCGATCTCTTCATCGGCGGCTACTACAACGAAAACGTGGACCTCTGGCATCTCGTCAACACGCGCATGATGCCCGACAGCTTCGAGTACGCCAAAAATGGCGGCCGCAAATATCTCTTCCACAATCTGGGCAACGGGAAATTCGAGGAAGTGAGCTCCAAACTCGGTATTGAAAGCCGCCGCTGGTCGCTCGCCTCGGTCGCCGCCGATCTGCGCGGCACCGGCCATCCCGATCTCTTCGTCGCCAACGACTACGGTGTCTCCGAACTATATTTCAACGACGGCAAGCGCTTTCGCGAAGTTGGCGAGCAAACCGGCGTCGGCTTCGCTCCTAAGAGCGGCATGAACGCTGCATTCGGCGACATCTTCAATCAAGGCCGCTACGCCGTCTACGTCTCCAACATTTCCGAGGAAGGAGTGCTCATCCAGGGAAACAATCTGTGGGTCCCCAAAGAAGGCACAACTGGCGACACGCTCCAATACGAAAACCTCGCGCGCGATTTTGGCGTCGAACTCGGCGGCTGGAGCTTCGGTGCACAATTCGGCGACCTCAACAATGACGGCACACTGGACCTCTATCTCACCAACGGCTACGTCTCTCTCGACCGCAATCGCAGCTACTGGTACGACTTCTCCAAGATCGCCGGCGGCCACAGCGCCATCATCGAGGACGCCAAAAACTGGCCCGCGATGGAAGGCCGCAGCCTGTCCGGCTATCAGCCTAAGCGCGTGTGGCTGAATGATGGCGCCGGAAAATTTGTCAATGTCGCTCAAGCTGTGGGTGTCACCGATACTTACGACGGCCGAGCGGTCGCTCTGGCCGATTTATCGAATCGCGGCGTGCTTGATGTGGTGGTGGCGAACGAGCGCGGCCCACTGCTCATCTACAAGAACACGGTCACCCCGGAAAATCAGTGGATCGAATTCGAGCTCGAAGGCACGAGCAGCAATCGCAGCGCGATCGGCGCGCAAGTCACGCTCTTCTGGAACGGTCAGCATCAAGTCCAGGAAGTCTCCGGCGGCAGCGGTTTCGCCGCCCAGAACCAGCGCCGCCTGCACTTCGGCCTCGGAAAATTTCCGCAAATGGAAAAGGCCGTAATCCGCTGGCCCTCCGGAAAAACGCAAACGATCGAAAAGCCCGTTCCCGGCCAGATTCAGAAAATCAAGGAGCCCTCATGAGCAGCTCGCCGGCCGTCTCCTTAGCCTCGCCGCCGCTTCCCCAGGCTTCGTGGAAGCGTTTCTTCAGCGTCGAAAATCGCTATCTCGCTCCGGCCTTCATCACCTGCATCCTTCTCGCCGGCCATCTTTCCTTCGGCATCCTCGAGAGTTACAAGAAAACGCTTCTCGCTATCATCGCCAGCCTGTTCACAGAACTCATCCTCGGCCGCATCTTCACCGGCAAATTCCCCAATCTCGCGAGCGCCTATATCACCGGCATCAGCGTAGGAATTCTCGTTCGCTCCCCCGCCTTCTGGCCTTACGCGATTTGCAGCATCGTTTCCATCATGTCCAAGTACGTGCTGCGTGTTAAAGGCCGCCACATATGGAACCCTTCGAACTTCGGCATCTCCGTCTTGCTCTTTCTCGCGCCCGAAACGGTGGCCAGCCTCAGCATCCAGTGGGGAAACTATCTCCTGCCCATGATCGTCATCTGGTGTCTGGGCGCGGTCATCGTCTGGCGAGTTCGCCGCTTCCACATCACCGCCACCTACGTGGTCTCATTTTTTGCATTCGCGTTTCTGCGCAGCTGGATCACCGGCAGCCCCTGGCAGTCAGAAATCGCCCCCATCACCGGTCCCATGTACCAGCTCTTCATCTTTTTCATGGTTACCGACCCCAAGACCACCGTCCGTACCAAGCGAGGCCAGTGCCTCGTCGTATTCCTCGTCGCCGTGGTAGAAACGATCCTGAGGCTGAATCAGGTCATCTACGCACCGTTCTACGCGCTTTTCCTGGTCGGCCCGACCGCCCTTCTCCTGGAAATGTGGCTGGATTCGCGCCGCACAGTCTCCGCGCCGGTGCATGCCTGAGTTAAAGTAGCACCGACACTCTTGTCGGTGTCCCCGTAAGCCACGGGAAAGGTGCAGACAACTCTCTACCCGACGCCTGAGTTAAAATAGCAGCTCTCATAATTTCACGGTGTAACCGAAAGGAATCTCTCTCTTGCTCGAAAAACGAAGGCTGGTTTGTCCTTTCTTGATCCTCGAAGCCTTCTTTTTCCTCAACGGCTGTAAGCAAAAGCCCTCCAATGAACCTCCCGCGCAACCCGCTGCGTCTGCTTCGCCGCAGTCGGCCGAGCAACCTCCAGCGCATTCTCCCTCCGCTTCCTCCTCCCAGCCGCCTTCGGCTGCGGAAACGCCCGCTCCGCCAGTTCGCCCATCCGGCCCCATCGAGTTCACCGACGTCACCACCCAGGCCGGCATCCGCTTCAAACACAACTCCGGCGCCTTCGGCAAAAAATATCTGCCCGAGACCATGGGCAGCGGCGTCTGCTTCATCGACTACGACAACGACGGCTGGCAAGACATCTTCTTCGTCAATTCCATGGATTGGTCCGGCCACAAATCCGTCGGCAAGTCCTTTCCCGCTCTCTACCACAACAATCACGACGGCACGTTCACCGACGTCACAAAGGAAGCCGGCCTGGCCGTCGAAACCTACGGTCAAGGCTGCGCAGTCGGCGATTACGACAACGATGGCTTCGACGATCTCTACCTCACCACCGTCGGTTCCAATCATCTCTATCACAATCTAGGTAATGGTAAATTCGCCGACGTCACCGCAAAGGCCGGCGTAGCCGATCCAGGTTTCTCCTCCAGCGCCATCTGGTTCGACTACGACAACGATGGCAAGCTCGACTTGTTCGTCACGCACTACATCACTTGGTCCATCGAAACCGATCAATACTGCTCGCTCGACAACAAGAACAAATCCTATTGCACGCCGCAAACCTTCAAAGGCGAGAGCGCCACGCTGTTCCACAATCGAGGCGACGGCACGTTTGAAAACGTCACCCAGCGCGCCGGATTGCATGATCCAACCAGCAAATCCCTGGGCGTAGCAATGCTGGACTATGACGACGACGGCTGGATGGACCTCTTTGTCAGCAACGACACCGAGCCGAACAAGCTCTACCACAACAATCACAACGGAACCTTCACCGACGCCGCCATCCTGGCTGGCATCGCCCTCAGCGACTCAGGCCGCGTGCGCGCAGGCATGGGCACCGACGCCGGCGACTACGATAATTCCGGCCGCCAAGGCCTGTTGATCGGCAATTTCACGAATGAGAGCATGGCCCTCTATCGCAACGATGGTTCTGGCCTTTTCACCGACGAGGCCCCCACATCCGGCCTGGGCCAGATGACCAACCAGTCGCTCACCTTTGGCGCCTTCTTCTTCGACTACGATCTCGATGGACTGTTGGACGTGTTCGCGGCCAATGGCCACGTTTCCGACGATATCAGCGTCGTGCAGCCGACGGTGCGATACGCCCAGCCTGCCGGCATTTACCGCAACAAGGGCGGCAAGAAATTTGAGGATGTGTCGGCGAAGTTGGGCCGCGCCCTCCAAAAGCCGGTCGTCGGTCGAGGCGCCGCGTACGCCGATTTCGACAACGACGGTGACCTGGACCTCGCGATCACCGCCAACAATGGCCCCGCGCGCCTGCTGCGCAACGACAACGCCAACCAGAACGACATGCTACGCGTGAAAACAGTCGGCACGCGTTCGAATCGCGACGGGATCGGCGCCAAGCTCACGCTCACCACCAACAAAGGCACGCGCTTGTTTGCGATGGTCAAGAGCGGTTCCAGCTATCTATCGCAGAGCGAACTGCCAGTCACTTTCGGACTCGGCAAACCGGACGAGGGCAAGACCGCGAATCTCGAAATCGTCTGGCCCAGCGGCCAGAAAGATTCCATCCCCAACATCAAGCCCAATCAATTCATCACCATTAAGGAAGGTAAAGGTATCCTCTCCGCCAAGCCGATCGCCCTCGCAAAAGGGGCAGGGCAGTAGTCACCGCGAAGCCCATCTTTCCTACGAGGGGGTCAGGGCAGTCGTCACCACACGTTGTGCTACAAAAGTGAGTCACGGCTTCAAGCCTGCGTAAAAGCCTTTTCTTTAGGGGGTCGGAGCTTTAGCTCCGACATAAGTGCTCGCTCTCAACGGGCTTCAGCGCCTGAGGAAAGTTCTTCCTTCGCGTCGTTGCATTTTCCGCGACCTGTTTAGCCATGCCGAGGCTTAGCCTCGCAGGGCTCTGGCTCACACATTGGCCCTACAGCAAATTCAGATTGGACCGGTTCTTCATCCAGCCGGCATAGGGTCGGAGCGCCAGAAGTGCGGCTCTTCCGCGAAGTTGTCGAAGGAACGCGCGTTCTTCTCGGGCGTCGGACGCGGACTGCAGGTCACTCGCGTGTTCCCCCCGGCGGGCCAACTGAATGCCCACATCCGCGGCCTGAACCCTGGCGCGATCTTTGACCAGAAAGTCGCCGAAGGCCACTGCTCCGCTGATCTTGAAAGGGGACTGTGCGTCTTTGTTGGCCTGCCTGATGCGTTCTCGCAGGGAATCGAGCGCACGCTCGACGCTTTCCCGATCAAAGCGAGGCTGCTTGGCGCCGGATACAGTTTCGCCGGACGGAGTCGTCATCCATTCGCCGTTGGCGCGGGTCGGCTGGACATATCCCTGAGCCTGCAGCAGGGCGATGACTCGGGCTGGCATCGCTGCGGGCGATCTTTAGGGTCGCGGCTAGTTCCGAAACGGTCCACGTTACCGCGCCTTTGGTATCTTTCAGGAAACTCAGCGCAGCCTCTGCAGGAATCGAGAGCGGCGCTGGTAGTCGAGCGGGCGCCGTCTCTTTGGGGGGTGCGCTGCGTGCGCGAGCTTGTTTCTTGGCCATCGTCGGTCTAAGACGATGAAGAATAGCATGTGGTGTGAACTCGCTCGGCCAGTTTTAATAGACGGATTCTCGATGGTGTCCACGGGTGACTATTGCCAGTCGATGTTGCCTGTCTGCGGTTCTTGTGCACTCGCGTATATTGATCGTGTAGTATTTATATTAAATAATTAAGCTATGCTATACATATCTAATATGATAGAGAATGCCTTGATTAGCAAATTCTGAAGAAAGGCGAACGCCTTGGCTGCCATTTTTCCATGCAGCCGGAGGCGACGGAACCCGCATCATATATATATGACCGACCTACAACAAGTGGCCCGCGATGTGCTACAAGACTTGCGTGGTGCTTGGAGATTCCTTCCAGGCCCTCGAGCGCTGAGCATCTCCAGCCCAGCCGATCAAGGAACAACTATGGAGAAATTGACCCAAAACGACCTCGATCATCTATTCGCCGCGTTGCTTCTGCATACGAAGACAACGCGGGAGGAACAGGCCGCATGGGTGTCGGAACGCGCCGTCATCTGGCGGAAAATCGTGGCGGCTTCCGACGATCCAGCGTCGGAGCAGACGACCTATCGCACCAACCTCTTTAACTCTCCCGAACAGCTTCGGCGATTTTGGAAATCCCCTGACGAGGTGGAGGCAGCCTTTTCGTTGCCGGAGCCGGTAAGTGTCACGGCGAAGACCAAGAGGGCGGGGCGATAAGCTCGGTAGCGGCGCACACCTGGCGTCTTGTGTAGAACTGACTCCTGAACGAAGCAGGAAGGACCCGCATCAGCGCCTGCTAGGCTTTCTTGGGCTATGTCCCCCGCAGAGTCCATCTTCTCTTGTGGCGAACAAAAAGCGAATATGATATCTTCCCCTCGCTATGCCCGTGCGCTCCTGCCGCGTCACTATTCAGGATATGGAAGGTGTCTCGCATACCGTCGAGGTCACTGCCGCAACCTTGTATGAGGCCGTGGCTCTGGGGCTGGCGGCCATTCGCGGAAATGAATGGGTGGTGGGCATCGCGCAAGGATTGAATCCGGTCAGAGTGCGCGTCACCAATGTGCCGGTGGAACATGAGGTGAAGCTGATGGATTTTACGAAATGGCTGGAACGCCACGGTGGAAGTCCGCGAGAGGTCTCAGACCGAAATAAAATCAGGGAAATTTTGCAGCTGCCGAAGCCGGCAAAATAGGATCAATGCCTGGAGACCAAATCGTTGCGCATTCCGCATCTCCAGCGATGCGGCTTTCCTGTAAGTGTGCAATTTTACGCTGTCGTAGCCGCCGAGACTTAGTTGCCAGCGCCTTTCGCAGACCGCCGCTTGGTTTGTGGCCCTGGTCGCTCGCTCAGTTGCGCCAATTTGTTCCGCACCCGGTGGTCCAACTCGTCCAACTTCTTGCTCAGTCTTCCGAGGTGATTTTGAAGAGAGGAGATTTGCTCATACGCGAGTTCGACCATCGCGTCTCCTCGTCCTCTAAGGATGTGTCACAGAGGGCGACATACTGCGTGGCCGCGTCCAACATTTCGCCGAGGAGCAATAAGTGATCAGCGCAGTGTTCTCGTCGAGGCATCGTCTACTCCCGATGTGCACGATGGGTCAAGCAGCTACTGGCTTGGGATTAATTCATCAGATTCAACGATCTATCCGTCCTCCGATAGGGAATTGGTCCGGTCACTGGCCGCTTCCGGTTCCGGCGTCCGGCGACGATCGTTCAACACTTTCTATAAATAGCGCTCAGAAGCAGGCCCGCCCATACGCGGAGCTAGGTATGAATGGAACAGTGAAGGCGTATCAAATATTAGTGAGTCGGTTGGGTTATGGTGGCGAACAAGACGCGAATATCGTGTCTACCCGTCCGCGGATCTTAATCGTCGGCCTACGAAGGATGCCGCGGATGAGCTTAAGTGCCAGCGCAGTGATTGCTGACCGAGAATGAGTACACCTCACCACTGGCGTTTTTCGACGCGCGGGCGCTCGGCGCGGCTCATGTTCTTGCGAGCGATGGCTGGGTGCTGAAGGCCACGGAGCTCGCCGATATTTTCGCAGACCTTTAGCACCGCGTTGGCGATGTCGTCCGTGTCTTTGCGGTTGCCGAGGAAAATATGGTGCGGCAGCCAGACCGCTTCACGGTAGGCGGCGTTTTCAGAGACTGGGCAGCGATAGAGCGCTTTCAGGTCTAATGGCTCGGCGCGGCCCCAGCTTAGCGCGGGATACTCTGCGGGATGGACGGGAAACAGGGCGCTCCGGTAGACCGGTTCATAGAAGAGACCATCACATGGTATGCCTTCCATTTCCAGCGCTGCAAGAAAGGCGGCGCGAGGAATTCCCGCAAAGTGCTCGGCCAGATACTTGAAGACGAACTGATACGCGGCAACGCGCGTTATGCGCTTGTCGCGTTTCAAGAAGGCTAAGCCGTGTGTGCCGCGAAGCCGCTTCTCGAAGTGCTCCATGTTGGCTTGTCGCGTTTTGGCCTGCTTCGGCAGGCGCTCCAGTTGCGCTTCGAGGACGGCGGCCTGAAATTCGGTGATGCGATGGTTGAAGCCAACAAGGCGGTGCCGGAACTTGTCGCTGGCGCTGGCGCGGCCGCAGTTCACATAGGACTGGGCGCGCTCGTAGACTTCGAGGTTGCTGGTTATGAGCGCGCCGCCTTCGCCGGAGCTCAGGAGCTTGCTCGATTGAAAGCTGAAGCAGCCGGCGTCCCCGGTGGCGCCGGCGCCCTTGCCGCGCCACTTCCCGCCGTGGGCATGAGCGCAGTCTTCGATGACCGCGATTTTGCGGGAACGAGCAATGCGCAGAATCGCGTCCAGATCCGCGAAGTTCATGGCCAGGTGCACCGGGAGGATCGCGCGTGTCTTGGAGGTCAAGACCTGCTCGACAAGGCGAGCGTCCAGACAGTACGTGTCCGGATCCACATCCACAAAGACGGGAACCGCGTTGTGTAGCAAGATCGGACCAACGGTTCCTTCCCAGGTGTAGGCAGGAACGATGACCTCGTCCCCGGGTTTAATGCCTATGGCTTTCAGGGCAACTTCGATGGCCACTGTGCCATTGGCCAAGGCGATGCCGTACTTTGCGCCGTGAAACTTTGCGAAGCGCTCGGCAAAAGCGCTGGCATGAGCATTGGGAAAAGGGTATCCGCCCCAGTTGCCTGAGCGTAGAACCTGCAGGAGCGACCGGGCCTCGCGGTTCGAGTGCACCGGCCAAGGCGAAAAAGGCTTGCGGCGAAGCGGTCTCCCACCGGCGATCGCGAGTTTTGCCACCTGGCTAGCTCCTCTTTTTAGTAAGTGATTCTTGCCACGTTGGAATACGCGGATTCCCCTGAGTCGTTGAAGACGCGCACTCGATATCCAATGTGCTGGCCCTTGGAAACGCCGGAATCTGTGTACTCTGTCGTTCCCGCGGGTAGCTTGGCAACCCTCTGCCAATTTCCGCGGTCACCGGAACGCTCGACGATTTGGCGTTCCACAACGATTCCGGTGGCCTCTCCTCCATAAATCGCAAAAGCGAGTTTGATCGCATTACCGCTTGAGCTGAGACCCAGCAGAGTCGGAGTCTCCGGCAGTACAGGCCAGTCAAAGTAGCTTTCATCCGCAATGGCCATCACCGAGTCGCGAATGGGTAGCGCCTCGATGACATCCTTTGTGCCACTTTTCCACGTCAGCGGCTTGATCTCTCCCGACACCACGTCGATCAAAACGGGATGCTCGATGCCCGTATTCTTCAGCGAGAGTTCCGAATAGAGCGGGGGAAAAGCATTCCCCGGATAACTGTGGCCCGCCAGCCAGTATGCGACGATCGCTTTCCCATTCGCGGAGCGAAAGCCATAGGCAAGGAAGGGATATTCGGCGCGAAAGCGCGTCTGATCGTCGGCGATGTGGACTTGGATCGAGGGATCGAATTTTGTGTCGGAAAACAGCGCGTTGGTGTTCTGCAAAGCGCTAAACACTGGCCGCGGACTGAAATCCGTTTCCTGATAAGTGAGTCCGTGGATCAGGCCGAAGTCGTCATACTCGTTGCCGTCGGGAGCGGCGGTGAGCAGCCAGGTAAAGGTTTTGACTCCCGCAGCTAAATTGTATAGCAAACCGCGGGGAACATATTTAGCTTGGACAGATTCGTCAGAGCCTTGCCAGGAGGGAATGGAGTTAAACTCATCGTCAAAAAAACGAATGTCCGGACGAACCCCAGGATAGTTCGATACCAGCTCTCGCAATGCTTTTGGAGATTGGAGCAGATACGCGCCAGAGTCCATGGTTTCTGGCTGCAGATTCTGACCGTAGCCCGGGTAGGTGTGATAGGCATAGACATCGATTCCCGAGGCGCACTGACAGGTATCCAAAGCGCGCTGGGTGAATTCCCGCGACGGCTCCGCCTGTCCTCCATAAATCACCTTCGCTTGCGATTGGGTCTCGTGGACGACCTGAACAAAGGACTTGAGCAGGCGGCCGTAGTCTTCGGGATTGGGAACGGGGTTCCAATAATCGATGTCCTGCTCGTTCCATAGCGCCCAATAATTAATGCGACCCCGAAAGTGCTGCATCATCCATTTGACATAGCGGTTGAATGCCGCGATTTGTTCAGGGGTTTTCGGAGGCCAGTAAACGGAATAGAGACTGCGATCCGGGTTGTGAAAGGAACCCGGCTCGGGAACGCTGACGTCCGGAAGCTTACCAACCGGCGCGGTGTACATCGCGTTGCCATACAAAAGCTGGACCTGAATCAGCACGCCGTTGTCGACGAGAGAGTCCACGTAATCGTCCACCTGCTGGGGTACGGAAAACAGGCCGCGTTTCTGTTCCACCCAGTCCCAACTGGTCCAGTCGGAGCTGTTCTCGTATTGCCCGATGCGAATCCACTTGAAACCGGCGTCGAACATGCGTGTCCACCAGCGGCGATTCCATGGCAAATACGGATCACGCGGCAAATCTGAGTTGATTCCGAATCCGTCGTGGATCTGGGAAGAACGTTTGGGAGGCACATGCGAGGGCACGTCGCGCTTTGCTTCGTTGGCGTATGCGGAAAAGGGGCTGGCGAAGACTACAAGCGCTAGTCCAAAGCAAAGGAGCAAAGACCGTTTCGACAGGTTGCGCCGGGATCGAGACAAGACAGACGATCTCTGTGTGATTTCCCAGATTCTCGGAGGCATCGGAATCCCCGCTTGACGGAAAAGTAGGTGCATCGTATCACGGCTTCCGTGGCTGGATTTGCCGCGAGGAGCGAAGAGTGGTGGAGGCGGGGAGTCGGAATTCTGAGCCCCACTGATTCCGCGTAACTTACTGATTCTACTAAACGCGAGAAACGATAAAAACAGCAAATTCGCCCAAGTGAGGTACACCGCGGGTACACGGACACGGGCAAGAGATCACTTGGAGTCTTGAATGACCGAGAACCCTTTGGCATGGGCTTGGTAGACCTGATAACGGTCTCGCACGGGGACATGAAACGCCTTCACAACGGCCCTGTGGACCGCGTCGAGGAGAGTCGTCACATCGGATTGGGTTCTTCCTTCAACAGCATCGATTCTGATCAATGGCGTGGAGTGATTCTCCTTTTCTTGTATTCCATCTCGGATTCTGTTTTTGAACTCTCGCGAATGTTACGCTGCGGCGGCGCTGGTCAGAATCCTTTTTACGACATTGATCTTCGAGGCCGATTTGCAGCCGGAACAGTACGCCTATCGGGCAGACCGCAGCGCATTGGATGCCGTGAGGCATGTCCACAAGCTGCTCAACACTGGCCATGGACAAATTGTAGACGCGGATTTAAGCGGCTACTTTGATTCGATTCCACATTCCGATCTCCTAAAGTCGGTGGCTCGACGGATCGTCGACGGAGCCATGCTGGCTAGGATGCGAGACATCATGACGAAGCTGAAGTTGACGGTGAATGAAACGAAGACGCGGGTCTGTAAACTGCCGGAAGAGGAATTCGACTTTTTGGGGTACACGTTTGGTCGGTGCTATTAGCAAAAGACAGGGCGCGCGTACATCGGTACGGTTCCCTCGAAGAAGCGGGTGATCCGCGTCTGCGAGGCGATTAGCGAGACGACCGGACGGGATCAAACTCTGCTGGACCAGGAGATAGTGGTAGCGAAACTCAACCGCACAATGGTTGGGTGGGCCAACTACTTCTGTCTAGGGCCAGTCAGCAATGCCTACAGCGCGGTGGAAAACCATGCCTGCAAAAGGCTACGTCAGTGGTTGTGTGCCAAGCACAAAGTGATGTCGGGGACCAAGCGGTTTTCGAGGGTCTCCCTACACAACGTGCTGGGTCTAGTCCGCCTTAGCCGGCGGCCGCGCCATCTCCCGGGGGGCGACATCGTGAACCTTTCTCCGAGAGCCGGAAGCGGGAAATCCGCCCATCCGGTTCGATGAGCGGGATGTGGAAACGGAAGCATGGTGAGGCTAGTGAGGCACCGGCGAACGAAAGGGCCGGCAACCGAGGCCGTACCTACACCACCGCGCCACATCTCGACTCCACACTAGTGCTTTTTAGCTCCATTTGGCTCCAATTGACTCATGTTGCAGGCAGCAACGCCATCAAAACGCAAGACTTTTGATTTGGGGATGCAATTCGATTCCCATCGCCCGCTCCAGTCACCTTGTTTCCCTCTAATAACTTAGCGATTGGTCGCGGCGGCAAAAGGCGGCATTAAAGAGCAAAACGAGCTTCGAGGGTCGCACCGCTAGCTCGCTCGAACAGCCCGAAACACAATTCCGTACAACGCTGAATTCTGCCTGCAGCTGTGACAGCGTACGCTTCTCCGTCCGGCGGCCTCACATTCGTCACTAACGAAACTGCGGATTACCTTGGTCTCGCGAAAGACCACCCCCTCCATTTCGGAATCGAAATGGGCTAGGAGTATGATTCTCATCTGCCGTATTGCGTAGCGCCGAAACCGCGCGGCACATTACGCCCGAAATAGCCCTGCTGTCCCAAGGCGCTGGAGTAAGAGCTGCCTTGTTGGAAATATTGCCACCAGGATATTGGGAGGCGTAGTGTGAGGTGAATCCGTCCAAGAAGGAGCGTTGAGATGCCTCTAAACCCAACCCGCGCTCCTTTTGTTTCGATTTCTTTAACGGTCGCGTGCGTCACAGCAATCGTACTGGTGACCGGCGGTGCTTGCCTCGCACAGGTCGCTGGAGGGACTATTTCGGGGAGTGTGATAGACCGCTCCGGACGTACAATTGCGGGAGCGCAGGTCGCTGTTAAGAACTCCGAGACGGCTATCGTCCGGTCCGTAAACGCTAACAACGACGGGATCTACACGGCTCCGAACCTGGTGCCTGGCACGTATGCGATCAGTGCATCCAAGGAAGGATTTGAAACGGTTTTGAGATCAGGCGTTTTTGTGACGGTAGGCTCCGAGCAGATAATCGACTTCACGCTAAACCTAGGCGAGGTTCAGACGAAAATCGAGGTTTCAGGCACACCGCCCGCTATCCAATTGGCCAGTTCAACCTTGGAAGCAACCGAGAACTCCACAACCGTTCGCGAATTGCCGCTGAACGGGCGCGACTGGACGACTCTGGCACTGCTGCAACCGGGAGTTACCGGCGTGGATCAATATCCGCTTGGTCTGAATAATCAACGGGCAAACCGCGGTCTCGGGATGCAGTTGAGCATCGGCGGAATGCGGCCACAAGGGAACAACTACCGTCTCGATGGGATCAGCATAAACGATTATTCCAACGGAGGGCCCGGCAGCGTTCTCGGTGTCTTGCTCGGCGTGGAAGCGGTTCAGGAATTCTCTGTCGTAACAAACTGCGCGCCAACCAGTTATGGCAGGACGTCCGGAGGAGTGATCAATTCTATTACGCGCTCTGGCACAAATGAGCTACACGGCTCTGTTTATGAGTTTCTACGCAACAGCGCCTTTGACGCCCGCAACTTCTTTGACACAACTCCATCCCCCCCCATTCCGGCGCAATCAGTTCGGAGCCGATGCTGGAGGGCCGATGATCAAAAGCAAGTTGTTTCTTTTTGGCGATTACGAAGGAATTCGTCAGCTGCTTTCAACAGCAACGGTGGACATTGTGCCTTCTGCCGCGGCACGCACCGGACATCTAACCTCAGGTACTGTTAGTGTGGATCCAAAAGTAGAGCCGTACCTGGCGCTCTATCCCCTTCCGAACGGTCCGGTCATGGGCGATACCGGTCTTTTCACGCTTTCCACTCCTCAGAACACGAACGAGGACTTCCTTACCTCTCGCGCGGACTTGACAATCGGAAAGAGTGATAGCCTGTTCGGAACCTACATGTTCGACAATGGAAAAACGGAGGGACCGGATTCCTTCGATACTGATAAGAATTATAATGAAAATCGAACTCCCCAACGGCGCCCAAGCCCCCTGGAAGAGTTCGCGGCCAGCGCCGCCGCGCGACCGGCGTCTCCCCACGCCGGTCGTCTCCATGGCCCCGGCGTTGGCCGGATCGGATGTGCAGGAACCCCGGAATGCTAACTTATGACTGGACCAAAAACGGGGCGCAGGTCATCAATGCGGTCACGACCTTCTTTGACGCGTCAGCGGACAAAGCCAAGACCTAACCCCATCGACGGGCTGATCGGTTCCTAGGAACCTCGTGGCTCGCTAAGAACCAGTGAATTCAAGATCCTCACTCGCAGCCACACCACATCTTCGCCCCCTTCTTCTTGTGAAGAGCTAACGACTATCGCCCTCTCCTTGCGAGAGCGCGTCCTGCTCCGCCCAGAGCAGCGATTTCGTTTGGTGAGTGTAGGGCTCAGCAATTTCTTCGAGCCTGAGGATCTTTCGGCTCAGCCGACGTTGTTCGACTGATTCTTGACGAGCCCCCCTCTTCGGACTAAAGCAAGAGAAAATCTCGACGCAGTTCTTCGGTCTTGTTTTGAGTTAGGCCGGCCGATTTTGCGTGCTCTGTCCAGTTTCCTATCGCAGAGCGCACGTCGGCGATTAACCCTGCGGCTCCCGGTACTGAGAACCGCTCGGCTTCTACGACCAGGTCCGCGCGCGTAATCCCATCAAACTTCCCGTTGATGCTCATCAAGTGTTGATACGTCCATTCTCCCCGCGGATTGTGCGCGTGTGTCACATCGTAGGCGGGAGCCAATTCCCATCCTTCCTCCCGCTCGCGAAGGAAACTGAAATTCTTCGTATGGTCGTCGTAATTGCGCGCCATCACGTTGAACGTCATCCGGAGAAACGCCTGCCGCAGTGCATCATCGCCCAGTTTCAGTTCAGAGATGGTCATAAACAACTGAGAGTAGGTGTGTGTGCCTTTTTGCTTGTAGTCCAAATGCGCCATGGCACAAAGCGTCTGCGTGTGATGTTTGACCGTCATCCCGGCGATCACGTCACGGTCGAAGCGGCGCGTCATGAAATGCGCACGGTCGTTCTCTTTTAGCAGCCTCGAGGGAGACATCACGATCCCAGCCTGCGTAGCCATTTTGTAGTACGCATATTCGGTACGCCCGTAATCTCCGCCCGTTCCTAACTCGAAATCCTTCCCGACGCCGTCGAATTTGAGAAGCCAGGGCTCGAATCCCGTCGCCATGTCAAACTGTCCGCTGCGAATCTGATTCGTTTCTGGATTCCAGGCAACGACGGCTTTGGCGCGAGCGCCGCCCGCCGACGTGCCGACTCGGATGATGTTCGCTAAAGCGGCTTTGGCATGACGGTCGGCGGAGAGATCACCTTCGACCGCCTTCCTCGCCTCTTCTACAAGGGATTTCATCTCGAGCGGTTCGGCACTCTCCCGATGCGAACCTAGCGCTGGCTTGAATTCGAGCGCGCCCATGCCGCGCTTTCCCATATAGGCGAGACGGTCTAGTGTCGTGACTTGGGCTTTCGTTGTTCCACGGTCCGCCATCCAGGCGTCAATCAAGGCGTTGCCAAAATCGTCGGGCAACGCGTCGGCGAACATCGCGGGCAAACGTCGAAACGTGGCCTCGGGCAAGTCAGGGAATATGAAGGTCGGCCGCGTGTCGGACAGCGGCATCTGTAGCGGCGCGAGTTCAATACCGAGCTTGCGCCATGACGGAGCATATTCAAAGGCGTAGTACTCGAGTCTCGGGTCGCGCGCGAGCGCACCGACCCGTTTTCCCCATGCACGCACTTCGATGACAGGGATGTTCAAGGATTCTGTTTCTCCAGCTTTGACTTCTTCGGACGGCGTGCGCGCTCGGGAAGGCGTTTCGTCTTTAGCAGCGCGAGCGGATTGACAGTAGGCTCAGGCGCCAGAATCTCGATGCCCTCAAGAAAGTTCAAGGCTTTGAGCGTCCTGAGAAGCGTCTTCACGGACGAACCTCGGCCTGCTTCGAGGTTCTGCAGAGCCGCTCGCGTTATCCCGGCTTTCTCCGCAGCCGTTCTCTGATCGAGATTCCTCGACAAACGTAGACGCTGCAACCGTCGCCCCAGTTCTGATTGCAATTCTTCTGGAGTTTTGAATTGAAGATCGCTCATAGCCTATAATATTAGGCTTTAGCGTTGATTTTGTCAATAAAGCCCACAAATATTGGCCTTAAGCAAGTATAATTAAAGCCTAGAATAGTAGGCTTTGTAGGAAAATCTCATGTTAAAGCCTATAAAAATAGGCTTTACTGAATGCGTTTGTGGAAAATTCAACTGTTCGACCTCGGGAGCTGTCTAGTGAAATCATGTGATTGCGTTTCGGCTGCGACAATGGAAATGGGAAACCGTGTTGTTTGCGGCCGAACCTCGCCCCTGAACGAGGATCTTCTGCTCGCGGCAAAATCGAATGATGTCCCAAACGATCACGAAGTAGCCGGCGAGGTGCAGCTTTTCAATCCGCGCCAATTCCCGTTGTACCTTGGCACGTTCGAACAATTCCTCGTCGCGTTTCACCACATAGCGGTTTTGGAATCCTTCTTCGGTCCGCTTTCGGGAAAGCGCTTGCAGGATCTGTCCACAAGTCCTAAAAGCCAGAATAGCATGGCGAAGCGCGAATGGCGCTCCACTAAAGTCGCAATGTAGGTGTTCTTAGCACCGGCCAGCAGATCCCCTTCCCAGTGGCCGGGAACCGCTCGGTCTTCTACCTTCGCAGGTCTTTCGCGGATGGAGACGGCATCGACGATCTGTCCTCGTGACTGTCCGCTGGCACTGGCATGGCGCGAGCGGCGCATGCGGCGCTTCGAGCGCAGTTGGTCCAGCAGCTCTTTTTTCAGCACTCCACGGGCCTGAATGACCGCAGAAAACCCAAATCGTTGTCCTGGCCTCATGCCAACACCACCTTTTACACACCAGACTTACATCAGATGGTGTTGCATCGACCCGTCGAATGCACCGCGTTTGATATGGAACGACCTGTCAACTACCGGCAATGGTTTTTCATTCTTTCCTCCTGAGGAGGTGGTACAGGTTGCGGTCGAGGAAGCTTTACGACGGTTGATCACTCAGATATTCGCGGGTCGATGCCGCATAATCGTGATCCGTCGGGAGCTGCCTCGGACAATCTGCGCGGGTTAGTCCATAGACCTTCCGCATAACGCGGCCGAGGATTCTCCTTCCCGTGGGCTCCAAGACCGCAACCTGTACCACCTCCATTGCGTTTTACTTTCCCAAAATATTTAGCCTATGCCGCTTGACCCAGTGCTTTTCTTTGCTCGGCTTCCACTTTCACCCCAATGGCCCAGATGAACCCCAAGAGTTCGCGCCCTACTGCCGTGATCACCTTTCCTGTGTTTTTGCCACGCGCGGTGAGCTTTCGATAGCGACCGTGTAAACGATGCTGCGCCTTCCAGGCGATTTCCTTTACCTCTTCACTTACTCGCTCTTGTCGCTTGCGCAAGCATGCGGTTACCGCTGGCGCGTGGCGGTAGGCCCAGGCAGCCTCCACGACAATGCGACGCAGGTGCACATTGCCGGTCTTGGTGATGCCACCTCTTTTGCAGCTCTCTCCGCTGGAGTGTTCCCGCGACACGGTCCCGCTATAGGCCATTAACTGTCGAGCTTCTCCAAACCGGGATAGCTCTCCGAGCTCCGCTACGATCGTCACCGCCGATACCTTCGCAATCCCTCGCAAGGCTTGCAGGGCTTCAATGACCTCACGCATCTGGTGGGGCGCTAACTGCACTGCTTCCTCGATGGCCTGCTCGAGCCGCGTAACTCGTGCGGCCATGTGTTCTACTTCGTGTAAGTAATCTAACAAGGTGGCTTGTTGCGCCAGCGGTTCGAAATGCACATCCTTCCTCACCCAATTCATGTAGTTCAAGGTCCAGGGATTTACTCCCTCTGGTGGCCTCTTCCCATGGCGCAACAAGAACTTGGTCAGACGATTTCGTGCCCGCAATTGGTCTCTCTTGGCAGCTTCACGTGCCCTTACGAGATCTCGCAACGCCTCGTGAGCGGCATCTGGCACCCATACCGCTGTCAGCTCTCCCGCGCGATAGCTCCGGGCCAGCTTCAAAGCATCGCGCCGGTCCGTCTTCACGCGATCTCCCGCCCTCACCGGTACCAGTGTTGGCGCTACTACTTCGCACTTGGCGTCCAGCGCCGTCAGTTGCCAGTACAACACGTAGCCCGTCGGGCCGGCCTCATAACAGAATCGCAATTCTTCAACAGGACCCAGTTTCTTTACCAATTTACGAACGGACTCACATCGATTTGGTATTACTCCAATCGATCGCACCTCTCCGTCTAGCTCCGCAACGGCGACCGCAATCGTCTCTGCGTGGACATCCAAACCGACAAACTTTATTCTTTTCACAGACCGGCTCCTTTCGCTTGTGGCTCTGCGTTTTGGTCTTACCGACTCACAGCGTAACCCACGCGCTGCGAATCGGAGCCGGTCGTTCCATGGTGACAATCAGGCACTTAGCGTTTTCCTTGGCCGTCCCCTTCCGGGAACCAAATTAAGGAAGCTCCCCTATGGCATCCACCACCTACTCTGGTCTGCCGCTGCGTACGTCCGCGACAAACTGAACACCTTCTCGCGGTAGCAGGGTGCGTTCTGATGTCTAGCTCCACTCCTCCCTGCCAATCTGCACGTGGCCATTTTGCATGTAGCGTCTTATAAGTCTCCCGACTTATGTCCCGGAACACTGCACGGGAAATGTCTATATGCCCAAGGTCTGGATATTTCCTGACCTGGTTGTACATCCCCCACAGAGCGCTCGGATGATCCCCGGGAGGAGAACGCTTTGATCGGTAACGTAAAATGGTTCAATAATGCGAAAGGATATGGTTTTATCGGGCGCGACGATGGTCCCGATGTTTTCGTCCATTATTCCGCAATCGCTGGTGACGGCTACCGCACGTTGCAGGAAGGAGATCCGGTCGAGTTTGAGATCGCCCCGGGACCGAAAGGTCCGCAAGCTGCAAATGTAAAGAAGCTGGCAAGCGAGAAGAGCGACTAGGGGTAACTGGGTTGCTGTGAATGGTACAATTGCGATAGTTGGTCTATCGCGAGGGTGACTTCATAGGTGCGGGACTTGGAGAATCCGTGCAACTAATTTGCGTGCGGCGCGCTCCTATTCAAGAACAGAAATGAAGTAGCGACCGTTGCCATTGATTCGCATCCTGGTAGTGGATGATCACGAGAATTGGCGACACCAAGTCCATTCGCTGCTTCAGGCGTGGCCAGCATGGCACGTCATCGCCGAGGCGTCGGACGGATCTGAAGCCGTTCAGAAGGCAGCAGACCTGAAGCCGGACTTGATTGTGCTGGACCTCGGTCTCCCCAAATTAAATGGAATCGAAGCCGCTCGACAGATACGACAACTCTCCCCTAACTCCAAGATTATCTTCCTGAGTCAGAACAGCGATCTCGACGTCGTGCGGGCAGCTTTGGACACGGGCGCGTTTGGTTACGTTCGCAAGACAGGTGCCAGACGCGAACTACTGCCTGCCGTGGATGCGGCTCTTCGGGGTAAGCAATTCGTCAGTAGAAGCTTAAAAGACTACCAGTTCACCGACACCTCAGTACAGAAATCCGCTAACAGCCATGAGGTTCAATTCTATTCCGATGACGCACTTCTTCTAGACACATTTGCTCGCCTTATCGCTGTTGCCCTCAAGTCCGGCCGCGCGGCTATCGTCGCCGTTACCGAGTCGTTCGGGGACGGTCTCGTTTCGAGATTGAAGGAACACGGCTTAGATGTTGATGCCGCCAAGGAACCGGCTGCGTGGAAATCTGCGCCGTGGGGTCTGTGAGGCGAGGGAGCGTCGGTGCTGCTGGTCGACCTAAACGGGTACGCGGCCGGAAACGGCGGATACAGCCAAGGAACGCCTACAGCGCACCGGCCTCTCTTCTACTCGGAGAGATGTCCGGTTATTCGGCCAATGTGCATTGCGGGAAAAGCGTGTCTGGCGAGAGCGGAGACATGAGTGAGTCGCCAGAGTCATCGTCATTCCGAGTGGAGTAACGGTGGCCCAGTAAACGAAGGCTCATCCGAGAAAGGTCGAATACGCTGTAAATGATGTTTCCGCGAATGACGTCGCTCTTGTAAAGGAGAACCCGGGTACGGAGATAGCGCACGAAGCGATTGCGGGGGCGCACGGGGATCAGCGGGGTATTCCACGAGTACTGCAACACGGGCATCGCACAGCTTTTCAAATGAACCACGGTAAGGTTACCATCCGTGTACATTTCGTCGCCGGTGGAGTTGTGCATGGTTTGCGGCAAATCGGGGCGAGGGAGTTGGTGCACGGATTCCATGCAACCCGTCAGCGCAAGGTCGCGCACGAGCATGTTGACGCCGTCAAGCAGGTTGCCATCGATGTGGTGGATGAACTTGTGATACTTCACGGAAAGAGTTGCGCCGGTTTCGCGCGTATAGGCACTCAACCAGGCTTGCTCTCCGTGAATCGTTTTTGATTGGGACCACAAACGAAGATGCTCGCGCTTGCCGTAGCTGTTGAAACTCTTCTGCCAAGCTATGTCCTGCGGCTGGCCGGAGAGCAACTGGCGCGAGACGGGCATGTTGGGATAATTGGATAATGTCAAAAAGGCCGCGAACTCCTTGAAGAAAGCCTTTTTTGAATTGGCATCGGCGGTGCGCCAGCCTGCGGCAGTGAACGCGTCATCCACCTGATCCTGAGAACCGACGAAAAGCAAGTTAACTACGTCTGCGTCTTTACCGCTTGGGGTCGTGGTGCGGTCCGATTGACCTTGCAGGAGCATTTCTATGTCACCACGCTCGTAATCATCCAGAGCAAATGAAACGCTGGGCAGTTCAGGCTGATCGCCCACGTAGAGAGGCAGATTCAAGCGCAAACGCAGATCCGTTCCCGGTGGCAGGTAAATTTCGGGTTCTGGAAGCACCGTAACGGCGCGATAAACAATCAGACCCACATCAGTGTACGGATTGAACGTGGGCATGTGAATCAGGCCGCTGGTGATGCGACCTTGCGGCGTGTTGGTGGCGCGAATACCGCGGATAACGCCGTGACGCACAGTTTCGCGGGCGTTGTCCACTTCCATGACTTCCGCCGCAAGGGGGAGCTCCTGGCCAGTAGTGGTGGCCAGATGATCGAAGTGAATTTCCACGTAAGCAGAATCGTGAATGAAGCCAAGCCCGACTTTGCGAATTTTGGTGATTGTTCCCGAGACCTCGAGGCCAGTCGGAAAAACCGGATGAGAATCACACTCGGGCGACTGAATCAGGATGGCGCGCACGGTCGTGCCGGGTTTGGAACTGTAGGAAGAGACCGGATCGAGCAGGCGAATCCCAAACGATTTGCCAGCGGGAACATACTCGCAGCCAGCAAAGCTTGGACTGGAGAACGCGAGAAAGCTGAGCAAACAAGCGAACGCGGGAAAGCGACATACAACAAGCCACAACTGGGAAACCGGAGAGCCCTTCAAGTTGAGACAATTCAAGCACTTCACTGTTGTTACCCCGTAGATCGATACCAATTATATAAATTCACCCTATCGCAATGTGGCTTACGTTAGGGTGCAATCAGAATTCACAGCGGAGAATTTTCCAGCAATTGCCCTATCCTTCGCCAAACGTTGGTTTCCATGAAAACTTTAGGTTTAGGTCGCCCCTTGCGGCACTGGTCGGACCGCCCCCCCTTGTGCTGCATAATCAGGTCTCCTGAGTGGCAGTCGGACTCTGATCTAGCCAAGCGAGGAAGAGCTTATAGGCTACCGAAAGAACGATCGCGTCAACGAACAAGCCGATGAGGCCCAACGCAACGAATCCGCCAATCGCCCCCAGGAACACCACCGCCATTGGAACCGCGACTCCTCGCCCCAGCAGGAGGGGCTTCAGGAAGTTGTCTATCAGGCCAACGGCGAGTCACCAAATCAGGAAAGTCACCGCTTTCGTGGCGCTCGAGATCGCGAACATGTAAATCACCGCTGGTATCAGCACGAGCATGCTTACCTGCAGTACAGCGGCGATTAGAAACATTACAGCCCACAAGCCCGCACCAGGCAGCCCTGCTACAAGAAAACCAACGCCCGCGAGAACCGATTGGATCAGTGCCACGCCAAGGATCCCGCTGGTAACGCTGCGGATGGTCGCTCCTATTAGTTGCTGGAACTCGAGCCCTTTGTCCCCGAAAACACGCCTGCACAGAGAACGCGTCACTTCGTATGCGGCCTCGGCGTTCGCCAGAAGCACTCCCGCCACCACAAGCGAAAGAGCGAATTGCAGCACGGTGAAGCCAAGTCCGGCAGTAACAGAGAGCAGGCCAGGGACTACCGCTTTGACTTGGGGAGCAAAACCTCTCAGAGCTTCGCTTAGGTCTCTAGATGCCCGGCCCCACAAACTGCTCAATGGAGCCCCAATGATCGGCCAGGTTTCGACGCCCGCAGTAGGAGGCGGGATAATTAAGGTTCCTTCCTTGAAGTGGGCTGGAAGGGTCTGGATACCCTCGACGAGTGTTCCCGCGAGCAAGACAAATGGAACAATCAGCAAAGCCAGAAGTAGAACCGTGAACAGGATAGCGGTCACTGCTCCTCGTCCCCCCAGCGCAAGCTTCAGCTTTTGGAAGGCCCCGTAAGAAGCGACCGCAATGATAATGCCCCAAGTGAGCAGAGGGATGAAGGGGCGCAGTATCAGGAGACAGGCGGTGGCTAGCAGAATCGCCAGGCCGATGTGGATGGATATTTCGAGTGCGAGGTTTAGTTGGGTTCGGTCGTAGGCGAGTTTGGGAAATGTCACGGTAGAGTCCTCCTGCTTGTTGAAACCGACCCCCAGGGTTGTGCTTTCGAGGACGCCGCGTCATACACCTGTAAAAACTCCAACGTGCCATTAATTGTAGAAATGGCACAATTGAAACAGGGCAATGCGAATGCGAAACATGTTTGGCATGGACTCCCCTGCGCCCGAGCGGCACTAGCGGTTAAGGTAAGTCTTGATCGTAAATTTGCCCAAAGAGCTTTCAACCGAGAAGAAGAAACGCTCCCGAGAGTGCGATGGCCGCGATTTCTAGGATAGTTTTTCAATGTTTCTCCGCACCTATCCAGGGCGTGAAGCTCCAGTGTTGGAGGTCCCGAATGCAGGCCTGTAGGAAAACCATCAGGCAACCGAATCCGACCAGGTCCTGGTCCTGTACCTCTCGTCCTTCCCTGCATTCGGTGACCAACGAGAATCGACTAACAGCGGCTGATGAGCAATTAGGGTTTTCCCTAGGCTCTCTGATGCGGTTTCTTGTGTCGGTTTCTTGCTGACAAACGAGGCCACAACGAATATGATGCGCGTCACTCGCAGTCGTTGCGGGTTCGGCGCGGCAAAAGTTTTGGGTTTACCCACCGCCCAACCCATGCTCTGAGCGGGCAACTGGTTTGAGTTCCGACCTCACTTCGCAATGGATTCCTATGACGTTCCCGCTTTTGCGGTAGCGTCCAAGGTAGTCGTCGCTCCGCACGCCATCACTATCGGCTCGTCGTAGCTCTCGATGAGCTCAAGTAACGACTGTCGTTTGTAGTGACACAAGGAAGACTCCAAGAACACCCTGCACTTCCTCACCGTTCGCTTGAGACACGCGTCAGGCCCTCGGACGCGAGGCGGCGCAAGATCCGGCCCGCGATGGCGGCCAAGTCGCCGGGTAGTTCAGCTGAGACGGGCTCACTGACTCGCGCCACCTGGGTATGCACGGCCCGGTCAGTTCCGGTGATCTGAAACTCCACAACCCCGACCAGTCGGGTCCCACCCGCGGATTCAAGCTTCCAGACGAGGAGTGTTGAGGCTAGCACCGAAGCGTCGCCGACCTCGACGAGGCGTATATCGGGATTCGATGCCGCTTCGAGGCGCAATGCGGTGTCCAGATATCGGTCAGGCGCAGACGACCATCGCCAGACGGGGTCCTCCGTTAACTCACCAGCTGATTGCTGGTGCAGCACGCGGCGACCGATGTGTCCGAGTGCTTGTGTATCAAGCAGCCGCACCGGGATGGCGTTGGGAGCCTTCAGCACTAACTTCACTGGCTCTGCCAGTTGCGGCTCGAGCAGTTGTGGCTCGATCATGCGGATAGGTGTCGTGGCAGGGCGGCGCAGCTGGCAGCCGACTCCCCCAAGGCAAGCAATCGTGCCGAGTAGACAGGACCAGGACCGGGGCAGACGAATCATCAGTGCTTTGCCTGTGGTGGTCGGCGACCATAAACCACCGATTCGGGCTGCTCCTCGAGCTGTCGCGCGAGCTCACGCAACTGTTCGAGCGACTCCCGTATGGCCGGCAGGGAACGGCGAAGATCGTCCGACGCAAGTCTGGAATTGTCGGCCGCATCTCGTGCTGATTTTGTCGCGGCAGGAAGATTTGCAGCTTTAATCGCGGCGCGCGCGTCTTCGGAAAACTTGACCAACGTGCCCTCGGTGCCGATCAACCCGTCCAACTCGGATTTGATCTGCTCGATCTGCGCACTCGTCGTCGTAAAGAATTTCCTCGAGTCGCCGCTCAGTGCTGGTAGCTGGCTTTCCTGCACGATGCGCTCGACGTTGGTGAAGAACCGGTCGCTGCGGTCGAGGCTAGCGGGAATCCTAGTGACAATCTCCCCGAGCGTTTGAAGCGTCGTTTCCGCACGGTCTAGAAGCGCGGGCAACCGATCCTGTGCGGTCGCAAGCACCGAAGGCATCGAGGGTACGTAGGGTCGATTCGGGGTAAATCCAAGTGCGATGGCTGATGGGGGATTCTGCGGCACATCGAGCAATAGGTACGACTCTCCGGTCACAGGATTACCAACGATCCGGGCCCGGAGGCGGGGGAACACCCCTCCAAAATCCGCGATCTGCCGGATACGGCTAGGGCTCATGCCAATGGTGTTCAGACGGTCGACGAATATCTCGAAATCGATTTCGACAGTAATCCCGCGCGGGTCCACGCGCAGGTCTGTGACCCGACCGACTGGCACGCCTCTGTAGCGAACGGGACTTGAGATCTCCAAGCCGCTGACGTTCTCGGTGGTGTAGGTGACCAGGCCGATTACGGCACGGCTCCTCCATCGTTGAATGAAGAGCGCCGCTGTTGCAAGGACGACGACCAGCGTTACGACGATGAAGAGGCCCAGTCGCGCGTAGCTCTTCTCGACGGCCATTGGGTTACCCTCCCTGATTCGCGGACGCACCGGGCAAGGAGCGCGCGAAGAAATTGTGAACGAACGGTATCTCGGATGCGTCACGCAGTTTGCGTGGGTCGCCCCGAGCCACAATGCCTTTTGCGGCTTTGTCAAGGACGATGCAGTGGTCAGCCACGAGAAAAATGCTCGGCAGCTCGTGGGTTACGATGACAATCGTCATGCCTAGGTCACGACTGAGCGTCAGGACGAGCTGATCGAGTTCGACTGCAGAGATCGGGTCGAGACCTGCGGACGGCTCGTCAAAGAACAGGAGATCGGGCTCGAGCATCAGGGCACGGGCAATGCCAGCGCGCTTTTTCATGCCGCCTGATATTTCGGCCGGCAGATGTTCGGCGAACGGGCCAAGCCCCACGAGATCGAGCTTGGCCTGGACGAGCTCCCGCGCGATCGCGCCGCGTATCGGTGTCCACGTGGTCAGGGGAAGTGCGAGGTTCTCCGCGAGAGTCATAGAGCTGAAGAGCGCGCCCGACTGAAAAAGTACCCCAAAGGGTGGCACGCCCTCATAGCGGTGTGGCTCTCCCACGCCATCGATGTCGATTCTGCCGGTTGGGGGCTGTTCAAGGCCGATCAAATGTCGCAGCAGTGAACTCTTTCCGCACCCCGATCCGCCGAGGATGGTGAAGATTGTTCCGCGCTCGACTTGGAAACTGACATGCACCATGAGCACTTGTGATCCCCAACCGATGCTCAAATTGTCGACAGTGATGTGCGGTCTTGGTAGCGGCATGTTCAGATGCCCATGAGCGCGAAAAAGAATGTGAACATGGAGCTGATCACAATCACGCTGAATATGCCCAGCACGACCGCGGTGGTCGTCCGAGTGCCGACAGCCGCGGAGCCGCCCCGTGCGAGCAGCCCCTGACCACAGGCGATCAATCCGATCGCGAGCCCCAGGAACGGAGTCTTGACGAAGCCCGCCAAAAAATGCTCGGTGGTGATCGCGTTCATGGTCGCCTGAATGTAGGCGCGCGTCGTTATGTGTGTAATCACCGCCGTGGCTCCCAGACCGCCGAGGAGGCCCAAAACGTCGCCTACCCACGTCAAAAGCGGCACTGTAAGGGCGAGGGCGAGACACCGTGGCACGACCAGCCACCTAACCGGATCGAGCCCCATCGATCGCAAGGCATCAATTTCCTCGGACACCTTCATCGTGGCGATCTCCGACGCGAGACCAGCACCCGATCGCCCGGCCACGACGATCGCGGTGACCAGCGGTCCGAGCTCCCGAAAGTGGGCGACGACTACCAGCTCAGGAACGTATGCGACCGCACCGAAGCGCCCGAGTTGTGACACACCAAGGAACCCAATGATAATTCCGACCAACAGGCTGGCAGCGCTCGTGATCGGCAGCGCGTCTGCGCCGATCTCTTGTATCAGCCTCGGCAACGAGCGCCAATCAACCGAACCGGGAAAGGCGGCTGTCTTCGGCAGCGCGACAGCACAGCGACCACTAAAATCGAGTGCCTCATTTGCCTTCTTCGGCAGCTGGGCTGCAAGACCACCGAGCTGCGCCAGCCGACTCTTAGAATGTGTCTGAGGCGCTGCGCGGTCCGTCCGACGCTCGCGATAAAGTGCGATCAAGCGCGCCGCTTTGAGGTTGTCTCCTTCGACGACCCGCGTGTGGCCCCCATCCGCGTCCAACCGATTGAGAAAGTTTGCTATTAGGACTGCACCGGCGCCATCGATTCGATCGAGCTGCGCTAAGTCGACATCGACCGAAACACAGCCACTCAGACGCGCCTCGGTTTCCTGCACTGCCCGCGCCACGGCCGTCATATGGGCCAGGTCGAAAGTACCTGCCGGTACGAGACTTGCGTGGTCTCCTTCGCGGTCGACTCGGACGGCAACACTCATTGCGGACTCCCGAGCAGCGCGCCGCTCAAGGAAACAAGAGTCAAAGTGATTCGTACCAACGCGAACATGCCAACGCCGCCTCAGCCCCTCCGCGTTAGCGTCCGTCAGACATCTAACGGAGTCGATTTGAATGGGGCGGAACCCGGATCCATAGCCCCGCCCCTTTCCGATTCGCTGCGAAGCTTTACTTTGCCGAAGCGCCTGCAGCCCGCTCTGCGAGCTTGGCCTCGACCAGGTGCCGGATCAAACGCCGATTGCGCTCTGCGAACGCGAGTTTATCCGCAAGGCACGTTTCCAAAAGTAGGCCGACACCGTGATGGCCTGCCAAGTCAGCTGCGGCAACTAAGACCTCATACTCGGCCATCCGAAGGTGCGCGAGATGGTTCAGTTTCGCAAGTACGAAAAGCCGTTTGGCGACCGGGGATTGGATCTCAGCTACTTCCTTGCGGAAATCCTCCAGAAAAGTCTCTTGTAGCTGTCCCGTGGACTTTCCCGGCTTTTCGCCGATGATGCGGAAGCACTCGTCGAGTTTGGCGAGGATCTGGTTAGAGGCGAATGCCCGTGCTTCTATCGCCTCTTTGATCTCAGGTCCCTCTGCGTGCTTACTAATCTCTTGATAGATGTCCGAAGCCCGTTCGGTCCTATTTCGCACATTGCTGAGCAACATCATGAAAACTTCTCTCGGGTTTCTTGCTGGCATTGTTTTTCTCCGTCAGGTGAATTTGTTCGGCTGGGTCTCTAGCACAAATACGCCTGCGCGAGGGATGCGACAAGCTGTCAAAAGTGCTAGGGCCACGGAAGTAGTTCCATATATCTGGTAAGTCGTGCCGGCTCAGATGGTCGACGCAACACTGGCTTGCAGTTTACTCGCGGGAGTTTCAAAGCCTAAGGTTTTTCTGGGGCGTTGATTCAAGCGCAGCGCGACCTGGTCGAGCTGTGCTTGCGAATGGACGGACAGGTCGGTGCCTCGCGGGAAGTATTGCCGCAACAGGAGATTCGTGTTTTCGTTGGTGCCGCGTTGCCAGGGACTTTGCGGATCACAGAAGTAGACCTGCACATCGGTCGCTACCGTGAAGTCCTTGTGCTTGGCCATCTCTAGTCCGCGATCCCAGGTCAGCGAGCGTTTCAGGGTAGCGGGGAGTTTGCGAACATGTTGACTCAATGCGGCAACGACCACTTCCGTGTTTTTGCTGGGCACCTTGATCAGCATGGCGAAGCGCGAATGGCTATGCGCAAGAACAATCCCCAGCTCAAACAGCTTCTGGATGAATTCGTGGCCAGCCACGGAGTTGGTACGTCTTTCGGAAACACGATCTTGCGTCGCTACCTGAAGAATACCAAGTGGGTGAAAAATTCCACCTCCGGCAAAGAGATGGAAAAGTTTCGCGCCACCATTGCGCTGTTTCAGAAATATGCCGCGCAATATGATTTTGATTATCTGATGCTGGCCGCACAGGGCTATCAGGAATCCATGCTGAACCAGAACCTGCGCAGCCCGCGGGGTGCGGTGGGCATCATGCAGGTCATGCCCAGATACGCCGCCGCCCCACCTATTAACATCGCCAACGTGGGCAGAGCCGACGCCAACATTCACGCCGGTGTTAAGATGCTGCGCAACATCGCCGACACCTATTTCAACGACCCCAAGCTGAATCCTGTCGACCGCACGATGTTCGTCTTTGCCAGCTACAATGCCGGGCCGACCCGCGTCGCCCGCCTGCGCAAGCAGGCCGCAGAAAGCGGACTCAATCCTGATGTCTGGTTCGAAAACGTTGAACTGATAGCCGCCCAGGACATCGGGCAGGAAACCGTCACCTACGTCCGAAACATTTACAAATACTACGTAGCCTACAAGCTGGCCGTCGAACAGACAGGGCTACGGCAGAAGACGGCGAAAGGCCAATGACGCCCGGGTTCCTCGGCCCGCGCGGCGCCGAGAATCGTACCAAGTAGGGTTTGGAGTGGTGCGCCCGGGAGATTCGAACTCCCGACCTTCTGGTTCGTGGCAACACTGTACAAAACTCTAAGTGCTACATCTAGTTTCGCTTAGAAGGCACCAGTTATAGCCCATCAAGTGGTCCCAAAATGGACCCACGCATTGAGGTGACCCCCTCAACTGTCACAAAATCTTTGGGCACACTTTCCGTTTTCTGAAAGTGTTCTTGCATCTCCTAGTAGGCAAAGGGGTCTGGGGAAGGGGGCGACGTCGCCCCCTTCCCCAGAGATGCTGTCGAATCCCCCTGCCTGTTCTCACCGTTGTTCTCAAAAAACTCTATCGTTGCGCTTCGCGAGTCGGCTGAATTCGCCACCTCAGTCTGTCGCTCGAATTCTTCCGGCGACCGATAGCCCAGTGCCGAGTGCAACCGCTGCCGATTGTAATACTGCTCGATGAACTCTTCGACGTTCACCCGTAAATGATCCAGGTCATCGTACCTGTTGGCGTAGATCTCCTCCCGCTTCAGCGTTTTCATGAAGCTCTCACAACTCGCGTTGTCATACGGATTGGCCGGCCGACTCATGCTCGCAATCATGCCATGCCTGTCCAATGCCGCCACATATTCCGGACTCGCATATTGAAGCCCGCGATCCGAATGGTGCACCACACCTGCTCGCGGCTGTCGCTCTGAGACTGCACGCTCCAGCGCAGCCACCGTGAGGTGGCTACTCATCATCGTTCGGTCCACAGCCCACCCTACAACCTTGCGAGAGAAACTATCGAGGATCACCGCTAAGTAGACAAACTCCCCTTTCAAGCGAATGTAGGTGAGGTCTGCTACCCAGAGCTGGTTGATACCTGTCAACGTCATGCGACTTGCTAAGTTGAGGTGCACCTCGCACTTATGTTTCGAATTCGTCGTGACCACGAAGCGTTTCGGTTGAATGGCCAGCAAATTATCGTCCCGCATCATCCGGGCCACCTTTTTCCGATTCACCTGCACGCCTCGACGGTGCAGTTCTGCGGTGATCCGTCGATAGCCGTAGCGACGACGATGTTCCAGAGCGATCTGTTGAATCAATGACCGCACTTCCGTCTCTTCCTCTGCCGGTTCCCGTTGTCGCAACGACCGGTAGAAACCTCTGCGACTCACCGCTACCAACTGACATAGGTGCTCGATACTCAGCCTGCCTTGCAATGGCATCAGTTCTTGGATGTGTTCGTAGATGTCTTCTCGCCAGAGCCGCTGCTGCGCTGGCGTCGAGCCTCTACTTTTTGCAAGGCACCCTTCAAAAAATCCACCTCCATCGCCTTCTCGGCGAGCATTCGCTTTAGCTGAAGGATTTCTTTTCGCTGGGCTGAAGCATGTGTGCTCGGGCGCGCCGCTTCTTCGCCAGGATCAACCGCCTCGAGCTTAGTTCGCCACTTGTAGAGGCATCGTCGAGTAACCCCGAGTTCCTTGGCAAGATCATCGACGCTTTCGCAGGTCTTCATCCGCTCTACGGCTGCGCGCTGAAACTTCCGGGAATATCGCTTCCTTCTCTCCACTGGTGTTCCTCTCCCGGAGAGTGTGCCCATCGCGACTGTGCCAATTCAAGGGGTCATTCCACATTCCGGGTACTCAGCTACCAGGTTCCAGCAACGTTGGTTCGATCCCGTTAGCCGCGGTTTTTCTCGTCTCACTGTAAGTTTTGCCAATAGGCGCCCTCACGAATTGCGATCAACCTGAGCATGGCTTACTAGAAGTAATTGAGTTCTAGGCTGCAGATTCTATCTGTAAGGTCAGACTTGTTCTTGAATCTCCGTTCCCGGCCCTTGAAACGGAGAAAAATCTTCGAGTAAGTTTCATGACGGGCAAGCGCGTTCTACTGGCGGATGATCTCACTCCCGTGTTACAAACAACCGCAAAATTATTAGAGGGATCCTTCGAGGTTGTTGGCATGGTATCCGATGGACAAGCCGCTCTCGATGCCGTGCTAGCGCTCGCACCCGACTTGGCGGTCCTGGACATCTCGATGCCGGGCATGAGTGGAATCGAGGTAGCAAGGGAACTCAAGAGGCGAAGCAGCAGCACGAAGATCGCGTATCTCACGGTACATGAGGACACGGATATTCTGGCCACTTGCCTTGCCGCGGCAGGGCTGACCGAGGGCGGCAAGAGTTTAGTGGAAGCAAAAAACCGGACACGATGATTTGGCCGTGGCCGCGTGCCTTGCGATCAACCAGGCATCATTCATTCCAGCCGAACCTCCGTTTCAGTGTGGCGGAGTGTTCATCACGAAACCCGAAGAGCTTTTGACGGCCACTCCTTAGCTATCTGAGGCCCTGCCGTTGGGCGAGGTGCCTACTGTGCGGGGCTGGCCACCGGGTGGGGTGGGTCAAAAATGTAAAACCGGAACTGGAGCTGGGGCTTGCGAGACTGGATTCTCTTCAGTCTTGTTTCAAGGCCGCGCGTGTCCGCATCGATAGGGCTATCGGTTTGAATCAATGCCGATGAAGACGCGCGCAATGGAAACCTAGCAGGAGCCGAATGCCGCTTCGGAACTCCTAGGGGTTTCCCTAGTTGTCCTCAATCTGCAATCAGCGTACACAGGAACCTGGAGTTTTAGTCGAGTCGTTAGCAGGACGCCTCAACTGGACTGAATTACCTCGGCACCTCGCCACCGAACTCCGGAAAGGAAGTATTCCGATGAAAGTGAAAATGATCGCCTCGATTCTCGCCCTGACGATGCTATCCGCAGTTATGTGCATGGCAGATGACGACGATGAAAAGAAAAGGCAGAAAACCCGCAAGATGTCAGCTGAGGCCTTGCAGGATTTGTACAAGCTGGAACCCACTTCCCAAGCAGCTATCCAGAAAGCGACGGGATACGCCGTTTTCGACAACATGGGGGTGAACGTATTGCTGTTGAGCACGGCACGCGGTTCAGGACTGGCCGTCAACAACAAGACCAAGCAAGAAACCTTCATGAAGATGGGTTCGGCCGGTGTCGGTGTGGGCATGGGAGTAAAAGACTATGTCGTGGTGTTCGTCTTCGAGAACGAAAAGGTGCTGGCACAATTTCTGGACTCCGGCTGGTCCGGTTCAGGGCAAGCGGACGCTGCCGCCAAAGCGGGCGAGAAGGGCGGAGCTTACTCGGGAGCGGCTGAAGTTGCCCCGGGAGTATGGGTCTACCAGATCACCAAGAATGGCCTCGCCCTTCAGTTGACCCTGCAGGGCACGAAATACTACAAGGACAAGGACCTCAACGAAAAGTAGCAGTCGGCTAGGGATTGGACCAGGGCAATGCAACCCGAGGTCGCTAAGGTGGACGATTCCACTGCCTGAAGAGTGCGGTGTCCGAGGTGGCGGTGATGAAGGTTGCGGCGGAAGTAGATCATAAGGTTTCAGATGCTGAGTTGATCGCGTTGTTGCGTGGAGCACAGGGAGAGCTAGAGGCACACGGCGAGTTGAATCAAGTCAATCTCCTCTTGCGTGACTTTGCGAGGGAACTACTGAAACAGCGTTTGCAACTTAGAGTGCGGTTCGTGCGATTGATGAAGCCGAGTCGACCAGAGTAGAGGACACCCACAGAGTCGAAAAGTTGGTGCGGATTATGCAACAAAAGTCATACGTCCCTAGCCGAGGACATTCCCTTTCGGGACTGCCCTTTGTTCGGACGACTCACCGACATAGGAGATGTCCCTACTGCCAAGGAGAGGTGTATAGGGAGAGGCGCAGGGGACTCGCAAAGCTGACTCTCTTGTTGGCTGTTCGACCGTATCGGTGTCTTGATTGCGACAGGTTGCACTACGGCTTTTGTTTTTAGTGCGGGACTGTCATTTCGTGTCTTTGGCTAGGGATTCGATAGTCGCAGTAAGGTTGCGGGCACTTTTCTACAATCGTGGTCCCGCGAGCCCTTGATCCGGTGTCTATCGGTTCGGCCAGTGTGAAAACAGAAGGCAAATCAAATGGAAATCTTCGTCGACTTCAACGGAGGAGAACAGAACATGAAGTCAAGCAATAGTTGGATGAACAGTGGCCTCGTGCTCGCTTTAGAAACCGTTTGTATTGTTTTTGCTCTGAACGCGGCACAAGTAGAGACAACAAAGAGTATACAACCAGGTCAGAGTAGCGAAGTAGTTCGGGTTGATCGTGGCGAGGTTCTCGCGCTGCAAGGCAACGATTTGATCGTGAGAATGGAAGATGGCTCGGTCCGACATTTTGAGAACATCCCGGAGAGCGCCAAGGTCACAGTTGATGGAAAACAGCTGGGAATTCACGACCTGAAACCAGGCATGAAACTTCAGCGCACCATCACCACGACAACCACCCCGCACACCGTAACCACAATCCTTACGGTCACTGGTAAGGTCTGGCATGTCACTCCGCCACTCTCAGTGATTCTGACTCTGGAAAATGGAACGAATCAGTCGTTCAAGATCCCGAAGGATCAGAAATTCAACGTGAATGGAGAAATGGTAGACGCGTTTGGCCTGAAGAAAGGGATGGTGGTTAGGGCGATAAAAATCGTAGAAGAGGCTCCCATGACGACCACGAAAGAGCAAAGGAGTGTGACCGGCACGATGCCTACAGCACTGCAAACTCTGCCAGCCGACACTCCTTTGCTGATTGCCGAGGGTGCGCACACGGCTGCTCCGCTGGAGACTACGGAAGCGCCTGCTGGCGCCGCGACCAAGGGGGCGCCTGCTCCCCCTGCGCCTACGGAAGCGCCTGCTGCTGCCACTACGGAAGTGCCCGCTGCTGCCACCACGGAAGTGCCCGCTGCCCCTGTGAAAACGAATCCGACGACGGGAGGCTATCTCCCACTTATCGGTCTGGGAATACTGGGGCTGATCATTTTGGTTTTGGTCGTAGCAAAATTCGCTCGTGGGAAGTCGCACGCTTAGGATGGTTCGAGAAGGAGGAACCCAGTAATCTCGAGGCTCCTCCTGCCTCACTTGAGGAGCTGCGTCGCGCAAGTCTAGGGTTTTGACGTCGCAAAGTGCTTGATCGACGCGCTGAGCGGACACATGAAACAAGACGTGCGGCTAGACTGACACCATTCGACACCAGTTGGAATAAGGGCAGCGGCGCTACGCCTTTTACAATTTCAGGACTTGTTAAGTTGGGATGCAATTTCGATCCCTACCGCCCTTTGCGCCAGGCAAAGCTTGGGAGCAACTTAGGAGCAAAATCCTCCGCACATTTGGCTAGCCCTTTCGGTGTTTTACTGCCTGCGAAGAGGTGTTCCGAAGGAAACCGCGAAGGTCCATCTCACGTATGGTCATCTGAGTGACATTTTCCGCCAGCATCGTAAGCTATTCGACGTAGGTCTGGCCTCCCTCGTGGTGCTGGTTTTCGGATTTTTTGCTGCTTGCCTTCCCCAGTTGCGCGTTCAATCCGTAGCTCAAGCCGCGGGTAGCGATATGCGATTGAGGCGAGTCGTTTTCTCGTCGAACCCATCTGACGCCAACACGATCAGTGAGCTGACCACCATCTTCGATAAGGCAACTGCCAATCAGGTGTCGCTTAGCCCCCAACTTGTGAATATTGCGGGTGAGAAAGTTGCGAAGGCGTATCGAGCAAATTCGGATGCTTGGCCAGCCGCGCTCGCAATGCTGAACTACCGTTCTAGTGTGAACAAAGACTCTCAATCTTATCCAAGAGCTAATTGTTTCGGCTGCAATTCCCGATAGCTCTCACTTCAGACGCTGAGTTGGTGGAATCCGAAAGGTGAGTGTGTGCTCGACCGTCAGGCGGGCCGCTTCCAAACTCGCCTGCCATTTGGTGGTGCCAAACACCAGCTTGGACCAGGGCAGTACGGACATTGGCAACAACGGATTTTGTTACTCTGTGGGCAGCCAGTCAGCCTCCGAGGGGTTGATCTGGTCAGGGGCGTGTCGGTGTGAGAAGCACCGGCGCGTCCCGTTCAATTCATCGCTTCGCGTTAGCCTCCCGCCTCAGGAAATCATCGAGAGCGCGGAGAATCGTTTCGCTAACCGTCTCGTCCTCGCGCTTGGCAATCTTCGACAGCTCGGCCAAGGTCTTTTCCTTGATCCGCACGGCGGTGAGCTTTTGGACCATGCGTGGAGTGTATAACAAACGTGATATATGGCAAAGATTCCGCAATATGAACGCCCCGTGATTCCACATCCACCTTGACAATCTCCTTTGCCGCGCGAATATCTTCATATCATCTAGCAGGTCGGTACAACTAGCGCCGGTCCCCATGTCGCCGTATTTCGGTTATCTCGCGATTCGCGGACGCTAGGACCGCGGCTCCGATGATCTAAGGGGCAACTCTTTCCGCTGCTCGGTCTCGCCTGTTACAAGTGCACACAATTCGGTCTCCGGAACGGTAAATTCCGAGACGCCACAATCCAGACAGACCAAATCCTCAGGAAAGACCCAAACGGTGGGCTTATGAACATTTTTCATGCCGGGAAAATGGATGGCCATCTCTGCTGGGAACCTACTCTGGCTGACCGAGCCGCACGATGGACATGCAGCTCTGCGGACCGACGGACTATCACCCGCAATAACGGTAGAGTTTGCCATGACCGCCTCGATTTAAGGTGGCAGCCAAAGCTGGAGAGCACCTTACACTCTGGTACGGTATCGTACCGATCTTGCATAAACGTACTCGCCCGCAACGGTCGAGCCGCGGCGTTCGGCGTACTCCCGCAACTCGCGCGTTTGCAAAAGCGAATCTTTGCTCTCATCCACCTGCACTGGCAACGCTGGTTTTTGTTTTTTTAATCTCAAGAGGCACCCGAGCGGAGATCGTGGTGCCACGGCTCGCCTCGGATTGGATGGAAAACTCGCCGCCCACCAAGTGCGTTCTTTCCTGCATGCTGACGAGCCCCAGGCCGTGCCGATTGATAGCGTTTTGCCGGTCAAAGCCAACTCCCTGGTCATTCACGGTCAGTTGTATCTCTCCCGACGCTGCGCGCAGTTCGACTCTGAACTGCCGCGCACCGCTGTGCTTGACTGCATTCTGCAGAGCTTCCTGTAAAACTCGGAACAGACAAAGAGAGATTTCCTTGGGAAGGCTGCCCGGTATCCCCTCATGGATGAAGTCGATCTCTACGTGTTTTTGCTCGGACAATTCACTGCAGAAGCCTTTGGCTGCTGCTACAAGGCCCAAGTATTCGAGTTTTGAGGAGTGTAAACGGTGCGATAGGGCCTGGATATCTTTAGCTAAATCGCTGAGGTCCTGAAGGACATTACCAATGTGATCAATGACAACCACGTCGGAGCTGGGCGGATGTTGGGCCCATTCTTCCAAATTCAGGGACAACAACGCTATTCGCTGATTAATGTCGTCGTGGAGCTCTCTCGCGATCCAGGTGCGCTCCTCCTCATGGGCTTCGATTAGTCTTCGGCTCATGGTGGAGAGCATCTCTTCTGCCTGCTTGCGTTCTGTGATGTCGGCGGCCACGGAAAGAGTGTAGTTCTGACCGCCCACCTCAAGCGCTTCTCCCGAAACCAGGAGGGTTCGAATCTCACCGTCTTTTCTACGAATGAATGCTTCCAGATCACGCACACTGCCGTCGGTCTCAATCAGCCGTTTGAATTCAGCCATTTGCTCTCCATTCGCCCAAAGGCCTAAGTCAGGCGCTGTCCGGCCAATGACCTCATCGCGTTTCCAACCCAATTGCTGTTCGAAGGACTCGTTGACCTCGATGAATCGAGAATCGCCCGTTCTGCTTATCGCAAGTACAAGAGGGCTCTGACGAAAGGTTTTGGAGAATTTCTCTTCCGACGTGGCGAGTTCCGCTTCGGCTTTTCGCTTGTGGGCTCTTTGCCAAAACAAGGCAAGAATGGAAATGGCCTGAAGCAAAATCACTGCAATGCCAACGACAAAGTATTTCTGTCCACGTTCCCAAAGAGTTGGTTCGCGGTTCAGTACAATGCTGCCCGGCGGGAGATTGCTCTCCTTGAATCCCCAGCGCTGTAGCGCCCGCCAGTCGAACATGTAGGTGGTTACATTTTTCATGATCGGGATGTTTTGAGGTTTCTCACCATTGAGTATTCGTAATGCCATTCCTCCAGCGATCTTGCCTTGTTCGATGGAGTCAGAGACTTCGCCTCCTACCTCGCCATGATTGAGGCTCCTATCAATCAAGCTGAAAACCGGCACATTCGCGTTGCCTGCTACAATGGCACCCGATTCGGCCGTGGAGTAAAGATTCCCAGCGGAATCGAGCCCCAAATTACCAAGAAGAATAATTGCGTCATTTGGCAAGTTCTGGAGCTTTTGGACGAGATCGGGCACCGGGATACCGGTGAAATAGGAAATCTCGAGATGGCTTTCATAGCTCTTCAATTGATTCTGAATTGCGGCGTTTCGCTCCAGGTCGATATCTCCTAGGCCACCAATTACAACCACGCGCTTTATGCCGGGACGCAGCCTCAGCGCTGCATCGAGCGTCTTTGCTGCCGCAATGTCACCCACTACGCCTGTGAAATGAAGCTCATCAGGTAGATTGGCCAGCAGCCTGTCTGGAAGACAGAAAACAATTGGCACTCCGCGAAACGCTTTCTCATGCGTTTCCGCAATGAATTGAAGTGGGGCTTGCCCGACAACGATAATCACGTCGGGCTGGTAATTCCGATACCTACTAACGATAAATTCGCGAAACTGCTGATTTGAATCGGTAAACATTCCTGCTTGCAAGAATTCGCGGTGAAAAACAATTCGGTAAGGCGAAGTGTCAAAGCTAGTCCGTATTCCTCGATCGACGTTATCGGAGAGCGGCAAATAAGCGCCTACTTGGTGGATAATCAGAACGCGCCGAACTGGTTTGACCTGGGCAGTCGAAATGCCTGCTAGAAGAGAGAACAATAGAAGCAGAGTTTGGAGAACTACGGCGTCGCGCCATCGACTTCCAAGTGAAAGTCGGACAAAGCGAGTATCGCTGCAGCTCTCGTTCATTGCCGAAGATCCGACGGCTTTCCTAAGGAGTATCGACTAGCCATTCTGGGCCATCTTCCGCTACATACCCCTGTCAGAATTAACAGGCTCCACAGATTCAATTAGCGCGTTAGCATCCTGACGCCGATTTATGAACTTAGCAATCTCTTAAGCTCTCTTTGCCACAGCCTGAATCTGTAAGCAGGCCCTCCTCAATTGGGTTTGCAATGTACAAGGGCTCGATTAAACGATACTGTGGCCAGTTGCCTGGCTGCAGGGTTTGCCTTGCGGTGGTGATCTTTACGTTTGCATGCACGGAACGCTTAGCCGCACAAACGCCCTCCACCGGTTCCGTTACTGGCATTGCCCTGGATCAGAGTAATGCGGTGGTGCCAGGGGTCGTTGTTAGTCTTTCGATAGCTAATAGCCCACAAAGCCAGATTGCAGTTTCAGATGACCTCGGACGATTCGCTTTTGTCCCGGTGCGACCTGGCATATATGACATACACGCATCTAAGACCGGTTTCAAAGAGCTGAAACTGTTGGACATTCGTGTCCATGTGACGGAAACGTTGCGTGTGGAACTGCACCTGCAGCTCGAAACGCACGTCGAGCGAGTGCAGACAGCTGCTGAACCGTTGATGGCTCAAGTCGATAGATCTGCGCTAGGCAGGGTGGTGAATGAAACTGCCATTCAGGATCTACCGTTGGTGACGAGAAACTTCTCACAGATTGTAAGCCTTTCTCCTGGGGTCACGGCGGGAGTCAGCAATGCGAGCGAACTCGGTCTTGGCGCTACTGCGCAATCGCAAATTGGCAAGTCTAACGACGGCATCTACGTGCACGGGGCGCGATCCTACGACAATAACTGGCAGTTAGACGGAATCAGTGTGAGCGACGTGCAGAGTACAGGTGCGACAAGCGGGGGAATCCCAATTCCCAATCCCGACACGTTGGAAGAGTTCAAGATGCAAACCGCGCTTTACGATGCAGCGTTCGGACGTTCTGTGGGAGCTAATGTCAGTATCATCACAAAGAAAGGCAGCAATCAGTATCACGGGACCGCGTTCGAATTCTTGCGTAACGATGTCCTCAACGCGAACGATTTTTTCTTGAACCGGACCGGACATCCGCGACCCGACCTAAAACAAAACCAATTCGGATTCTCGGCAGGCGGGCCGATACTCAAAGACCGACTTTTTTTCTTTAGTTCCTATCAAGGAACGCGACAGATAAACGGTCTGGCCACCGGTCAGGCCCGGATCGCGTGCAGTGCCAGCTTGAGCGAGCCCCCACTCACAAGTGACAGATCGGCCGCCGCGATTGGGAAACTGTTTGGTGGCATGAAGGGTGCGCTGGGGGGAGTGGCGATTAACTCAGACGGATCAAACCTCAATCCAGTGGCTTTGACGCTTTTGAACTTCAAGCTTCCGGACGGCAGCTATCTGATTCCTAACCCTCAGACTATTGACCCATCAAAGCCGTTCGCAACCCAGGGTTTCTCGGTTTTCAGTGAACCATGCCATTTCAACGAAGACCAGGGACTGTTCAATATCGACTATGCCGCTTCTCAGAACAACCAAATCGCAGCGCGATTCTTCATTTCAGGCAGCGACCAGACAGTTACATTTCCGAGCAACGGCTTCAATCCGATCGGCAATATTTCTGGGTTTGCGAGTCCGGGCAATTCTCGCTTCGTGGTCTTCTCTCTTGCTGATACTTATGCCCTGAACAAGAACTCGCTGAATGAATTTCGCATTGGCTATGTCCGCACTCAAACCGGGACGGAAGCAGAAGCTCCTTTCAGCTGGAGCGATGTTGGAGTGGCCGAGAGCGACATGAATAGGTCAAACGAACTGCCCAGTTTAAACATCTTGGGCTCCGTTAGCATGGCTCCGGCTTTTCCTCGGACGTACACGCAAAACAGCTTTGTCTTCAGCGATGTCTTCAGCTGGCTTAAAGGCGTCCACGCTTTGCGATTTGGGGGTTCTCTTACTCGGTTGCAAGACAATCTTTATTTTGCGGGCTTCGATTCGAACATACGATTTCTCAGCTGGGCGGATTTTCTCCTTGGCCTCGATAGCATAGGTAACGGCACGGGAACCTTCAGCAACGTCTTTGAATCGGACGATCAGTTTGGGTTCTTTGATCGCCAGTATAGGGCTTGGGAGGGTTCTGCGTTTGCACAAGACGACTATCGGATTAATCGGACGCTGACCCTAAACGTAGGCCTGCGATATGAACGAATAGGACAATTAGGTGACAAACTCGGCCGTGGTTCGAGCTTCGATTTCAGTAAAGCCGATCCAAACCCGCCACTAGGCGGAAGTCTTGACGGTTTCACTGTAGCTTCTAACTTTTCCGGCACTCTCCCGCCGGGCGTCATACGCGCGAACAATACTTTTGCAACTTACGGCAACGGTCAGAACGCGATTGCGCCTCGAATCGGCTTTGCCTGGCAGATGTTGCCACAAACTAGTTGGCTCACACTGCGTGGTGGCTATGGCATCTATTATTCGCGGCCAACCGGCCAGGCTTTTGCCATTTCGATCCCTTCTGCCCCCTTTGCCTTGGCCAGGATCAACACGGGACTCACGAACGCGGGCGCGACATTCCAAGCGCCATTCCAACAACCTTTTCCAACTCCCGATTCGTTTCCCTTATTTGTCCCTTACTCCTTGGCAACGCAATTATCGATTGCATCGATTGCACAGGATCTTCAGCCAGCCATGGTTCAGCAATTCTCTTTGAATATGCAGCAAGAATTTCACCACGGCTGGTTGTTGGAAATAGGATACATTGGCACCAAGGGAACGCACTTGCAGCGGCTCCGTTCCCTCAATCAGGCGCTAGACGCGTCCCCCTCTGATCCGGTCAATGGCATGACCTCTAACACATTGGCAAATATCCCCTTGCGGGTGCCGGTGCCTGGGGTGCTTCCCGACTCTCTTCGCGTTGCGGAATCGGAAGGGAACTCCTGGTATAACGGACTTGAAGTGAGCCTGACAAAGAGATTAAGCCACGGTCTACAGCTCCTTGCGTCCTACACTCTCTCCAAGACCGAGGATACAGACGGATCGGAAACCAATGGAATCTCAGCTGTAAACACGCTTACCCTCGGCAACCAAAACGTTCCGTCGCAACGCTGGGGACGCGCCAGCATTGATCGCCCCCAGAGGTTTGTGTTCAGCACAACATGGGCGCTACCTAGTCCGGCAACTGGTGTTACGCGCGCAGTCCTAGGTGGCTGGAATTTGTCCGCAATCGCAACCGTTCAATCTGGAAGTGCGCTCACCATCGCGTACACCAATGCTAACAATGTTTTCGGCATCAGCGAGGATCGAGCGGAACTGTCAGGCCAATGTACGCACAGCCAGTTTGTAACAGGTGGGCTGGACAGCTACTTCAATAAGTCGTGCTTCACCAATCCTCCAATAATCGGGGCCGACGGCATAGGTAGGGGATTCGGAAACAGCGGAACGGGAATCGTAGATGGTCCGGGGCAAGCGAATCTCGATCTGGCAATTTCAAAAACGTTGATGCTCAATTGGCCGATGGAGAAAAGCCGCTTTCAAATTCGTGCAGAGTTTTTCAATGCGCTGAATCATCCCCAGTTTTCTAATCCAGACACCAACTTTTCTTCGCCAACGTTTGGAGTCATAGGCAGTACGTCTGTTAATCCGCGTGTAGGTCAACTGGCCTTACGATTCGCTTTCTAATTCACCATTCGAAGCGGGAAACCTATCTTTAACGATTGTTTTTTCGCCATCAAGCAGAAAAACTGCTTCCAACCTGTAAAGAGTGACAGTGCTGGTCGCGAGGGACTGTCCCAAAACGAGGAGAAATCGGTTTCAAGTCTTGATTAACGCATTATAAAAGGGCGCCCGTTTAGAGTAGGTTTCGATCGTTCGCATCAACGCCTACAACAAGGAGCGCCCTCATGAATGATGCCAAGTATATTGGGCTGGATGTTCATCAAGCAACGATTTCGGCGGCCGTTCGGGATTCGATCGGAAGTCTGGTGATGGAGGCCACACTAGAAACGAAGGCGGAAACCATTCTCCAGTTTATTTCCGGCCTGCGCGGCAGTTTGCACGTGACCTTTGAAGAAGGAACAAGCGCCGCCTGGTTGCATGATTTTCTCAAGCCCCACGTCACGGAGGTGTTGGTCTGTGATTCGCGCAAGAATGCTCTGTTGAAAGTTGGAAACAAAAACGACCGTGAAGATGCCCGCAAGCTAGCCGAACTGTCTCTATCTCAACAAGCTCAACCGGGTCTATCACGGCGAAGCAGGAGTCCGCACTCTCAGAGAACTGGCACGCAGCTACCTGGCGATCACCCGTGATCTGACGCGGGTGATGAATCGCCTGAAAGCGATCTACCGAAGCTGGGCTATTCCTTGCGCCGGCCAGCAAGTGTATGCACCCCGCTACCGCTCGAACTGGCTCGCAAAGATCAGGGAAGACGGCGTGCGCCGTCGCGCCGAACTCTACTATCAACAGTTCGATGCCTTGGCGGCATTGCGCCAGGAAGCGCGACGAGAGTTGTTGATCGAAGGTCGGAAACACTTGGCCATGAAATTACTGCGACAGATCCCCTCGATCGGCCCCATTCGCGCGTCTCTGTTGATTGCTCTGATGCAGACGCCGCATCGCTTTCGTACCAAGCGGCAGCTCTGGGCCTACTGCGGCCTGGCACTCAAGACGTACACCAGTGGGGAATACCGTTTCGTGAGAGGTCAACTCCAACGCTCCAAGAAAGTCCTGGCCATCCGTGGGCTGAACAAAAATCATAATCACGATCTGAAAAATATCTTCAAGGGCGCAGCCACTCGTGCTGCTGCTGTTAGCGGGCCTTTCCAGAAGTTCTACGAGGCTTGCGTGGCGAAAGGCATGAAACCCCCGATGGCGCGCCTCACCTTGGCGCGTAAGATCGCGGCGATCACTTTGCTGGTTTGGAAGAAAGGAGTCCGTTTCGACGCCGAACATCTAAAGCAACAAGCAGCTTGAGCGCCTGGTCGAGAACTCTTCCATCTCCGGATTCATTGCTGGCGGTGGTCTGACGGTTCTTCCGACGCTCTGGTTCGAGGGCGAGTATCCATAAGCGCGTTAGGCGAAGAGGTGCTTCGAGCACCGCGAGTCTCTTGATTAACTATATGCCCCCTCGGACAACCAGAAAAAGCTATAGGCCTTGAGCCTCAGATAGAACCATGGTTGGCACCTTCAACCGCACTGCTTGTTTGCGTCAGAAGCCAAAGGAGTCGTCACGACAGCAATATGAATCTGCAAGAAGAGAAAACCCCCAGAGCCTCCCAACATTACATGGGCTGGAGAGCACAGCGAACAACTTCGCTCTCGCCAGTCGCCGGGGAGTTTTTTCTCTTGACTCTCCCCTTTATAGAACGGGCTTGCCGATGGTCAATCGGAACTTCACGTAAATTGCTAGCCTCTCGCCGGGGCTGGTCGCGGGAGTCTTTAATGCAGGGGAGCTTGGACTCGGCGGGACCGCGCTGTCTCAGATTGCCAAATCTAATGATGGAATTTACGTACACGGAGCACGCTCCTATGACAACAATTGGCAGTTAGACGGAATTGGAGTCAGTGACGTGCAGGGCAGTGCAGGTGCGAGCGGAGGAATACCGATTCCCAATCCCGATGCCTTACAGGAATTCAAGGTACAAACAGGACTCTTTGATGCGGCTTTGCGCAGGATGACTATCGCATTAGCCGGTTGCTGACTCTGAACCTCGGACTGCGCTACGAAAGATTGGGGCAATTCGGCGACAATCTGGGCCGCAACTCGAGCTTCGATGTCACCAAGGCCGACGCAAACCCAACGCTCTGAACCATCCTCAGTTTGCCAACCCCGACACTAATTTCACCTCACCGACGTTCGGCGTCATCACCAGCACGTCCGTAAATGCTCGCGTTGGGCGATTGGCCCCGAGGCTTGCATTCTAGCTACGTCCTCTCTAGCTTAACCGGCCTTTCTGGCTACGCTAGACCAAAAAAGCAAATCGCTAGCGACGGCAACCGTCGAATTCCGCAGACCAGCCAATCGATACGGAATTTGCCACATGCTCCAAGTTTAGAGCCAGAGGCTAGTGAAGATTCGTCCGCAAACGTTCGTGGGATCAGCTATCTTGCCGGGTAGGCAAATAAGGAAAAGTCTAGGACAATTGCATGCAGAGGTCACGTCAGGACAGGCGACGACGCGCTATACGCATTCGTCGATAGAGTATAGGAGTGCGATATTAGGGGATTGAGGGCAGTGAAATGTCGCATTGGTGAGCATTTACAAGTGGCAAAAGCATTCCGCCACTAGCGGAGAGAACATGACCACTTTGGAATTTCGCCCTGCTAACCGCCCCCCTAACGTCGATATATTGTGGGGCATGAAACCACAGGAAATCGATTTGATCTTATCGGCGGCGCGCCCTCGCCGGTTTTCCGCCAAATCTGTAATGACGCACCAGGGCGATTCTTCGGATTATTTTCTGTTGATGTGGAAAGGCCGAGGACGTTTTTTCTACATAACCCCCACTTCGAAAAAACTCATCCTGCTATGGATAAAGCCAGGAGAAACCTTCGGTGTTGCGGGGCTCTCTCGCCGGCCTTACCCATATCTCGCAAGCTCGGAAGCGGTACAGAATAGCGTTGTGCTCGCTTGGGACGGTCCAACTATCATCGCTCTCGGAGAACGCTTCCCTCAACTGTTGGAGAATGTAATCTATCTCACGTTTGAGTACGTTTCTTGGTATATCGCTGCCCACTCGGCATTAGTATCCGAGTCGGCAAAAGAGAGGCTTGCCAATTTACTCGTGGCGCTAGGGCCCAGTATCGGTGAAGTCGTCTCGGATGGGATTGAAATCGATGTAACCAACCAAGAGCTCGCCGATTCAGTGAATATCAACCTCTATAACGCGACTCGCATCGTGAGCGAATGGCAAAAGATCGGCGCAATACGCAAACATCGTGGGAAAATCGTTCTACGCTTCCCCAAAAAACTGTTTCGCTCGCTTCACCGAATCACGTAGTGCGTAATCGCGATGGCTGCGGGGAAATTAGAATCGCGCCGGACGCAAAGAAGGCTGCATTCTTCCTCCTGTGGTTGTTCATGCGCCGCTTCGACCGGCCGTGAACCCTCGCTTGATTTCGGCCTCCGAGTATTTCTGAGCAAAGCGTCGGCAAGCTTTCATTTCGAAGGGTGTTAAGCCGCTGACTCTTAGGCTTTCAGAGGGTATAAGCAGCTGAGTGTGCGACACAGATTCTTTCAAAGATGGGGCTGCCTTCCTCGGTCTGAAAATCACGCAACAAATACTCACACAAAATATCGACGTAGTGGCTTCTGGCGATTTTGTCCCAAAGGCGTTCCAGCTCAATGGCTGCTTCCGGCTTACCTTGTGCGATCAAGCTGGATGCGCATTCTCCGCAAGCGGCAACTCGAAAATGCTTCCCTTTTGCAGCTTTTGCTGCCTCCACAATGAGATCGCTCGCCACTTTCAAGAAACGAGTGGAGTCAGGCCAATCATTGACCATGACTTCCGAGAGCATGTCATCAGCGTCCAATGAAATGTAGGTCCCTTCTTGGATTGCGGTAGATATATCCCGACCACGTGCCTGCAATCTCTGCCGAAGATTGGTCCTGTGTGACTCAGTCGCAATCACGATGACCGGATTCTCCATCTTCAGAGCGAGGTCGATAAAACGAGTGAAGTCATCCACGATAGATGCATCATCTCGCTGGAATGCAACTTTATGGACGCGAACGATATTCCTCTTTTGCCCTAGTAGGGGCGGATGCTCTTGGGAACGGAGAGAGCGAGCGGGGTATCCATCAGGGGTCTTGCTGATCACATGTGGTCTTAGGCGACGACTGAGATACTGCCTGCCTTGTAGGACCGCATCCACGGCAGGCAGCAGTTCGCCGCCTGCATCGGCTTTCAATAAGTAACCCTGTGCTCCCAGGTGGAGGGCTTCTTGCACCACATCAGCAGAGCGCTCTTGGCTGACAAAAAGGATCTTGGAATTCGGGGAAACTTTCCGAATTCGGCGCCCGGCTTCAATTCCATTCACACGGGGCAGTCCGATGTCCAGCAGAATCAAGTCCGGTTTTAGCTCTTCGGCTCGTTCGATGGCTTCCAATCCATTTGAGGCTTCGTAGATGAGCTGAAACTCTGCCCTTCGTCGAAGGCTCTGAACGACAAATTGCCGGAAGCGATCCAAGTCCTCAACGACCAGAATCTTGGGAGATCGCACTAGTGTCTCTAGCCTCCGAAAATTTGGTTCAGCCTGCACTTGCGATGTTGCCCGGGAAGGAGTCACCGTTCATGTTCCGGAGCAACAAACCGCGCCCTTGCAATCCAAGCAGACAACCAGGTCAGGAAAATATCCAGACCTTGGGCATATCGACATTTCCCCGTGCAGGATTCTGGGACATGAGTCGGGAGTCTTATAAGACGCTACATGCAAAATGGCCACGTGCAGATTGGCAGGGAGGGGTGGAGCTAATCCTCGTAGATTCCCCTGTCTAGTCCGTGAACTAGACCCTCAGCCGAAGTCTCGAATACAGCGCAGATGCGTAGCAAGGTTGAAACTGTGATCGGCCGACCTGCTTCAATCTGTTGCCAATGTCGTGCCGAAAAGCCGTATGAAATCATGTCCTCTTGAGAATGGCGGTTTTCTTCGCAACTCGCGAATTCGTTTTCCTAAGCGAAGGAAGAATCTCTGTTGATTCACAACGGGCGGTGTCCTAATTGGCCTCAATTCCTCCTGGCACATGCCAGAGTTCTTCGGTTAGCGCGCGATCCACTATGAGGGTAAAAGGGGGGCATGTCGTTGCTGTACAGCAACGTATGGCTCTCGGGTTAGACATCAGAACGCACCCTGCATTACCGCGAGAAGGTGTTCAGTTTGTCGCGGATGTACGTCGCGGCAGACCAGGGTAGGTGGCGGACACCATAGGGGAGCTTCCCTAATTTGGTTCCCGGAAGGGGACGGCCAAGGAAAACGCTAAGTCCTGGTTAACGCGGTGGTCTCAATGGGTTGACGCAAGTTTGAGTCGGAAACGCCCGACCCAAGTAGGAATCTGGTCTCGGCGATGGCGCGTGAGAAAAACGGTGTCTTCTTCGCGTAGTTTGAATCATCGTGCCAGGCGTTCCTGTCCTGACGCCCCTGACAACTGGCCCGCCCTGTAAGTTCTGACAGCTGGATTCGCCGGGTAGTGGGGAGATTCCCAGATGTGAATGCGTCCAGTTGACTTAGGAAAGTGGGCTCCCGGCCACCACCCATAACGCGCTCACCGGACAAGTCCTAGTACGGGACTTGTCCGGTGAGGCGACCAATCGGGCACTGGGATTTGGTTTTCGCTGATATTCGGTTTGGGTTCCAAGGCTACAATTGCAGTTAGTATCCGATCCCCTTGAAGCCTCCTCCGATTCGTTGAATTGTTCCAGCCGAGCGTAGTTCAGCCAAGCTTTTTCGGGGTGGGTCGCCCCGTGGGGTAGGGGTCCTGAACTTGGCGCAGGGCCTTAAGCGGATGAGTCGGAGAGATGGCGGGAGACGAAGAAAAGCTTCCGCAGCTTGTCCTTTCCGAAAATCCTGTTGAGTTCGGAGAATCCAAAGAACGGAATCAACAGGACAGCGAGGATGGCCATCAGAACGATTATTCCTTTCAGTGAACCTCCATCGAGTTCGGAAGTACTGAACGATTTGCTGTGATACGACCCAACGCCAGCTTTCTCGAGAATTTTGAAACAGCCCAAGACCATGGCGAAAGCGACAGACTTGAAGAGAGTCGGATAGATAAGCGGTTTCTCCTTGAAATGCTCAGCAAAATGAAGCTCCCGGGCGACCAGTATGATTTTGCCCAGGGCGAGGGCATTAAAGAGCGCGACTCCATGCGCGGCAAGAGAAAACTGTTGCTCGGATAAGAGAACTGATTTGTAGAGGACGAATAGGCCGAAGATCAGCCAAAGATAGAAAGAGCAGTATTTTGCCTCGCCGTTTGATAACAGCACCGTTGGTTCGCCACTTGCTCGACAAACGGCTTGCAGTGAACGGAGTGATGTTCGCAGCGCTGGCCAGCTCCTCATTGGTAACGTCAAATTCAACTCCTTCGGGACTCTCTTGGCCAATGACTCCGGCCAGTGAATCAATAACTGTGCGAGTCTTTCTCGCGCAGTTTCGCAAACGAGGGCCACACGATCGGCAAGATACCAACCCAAATAGTTAGACCCCATAACAACGCGTTTTCGAGCAACCTTGGGTACTTCCCTGCGAGGTCTCGAATTGCGGCACGGTCCCACACCAAGAACGAACTGTCCTTTGTTGCTTCCGCACTCATGAGATATTCAGAAGGTCTGGACAAGATCGCAGCGGTGCCTAGGATTTCCCCGGGCGTCAGCCAAATGAGAAGCGTTTTTCGACCGCTCTTCGTGATGTAAAGATACCTGGCGCGGCCGCGGGTCAATAGGTACAAATGATCTGCAGGGTTACCTTGAGTTGTGATTACGGAACTCGCGAGGTTGCACCGCTCTGTTGCAGCTAATCGGAGAGCCTCAAACTCTTGTGAAGCCAAGCCCTCGAAAAATCTCAAATTCACGGCCGACTGTAAGGCAGTAGTTCCCCGGAGGGACATAGCTCAGCCTTTCTCAATGCAGGATGGTCCTTAGCCCATAAGTATGGGATCTTGCACCCCACCTGCACACTGGTAGAATCAACAGCCGCGTAAATGTGGGAGTAATTATCCACTACCAGAGCAGAAGAATCGCGGCCATGAGGGCCAAGGCTACGCCAAGCAACGCCAGCCATTGAAAAGCGCCATTCACGGGCCTGTCTGATGGGAAACCTCGACCGGAGAGCTGGGAATCTGAGGGCATTTTTGGTCTCCTCACGAACTAACCGAGCAATCTCATGGCCCTTACACCTTGGACGGTGTCTCCAGATGAGATGAGAAGGCCAGTTTCCCCGGGCACGCTAGTCCCATGTAGCATTGTTCTTCATGTACTCCGCTTGTTCACGATCCGCATCGAGCGCTTCCGATCGCACGGCGTAGTTGGCTAGCTCTAATAAATGCGCAAATTCCTGTTGCGTAAGCAATCGTGGATCCGCGCAGTTGCTGGGGTTAGATTGGTCAACAAGCTCGATTGAAACTGGCAACAGTGTCATCTGTGCTTCACCTCTTGAAAGCGGGAGAGAATCTCGATTGTGCAGCGCTGGTCAGCCTGCGAGTATTGCAAGCGTGTGAAATTTTGCGTTGTATATGTACCTCACTAATCCTGCGTCTGGCGCACCAGGGCGATCAACTCAGCATCATCTTAGACCTTCTGATCGACTCCCGCCTGCATCAACGTGCGTCGCTCCTTCGGGGTAGTGTACGCGCTCTCAGTGACGAACTCTGGTTTGGTGACCCCACTACTACGATTTCGCCGTTTTATTCAGGTCGTCGTCCTTGTAGTACTTCGTACCCTGCAGGGTTAACTGAAGGGCGAGGCCATTCTTGGTGATCTGGTAGACCCATACTCCCGGGGCAACTTCAGCCGCTCCCGAGTAAGCTCCGCCCTTCTCGCCCGCTTTGGCGGCAGCGTCCGCTTGCCCTGAACCGGACCAGCCGGAGTCCAGAAATTGTGCCAGCACCTTTTCGTTCTCGAAGACGAACACCACGACATAGTCTTTTACTCCCATGCCCACACCGACACCGGCCGAACCCATCTTCATGAAGGTTTCTTGCTTGGTCTTGTTGTTGACGGCCAGTCCTGAACCGCGTGCCGTGCTCAACAGCAATACGTTCACCCCCATGTTGTCGAAAACGGCGTATCCCGTCGCTTTCTGGATAGCTGCTTGGGAAGTGGGTTCCAGCTTGTACAAATCCTGCAAGGCCTCGGCTGCCATCTTGCGGGTTTTCTGCCTTTTCTTTTCATCGTCGTCATCTGCGGCCATGCACATAACTGCGGACAGCATCGTCAGGGCGAGAATCGAGGCGATCATTTTCACTTTCATCGGAATACTTCCTTCCTGGAGTTCGGCGGCAAGGCGCTGAGGTTGCCCAGTACACTGACGTCAGGCGTCCTGCTTACGACTCGACTGTATCTCCAAGTTCGCCATTTATCCGATTTCCAGATCGGGAACAACTAGGGAAATCCCCAGTTGCAGTGGAGACCGAAACGCTATGAATATCGGAATCGGGCGTGACTCTTACCGTCCGAACCGTCGGCTGCTTTCGACTTCTTGGCGGAGAGATGCCAGCTTCTTTCCTCTTCGGTTCGAAGAATCCGAGGGAAAGAGGACAAATGGGTACTCGCCTCCAAACTTAGACTTTCCTCGAGGAGTGTGACCTGTCCCCCTCCAAGGAGGATGAGAATGCGAAGCCAAGTCGCCTCACTCCGTAACAGAAGCTCCAAGGCGATTCCGCGAAAGGAAGTTCTCGGGGTGCTCGCTTCGGCGCTTGCAATAACCGTCTTAATGAGATTAGCCCTGATGATTTTGAGTCTTTGATTGATGCCCTAGTGCCGCGTTATGGAAATCGACAAATTCAGTTCGTACCTTTTTGTCACTTTGGAACGAGCGTCGGTGCATCTTCGGCGCGCACTGAACGCGCTCAGGGAACGGCGAAAGAATGTTCTCGAGAAAATGCGGGCGTTTCTGGCAAGCTCCCTCGAGGCAGTCGTTGAGGCGAACGGCAAAATCATCAAATTCCGTTCGCAACTTTTTGTCGATTTGAAACAAGTGACGGTAAATCTTCGACATGCACTGAACCCGCTCATGGAACGGGGAAAGGATGCTCTTGAGAAAACCCAAACACTGCAGGAATCACGTCGCGCAAGGGAGAATGATTTGCGGGAGTTATTGGCAAGCCCCGTCGATTCAGTTGTTGTGACAAATCTTGACCGCCGATTTATTGCCGCAAATCTGAACGCCTTGCATTTGTTCGGAGTCTCGGAAACAAACATGAGACAGTTCACCATTGACGCATTTCTTTTAGAAGGTGAAGTTACATATTTTGAAGGAAATGGTTTGCCTTTCATAAGTCGAGAGGAGAGACAAGGTGAATGCAAGATTAGGCGTCTGACCGGAAACCTTCGAATCGCCGAATATGTCTTCGTCGCAAATTTTGTCTCTTTTCGCCACCTATTCATATTCCGTAACGACCGGGAATGGATACCCAGAAATCGAGCTGCCGCCGCCGGACGAACGCGATAACTGGCAAAGTCGGGCACAAGTGGCTAGGGGTTTTCCTAGTTGTGAGGTGGTCGAGTGGAACCTAGCATTCTCTTCGGATCTCATCAGGGCTATCAAGTTCAACTTTGTGCCCTAATCCGGGCGGGTGCTTTCACAAGTCGAAGGATTGGAGCTGCCCTAGGAGCGCTGGAGGTGCAACCATGATGTGGCGTAAATTTCGTCGGCTGAAATTATTTTTGCTTCTTGGGCTCCCGGTGGCTTGCTTTGGTCAAACCGCTGGTGGCGGTTCAAGCACGGCGTCGAATCCTCTCAACGTGTACGCCCCGCCTTGCATTTCCCAGGTTAAGCAGTACATCGCCGTGAATTGCCAAATTACTCCGACAGGAGGAGCGCAACCATACAGCTATGCCTTTACTGGGGGCTTCCCAACTGGCGTATCGATGTCCACCGGTTTGGGCGGCGGCTTGATCAATGGCACGCCCACAGGGATAACTGGCGAGCAGACCACCGTGACCGTAACCGATGTCAGAGGGGGAACCGCCGCAACTTCCTTCATGATCACGCCCGCAGGCTTAACCGGCTCAGGCCCATGCGGCAGCGCCGTCTGCGTCACGGGAGCCGGTTACGCCATCAAAACGGCGGAAGGTTATACCATCACAACGTTAGCCACGGTGCAGATGGCTGCCACGACCTATTGGAGTGATGGCAGCACACTTGATGTAACTTCCATGGCGACCTGGGCCTGCACTCCGAGCCCGCAGTGCGGTTCGGTATCAGCAAGTGGCCTTTATACAACTGGAAATTCCGTCGGTACCTACCATCTGACGGCAACGCTTTCCGGAATAACGAACAATGGCGGCTCGGGTGTCGCGGTTACTGTGGCCACCATACAGGCCCACACCAAAGAGAGCGACCGAGTAGCCAATTCTGGCATGGTGATGAGGGACGTCCTGCAACTGCGGAGTGGCATACCCGCCGCGGTGCTACAGAAGGCAGAATGCGTCATCGTTGTGCCTTCAACCCTCAAGTTCGCTGTTGGCGTTGGGGGAAGCTACGGGCGCGGCGTAATGACTTGCCGCGGGGGCCCCGACTTTCAAGGGCCGTGGAGCGCTCCGTCAATGATGGCGCTCGGCGGAGGCGGCTTTGGCTTGCAGGTCGGCGGGCAGGCCACGGACTTTGTTCTTCTCTTGATGAATGACCGTGCGGCCAACAGCATATTGACAAGCAAAGTGAAGATCGGTGCTACTGCGTCGGCTGCCGGCGGGCCCGTTGGACGTGAATCAACTGCCGCCACGGATTTATTCCTACGCGCAGAGATACTTTCGTACTCACGCGCTCGGGGACTCTTTGCTGGGGTGTCGCTGGAAGGTTCCACGCTACGGCCCGACAACCGCGCGAACAGAAAGCTTTACGGAAAAGATGTGAGCGCGAAAGCAATTGTGCTCCAGGGTGAAGTGTCGCCACCGTCATCCGCTCTGGAATTGCTGTCGGTACTGAACAGCAAGTCACCCACCAACAGGTCAGCGGGCGGTGCTCCTCCTCCGCCTCCTCCTAATCGTCCGCCGCTCTCGGCTTATGCACAGGGCGAAAAGACAAAGGCTAAGGGGCTGATCACCGCTCGTACCAGCGACACGATTGTCCTCAAGACTACCGACGGAAGCACGATGACCGTTACTCTCGATGACGACACCAAGGTGCAGCAACCGAAGGGGCTTGGCATTCGCAAAAAGCAAATGTCTGCTGCTGTGCTGATTCCCGGCCTTAAGATTTCGGTTGACGGTACAAGCCAGGACGCCACGCACGTCCTTGCCAAATCCATTACCTTCGATGGAGACGATTTAGAAACGGCCGAGATGATCCAGGCCGGTCTAAGTCCCACCGAACAGAAAGTAGCCGCCAATCAGCGGAATATTGAAGAAAACGAGCGGAACATCGACGCGAACAAGCAAAATATCGCTTCCAACAAGGCGGCCATTGACGCTAACGCCGCGGAAGCCGCGGAAGCCAGCAAGCGCTTCTCGAAATTGAGCGATTACGACACCAAGGCTCAACTGGTTGTCCAATTTGCCAGCGCCAGCAGCGACATCTCCGCAGCGGATCAAGAGGCGCTGAAGAAATTAGCCCAGAATGCCGTCAACCTCAAGGGGTACATCATTCAGGTGAAGGGTTTCGCTGATTCCAGCGGCAACGCGGCAATGAACCAGAATCTGAGCATGGAGCGCGCACAGAACGTAATCGCCTTCTTGCTTCAGAACTGTAACGTGCCGGTCCGCCACATTGTGGCGCCAGGCGCCATGGGTGAAGAGGCACCAGTAGCCTCGAACGAGACCGCGGCCGGACGCGCAGAAAACCGCCGCGTTGAGGTCAAGGTCCTGCTGAACAAAGGGCTAGCCGGGGACTAACAATCACGGGTCGAAAGAGTGGGCGCGAACTTGCGGATACTAGATTTTTTGTGTCGAGGAAGTGACAGTCCTTAGAAAAAGGCATTACCAGGACAAATGCCGTATTAGGACCTCACTTAATGGGATGGTCCTCCGCAGATCTCCGCGATCGTTATAAAAGGAAAAAACGGAACGGCTGCGGCCTAGCAGGTTGGTGACCAGGAAACGCAGGTTGCTACCAGCAGCGGTGTGTTCGGCTTTGTAGGCGATGCGCCGTTGATGAGACCAGGGGTGAGCGCGGTAGCGAAAGCTGGAGAAGGAGCGCTGCGGCTCGCCAGTTCGACGATATCGTTTCGCGAGACGATGCTGCAGCCGCTGCGCAGCACTTTGCAACCGCGAGTTGGTGCCTATGCCGATGGCATACTGCAAGCCGAAAAACTCGCAGAATTCATAGAGCATCGGCGTGGCGAAACCAGCGTCTGCACGTAACTTGATTCGGACCTTAGGAAATTCACGCTGGAGTCGCGGAACGATGCGCAACAGCAAAGAGATGATGCGGGCGTGACTAGCAACCGTGCCCGCACGTAATCGGGCGGCCAACAAACAACCGGTGTGCCGCTCAAAGATCAGCAAGGGGTGATACATGTGCTGGTCATAACCACCATTGAAGAAGCTCAGCTGCTGCTGCCCGTACGTGGGATCGTCGGTGGAATCGACATCGAGCAGAATCTCTCCTCGTTTCCGGACTTGTTTCCCACAGATCTTCACAAACCCATCGAGAAGGGCATCCTGCAGCTTGAGAAGGTCGCGAGGTGAGGGTGAATTCTCCCAGCGACTGAGAGTCGGTTGTGATCCGAGCGGTTCCCCCAGCGGGTGATCGGCAAGAATCTGAAAAGCCGGATCGTGTCGCAGTCGGTCCGCGTCGTTGGCATCTTCGTAGCCAGCGATGATCTGGTAAAGGCGCTGGCGGAACAACGACAATACCGAATGGCGAATACGTTCCTCTTCGCGAGGATCACAGAGGCGTTCGGCTAGCCCGCGAGTAAGCCCATGCCGCTGATCATAGGCCCGCAACGGAAGAAGACCAGCGTCAGAACTGATCTGCCCGCCGGAAAAATCAGCTCGAATGGGTCGGTGTCGGTAGAAGGAAAAGGAAAGCTGTGGTATACAACAAAATGTCATTTCTGGGTGCTCCGAAAGAGAACGCCGGGTTCTGCTAAAACCCAGTGTTCATCAATCTTTTAGAGCACCTTTTCTTTTTCCGCCAGCAAAATCGTGAATAATCCAGGCTAGCAGCTCGTTGAAGAATTGAGTTTTGTGAGACCTCGGTTCTGAATTTCAAGGGTTATCACTGAATTGCATAGGACCGTTTGGTCGTTCTATCCGCTCAGCTGGCCCTAAGCGGAACCCGCTGTCATGCTTCCGCTATCAGGTTTCGCAATCGGCAGAGGTTGTAAGCAGCGCCGGTAAAGGTGAACAGCCACCCAACCTTGTCGATCCCTCGCAGCTTCACTTTCCTGACCATCCCCACCATTTTCATCCACCCGAACGATTGCTCCACTCGTTTTCGCTTCCGCTGACTCACCTCATACCCGACATGTCGCGTAGTCCGCTCGTCCACCGCGCTCCTGCGGTTCGTATCGTTCTGCGCCACATGTGGGGTAATGTTCATCCCGCGGAGTTCTCGTACGAATTCCTGCGTGTCGTAGTTTTTGTCTCCTCCCAAGGTGACCCGCTTTCCGCTGGGGATGGCCTCGGCCATGAGCATCGCTGCATCTCGCTCCGCTCTTCCATTAGCCTCGGTCAGAAAAGTCTGCACCAGAAGCCCGTTACGGTTCTCCATCAATACATGCCCCAGGTAGCCGAGCTTTGCTTCGCTCCCTTTGGATTTCTTGAACAGTCTAGCGTCGGGATCCGTGGTCGATTCATGGGTCTGGTTCGTCCGCTTCTCCTTGTGAAAGTCGACCTCTCCTCCTGGTCCGGGTGGCTTCCCCTTTCCGTCCTTCCGTCGAAAGCTCTTTTGACTGGCCCAAGCCTCGATCAACGTCCCATCCACCGTGAAATGTTCATCCGACATGTACGGCCGCGCACGTTCCAGCACCCGTTGAAAAAACGACTCCGCGATCTCTTCGTTCAGCAAACGCTCCCGATTCTTACTGTACACCGCGTGATTCCATACCACCTCGTCCATCTCCATCCCCACAAACCACCGGAACAGCATGTTGTACTGTAGTTGCTCGATCAGCATGCGCTCACTGCGCACCGAATAGAAAACCTGCAACAGCAGTGACCTCAACAGTCGCTCCGGGGCAATCGACGGACGCCCCACATCGGAGTACAGCTTCGCGAACTTCGGCGACATCTCCTTCAGAATCTCGTCCACCATCTTGCGGATCGGTCGCAACGGATGATCCGCGGGAACACGCTTCTCTGGAGAAATGTAGCTGAACATCCCTTCTTGCAGGTCATCGTCGCCGCGCATTCACTCGCCTCCTTCGCCTTCCTTCACTCAGACGAGTTCTCTTACATTAAAGTTGCAGTGGAACGGAGTTTTTCAACGAACTGCTAGAAGTTGTAGAGTGCGGGGCAAGGAGGCGTCTCATGAAACTACACGTGCTCGGAATCGATTTGGGTAAGACGGTCTTTCATTTGGTTGGGCTGGATTCAACTGGCAGAGCGGTGATCCGCAAGCGATGTTCTCGCAGGCAACTGTTGGCATTCACCGCGAACTTGGAAGTGCAGTTGATTGGGATGGAGGCCTGTAGTGGAGCGCACTTTCTGGGGCGGGCGCTGCGCGAACAAGGTCATGAAGTGCGATTGATGCCGGCGCAATACGTGAAGCCCTACGTGCAGACCAACAAGAGCGATTACCTGGATGCCGAAGCCATTGCGGAAGCGGTGCAGCGGCCGAGAATGCGATTTGTGCCGATCAAGACGGAGGAGCAGCTCGATTTGCAAGCGCTGCATCGCGTGCGCGAGCGTTGGGTGATGCGGCGCACCGCGGTGGTGAACCAGATTCGCAGTCTTCTTCTGGAGCGCGGGCTGACTCTGCCTAAGGGCCGAGGTCACCTGGATGAGCAATTGCCGCGTATCCTGGAAGACGCGGAGCTGCATCTGTCCGGCTCATTCCGTGTTCTGCTGGCTCAGCTCCAATTGGAACTGAAGCAACTCGCGGCACGCATTGAGGAGATGGATCGGGTCCTCCAGAAAATGGCGAAAGAGAATGAAGCCTGCCAACGACTCACGGAGATTCCCGGAGTCGGTCCGGTTACCGCGACAGCCCTGATCAGTGCGGTTGGCCATGGCAGCACTTTTCAAAAGGGACGAAATCTAGCGGCCTGGATGGGGATCGTTCCGGGAGAGTATTCCACCGGCGGCAAACAGAAGTTACTGAGCATCAGCAAACGCGGCAATAAGTACTTACGAAGACTCTTTGTTCAAGGCGCACGCAGCGTACTGCAACAGCGACACAAACAAGCGCCCGGTCTGAGTAGTTGGTTAGCACAACTGCTGGGGCGCACTCATCAGAATGTTGTCGTCGTGGCTTTGGCCAACAAGTTGGTTCGCATGGCCTGGGCGGTCTTATGCAAGAACCAACGCTATCGCGCTCCCGTTCTTGCTGTGTCTGTATAAAATCTCGCTTTAAGAAAAAAAAGTTCCTGCCAGGTCTGCTGGCGGAAAATAGAGATGGCAATGGGTCTCTCCCACGCTCTCGAAACCCGATACCGGAGAAGGTCGATTCGAGGCCGTCCACTTTATGAGGACGAGAGCGAGCGGATATCCATCATGGCCCGGAGTCAACGACTCCACTCAAGGCCGAATACATTGGCGCAGACCAACTGTCATCGCTCATTTTTCGCTTGCAACTCTGCGGCGGACCATACATGTCCGGTAATGCGTTTGCCAGGACTTGAGAATTACTTCCGGGTTGCCCGTCATCCGCCCAGAATCCGAAACCAGCCAGTCCGGGTCGTGAGCGCTATCGCCTGTTAACAACAGTAATCCGAGCGACTGAGAGTGTTTTGTCCGGTCCGCCAGATTCAAAGGGCGTCGTCGCTCCTCTCGGAGAACCAAGATAATCAAAACTCCGGTGACCACTATGAACACCCCAACCCAGCAACTAATCCCGATCACTTGTGTAACGCCTTGTTACAACAAGTACCGAAATTGATGTGGAACGGATCCCATGCGGTTTACGCATGCCCAACGCGTGATCATTGACATCTCAAATGGAAAGCGGAAGACCAAGGATTGGGCGGCCGGAGCGCAACTCAAAGCTCTGCCGCGTTTCACTGCGGGCATTGCGAGCGCGCGAATCGTAGTCGCACCGGTGAGCGGAGAAATCACTGCTAGTCCCGCGAAGATCGACTGTGGTCAACCGAGCCAATTGAAATGGACGTCCGCGGAAACTGTGGACGCCGACATCAGCGGATTTAGTCCAGTCCCGGTGACGGGAGATCGTACGGTCTCGCCGAAGCAAACTACGGCCTACGAATTCACGGCAACTGGTCCAGGAGGCGTGACCAAGTCCAGTACAACAGTCGACGTCAATACCGTGGTGCAATCCTCTCTAACTGCCTCGCCCACGGAAATTCAGTACCGCCAAATTGGCGATAAGACCATTCAGGCTGGCGATGCCACTTTAAATTGGTCGTCGACAAACGCAGATTCCGCTTCTCTCACCCCCTTTGGAACGGTCGAGCCAAACGGAAACAAATCCGTGGCCATGAAACCAACACAAACCACGGAAGGGCCCGTCGACGAAACGATCAAGTACACACTGACCGCAACAAACGCGTGCGGCGGGTCGGAGACGAAAGTGGCTTCCGTGCACCTTACCGGTGCTATCGAGCCTGTGCCTGAGGTGCTGCTGCATAGCGTGTTCTTCCCAACGGACTATCCGACCGACGAGAATCCGTCGGTGGGACTTGTCCGCAGTCAGCAGGAAGTTTTGACGACACTGGCGAACAGGTTTACGAAATACCTGGAATACGATCCCGAAGCTCAGCTTTCGCTCGCGGCGTACGCGGATGTGCGCGGCCCGAACGAGCACAACCAGGGCCTGTCTGAGCGCCGCGTGCAGCGGGTTAAAGAGTTCCTTGTCTCCCAAGGAGTTGCCGAAGGTAAGATCAACACGTCCGCCTACGGGTCGGAGAAACAACTCGACAAGAGTGTGATCACAGACTTGCAAACGCAGAATCCCAACCCACCTTCGGAAGCCCGCGTAAGTAACTCGCGATCAACCTGGCTCGCGTACAATCGTCGAGTCGACGTTGTCTTGCAACCCGCAAACCGGGAATCGCTGCGTTTCTACCCCAACAATGCCCCTGACTCGGACGTCTTGTGGCAGCGACCGAAACCTGAGCCGGCCCTGGTCGAGCAGAATCAGTAGGTTCGATTCTGTCGATGTTCCAGCTGTGTGCTCCGCCGGGAGCGGCATGAATTCTCCCGGCGGGAACACAACTTCGGCACGGCCCGTTGGTTGTCGAGCGCACGCAATTCAGGGTCAAGTTAAACCGCCGATAAAACTCCGCGAACTGCCCGCGTCACACATCCGGCAAGAAATAAGGCTCCGCTCCTAGCGAACAGAGGAGCGGAGCTTTTGGTTTTCCGAGCAACCTGCCCTTTAGAACAGGTTAGGAACAGCGCAAGTCTCCAGCAGCCGCCAGTTGTCACTCTCCAAGTCCAAAGTTATTTTTTCCTATGGGCAACCTATTGGCGGTAATGGAGGCGAAGGATGTCGAAAAGACACGCTATTTGGGCCATTGCTGTGCCCATCCTGGCGTTCGGCATTTGTTCAGCCCATGCGAACTACGGCGAACGCTGGGACTTTTTGGGTGAGACCCGCATCGACGGTGCTCAAGATCACGACAATATCCTTGTGGAACGGCGCGATGGAGCCTTCCGCGCGCTGCGCATGCGTGTGAGCGACGACGGCGCGATCTTCTTTGAGCGGGCTATTGTCCATTACGTCGACGGCTCCAGCGAAGAGCTGGTGATCCACGATCGCATTCTCTCCGGTAGCCAGACCCCCACGATTGATCTTACTGGTACCCCACGGGTTATCGAGAGCGTCCAGCTCTGGTACTTCAAGGCCGCCTGGGAACATCGCCCGAAGGTGAGCTTGTTCGGACGCCGCTAGCTGGCCGCCATAGGGGGTTCTGACAACAGAGCTTGATACAGGCAAAGTCACCCGATACTCCCATCCAATCGAACGGTCACTTCCTGGTTAGCCGGGTTACCGGACAAGTTCAGTCCCAGTACTTCGAGTTTCCGATTGCCGCGTTTATCAGATGGGACTTGTGATAACGATTGTACCGGTCTCCGCTGCCACTAGGGATTCCCCTAGTTGCACGAGAGCGGTGCAAGGCTAAAAGATAAGAGCGGGTGTTCGTCGGCGGATCGCACCGAGCCGTGCTATGGAAATCGCCAAATACAGATCGCAGTTTTTTACTGTGTCGGAACAAATCTTCTTCTCAACCAGGAGGGGACATGAAAGCAAGAACAATCGTACTGACTCTGGCCCTGTGTTTTATTGGAGTGACGGTGTGCTTCGCCCAGAGCCCTTTTATCGGCACCTGGAAACTGAATGAGGCCAAGTCTACACTTGCGCCAGGGATGCCGAAGAACAACTCGGTCGTCTACGAGACTGAAGGCATCAATGTGAAGGTCACGATAGATGGCACAGACGGCGCGGGCAATGGGACACACAATGAGTGGACGGGCCAGTTCGATGGCAAAGACTATCCCGTCAAGGGCGATCCCAATTCAGACTCGCGCTCATACACAAGAAAGGGCATTCATGAGTTAGATTTCGTGGTGAAAAAGGGCACAAAGGTTACGACTACCGGTAGGATTGTCGTGTCCGACGACGGCAAGAGCCGGACGGTGACCGCTCGCGGCACCGATGCCACCGGGAAAAAGTTCAAGAGCACGGCCGTGTACGACATGCCGTAGCCAGATTCGCTGTGTCTCCTACTTCCGCGTCAGTAAGATCAGCACGGGACGCGATCTGGTCCCTGACCTGGCGCTGGAACCGCTCCCGCATTTTCCTCCAAGGTCACAGACATTGACCGACCCTCCGTACTCAGGGGGGCGATATTTAGAAACTAAAACAAAGTCTACCTTAGGAATGGGTTCTCTGACCGAGCCGTGACTTCAACTCCCGATTAGCCTTAACTGCGTCTTCGACGCGTCGCTAGTGCCAGGAACTTGTTTACACAGATTTGTTGATTTGAAAGGATTTATTCAACAAGTTCCTGGAGAGTCGGGTAACCGGACATCTCTAACAATGTCGGCCCTGTCAAACACTTTTTGAGCAGACTTATCCACTCACTTAAAAGAGTTTTTTCTTCCGCTTCCTTTAGTTGTCTTGCTTCTCGGCCTTGACGACTTCGGCTCGCTCGTAATCTAGCGGTCGGCTTCCGTCCGACCCAAACATCTCGTGTGCTGAGCAGCGCGTTGTTCCGGAGGGTTAAAGTCCCTCTGGCGCTCGGATGAGGAGCGCTATATCCAAGAAAGCGGGGGTAATTCCTCGCTGGCCGGAGGAAGTGGAAGGTATGGAGACGTCTAAACGGGCACGAAGGCGAAAGCCGGATACAGCCAAGACGGACCTGGAGCCACCACTTGCCGTACTCCGGAGGGCAGGGTGTCCATCAAGTGATCATCACAAGATGGAATCTGAAGGGCCTGCGGAGAAGTACCGGGCCGCAATCAATGGGGAGACCCAAAGATGAACTGGTCGGCCAAAGGTGGGGCAAGGTCGAGTCTGCGAGATGAAGACGAAGGCGTTCTCATTCACCCACCGCACCAAGGTGATTGCGGGCGGCACGGTACAGAAGAACAGCACGTGACCTCAGGAGGTGCTGACAGAGTCTTCGGGTGGCACCGGAGTAAGCAGACCTATAAGCGGAAGCGAAGTGGCGAGTGAAGCTCTGTCAGTATACGGACGGCTGAATAGTACCTGAAGCGCGGCGAAAGCCACGGGACCGGGCAACCGGCGACGGAAGTGGGTCGGGGAAGGCCAGCCGGCGAAGGCGGTCGGGAAGAGAAAGAAAACCAGATGAGTAAAGGCGAGAAGGAGGAACAGTTCCATGAGTGAAAAACCCGTACATTCTCGTCTGAGGAGACTGGTGGACTGGATCAACCTGACGGGTGCGAAGAAGGTCCATTCATTAATCGACAAGATGTACAAGCGGAAGAACCTGGAGATGGCCTGGGAAAGGGTGAAGGCGAATCGGGGCAGTGGAGGTGTGGATGGGGAAACTCTGGAGACTTTTGAAGCGCAGCTGGGCCAGCAGTTGGATCGGCTGGAACGGGAGTTGAAAGAGGATACCTATCAGCCTCAGCCGGTACGGCAACATCCCATCCCGAAGAGGGACAAACCAGGAGAGCATCGTTGGCTCGGCATACCCACGATTTATGACCGGGTGTGCCAGCAAGCACTGCTCAATCGGTTAGAGCCCATCTTCGAGCCGGTATTCGATGACGCCAGCTTCGGATATCGGCGAGGGCGATCGACGAAGGATGCCCTGCGCAAAATCTGGAAAGAGATACAAGGCGGGTCGGAGTGGATCGTGGACGCAGATCTCCGAGATTTCTTCGGGTCCGTGGATCACGCGAAACTTCTCACGCTGGTAGCCCAACGAGTAGCGGATGGCCGAGTACTTCGTCTCCTAGAGGCGATGCTCAAGGCAGGAAGCTACGGAAAGGGCCAGCTCTTTCCATCCGAGCGCGGGACTCCTCAGGGTGGGGTAGTTTCGCCCACGCTCAGTAACATACTTCTGACGCCGTTCGATCGGGAGATGAGGCTGAGAGGGTATCAGCTCACGAGGTATGCCGACGATTGGGTGATCACCTGTAAATCGGCAACAGAGGCACGAGCCGCAGTGGAAGCTGCTGGCCGAATCCTGAAACAATTGGGTGTGGAGTTACATCCGCAGAAGACGCGGATCGTTCATGCTCAGGATGGCTTCGAGTTCCTTGGCTACAAAATCAAACGCGGGAAGAAGAAGCTCCATCTACCCGCGAGTAAGATTCGTAGTCAGGCCCGAGAGGGTGCGCTCTATGCGTATCCCAAGGAGAAGTCGATCCGTAGTTTCCTGGACCAGGTCCGGCAGCGCACCAAGCGGAAGGTGCCCTTGCCAACCGAGGAGCTGATCGAAGAGCTAAACCCGCTCTTGCGAGGATGGGGCGAGTATTACAAGCGAGCCCATGTCCGATTGCTCTTCAACCGACTCGATCGCTGGATAGTGCATCGCATCTGGTCGCACCGCTTCAAGCATTGGCGCAATGCCGGCTGGAAATGGCTGCCCCAGACGACGCTCTACGGCGAGTTCGGGCTTGTCAACCTAGTTGGATTAATTCCTTCTATCGCAACTCGGAAGCAGTGAGTCTTCGTGAAAGCTGCATACGGGAAAACCGTCCGTGCAGTTTGAGCGGCGGACGGAGGCCAGCGCGAGAGCGCGCCTCCTCCGACCCGACTTCGATCATAAACTTCAGACCATGATTAGTTCTTCGAACTCCCTCTCGCGAGGGAGCGGGATGCCCCATCAAATGGACGGCGCTTTCGTGCGCGCGCCATGTCCGGTACCGAGCTGTCCCGCGTGCGAACCGAATTCCGGCTCCGTCTTCCCGAGCCTATCAACAAGAGCCCACTCGAGTCGAGGAGGGCCGGCATTGTTATGCAATCAAGTGCCTTTGGCCTGATTTCCACTTGATTGCATAACAATGTCGGCTCCTTGGCCCGAGTAGACTGTGGTTTGTCGACGACCAAAGGCTCGGGAGAAAGGAGCCGAACGTGATGATTATAGGCGTAGATTACCACCCGAGCTTTCAGACGATTGCATTTTTAATGGAAGAGACCGGTGAGTGTGGTGAACAGGAACTGAACCACAGTGATGGACAAGCAGAGAAATTCTATCGAGACCTGCAGCAGCGAGGAATCTGCGTGCGGGTAGGCATGGAGGCTACCGGATATTCACGTTGGTTCGAACGGCTACTCGCGGAATTAGGTTTCGAACTGTGGATCGGCGATCCCGCAGAGATCAAGGCCAAGCGAGTGAAAAAGCAGAAGTACGATCGCAATGATGCTCGACTCCTACGCAGGCTGATGCTGGGAAATAACTTCCCGCAGATCTGGGTACCGAGCCCGGAGAATCGAGATTTGCGGCAACTGTTGTGGCACCGGCATCGGTTGGTGCAAATGCGCACGCGGATCATGAATCAACTGCAGGCATTGGCCATGAACGAAGGCTATCGCTGGAAGAAAAAACTGTTCAGGGAACAGGGACGAGCACAGTTGGAGAAGCTCACGTTGGCTCCTTGGGCCAGTCGGCGCCGGCGAGAGTTGTTGGAGTTGCTGGACCGCATGAATCCGACGATTGAGGAGTTAACCGCAGCCGTCGAGCGGGAAGCCCGGAAGCGACCCGAGGTGTTGCGACTGATGACGCATCCTGGCGTGGGTCCGCTTACGGCACTCGCCTTCGTGCTGATTATTGGAACTTGGGAACGTTTTCCACGCGGCAAGCAGATCGGCACCTACGTGGGGATGATTCCGAGTGAGGACTCCAGTGCTGGCAAGCAACGGCTGGGGCACATCAGCAAACAGGGCAATTCCTTGTTGCGCTTCTTGCTGGTGGAGGCGGCCCAAGCAGCAGCGCGTATCCATCCTGGCTGGCGACGTCGGTACATGCACCTGGCGATGCGTCGACACCAGAGCATTGCCAAGGTAGCGATGGGGCGCAGGCTGGCGATCCGGTTGTATTGGATGTGGCGGAATAGCTGTGAGTATTCACCGTCGTTAGAGTTCGGTTCGTACGCGGGACAGCTCGGAACCGGACATGGTGTGAGGTAGGACACCGTCCACTTGATTGGGCATCCCGCTCCCTGCAAAGGGAGTTTGAAGAAGTAATCATGGTCGAAGTTTTGATCGAAGAGATGTTTGGGTCGGACTGAAACCGACCGAAAGATTACGAGCGAGCCGTGGTCGTCGATGCAGAAACCGAAGAAGAACAACGAAGACCACTCTTCGAAGTGAACGGAGCGGTGCGCTCAAAAAGTGTTTGACAGGGCCGACATCGTTAGAGATGTCCGGTTGGCGCGTTTACCAGGACCAACCTGGGAGTTCCAAACAATTCGCCCTTTCTTCGAAAACGAAAGCTCTGGTGGATGCTGCCGCATTTCGAGAATTACTCTGCATGTCGGGTAGGCGATCCATCGAAGGGGTTCACTTCGACCGTCACCCTTGGCTTGGTAGCACCTCTCGGTCCCGTGTCCGTCAGTTGGTACGCGGTGGTCTGGGCCACCAGGGCGCGCAGATCTCAGGGTTTGAGAATCCGTGATTCGATGGCGAATCGAATGAAGTCGGCATTCGTCTTAAGATTCAGTTTTTGCATGATGCGATATTTGTGAAATGCCACAGTTCGCGTAGTCAGATTCACGACGCTGGCCACTTCCCTCATGGATTTTCCCCCTGCCAACAGTTGCATGACCTCCCGTTGCCGAGCGGTCAGGATCTCGGCGCGCGCTTTCGGTCCGTTGTTAGGATTCTTATTGAATGGCTTCTGCATTCTCCTCGCCATCTGCGGTGTGACGTACGATTTTCCATTGAGTGCCAATTGGATGGCGCGAATCAATTCCTTGACGCCGGAAGTCGTCAATAGATAGCCGGACGCCCCGCAGCGCAAGGCTTCCACGGCCAAGGCCGGATCCTCGTTCATTGTCAAGAAGACGAGCTTCATTCGGGGCAGCACTTCCTTCAATCGCGCTCCGGTATCCAGGCCGTTTATGAGCGGCATGCTGATGTCCGCGACGATCACATCGGGCTTGAGTAGCGCGGCGGTTTCCAGCAAAGTGCGGCCATCCGCCACAGTGCTCACAATTTCGCAATGGGGCTCCAAGAGCTTGCGAAGTGCCTCGAGAAGAATCGTGTGGTCATCGGCGAGTATGACTCGCGGTAGTGACATGGATGCCCCCACTGCAGTGATGCTCCGGGGGAGGGCCCTGCTGCGAATACTGTCACTTTTGACAGCCTTGATGTTCCATGTCATGGAATTTCGCGCGCGGTGAATCGCAGAGCACGGCCCATGTGCCGGGCTTTCAGTCTCCATCGTTGTTGACCGAGCGCCATGGCCTGTAACTTTTGACAGTTGGGCGACCTGGCCCCTGGTGGCAGCCTCACAAGATTCGTAAAGCCAACATGTTCATTCGATGACTCTGGTGATCGACAGAACTCAGAAGGAATTGTTGCGGATTCAGATTGCTTCCTACATGGATGATCCCAAGGATGCGATGAACCTGACCGTGCAATTCAGCCGCCTCCCGGAGGGAACGAATCGCATGAACAATTTGGTAATTAACGGTGTGAGTAAGCAGTTGAGCATCGCCATTCAAAACTCGAATTACCAGCACCTCTAAACGAGTTCACGTCGCCCGACAGGTGCAGTGTTGAATCTTGATCAAAAATCGAGGAGGACCGGTATGAGAAATAAAATCGTTGCAGTCGTTTTGGCGAGCACGTGGGTTTTGGTCGTCCCAGCTGCGCACGCCCAGTCGTCGGCCAGCAAGGATTCCCCAACCGTCACCGACCAGGATATCCAGCTATTGCGACAGGATATCCGGTCGGAAAAAAAACAGCTGGTTGCGGCGAATTTAATCCTGACAGACGCTGAGGCGACAAAATTCTGGCCGGTTTATGACCAGTACGCTGCGGAAATGACTAAAGTCGGCGATCAGAAGTACGCCTTGATCAAGGAGTACGCCCAGAACTACGGTTCGTTGACGGATGCTCAGGCAAAGAGCTTAATCGATCGCTCATTGGCCTTGGACGAGTCTATTGCGCAGCTCCGCATCAAGTACGTCCCGATTATCAGCAGCGTGCTGCCGGGCACCAAGACCGCCACCTTCTTTCAGATCGATCGTCGTATAACCAGCTTGATCGACCTGCAACTGGCATCGCAGATCCCATTGGTGCAGGGACAGCACTAATCTCGAATCCGTCGTGCGGCCCATCGCTGAGATTGAGCCATAGCAACGGTTTCAACCGCTCGCGGTCAAGATCGAACCTACGATCAATGGACTAACCGTGCCATCATTTCAACGTGAATTTCCTTGAATTGCGTCTGGGAAATTTTCTCCGCCACAACTACTCCGTCATCGCAAAACACACGGATGCGGTCGCCAATACTCAATGTGTTGATGAGTTCCGTGAGTGCTACGGGCTTCCCGGCAAAATCTATATGTAAGGGAGGGCTGACATTCACTTCGCGTGCAACTTCCAATTGATTTTCTCGCCCGGCCATCCGAAATTGATCGGCAATTCTGCCAGCAAACCGCCTACATCTATCTGCGGTCCTTTGGCACAGGTCCAGCACTGCTGAAAGCGGTACGCCGACTGCCCAAATTCCACGTTTTTTCGACATCCCTTGTCTCCACTGTCGCAGTCAAATTTCCCCCGAAGGAAAAACACCTTCCTACCCATGGGAGTATGTGTGAGCAGGCGGGACGCTGTCGTTGCTCGGGGACAACTTCACTCTGCAAAATCAGTGAACGCGCAATGACCACTGAGGAGTACGAATTCCTGATTTAGTTGATTTTCTCTGCGAGATAGCAAACCAGTGATTCGCCGAATTTGTGTTGCAAGACTCAAGCTGAGGTGCTCTGAGGTGTTGTAGGGTGGTCTAAGGTCTTCTCAGCTGCTTGCTAAATCTACCTGCCCTGTTCGTACTCACCACGTTTCACGTATTTTCAATAACTTAGCACGCGTCGGGTTTGGTGGATGAACTATACGGTCGAAAGTATAGGACGACGTGTGCGCAAACTAGGGATTCCCCTAGTTGCTTGGGAAGGGGGCCAAGTCTAAACAGCTAAGCATGCGTTCGCAGGCGAGCGTTCGGTGCGACCTCCGACCTTGCACAGCTCGCCGGAGTCGGGGAACACACCCAAATGTTCCCCGACTCCTCCCTTCCAGCGCAGAGATTTGCCGCACATCCGGTACTTGCTTGCAGTTTACTCGCCGGAGTCTGAAAACCTAAAGTCTGTCGAGGGCGTTGATTCAAGCGCAGTGCGACCCGATCGAGCTGTGCCTGAGAGTAGACAGATAGGTCGGTTCCTCGCGGGAAGTATTGCCTTAAAAGGAGGTTGGTGTTTTCGTTCGTGCCGCGCTGCCAGGGACTTTGCGGATCGCAGAAATAGACCTGCACATCCGTAGCTACCGTAAAGTCCTGGTGTCTCGCCATCTCCAGTCCGCGATCCCAGGTCAGCGAGCGCCGCAGGGTAGCGGGAAGTTTACGAATATGCCGACTCAATGCCGTCACCACCACCGCTGTGTCTTTGCTGGGCACCTTGATCAGCATGGCAAAGCGTGAATGACGCTCCACTAACGTCACGATGTGACTGTTCCGTGAGCCGCTTAACAGATCGCCCTCCCAATGACCAGGGACCGCGCGGTCCGCAACTTCAGCGGGTCTTTCCCGGATCGAGATGGCATTGGGGATTTGACCGCGCGAGTCCTTGAAGATACGCGAGTGCTGCGAGCGACGCATGCGCCGCTTGGTTCGCAGGTGGTCCAGCAGCTCTTTTTTCAGCACTCCGCGCGCTTGGATGAACAGGCTCCGGTAAATGGTCTCGTGGGACACGCGCATTCCCTCGTCCTGGGGATACTCCGTCTTCAGCCATCCGGAAATCTGCTTGGGCGACCAGTCCAAGATCAGTTTACTCGTAACGACCTCTCGCAACCTTGGGTGCAGGGCCAGAAGGCACTTCTTGGGCCGCAAAGCCGACTCCCAGGCGTGGTCATCCGCCTCATGCGCCCGCTAGGTGGGACGGCCACCATGGCGTGTGACCTCCCGGCCCACCGTCGAAGCCGCTCGATCCAGGTGTCTGGCGATCTCCCGAATCGACGAGCCGGAAGCCATCCCGCGCGAGATGTCCTCGCGCTCGGCCCGTGTGAGGGCTAGCCGGGAGCGTCGGCGCGCTTTAGGAGGAATCCCTCCACGAGGCAACAACAAACAGCGAATGGAGCTATGTGGCTTGTCAAAGGCGCGCCCGATCTCATGCAGTGTCTGCCCGGCCTTCCAACGACGCCAGATTTCGTTCTTCTCGATCGCAGAAAGTCCAAACAGTTGTCCTGGCCTCATATCACACCACCTTTAGAGAGCAGCCCTACATCAGATGGTGTTGCATCGACCTATTGAGACCACCCGACCAATCAGGAGTTGGTCCGCCTGCCGCGAAAGCAGTGGCGTTTTCCGCGTAGTGGTGTGCAGCAAAACATGCGAGAATCTCCGCCCGTGCGACTGGTTATTCTTATCGTGTGCTGTCTGCTTCCTCGAGGAAGTTCCTCCCAAGTAGAGAAGCCGCGCCCCAGGTTCGGCGATTACCCGGTCAGGAGTATCTATCGAGGGGAACCGGCTCGGCCCATCATCACAAAAGAATTTCGGTCCTTCCGGACCATGATTAGGACTGGCGCGGACTCTGATGTGGAATTCGCCGGTCACTACACCATCCCACGCTGGGGGTGTGGAACGGATTGCAATGGGTTCGTCATCGCCGATTCCATCAGCGGGAAGGTATACGACGGATTTGGAGTGGCCGGACTCCTTTTTAAGTGGTTAGAAAAACACGGGGGCGAGGAAATGGAGCGAATGGAGTTTCACCCAGACAGTCGTCTGTTAAAGATTAACGCCTGCCCGAATGAAGTGAACTGTGGCCTCTACGACTATGTGATGGTCGAGGGAAAGGGATTGAAACTTCACCGGAAGGAACTATTGCCCCAAGAGTTCCAATAGGCCGACGTTAAGCCGACTGCTGACGGCATCCGGTTTCCCTTAATACGGCACTCGTCCGGTAACCCGACTCTCCAGGAACTTGTTGAATAAATCCTTTCAAATCAACAAATCTGTGTAAACAAGTTCCTGGCACTAGCGACGCGTCGAAAGACGCTGTCAGGGCTAATCGGCTAATCGGGAGTTGAGCGCAAAGCAAACGTAGACGACGAGCCTCACGTTTTGTTTTCCTCTGGAACGAGGGCCCGAAAAGTGTTTATGTCCGGCTAATTGGCCACGCACCGTGTGTGCAACGATATGGCGCTTTCCCACGTACCGGTTTTCACAGACCATTCCCGTTTGAGGACAGATAGCGCGTTCAGCGCCCTAACCACCGCGCATATCTCGTCTCGGTCGATCGCACTCTTAAATACACGGTTTGCGATCGCTAATTTTGCGTCTTCGATGCGATCGGCCATTCTATTGGGGTTGGTTTCGAGGACAGCGGCTTCGTACCATTTCGTCCAATCATAATCTGCGTTCACTGTCGTCTCCTTACTCTCTAGCGCATAGCGAGGTTGGTCAAGGCACACAAGTTATCCGTAAGCGGCTTGACCAGATGAGATGAGAAGGCCGGTTTCCGCGGGATGCGATAGGGGCACCACGAATACGACATTATGTTTGGTTCGATCTTTGAACAACTAGGTGAATCCCTAGCGAGTGGTGGAGGATCAGATTCGCTTCGTGATTGGGCCAAGTCCCGATCTAACGCGGTGGTCTCAATGGGTCGACGCAACACTCAGCTCGAACCCACCTTGTATTGGCGGGAGCGAATCTCTCGGCCCGCAATTCCTGGAAAGCCGCAGTGACCTGGTGGGTCGCGGCAACGGGAAGGATACGATACAGGCGTCCCTGGTCGTCCAACTCCCAGGCCGTCATGTGCGCCGCAAGAATCCTGTTTACGCCCTCTCGATACCTATGCCCGAATCCCTGTCTATCGAAGTCAGGCCAGAGCCGCACAATTAGGTCGTAAATTCGAGGCCAATCCACCTTTCCGATGTCGCGGCCCGCAGCGTATCGATACCCACTATAAGGGACGCCAGCCGCATCGATGCCGAGGCTTTGAGCCGTGACTCGATAAACGTGCTCCGGTTGAACCTCCTCAAGATTGTGCTCCGCGATGCTGAAAAACAAATCGACCAACTCTTGCCGCATCGGGCGTGGGGCGTCTTCAACATTCCTGATCTCCGAACCACCACCAGCTTGGCTACTAAACCCGCGAATCCAACTCAAGATTTTCTCCCGACGCTTAGTTTTCTAACTTATAACACTCAGCTATGAATCCAGGAATATACTTCTGCCGCGCCGAAATCTATGCCGTGGATAAAACTAGACCTGCCAACTAGCGGTGAAATGCGCCGTTTGGACTAAGAATATCGAGGCCGAGTGCGATTTCTAGTAGACGAGAGTATGGGAGAAGGCGTTGCCAAGATTCTTCGACATGAGGGCTACAACGCGAAATACGTCTCGGATGTCGGGCTTACCGGGCGTAGCGATGAAGATGTGTTTGCTACGGCATGGAGCGAGGACCGCGTTCTTGTCACGCACGATCCCGACTTTTTGGACGATAGGCTGTTCCCACCCCTCACAGGAATCCAGGAGTGCTATTGATCCGCCCTGGATCGAGCGGACGGGGTGACAGAGGCCTTCAGGTTTGCCTCATAAAGGCACTGATGATAGCGGCGGAACCGCGTCATGGTTTCGAGGCAAGAAGCTCGACTATTCCTCAGAGGAAATGCTCACCATCACGTCGCAAGAAGGGCGTAAGCGGTTCCTTTGGGCAAGAAACAGCGATCCATTGATCTGGGAAGACTAGAAAATACAAAAAAAAATACAATTGGCTAACGACGCGACGCACCACGCTCGCTGCTGACCCCGCTGCGCTTCTGGCGGTCTAACCAAGCCAGACCGGCTTCGACTCTTGGTGTGCTAGTGCGCTTCCCTGGCCAGAAACCAGGTCGCCGTCTTATGACCGAGGCCACGCGAACCGAAGTGAACGCCGATCCAAACTCGATCCAGTTCATCCGTGAACAAGTCAACATAGTGGTTGCCGCTGCCCACCGTTCCGAGTTGCTGGTGAGCCATCTCCTTTAGTGGTTTGACAGCTTCGACTTGACGCCGACGCGCTACTCCGATAATGTTCGCTCCACGTAGTTGTCGTTTCTCTCCCTGGTGCGTCAGCTTATTTTTGGTTCCCTGCAAATACAACGAGGAGGTTTGCGACCATGAAAAAGTGCGGTTGCTTGTTGTTAGGAGTGTTGATTCTCTGTCTTGTCCCGTGTATCGCCCACGCCCAGGCGCCACCTAAGGTCCTGGTGATCATGCGTGAGTATGTTAAGCCCGGCAAGGCCGGTGCAATGCACGATAAGGCCGAAAGCGCCTTTGTTCAGGCTTTTAGCCGCGCCAAGTGGCCCACCAACTACTTGGGCATGACTTCGCTCTCTGGCAAGTCCCGCGCCCTGTTCTTCACCTTCTATCCGTCGTTCGACGCCTGGGAAAAAGACACCACCGCTACCGAGAAAAACGCCACGCTTTCCGCCGCGATCGACCACGCCGCCGCCGCCGATGGCGAACTTCTGGATTCCACGGACCAGGGCGTTTTCGTCTACGACGAAGAATTCAGCTTGCGTCCTAAATACGGCGATCCTAAGCGGCGCTACATGGAGATCAACGTTTACCATGTTCGTCCGGGCCATTATGACGAATGGAGCGAGTTAGTCAAACTGGTCCGTGGGGGCTATGAAAAAGCCGTTCCCGATGCGCACTGGGGGTGCTATCGCGCACGGTACGGCGGGGCCGGCGGCACCTTCATTTTTCTTACCGGTCTCAAATCCGCTTCTGAAATCGACACAGGCTTTGAGCAGGGCAAGCAGTTTGAAGCCGCCCTAGGCGAACACGGCCTGCGTAGGCTCGGCGAACTCGAGGCCGCATCGGTCGAATCTTCCGATAATGAGCTCTTCGCCTTCAACCCAAAGATGAGCTACGTCTCCGACGAATACATCAAAGCCGATCCCGACTTCTGGGCTCCCAAGTCGGAACCCGAAGCCAAGCCCGAGAAGAAACAGAAGCCCTAAACCGCACGCCCGGGAATTCGATGTGTTTCTTGCCGTTGTAGGGGCGCAGCATGCTGCGCCCCTTTGAATTCGATCTTTGCCGAGCCCCCTCCAATTGCACAGGTAGCGCTAGATTTCTTTTGTATTAGTCATGTGAGGCTTGCATTAGGGGTCGGTACGACCACGATATCGTTAATCCTCGATGATGGCCCACCAAGGAACCCTGGTCCTTCGTTTTTTTGTAACCCGTCAATTCTGACAGTAGCCCTGGGCATTGCATTAGCGGACACTATGCACCTCCAATTTGAGGGACCCGTGCTCGTTCGGGGCCGGCCCCCCTTTTATTTTGTGTCTGCGGTGTGCCAGGAAGGATGATGAATCTGGTCAGAGGTTGAACATGCGCGTTCCAGAACCAATTTATCTCTGGGAAAAATCCTACATGCTAGCCGTCTGCGAAACTGACGAGAACCTGATGTTTACTCGTATCTACGAAGCATTGGTGGCGATCGAACAGCGGCGGCTCAGGCGGGTCGAGACCAACGAGGAAAAAACAGCACTGAACGACGCCGAGGAAGGACTACGAAAGCTCATAACTGAGCGAATTGCGAAGAAGCGCCGCCGCCCCTTAGGATGAACCTTGCCGAGTCGGGCCGGATTACCCCGATAGTTGGAAGAAAGGCCGCTCTCCAGCGTGATCATAAATGTGAGATTGTTCTCTCAAGTCGGTCCAGTCGTGCTCTTTGTTCGGTCATTTCGGTGCCCCAAATCGTTCCCGTCCTACAGACGCACCGAAATAACCGCCCGTGGGCGACGCTTGATGCGGCGAGCCAACCGTCAATGGTCCGCTTAACCCACGAGGGCACGGGTATCGTTCGAACGTGACCGCCTTTTCCTATCAGATCAACGATGGCCCAGTGATCCTCGCGACGTTGGAAGTGATCAACCGTGAGTTCCGTCAGTTCGCGACGCCGCAGGCCACAACCCAACAGCAAAGCAAGAATCGCTCGGTCCCGCGTGCCCTTCAAAGTGGCAGCATCAGGGAGTTGCCATAGAGTTCGAGCTTCCTCGGCTGTTAGCCAATTCCCGAGTCGGTACCCCAGTCTCTTTGCGCCCTTTACCCGGCGAATGCCAGCTGCGAGATCGGGGCACAGCAATCCAGAATCTGCCGCTTCATATGCCAGTCGTCGTACGGCTGCCAGCCTGACGTTGATGGTGCCTGCAGCCAGGTGACGATCTTCGAGATAAAGCCGGTAATGGAGGACGACCGCCTTGTTGAACGACAGTCGCGGAGCGGAGCAATACCAAGCTACAAACTCATCGATCGAATGTCGATAACTGCGTTGCGATTCGAAGGATCTCAAGCTTACGATCACGGCGACCTTGGCATGCTCCAAATCGGGAAGGCCGAGCTTTGTTTTCAATCGGGTATGCCCGCGCTTGAGTTTCCGTTTCATGGCTAGCCGCCTCCCGACGGGTTGTAGCTCACCCCTGCTTCCATCAGCAGCGCGCTGATCTTGATTTTCATCTGCACCATCTGCCGCACCAGCAGGTTGCGATAGCGCAGCGTGCGCCGCCGTTCGCGAATGGCGGTCGAAGCCATGTAGCACTCCGGCAGAAAGTCACAGCGCAGACAGTCGCAAATCTTCCGGGCATCGATGCGGTCGTTCTTCTTTTTTGCGGCGGCGATGGCTCGCAACATCAATGGATGCGCCACCTTCAGAGCGGCCGCATGTGGTTGTAGATGATCGTAGATCCAGCCCGTGAACATGGTCGCTTCCATCGCCGCGCTCCACGGCTGTGGCAGCGTTTTCATCCACAGGTCCAAGTCCAGGCGTGTGGCGGAAAGCAATCCTTCGGCGAAAACCTTGCCACTGCTGTCCTTCACGCAGTAGCTGATCTTCCGCTTGTGTACATCCAGTCCGATGTAATACATAGGTTCCATGGGGGAGCCTCCTTGGTGTTCTGAATCAGCTCGCGGCTGAGTTCAGCTTTTCTACACCAAACGCTCCTCCTTCGACCTATACATTCAAACTTATCGGGCACTGACATGTGCCTCGGTTACAAACACGGTGAGCGACGGTCTCTGATTTGCTACTAGTTAATTCTCGATGCTGATATCTAACTGGACGAAAAAAAAAGCTTAGCTACCATCACCCTTTATGCGAAACGCAACCACATTGTTGCGTGGACCAGGGAGGCCCTAGTGAAGAAAATGCTTCTGCCGGGTATTATTTCGCTGGTGGGGTAGTGGGTTGTGCGGGTGTACTCTGTTCAGTTTGCAGTACCGGACTGCTCTTATCATATTTGTGTGTGAAGTGGATGTCCTGAACGTTAACTTTACCTCCAGCTACTCGCTCCAAATCCGTATCACACAGCACCGGTGCATCTGTTATCTCTTCGGGCTTTTTAATTTCGTCGCTCATTGGCATCTCCTTTTGTCGCTGTGCTTCACCAGGGGTCTGCCCGGTCGGAGTGCACTCCGCACGAGGTTCTGGTGTAAACATCCAGCAGCTTGGCGGGCGACTATCCGCCTCTTCGCCTTTTGTCAAGTACAGGCAGTACGTAAACAACCCAACGACTAGCGCGAGGAGAGCGACAATGAAGATAATTGCGAGGTCCATAGTTGAAATTAGAATTAGCGCGAGCGGCGAGGAATACAGTGTTTGCTGGATGAAACCTTGCGTCGAGCGCGTTCTCCGAGCGCGGTACATACCAAAAGCGAACAGGTCTTGGGGGCATGCACAGTACGCCGAACATAATAGCGTTCCGGTCTCCGCCGCTACTAGGGATTCCCCTAGTTGTATGGGAACGTGTCTAAGTCTAAGAGATAAGCGCAGGTGTCGCCTGTTCTCTGTTTTAGGTCGGCGGGTTGCACCGAGCCGGTTCAGCACAAACTGATGCAGCCGCAAGGGCTGGAGAGAAGGGCGCAGCCTACTCGGGAGCGGTCGAGGTTGCCCCGGGAGTATGGGTCTATCAGATCACTAAGAATGGCCTCGCCTTCCAGGGCACGAAATACTACAAGGACGACGACCTTAACAAAGCATAAAGGTGGGTCCACGATGTGCGGGTAGGACAAGTGGTGGACAAGGGGCAGTGATGGAGGATAAGGCGGGAGTTGATCCCAAGGTCTTAAATGATGTTGAGTCGATCGCCTTGGTGCGTGAGACACAGGAAGAAATAGACGCGCACGGCGAGTGCAATGAGTTCAATGTTCTGTTGCACGACTTTGCGGCAGAGCTAGTGAAGCGGCGTGTGCTCTCAAAAGCGCAGTTCGTAGGGTTGATGGAGTTGAGCCGGCCGGAGTAGAGGAATCTTCAAATAGGCAAACTCAAGACGCCGATATACGGTACAAGTTCCAGATGTGACCCATGGTACTGACCCTTTAGTGTCGAATGACAAGAACAGCACGACTCGCATTTCCACATCTGGGATGAGCTTTCCCATGAGACTTAAGAGGTCGTCGGTTCCCGCAGGCTTCCCGTCCGCAAGCGCATCCAGCGCCGAGGATAACCCCGAGGAAAAAGGAAAACACTTCGTCACGATGGCGGTGCAAACCCTGCAGGATTTATACAAGCGATTGGTCCAGAAACTCGATTGGGCCAACCTGACTAGTACGACGAAACGCAATCTGAAAATCGCTGGAATCGTCCTCCTGGGGTTGTTGGTTGTCTTGGTCGCATTGCCCTTTCTTATTAATGTCAACCGCTTCCGTCCGAAGATTGAACCGGAAGTAACGAATGCATTGGGGCGGCCGGTGACGCTAGGAACACCAAGCGCTCCTCCCTCGACCTATACATTCAAACTTAGCAGGAATTGGCCCCGGCGGCAGATCATGTCGGCGGAGCTGGCCGGCCGCCTCAGCAAGCTGGCATTTTTGCCAGTTGCGAGGGTCGGTACCTCACCGATAAGTTGAGAGAATGGCTGACAAGGAACGAGAGTATGCGGAGGTGATTCGGTCTCAGGGGGCCGAGTTTCTCGGAATTCAGCTAGGTCCTTATGGAGCATTGGTACTGTTTAGCGACCCCACGTCGTGGACCACCTTAGCGGTCTACGAATTGGAGTTTAGTCCCCAAACTGTTTCTCAGCGCCTCCAAAAGAGTCGGGAGGCGTTCGCCCTCGTGTCGCACCTTCAAAAATCACTCTGTTGAGGATGCCCTCTGAGCGATGGCGCGGAACGCGAACGGCAATAAGTTGATCAGGAAGAAATTTCAATGCATCTTTGCCCGCAGTGCAACAGTGAGCGAATCAGGAGATCAAAGCGCAGAGGATTTGTTGAACGCGTACCTTTAACCACGCTTTTTCTAAAGCCGTTTCATTGCGGGGACTGCAAACATCGATTCTTTCGCTGGCCTACGGTCAGTGCCCGCTTTAACGCTATTCGGGCGAAGCTCTTCACAAGCGCCAAACATAGATACTCACTGCCTGTGACTCCTGCGGCAAAATAGTGGGTACGCGGGCGTACGTACTGACCTGCAGGAATCACCCTATACGACTGCATGCAGAGCATGCCGCGCAATCTTTGTTTGCGCTCGCGATTGTTACGATCGGGTTACTGTCTGGTTGCGGTGGTGGATCGAGCTCGGAGGTGGCACCGAGCGTTGCCGCCCCCATCTCCGTGGGGGTATCTCCAACAACGATGTCGGTGCAAGTGGGGCAAAGCCAACCATTTACAGCGACAGTGACAAACGATAGCGCGGGCAAGGGCGTAACTTGGGTCCTGTCCGGGGCTGGCTGCAGCGGCGCCACGTGTGGCACCCTCTCGACGGCTAGCAGTGTCTCAGGGGCAGCCATCACTTACACGGCGCCGGTGAGCGTGCCGGCCCCACCGACGGTGACCCTGACCGCAACTTCGGTCACGGACACAACAAAAAGCGCGCCGGCAACCATCACGGTAAGCCCCAGTACCGTGGGTCCCGTGAGTGTGACCCTGACTCCACGCCAAGGAGCTTTGACGCTGGGTCAATCCTTGAACTTCACCGCGACCGTGACAAACGATGTCGCTGCAGCGGGCGTGACCTGGTCGGCATCGACGGGCACGTTCAGCGCGCAGACCGCAACGACGGCCACCTACGTTGCGCCGGCGTCCCCCGGAAGCGGCATTACCGTGACGGCGACCAGCAAAGTCGACGTGACGCAAAGCGCGACGGCCACCATCGGGGTGACCGATCTTCTGGGGGTGACCACCTATCACAACGATTTGTCACGCGACGGCGTCAATGCCCAGGAATACGTGCTGAATCCGACCAACGTGGCGACCGCGACGTTTGGGAAACTCTTCTCTTGCGCCGCGGATGGCGCGATTTATGCCCAGCCCCTGTGGGCCGCGAGTGTGACCATCGCCGGCGGCACCCACAACGTGATCGTGGCGGCAACCGCGCACGACAGCGTTTACGCCTTCGACGCGGATGCCAATCCGTGCATAACCTACTGGCATGCGAATTTGCTGGACACCGCGCACGGTGGCACCGCCGGTGAGACCACCGTGCCTTCCGGCATTACGGGATTTCTCGTGGGCGCCGGCGCTGGCGATATCACCCCGGAAACCGGCGTGATCGGTACACCGGTGATCGATCCGACTACCAACACGATTTACGTGGTCAGTAAATCGGTGATTGCGCCTTCAACATTCTTCCAGCGGCTCCACGCGCTCGACCTGGCCACTGGAAGCGAAAAATTCAGCGGGCCAGTGACCATCACCGCCTCCGTGCCTGGAACCGGCGACGACTCTTCTGGCGGGAACGTCCCCTTTGAAGCACAAACCGAGAACCAACGGCCCGGACTTGCCCTGGTCAACGGTGTGGTTTACGTTGCATGGGCTTCGCACGAGGACGTAAGCCCCTTTCACGGCTGGATCATCGGTTATAACTCTGCAACGTTGGCCCAGATCGCTGTCTTCAATGTCAGCCCCAATGGCAACAAAGGTGGAATCTGGATGTCTGGCGGAGCTCCCGCAGCGGACAGCCCGGCCAACAGCAGCAACGGCGCCTACAACTTGTACGCGATCACCGCCAACGGAACCTATGACGGATTGACGAGTTCGGATTTTGGCGACTCGGTCATAAAACTCAACACCACCAGCGGGCTTGCCGTCGCAGATTGGTTTGCGCCTGCGGACCAGGCCACTCTTGCGGCCAACGACACGGATTTCGGTTCGGGTGGCGCCGCTATGCTGATTGATCAAACTTCCGGTCCGGTACCCCATTTGGTCATCGGCGGCGGCAAGGAAGGCAACTTGTTCTTGCTGAACCGCGACAACATGGGACACAACGACGAAACGAATCACGTTGTGCAAACAATTAATTTCGGCACCGGGATCTTTGCCACCGCGGCGTTCTGGCAAAACAGTCTGTACCTCGCGGGTAGCGGGCCGCTGGAACATTTTACGTTCAATCCGACGACCGGCCTGTTCGGCACGTCTGCGGCTTCGCAATCGAGCGCGAGTTATGGTTTCCCGGGGTCTTCGCCTTCGGTCTCTTCGCAAGGCGCGGCCAACGGAATTGTCTGGGCAATTAGTTCGAACAGCTTCGGCGCGAACATATCGAATCCGACACGGGCTGCCGGTCCGGCGGTGCTACATGCGTACCCAGCGACCGGTCTGGCCACCGAGCTATGGAACAGTTCGCAAGCTGCTGCGGGGCGTGACACCGCGGGAAACGCCGTGAAGTTCATCGTACCTTCGGTTGCAAATGGCAAGGTGTATGTCGGAACGCGAGGCAACGATACGACGACTGGAAGCGGCACGGTTTTCGGGGAGATCGATGTGTACGGGTTGCTGCCGAACTGACATCGGAACCTCGCCACGTGAGCTGTGGACACACCGATTCCATCGGCACGGATCGCGTTATCGATTACGCTCGGGAAGACTTTACCAAAGCGGGCAACGCTACGATCTATTTTTCGATGTTTGGGGTCAATGAAGCAGATGCGCCTTACAGAGGCGACTCGGATACAAACGGCATCAACAAGTTACACAGAACGTCACGAACCGATACCGAATGCTACAAGTGCAACGCCGACTTGCGCTTAACCCGCGGGACACGAGCGGCTGGTAGCACTCAGTAGGGCTCGGTGGTGGGCACAAGTTGAGGCGGAGTTGTTTCAAGCAAGAAGTCCCGCTCTGGCAATCTTGACAGTTTCCGCCAAGTTCATTCCCTGATTTAATTAGGTTCCCTCCGTGAAGAGGTTCTGAGATTTAGATCGAATGTTTCCGGGCCCGCGTTATGGAAGTCACCAAATTCAGATCACGACTGTTTGTTGCACTGGAGCAGATGACGGTACATCTTCGTCAGCAGACGCTCACCGTATTGGGAAGAAGTGTCGCCAGGACTCGAAGACTCGAGGAAGCACTTCGCGGCAGCAAGAGCCCTTTGCGAAAGTTAGTAGCAATATCTCGCGATGCAATCGTTGCGACGAACGCCAAAATCACCAGAGAACTGTTTATGGGGTTGGGACAGGTAGCGATACATCTTCGGCAAGCACAGAACATAGTCATGAGATTGGGAAGAAGTGTCGCTAGCAAACCCCGAAGACTACAGGAGGCACTCCGTGCAAGGGAGAATGATTTACAGACGTTACTCGTAAGCTCTCCCGATGCAATCGTCGTGACAAACTGTGACCGCCGTTTTGTTGCCGCAAATCCGAAGGGCCTCGATTTATTTGGCGTCTCAGAAACCAACATGAGGAAGTTCACCGTGGAGACCTTTCTTAGCTGCGGTCAAATTTCAGAATTCAAGAGACATGGTTCGCCTTTCAGAAGACGAAAGGTGAAGTATGGGAGATGCGAGATTCGGCGTTTGGACGGAAGCCTGCGAGTCGCAGAGTGCCGTTTTTTCGCAAACTTTGTCCCTTTTCGACATCTATACAAGTTCCGTAACGTTATGGCAACAAATCAATACCAGCCTGCCACACTGAGAACACCAGCTAGCACCTGCCCAAAAACAAGGGTGGTCTCAAGGGTCGACGCAACACTCAGCTCGAACCCACCTTGCATTGAAAACAAAAGCACAATCGCTCGCTAGATTAGACCAGCCGGAACGCTACCCTGGCTAGGTTTTGACCGGGTACAGCCAGACAGCTCGGTTCTCCAGGGGAAGTAGTGTCGGATCAACTGATTAGATGGTGTTGCATCGACCGGTTGAGCTGGCAGCGGTTACCGTACAAGAGTCCTGGTACGGCAAGTTTCCGGTTATCCGACTCTCCAGGAACTTGTTGAATAAATCCTTTCAAATCAACAAATCTGTGTAAACAAGTTCCTGGCACTAGCGACGCGTCGAAGACGCAGTTAAGGCTAATCGGGAGTTGGCCGAGCGGCTTCCGGAAAATCTCTGTCAATTTTGACAGTACCAACCCCCCTCAGCACCGCCTAGTCTGGCCTAAAGTCCTTATTTCCATTGCAACGGAGGTTCTGTATGAATCCAGCAACAAGGCCCTCCCGCTAACCGAAGATTTTTCGGTAGGTTTCCTGCTGAAGTGCCTAGGCAAGACGCCAGATGGAGCAGAGTGAATCCAAAACTTGAAGACCGTTGCCCTATTGTGACTCGCGCAGCAGTGCTTCGCATTCTCGTGGTCGATGATTTCGAGCCGTTTCGCCAACTCGTACGTTCGAGTCTAATGGGAGAACCGGAATTGCAAATCGTCGGAGAGGCTTCAGACGGACAAGAAGCGGTTCAGAAAGCGGTGGAATTGAAACCGGATCTGATTCTGCTGGACATCGGGCTGCCGACGATGAATGGCATCGAGGCCGCTCGGCGGATTCGCACACTTGTACCGAACGCTAAAATAATTTTCTTGAGTTGTGAAACTTCTGCTGAGGTGGTTGAAGAAGCTCTCAGTACGGGCGCGCGAGCCTACGTGCAGAAGGCAAAAGCCGGAACGCAGTTACTTGCTGCTATCGACGCGGCTATCTCGGATGGTGCTCTTCATTAGACCCATCGGAGAGACCATGGTTCCCCGCTTCACTCCGAATGCAATTCGCAGTGCGTGTTTCCTCAAACGGACGCGTTCCTCGCGAGTGATTCACTGATCACCGCACCGGCGGCAAGCTGCGCCAATTCGTATGCCGGGATTGTCGCTTGCGCAAAGCCGCACTCCAAGCAGACTAACAGCTCCGGGAATAGCCAGACGCCAGGTTTGTCCAGATTCTTGAGCCCTTCGAAATGCACGAGCATCTCAGCAGTAAATTTGGCCTGATTACTTGACCCGCATGACGAACACATAAAATCCCCCTTCCAATGGTGCATTCCAGCTCACAGACCTGTAGCCCCTTCGTCAAAACTTCATACAGGAATCCTAAGCAAGCAAAGCAGCTGACGGTCCGGGGGAATTTCGGCATTGTCACCCCGGAACTTAGGTGACAGCCAAAACGCTGGAAAGCACCTTAGGTACGGCAGCGTACTATGGGTTTTATAAAAAGCAAATCAATTTTCCGGTACAAGCGAGGCCGGGCTGTAAGTCACGCCATATCAACGAACAAGACAAGAATCCGACCGGCTGCTCTTCGGAGTGTGGACTGTCGCTGCTGCCACTCCCAACTCCCGATAACGCAGTTACCGGACTTATCGGGCACTGGCAAAAAAAACGCCATCCAGAGGATTATTTGGGGAACTTTTCCCCGTCTTTTCCGGGAACCCCTACCGAAGGGGCCCTTCTTGACAGAAGGGGAAAACCAGCTAAGAGGTAAAGTCAGGACTCTGGCTCCACTCTTTCCGGTTTCCTGACTCATTAGGAGTTGACCGCGCGTATACACTTCATTGAATACTTGTTTGGATAACATAGGTGAAGCCGGACATTTGACGTGATAATATTCTTAGAACGCAACTTAACGTATAAGGAGGTCCTATTCCTTGCAAGTCTTGTGGGTCAGTTAACCAGCAGGAATTCAATGCGGAGATTTGCATCCATTTCCCCGATATTGATAAGCCCGTCGTGTGGTTATTTCCTGAGGTTGTTGTCTGCTTGGATTGTGGCACCGCGGAATTTGTTGTTCCGGAGGCTGAACTGCGCCAACTCGCAAAGGGAGACGCCGCGGCAGCTTAACCTAGAATTGAGTCTTACTTCTCACTGCGAATAACGGCTGAGTGTTCCGCACAGATGCTCTGGAAAACGTGCTCGTCTTCCTCGCCGTGAAAGGTGCTCAAAGCGTACCCACAGAGTATATCCAGCCCAAAGGTTTTGCCTACCTCGTTCCAGAGTTGTTCGACACGAATCGCAGCGTCGGCCTTACCTGCCGCCCACAAGACAGATGTACCTTCTCCGCACACCACAACGCCGTGATGCGGTTGCCTCGCCGCTTTGGCTGCTGCCTCAATGAGACTACCTACAACCGGGAAAAATCGAGCCGCGTCAGGCATATCATTGACCATAAATGTGGAGAACGTTTTGTCAACATCCAACTGAATGTAAGTCCCCTGTTGGGTGGCGGCATCAACATCTAAGCCTTGTGCCTTCAATCTCGAAACAAGACCGTCCGAGCGCGACTCGGTAATGACAATGATAGCCGCACGTCCGGACTTTAGGGCTACGGCGATGAAGCGAGCAAAGGTGTCGAGAAGAAGTGCGTCGTCGGAATGGGATTGAACCTCATGGCGGTGAGCGGCTTTCTCTACAGAGGCGTCGGAGAAGTCGTTGCCTTTTTAGCGGCTACTGACAAATTGCCTACCCCGAAGAGCCGCATCCAGGGCAGGCAGTAGTTCCCTTCGGGCATCTGTCTTATGAACGTAACCTAGGGCGCCCGTGCTCAAAGCTGCCAGCACGACCTCCAGATTCTTGTTCAGGCTTAGGAAGACTATTTTGGAGCTGGGGGAGCGTTGTTGTATCCGCCGAGCGGCCTCGATGCCATTTAGGTTCGGGAGACCGACATCCAGCACAATCAAGTCCGGTTTCAGTTCTTCGGCCTTCTGAACGGCTTCTGATCCGTCCGACGCCTCGGCGATGACTTGCCAAGCGGGCCGCGCCTGAAGCAGCGAATGGACTTGGCGTCGCCAATCTTCAAAATCATCAACTACCAGAACGCGAATCAATGGCAACGGTCGCTACTCCATTTCTGTTTTTGAATAGGAGCGCGCCGCACGCAAATTAGTTGCACGGATTCTCCAAGTCCCGCACCTATGAGGTCACCTCGCGATAGACCAACTACTATCGCAATTGCACCATTCACAGCAACCCAGTTACCCTTAGTCGCTCTTCTCGCTTGCCAGCTTCTTTACAGGTCCCGGGGCGATCTCAAACTCGACCGGATCTCCTTCCTGCAACGTGCGGTAGCCGTCACCAGCGATTGCGGAATAATGGACGAAAACATCGGGACCATCGTCGCGCCCGATAAAACCATATCCTTTCGCATTATTGAACCATTTTACGTTACCGATCAAAGCGTTCTCCTCCCGGGGATCATCCGAGCGCTCTGTGGGGGATGTACAACCAGGTCAGGAAATATCCAGACCTTGGGCATATAGACATTTCCCGTGCAGTGTTCCGGGACATAAGTCGGGAGACTTATAAGACGCTACATGCAAAATGGCCACGTGCAGATTGGCAGGGAGGAGTGGAGCTAGACATCAGAACGCACCCTGCTACCGCGAGAAGGTGTTCAGTTTGTCGCGGACGTACGCAGCGGCAGACCAGAGTAGGTGGTGGATACCATAGGGGAGCTTCCCTAATTTGATTCCCGGAAGGGGACGGCCAAGGAAAACGCTAAGTCCTGGTACGGCACTTGATTTCATAACAATGCTGGCTCCCTCGACCCGAGTAGACTGTGGTTGTTCGACGACCAAGGCTCGGGAGGAAGGAGCCAGATATGCTGATTATAGGCATAGATTATCACCCGAGCTTTCAGCAAATTGCATTTTTAGATCAGGAAACGGGTGAGTATGACGAAAGGCGATTGAATCACAGCGAGGGAGAAGCAGAACGTTTCTACCGAGAGCTAAAGCAGAGAAGAGTGAGCGTGCGGGTGGGGATGGAGGCCACCGGATATTCACGCTGGTTTGAGCGGTTACTCGCAGAATTGGGTTTCGAGGTATGGATTGGCGATGCAGCGGAGATCAGCAGACAGCGAGTACGCAAACAAAAGACGGACCGCGAGGATGCCCGACTCTTGCTGAGGTTGCTACGGGAAAATCGCTTTCCTCGACTGGGTACCGAGTCCGGAGAATCGGGATCTGCGGCAACTGCTTTGGCACCGGCATCGGCTGGTGCAGATGCGCACGCGGATTATGAATCAGCTACAGGCCGTGGCGATGAACGAGGGCTATCGCTGGAAGAAAAAGCTGTTCAGCGAACAAGGACGAACACAGTTGGAGAAGCTCTCGCTGGCTCCCTGGGCCAGCCGGCGGCGGAAGGAATTATTAGAGCTGCTGGACCAACTGGATCCAAAGATTGCGGAGTTAACTACAGCAGTCGAGCAAGAAGCTCAGCAACGGCCCGAGGTGCTGCGGTTGATGACGCCTCCCGGCGTGGGATCCATCACGGGACTGGTCTACGTTCTGGTCATGGGGACACCGGATCGGTTCCCTTGTGGCAAGCAGATCGGCAGCTACACGGGGCTTATTCCGAGTGAAGACTCCCGTGCCGGGCGGCAACGGCTGGGACATCTCAGCAAGCAAGGCCATGCGTTGTTGCGCTACTTGCTGGGAGAGGCAGCGCAAGCGGCTGCACGGTGTAACCCGCACTGGCGGCGTCGGTATGTGTACCTGGCGATGCGTCGACACCAGAACATTGCTAAGGCAGCGATGGCCAGGAAACTCGCGGTTCGGTTGTACTGGATGTGGCGCAACGGTTGGAACTATTCGCAGTTTGTCGAGTTCGGTTCGCACGCGGGAAAGCTCGCTACCGGACATGGCTTGAAGAAGAGCGTCGTCCACTTGATGGGGCATCCCGCTCCCTGAAAAGGGAGTTTGAATTACTAATCATGGTCGAAGTTTTGATCGAAGAGATGTTTGGGTCGGACTGAGTCCGTCCGATAGATTACAAACGAGCCGTGGTCGTCGATGCAAAGGGTCGAAGAAAACGAGGAAGACCACTCTCAGGAGTGAAGGGACAAGTCTGCTTAAAAAGAGTTTGACAGAGCCAGCATTGTTAGAGATGTCCGGTAACCCGACTTACCGGGAGCTAGCCGCTCCTGACCTGCTCTCTCACGTGGCGACCATTTTTGCGTCGATGGGATGCCCCAGAAGATACTGGCATTTTTCCTAGGAGACGGCGGCAAAATCGCACGCCATCATCAACTATCAACTGGTATTTGGGCTCGGAGGCGCCGCGTCGGCGTGTCCAGTAGCGGAGCCCTAGGGAGGAATTCGATGGTAAGACATCTCTCGATAGTTGCGACGTTCTGCTTTGTAACACCTCTTCTGGCACAATCCCCTCCTGCGAGCAGCCCAACATCTGCCCCTACCATTGCAATACGAGCATTCGGGCAAGAAATTCAGAAAACACCGTACCAATCCAGGATTCGAGCTAATGTGAGTCTGGTGAGCACGCCCGTGGTGGTACGCGATGCCAAAGGCAAGTTGGCAATGGGGCTCAGCGAAGAGGATTTCCGTGTCTTCGACAACGGCGTGGAACAAACGCTGGAGGCCGTCGAAATGAGCGGAGCGCCGCTTTCAGTGGCCATCGTCGTCGAGAATAGCTCGCGTATCGAGGCGTTGCTTCCTGCTCTTCGTCGCACGGGAATGCTGTTCACGCAAAAGGTGTTGGGCGAAAGTGGGGAGGCGGCCGTGATCGGTTACGGCGATGAGGTGGTCAAGCTGCTTGATTTTACCGGCGACGACGGCGCCATCGAGAAAACTTTCGCCGACCTCCGGCCCGGTACTTCCGGGGCGCGTTTCTACGACGCGCTGTCCGAAGCCGTGGACGGGTTACGCAATCTGCCTCCATCACACCGCCATGTTATCGTCACCCTGACCGAGGCCTTCGAGAAGGGGAGCGAGGATACGCTCAGCCAAGTGCTGCGCGAAGCGCAGATCGCCAACATTACGATTTACTCGGTCGGCCTTTCGACGATGGTGGCGGAGGTCCACTCTCCGCACCAGCAGACCGCTCCTCTGCGCGCTACGCCGCTGGGAATTTTCGGCTTGCCGGCGATACCTGGGTCGGTGTATACGCCCACGGTCGACCAACTTCGCAGCGGCAATATAGATCTCGGGGGTTCGGTGCGACCCGTCTGGGCCTTCGCAGTCCGGAAGCCTCCAATTGAGGCTGCTGCAGTCGCCACCGGCGGGATGTACCAATCCACTGTCGGGACAACCTCCATCGAAACGGCGATAGATCAAATCGCTGGAGAGCTAAACACACAATACGCCCTCAGCTACCGCCGCGTCGGAAGCGACACGCTCGGCTATCACAGGATCAAGGTCGAAGTGGTGGGCCAGCGAGACCTGAAGGCACACTACCGCGCGGGTTACTATCTCTTTCAGCCGTAGCGAAGGCAGCCCCGGCGAGATCAGCGGGGATCAGACGGACGAGTTTCCGAGTTTTCCATGTCCCGATAAACGCTAGCGCTTTACCGGATGCGCGTTCTCGCTGAGGAGTGAACGGAGGCGGGGAGTTCTGCGCGCGTCCGGTAAAGCCGTTTGGACGTGGCCGTCCGTGGTTGCGGTGGACGCGGGCTCTATGCAAATTCAATCGTTGGAAGGAGCGGCGTTAAGCCGTGCCGAGACTGTGCTGCAGGGCACGACGCATGACATCCTGGGCGCGGAAATTGCGTACGGCGAAAAAGTATCGCGAAGACTGCGGTTGAAGAAGCTGGAAGAAGAAATCGGTTTGATGGCGAGGCACAGAGATACGGAGCGCCGGGAAGGGCGCAGAGTTTTCGAATTGGAGAGTGAATTCATGCTGCAGCGGTGACCGGCGGTGGAGAACGCAGTCGGATTTCGGCAGCGGTGAGCCGTTCGACGACCTTCATTGGGCCACCACACATGGGACAGCGCCAAAGACCAGGCGGGTCTTCCGTGGAAGCAACGTGTTGTTCAGTTTGCGGTTGCTGGGTTGAGCCGAGCAACTGAAAACAAAGTGGCAAAAGAGTGGCGCGCCACCGATTGGCCAGAAAGCCGAAGTGCCGGATGCGCACGAAGCCCTGCGGAAGGATGTGCAGCAAGAAGCGACACAGGAACTCGTCGATCGATAGAGACAACAACTTCTGTTTGTTGTGATCAGCGGAATCACGCCAGCGAAAGGTGACTTGGCCATCCGCGAAGGAGACCAGGCGATGGTTGGAGATGGCCACACGATGGGTGTAACGACCCAGGTATTGCAGCACGTACTCTGGGCCACCGAAGGGGCGCTTCAAGTAGACCACCCAATCTTGGCGGAACAGAGGGCGCAGCCAGGCAGTAAAAATCTTGGGCAGAGCGAGGAGTTTCAGATCTCCCTGGAAGTGGAGCTGGCCAGTCTGGAAGGCTTGCTCGAGAGCGTCGACGAACTTGCCGCGAAAAACTTTACGCAGCACTTCTTTGGGAAGAAAGTAGTTGTCTCGTGAGCGAACCCAGCGGGTGTGATCGGGCGAGAGGCCGCCGGCAGGAACGACACAATGAACGTGCGGATGAATTTTGAGCTTCTGACTCCACGTGTGTAACACACTGAAGAAACCAATCTCTGCGCCGAGATGTTTCGGATTGCAGGCCACTTCGAGAAGGGTTTCGGCACTGGTGCGGAACAAGAGATCGTAGAGAACTTTCTTGTTCTGCAGAACCAATGGCGCCAATCGGCCGGGGAGTGTGAAGACCACGTGCAGATAGCGGGTCGGGAGCAATTCACGGCGACGCGCGGCGATCCAGCGTTCCCGAGCAGCGATCTGACACTTCGGGCAGTGCCTATTTCGGCAGCTATTAAACGAGATGGCGCGATGCCCGCAGCGGGCGCACTCATCAAGATGACCGCCGAGTGCGGCGGTACGACACCGCGCAATGGCCAGTAGCACTTTGACATGCTTCCAACGGAGCCAGTGGCGGTTTCGTTCGATGAAAGCATCTCCCGCAGCGCGGACGATGTCGGCCACCTCGAGGGGTGGCCGGCCCATCTACTCCTCCTGCGGCGAATGGCCCTCGAACGGCAGTGAATCCAACGGACTGGGGGCCGCATGCAGGTGGCGCTGGGAAAGATGCACGTAGCGAATCGTTTCTTTCAGATCGTTATGGCCTAACAGGATCTGAATGGTGCGCAGGTCCGCACCAGCCTCGAATAGGTGGGTCGCAAAACAGTGACGAAGGGTGTGAGGATGAACACCTTTCTGGATTCCAGCTCGCTTGGCGGCTTGCTGGCACGCTTGCCAAACGGCTTTCGCAATGATCGGGTGATCGGCGCAATGGTCGTAGTTACCCGGGAAGATCCAGACTCTTGGTTTTCGGCGTAAGCGGTGCCAGTGCTCACGAAGTTCGTCAAGCAATTTAGGACTGAGCATCACGTCGCGGTCTTTGCGTCCTTTGCCGCCTTGGATGTGAACGACCATCCGTTGCTTGTCGACGTCGCTGAACTTTAGGTGTGTCAACTCGGCGTTCCGGACACCGGTGGCGTAGAGCGTCATCAGCAGGGTGCGATGGAAGGCAGTGCCGGCGGCCTGGATCAATCGGGCGACTTCTTCCCGGCTGAGGATCTCGGGAAGACGATGCTCCCTTTTCGGATAGGGAGTCTCGGCAATGTTCCAACCCTTCTTGAGCGTCTTGCAGTAAAAGAACCTCAAGGCTGCCAAACGGACCGCAACTGAGCCCGAGGATAACTTGCGTTTTTGAAACAGTTCGGCCTGGTATTCACGAATGTGCCGAGGACCTAAGCGATCCGGAGAACAGTTGAAGCGTCGAGAAAAATCTTCGACTGTGCGAATGTAGCAGCGTATGGTATTTTCAGAGTAATTACGACGTTGGAGTTCTTCCAACATCATTTTTCGCAAATGGGTCATAGGGAAACCTCCTATGACCCACACTTACATCACAACCATAGAGCAACCAACGCTGCACTACTTCACGCGAAGCGTCCGCCGCCGGGCGGCTACGTCCAAACGCGGTTACCGGAGAAGTGAAGTCCTAGTACGGTACTTGTCCGGTAGTCCGACTCTCCAGGAACTTGTTGAATAAATCCTTTCAAATCAACAAGTCTGTGTAGACAAGTTCCTGGCACTAGCGACGCGTCGATGACGCAGTCAGGGCTAATCAGATGGGATGAGAAGGCCGGTCTCCAGCGGGATGCGTTACGCTCCCAATGATCGACGTGCTTTAAGCACAAAAAAGGAGACCGGCGATGAAGAAGATTAGCACTATGCAGGCATTTGGGAACGAAATTTTCAAGGAGCAAAAGCTGACGATCGGTGTGGATCTGGGAGATCGCTGGTCGTTCTACTGTGTTTTAGATGAAGCCGGCAAAATCATTCTGGAACAGAAATTGCCGACGACACCGGAAGCGATGAAGCAGACATTTGGAAAGATACCGCGAAGTCTCATCGCCCTGGAGACCGGAACACATTCGCCATGGGCAAGCCGGCTGTTAACGGAGCTGGAACACGAAGTGATCGTGGCGCACGCACAAAAGGTGCAATTGATCACCAAGAGCAATCGAAAAGATGATCGACACGATGCGCGGACACTGGCACGGCTGGCGCGAATCGATCCCGAGCTGTTGGGACCGGTGCGGCATCGCAGTGCCAAGGCGCAAATTCATCTGACGGTGATCCGCGCGCGCGCGGAACTGGTGAGTGCTCGAACGGCCTTGGTGAACGCAGCCCGCGGGTTGGCGAAGTCCTTTGGTCAACGACTGCCCAAGTGTGGCACACAACAGGTGAGCGGGAAGTTGGCCGAGGGATTGAGCGCGGAGTTGCGCGAGGTTCTGGAGCCGCTATTGCGAGAGGTCGAATCGCTGAACGAGCGCGTCAAGGAATACGACGAGCGGATGGAGAAAATCGCCAAGGAAGTGTACCCGGAAGTGTCCTTGCTCAAGCAGGTGAAGGGTGTAGGAACGCAGATCGCGCTGACGTATGTCCTGACGATAGAAGACCCACACCGGTTTCTGAAGAGTCGCGAGGTAGGTTGTTTTCTGGGATTGAAACCTGGCCGGAGGAACTCCGGGGAGAGCGAACCACAGAAGGGTATCAGCAAAGAAGGAGACCGCTATCTGCGAACGATGATGGTGCAGGGAGCGCATTACATTCTGGGGCCTTTTGGAGAAGACAGTGATCTGCGGAGATGGGGAATGAAGCTTGCAGAGCGAGGAGGAAAAAATGCCAAGAAACGAGCGGTGGTTGCCGTGGCTCGAAAGTTGGCGGTACTGCTGCATCGGTTGTGGGTAAGCGGAGAGGTGTACGAACCATTGCGCAATAGCCAGAAAGCGATGCGCGCAGTGGCTTAGAGAGTTTCGATCCAGACAGCCGAGCTTGACCGCCGAGTCCAGGTGACTGCGACTAACTCCTGGGGCCCAACTCCCACAGAAGTGGGGAGAGAGGTCGATAATCAGGTAGCAGCACCTACTGAACGAGAACACCCACCTTGCACCGGGCGAATATCGCTCACAAAGAGTGCGGATGGAAGGATGGCGACAGGGGCGGCTTGGCTGAATGGGAACTGACTCTAAGAAAGAAGAAAGTCAAAGTGTGCTTGACATCAACCGGCCTTCTCATGGAAGGAGTTAGCGGAAGCGGATGATGTGGACTGCTAGTTTTGACAGTGCCAATGCCACGGTCCCCGGCGCACCATGAGGAACCGTGCTTTCTCCTAGGAGTCTACATGAAAAAGTCCCTAACTCTCCTCCCTGCGCTATTTCTATGTCTAACGGTCGCCGCCGCTGGCTCCAAACCGCAGTCAGGCAACATTCTTTCGCACACCTCTGTCGCGTGTGGTACAAAGAAATCCAAGAAACAGGACCTCGATCTGCTGTGCCAGCAGTATGTCGTCCGCTCCGGCACGACCGACTACACCATTCGTCAGCCGAAACCCTCCGAACAGGCCATTATTCCGCTAAACACAGCAATCGAGTTCAAGCTCGACAACAATAAAATGAAGTTCAAGGTCGACGGAAAATCGTTCGAATTCATCGTCATCTCCCAGGCCGCTGCATCTTCTTCCGCCGCCGCACCGGCCTCTTCCGCTCCTAATCATCAGTAGCTCGCGTGAACCTCAGAAGGTGAGGAGAAGTGTCTTGGCGGCGTAACTTTCGCCTTGGATCGCAAACCCAAAAACAGTTCGGCGAAAGTCAACTCCTGTTAATGCGCAAACCGGACATCTCTAACAATGTCGGCCCTGTCAAACACTTTTTGAGCGCACCGCTCCGTTCACTTCGAAGAGTGGTCTTCGTTGTTCTTCTTCGGTTTCTGCATCGACGACCACGGCTCGCTCGTAATCTTTCGGTCGGTTTCAGTCCGACCCAAACATCTCGTGTGCTGAGCAGCGCGTTGTTCCGGAGGGTTAAAGTCCCTCTGGCGCTCGGATGAGGAGCGCTATATCCAAGAAAGCGGGGGTAATTCCTCGCTGGCCGGAGGAAGTGGAAGGTATGGAGACGTCTAACAGTTCGTTGAAAAACTCCGTTCCACTGCAACTTTAATGTAAGAGAACTCGTCTGGGTGAAGGAAGGCGAAGGAGGCGAGTGAATGCGCGGCGACGATGACCTGCAAGAAGGGATGTTCAGCTACATTTCTCCAGAGAAGCGTGTTCCCGCGGATCATCCGTTGCGACCGATCCGCAAGATGGTGGACGAGATTCTGAAGGAGATGTCGCCGAAGTTCGCGAAGCTGTACTCCGATGTGGGGCGTCCGTCGATTGCCCCGGAGCGACTGTTGAGGTCACTGCTGTTGCAGGTTTTCTATTCGGTGCGCAGTGAGCGCATGCTGATCGAGCAACTACAGTACAACATGCTGTTCCGGTGGTTTGTGGGGATGGAGATGGACGAGGTGGTATGGAATCACGCGGTGTACAGTAAGAATCGGGAGCGTTTGCTGAACGAAGAGATCGCGGAGTCGTTTTTTCAACGGGTGCTGGAACGTGCGCGGCCGTACATGTCGGATGAACATTTCACGGTGGATGGGACGTTGATCGAGGCTTGGGCCAGTCAAAAGAGCTTTCGACGGAAGGACGGAAAGGGGAAGCCACCCGGACCAGGAGGAGAGGTCGACTTTCACAAGGAGAAGCGGACGAACCAGACCCATGAATCGACCACGGATCCCGACGCTAGACTGTTCAAGAAATCCAAAGGGAGCGAAGCAAAGCTCGGCTACCTGGGGCATGTATTGATGGAGAACCGTAACGGGCTTCTGGTGCAGACTTTTCTGACCGAGGCTAATGGAAGAGCGGAGCGAGATGCAGCGATGCTCATGGCCGAGGCCATCCCCAGCGGAAAGCGGGTCACCTTGGGAGGAGACAAAAACTACGACACGCAGGAATTCGTACGAGAACTCCGCGGGATGAACATTACCCCACATGTGGCGCAGAACGATACGAACCGCAGGAGCGCGGTGGACGAGCGGACTACGCGACATGTCGGGTATGAGGTGAGTCAGCGGAAGCGAAAACGAGTGGAGCAATCGTTCGGGTGGATGAAAATGGTGGGGATGGTCAGGAAAGTGAAGCTGCGAGGGATCGACAAGGTTGGGTGGCTGTTCACCTTTACCGGCGCTGCTTACAACCTCTGCCGATTGCGAAACCTGATAGCGGAAGCATGACAGCGGGTTCCGCTTAGGGCCAGCTGAGCGGATAGAACGACCAAACGGTCCTATGCAATTCAGTGATAACCCTTGAAATTCAGAACCGAGGTCTCACAAAACTCAATTCTTCAACGAGCTGCTAAGGGACAAGAGTGTCGACTTAACATAGATTCCCGGCGTTGTGAAGGACTGGGCCAAATACAACTTGAATCGCTGCCATCCTGTCAGAGTCACCAGTGGAATTTCCTTAGAGACGTATGCCCCATAAAGCCAGTTCACGTTCAACGCTTTGGCTTTTTCTGGCGCCTGCGGATTCGTCGAGTTGGTCTCTTGCGCCCGGGAGGGCAAAACGATCAGGAAAGCTAGGACCGAGATTCGAATAGCGGCGGAACTCGCGCGGCATGGCATTGGACTCACACTCGATTCGAGACACCCATCAGGCCATTCCGCCTCTTAAATTGTTACCGCAAAAAGAACAGCCACGAGCCGATACAAATCGTTCGTGGAGGGCGAGCGCCTTCAATCGTCAACTTTCGCTGGACTGGACAGCCTCCGTGACCAAGCGGCCGATGGTCGGGGCCTTCGCGCGGGCAGGCTTGGCCCGTCAGAGGATAGGCCAGCAACAAGGCGATGAGTGCAACCATGAGCAACCTGACGGAAGCATTAGCAGAATAACGGAGCGCACGGAGTCTTTCCATAGACCGAGAGCCCCAAAGATTTGGTACCCACGTCGTAGAACTAGCAAGTAACGGGTCTCTCACGCAAAAGTTGACCGGCAGCGTCAGGAAGATAGAGTTTTGAGCCATCCCACGAATCGCGTCCGATCTTCCTGCTCCATGGCTACGAACTTCACGCCCATGCCTTGTTTGGGACTACTTCTTTGGACAGCAGCACGAGCGCGAACTTCCCCTGTCGGCGCATCGAGCAGCAACTGAATGAAGGTTCCCGTTGCCGGCGGACCTGGGGTACGGATGAATAGTCCGCCCAACCCAAAGTTGTCTACCGCGGAGACCAGTCTCTTGTTGGAACTATACCAAGCGACGATCGTCCCTTTCGGGGCGGGAAGCCGAGGATAAACACGACGTTCACTGTCCTGGGCTAACATACCGGCAAACGGGATGCGCTCCGACCCTCGGTGGCCAATAAGTAACGCCAAGTCGGCAGCCATCGGAGCGGCACATTCGATGCCAGAATAGGCTTCGATCAGGACCTTGGCGATCCGGGCGGCCCCTGGAGAAAAAAGGAAAAGTTGAGGTGAAACAACAATGCTAGTCGTGAAAATGGCTGCATCTGCGGGGATGCCGTTTGCTATAAATAGGTCTTCGAAAGCTTCCTGCAGCGAGAAATGCTTACCGGCGAGAACGTCCTCATCGGAGAGAGTCACTTTGTACCAAGACGCCATAGCGACATTCCTCATGCGGTAAAGCTTACCTCTGCATCCCGCCGTTATCCGTTTGCGCCCAGCATCGAATTCTTCGATCTGGATTCGGCAGCTGAGATTAACGAGCAAACGAGATCCATTTCTCTAAAACCAACTGAAGAGGGGTATTGATTTTCCTACTCGCCCTCTTTCTGGTTTTCATCGTTTGGTTTCCTGTGTAGATGACTTGGCCTCATGCTCCAATTTCGCGTTTTCTGACACTGATCTTTGGCGTTTCATTTGCCGCAGTCGACCGGTTGAGCTGGCAGCTTTTACCGGACAAATGGAGTCCTGGTGCGCCACTTGTCCGGTAATGCGACGTATCGGGACTTAGTTTACCTCTCGTTAGGAACCGGTTAATTAAATGGAGAAGTTTTTGAAACTCTTTTTTCCGCGCTCTTTTCCTTGGTTCGAATCCACTCAGTGCAGTTCGCAATCTGATCGTCAATAATCTTGATCGCCAATGCTAGGCGGGTATCTTCGGGATGCTTTAAAAATTGCTCGAACAGCTTGGTCCGGGCGATTTTCAGATCGTGGCGAACCTTCTGCCTGTCGATTGAATTCTCAGCCATGCTGATTGTGACTCCCTGAAGAAACAGCGGTGTTGCCGAGTTGTCGCACCGTCCTAGAGCTCGACCACAGCTCTGGCCCAGGGTCCACTTCGGCAAATCTGCTCTACACCTTGCCGCCCTTTTCTCGTACGGGCAGGTCGAATACGACGTTATGTTTGGTTCGATCTTTAAACAACTAGGTGAATCCCTAGCTAGTGGTGGAGGATCTGATTCGCTTCGTAATTTGGCGAAGTCCTGAGTAACGCGGAATCGGGTGCGCCGTGAAGGCGCTATGCGGGTCCGCGATCTAGACTTTGACCGCTCGCTTATTTTTGTCTGTCAGGCAGTTTGGCACGGTCAGGTTCAAAGTGTGAAAACACCGAGTTCTAAGAACAGCGTCCCGATGACTAAAAAAGTGAGGGAAAAACTCAAGGCATATCTGCGCACACACAATCACGAACTTTTGTTCGTGAATCGGCGAGGTCGTCCGTATAGCAGGAACAAGATCGTCCAGCAGGTTTTGCATCCGGCGCTGGATGCGCTTGGGATTGCGCACAAGGGAAAGCGCGTCGGACTGCACGCCTTCCGGCACTATGTGGCTTCAATGCTTCTTTTGACGCTGTGCTACCGCTGAAACAACGCTCGCAGCCTACGGCCACGTCATCGGGGACGACCAGAAGAACGCGATGGAGACAATTTCAATGCGGCGTAGACTGCGGCGAAAGAAATCCCAATCGGTACCTATCGGTACTCCGGCGATTTCAAAGACCTCTATCGCATTGTAAACAGGAAACTTTTGGTAGGGGCGGTGGGGATCGAACCCAAGACCCACATTCTCGCGGTTAGTTCGAAACTGGATCATTCCGCGAGCTGAATAAGTTCGCTGAGGCGCATGTCCAAAGCATGGGCCAACTCATTGGCGACTTCGATTCCGACGCTCACTTTGCCGAGCTCAATAGAGCTCACGTAAGTTCGATGCACGCTTGCTCTCTCTGCGAAATCCTCCTGAGAAAGCCTCAGTTTTTGTCGCTCTTCCCGCACGGCCCGACCGAAGCTGCGTCGGGAGAATTTTGTTGCCTTGGACACGACATACTTCTAATATCCTGCACACGATCAATCTACAGACGATCGTCTACAAGCTGCCGGGCAAGCGACGTTGTAGTTTCCGCGGCTGTGAAGCTTAAATGTAGGACAGGGAAGATTCGTGGACTCATTCTCGGCAGGTGCAAAACTCCCGGCCCTTTCACTATCTGAGACAAAGCTAGAGGAGCCGAGCTCACCCTCAACGGCGTGTTTCCCCAGTTTTCCACTGGACCAAGTGGAAACGGCAACAGCCTCTCCAGTTGATGAGACCCTGTGTCGGCCCAACGAACTCTCAGACGAACTCCTTTTAGTGGGTGTCTGCGCGAACGATCGCGAGGCCGTGGCAGCACTGTTCCGACGTTACACCGCTATAATTCGCAGCATCGGAAACCGCATTTTACGGGATGATGCTGAAGCCGAAGACCTGGTCCAGGAGGTCTTCCTTTACCTCTTTCGTAGATCCTCAGCCTTCGATCGCAGGAAGGGTTCCGCACGTTCCTGGATCGTGCAGAATACCTACTATCGAGCGATCAATCGACGCCGATACCTGTCATCGCGACATCAGCTGTTTAGTACCGTACCCAAGCCGGCTGTGGATCCTGAAGTGAGGGCGCAGGACTCTAGAAGCTCGGAGACCGCGATTTTTGAGGGCGCATTGGTACAGGAGATCCTCAAGAGCTTGACTGCAGAGCAATTCGAGACGATGCGTCTCTTTTTTTTCGAAGGTTATACACTTGCCGAGATCAGCGAGAATCTCGGCCAGCCGCTGGGTAACGTAAGACATCACTATTACCGCGGCCTGAACAAGTTGCGCGCGCGTTTATTTCTGGAATGATCGTATCCCTGGCGACTTATGCTAAATAAGCTGCCGATCAATGCGCCGGACAGAATTGTTATGGACCGGCATGAAGAGTTTCTTGAGCTCTGCGCATTGTCGACCTCAGGTGAGTTGACCACAGCGGAGCAGGAAACACTCGCAAGGCACCTTAAGGATTGCGCTGACTGCCGCAAAGCGATACAGCAATTCGAAGCGGTTGTAGATCGAGCTGTTCCTGCGCTATCGCCCCATCTTGGCGATGACTGCCGTACTCCGCTAACCTGCTCAGCAGCCGCCCTAACGGAAGCACGCTTGTTTGAGCGTTTGTCACGGGAGAAGGGTTCTTCCTCAGAGCCCTCGAATGGAGCTCCGACGTTTGTGCAGGCGACATCCGCTTCGCGGAAGTCTCTTGAACGCCTAGAGTCTTACCTCCCCTACGCAGCCGGGATCATTCTTATCGTGACCTTCGGAATGGTGCTTTTGCGAAAAGACCACCAGCACGTTGCAGATATTGTGCAGTCGTCTGAAAACGGTCAAGCGACTGTTGTGCCCAACCATGGAGATTCCGATGGAACAAATGAGCAGCAACTAGCAGAACGCGACAAGGTCATTTCGAACCTTCGGACTCAGGTCCAACGGCAAAGCGCAGAACTTGCCAGCCTTCGGGCTCGCGAGCAAGACCTACGAAATCACGTGCAGGTGACGGAGGCGGAGAAGAACCGTTCCGTGGCGGAACGGGACACTCTCGCGCAAAAGGCAGACGCCGCGGAAACATCGCTTTTGAAATTGCAGAAAGATTTGGATGTGGCCGTACAAGCTCGGGAGGGGGACACGCTCCGCTCCTCAACTATCGAAGGGAAGCTGGCGGAAGCCTCAACGTTATTGGGAGACCGGGACAGGACTATCGGGCAATTGCAGTCTTTGCTCGATCACGACCGCGACATTCGCGAACTGATGGGCGCACGGGACCTTTATATCGCGGAGGTCTACGATGTGGCCCGCTCGGGCGAAATGCAGAAACCGTGCGGTCGCGTTTTCCTCACAAAGGGCAAGTCTTTGATTTTCTATGCTTATGATCTTGACGAAGCTCCGGGGCTGAAAAATGGCAGCACCTTCCAAGCCTGGGGAAGCCTCGGCCCTGATCGGCAACAGGCGCTGAACCTAGGCGTCTTCTACGAAGACAATGTGGCGAAGAAACGATGGATTGTCCGCTCCGATGATGCGAAGACGCTGAAACAAATCCAAGCTGTGTTTGTGACCATTGAGCCCAAGGGCGGCAGCGACAAGCCGAGCGGCAAGCCATTTCTCTTCGCGTACCTTCGTGCCGATCCCAACCATCCCTGAGGACGAAAGCGGGCCGCTACAGACCGCCGTGCGCTCCAAAATTCTCCTCGTTCAGCAGCCTTCCAAGACCTAGGCTCATCTATCGAGGGTCAGCAGCCACACCCAGTATTACCCTCTGTGGCTCTGCCTTCCCCTGTGTTCTGGGTACACTAATCCCTCTTCTATGTGGCATCCACCGGCCGGCACCCTCCACTCGATTTTCTTGGAGAATTCAAGAATCTCCGGCGTCACCTCATGAGACTCCTTTTCGCCTAGAGTTCGCCAAAGACGATCTGCTTCCGGGCATGACGGTGACGAAGGTAAGAATTACGTTCTGCACTGTTGTCTGCACCGAGATCTTCACCCTTAACCGATGAATCGAATTCGGAGACTTGGAGATACGGAGGGGCAACTCTCGAAAGTCACGGCCGCACAATCACCAAACTGGGCGGGAGCGACCCCACTTTTTCGGCTCCGAGCCGCCCAAAAAGTTCGTGGGGTCACTCCCGCCCAGTTGCCGTCGAGCATGTTCCGTAACCGCGCTGCATGCGTCGCACGCGGCTGCAATGTCACAGCCGTTAAGCGCGAGATTCAACACAAATCGTACGATTGACCATCGCGCGAAAAATATTGAGCTCCGTGCGACACAAATTCTTTTTCAAAAGCTGAATAGATAGGTAGAGGGGAAAATGTCTCGCTATCCTGAAGTACAAACCCATCATACATCCAACCACTTAGCCCACCAGAAGCCCGAGGGTAGGAGCTCGGTTCGGCCGATGCACGATTCTTGCCTCGCGCCGGCGAGACAGCCTCGCTCCTGCCCACTAAGCCATCGCGCCGTTCGTACGGTCGGCATAAAGTCGCGCGCTAGGATTGAAGCTGATATCTCCAAGATCGTCCGGAGGACCTGCATGAGGAAAGGACAAATTCATGCCAGTCTTAAAATCACCCCCGAAGCAAATTAGGAGCGCAACCATACAAGTACGCGTTGAGGAAGCAATTAGTTTTAGACTTCGAAAGTACGCAGAATTCATTGACTGCTCGCCTGCGTATGTCGTTTCAGAGGCTCTTAGGCTCTTGTTCAACAAGGACAGTGAGTTCCGCGAGTGGATGGCAAAACACGCAAATGATCCCCCTTCGCCTCAAACAGACCAGACTCCCGCGGCCCCGAACGCAAAGACAGCGTGAAACAGTAAATGACCCTTGTCGCGCCCGACTGGAGCCAACGACATCATCGTGCGGGCCATCATTCACGGCACACAACGCGGATGGGGAGAGAAATGCCAGCCTCAATTCAAATCGAGAACGCAGCTCACACCGAACGTCACTATGCCGTGGCTGAGATTGCGGCTTTGTGGAATCTCAGTGCGGACAAGGTTCGGGAACTCTTCGAACAAGAACCCGGTGTACTTGTGATCGGCGACCGAAATCCACGGTGTAAGAGACGTTATCGCACGCTGAGAATTCCACAAACGGTTGTCGATCGCGTACATACGCGCCTATCATTGAAAGGTGCAGCAAGGAATTAAGAAAATGCTGACGATCTATCGCCGCCATCGAAAAACCTGCAAGCAGCGTCACGACGGCCGCAGTTATCGCCGATGTTTCTGTCCCATTTGGGTGGACGGCTTGCTGGGTGGACTTGAAATACGAAAGTCCCTCAAGACTCGTGACTGGCAAGGGGCGCACCAACTTGTGCGCTTGTGGGAGGCCGAGGGCAGACGGGAAGAACGTCCCAAGCCGATTGGTGTGAAGGACGCATGCGATAAGTTTATTTCCGACGCTGAGGCGCGCGGACTTCGTGAACCGACCGTGTATAAATATCGACTGTTGTTTCGTCAACTTCAGGACTTTGCGGCGGTATACGGCCTTACTTCCATGGTTGAGTTCGATGTGGACTGGGTCCGGCGATTCCGTGCCTCCTGGCCGAACAAGAACATCGCAGCGCGAAAGAAACTGGAGGCCCTTAGAGCCTTCTTTCGTTTCGTACACGAAAGCGGTTGGATTCCGACGAATCCGGCCAGTCGGTTGAAGCCACCGAAGATTACGGAACCCCCGACGGCGCCGCTGCTGAATGGGGAAGTAGACAGCATCCTCAAGGCTTGCGAGGCCTATCCAGACAGAGCGAACGCGATCCGCCTCCGAGCGCTGGTACTTTTGTTGCGCTACAGCGGACTGCGAATCCGAGACGCGATTACGCTTCCACGCAATCGAGTTCAGGGTGACAAACTCTTTCTCTTCACTGCAAAGACCGGCACACCGGTGTATTGCCCTTTACCGCCCGTCGTGATGAACGCCCTCAACGCGATTCCTGACAGCACGTATTATTTTTGGACCGGGCCTTCGAAACCAAAAAGTGCGGTGGGGGATTGGCAGCGCAGCCTCAAGCGGCTGTTCGAGCCGGGTGGGGTCCCCGACGCACACGCGCACCGTTTCCGCGACACATTTTCGGTTGAGCTCTTGCTGGCCGGAGTGCCGATCGAACGGGTATCGATCCTACTGGGACACCAAAGCGTGCGGATTACAGAAAAGCATTACGCGCCGTGGGTGAAGGCGCGTCAGGAGCAGTTAGAAGCGGATGTTCGGCGTACTTGGCCGGAGGACAAATCGCAACCAGAGGTACATTTGGGGTACACGGAAGAGCCCAGGCAAATAATTGCTTTCAAATCAAGGAGAAAGAATGGTGGAGGCGGGGGGAGTCGAACCCCCGTCCGAAAAGCGCTGCGACACGGAGCCTACATGCTTAGCTCAATTCAGTTGGTTTCGCCCGCCACGCTCAGAATGAGCAAGAAACGCAGCCGGCTAGTCCGATGGTTCTCGCCCGAGCCTTACGGACCGAAAGGCTCAGGCCAGCTCACTGTTTGACGCTTCTGACCGGGCCCATGAGCAAAGCCCGGGGAAGCGTGCGCTTAATTAATTAAGCTGCAAGTGCCAAGTTATTGTTGGCATTTCTAGTTTCCACCAAGTTACGGGCAGGTGGGTCCCGGCATGCCTCCGAGCCGCGACAGCTTCCGTCGAAACCGTGTCGCCCCCATTGACGCTTCTATTTTAGCACTTTTGCCGAGCGACTATGGCGCACGCTTGGGAAACCATCCGATCGGGATCCTGTTGATGAGCTAGTTACCTCCCCCTCCCCTGTTTTTCGCAAGTGTTGATTCTGATCAAGGTTGAACTGGTTTGTTTTGATAGACTTTTGCAAGTGTTGATTCTAAATGGCTTAGAAACGCGCGACAAACGGAGGAATTTGAGGCTCGGAGCGACCGCGCTTGGTGCGTGGCCAGTGGAGTAATGGTCTGCGTCAATATACACGACCGAGGATAGCATTAGATATCGATTTGGTTAAGTTCTATTCATTGGATGGTAAGAAATCGTGGGCGGGATGGGAATTGGCGGGATTGAGTGTCGATGAGATATCTAACTCGCCCCCTTGGTAAATGGAAGCGGCAACCCAAGACCCAGGTTCAAAATCCGAACCTGGGGCACCCTTCGGGTCATTAGGGGCTGTGAATGGGAGAGAGTCTCCCAGCCCGATCGAATCTAAATTGAAGAAGACGACTCTATTGTCGGGGCACCCGGCTCCTTCGGGCCTTCCTTGATGAGAGGCGGCAGGTGGACGGCCAAATACTTCCTGGCTTCAGCATCGTCCGGTCGGATTTTTAAGAACTGTTCCGTCGCATCTTTTGTCGTAGCTTCGACGCGGATTTGCTCAAACAAATCGCGCACGCTTGGTTGCTGAGCCACAGATTGAGGCTCGAACAACGTGAGTACCGAGAACATTAGAAGTGCGTGTGAATGGAAGGTCTCGGAGTCTCACCGGGCCGTATGTTGCGTAAGTTATATATGGCCCCGGGGCATCCAGCAGGTTCTGTCAATGAAAAGGAAAGCGATCGCAAAGCCCCGCTCTTGGTGACGCTGGCTAACGGTCCCGATACCGAGTGCGATGCAGCGAAATGCGGTCGCGAGTTCCTACGCGAGCGCGGCAGCCGCTTTGGCGGAAAGCTGTTCCTTCAACTCCGGCGAGGCCTTTTGCGCTAAGCCACATAGGTTGCAGCGGACGGCATAGTTGCTTCCCAGTGGAATGACAGGGATGAAGAACAGCGTGAACCACTGGCGCGATTCGATCACGCTATGCACCGTAGGCTTGGTGCACTTTGCGCAGTGCCGCTCCATTTGCCCGAGCCCCTTGGCCTTGCGTCTCGTGCCAAATAAAAAGAACATGCCGCAGCTCCTATCCGGCCTATCGGTTTTGATAGCCGTTCCTGCACAGAATAGCTTTGGCATGTACATGGCACAGTGGTACGAAGGTCCTACAGGCGCAATTTCGTACGGAATCGATTAACTGTTCGAAGGTACGGGCGGCGGTGTGTGCCAACGAACTCTCGTTATTCGGGACGGGGAGTGCCGCCGGGGTAGGAGATTGTTATCAACTGCCGGTCATTGGGGCTGCTCCGGCCATAATGATCGGCTGGACCAACTCTGCGGCAAGCGGCACGAATTCCTCAGGCGACGCGCGGTCTGGGCTATGTACCCATTGTTTTACGGCTCCGTAGATCGCCCAGCTCGCGGTAGCCGCGACCATCTCCGGAGAAATGCGTCGTTCTACAGGGTGAAGACGAAACCCATCCAGCAACACCAAGCGAATCTGATCGATTACGGTAGCCTCCAAAAAGGGCTCAAACTGGTGTTGTTTCGAAGAAAGAGAGCTTTGCACTTCGAGCAGATAATCGCAAACCGCCAGGATAATGACCTGAAATGCCGATGAGCAGGTGCCATCAAAGCGCACATGTCTCTGCTCCAGAAGATGCAGAAAACTGACACGGACGAACTCTCCCAAAAGTGCGAACTTATCCGGATAGTGGGCGTAAAAGGTGGCGCGATTCAGCGTGGCCGCGTCGGTGATGTCTTGCACCGAAATCTTGTCGAACTCTTTCTCTTGCAGCAGACGCCGAAGAGCGCCCTGCAGCAGGTCGCGGGTCCTGCGAATCCGTGGATCTAACCGCGCGCACTCCTGAACCTGCATAAGCCTCGAGAGCCTCCATCTTCATTATAACAGATCACCGATTGTTGCTTACCGGACACTTGTTGTGCGATAGTATGCAACGACTGTTGCTTATGCTGCATCTGATGTTTTGGAGGAAATTTCACGATGGCAACGCTAATCCAATACGACTCGAGCCCCATGGGCGAACGATCGATATCTCGAAGGCTGACCGCCGATTTTGCGCGGACCTGGCTTAAGTCTCATCCCAACAGTAAGATAGTGACGCGCGATCTAGCCGCTTTAGACCTGCCGCGGGTCGACGCGCTGTGGATCTCCGCAGTCCATACGCCGGAAGAGACCCACACCGAAGATCAGAAGAAGGCGCTCGCAGTTTCCGATTCTCTGATCGCCGACCTGAAAAGTGGCGATGAGTATGTCTTTGGCGTGCCGATGCACAATTTCGGTGTGCCTTCGACGCTAAAGCTGTGGATCGACCAGGTGGCTCGCGCGGGGAAGACGTTCTCTTACACGGCAAATGGTCCCACCGGACTGCTGACCGGGAAGAAGGCCACCGTCTTGATCGCCAGCGGGGGCGTTTATGAGCAAGGCAGCAGCATGGCTGCTTTCAATTTCGTGGCCCCGTACCTACAAGCGGTATTCGGCTTCCTAGGCATCACGGACCTGACGATCATATCCGCCGGAGGCACCGCGCAACTGATGTCCGGCAAACTGGATACGCACGCTTTCCTCGCACCGACGTTGGAAAAGGTCCAGGCCCACGCCAGTCTGTGAGCAACACAAATTCGACGGGAAAGGAAAACAAAATGAAAATTGCATCGCTGATCGCGCGTCTACTGCTGGGTCTGATTTTCCTGGTTTTTGGCTTGAACGGTTTCCTGCACTTCATCCCGATGCCACCGCCAACCGGCGCGGCGGGCCAGTTCTTCGCGGCGCTCATTGCGACTCCCTACTGGATGGTCGTCTTCGCCGTACAGGTGATTGGCGGGGTGTTGCTGTTGGTGAACCGCTTCGTGCCTCTGGCGCTCGTGCTGTTGGGTTCGGTGATTGTTAATATCGTTTCTTTTCACATCTTCATGGCGCCTGCCGGGCTGCCGCTGGCTATTGTCGTCGCCGTGTTTTGGATCATTGTCGCGGCGCGAAACAAGCAGCACCTGTCGGGTCTCTTTGTGCAGCGCTCGGAGTAGAAGAGCGACGATGCAAATCCGGAGCAGGGTCTTGAGGTTGCCGTCGTTTAGTTCTGCCGACACGGAAACGCCTCAACGGAGGAAACTTCAACCCCAAGACCCAGGTTCAGACGACGAACCTGGGGCACCCTTCGCGTATCTGTACGTTTTAGAGACGTATCACCCCTCGCGTCTCTACACCGACAGGTCACCGTCGTAGGTACTGTCCTGTCAGCGAGTGCTTGTTTTTCAGCAACTGCATCGGCGTCCCTTCAAACACAACTTCGCCGCCTTTGCTGCCGCCCTCTGGGCCGAGGTCGATGATCCAATCCGCGTTCCTGATCACATCGAGGTTGTGCTCGATCACGATGACGCTGTTTCCCTCGTCGACGAGCCGGTCCATGATCGCGAGCAGATGGGTGATGTCCGACATGTGCAGTCCGGTCGTGGGTTCATCCATGACATAGATGCTGCCATCCTTGTGCAGCTCGCTGGCGAGTTTGAGCCGCTGGCATTCGCCGCCCGACAGCGTGCTGAGCGGTTGTCCCAGCGCCAGATAACCAAGCCCGACATCGCGCATCGCTTGCAGCTTCTTGATGATCTCCTTGTGCGAAAAAAACTCGAGCGCCTGCGCCGCGGTGAGCGACAGTACGTCACTGATCGATTTCCCATCGAGCTTGTAGGCGAGCACTTCATCTTTGAAGCGCCGGCCTTGGCATTCTTCGCACGGGGACTTGAACTCCTCGAGAAACGAGAGCTCGGTGTAGATGACTCCAGACCCGTTGCACGCTTCGCACGCGCCTTTCGAATTGAAACTGAACAGTCCAGCATCGACTTTGTTCGCTGCAGCAAATGTTTTTCGCACGTCGTCCATGACGCCGGTGTACGTCGCTGGGTTCGAACGAATGGAAGTCCCCACCGCCGTCTGATCGATGACGACCGCTTCGGGATGCTCGACGAGGAATACCTGGTGAATCAGCGAGCTCTTGCCTGAACCCGCGACACCAGTGATCGCAGTCAGCACGCCTTTGGGGATATCGACGGTGATGTTTTTGAGATTGTTAGCGCGCGCGTTCTTGATGCGCAGCTGCCCGGCAGGCTTCCGTACCTTCTCTTTGATCGGCAGCGTTTTGTTGAGATGTCGTCCCGTCAGCGTGTCCGACTTCAGGAGCTTGTCGTAGGTCCCTTCAAAGACAACGTTGCCGCCGCTGCTCCCGGCTCCCGGCCCGACGTCGACGATATGATCGGCGACTATGATGACGGCGGGATCGTGTTCGACAACGATGACAGTGTTGCCCTGATCGCGCAGCTTGGCGAGCAGCTCATTGAGGCGATGCACATCGCGCGGATGAAGGCCGACGCTCGGCTCATCAAAGATGTACATGACATCGACCAGGCTGCTGCCGAGATGCTTCACCATGCGTACGCGCTGGGATTCGCCGCCAGAGAGCGTGTCGGTCTCGCGGTTCGAGACTCAGGTATTCGAGCCCGATTCCGACGACATTCTCCAACCGTTCCGTCAGCGCTGCGACGATCGGCGCGGCTTTGGGCTCTTTGATGCCGCGCGCCACTTCGATCAGCTGACCGACCTCCATCGCGCAGAGCTCGGCGATGTTGTGCCCGTTGATCTTGCTCGCCAGCGCCGCCTGATTCAGCCGCGCGCCCTTGCACAAAGGGCATTCGCGCGGCTTGAGATAGGGCATCACCGCTTTTTGAGTGCGCTCCGAAAGCGTCTTGATGTCACGACGTACGTAGGAGCGTTCGATCTTTTCGATGATGCCGAGGTACGTGAGATTGATCGATCGATCGCCGAACTTGGTTTTGAACTTTTTGTCCTTACCGTGAAGCAGAAGCTCCATTTCCTGTTTGGTGAACTTGCTGAGCTTTTTATCGTTATCGAAAAACCCCGACGCCGCATAAGCCCGCTGCTCCCACTCCCCGAAGAAGGGCACTTGGACCGCGCCTTCATTGAGCGATTTGCGCATGTCGAGAAAGTCGTCGGACACAATCCCGGCTTTCTTGCCGATTCCAAGGCATTCGGGGCACCAGCCGCGCGCATCGTTGAACGAATAGTGAACTGCTCCACCCGCCGATGGTTTCCCGACACGCGAGAACAGGAGTCGCAGCACCCCGTAAATGTCCGTCACCGTGCCGACCGTGGAATGCGAGCCGCCGCCGAGCCGCTTCTGGTCGACGATGACCGCCATGTTGAGATTTTCGATCGCGTCGGCGTCCGGCTGCGGATACTTGGGGAGGAAGTTGCGGATGAAAAGGCTGAAGTTTTCGTAGAGCTGCCGCTGCGCTTCGGTCGCAATCGTATCGTACACAATCGACGATTTCCCCGAGCCCGACACGCCCGTGAAGATCGTGAGTTTCCGTTTAGGGATCTGTAGTGAGACGTCTTGCAGATTGTTTTCGCGGGCGCCACGGATGGTGATGAACTCGGTCATGCTCGCTCCGTAGCACAGACACTCCTGTCTGTGCCTGAGGTCAAACTGACGGAAGCGGACAACGGCGTCCCCTTCGCCTCTTGAGCCCTACATACGTCATACCCTGAGATCCACGCTTACTTCTTCATAGCCGCCCGTTGAGCGCGCGCCGCAGAGTTGGCCGCCACCGCGGCGCGGATGAGTTTCTTGAACGCAGCTTCGTTGATCTTCTCCCCTTCGCGGAAGTCGATCGCACGCCGCACGTTCCCTTCCAGGCTGGAATTGAAAAGCTTCTTCGGGTCTTTGATCGAGGCTCCGCGATAGAAGGTGAGCTTCACGGCCTGCTTGTACAATTCCCCGGTGCAGATGCCGCCGTCATGGGACCAGACCGGGATTCCGGGTGATTTTGGCTTCTCCCATTTCCACTCCTCCTCGATGTCGGGGTCGGCATCGTGGATGAGCTGTCGGACATGCGCGAGGGTCTCTCCTCTCCAGTCCCCCAGCTCTTGAATCCGCTTGGTGATCTTCGCCGACGCGGCCTCGCTATTCGGACGACTTGTCGGCTTCATGCTCTCACCGATCTTTCGTTTTGCCAGGCCGGTCTTCTCGAAACGAGTCGTCGAACCACATGGCCTTTCCACATCCAAAGTCCCGAAAGGACGATCACAGGAACGAAGACAAACCGAGTAGTGAAGGCGTAGTTGTGAATTTGGTCAAACGGACTATAAATATAACCGAGTATCGGAATGCTAAAGACGATGTGAATCCAGCGAAAAATTAGACGTACGGTGCCTTGGTTCATGATATTTCCGCCTCCATTTATGATTTTTGAGCCGCCTGAGGCGGCTTGTTGCGTGTTTCAATACCGAACTGCTTTGCGTATTCCGCGTTCAGCCGCTGCCAGCCGCTGAACTGCATGGCGTCGGCGCCGACGATGCGTCCAATCGGCTGACCCGCGAGGAGCCGCTCAAGCACGTCGAAGGAGATGTGCCACCCGGCGGCGCCCCACGCGATGAAGCGGCGATCGATGCTGTGCCACAGCGTCAGACGCGTGCCGCCGGCAAAGGCTTCGAGTTCCCACCGAGTATCGCCGTACTCAAGCACCTTGGGAGCGTCGGCTCGCGTCACTCTTGTTTCCAGCGGCGCGCCCGTTCCCACCCAGATGAGCTTCACTGTTCCCACCGTACCCAAGCTCCCATCGGCGTCGAAGGGCGCCCACTCGCGCAGATGCGCCGGGTCAGTCAGCGCCTGCCAGACTTTTTCCGGCGAGTGGCGCAGTTCTCTGACGAGAATGAGAGTCCACTTCTCTCCGTCCTTTCGTACCTGCGCCTCGCGAGCCGGACCCGGTGAGTACTGTTCGCCTTCGATCATCTTCTTCTCCTTACGTCAGCCTGCATTACGCTGAACGTCCGTCCGCTCGCCTTACCAGCGCTTCAGCTGCGTCACCTGAATGAGGTTGCCACAGGTGTCCTTGACCATGGCGATTATCGAGGCCGTCACATCCGTTGGTGGCATGGTGAACTCCGCGCCGCGTCCCTTCATACGCTCGTATTCGGCCTGCACGTCGTCGCTGAAAAACATGGCCGCGGGCTGGCTTTGTTGAAACAACGCCTGCTGATACGCTTTGGCTGCCGGGTTGTCGTTCAGCGCCAGCTGCAATTCCGTGCCGTCCGGCTCCTCGGGCGAGGCCACGGTCAGCCAGCGATATGGCCCCTGCGAAAAGTCCGTCTTCTTTTTAAACCCGAGCACCTCCGTATAGAAGCGCAGGGCCTTCTCCTGGTCGTCCACGTGCACGCTGGTCACTTTGATTTTCATTTCGTTTCTCCTTTATCACGTTCGCGGTTTGGGCCGCGTTCTTTTTTCCTTGTCTTCCTTTTTGTTGCTGTTGACTCTTCCATGCGATCCAGGTGGCGTTCGAGAGCATCTACGTAACCGGACCAGAACCGGCGGAACTGATCCAGCCAGGCATCGAACTCCTGAAATGGTTCAGGTTTTAACCGGTACAGACGCCGTTGTGCGTCCACCGTGGATTCCACGAAACCGGCCTCGCGCAGCACCCGCAGGTGCTTTGACACGGTCGGCTGCGGCATACCCAGTTGACGCTCGATCTCTCCAACCGACTGTTGTGACGAGACCAGCAGGCTCAATATCGCGCGGCGGTTGGGCTCCGCAATGATTTCGAACGCTTCCATGCTGTTAGCATACTTCACAGCGTATATACGTGTCAAGGCATATTTAAAGCCCGGGCGCGAGGCAATGGTTTCGGACTTCTCGGGGAGAACGACAAGGATGTGAAGACCGTGCAATCGCTGATGCGCCCAAGCCAACAGCAACATCACCGTGAATATCTTGACGAGTCCAGGTTCGCTATAATCGCGACGCGAGGCCACGGCGTTGGTGGTGCCGCATGGGCTTCGAGCCGGGCGACACGGTTTTTTGCGGCAACCTATCGGAAATCTGCGGTCGACGCTGGCGATGCGATATCGTAGACTCAGAGTTTTGAGGGACACGTGACTTATTGCTTGGGAATTGCGACTCGAGAAGGGCTTGTTTTAGCGTCGGATTCCCGAACGAACGCGGGCTTCGATCAGGTGAATACCTGCCGGAAGATGCACCAGTTCCTGCAGCCTGGCGAACGGGTGTTTGTCATTTTGACCAGCGGCAGCTTGTCGATCAGCCAGTCCGTGGTCAGCTTGTTGCGCGATGATTTTGATTCGGGGCAGGGGCTGGCGCGCGCGAAGTCGCTGTACGATGCAGCGCGAATTGTTGGGGATTGCGTGCGCCGGATTTCGGATATCGACCGCGCTTCGCTGGAGCGAGACTCCTACAACTTCAACGTACATTTGCTTCTGGGTGGACAGGTTCGAGGGAAAGACCCCGGGCTCTATTTGGTCTACCCGCAGGGAAACCCGCTTGCTGCCACCGAGGATTCGCTTTACCTGCAGCTTGGGGAATGCAAATACGGGCGGCCGATCCTGGACCGCGGGATTCAGGCATCGACGTCGCTGGAGGTCGCTGCGAAATACGCGTTGCTTTCGATGGATGCCACCATGCGATCCAACGTGACCGTGGGGCCCCCCTTCGATCTTCTTCTGTATAAGAAAGATAGCCTCCAGGTCACGCGCTACCGGCGTGTCGGTGCTGGAGATTCGGACTTGAACTCCATTCACGCGAGCTGGGAGCAGTCGCTGCGGCGGGCCGTCGAGCAGTTGCCGGACATCGAGTTCGAGGTTGCGGAAAACAAGAGCAGGAGCGAGCGCCCGGCGATTTCTTCGGTGGGAGCGTCCGCGGCGGTACCTCTTGCGGACCGGGCCGCGGCACAGCGCTCGGACAGCCGGTGATTGTTTAGACCCAGAGTAGGCTGCTCCTAGATATTTATCGGCGCGGACATGCGATCCCCGGATTTAAGAAATCACCTGCCCCTAGGGCCGCCGGAAGTCCTTTGCGCTGCGCTGGCCCTGGGGAGCGCCAAAGGGGTACTTCTGGGCACAAGAGTACCGTCGGGCGGTTGACGCAGGGCATCCTACCCTCCAGAATCACAAAACGGGAGATTTTGGGCGAAATAGCCGCAATCGGGTATGCCACCAGAAACCTACACGCCGAGCGCTATCGAACAAGCCGTCTCACGGGCCTTGCGCGACAACCTGGAGCGCATTCAGTGGACGTCGGACGAGCTACATCAGGCGATAGCCGATGTTGTGGCAGCCTGTGGCAGCACCAAGCCGGTCAATTCATTGGCGCCCATGCTGCGTGCACAGACTTCGGCGGCATCGCTTTCCGCATCGTTAGAGGTACTGTCACGATTTGTTGCGGTATCGTTACAGCCCGGGCCGCGCTCGCCATTTGAAGCCGAAATCGCGCGCATCGCGAGCACGATCACCACTGCCGAACCTGCCGCGGCCGAGCCCGCCGGGCATGCAACCCAGAGCCACGTCGGACCAGCGTCGATGCAGCCGCCCGCTGGGGCGCCGGCGGCACGTGTCGCACCGCCGGTCGTCAAAGAGCGTCACGTCGCTGCGCCAGAGCCACACATTCCTGCACCGGCAGTGAAGGAGCATCACGAGCCGGCGCCTGAGGCGCACTCCGAATTGCACGGCGCCGAGGCCCACGAAGTCGAGGCCCCTCCGCCGGTCGCCGGGGAGGCTGAAGAGGCGGGCACGTTCGACGTGAACCGTCTGTCTCCCGAAGAACAAGAATTGCACCGCCGGGCAAATAGAGTCGCGAAAGTTTCGATGCAAGATATTAAGATGTTACGACCGGAGCAGGTGCGCCTCGGCCGACAGCACAAAGATATCTGCGTCCGATTGCGTGATGACATTGAGAAAGCTCATCGAGAATACGACCGGCGGTTCAAACCCATTATGGACCACCCGGTGGATTATTTTTATCGCTGGATGGTGGAGATCCTCGCGGAGGGCGACGCTCATGCCCTCGGCGACTATCCTTACGCCACGACCGCTACCCGCCACTAAGTTCGCGCCGGCGGTTGTACGCGCATTAATGCCGGCGCCTTTAAGCGTACCCGCGCGACGGCGGTATTTGCGGCAGAGTGGCGAAGTGAAACCTCGGGCCATTTATTTCTCCCGCGTTGTGGCGATCCTCGTGTGCGTCGCGCTGCTGGCGGCTGCACCGCTCGACGTTCCCGCTCAGCAAGCGCACTCGAAAAAGAAAAAATCGAATAAGCCAAAGCCCGTTCCTTGCCGCACAGGGTGTGCGCCCAATACTTCCGCTCCGGAGATTACCGCCGCTACGCCGGAAGACGAAGCCGCCCAACGGGAACTCTCGAGCCTTGCCCGCGGGTTGCACAACGCCACACCCGGCGCGTACGAAAAACTTTCCGGGTTCGCCACGAAGAATGCCGGCAATGTGTGGGGAGCACGCGCGGCGCTGGCGCTTGGCTACGACGACTACAACAAGAATCGCTCGCAGCAAGCTCTGGCATGGTTCACGAAAGCGAAAAGCGACACGCTGCTGGGCGACTACGTTTTGTACTGGACTGCCCAGACGCAGCGGCTGCTCAAGCGCAACGCGGAAGCATTTACGGCGCTTCAGGCCATTGGGCACGACTATCCCAATACCGCGATGAAGGAACAGTTCCTTGAAGCTTTCGCCCCGGCGGCCATCGAAGCAGGTCATGCGCAAGCCGCGGTTGAGGCGCTAGAGGCGTACCCAGCGACCTCGGTCCACCCCGCGCTGCTCTTGCTGCGCGCCCAGGCGTACAAAGCGGCTCGACAAAATGCCCGCGCGGCGAAGGACTATCAGCTTCTGTATTACAAGAATCCGCTTTCTGACGAAGGCAAGACCGCAGCCACGGCGCTGCCACAGATGAAATCGGCTCTCGGCAACGAGTATCCGTCTCCCGGCGTGGAGCTTCAGGAACAGCGCGCCCAGATTTTCTACGACCAGCACAAATGGAAAGATGCGCGCACCGAGTTCGAAAAGCTGGCTGCGACCCTCAAAGATCCTGCCAATCCGCATCGCCAGCACGCGCTGCTGCGTGCGGCGCAGGCCCGCGTTCAACTGAAAGGTTCGCCGTCGCTGGTTTCCGCCCTGGGCGTCACCGACCCGGAAGTAGATGCGGAGCGCATTTACGATCTGGCCCAGATCTATCGCTCCGCCAAGAAGGAATCGGAAATGCTGTCCAGCACCGAGCAACTAGTGCAGAAATATCCTGCCAGCAAGTGGTCCGAAGAAGCGCTGATGATGGTCGGCAACTATTACTGGGTGGAACTCGATCGCGCCAAAGCGGTGAGCTACTACCAGCGGATCCTGGATAATTTTCCGGCAGGGAAGTACTCCTTTTTCTGCGAGTGGCGCGTTGCGTGGATCGCTTATTTGGATCGCCAGCCTTATGCCGACGACAAACTCACCGCATTTTTCCGCAAATACCCCACTTCGGCGAATGCGTCAGATGCGCTGTACTGGCTCGGCCGCAACGCCGAACGCGGCGGCAATCCGAGTCACGCCCGCGCCTATTTTCACACCGACGCGGATCGCTTCCCGCAGACTTATTTTGGTCGAGCCGCCGCCGTGCGCTTCGACAAAATGGGTCCTGGCGACGAGGATCCGCCCGATTTTCTTGCCGCGATCCCGCCGGCGCCCGCGCTACGGCCTTTTGACGAGCCCGTCCCTGCGGCGGCGCAAGACCGTTGGGTACGCGCGCAGGCCTTGCGCATTATTGCGTTTGACGCGAGCGCCGAGCTGGAGCTGAAATCCGGATTCTATGCTACCGGCTCGCCGCGCCTGCTCTTCGAAGCCGCTCAAGCGGCCTTCGATCAAGGCCACTTCGCCGCCGGCATGTCGTACGGGCGCCTGATCGTTCCCAGTTTCGATTCACGGAAATTCTCTGACGTTCCGGTAAATGTCTGGAAAACGCTCTACCCACTACCATACGAAGCCTCGCTGCGTCGCGAAGCCGCCCGCAATGATTTCGATCCCATGATCGCCGCCGGGTTGATCCGCCAGGAATCAACGTTCCAGGCGGACGCCGTATCCCACGCGAACGCCATCGGCTTGATGCAAGTGTTGCCGAAAACCGGCAAGCTTCTGGCCAAGCAACTCAAAGTGCGCTACGTCAAGACCAAGCTCTTTGAACCCGAATACAATCTCGAGCTGGGCATGCTGTACATAGCGGACCTGCAGCGGGCCACCGGCGCCCCCGAATATGCGCTGGCCGCCTTCAACGCCGGCGAAGACCGCATTGCCGCATGGCGTGCCGAACGCAACTACGAAGAGATCGCAGAATTGGTGGAGTCCATCCCATTCACCGAGACGCGTGACTACGTCCAAATCGTCCTGCGCAACGCCGAGGTCTATCGCTTGATCTACGGGCAAGGCGCAACACCGGCCTCTACAGCCGCGACCACGGCTGCGACTCCAACCATCGCGACTCCCGCGACTGTAACCCCCACCGTCCTAACCCCAACTGTCGCAACTCCGGCCACCGCAGAGGCCGATCCGCCACCGTCGCCGCAGTAATTAAAGATGCCGCTCGCTCAGTGCGCTCAGCGTGTCTGTGTTATCTTTCCTTTTTTCTTTCTCCTTGCTTTTCTCCGATTCAACTTTAGACTTTTACCTTTCAACTCAAACCTATGACCAGTCCCGAAACCACGATGGCGCAGATCGGCCGCCGAATGCTTTCCGCGAAGGCCGAACAATTCACGGAGTCGGTCATCCGCGAGATGACGCGTCTCGCCTTGAAACATGGCGCAGTCAACCTCTCGCAAGGATTTCCTGATTTTGCTGCGCCAGCCGAAATCAAAGAGGCTGCCCGCCAGGCCATTTCCGACGACATCAATCAATACGCCATCACCTGGGGCGCGAAAGCGCTGCGCGACGCCATCGTCGAAAAATTCGAGCGCACCCAAGGCATTCGGGTCGACCCCGAGCGCGAGATCACCATCTGTTGCGGGTCCACCGAAGCCATGATGTCGGCCATGATGGCGATCATCAATCCCGGCGATGAGATCGTCGTATTCGAGCCTTATTACGAGAACTACGGGCCGGATGCAATCTTAAGCGGGGCAACGCCGCGCTTCGTAAAAATGCGTCCCCCCAGCGATGAAAACTCGGTCTGGACCTACGACGAAGATGAGCTAGCCGCCGCCTTCGGCCCCAACACAAAAGCCATCATCCTAAACACCCCCAACAATCCCACCGGAAAAGTCTTCACTCGCGCCGAACTCGAATTCATTCGCGACCTCTGCGTCCGCTGGAACGCCTACTGCATCACCGACGAAATCTACGAGCACATCCTTTACGACCGCACCGAGCACATCACCATGGCGAGCATCGACGGCATGCGCGAACGTACCATCGTCATCAACGGCATGTCGAAAACTTACAGCGTCACCGGGTGGCGCGTGGGCTGGGCCATCGCTCCGCCCGAAGCCACGGCCTCCATCCGCAAAGTCCACGACTTCCTGACCGTAGGAGCGGCCGCTCCACTGCAGCAGGCTGGCGCCATCGCGCTGAAATCGCCGCAGTCCTACTATGACAAGCTGGCCGAGAGCTACGCAGAAAAACGTGCGCGCCTGCTGAAAATTCTCACGCAAGCGGGTTTCACTGTGTTCAAACCGCGCGGCGCCTACTACATCATGACCGACATCTCTCGGTTCCCTGATCCGGATCCCATCCGTTTTTCGGCAGCCACGAGAGACGTCCGCTTCGCAAAATATCTCGTTGAAGAAATCGGCGTAGCCACCGTCCCAGGTTCAAGCTTCTACAACGACCCCAACGACGGCGCCAACCAAATCCGCTTCACCTTCTGCAAGAAAGAAGAAACCTTAGCCGCTGCTGAACAACGCCTCGCCAAACTCCGTCCGCTGTAGCTCCCCTTTAGAGGCAGGTTAGCCGCGCTTCGGAAGGGAAGTGATCGTCGTTCTCACCGGTGCCCCCTTATCTGTGGGACAAGTTCGCTAGTTTGAAGTGATTGTCGGAGGCATAATAGAGTTGCGGCGCATCACTCCAAGCGAGGAATAAGCGCATGAATGTCTCCACGAAATCGGGTCTGGGCCTTATGCAGCGCGGATTCGTGGCCCGATGATTCTCCAGGACCACGGCGATCACCTGCTGGTAATACGCCAGACGGACCACGCGGTTCTTTCCGGGTTCTTCGCGCGGGCATGGGGCAATGACTCCTTCAAACGCCCCGAGATGTTTGATTCTTTCTGTCTTGCTGCGTGCGAGCACGACAATGGATGGTGCGGCTGGGAACTAACGCCACAGCTTGACCCCAAAACGCAGGTTCCGTATACGTTCATGTCGATCCCGACCGAGGAACACATAGCGCTTTATCAACAGGGCATCGAGCGGTTGACGAAGGTTGACCGCTATGCCGCGCTGCTGGTGAGTCTCCATTGTGCCGGACTCTACGATCGCGCGCGCGCTACAATCCCTGGATTTTCGGCCAAGTACGTGAAGTCGAGCGAATCGAAGTTAGCGAACGAGTTTACGCAACACTTGAAACTTCAGCAGCTGCGCCTCAAGGTGGAGTTGCGCACGAATCCCGCCACGAAAAGCCTTGCCGAAGACAAGTGCCTGGAAACGAACGCCCTGGTGCTGGAAGCCTTGGACCGTCTTTCTCTGTATTTCTGTCTGAATTCTCTCGGTGAAGCCACCATCGACAATGTTCCGTTACACGTCGATCGCGAAACCGTTGATTGGGAGTTGCGACCGATCGATGGCAACGCGGTGTCGCTCGCACCCTATCCATTTCGGAAAGACCCGCTGCCCGTCAGTATCCTGGCGAGGCGAGTGCCCAAGCGGCTGTATGGCGACGCGGTTGATTTTCAGAACACGCTCGCACTCGCGCCGTATTTCGCGGTGGAGTTTACGTTGCACGCAGCTGACGAAATAGGCCGGACGCGCAGTGCGGTCGCGTAGCCAGGGAAGTTTTGTAAAGAGTCGTCTACGGCAGCTCGTCCTCGAAAATGAAAAGGATTGCAGTTACATAGCTGCTTTGCTACGCTCCGCTGCATTCCAACCCCCCATGGAGGTGGTTCAATGGCATTTTGCAGCGCGTGTGGTGCAGAAGTGAGTGGAGCGGCGTTTTGCCCGAAGTGCGGCGCAGCCCAGAGCGCAGCGGCGGCACCCTCTGGAGCCGTAGCGGCATCCCCAACCGCGGGATTAGATGAGAATGTCGCGGGGCTACTCTGCTACGTCCTGGGTTGGATTACGGGATTGATTTTTTTTCTGATCGACAAGCGCCCGTTTGTTCGCTTTCACGCGGCCCAGTCTATCGGGTTGTCGATCGGTCTGTTCGCCGTCTATTTGGTCATAGGAGTTCTGTTCACCATGCTGCACTTTATGTCCATGGGATTTTTGGCCTTGGCGATCTATCCTTTGCTGGGCTTGCTGGTATTCGTTCTCTGGATATTCATGATGTATAAGGCATATCAGCACGAGAAATTTATGCTGCCGATTATCGGGCCCATTGCCGCGAATATGGCCGGGAAGTAAGATCCTATTCCCAGGTGAAGGAAAAGGCCGCGCAACAAGATGCGCGGCTTTCTTTTTGCTTTTCGCGCCGCGCTATTTGCACTTGACTTTCCGCAGGTCGCACCGCATCGTTAAAAGCTTTGTTCTTGGTATTTTGCCGTTCGTCTCGGGCGGAAAGGCTCTCTCGGCTTCGTCATGACTCGCGTACGACTGTGCTTCCACGATCGGTGCTTTGATGGCACGGCTTCGGCTGCGCTGTTCTACCGCTTTTACCGCGAGCGCTTCGATCGGAACGCGGAATTCGGGTTTAGCGGGATGACCCATCGCGCTGTGCCACCTTGGGAGGATGGCTTGTTTGACGGGGACGAGAACGCTATCGTGGACTTCAAATATTCCAATTCGCCCAGGGTGACCTGGTGGTTCGACCATCACCAGAGCGCGTTCCTCACCCCTCAGGATGCTGAGCAATTCCGCAAGCATCCAGGCGCACACATGTTTTACGATCCGGACTACAAGTCCTGTACGAAGTTGATCGCCACGGTGGCGCGCGAGAAATTTGGATTCGACACGAAACCCCTCGAAGAACTCATTAAATGGGGCGATATAATCGACGGCGCGCAGTACCCGACGCCGGAATCGGCCGTCGAGATCGCCGAGCCGGCAACACAGCTGGCATTGGTGATCGAAGCGGCTCCCGAGAATGACGTCCCGGCGCGCATCATACCCGAGCTCGCGTACCGTCCCCTTGCGGAGATGATCAAGCTGCCATTGGTGGCGAAGCACCTCCAGCCCCTCCTGGAGCGCCACAGGCGTTCGATCGAAATTCTTCGGGAGCGGTCCGAAGCCCGCGACAATGTAATTTTCTTCGATGTGGCGGATCTTGACCTGGAAGGCTACAACAAATTTATTCCCTATCTGCTGCACCCGGAGTGCGTATATTCGGTCAGCGTAAGCGCCTCGCAAGTCCGCGCCAAGGTTTCACTGGGAACCAACCCATGGAATCAGGCTACCGCTGACAAGAATCTAGCCTCGCTGGCTGAGAAATTCGGCGGGGGCGGGCACCCGCGCGTTGCCGCTATTTCATTCGAGCCGAACGATCTTCCCCGCGCGCGCGAAGTGGCTCACGAACTGGCGGCCGTACTTCGTGGTTCTTAGTGTTAAGTGGACGGAGTCGCGTGCGTCAACGGTACACGTATTCTTCGCTCCAGTTCGACAAAGTCGCACGGCATGTGTAAAATTTTAAGGTTACGTGCGGGCCAGTAGCTCAACAATAGAGCAGCTGACTCTTTAACCGCGCGTTTCGACCTCTGTCTTTTCAGCGTTTTAGCTTAGATTCGGTTAGGTCGATTCAGGCCGAATTTGGCCGGATTAGTGAAAAATTAGTACAAATTTTCTGTGCCTGTGCGCCGCTAGCTCAATTGGCAGAGCAATGGACTCTTAATCCATAGGTTGTAGGTTCGATTCCTACGCGGCGCACCACTTCTTCCGCATAACCCTTGTATCCTCATCAATTTACATGTCCGCCGGGAATTTCCTCCGAAGCGGAGTTGAGAACATCTGAGAACAAAACCCCGGCTACTCGCTCTACGGCGGTCCTCTGCGAGTCCGGAATGGCGTGAGTGTACGTGTTTAGCGTGGTCTCCAAATCTGAATGCCCTAGCAGTGCCTGAGCTGTCTTCAGAGATCCGCCGGTATCGCCGAGAAGCGTCGCGTGGGTATGACGGAAGGAGTGCCACGATACCCGCGGCTGCTCAATCCGGTCGCACGCCGGCGCGAGATCCCGGTTGTACAGGTTCTTGGCGTTGAGTGGCGTTCCCTTCGACGTACAAAACACCAAAGCCTCTGGCGAGCATGCGCCGCCTTCTGCTCGATGTTTTTCGAGAACGCCCATGAGTGCGGAACTCATTGGAATCACCCGACGACTGCTTTTCGTCTTCGGTGTCACGAATTCTCCGCACGAGTAATTTTCAACGACTTCGATCGTGCCGTGCAGCGAATCGATCCGGTTCCAGCGCAGAGCAAGGATTTCACCGATCCTCATTCCGGTTAGAACTGCGACCGATACCACCGAACGACACGGCTCAGAAAGCACCGCAAGCAACCTCCGCATCTCCGCTGACGAATAAATCCGTCGCTCTTTCTTGATATCCGCTTCGCGAATGCGGATGCCATGCGCCGGGTTTTCCGTCAGAAAGCCGCGTTCCACAGCGTACTGCAGCACCGTTGAGAACGTGGCCCGGATGTTGCGGAGCGTCGAAGTAGCATGGCCTCTACGCTTCATACCCGACAAACAGATTTCGATCTGCGCGCGGTTGATGCCGTGAAGCGGCACCGAGCCGAGGGCAGGGAAGATGTGTCTCTCGAGTTGGAAGCCATAAATGCGCATGCTGCTTTTCTTTAGCACCAGCCCTGCGTTAGGTTTCCATTCCGTCCTGACAAAAGCCCTCGGCACGGGATGGTGAAATCAGCTATTTGCGGGCAACGGGGAGGAGAGGGTTTTGGGCAACGGCGCCGCAAGCCCGAAGTGGGCCTTCAATAGCTAATTTTCGAGATCGCCGTTAAACGGTTTCGACTCGTTGCCGTCCCAACTTCCCCAGATGGCCGCGTCCTTCGTCTTGCCTCCCAACTGGCGTCACGGGCGTGGAGCCATCGCCGGCCGAAGCTTCGCCGATTCCTCGCGCTGAATAGACCCCAGCTTGACACGAGCAGTTAGCTACATATACGCTGCCAATATTGATCTGAAAGTCGTAGGTCCCGGGCCAAACAACAGCCACCCGAGAACGGGATCACAGAGATGTTCACCACCCGGATACATTCATTTGATTTCGCCGAGACCTCTCCGTAACTTGCCGCGCGGTCATATTGTGAAGAGTTCTGTGTTTTATGGTATACGGGCTGACAAAAGGTGCGACCGGCGCGGTTCTTGGGGATGGCCCCGCCGACGGCGGCAAGTTGATCGTCCTCACGGTTCCGCTGACAGAGACGATCGATCACGCCGGCTACTTTATCGAGATGATTATGGCATCTTTACCGAAGCCCATGGAGTGGCTCATCGATCAAAAATATCCGAGGTGGCAGGAGGTGGAACGAAACGAGGATGGCTCTGCGCGGTACATGCCCGCGGGAGTGAGGCTACTGGAAACCTCCGTCCTGCGGGAGTTTCCTGCGGAAGACATGGTCTGCTGCTATCCTGACGACCTGGCGAAGTTTATTGGGACGCGGACGCGAGTTGTAGGGGTCTCGACTCACAATCCCCTCGGAGTGACGTTCGCGGCTGGTGTCTACGCATCGATTTTCGGTTCCTCACGGGGACCAATCAATTCGCACTACACTCGGCAGCTGTTTCAAGTGCTCAAGAACAACCGGTACCGCTCGAATTTCAAGGTGATTGTCGGTGGTTCGGGTGGCTGGCAGATCTCCAAAACAGATAGCTTTGAGGATCTGAGTGTCGACTGCGTCGTCGAAGGGCGAAGCGAGTCGCAAGAGGTGCTCGAGCTGTTTCGCAAGGCGGTGCACGGCGAAATGTTGCCGCGCTCCGTTGAGGTCAAACATCCCACGCAGCGTGACGCGTTGCTGACTCCTCGCAAGCGCACGACTTTTGGCGTGGTGGAGATGACGACTGGATGCGGGCGGCGGTGCCAGTTCTGTTTGCCGGATCTGAACCCTCAGATCGACTTTCCGAAGGAGAGGATCATGGATGCCGTGCGCGCCAACGTGTGCGAGGGCAACACACAGATCTCGCTTGCGACGGAGGACATGTTCCTCTGGGGGCAGGTTCACACGGGCACACCGTTTTATTTCCCTAACCGCGAAGCCCTCCTCGATCTGTTCCGCGACGTGGTGTGCACGCCTGGTGTGAAGCACCATCTCTTGAGTCACTGCACGATGGCCCCGTCCGTCGTGGATCCGAAGCTCATCGAGCAGTTGTCGGAAGTGGTTGCTCGACAAGAGCCCCGTCAAGTTGCTGACATTGAGCACGCATCGCGAAGGGCGCATCCTGTCGCCGCTGATCGGCATGGAAACGGGTTCGGTACGGATGGCGAAGCAGATCATGCCGGGCAAGGCCGTACCGTTTCCAATTGAGGAGTGGCCGAGCGTGCTCATCCAAGGCCTCACAATCCTCAACCGCAACAACTGGTTCCCCGCGATGACGCTCATGATTGGAAATCCAGGCGAGACGGATTTAGACTGCATGGCCACACTCGATCTGCTCTGTGAGGTGGAGCGGCGCGGGCTGTTTGCTTTCTTCCTTCCATCGGTCTTCACGCCGTTGCACGATACGCCAATGGGGACAAAGCAGGGCGTGATCAAGAGCCGGGAGCTGAGCCCGCTCCAATGGCAGATCATGATCTACCGCGGCCAGCCGATGCAGATCAAGAGCCGAAAGCAATTGCTGGCCACCGTCAGGCCGCAGCATCGGAAATACCTGCGGAAGGACAACGGCGACCTCCCTGATGGTTGGGGATCGCTGGATCAGGAGTAGCATAGTCCGCACTTGCGCGTCCTGTCCGCCATCAACCGCAAGTAGGGCAGCCACTTTCACTGTCGCGCCGACTCTGACCGCATCTCGAATTGGACGCTTCGATGGCTTCACAAATTGGAGGAGAAAATGCCAAGAGTTTTCTTGGTGAATCCCGCTCTCTCCACTATCGGATACAGCTTCATCACGCCGCGCTGGTTGTTCGTGCTGGCCCAAGCCACGCCCGTGTCCTTAGTGGGCGATCCCGTTTTGGTCGATGAGACTATAAACAGATTTGAGCCCAAAGCCGTCGGCCCTCGCGATATCGTGGGCATCGGCATCAGCACTCGGAATTGTGTGGCGGGTTATAGAGTCCTCCGGGAAGCAAAGGAACGCGGTGCCACCGTCATCGTTGGTGGCATCCACGCAACCATTTTGCCGGAGGAACCCTTGGAGCTGGGCGCCGACGCCGTGGTCACCGGCAACGGAGACGTCGTATGGTGCCGGGCGATACAGGATGCTCTCGATGGACGTTTGCAGAAGCGCTACGTTGGGGGGCGAGTGCCCGGTGAGGAGTTGCTGAAGGCACGCTGGGACCTGCTCGATCCCAACAAGTACATGATGCCGTCAGTGCAGACGATCGCTGGATGTCCCGAGAATTGCAGCTTCTGCTCGGTGTGGGTGACTGACGGGCGACAGCCGCGGCGGCGGCTCAGCGAAAAGATTATCGAGGAAGCGAACGAGCTGTACGATCTGGGATTCCGTTATATCCTGTTCGCCGACGATAATTTTAATCCCGCGACGATTGGACGTATCGCCCGCGAGCCCAGCCCGCAGAAGCGGCAACAACTGGAAATCATCCGCGAAGAGCGGTTGAAGTTTTTCGAAGTCTATGATCGCGGCGTACCAAGGAACCTGTTCGCGTTCACTCAGATGACCTCCGAGGTGATCACGGACGAGGAATACCTCTCTGCGATGTACGAGAAGATGCGGATTCGCACGGCTCTCATTGGCGTGGAGTCATTTACCAAGGAGGGCCTGGAGAGCGCGAACAAGCAATGGAATCCTGTAGGAGAGGCGATGGTCGAAACCATCCAGAAGATTCAGAGCAAGGGGATCCTGGTCCTGAGCTCGATCATTTGTGGCCTGGAGTCGGACACCCCGCAGACCCTTCGGACCATGAGCGAGTTCGCTCGGAAGTCCGGGTCTATCTTAGCCCAATTTCCTATTTATGACCTGTATCCGGCTACCAAGGATTATTACGATTTTACTAAACACCTCAAACGGCAACAGTGCGATCACCCGCCCACGCGCGCACTACAGGTCGTGGAACCGCGATACTGGTTGAGTCAAGCCAGGGTGGTCGATCAGTACCACCATCCTCACATGAGCAGAGAGAAGCTGCTGGCGGAAAACCAGCGGTGCTGGGATGAGTTCTATTCATTGCGCGAGATTCTACGGCGCCTCCGGCATGGGGTAGCTCGATCGTGGCCATTTGGGGGCCGCCTCACCTACGTCTTGCTGTGTTTAGTGTTCAAGCGAGTCTACCAAGGAGATGGGGTATCGGCGGATTGCGTACGAATGCGAAAGGGCATGGTCACGAGGGCCCTGATCAACCTGGGAGCGGGCATTTACAGCCACTGCTTCCGGCAGAAGAGAGTCGGCTTGCGCGTGATGCTGCGCGACCGCCAGCAGGGATAGCGGGAAACAGCGATTCGGAGTATGGAAAAAAAATCGGACGATCTGCGTGACACTGTTACTTGGTTGTCGACGGGCACGACCTCTAGATTGCCGCAATCATCGGCTTTTGGGCGGTACGAGATCAAGTGTATGCTCGGCGAGGGCGGCCAGAAATTCGTGTACCTAGCCCGGGATCCGCGCCTCGACCGAAGAGTGGTCGTGGCGCTGCTAAAAACGGAGAAACTGGATGCCGATAGCGTCGCGCGTCTCTGGCGGGAAGCGCAAACGATGGCACAGTTGGGCGATCATCCGAACATCGTCACTGTGTTTGACGTCGGCGAAGAGCAAGGTCGACCATATGTCGTCAGCGAATATGTAGAAGGCGGATCGGTAGAGGACCTGCTGAAGAGCTCCCCCAAAAGGCCACTGCCGCTTGAACAGGCGGTGTTGGTGGCTCAGCAGGTTTGCCAGGCGCTGGTATACGCACATAACCGCGGTTTTGTGCACCGAGACCTCAAGCCGAGCAACGTGTGGCTTACCAAGAGCGGCCAAGCAAAGTTGGGCGACTTCGGTCTAGCATTGGGCCTCAACGTTCCGAACATCACGATCGAAGGCGCGATAGTCGGCACTCTCGCATACATGTCCCCTGAACAGGCCTTAGGTCGTCAAGCTGAGCCTCGCAGTGATCTGTACTCGCTGGGCGCGATGCTCTACGAGATGGTCACTGGCGTTCCACCATTCTGCGGTGACAATCCAGTCGCCATCGTCACGCAGCACATCAACACGCCACCGGTCCTCCCTTCCTCGCACAATCCGGCCACGTCTCAGATGCTGGAGCACTTGATTCTTCGGCTGCTCGCGAAGGCACCGCACGATCGGCCGGAGAATGCAGCGGCGGTGTTGAAAGAGCTCTCCGCGATCATGGCGGCTGGGCCGGGACCGGCCCAGCCAGCGGTACTTCAGGATAGCAAGTCACTCGCACGGCTGGCGGGTGGTGTATTTGTCGGCCGCGAGCGGGAGATGCGGGAATTGCAGGAAGCGCTGCATAAAACGCTATCAGGACGAGGGCAGCTCGTGATGCTGGTGGGTGAGGCAGGCAGCGGAAAGACGCGGCTCGCGGAACAACTGGCAACATACGCGAGGATACGCGGGGCTCAGGTATTCATGGGCCGCTGCTACGAAGGGGAGGGCGCGCCCGCCTTCTGGCCATGGATTCAGGTGGTACGGGCTTACGTGAAGGATATGAGCGCGACGCGACTGAAGACGACCATGGGGCCGGGGGCAGCGGATATTGCGCAACTTGTATCGGATGTTCGCGAGCGGCTCCCCGATTTGTGCGCGCCGCCCTCGCTTGAACCCGAACAGGCGCGGTTTCGATTATTCGACAGCTTTACCTCGTTTCTGAAGAACGCTGGGAGGTTGCGCGCGCTAGTGCTTATTCTTGACGACCTGCACTGGGCCGACGCACCATCGCTCATGTTGTTGCAATTCCTGGTGCGCGACATGAGCGAGGCGAGCCTGTTGGTCATCGGCACCTACAGGGATACAGAGCTGGGCCGTCACCACCCGCTCGCCCAAACCCTGGCGGAGCTGGCGCGCCACAGTTTGACGAAACGCATGAATGTGTCGGGGCTGACCGAGGCAGACGTTGCTCGCTTTATCGAGTTGACGGCCGGCGTCTCGCCGTCCGAAACACTGGTGAGCGCGGTCTACCGCGGCACCGAGGGGAATCCATTCTTCGTCAACGAAGTCGTAAAGCTACTGGTTGAGGAGGGCCGGCTCGATGAACCAACTCGGAGAAGTGCGCTTACAATACCGTTGCCGCAGGGAGTTCGGGATGTGATCGGCCGTCGCCTGGACCATCTTTCGGAAACGTGCAACCGCGTCCTCATGGTCGCGTCGGTCATAGGCCGCGAGTTCAATATTGACGAGTTGGAGCTATTGTGCGACGCATCGGGGAACGAGTTGATCCAAGTCTTAGACGAGGCCGTTGCTGCCAAGGTGATCATTGAGACGGCGACGCCAGGTCAGTACAATTTCGTGCACGCGCTGATCCGGGACACGCTTTCCCGCGAGTTGACTAACACGCGACGCACTCGTCTGCATCGGCGCATCGGCGAGGCTCTGGAGAACCTGTATTGCAAGAACTTGGATGCACACGTGACGGAGCTTGCCTATCACTTTTTACAAGCTGCGGCCGCTGGGAACCTGGACAAGGCCATCGGCTATTCGGTTCGCGCCGCCGAGCGCGCCAACCACCTCTTGGCGTATGAGGAATCGGCGGACCACTACGAACGAGCGCTGAGCGCTTTGGGGCTAGAGGATGAACCAGACGAACAGCGCCGCTGTGATCTGCTGCTAGGCTTGGCGGACGCGGAGACTAAGGCAGGCAATGCAGAGAAAGGATGGGAAACCTTCCAGGAGGCTGCGAAGATTGCGCGGAAACTCCCTGCCGCCGACCAGTTCGCCCGCGCTGCGCTAGGCAGCGGATCATGGGCCATAGGACTGCGCTATGGCAAGGTCGACGAAGCGCAGGTGGCACTACTGGAAGAAGCGCTCGCAATGTTGCCGGAGGGCGACAGCGCGTTGCGCGCAAAGGTACTCGCACAGACGGCTCTGGCGTATTATCACGTGCCCGGAGAGCGCCGGCTGTTGCTCAGCCAGGACGCGCTCGACATGGCGCGACGGGTGGGCGACGCTGCCGCGCAGGTCGCGGCTCTGTTTAGCCAGGCGATTTCGCTGGAGGGATACGAGAAGGCCCGGCAGCGGCTTGAGGTCGCCACGGAGATCGTCTCCATAGCAGTGCAACTGGGTAACAAGGAGATGGCTTTGCGCGGCCACCTTCGCCGATTACGCGAATTGCTAGAGTTCGGCGATCTTCCGGCAGCCGATCGGGAGATCGAAATTTATAGTCGTCTGGCCGACGAGCTGCGGCAACCGATCTATTTATGGCTGAAACCCTTTTTCAAGTCGTCGCGCGCGATGCTAGAGGGACGTTTCGACGATTGCGAGTGCCTGCTGCAGGAATCGCTAATGATCGGGCAACGCGCTCAGGACCAGACCGCAGTTCTATTCTTCGCTACCAACATGACGATCTTGCGTCGGCTGCAAGGACGGTTCCAGGAACTGGAGCCACGGGTCAAAGGTTTCGTCGAGAAGTATCCTTCAATTGCGGGGTGGCGTGCGTCGCTGGTGAACATCCACGCGGAGCTCGACTGGCGCGATGACGCGCGAGCGGAATTCGAGGCGTTAGCAGTTGGGGGCTTCGCCGAGTTCCCCCGTGATGGCGCCTGGTTAGCGAGTATGTGCATCCTGGCGCAGGTCTGTGCGTACTTGCATGACAGCCGCCGCGCCGTCACGCTGTATGAGATCCTGCTTCCGTTCGCGGGACGCAACATCGTGGTTGGTAGCTGTGCAGCCTTCTACGGGTTGGTGTCTCGCCACCTGGGTCTGTTGGCAGCTACGATGTCGCGTTGGGACGAAGCAGCCAGGCATTTCGAGGACTGCCTGGCATCGTGCCAGAGGATGGGGGCGCGGCCGATCGAAGCCTACGCTCAGTATGAATACGGTGCCATGCTTCTAGCGCGTGGGCGGTCCGAGGACCATGCGAAAGCGGACACGTTGCTGCATTGGGCGGTTGGTACCGCCACCGAGCTGGGAATGGCCAAGGTCATCGCTGACGTGCAGTCGCTGGCACTTTCGCGCGAGTTCCGCGGTGGGCAGTAAGCCCAGGTCACAGGGACACCTCCTTGTGACCCAAACTTATCTCAGTCGTCAGGCAACCACTATTCCGCTCGCCTCGCGCATAGAGTCCGCCGCAGGGCGGCTTGGTTCAAACGGGGTTCTGGGAAGTTGAGGCAGAAGCGGCCGAGCTGGCCGCGCCTGATACGGCGATTTCGAAAATTAGCTAATGGAGCCCCACTTCGGGGCTTGCAGCGCTGTTGCCCAAAAACCTCTCCTACCAGTTGCCCGCAAGTAGCTGATCCTATAGAGAACAAGATGTGCGGACACCACTGCCCACAAACAGTTGAATCTGTTGAAAAAGTGCGGAAGAGAAAAGCCCGAGAGCTGATGGCACCTGATTTCCTTGTCCCGTTTTGGTTTTGGCCTTTGCGCATTTTCGTTTTGCCTTCAGTTAGGCGGTGCAAGGAACTGATGCGGACTCCCGTTGTGCCAGGAACCGCACTAATCGCTTGAGATTTTGAGCCGTGGCTGCCAAGTAGAACTGCTCAGAGACATTCCACAGCCGCCGCAAACGTACGCGACGCAATCCCACACGCAACTTGAGTTCGGAGAACAGAGCCTCGATCTTGTTCCGTTCGCGTTTCGAGCAGGCATACGCGGGAGTTTGCGCCAACTCTCGGGCCGTCTGCCGTGCCGGTTCATGCCAGTGAACGAAGATCCGCCGAGTCGATCCGCCAGTGCAACGCTTCTTTACAGGGCAGCCTCGGCATTGCGATTCCGCGGTTTGATAAAGGTAACCTTGTGCTTGGTGGTCCATTCCGCGGTAACGCAGTGTTTGGCCCTGCGGACAGCGAAAGGCATTTTCGACCTGGTGGTACTGGAATGGGTCACGAGTGAAGCGCCGATGCGTTTGGTGGCGTCGATCGATCACCGGGATATACGGCTGGATGCTTCGCTCTAGCAACCACGCCAGAAACTCTCCACTGCCGTAGGCCTTATCCGCTCCTACACCCTCGGCGCAAATGCCGAACCGCTCTTTCACTCGTGCCAGCATGCGGCGCGCCGCAACGTCTCTTGCCGAAATCGTGCCTGCGTTGCTTCCACTCCCAAAATGACGCAACTGGCATTGTCAATCAGATAGTGATTTAAATACGAAGGAACGCTCCGGCACGGCCGGGGTTCGCACCGCTCCAGATGCGACAGCTTGTCGGGCGCGGCCGAGACTGGCGTGCTCCTTGGTTATTCTTGCGCTGTGCCTGTTTGTTACCGGAGTGTCAAGAGACAAGAACACATGGCCGAGTGGCTCGCGAAGATCACCGAGGTGGGGGTGCTCCGCCGGGCCGAGTTTTACTACCAGCAACTCGATGCCCTGAGGTCGTTGCGCCACGAAGTAAGGCGCGATCTGTTAGCCGAGAGTAAGAAACACAAGGCGACGAAACTGCTCTGCCAGATCCCTTCGATCGGTCCGATCCGGGCGGCTCTGTTGATCGCGCTGCTCCAGACACCGCACCGCTTCCGCACCAAGCGACCACTCTGGAAATACAGCGGCTTTGCCATCGAAACGCATAGCAGTGCCGATTACCGTTCGGTGAAAGGACAGTTGCAAAAATCCAAGAGGCACGTCTCGGTTCGCGGACTCAACCGAGACTGCAATCACGATCTGAAGAATCTGTTTAAGAGTGCTGCCACCATCGCTTCGGTCAAACCGGGTCCGTTCCAGGAATTCTACGCGGCCTTGCTTGCCAAAGGGATGAGACCGGAGATGGCACGTCTGACCTTGGCGAGGAAGATTGCCACGATCGTTCTGATCGTATGGAAGAAAGGAGTGAGCTTCGACGCCCAGTATCTGAACCACAAACAGCTTGAGTGTCTCTGATCGAGTCGCTTCATCCCGGGGATCCTCCTGGCGGTGACTGTCGGGTTCTCGAGACACTCTAGTTCGAGAGCGAGTCTCAGCTGGTAAGTTAGGCGCTGCGTGCTTCGGGCACCCAGTCTCACACCCGACCCTAGGCCCTCTCGGATAACCAGAAAAAGCCATGGGCCACGAGTCCCGGATAGAACTATGGTCGCCACTTGACCGCCGTTCTGCTTTGTTGGTTTCGGAACTGACAGGGCTTCGTTGCCAAGAAGCGATGAAAACCGCTGGTAGAGAAAACCCCAACCGCTGGGCCACATTGCTCAGCAACCGAGCACTTGGTGCGGCACGTCTGAACAGACCCTGCTCCATCCAGTGGGCTGAGAAGCAAGAAAAGTTCCAGCCAGCGCAGGGGTGTTTTTTCTTGACTTCTACCTTTATAGAACTTACCAGATGGGACTTAGTGCCGCGCGGCCAACGATAAGTTCCGAGTAGTCGACTATACAGCCAAAATCACCGCATCCACGTGCAACATGCTGCGTGGGCTATAATTACGCGCACGCATGGCTCTAACCTTGGGCACCAAACTCGGGCCGTATGAGATCGAATCGCCACTGGGCGCAGGCGGCATGGGCGAAGTCTACCGCGCAAAAGATACGCGGCTGGACCGCACCGTAGCCATCAAGATTCTGCCGGCCCACCTTTCCTCCGATCCTGTCCGCAAGCAGCGGTTCGAGCGCGAAGCCAAAGCCATTTCCAGTCTGAATCATCCGCACATCTGCGTGTTGTATGATGTGGGCAGTCAGAACGGCATCGACTATCTCGTGATGGAGTGTGTGGAAGGCGAGACGCTGGCGAAGCGGCTGGAAAGAGGCGCGCTGCCGTTGGAGCAAGTGCTGAAGTACGGGATGCAGATTGCAGGCGCGCTGGACAAAGCGCACCGCAGCGGAATCATCCATCGCGATTTGAAGCCCGGCAATATCATGTTGACGCCGCCGGGCGCAAAGCTGCTCGATTTTGGATTGGCCAAGGAGACGGCGGCACTCTCCACCGCCGCGACGCTGACAGCAACGCGAAACTCACCGGTGACCGAGCAAGGCACCATCGTTGGAACATTTTGCTACATGTCGCCGGAACAGGTCGAGGGGAAAGAACTCGACGGTCGCAGCGATATTTTTTCGTTTGGCGCGGTGTTGTACGAAATGCTCACGGGCCAGCGGGCCTTCGAGGGCAAGAGCCAATTAAGCGTGGCGTCCGCGATCCTCGAGAAAGAACCAGCACCCATCAGCAGCGTCAAGCCCATGTCTCCTCTTTCGCTAGACCGCGTCGTCAAGATTTGCCTCGCGAAAGATCCCGACGACCGCTGGCACTCCGTTCACGATGTAGAGCTGCAACTCAGGTGGATCGCCGAAGGAGGTTCGCAAGCCGGCATCGCCGCGTCTGCTAGGGCACGGTGGACTCTCGCGCAATTCGCCGGATGGGCCGTCGCCGCGATCTGCTTCCTCGCCAGCTTCGCGCTCGCTGCCGTTATTTTTCTCCGCGCGCCGCAGCCCGCGCCGGCGATGCGCTCCTCGCTCCTTCCGCCCCAAGGCTCGGCTTACGAACCTTATAACTTCGCTATTTCGCCCGACGGCACCCGACTGGCATTCGTCGCCCTTGGCGCCGACGGCCAGGACACTCTATGGGTACGTTCCCTCTCGTCCTCCCGCGCGCAACAGATCAGCGGCACAGAACAAGCCTCATTTCCTTTCTGGTCGCCAGACAGCCGCAGCATCGGCTTCTTCACCGACAGCAAACTGAAAACCGTGGATATCACGAGCAGTACGGTGAAGGTACTTGCCGATGCCCCTGGTGGCCGCGGCGGCACATGGAATAGTAAGGGAACGATCCTCTTTGCACCCGAAATCTTCGGACAGCTACTAACCGTCTCGGAGCGCGGTGGTGCCGCAACACCTCTCACCAAGATCTCGCGTCTGGGCAGCGGCCAGGCGCATCGCTGGCCTTTGTTTCTTCCCGACGACAAGCACTTCCTTTTTACCGTGGATTGGAGCAGCCCGGATGATTCTCTACAGAACGGCATGTACGTGGGTTCGCTGGATTCAACTGATACCAGGCTGATCTCGTCGGAACTGACAGGGAACGTGTACTTCGCCTCGGGTTATCTGCTCTACGTCCAGGAGCGTAGCCTCATGGCGCAACCATTCGACACTGCTAAGTTGCAAACCACGGGCGCCCCGGTGGCGCTGGCCGCCGAGGAATTGGAAAAACAGAGAGGGTTCTCGGAGTCGGGCTTCTCCGTGTCTCAGAATGGTCTTCTTATTTTTCAATCCGCAGCGGACTCGGCCTCGCGGCTCGTGTGGTACGACTCTACAGGCAAAGAACTGGGCCAGATTCCCGATTCCGGTTATGAGGATCCCAGCATTTCTCCCGACGGGCGTTTTCTGGCCGTTTCCTCGGACGACGACCACAACGGCAAATATTCTATTCGCGTCTACGACGTCAAGCGCAGTCTCAGCACTCGCCTCGCCGATGGCGGAAAGAACGAAGTCCCCACTTGGTCTCGCGACGCCAAACACATTACCTTTGGCGCGAAGGGTGGTCTTGACGTCCCCATCTCGGAAGTCTCAGCCGACGGCTCTGGCTCTCCGCAGGTGCTTCTTAAGGGAAGTCGAATCGTGCCTTGTGATTGGTCAGGGGACGGGCATCTGGTCTTTATGGATTTCGCAAAGGGGCTGCCTTCTCTCAAGATATATAACAAGAAAGACCAAAAAGTCATACCATTCGCGCCCCGAGGCGCGGAAGCACAGTTTTCCCCAGACGGAAGATGGATTGCCTACACCGGGATTTCCGTCCAACCATTTCCAGGCCCCGGAGGTCGGATCCAGATTTCCGGGGGTGGGGACGCTCAGCCTCGCTGGAGCCACGACGGCACGCAGATTTTCTACATACAGCCGGACAGAAAATTGATGGCTGCGAGCTTTGACTCGCGCACGGAAACTGCAGGGGTGCCTCACTTCCTCTTTCAGACGCGTATCGTCGCCCCCGCCTACGATATGTTCCAGTATGACGTGGCCCCAGATGGCCACTTCCTGATCAATTCGCTGCCCGCAGACCTTTCCTCGCCATTGACGCTGGTTGTCAACTGGCCCGCCGCTCTCAAGAAATAACATCATGAAGCTCGCCAGAAGCCACACCGCCACTACGAACGGAGTAGACTGACTCTTTCGCGCCTAGTCGTCAGTTCTCGCCATGTCGCTTAGCGTTTATCGACGTTCCCGGTGCACCGTCGAATGCTGCGGTCGCTTGACGGGCAAACCGGGTGCGCCGTGAAGGCGCTGGTCCACAGCGGGGGTGGGATCAAACTCTGCTGGACCAAGAGACGGTGGTAGCGAAGCTCAACCGCACGATGGTTGGGTGGGCCAACTACTTCTGTCTAGGGCCAGTCAGCAATGCCTACAGCGCGGTGGAAAACCATGCCTGCAAAAGGCTACGTCAGTGGTTGTGTGCCAAGCACAAAGTGATGTCGGGGACCAAGCGGTTTTCGAGGGTCTCCCTACACAACGTGCTGGGTCTAGTCCGCCTTAGCCGGCGGCCGCGCCATCTCCCGTGGGCGACATCGTGAACCTTTCTCCGAGAGCCGGAAGCGGGAAATCCGCCCATCCGGTTCGATGAGCGGGATGTGGAAACGGAAGCATGGTGAGGCTAGTGAGGCACCGGCGGACGAAAGGGCCGGAAACAGATAGGCCGCACCTACACCACCGCGCCACATCTCGACTCCACAAGTAATCCACTTGGACGATTAACGCATTATAAAAGGGCGCCCGTTTAGAGTAGGTTTCGATCGTTCGCATCAACGCCTACAACAAGGAGCGCCCTCATGAATGATGCCAAGTATATTGGGCTGGATGTTCATCAAGCAACGATTTCGGCGGCCGTTCGGGATTCGATCGGAAGTCTGGTGATGGAGGCCACACTAGAAACGAAGGCGGAAACCATTCTCCAGTTTATTTCCGGCCTGCGCGGCAGTTTGCACGTGACCTTTGAAGAAGGAACAAGCGCCGCCTGGTTGCATGATTTTCTCAAGCCCCACGTCACGGAGGTGTTGGTCTGTGATTCGCGCAAGAATGCTCTGTTGAAAGTTGGAAACAAAAACGACCGTGAAGATGCCCGCAAGCTAGCCGAACTGCTCTATCTCAACAAGCTCAACCGGGTCTATCACGGCGAAGCAGGAGTCCGCACTCTCAGAGAACTGGCACGCAGCTACCTGGCGATCACCCGTGATCTGACGCGGGTGATGAATCGCCTGAAAGCGATCTACCGAAGCTGGGCTATTCCTTGCGCCGGCCAGCAAGTGTATGCACCCCGCTACCGCTCGAACTGGCTCGCAAAGATCAGGGAAGACGGCGTGCGCCGTCGCGCCGAACTCTACTATCAACAGTTCGATGCCTTGGCGGCATTGCGCCAGGAAGCGCGACGAGAGTTGTTGATCGAAGGTCGGAAACACTTGGCCATGAAATTACTGCGACAGATCCCCTCGATCGGCCCCATTCGCGCGTCTCTGTTGATTGCTCTGATGCAGACGCCGCATCGCTTTCGTACCAAGCGGCAGCTCTGGGCCTACTGCGGCCTGGCACTCAAGACGTACACCAGTGGGGAATACCGTTTCGTGAGAGGTCAACTCCAACGCTCCAAGAAAGTCCTGGCCATCCGTGGGCTGAACAAAAATCATAATCACGATCTGAAAAATATCTTCAAGGGCGCAGCCACTCGTGCTGCTGCTGTTAGCGGGCCTTTCCAGAAGTTCTACGAGGCTTGCGTGGCGAAAGGCATGAAACCCCCGATGGCGCGCCTCACCTTGGCGCGTAAGATCGCGGCGATCACTTTGCTGGTTTGGAAGAAAGGAGTCCGTTTCGACGCCGAACATCTAAAGCAACAAGCAGCTTGAGCGCCTGGTCGAGAACTCTTCCATCTCCGGATTCATTGCTGGCGGTGGTCTGACGGTTCTTCCGACGCTCTGGTTCGAGGGCGAGTATCCATAAGCGCGTTAGGCGAAGAGGTGCTTCGAGCACCGCGAGTCTCTTGATTAACTATATGCCCCCTCGGACAACCAGAAAAAGCTATAGGCCTTGAGCCTCAGATAGAACCATGGTTGGCACCTTCAACCGCACTGCTTGTTTGCGTCAGAAGCCAAAGGAGTCGTCACGACAGCAATATGAATCTGCAAGAAGAGAAAACCCCCAGAGCCTCCCAACATTACATGGGCTGGAGAGCACAGCGAACAACTTCGCTCTCGCCAGTCGCCGGGGAGTTTTTTCTCTTGACTCTCCCCTTTATAGAACGCGGTTACCGGAAAAGTAAAAATCAGCCCAAAAAGGACTTGATTGCATAACAATGTCGGCTCCTTGGCCCGAGTAGACTGTGGTTTGTCGACGACCAAAGGCTCGGGAGAAAGGAGCCGAACGTGATGATTATAGGCGTAGATTACCACCCGAGCTTTCAGACGATTGCATTTTTAATGGAAGAGACCGGTGAGTGTGGTGAACAGGAACTGAACCACAGTGATGGACAAGCAGAGAAATTCTATCGAGACCTGCAGCAGCGAGGAATCTGCGTGCGGGTAGGCATGGAGGCTACCGGATATTCACGTTGGTTCGAACGGCTACTCGCGGAATTAGGTTTCGAACTGTGGATCGGCGATCCCGCAGAGATCAAGGCCAAGCGAGTGAAAAAGCAGAAGTACGATCGCAATGATGCTCGACTCCTACGCAGGCTGATGCTGGGAAATAACTTCCCGCAGATCTGGGTACCGAGCCCGGAGAATCGAGATTTGCGGCAACTGTTGTGGCACCGGCATCGGTTGGTGCAAATGCGCACGCGGATCATGAATCAACTGCAGGCATTGGCCATGAACGAAGGCTATCGCTGGAAGAAAAAACTGTTCAGGGAACAGGGACGAGCACAGTTGGAGAAGCTCACGTTGGCTCCTTGGGCCAGTCGGCGCCGGCGAGAGTTGTTGGAGTTGCTGGACCGCATGAATCCGACGATTGAGGAGTTAACCGCAGCCGTCGAGCGGGAAGCCCGGAAGCGACCCGAGGTGTTGCGACTGATGACGCATCCTGGCGTGGGTCCGCTTACGGCACTCGCCTTCGTGCTGATTATTGGAACTTGGGAACGTTTTCCACGCGGCAAGCAGATCGGCACCTACGTGGGGATGATTCCGAGTGAGGACTCCAGTGCTGGCAAGCAACGGCTGGGGCACATCAGCAAACAGGGCAATTCCTTGTTGCGCTTCTTGCTGGTGGAGGCGGCCCAAGCAGCAGCGCGTATCCATCCTGGCTGGCGACGTCGGTACATGCACCTGGCGATGCGTCGACACCAGAGCATTGCCAAGGTAGCGATGGGGCGCAGGCTGGCGATCCGGTTGTATTGGATGTGGCGGAATAGCTGTGAGTATTCACCGTCGTTAGAGTTCGGTTCGTACGCGGGACAGCTCGGAACCGGACATGGTGTGAGGTAGGACACCGTCCACTTGATGGGGCATCCCGCTCCCTGCAAAGGGAGTTTGAAGAAGTAATCATGGTCGAAGTTTTGATCGAAGAGATGTTTGGGTCGGACTGAAACCGACCGAAAGATTACGAGCGAGCCGTGGTCGTCGATGCAGAAACCGAAGAAGAACAACGAAGACCACTCTTCGAAGTGAACGGAGCGGTGCGCTCAAAAAGTGTTTGACAGGGCCGACATTGTTAGAGATGTCCGGTTATCCGACTTACCGGGACTTAGCCGAGCATCCGCGTACTAGCTTATTAATACTCGATTTTTTCTCATATAATTCCCAGAGGCCATAAACCGTATTAATATGAGTTGTTTTCCTCTTTCTATCCGTATTAATGTGCCTACTGCCGCAGTGCTTCTGTCTCGAAGACCAAGGCTCCGCCCAAGTTTTTGGAAGAGAGGAACCGTGCAGTGTAAGGCGTGCAGGGCCGACACCCAGATCAAGCTCACGGCGGAGATGGCCCTCCATTTCCCCGGATTGAAAGATATTGACAAGCCCCTCGTTTGGGTCTTTCCAGAGGTTTTGATCTGTCTAGATTGTGGTGTCGCTGTATTTGCCGTCCCCGAAACGGAGTTGGGTGCACTTGCGATACTGAGAAAGGCGAGGCCGCAGCAGCGGAAAGAATCACAGCCCTTGGATCAGAAATAGTTCCCCTGCTTACTCATCAGGCAGCGTCCCGCCTTGCGCTGATAGCTCCGCACCGATTTGTGCAGCAGCCCAAGCATATCGGCCTGGCCATGCTCTTCGACGAGTTGCCCGGCAAGGGCGCGGCGTTAATTGTACCGACCTATCGGATGATCGGAAATGAAGATATGCCCCGCCAGCGCCTCGCGAATGGCTGGTACGAGCTCAGTGTTCATCCGGGATTTCACAACGTACCCTAAAGCACCCGTGGCAAGGCATGCCCGTACGAAATCAGGGTCGGTGTGGACCGTCAAGAAGACAATCCGCGACTGGCAGCCTGATTCTTTCAATTGGTCGGCAGCCTCTATGCCGTTCAGCAGGGGCATAGAGATGTCGCTGACGATGACATCAGGCTTTAATCTCAGGGCTTCCTCAAGCAACAGTTGACCATCGAGGACCTTCCCTACAACCTCGAACTCTGGTTCCAAGTGACGTTCTACCGTCTTTAATAAGTCGGGGTGGTCGTCCGCCAGGAGTATTCTAGCTCTGCCCAAGTGGCCTCCTGTTGAATGTACGCCGAGGGAGGGCCCGATTTGTCGCCGGTGTAATGACACGAATCTGGTTGACGCAATGGCGACGCGTGCAACCAGACTGGTCGCAAGACTTATTAATGCATACTGGCAGTACTGCCAGTGGGTGCACGAACGTTGATTCGTCGGGAACGTCAGGAATTATGAAGCTGAGTCCTGATTGACGCGGGTACCGGACAAGTGAAACTCACCCTAAAGCGCCTCAGGAGTTCGCTTTTCGCGACAGAGTCATGCCCGCAACGAGCGCTCTCAATTCGGCTTCAGGAATCACGAACTGAGTGACGCCACAATCCAAACAGACTCGAAGTGTCGGAAAGACCCAGACCGGCAGCTTGGTCCAATTCTGGCGCTCGGGATAGTGGATGTTGATCTCAGCGGGACATAGCAGCTGATTTTCTGAATTGCAGGAATCGCATCGCATATTGCCCCCGAGGACAGGAGTGCGAAGAGGTGAAAAGATAAAGGTGTAACGTACGCTGGTTTAGCTGGGTTTCAGTGTGCCGTTCATGTCTTGGTTACTCTACCGACCAGCGCAGCTGAATCCGTTTCGAAAGTCCCCGGCATTTTGGTGGCAGCCGTCGTGACGATGGGAGCAAGTCCTGATAAACGCGGTGGTCTCAATGGGTCGACGCAACACTCAGCTCGAACCCACCTTGTATTGAAAACAAAAGCTAAAATCGCTCGCTAGATTAGATCAGCCGGAACGCTACCCTGGCTAGGTTTTGACCGGGCACAGCCAAACAGATCGGTTCTCCAGGAGAAGTAGTGTCGGATCAACTGATTAGATCACAGGCCATTTCGGAAGTAATCCAATGCGCGGTAAGTCGTGCCGGCTCAACCAGTCGATGCAACACGATGCAGGAGCAATCCGGAAATTGCCAAAAGCACCAGGTTTCGGGAACTCAGGGGCAACTCAACCGGGACCAAGGCGGCGGGATGGCGGACGGAGCGCCCAGGACGCAACTGCAACGCCCGTCATTACGATGGGGTATGCCACCGTACCTGCATCAATCAACCGCGAGGCCAATAGCGATGCAACAGCGCCTGTCAAATCGAAGATTACACCGGCGTAGGCCCACTCCTTCAGTCGGGGGAACCGCGGAATGACCAACGCGACAGCGCCAAGCAGTTTCCAGATCCCCAGGATGACCAGGAAATATAGAGGATAGCCCAATCGTTCGATGAGGCCGCGAACCTGGGGCACTCGTAGGATGTCCCATACGCCTCCCAAAGCCAGTTCGAAGACAACCAGAGCGGTGGTGATCCAGTAAGCAATGATGTGACGGTGCGAACTAAATGAGGAACTGGCGAGGTCTGGCATGGCGTTGATCTCCATATCGTTGTCGGTCATTGCTCTTCGTCCGATTGTTATTCCGCAGCCAGCTCTGGCAGCGAGCCCTCATTACCAGTACGTCGTTATTACAGTGTCGGTGTCAGAGTTTGAAATGCAAAAGGAGTTGGACAAACACGCTTCGGAGGGATGGGAACTTGTTTCGCCACTGTATACGGATCGGTTGTATCTAATTTTCCTTAAAGAGGCGCGTTGACTCCACAGGGCCGTTATCCCGTCGGTGTAATGCGGCGACACGCTGCCAGCGGCTTAGCGGTGTAGGTCATAGTGGTGTAGTGCCTGATAAACGCTAGCGCTTTACCGGATGCGCGTTCTCGCTGAGGAGTGAACGGAGGCGGGGAGTTCTGCGCGCGTCCGGTAAAGCCGTTTGGACGTGGCCGTCCGTGGTTGCGGTGGACGCGGGCTCTATGCAAATTCAATCGTTGGAAGGAGCGGCGTTAAGCCGTGCCGAGACTGTGCTGCAGGGCACGACGCATGACATCCTGGGCGCGGAAATTGCGTACGGCGAAAAAGTATCGCGAAGACTGCGGTTGAAGAAGCTGGAAGAAGAAATCGGTTTGATGGCGAGGCACAGAGATACGGAGCGCCGGGAAGGGCGCAGAGTTTTCGAATTGGAGAGTGAATTCATGCTGCAGCGGTGACCGGCGGTGGAGAACGCAGTCGGATTTCGGCAGCGGTGAGCCGTTCGACGACCTTCATTGGGCCACCACACATGGGACAGCGCCAAAGACCAGGCGGGTCTTCCGTGGAAGCAACGTGTTGTTCAGTTTGCGGTTGCTGGGTTGAGCCGAGCAACTGAAAACAAAGTGGCAAAAGAGTGGCGCGCCACCGATTGGCCAGAAAGCCGAAGTGCCGGATGCGCACGAAGCCCTGCGGAAGGATGTGCAGCAAGAAGCGACACAGGAACTCGTCGATCGATAGAGACAACAACTTCTGTTTGTTGTGATCAGCGGAATCACGCCAGCGAAAGGTGACTTGGCCATCCGCGAAGGAGACCAGGCGATGGTTGGAGATGGCCACACGATGGGTGTAACGACCCAGGTATTGCAGCACGTACTCTGGGCCACCGAAGGGGCGCTTCAAGTAGACCACCCAATCTTGGCGGAACAGAGGGCGCAGCCAGGCAGTAAAAATCTTGGGCAGAGCGAGGAGTTTCAGATCTCCCTGGAAGTGGAGCTGGCCAGTCTGGAAGGCTTGCTCGAGAGCGTCGACGAACTTGCCGCGAAAAACTTTACGCAGCACTTCTTTGGGAAGAAAGTAGTTGTCTCGTGAGCGAACCCAGCGGGTGTGATCGGGCGAGAGGCCGCCGGCAGGAACGACACAATGAACGTGCGGATGAATTTTGAGCTTCTGACTCCACGTGTGTAACACACTGAAGAAACCAATCTCTGCGCCGAGATGTTTCGGATTGCAGGCCACTTCGAGAAGGGTTTCGGCACTGGTGCGGAACAAGAGATCGTAGAGAACTTTCTTGTTCTGCAGAACCAATGGCGCCAATCGGCCGGGGAGTGTGAAGACCACGTGCAGATAGCGGGTCGGGAGCAATTCACGGCGACGCGCGGCGATCCAGCGTTCCCGAGCAGCGATCTGACACTTCGGGCAGTGCCTATTTCGGCAGCTATTAAACGAGATGGCGCGATGCCCGCAGCGGGCGCACTCATCAAGATGACCGCCGAGTGCGGCGGTACGACACCGCGCAATGGCCAGTAGCACTTTGACATGCTTCCAACGGAGCCAGTGGCGGTTTCGTTCGATGAAAGCATCTCCCGCAGCGCGGACGATGTCGGCCACCTCGAGGGGTGGCCGGCCCATCTACTCCTCCTGCGGCGAATGGCCCTCGAACGGCAGTGAATCCAACGGACTGGGGGCCGCATGCAGGTGGCGCTGGGAAAGATGCACGTAGCGAATCGTTTCTTTCAGATCGTTATGGCCTAACAGGATCTGAATGGTGCGCAGGTCCGCACCAGCCTCGAATAGGTGGGTCGCAAAACAGTGACGAAGGGTGTGAGGATGAACACCTTTCTGGATTCCAGCTCGCTTGGCGGCTTGCTGGCACGCTTGCCAAACGGCTTTCGCAATGATCGGGTGATCGGCGCAATGGTCGTAGTTACCCGGGAAGATCCAGACTCTTGGTTTTCGGCGTAAGCGGTGCCAGTGCTCACGAAGTTCGTCAAGCAATTTAGGACTGAGCATCACGTCGCGGTCTTTGCGTCCTTTGCCGCCTTGGATGTGAACGACCATCCGTTGCTTGTCGACGTCGCTGAACTTTAGGTGTGTCAACTCGGCGTTCCGGACACCGGTGGCGTAGAGCGTCATCAGCAGGGTGCGATGGAAGGCAGTGCCGGCGGCCTGGATCAATCGGGCGACTTCTTCCCGGCTGAGGATCTCGGGAAGACGATGCTCCCTTTTCGGATAGGGAGTCTCGGCAATGTTCCAACCCTTCTTGAGCGTCTTGCAGTAAAAGAACCTCAAGGCTGCCAAACGGACCGCAACTGAGCCCGAGGATAACTTGCGTTTTTGAAACAGTTCGGCCTGGTATTCACGAATGTGCCGAGGACCTAAGCGATCCGGAGAACAGTTGAAGCGTCGAGAAAAATCTTCGACTGTGCGAATGTAGCAGCGTATGGTATTTTCAGAGTAATTACGACGTTGGAGTTCTTCCAACATCATTTTTCGCAAATGGGTCATAGGGAAACCTCCTATGACCCACACTTACATCACAACCATAGAGCAACCAACGCTGCACTACTTCACGCGAAGCGTCCGCCGCCGGGCGGCTACGTCCAAACGCGATTATCGGAAACTTGAAGTACTGGGACTGAAGCTGTGAGGAAACTCAATTAGGAATGGACTGAGGATTGAGCGTCAGTTTATTGAATTTGTGAGTTGCTACTTGGCGAGTGTCTTGATCCTCTTCGATGTTCTCTTACTCTCTCAGGTAACTGCTGGTGTTGTGCGTTGCTTGCTTAGGCGGATCCAAAACTGCAGGTTGTAGGTCAGGCAAGCCCACAACATTTCCATCTGCACCTTTTTCAGGCCCCGCACATGGAACTGCCGCAGTCCCAGCTTGCTCTTGATCCATGCGTGACAAAATTCCACGATTCGTCCACGGCGACGATATCGCTCCTGGACTTCCTCGCTGGCCATCTTCTTGCGAAACGCCATCACCACGGGGCTTTCTTCGAGTTGCGCTACGGAACGGCCGTTCTTCTTGTTGTCCGGACAACACTCCGGTTTGCGAGGGCAGCTTCGGCAATCCTCAAACCGGGCTTCGTAGAGGTGGTAAATCATCCCTGCTCCCGCCTTGCGTCGTGCCTGCGGAAGCAGGACTTTGCCCTCCGGGCAAACACAGCGGTTCCTCTCCGGCTGATAGAGAAATGCGCTCGGCGGAAACCGGTTCTTCAGGTTGGCGCCGCGCGGCACATCTTCCTGCCGCATGGTCCCCAGAAAATCGACCTCTCGCCCGGCCATCTTCTCGATATTCTCTCGCGTGGTGTAACCGCTATCGGCCACCATCTGTTGCGGCTTTTTCTCGAGTCGCTGTTCCACGCGATCCACCGCCGGTAGTAGCTGCGCGCTGTCGTTGGCCTCCTGAGTCACCGCCAGTCCCACAATTAGTCCATACGCTGCATCCGTGGAAATCTGCGCGTTGTAGCTGAGCACGAATCCCTTATCAGGATGCTTCATTACCCGCGCTTGCGGATCGCTGGTGCTTACCCGTGTCTCCCTCTTGGCGTTTTCTCCGCTCTTGCGTGCCTGCCACTTCTCTAACTCTTCCAGCGCACCTTCCAACCGCTCTTGTTGCTCGCGTCGTGCGCGGGCCTGGGCTTTCTTTGCTTTCGGGCTGCTCTCGTCATTCCGGGGATCGCCCATCTCCGCTACGCGCCGTCGCGCCCGCTCCAGATGCTCGCGAATCGTTTCCTCCTGGAGATAACTCCTCCTGCTCGCCTGCGCCTTAATCTTCGTGCCGTCCTGCATCACTTGGTCCAGGGTAATCAGTCCTTCTTTGCTGAGCGCCGCCAACACCTGGGTGAAGAGTTCATCCAGCTCCTGCTGCTTCTCCACGCGGAAATCCGCCAGCGTGTGGTAGTTCACTTCCGCTAACCCTGTCAGCCACTGGAACGCAGGATCGTATGCACAGCGCCGGGCCACCTCCCGTGCCGAACCAATTCCTCGGCTATAGGCATACACCCACAAACTGATCAGCAGTTGCGGATCGAACGCTGGCCGCCCGCCTTCTTCCACGCTGCTCTCGATGGCTCGATAAAAGGCACTCAAGTTCAATCGCCCGACCAGTGCCCAAATAGCTCTCGCCGGGTGGTCCTCGCCGATGAGGTGCTCCACATCCACGGCTCGCCAACTCATCTGTTGGCGGTTCACGTAGCGGATCAAAGGCTGTTTACTGATGGTATTTTCTTGGCTCATGCCGCGAGCTTACGGCAGACTTTTTATTTTACAACGCGGAAATTCGGAGAGTTTCTTCACAGCTTCGACTGGACTTGTCCGGTAACCCGACTAATCGGGAGTTGACCGGGCACGCACATCGGACTCTGGAATTCGAGAATAGAAGCCTAGACTCACTATTGTCCGGACCGCGATGATTTATTCATCGCGTCAAACGCTGCGAGCGCCTCTTCTGGCCGGGCGCGGACCACGAAATCTTCCGTAAGATTCACCCAGCGCACCTTCCCCAACGGATCGATAAGGAATTCCGCTGGTCGCGAGATGTCTGCACCGTCGCGCCGGCCGTGCAGGTGCACCAGATCCCACCTGCGAATCACGTCCTCCTGTGCATCCGAAAGAATCGGAAACGTGTAGCCCTGCGACCGACGCAGTTTTTCGGAATCCTCGGGAGAATCCACACTGATGGCCATCACTCGAATTTTCCTTGCATCGAACTCCGGCAGCGCCTGCTCGAAACTCCGTAACTCGGAGTTGCAGAACGGTCACCAATATCCACGGTAGAAAATCAAAATCACGCCGGCTGCCTTGGCCGCGCTCGTCGCGGCGCGGGTTGTACTCTCTGGAGTGAACGGAGAATTCAACGCACCCGTTAAACTCACTGGGTGGTTCTGTGAATCCGGCAGCGTGAAATCGGGCGCCATCTGGCCCACCTGCGGCGCGCCGTGCGAAGCGGGCAGCACATGCCGCGCGCCGATAAAAATGCCGTAGAGGAAAAATCCGCTAAGTGCCAACGCCAGCACTGCGAGGACACTGCCGAAAATTTTCCCGCGAAACAGGTCCGCGTGCCGGAATGCGCGCACAAGGCCCAAGGCGATCAACACCAACCCGAACGCGATCATCGGCAGGTTCGCCCACGGAAAATCGCGAAGCGCCGGGAAGCGAACGAAAAACAGCGGATAGCTAATCACTCCCAGGAAAACCAGCGACGCGCCGGCCCACACTGCCCAGTTCCAGTTTCGTTTCATCGCTAACGCCTCTCCCCGCTCCACTCCAAGTACGACTTCCGATTTGCCTGCCCAGGGAGCGCGGATTTGAAACTCGTGCCCCCGAGTCTAGCCGAGCATGCTATTTCGTAGGAAGTTTTTCGGGGGCGCGGTCGGCTGCTCACTCAGCCAGCTCACGGTAAGAAGGGATCGCGCTAATGTCGATCTTGATCGGTGGCGCAAGCTCTTCGCCGACTACGGGCTGCACCGGTTGGCCGTAAAGATAAGACAGCGCTAGCTTGAATGCTTCAAACGCGATGCGCTCGTCGCGATGCCCGAGCCAGTTCTTCCACCGGCTTTTCAGCTCCCCATCGGACAAGACTTCGCCCAGCAGTGTTTTGATTCCGACAGAGGCAACGTTCCGCGCGCCTTTCTGTCGGCCGCCTGTTTTTCGCCCTTTTGCCACTGTCTAACGAGTCTATTTTAGACTAGGCTCGCAACGTTGCGCAGCCGCAAAATGGAATGACCCCTTGAATTGGCACAGTCGCGATGGGCACACTCTCCGGGAGAGGAACACCAGTGGAGAGAAGGAAGCGATATTCCCGGAAGTTTCAGCGCGCAGCCGTAGAGCGGATGAAGACCTGCGAAAGCGTCGATGATCTTGCCAAGGAACTCGGGGTTACTCGACGATGCCTCTACAAGTGGCGAACTAAGCTCGAGGCGGTTGATCCTGGCGAAGAAGCGGCGCGCCCGAGCACACATGCTTCAGCCCAGCGAAAAGAAATCCTTCAGCTAAAGCGAATGCTCGCCGAGAAGGCGATGGAGGTGGATTTTTTGAAGGGTGCCTTGCAAAAAGTAGAGGCTCGACGCCAGCGCAGCAGCGGCTCTGGCGAGAAGACATCTACGAACACATCCAAGAACTGATGCCATTGCAAGGCAGGCTGAGTATCGAGCACCTATGTCAGTTGGTAGCGGTGAGTCGCAGAGGTTTCTACCGGTCGTTGCGACAACGGGAACCGGCAGAGGAAGAGACGGAAGTGCGGTCATTGATTCAACAGATCGCTCTGGAACATCGTCGTCGCTACGGCTATCGACGGATCACCGCAGAACTGCACCGTCGAGGCGTGCAGGTGAATCGGAAAAAGGTGGCCCGGATGATGCGGGACGATAATTTGCTGGCCATTCAACCGAAACGCTTCGTGGTCACGACGAATTCGAAACATAAGTGCGAGGTGCACCTCAACTTAGCAAGTCGCATGACGTTGACAGGTATCAACCAGCTCTGGGTAGCAGACCTCACCTACATTCGCTTGAAAGGGGAGTTTGTCTACTTAGCGGTGATCCTCGATAGTTTCTCTCGCAAGGTTGTAGGGTGGGCTGTGGACCGAACGATGATGAGTAGCCACCTCACGGTGGCTGCGCTGGAGCGTGCAGTCTCAGAGCGACAGCCGCGAGCAGGTGTGGTGCACCATTCGGATCGCGGGCTTCAATATGCGAGTCCGGAATATGTGGCGGCATTGGACAGGCATGGCATGATTGCGAGCATGAGTCGGCCGGCCAATCCGTATGACAACGCGAGTTGTGAGAGCTTCATGAAAACGCTGAAGCGGGAGGAGATCTACGCCAACAGGTACGATGACCTGGATCATTTACGGGTGAACGTCGAAGAGTTCATCGAGCAGTATTACAATCGGCAGCGGTTGCACTCGGCACTGGGCTATCGGTCGCCGGAAGAATTCGAGCGACAGACTGAGGTGGCGAATTCAGCCGACTCGCGAAGCGCAACGATAGAGTTTTTTGAGAACAACGGTGAGAACAGGCAGGGGGATTCGACAGCATCTCTGGGGAAGGGGGCGACGTCGCCCCCTTCCCCAGACCCCTTTGCCTACTAGGAGATGCAAGAACACTTTCAGAAAACGGAAAGTGTGCCCAAAGATTTTGTGACAGTTGAGGGGGTCACCTCAAAATCTGCGAACAACTTGAGAACAAAACGTCCCAAATACCATGCTAAATACGACTACAAGACACAGGTAACGGCTAGACGATGCAACACTATACGAGATGTGCGGAAATCCATAGGTTGTAGGTTCGATTCCTACGCGGCGCACCAATTTCCTTCCAACCCACAACCGTTCAACCGACAACCGTTGGCCCATTGCGTTGCGTCGCGCCCTGTATGGTGGGAGCGACGACGTCCCGCCCGGGCACGACATCGACCTGCAACCTGGGATCGGCGGCCGGCACGTAAGTCACGGGCAGGCCCAATTCGCGTCGCACTATATTGCAGCCTTGTGCGAGTGCACTCGCTTTGTAGAAGGCGATTTCGCGATTGCAGCCCTGGCGGCCAAAGCCGCAATCGCTCGAGACGATCAGGCGCTCGGGCGGGATGTACTTCAACGCCTTGCGGATCTCGGCGGTGACGTCTTCCGGCCGGTCTGCTTGAAGCGAGCGATGGCTGACGGCTCCGAGGCAGATCTTCTTCTTGAGATCGTGCTTGAACGGCTCAAACAGCTCGAGATCCCTCTGGTTGCGATCTTTCATCTCCAACGTCCATACGTCTCCGCGGCACCGCTCCAGATATATTTCGATCGACTTCGCGTAGCTCGTATCCTCCATCACGCGCTGCATGTTCGGGTTGCCCCAGCACGTGTGGATCCACAGTTCCACGTCGTCGAGGCCCCGGACCTCGCGGTTGAACGCTTCGATCATGAATTTCACTTCCTCGTGGTCTTTGCCGAAGGTATTCGCCATGAAGTGAAACGTCGGCTCCTCGATCTGAATGCAGCGACACCCGGAATCGCGCAGCGCCAGCAATTCCTTATTCATCGCCTCCGCCATATCCCAGATCACTTGGCGTTTATCTTTGTACTTGGGGGTGTGGATATCCAGGAAGAGCGCCATCACTTGGGAGCAGCAAGTTCCGAACTTAACGGGTTTCCTGGTCCTGGCCTGCGACATGCGCCACAGCTTCGGATAATCGAGAGGTCTGTGCTCGATCTTGTCGACGATGTGGGGCCATCGCCAGCCGGTGTAGATCTCATTCAGCAACGTGCCGGGGGGATAGTGCAACCAGGGAGCTGTGGTCTGCTCCGGCTGCAGGTAGTCCCCTTCGAAGCCTGCCCAGCGCTGAAGAGGATAGTGGTGCCACGCGCGGCCCGCGAGATCCTCATCCAGATGAAAGTCACCATGCGTGACGATATCGAGGCCTGCACGCTCCTGGTCACTGATCACCACCGCCAGGGCGTCTTGAAACTTCTCGCGAAAGCGCACATCCAGCATGCAGGTGTCGAGCGGGCGACCCCACATGCTCACGTCGAACCAGCGGGGTCGCGGAAACGAGCCGGTGACCGTGCTGGGAAGCGTCAAATCGGCGGTAACGGTGAACATGGTTTCCTCCGGGTCGGCATTGTACTTCCATCGGCACGCGGCGCGAGAGATTACGATGCAGCGCGGATCAGGTCCGCGGCTTTTTCGGCGATCATGATCGTTGGAGCGTTGGTGTTGCCGGAGGGTATGCGCGGCATCACCGAAGCATCGGCAGCGCGAAGGCCATCGATTCCGTGGACGCGCAGGGTGGCATCAACGACCGCCATCGAATCGTTGCCCATCTTGCACGTTCCCACGGGATGATAGAGTGTCTCCGCCTCCGCACGAACGAACTCCGCGATTTCCTCATCACTCTGCACACTCAAGCCGGGATGAAGTTCGCCTCCACGATAGAGTTCGAAAGATTTGGCATGAGCGAGTTGGCGGCTAAGTTTCACTCCTTCGACAATGACGCGCATGTCGGCTGGGATCGAAAGATAATTTGCACGAATGGCAGGCGGCTCCAGCGGGTTGGCTGACTTCAGCGAAATCGAACCTCGGCTTTCCGGAGTGACTACCGTCGGACCAAAACCAAAACAGTGCTCCTTTCGCGGGGTGAGTCCGTGATTGACGTAGTACGCGGGGCCGAACAGCAGTTGCAAGTCTGGTTCACGCAATCCAGCCCGCGTTCGCCGGAAAATTCCCGCCTCCGCGACGTTGGAGACCAGCGGGCCGCGCTTGAACACCAAATATCGCAGAAAATTTCCAAGCGATTCCGCGTTTGCCATGCTGACCGGCTTTGTGCAGAGATACCCTACCGACACCATCAGGTGATCCTGCAGATTCTTGCCTACTCCCGGAACATCTTGCACAACATGGATTCCTACGCGACGGATCTCGTCGGCGGGCCCGATTCCCGAGAGCAACAGCAACTGCGGCGAGTTGACCGCGCCGCCCGCGAGAATCACTTCGCGCTCGGCCAGCGCCGTTTCGATGGCGCTACCAAGGAGGAGGTACTCGATCCCGACCGCCCGGTGATTCTCGACAACGATTTTCGTCGCTTGTGAGTGCGTCAGGACCGTCAGATTTTCTCTCGCCTCCGCGTGCGTCAAATACGCATCCGCGGTGCTGTGACGCTGGCCGCCCATCTGCGTCACCTGATAAAGTCCCGCGCCGTCCTGACTGGCGCCGTTGAAGTCCGAGTTGGCGCGTATGCCCAGCTCTTTGGCCGCCGCGAGAAACGACCGTGTCAGCGGATTCACGTGGCGGAGATCAGCGACATTCAACGGGCCGCTCTCGCCGTGGTATTCCGATGCGCCCCGCTCCTGTCGCTCTGATTTCTTGAAGTAGGGAAGAACATCCTGGTATCCCCAGCCGGCGTTGCCGAGACCCGCCCAGTCGTCGTAGTCGCAGGGATTGCCCCGGACGTAAATCATCGCATTCATGGAACCCGATCCGCCGATCATCTTCCCGCGCGGCCAGTAGAGTTTGCGATTGTGGAGGCAAGGTTCCGGCTCAGTGGAGTAGTTCCAGTCGACGGTCGTTTTATATAGCTTCGAGAACGCGGCGGGGATGCGAACTTCGCGGGCGGACGCCGGGCCACCAGCTTCGAGCAGAAGGACGCGTGTGTTGGGATCCTCGGTGAGTCGCGACGCCAGAACGCAGCCCGCCGACCCAGCACCCACGATGACGTAGTCGTATGCTTTCGTTTCCGCGGGCATAAGTGACCGGACGGCAATTATTGACCGGCCCGTTTGGCAAGTCCAATTTCAATGGCTGGGGGTTCGTTAGCAAGCGCAGGGGAGGGGGCATTTAGTGGCAGAGGCCAAGGGCGGCGGTGTGAATCTAACGGCGACTTTAGCGTGACAACCCGAGCTTCCAAAAAAGAAGAAGGAGCCGAGAGGCTCCCCCTGTACGAACCGCGTTCGGTTCAATTCTATTGCAGTGGCGGGTTGGCAACTGTCGGCGTTGCTCCCGTGAGCTGGTAGCGAATCACACCGGTCTGGTCTGAGAAGAACGAGCGCTGACCCGTGGTCCCGACGGTTGCTGGGATCGCAGTCTGCGTGTAGGAGTCGTTCAACGCGTCGCCACCGGCGGTCGGCGTATAAGCGAACACGTAGCCGCTCTTCGCGCCGAGGCTGAGAACTGGCTCAATGATGCCCTCACCACCGATGCACGCTGCTCCCGTGTTGAGCTCGGCAAGCGACGCCGAGAAGCCTACTGCCGGGCAAGACGCCGCATAGTTCACTTCACCTGTGTTGACCGTTCGAACCGAACCGACTGCCGATGCTTCGTTGGCGGCCATCTTCGACTTGATCAGGTTCGGGATTGCAATCGCTGCGGTGATCAGAATGATCGCTACAACGATCAAGCTCGATAAGAGAAAAACCTTTTTGCTGTTTCGTCATGATTGGAATGCCTCGCTTTCCGCTAGAGAACAGTGTACGCGTGCAGCCACACGAAAAACGCCTATATTATAAACTACTAACGGTAATAAAGCAGCTAACTCGTGGTAAAATAGGAGCATTTGTTTTAGCAGATGGTAGAGTGTGCCGAATAGGACTCGTGATGGCCACTTTGTGACATCGAAAAGCGCCGCGAACGGTCACTCTGTCTTGAGCCGCCGCCGGGACAAGACTGATCAATAGTGATTCGGTAGAATGCGCGTCTCGAACGCGCCCATGTCTTAACGCCTGTCCCTGCCCGCGCTACGGAGCTGCGCCAAAGCGCTCTTTGACTACGCAGGCGGCGTTCTTGTCGTCACGCAGTCCGACGAACTTCGGGTGCCGGAGATGATCGCCTTCAATCCATTCCTGGAATGCAATTTGCGCCACGACAGCGGGCCGGACCCAGACGCACTTCTTCATACCTTCAAGCGTCAAGCTTTCGCTCCAACGTAAGGGGCAAGTCTCGGGAAGATTTGCAAAAGGACATTCCGACGTCACGAGAGGCCGCAACTGCTCGAATAGCTGGCGCCGCGATGCGGCGACGATGCCCGTTTTTACTCGTGCGACATAAATCAGATTCTCGCCCTCGTTGTATCCAACGATGACGGAGTCAACACCGTGGGGGCCCGGAATGTAGCCGCCTATCACCAGCTCCTGGCCGCGATTCACACGATATTTAATCCAGGCGCCGCTTCGTTGGCCAGCTTCGTAGAGGCTGTCTTTTCGCTTGCCAACGATACCTTCAAGCCCTTGTTCGCGCACAGTAGACAGTAGGTCGATCGAGGCAGCCTCGGTATCGCCCGCAATCTTGATTCTTTCGTCTGGGAGCCGCACGAATGACTTCAAGAGCTCTCGGCGTTCAAGCAGTGGAAGCTGCGTCAGATCGCGATCCCTGCAGCACATCAGATCGAATATGTAGTAACGAATGCGAGATGCTTCGTCCGCTCCTACATTCTCGCGTGATGTTTAACCCAGATAAGATGGGACCCCAGTCTCGAAAGAACTGGCGAATTATCTATGATCGCTACGGGAAAGATATTGCAAATGGTTACTTCGCGGCTCGTGTCGCCGAAGCCTCAAACCCGCAGCGAGTCAAAGAGGATCCTCAATCGCGCAATCACGCCAGAAAAAATGAGGTCACGGCTCCGCGCGAGGAAGCAGCCACCACAGCCTCTCGATAGTGTAGGTGCTGGGCTTCAGCCCGGCGCATCAACAAATTCCGTATTTCGCTCGCCCAATTCAACCTATTTCGTCGAAGGAGGAAACTTCGGTGGAATCACCGCATAACCCGGCGCAGCCTGCGTAATATTGCTATCTATCTTCGCGTTGACATCGCTGATCGCCCAGCGAATTCCCCCGCCAAGCACATTCACGAAAAACGGAATCTCCCAATTCTCCGGCCGGTCGCCGATCGCCGTAAAGAACACGCGCCCCTTGCCGTGCATCCGCGCCCACGTCATGGGATAGGGAGGCCGTTGATAGCACTCGCCCTTCATCCCGTTGGTGTCCAGCGTCAGAATCACGTGCATGTCCGGCGCGAAATCCTTCAATGAATACCACTCGTCGGTAAAACTCACCGCCGAAGTCACGCCCTCCAACCCGGGGAATTTCGGGTCATTCACGATCACGTTAGTCGTCTGCAAGCGCGGGTCGCGCCCGTGAGTGATGAACTCTCCTCCCAGCATCCGAAGGTACGGATCACTCTGCTCGCCATGCGCGATGTACCGGTTCGCCAAATCTGGCGTATCCGGCGGCGTGTGAAACGTGTCACTGGCAGCATGCGCGCCCACAAGACCAAGCCCACCGTGCACTGAGTCAAGCAGCGTCTGCTTGCCCGCTGCCGTCATCGCCGGCTGCTTGTCGGTACCCTCCGTCGTCAAGTCCCCCGTGGTAAAGAAAAACACGGCCGCGTACGAGTGAAATTCGCTCGAATCAAAAACTCGCCCATCTTTCGTCGCGTTCACATCGAACCCATATTTCGACCCAAGCCCACGCACGCATTTCTCCACCACGCTCGGGTTCCCCGGCGTCGTTTTCACCACCGCGTGCTCGAAACCAGACGATTTCGTAAACAACAGAACCGACTTCTTGCCCGCGGCGGATAGTCGGCTAGACAACGCCAGCCCCGCACTTCCCATCGCCATCGCACGCAGAAAATCCCGCCGGCTCGCAGCATCATGAATCATTTTATTTTTCCCTCGTTTCCCGTGCACGAAATTCTCAGTGTTGCTCTCCATGCTGGCATCCGGGAAAGCTCTCGAACGCATAGTTCCCGTTCCAACCCAGTTCGCGCATGCCTTGCTCGGACGAATAGTACGCCCCGACGATCCACTCTTTCAAATTGTGAAAGTCCTTCTGATGCGTTTCCTGTTTTGAGAAATCCGTAAGCAACGTTTCCCGCTCGCCTTGCGCCAGCACCGCAAACCCGCGCCCGAGCCGTTTCTTCGCCTCGTCTTCAACGGCCGCCAGGGAGGCAATGAAATCCCGCTGGTGCTCCGCGATATCCACACTCAACAGCAGATCGATGAACTGGTTCACTTTCGCGCTTGTCGATCCCGGCACAAGGGCTTCCGCAACCGTTACGAGTGTCGTGTCCTGCTGCGTGCTCAAAAACAGAGGCTTCCAGTCAACCGCTGCCCGCACGTTCTCCGCGCGATCCAGCGTCGCGCCGTCACTCAATAGCCGATAAATCGAGTGCGAAGACGCAACCAGGGGCAAGCCCGCTCCTGCTGCCATCCCGCCCAGAAGCTTCTGCACGATCTCGCGCCGGCTCAGTTTCCGCCTAACCTCCGCGTCCGTATCGGTCACCAGCATCCCCGCCTCAATATCCAAGTCCACCCTCGCACCCCAAATCGGCCGTGATGTTACCACTCGTCCTCAGCCTCGCCCACAAATAATCTCAAGAAAATTGCTTTCTGTCTTTGACCTCGTTCCCGCCCCTTGATAGCATCGGTTTCGCATCGCACTGTTGCGAACTCCAGGACCACGATGCCATCTGAAAAGAACTCCACCTTCGACGTACTCGTAGTCGGCTCCGGCGCCTCCGGCGGCTGGGCCGCCAAGCGCCTTTCCGAAGCCGGGCTCAAAGTTGCCATCGTGGAAGCCGGCCGCCCACAATCCGACGACAATTTCTCCGAGCACAAGCCAGCCTTCGACCTGAAATACCGCAACATGGCTCCGGAAATCGTTCGCAAGACGCGTCCCATCCAAATGAAATTCGACGTCTGCAACGAATATACGCAGGACTGGTTCATCAACGATTTCGACGAGCCCTATACCACTCCCGCCGACAAACCGTTCCACTGGCTGGGCCGCCTCCGCATGACCGGCGGTCGCACCAACGTTTGGGGCCGGGTCAGCTTGCGCTTCAGCGACGCTGATTTCAAAGCCGCCTCGCACGACGGCTACGGCGAAGACTGGCCGCTGAGCTACAGCGATATCGCTCCTTACTACGACCTGGTCGAAAAATACGTGGGCGTCACCGGCATGGCCGAAGATCTGGAGCATCTGCCCGATGGCCAGTTTCAGCCGCCGATGCCGCTCACCTGCCAGGAATCGATCTTCCGCGATCGCGTCAAGAAAAACCTCAACCGCACCGTCACGCTCGCCCGCTCCGCCAACCTTACGCGTCCGATCAATGGCCGCGGCTCGTGCCACTATTGCGGTCCTTGCGAGCGCGGCTGCGTGACCCACTCCTATTTCAACGCCGCGTTCACCACGGTCCCCGACGCGCTCAACACTGGCAACTGCACGCTCATCTCGAACGCCATGGTCCATAAGGTCCTCATGGACCCCGCCACCAATCGTGCTCGCGGTTTGCTCTATGTCGACCGCGTCACCCGCCAATCTCACGAACTCTACGCCCGAGTCGTCATTCTCTGCGCGCAATCGCAGGAGTCGGTCCGCGTCCTGCTCAACTCCGCCACCCGCGAATATCCCAACGGGCTCGCCAATTCCAGCGGCGTCCTTGGCCACTACCTCACCGCGCATGTTCGCAGTGGCGGCGGTTCCGGCGATTTCCCGACTCTCGGCGGGAAACACACACTTGGCGCTCCGGTGAAGCCCGTCGGAATTTACGTCGCGCGCTTCCGCAATTTGAAAGGTGAGCCGCCGTACAAGAAATTCATACGCGGCTTCGGCTATGAAGGCGAATCCAGCCTCGACCTGAACTGGAGCGCGCCCGGCTTCGGCGCGGCGTACAAGCAAGCCGTCCTCGAACCACGGGCCTCGCTCAACGTCACGGGCTTCGGTGAAGTTCTGCCGCGTTGGGATAATTTCGTCGAGTTGGATCCGCAAGTGAAGGACGTCTATGGAATTCCTGTTCTGAAAATTCACATGTCCGATGGAGAAAACGAGCGCGCCATGATCCAAGACATGGGCGACTCCGCTGGAGAAATGCTCGAAGCGGCTGGAGCGAAAAACATCCACACCTACGCAAATCCCTCGGCTCCGCGATGGGCGCTACATGAAGCGGGCATCGCGCGCATGGGCGCCGATCCCAAAAAATCCGTCCTGAACCAGTTCCAGCAGTCCCACGACATCAAGAACCTTTTCGTCATGGACGCTTCCGGTTTTACGTCAAATCCCTGCCAGAACCCGACGCTCACGATCATGTCCCTGTGCGTGCGCTCGTGTGACTACCTTATGGGGGAACTTAAGCGTTCGGGGATTCTCTAGGCTGCGCCTAGCGACCGAAAAAATAGGATCTGACGAAAAAGCGCATTTTGGTTAACTGTAACCGACCCCCCTCCCCCCTTTTTTCGTAAGTGTTCATTCTAGACGCTTAAGTGCCCTTTAGAGACCCTCGTCTTACCAATGGGAGGCTCACCGTGACAAGCCCAATTCAAGATGCCAAATACGCCGTCCGGCTTCTTCTCAAGAGTCCCGGCTTCGCCCTCGCCTCGATCCTCATCCTCGCACTAGGCATCGGCGCGAATACCGCCATCTTTAGTGTCGTCAACGCCGTTCTACTCCGCCCTCTGCCCTTCAGGGACTCCGACCGCCTCGTCCAGATCTGGCACATCCCACCGCCAAAAAGTTTCCCTGGAATGACCCGGTTCTCGGTCTCCGCCGCCAACTACCTCGACTGGCAAAACCAGAATCACAGCTTCGAGCAAATGGCGATCTACTCCTTCGCTGGGTTCACGTTCTCCAACGGCGATCATCCGGAAGCCCTTCAAGGCGCCGCCGTCTCCAAGGACTTTTTCTCCGTCTTGCGCGTGCAGCCGATCCTGGGGCGCACCTTTCTTCCTGAAGAAGACCAGCTCGGCCACGGCCACGTCGCAATTCTAAGCAACGCCATGTGGAAGACTCATTTTGGCGCCGACCCAAACATCGTCGGCCGCGACGTCACGTTCGACAATCAGTCGTACACAGTCGTCGGCGTCATGGGTCCGAACTTTCGCGTCCCCGACTGGGCGCAAGTCTGGAAGCCAATGGCTTGGACCAGCGCGGAGCGCGCTGTACGCGGTGAGCACCACTACATGGTCGTCGCTCGCTTGAAACCAGACGTATCCGTTCAGCAAGCGCAGGCCGAGATGACCACGATCTCCGTTCGCCTCGAACAGCAATATCCCGCCGACGATAAGGGTTGGGGAGCTGTGATCATTCCTCTACGCGAACAAATGGTCGGCGATGTTCGGCCTGCCCTGCTCATCTTGCTCGGCGCCGTCGCATTCGTGCTGTTGATCGCCTGCGCCAATGTCGCCAATCTCACACTCGCCAAAACCTTCGCGCGCCGCAAAGAAATTGCGATCCGGTCCGTCTTGGGCGCCGGGCGCGGTCGTATCCTCCAACAGGTTCTCGCGGAAACCGTTCTGCTCTCACTTGTCGGCGGCCTCGTCGGCCTCTTCATCGCCAAAGCAGGCACGACGCTCATCACCAACTTTTTGGCAGACAGTTTGCCGCGCTCGCTGGAAATCAATCTCGATGGCTTCGTGCTGGCATTTACTCTCGTGGTTTCACTTGTGACCGGAATCGCCGCCGGGCTCGCTCCGGCGTTCCGCCTAACCAAGTCTGATGTAAATGAGGCTCTAAAGGAGGGTGGAAGAACTGGTTCGGAATCCGGCAGCGGCCGCGTTCGTAGCCTTCTCGTCGTCTCCGAAGTCGCGCTCTCGTTGATGCTTCTGGTAGGCGCGGGGCTGATGATTCGCAGTCTTTGGCTGCTGCGCAGCGTCGATCCTGGCTTCGACCCCAACAACGTCATTACCATGACCGTTGCGGTACCACGAAGCAAGTTCGCTTCCCCACTACAGGAAACGCAGTTTTTCGATTCCGCGCTCGCCCGTGTGCGCGCGCTACCCGGCGTGACAGCAGCAGGCTTGATCGACGACTTGCCCCTCGACAACTCCGGCTCGCATCAGCCTATCGCCATCGAGGGCCGGCCTATCGTCCCCATGGCGGAACAGCCCGAAGTAGATGTCCGCGCGATCTCTCCAGAATATCTGCAAGCCATGCATGTTCCGCTGCGCCGCGGACGCGAGCTGAACGCCTCTGATACCCAAGAGCGCCCCTACGCGGTCCTTATCAGCGAAACCATGGCCCATCGTTTCTGGCCTAACGAAGATCCCCTTGGTAAACATCTCACGATGACTTTCGCTCCCGAGAAACCCCGTGAAATCGTTGGAATCGTGGGCGACGTCAAGCAAGACGGACTCGACGCCAAGTCGCCGTCCGCCACGCTATATTACCCACTCGCTCAAGTCGGCATGCCGCTGACCGGTGAGTGGCAACCGTTCATCATGTCTCTGGCCGTGCGCACTGCTTCGCATCCCGACAGCCTGGTTTCCGGCGTGACTAACGCCATCCATGAAGTGGACCGCGAGATTCCGCTGGTAGATGTAGCCACCATGGAAGACCTCGTCACCAATTCCATCTCGCAGCGCCGCTTCAACATGCTCCTGTTCGCTGCCTTCGCTGGATTGGCCGTCATCCTCGCCGCCGTAGGCATCTACAGCGTCCTCGCCTACGCCGTCCGTCGCCGCAGCCGCGAAATCGGCATCCGCATGGCGCTGGGTGCTCAAATCACCGATGTAGTTCGCATGGTTGTAGTGGAAGGAATGATACCCACCCTGATCGGGTTGATCATCGGTATCGCGGGCGCGTTGGCCTTAGGTCGCGTTCTCGCAACCCTAATCTACGGTATTCAGGCCAGCGATCCCCTGACCTTCGTCGCAGTCTCAGCGTTGCTGTTGATGGTCGCGCTATCGGCCAGCTTAATTCCCGCCTATCGCGCCGCCCGTGTAGAACCGATCAAGGCCCTGCGTGAGGAATAAGTAGCCAAGCATTCGTACTAGGTTGGAAGCAAATGGCTGCAGAGCTAGGTGAAGGGACCAACCATAAGGCCAGTCGGGGATGCGCCTCTCCTAGGTGGTTCAAAAACTCGGGAAAGGGTTTTTTGAACCTCAGTTGTGCGATGATCCGGCTTTGGCGTACCGCGTGGTCGGAGTTCGGCATGGATCGACCGTCGGAAAAACCATTCCCCAAAAGTCAGGCGAGGATCTCAGGAACTCTACGGCAACCAGCCTTAGCCCTCCGCCCAGCAGCATCGGCCCGAGATGGACAACCTTCGAATCGGCGGTTTCTCCGGTAGCTTGGTTCACCATTGATAGTTTTTGGTTTTTGGTCACCGCTGTTCGGAGAGCGATAAGCCCACCCCAGAGGCTCACCTTCACAGAGTATGCTTCCTCGACGATGAACCGATTGTTTGAGCCCGGCTCATAGATTCTCAGCGGAACACGCAGGGTCGCACGACCGCTGCGTCTGGTTTCTGCCCCGTTTCTGCCAAGCATAGGTCCACTCCTTGGTGAATCAAGGGTTCGGGGTGTACCAGTAGAATCGACCTGAAGTTCGCAGTCTCCAATAGTACGTCAGGACAGGCGCTCAGCGGTCGCCTACAGGTAGGAGTTGAAAAGGCGTCAGACTGCCACCTGTACAGAAGGCGGGGCGCAGCACGACAGACTCGTCGTCGATCTATCTGTTGACCCTAGGAGCGTATGGCTAATGGGGGTTGGAGTCGGAACAATCTACCGAGCCGCCCTAGACGTTTCCAAAACTCAGCAAAAGGTTTTTTGAACCTTTAGACCTTGGGACCTGTCCCTAGCCGCGTGGGGCACACGGTGTCGGGTGCGGCGAGTCGAGGGAGCCGACACTGTTATGCAATCAAGTGACTCCCTGCGTCGGAACCATACGCTTCCCACACAGTGATTAACCCGGTGTGTGGTTCAGATATCTTCTAATTGAGCTTCGGTCATCCCGAAATAGTGGCCTAGTTCGTGGAGCACCGTCTGGCGGATTTCCTTTCGGATTTCGTATTCGTTGGAGCAGACGGCCTCAATGTTCTTCTGATAGAGCACGATGCGGTCGGGACCCGCAGATAGGTCAAACACGCTTTTCTTAGTTGTTGGTACACCTTCGAAGACACCGAGCACCAAATTCTCAGCATTGTCCGAATCTATGATCCCTGCATTTCGCGAGCCTCTGCGTGACAGCTGCTTGGGAGGCACGTCCTCGACTAGAACTGCGACGTTGTGAATTCGCTTGCGAAATTTCGCAGGCAGTGCGCCCAGCGCCTCCTCCACCAGTTTGACAAACTTTTCTCGCTCCATCTTACGTTCCCCGGCCAGACGGCAGGCCGAATCCATCTGTTTCATATTAGCTCGGATCTGCTTCGGGTCCAGAGTGGTCTGACGAACGTGGACTTTTCCAGTTGGGCAACCTTCGGGATTTGGTTCTAATCATGATCAAACAAAACCCTCTTCTTGCTGCTTTTCAGCAGTGTCAGCCTAAGGGTCTCCAGGTCGAACCAGCAGATTCGTTCCATTTCGTCAGGATCCAGGCCATGCCGCTCGATGCAATGCTCCCGGAATTCGTGACGGCATCGGTCCCATTCGACTTCGCTGAACCCGGGCATCGGCGGACCCCAATCACAGTCGGGGCTCCCGCAGCGAATGTGCGTTTTGGTACTTGAAGGTGTCTTGGGAACGGTCATAGAGACCTCCGTCCCCTCGTGTATCAGACGGGCTCGTCTGTTGGGTGGAATTTCTGAAAGTGTCTGCAATTAGGGGACAGGCACGCCGGGTTGATTCTGCGGAAGGTCGATGTCCATGATCTTGACCAATAAACCGAAGCCCAGATTGCCGCGCATAACGGGAGCCCTGCTTTTAGAGTCTCAGCGGACAGGTAACGGACGGCGCACCTCTGTCCGGACAGACAGTGATAGCGCTTAGAAAGCTCCCCTAAGCTTCAATCAGGGAGAATCACATGCGAATCATCTTTTGCACTTGTATAGCGTTGGTCCTAGCCTTGAGCGCGAACGCGCAGAACGCCAAACTTTCCACGAAGATCTCGGACGGTTACGCGAAAACTCCCTTTCTCGCGTTGAAAGCGATATCGTCCGACTCAAATTCTCCCGAAGTCAGGGACGGCCAGGTGCTCGTCGCCGGTAATACTCAGGACAAAATCGATGCTGCGGACGTCGAGGCACGGACCCCTCGCGAGCAAAAGGTGACTGCGGCTCTGAGAACCCTATTTACGCACAAGCTCGAAAACAATCAGATGCGCGAACTCAAGCGGTTGTCGATCGAGGCGGCACTAAAGCAAACTAACGATATCTTGCGAAGAATGGCTGTGGAAGACGCTATGATGAAGGATCCCGAGATGATGGCAATGAATCGATCCGAGGTGGCCTGCTTTCAGGCCTTTGATTCATCGCTTCGCGCTCGATCCGCCACGGTCCCGGCGGATTGTTCCTCCATCGCTGCTAGAACGAAGTAGCCTGCGGCGCCCGTCTCTTGCGGCCGTCGGAGACATCAGGGTTGGATCAAGTTTCACGAAAGGGCGGTGTCGCGCGGGACGCCGGCGCAGGAGCGACGAGCTTGCCGGGCAAGTCTCAACTCTTGTCGGTTCGAGATCAGGTGCCGTACGCGGCGAAGATAAGCTCTGAGACTTTCACTTGTCAGCACGACTTACCGAGCAAGTTGGGGGTAGAGTTAGTTGGGTTCAGCGGGATTTCATGCACCGGTGGAGAAAGATCTTCCGTCACGTAGGCCGCGCTCCCGAGATCGCCCGGTGCGCTGCTATCACAGATCAATGGTGGTCACTGGCAAGTGCTTACACCGGCCTGCGTCGCCTCACCTACCCCTACACCGTTCGATTCAAGGACGGAAGCCACGTGGCGTTGACCGACTTTTTTGATTTAGCGACCCTCTGGCTGATCTTTTTCTCGCCTGCTTATCCAGTCAAGGCGTCGGACCGGGTCATCGTCGACGCGGGAGCAAACGTTGGTTTCTTCACCCTGTATGCATCCCATCGAGCGCCATTGGCAAGGATCATCTCTATCGAGCCGTTTCCCCCAACTTCGAGCGACTGCAAGCCGCCGCTTCAGCCAAGAAACTCGCCGGCGTCACTTGTCTTAACGCAGCTCTCGGCAAAGATAGTGGCGAGGCTCTAATGGCGACGGAACCGATGGGGAGTCAATTTCGAAGCGTAGTCACCAGTTCAGTCAGCGCAGCGCTCGCTGTTCGGGTTATGAGCTTGTCCGAGATTTTCGACAAATTCCGGTTGGACGCCGTGGACCTGCTGAAAATGGACATTGAAGGGGGAGAGTATTCGACCCTGCTATTCGCCGGGCCTGAAGTGCTGCGCCGCATACGGAGAATTTGTATCGAATACCATCCTGCGCCAGACGAAAACTCCACGATCGGCCGATTGACCACCCACCTGGAAAATAACGGATTCAGACGCACTTTCCATCGCCATGATGGCGACGGGTATGGGATGGCGCACTACAACAACGTTCACGGATAAGCGATGTCGCATTTAGCAGTGGTTTTCGCCCGATGCCCACCGGTCACGTCTTCAAGCGCCTGCGACCAACCACCCGAAGTGAATGGGCAGACGTTCGGTCCGTGCCGGGCTCGTTCCAACGCCGTCACGCGGCTTCGCGACAACTTTTGCCAGCGTTCGGAAGCCCGAGTGACGTTGCGGAAACTGTAAGGACATGTCACGAACGCACGCATCCCGGGATAGTAATCGGACCGCCGCGTCGTGAAGTAAATACCCGTCTTTCGACGCGTTGGTGCTCGTGGTGAGGTCTTCAAAGTGCTCGTCGCGGGGCTCGGAAGGGCGCACCCGCATCGTTCGCCAAGATTTATTGTCGTCTCATCACGCGTTGTCAGCGGTGAAACAAAGTTCCTGCCAGGGCTGCTGGCGGAAAATAGAGATGGCAATGGGTCTCTCCCACGCTCTCGAAACCCGATACCGGAGAAGGTCGTTTCGAGGCCGTCCACTTTATGAGGACGAGAGCGAGCGGATATCCATCATGGCCCGGAGTCAACGACTCCACTCAAGGCCGAATACATTGGCGCAGACCAACTGTCATCGCTCATTTTCCGCTTGCAACTCTGCGGCGGACCATACATGTCCGGTAAGCGTTAACCAGGACGGTATCGCGACTTGAAGAAAGTGCCCGGCCACCTTACCTACATGCGTCCTCCGAGGCTGAACGTCAGCCCTATCCGAATCATGTGGTTTCGGAAGGCTCGACAATACGGAAATCTCAGGTGCCTGGCGTCAATGGTTGGCTATCCGAACCGGTGTTGTCTGGCCGTGGCCCACTGTGCGTTTCGTTGACTTGTCCGAACATCACCACTACTATCGGCGACAAAATTATCGCGCCGCTTACAAACTCGAGACATTTTCTGTAGGGAAGGCGATCTTACGATGCAAACCAAGAACATGACCTTGCTCGGTCTGACACTCTTTTCTTTCGCCGCAGTGATGAAGTCCAGTTCCTTTGCCGACATTGACAAAAAACCGGCGGAAGTGACCGACGCGCGCGTTAGCGCCGACGCATCGATCGGGGCCAACTGGATGATCAACGGCCGCAGTCACGATTCCACACATTTCAGCCCGTTGAAGCAAATCGATGACAAGAACGTGAATCAGTTGGGTCTCGCTTGGTACCTGGACATCGAGGGACAGATGGGCGTGGTTTCCGAGCCGATCGTGGTCGACGGCATCGCCTACGTGAGCGCACCGCTTTCCAAGGTCTATGCGGTCGACGCAGCCACGGGAAAACTGCTTTGGAAATTTGATCCGCAGGTTCGTCTGAATCTTGCGCTGAATGGATCGTATTCTGCACGCACCAACGGCGGTGTGGCGGCATGGGAAGGCAAGGTGTACGTCGGAACTGGCGATTGCCGGTTGGTGGCGATCGACGCGGCGAGTGCAAAGCAAATCTGGGAATCAACGGTGTGCGACCCGCTCCAAACCGGCATCACCGGCGCGCCGCATGTCGCGCACGGAAAAATCGTGATGGGCTTCAACGGCTCGGACGACGCGGTGCGCGGCGCGATCGCCGCCTACGATGGCGATACAGGAAAGGAACTATGGCGCTTTTGGACCGTACCTGGCGATCCATCCAAGCCATTCGAATCGAAAGCTCTGGAAATGGCCGCCAAGAGCTGGACTGGCGAAGGCGGCTGGCGCACTGGCGGCGGCGACGTATGGAGCGCGATCACCTACGACGAAGCGGACAATCTGGTGATTTTTGGGACCGCTGGCGCCGGCGCTGACTACGGTGAGCTCGCAGCAGTGAAAGCTGGCGGCGAAAAACTTTTCTCGCAATGCATTGTTGCTGTGAACGCTGATACTGGCGAGTACGTCTGGCACTATCAAACCGGTACCGAGGGCGTGCATTCCGAGAACAATCACATCGTGATGGCTGATCTCGACTGGAAGGGCGAAAAGCGTCGCGTGGCGATGACTGCTCCGAAGAATGGCTTTTTCTACGTCCTGGACGCGAATACCGGAAAACTGCTTGCGGCTAATCCCTTGGTCAAAACCACCTGGGCAACTTCTTACAACCTGCAGACCGGCAAGCCGGTGCTCGTCCCCGTATCTGAGGGTGGTGGAAAACAGTGGACCGTGCACAACTGGTGGCCGATGAGCTACAACCCGCAAACCGGACTAGTGTACATCCCTTCGACCGACCGGCACGCCACCAAAGCTCCGGTGAAAGCGGGCGAAAGCGGCGAGGGACTTTTCGGTCGACTGATTGCATGGGATCCGATCGCGCAGAAAGAGCGTTGGTCTGTGCGCGAAGAAATTTCCGTGAATGGAGGTGTCCTATCCACCGCGGGGAATCTGGTCTTTCAAGGACAGGGTACCGGCGAGTTTGCGGCCTACTCCGCAGACTCCGGCGAAAAATTGTGGTCGGTCAAGACGCTTTCGGCCATTGAATCAATCCCTGTCACATACACCGTGAAGGGTGAGCAATACGTTTTGAGTCCAGTAGGCTGGGGATCAGGTTCGCGACTATTCGCTCCAGGACGTACCATGGCAACGCCAGAATCGAAACGTGGCCCGGTGCGTCTATATGCTTTCAAGCTTGGCGGAAAAGTCCCGTTTCCATATCCCCATATCGTCGTGCCGCCAGTTCCCAAACCGCCGGAACAAAAAGCCAGCAAAGACGTGATTGAAAAAGGCGCCAAGCTGTATGTCAGCTTCTACTGCGAAGGATGCCATTCGCCGGAAATCGATGGCAGCGCCGCCTGGGTGGAAGACGGCGCTATTCCAGACTTGCGTTACGCCCCATCGCAGGTGCACAAGGATTGGTACACCATCGTGATGGGCGGCTCTCATTGGGATAAAGGAATGCCCGGCCTGGCCGACCCTCCCAAGTTTGCGTTTCCGACTCTACGCATGACGGTTGCGGATGCCGACGCCATCCATGCCTATGTGATCGACCAGGCATGGAAGGCCTACGGCGGAGAAAGGCAGCAAGCGCCACACTCGAAGCGCGAGAGTTACTGAGCGGCCTGCGGCAATTTTCAGCGCAATTTACTGGGACTAGGCTCGCTAGAGGACGGTTTCAGAACACTCGGAATCATTCCCTTGAACTCGTTCGACTTGGGATCGATCCCCATTGGGGACGGGATTCCATTTTCCGGTAACCGCGTTCTATAAAGGGGAAAGTCAATAGTAAATACGTCTCCGGCGACTGGAAGGAGCGAGGTTGTTCGCTTTGCTTTCCAGCCCAAGTCATGTTGAGAGGCTCTTGGGTTTTCGCTCTTCGTAGATCCATTCTGTTTTTGTGACGGCGCTTTCGGATTCTGAAGCAAGACAAGCTGCGCGGTTGAACGTTGTCAACCATGGTTCTATCTGAGGCTCGAGGCCTATAGCTTTTTCTGGTTATCCGAGGGGGCCTATAGTTTATCAAGAGACTCGTGGTGCTCGGAGCACACTCTCCGCCTAACGCGCTTATGGAGACTCACCCTCGAACCAAAGCGTCAGAAGAACCGAAAAGCCATCACCAGAAATGAATCCAGCAAAGGACGGTCCTAACCCGGCGCTCAAGCTGCTTGTTGTTTCAGATGTTCTGCGTCGAAACGAACTCCTTTCTTCCAAACCAGCAAAGTGATGGCCGCGATCTTGCGTGCCAAGGTGAGCCGCGCCAAATGCGGCTTCATGCCTCGGGCGACGCAGTCTTGGTAAAAGCCCTGGAAAGGTCCAGCGGTAGCAGCCGCTCGCGTCGCCGCACCCTTGAAGATATTTTTCAGATCGTGATTATGGTTGATGTTGAGCCCGCGAACGGCCAGGACCTTCTTGGAACGTTTGAGCTGACCAGCGACGAAGCGGTATTCACCGCTGGTGTATGTCCTCAGTGCCAATCCACAGTAAGCCCACAGCTGCCGTTTGGTGCGGAAGCGATTAGGCGTCTGTATCAGAGCGATCAACAGAGCGGCACGGATGGGACCAATCGCAGGAATTTGCCGCAGTAATCTCATGGCCGGATGTTTCCGTGCTTCCGCTAATAGTTCTCGTCGCGTCCCCTGGCGCAATGCCGCCAAGGCATCGAACTGCTGGTAGTAGAGTTCGGCACGACGGCGAACGCCGGCTTCCGAAATCTTTGCAAGCCATTCCGCACGGTAGCGCGGTGCATACACTTGCTGGCCGGCACAAGCAATCCCCCAGCTTCGGTAAATCGCCTTCAGCCGACTCATCACCCGCGTCAAATCGCGAGTTATCGTGATGTAGCTGCGTGCCAGTTCCTTCAGCGTGCGGATACCCTGTTCGCCGTGGTACACCGGGCTGAGCTTGTTCAGATACAAAAGCTCGGACAGCTTGCGGGCATCCATGCGGTCGTTATGGTTTCCGACTTTCAACAGGGCATTCTTGCGCGGATCGCAGGCCACCACCCGGGTGACGTGAGGCTGGAGCAGATCGTGCAACCAGGCGGCCCAGGTTCCTTCTTCAAAGGTCACCGACAAACTGCCGCGTAGCCCGTGAATAAACTCAAGGATCGTATCCGCTTTCGTTTCGAGAATCGCCTCCATTACTAAATTCCCGCGCGAATCCCGAACGGCCACAGAGATCGTTGCCTGATGCACATCCATCCCAATATACTTGGCGTCATTCATGAGGGCGCTCCTTGTTGTAGGTTGAGATGCGAACAATCAAAACCTACTCCAAACGGGCGCCCTTTTATAATGCGTTTATCAGGGTGCGCCGGGATAAACCGGCATGTTGCAGGGAATGAAAGAGTCCTACAAGGAAGGAGACAGCGACTCCATCTTGGCCCTCAGTCTTGCAGGAGACATCGCGAGATGTCGCTTGAAGCGTAGACAGGGGTATCGGTGGGCCGGGCTAATGAGCTTCGAAAAACGCAAAACCAGGACGCCGACTCTCTCCTGATAGGAGGAAGGCCACACGGCTGTTTCGCGATAATCGCGAGCGAGCAGACGGTCCTGCGTAGTCTTAGAACCCGCGCACGCTGAGAAACAACAGGCACGAGAACCGGGAGACCTCTGGAGCGCCTCGGCTCGAAAGGGAACGAGGCCGGTCGGCGAAGGCGCAAAGCCACACGGCGGACGCGTACGCTTCGGAGGAGTCGGACCGCGCCATACTATCGATGAACCAGACGAACAAAGAAGAGCGATCTTCGGCGGAGCCTGGGGAGAAAAGGGTGCGGGCCAAGGAGAACATCGTTTAATTCCACACTCGTCCGACACAGTGCGGAGACGGAGTGTCCCAAGGATTGAACGGTGTGCGAGTCGTAGCAGCGCTCGCTAATCCTCCAAGGTGGGAGCCGTATGCGGTAATGCCGCTCGTACGGTTCTGTGCGGGGGGCGATCAGCGATGATCGTCCCTACCGCGTCACTTATGACGGATTCCCGTCGGCAGTATTGTTTTGAGCGAGCGCAGATGAACTGGCACTTTTGACAGTTCTACTGGGTAATAGCTTAATACACCATCATGAGACCCTCGATGGTTCCTTCAGAAGAGAAAGGTTCGAGGAGTCGCCGGTGAAAAGAGAACACTCCACAGGTAGGGTGTGCCGGGGAAATCAAAGAGGATCTCAATGAGAAGGAAAATGAGCGTGGTTTTCGTTTTGGCAAGTGGATGCTTTCTGGCTGTTCCCGTGGCGCATGCGCAGGCGACGGCCAGCAAGGATTCTCCAACCGTCACCGACCAGGATATCCAGCTATTGCGACAGGATATCCGGTCGGAAAAAAAACAGCTGGTTGCGGCGAATTTAATCCTGACAGACGCTGAGGCGACAAAATTCTGGCCGGTTTATGACCAGTACGCTGCGGAAATGACTAAAGTCGGCGATCAGAAGTACGCCTTGATCAAGGAGTACGCCCAGAACTACGGTTCGTTGACGGATGCTCAGGCAAAGAGCTTAATCGATCGCTCATTGGCCTTGGACGAGTCTATTGCGCAGCTCCGCATCAAGTACGTCCCTATCATCAGCAGCGTGCTGCCGGGCATCAAGACCGCCACCTTCTTTCAGATCGACCGTCGCATAACCAGCTTGATCGACCTCCAACTGGGATCGCAGATCCCATTGGTGCAGGGACAGCACTAGTTTCGAGTTGCGGAAAGCGAGAGATATTCGAGCGACAAATTCGCCAAAAGCTTGGAGGGTCTCAACGCCTCGCAATGAACAATTTCAGCGTAAAGCAAATGGCAAATGCAAAGGGTCTGTTGCAGCTGGGGAAAACCCACTAAAAGACTGTTCTATTTGCTTCTCTCTTGAGCCTGGTTGGCTTTCCCGCCTTCGCCGCCGCTCGGGAAGCACACCCGCCGCTCTGGGCCTATGAAGGCGACCTAAAGAGTGGGGCCAGTTGGATTCAAGTTACGCCGCCTGCTCGACCGGTCACAGACAATCATCAGCTTCAGCAGCAGTTGCGCATCTTTGCGGTCGGTCTTTCGCCTCTTGACGCGCTTAGTGCCGCGACGATTTGCTTCGATTACTCCGTCGACGCGGTTTCAGGATAACTTCCGTGTAGCTGACCAACCGCCCAATGACGAGCGGATTCCGGGGTTGTGAGTACTATCGCGAATTTTCGCTAACAATCCTCAGCCCGTTTGCTAGGCTGATCCGGGGACAAGAATGTCCACAGACCTCAATTCATCCCTCCGGGCTCTCCTGCTCGCAACTGTGTGTGTTGCGTTGCTGCTGAGTGCCTGCGGCAAAAAAGAAGCTACGTCGCAAGGTACCGACCAGGCCAAGCAACAAGGGGCTGCCTCTGGTCCGACATCGTCCACCGCGACGAATGCTCTGTTGTTACCGCTTCACTTCGAGCACCACACCGGCGATCTCGACGAAATGGTGAAGGGGCGCAACATCCGTGCGCTTGTCATTCTTAATCCCATCGGCTTCTTTTATGACAAGGGACGGCCCCGAGGCGCCATCTATGAATCGCTGGAAGAGTTCCAGAGGTTTGCCAACAAGAAGCTTAAGACTGGACCCGTGCAGCTGAAAGTCACATACCTGCCGGTCGCACCGCCTCAAGCGGAAGCCGCCCTCACCGAAGGAATGGGGGACTTCGTCGCGAACGCCATTGCTGTCACTCCTGAGCGTGAGAAGCGGTTTGCCTTTTCCGTCCCTATTCAGACCAATGTGACCCGGATCGTAGTGAGCGGGCCCGGGTTCGGCTCGTTTTCCACCCTCGACGAACTGGCAGGGAAGGAAATCTATGTCAATCCGCTCACGATCGCCTACCAGGAACTGCGGAAGTTGAACGACGCGCTGCAGAAAGCAGGCAAGACGCCCATACGCGTTCGGGAGGCTGACAAGAATCTCACCGACGACGATCTGGTCCAGATGGTCAACGCCGGCCTGATCCCCGCCACCATCACTACGCGGGAGCGCGCCGAACTGTGGTCAAAGGTCTTCGACAACTTGAGGACGCATCCCGACGTGCCGCTCGTCACTGAGGGACAAACCGCGCTGGTTATGCGCAAGAACAATCCCCAGCTCAAACAGCTTCTGGATGAATTCGTGGCCAGCCACGGAGTTGGTACGTCTTTCGGAAACACGATCTTGCGTCGCTACCTGAAGAATACCAAGTGGGTGAAAAATTCCACCTCCGGCAAAGAGATGGAAAAGTTTCGCGCCACCATTGCGCTGTTTCAGAAATATGCCGCGCAATATGATTTTGATTATCTGATGCTGGCCGCACAGGGCTACCAGGAATCCATGCTGAACCAGAACCTGCGCAGCCCGCGGGGTGCGGTGGGCATCATGCAGGTCATGCCCAGATACGCCGCCGCCCCACCTATTAACATCGCCAACGTGGGCAGAGCCGACGCCAACATTCACGCCGGTGTTAAGATGCTGCGCAACATCGCCGACACCTATTTCAACGACCCCAAGCTGAATCCTGTCGACCGCACGATGTTCGTCTTTGCCAGCTACAATGCCGGGCCGACCCGCGTCGCCCGCCTGCGCAAGCAGGCCGCAGAAAGCGGACTCAATCCTGATGTCTGGTTCGAAAACGTTGAACTGATAGCCGCCCAGGACATCGGGCAGGAAACCGTCACCTACGTCCGAAACATTTACAAATACTACGTAGCCTACAAGCTGGCCGTCGAACAGACAGGGCTACGGCAGAAGACGGCGAAAGGCCAATGACGCCCGGGTTCCTCAGTCCACTTGCCTGTGTAGTCGGGTTACCGGACATTGAGGATTGGGCCGTTTTCACTTGGACGGTAACCGCGTTTACCAGGCACTGGTTTTACAAACTGCGATGGAAACGACACCGTAGAACAGATTCACTGATTAAATGGTCTGTGGGATCATCAGAGTCAACTTGAGAATCCAAACAAAGTTCGCGCTTGCTTTTGGCCTCACGGGGTTCCTGGTTGGCGCTACGCTCGGCGCTTATACGTTCTACTTGACACCCTCACACTATACGGGCGGACCGCCGCCAGTAGTCCTCTACCTTCTCTTGTGTCCTCCCTCGTTTGGTGCAATGGCATTGGACAATGACGGAGTCGTAGGCGGGCTGATCGGATGGTTCATCATCAGCACAATGAATGCAGCACTCTATGGTGCGATCGGGCTTGGGTTCGGAGAGAGGGCGAAAAGAGAACAAGTGTGACCCGGCTAACCGGGCAGATGGTCTGGCCAGTATCCACGTTTCCAGTAACCGCGTTCTACCGTGTTCGACGTGGCAATCGGCACAGTTACGAAAAATCGGTGGGGCATGACAACCGATGGTCAGTGCCTGGTTAGTTGGATCGCCCGGGGATACGGGTCAGGTCTAGTTGCTCTGAAAACGCTTTGGGATTGGTTGCGAGGGACGCCACAAATATCTTCATTTGCTTGCCGTTTGCGGTGAGGAGATATTCGCCGGAGTCACCCTGGGCGCAGGGCACTGTGATGAGGCGGGACTTCAAGGCGCCTTGTAGCCATTCGTTATCTATGTTTCGAAAATGTAGATTATTTTGTTCAATCTCTAGCTTTCCGATAATGTGCATCGGCACCCAGAAGCCGGCAACGATATTGACAGCAAAGCCCCCGCCCACAACAAATTCGGGTGGGAGGGTCGACTCGTTACCCGGTCCAAGGATCTGGAAGGTTGCGTCGTAGAATAGCTGGCCGTCAATATGAGCTGCACATATTTCGAGGACTAGCTTCTTGCCTGTTGTTAACTCTTCGTCGCGATCTAATATCCAGTATTTGTTGTGGTGGCTCTCCCGAACGGAGTAAGTAACGCCAGGAGAGGTCCACGCTCCCAGAAGCTCGGGCACCACTTCGCACTCGTCAGACGAGAAGAGTCCTCGCAGAGATTTTGCACCAACGGCAGCCGTGGCAAGGCTTGGAATACCTGCGATCAGAAGCGCGGTGATCATGAACACTTGGAATAGGCGCATTTTTTGAGTTCTCCATCCTTCGTGCCCAGGAGGCGTGACCGACCACAAAGAAGCGAAGGATTGACGAGAGCGGAACCCCAGTCGAACTTCTCCGTGGGCTGCCGAGCCATATGAGTGGCCTCTACTCTGGCCGACTCAACTCGACCAATCGCACGAACCGCACTCTAAGTTGCAAACGCTGTTTCAGTAGTTCCCTCACAAAGTCACGCAAGAGGAGATTGACTTGATTCAACTCGCCGTGTGCCTCTAGCTCTCCCTGTGCTCCACGCAACAACGCGATCAACTCAGCATCTGAAACCTTATGATCTACTTCCGCCGCAACCTTCATCACCGCCACCTCGGTCACCGCACTCTTCAGGCAGTGGACTCGTCCACCTTAGCGACCTCGGGTTGCATTGCCCTGGTCCAATCCCTAGCCGACTGCTACTTTTCGTTGAGGTCCTTGTCCTTGTAGTATTTCGTGCCCTGCAGGGTCAACTGAAGGGCGAGGCCATTCTTGGTGATCTGGTAGACCCATACTCCCGGGGCAACTTCAGCCGCTCCCGAGTAGGCTCCGCCCTTCTCGCCCGCTTTGGCGGCAGCGTCCGCTTGCCCTGAACCGGACCAGCCGGAGTCCAGAAATTGTGCCAGCACCTTTTCGTTCTCGAAGACGAACACCACGACATAGTCTTTTACTCCCATGCCCACACCGACACCGGCCGAACCCATCTTCATGAAGGTTTCTTGCTTGGTCTTGTTGTTGACGGCCAGTCCTGAACCGCGTGCCGTGCTCAACAGCAATACGTTCACCCCCATGTTGTCGAAAACGGCGTATCCCGTCGCTTTCTGGATAGCTGCTTGGGAAGTGGGTTCCAGCTTGTACAAATCCTGCAAGGCCTCAGCTGACATCTTGCGGGTTTTCTGCCTTTTCTTTTCATCGTCGTCATCTGCCATGCACATAACTGCGGATAGCATCGTCAGGGCGAGAATCGAGGCGATCATTTTCACTTTCATCGGAATACTTCCTTCCTGGAGTTCGGCGGCAAGGCGCTGAGGTTGCCCAGTACACTGACGTCAGGCGTCCTGCTTACGACTCGACTGTATCTCCAAGTCCGCCATTTATCCGATTTCCAGATCGGAAACCAACTAGGGAAATCCCTAGGAGTTCCGAAATCAGTAAGGTATGTTCGCTCTCTTGCGCTAAATTCGGGCCTGTCGATCCTAGCCAGCCAACTATCTATTGGTGCGCTCCATACCGCTTCCGCCACCGCCCGTCTCGACCCTAATCCACCTGTTTCATGATGCGATGGATCTGATCCACACCGGCTACCAGGTTGACCAGTTGCCGCTGCCGCAGCGTCAGGCTCGTCCGGCGTGGCGCCTCCGCTTCCGGCTTGCCCGGTCTGTGTCCCAAACAAAAATGGCTCCTCCCTTTCGGAAAGGAGCCATCTTTTTGCGAGTTCGCTAACGATTTACCCGCTCAGTTAATCGCATATCACAAACTCCTTCTCAACTTTCTTGGACAAGACCACGTTCTCAGACCACTTAGGGAAATCCCTAGTAGCAGTGGAGGCCGAAACGCCATAAATATCGGAATCGGGCGTGACTCTTACCGTCCGAACCGTCGGCTGCTTTCGACTTCTTGGCGGAGAGATGCCAGCCTCTTTCCTCTTCGGTTCGAAGAATCCGAGGGAAAGAGGACAAATGGGTACTCGCCTCCAAACTTAGACTTTCCTCGAGGAGTGTGACCTGTCCCCCTCCAAGGAGGATGAGAATGCGAAGCCAAGTCGCCTCACTCCGTAACAGAAGCTCCAAGGCGATTCCGCGAAAGGAAGTTCTCGGGGTGCTCGCTTCGGCGCTTGCAATAACCGTCTTAATGAGATTAGCCCTGATGATTTTGAGTCTTTGATTGATGCCCTAGTGCCGCGTTATGGAAATCGACAAATTCAGTTCGTACCTTTTTGTCACTTTGGAACGAGCGTCGGTGCATCTTCGGCGCGCACTGAACGCGCTCAGGGAACGGCGAAAGAATGTTCTCGAGAAAATGCGGGCGTTTCTGGCAAGCTCCCTCGAGGCAGTCGTTGAGGCGAACGGCAAAATCATCAAATTCCGTTCGCAACTTTTTGTCGATTTGAAACAAGTGACGGTAAATCTTCGACATGCACTGAACCCGCTCATGGAACGGGGAAAGGATGCTCTTGAGAAAACCCAAACACTGCAGGAATCACGTCGCGCAAGGGAGAATGATTTGCGGGAGTTATTGGCAAGCCCCGTCGATTCAGTTGTTGTGACAAATCTTGACCGCCGATTTATTGCCGCAAATCTGAACGCCTTGCATTTGTTCGGAGTCTCGGAAACAAACATGAGACAGTTCACCATTGACGCATTTCTTTTAGAAGGTGAAGTTACATATTTTGAAGGAAATGGTTTGCCTTTCATAAGTCGAGAGGAGAGACAAGGTGAATGCAAGATTAGGCGTCTGACCGGAAACCTTCGAATCGCCGAATATGTCTTCGTCGCAAATTTTGTCTCTTTTCGCCACCTATTCATATTCCGTAACGACCGAGAATGGGTACCCAGAAATCGAGCTGCCGCCGCCGGACGAACGCGATAACTGGCAAAGTCGGGCACAAGTGGCTAGGGGTTTTCCTAGTTGTGAGGTGGTCGAGTGGAACCTAGCATCCTCTTCGGATCTCATCAGGGCTATCAAGTTCAACTTTGTGCCCTAATCCGGGCGGGTGCTTTCACAAGTCGAAGGATTGGAGCTGCCCTAGGAGCGCTGGAGGTGCAACCATGATGTGGCGTAAATTTCGTCGGCTGAAATTATTTTTGCTTCTTGGGCTCCCGGTGGCTTGCTTTGGTCAAACCGCTGGTGGCGGTTCAAGTACGGCGTCGAATCCTCTCAACGTGTACGCCCCGCCTTGCATTTCCCAGGTTAAGCAGTACATCGCCGTGAATTGCCAAATTACTCCGACAGGAGGAGCGCAACCATACAGCTATGCCTTTACTGGGGGCTTCCCAACTGGCGTATCGATGTCCACCGGTTTGGGCGGCGGCTTGATCAATGGCACGCCCACAGGGATAACTGGCGAGCAGACCACCGTGACCGTAACCGATGTCAGAGGGGGAACCGCCGCAACTTCCTTCATGATCACGCCCGCAGGTTTAACCGGCTCAGGCCCCTGCGGCAGCGCCGTCTGCGTCACGGGAGCCGGTTACGCCATCAAAACGGCGGAAGGTTATACCGTCACAACGTTAGCCACGGTGCAGATGGCTGCCACGACCTATTGGAGTGATGGCAGCACACTTGATGTAACTTCCATGGCAACCTGGGCCTGCACTCCGAGCCCGCAGTGCGGTTCGGTGTCAGCAAGTGGCCTTTATACAACTGGAAATTCCGTCGGTACCTACCATGTGACGGCAACGTTTTCCGGAGTAACGAGCAATGGCGGGTCGGGCGTCGCGGTTACTGTGGCCACAATACAGGCCCACACCAAAGAGAGCGATCGAGTAGCAAATTCTGGCATGGTGATGAGGGACGTCCTGCAACTGCGGAGTGGCATACCCGCCGCGGTGCTACAGAAGGCGGAATGCGTCATCGTTGTGCCTTCAACCCTCAAGTTCGCTGTTGGCGTTGGGGGAAGCTACGGGCGCGGCGTAATGACTTGCCGCGGGGGCCCCGACTTTCAAGGGCCGTGGAGCGCTCCGTCAATGATGGCGCTCGGCGGAGGCGGCTTTGGCTTGCAGGTCGGCGGGCAGGCCACGGACTTTGTTCTTCTCTTGATGAATGACCGTGCGGCCAACAGCATATTGACAAGCAAAGTGAAGATCGGTGCTACTGCGTCGGCTGCCGGCGGGCCCGTTGGACGTGAATCAACTGCCGCCACAGATTTATTCCTACGCGCAGAGATACTTTCGTACTCACGCGCTCGGGGACTCTTTGCTGGGGTGTCGCTGGAAGGCTCCACTCTGCGGCCTGACAACAGGGCAAACCGAAAGCTGTACGGAAAAGATGTGAGCGCGAAAGCAATTGTGCTCCAGGGTGAAGTGTCGCCACCGTCATCCGCTCTGGAATTGCTGTCGGTACTGAACAGCAAGTCACCCATCAACAGGTCAGCGGGCGGTGCTCCTCCTCCGCCTCCTCCTAATCATCCACCGCTCTCGGCTTATGCACAGGGCGAAAAGACAAATGCTAAGGGGCTGATCACCGCTCGTACCGGCGACACGATTGTCCTCAAGACTACTGACGGAAGCACGATGACCGTTACTCTCGATGACGACACCAAGGTGCAGCAACCGAAGGGGCTTGGCATTCGCAAAAAGCAAATGTCTGCTGCTGTGCTGATTCCCGGCCTTAAGGTTTCGGTTGACGGTACAAGCCAGGACGCCACGCACGTCCTTGCCAAATCCATTACCTTCGATGGAGACGATTTAGAAACGGCCGAGATGATCCAGGCCGGTCTAAGTCCCACCGAACAGAAAGTAGCCGCCAATCAGCGGAATATTGAAGAAAACGAGCGGAACATTGAAGCTAATAAGCAGGGAATCGATGCGAACCAGCAGAATATCGCTGCGAACAAGACGACGATTGACGCCAACGCCGCGGAGACCAGTAAGCGGTTTTCAGATTTGACTGAGTACGACACCAAGGCTCAACTGGTTGTCCAATTTGCCAGCGCCAGCAGCGACATCTCCGCAGCGGATCAAGAGGCGCTGAAGAAATTAGCTCAGAATGCCGTCAACCTCAAGGGGTACATCATTCAGGTGAAGGGTTTCGCCGATTCCAGCGGCAACGCGGCAATGAACCAGAATCTGAGCATGGAGCGCGCACAGAACGTAATCGCTTTCTTGCTTCAGAACTGTAACGTGCCGGTCCGCCACATTGTGGCGCCAGGCGCCATGGGTGAAGAGGCACCAATAGCCTCGAACGAGACCGCGGCCGGACGCGCAGAAAACCGTCGCGTTGAGGTCAAGGTCCTGCTGAACAAAGGGCTAGCCGGGGACTAACAATCACGGGTCGAAAGAGTGGGCGCGAACCCATCCCATTAAGTGAGGTCCTAATACGGCATTTGTCCTGGTAATGCGACTAAATCGGGCACTGACTTCCTTTTCCTAAGGAGTGTCATCCAGGTAATCGCTCATCCTATTTCGCGAATCGCTCCATACAGGCAGCCCATTGAGGGCCGTGGTCCGCGTCTTCGTCCCAAGTGAAGATGTGACAAGCCTCATGCCGTAACACGCTCAGGTCAACCCCCGGTCGAAGCTCAATTAGAAAACGTCCGTCGTTTCCCTGAATCGTTGTCGCTAACGCATCTGGCAAGTCTGCATAGCGGAATACCGGCGTAGGCAACTGACCGTCGAAATACTGAGTGTTTATGGCTTGAAAAGCAGCCCGAGCCGGTTTGAGATTAGGCGTGCGTTCACGGTAGCCAGCATAGCCGGGTCTTCCGGCTATCGTCGCTAGACAGGCCAAGATGAGCGCGAGGCGCATCATTTAAGGCTATGCGCGGCGTCAGCGGCCGGCAATGGTACGGAAGGTTTAGCCGCTTCCTCTTACGACACTTAATGATCCGCTTATCGTTAGTTTCAATGAGCTCGGTCTATCATTTTCAGAGAGGTGCCCAACGCTCAAAGTAAACAACGGGAATTCCCGCCTTCAGCATGTCCTCGACGACCGCGAGTGTTTGCGCCGGGGTGGGATCAAAACTCAGCGATTGGAAGCCGGTGATCGGAACGCCGTGGTAATCGGTGATGCCACCGAGAGCCGGAGCGATATACTTGAGCCCGAACAAAGCCTGATAGCCGGTGTAGCTGCCCGGTTCATCCGGCAGTTGGTCGGCGACGGCGTTGGGGTTGGAGGTGCAGATGGGGTCCTTGAGCGCGCAATGGATCGCCGCGCCTTCGAAATCATCCGTCTGGTTGGGTTTTACTGCCGTACTGGTGGATTCCATTGCCTGCGGCGAGCCTGCGCCGAAGACCTTGATCACGTCGAAAGGTGTGCGCTCGAGGACAATATTCGCCGTCGAAAACGCACCGACCGTGCATCCAGCACGGGTAAAGGGCACCCACGGGGCCGGCACATTCTGTCCCCCGGGGTAGTGAGCGCGAAGTTAGCGTCCGTGTCAGACGGTGGCTGGATGTCTTCCACTTTGTCGGTCCAATAGAAAAACGAAGACGGAAACACGGCATTCCCTCCGCTGGACGAGAACAGCCCAAAGCTATTCGCGATGAAGATGCTTGTATTGTCGGAATAGAGCCCCGTCTGCGTGGTGAGAATATCGTTCGCTGTGTGGGAGATGAGCACGGTGTGATCCCCGGCATCGAGCGTGCCCTTATCCTTGAGGAAATTCAGCAGGTTCGGCATCTGCTCGAGATCCGAAGGGACATTCGGGTTGTCGCGCGTAAAATGCACGTTGTCGAACTCGATGTACACCACGAGCTTGATCTTTCCCGAGGGCGAATTCAGTTGGCACGACTGCGCCTGTGCCGAGCCCGCAAGTCCCAGCGCAAACAATCCGCAACCAAGGTAGAGAGTTGCTCGACGAAGCAAAGTAACAAGGTTCATCCGCGTTTCATCCTTTCGGAAGTGGGCGGGCACACCACTCACATCATTCCGTTTCATCTCTTCTCCTTGACGAAGCTGGTGTTTTCCAGTTCCAGCCCCGCGCAGGGATGGACAGGGATGGAATGTCCCGTGGAATATAAGGAGGGAACGGTTTTTAGTTGTTAGGGTAGAGAGAAACTTCCGTGAAAGAGATGTAAAGCCTCGCTACAATCCTGTAGTAAACTGCGGAAAACTCCGCACGTGGCCCTTCCTTACCTCGACGTTGGACAGCGCCACCAGCGCGTAGGAAAGTCTACGACCGCCACCTGGTCAGCAAGGCGGCTTAGTCCGCTCCAGCCGCTTCCAGGATTCGTTTGTTCGTCGCGACGTGCGCATCCTTTAATTCTTCGATGTACGGAAGGTAGTGGCGCTCGACCATCGCCACGGTATCGCCCAACATCTTCGCAACATCCTGGATCAACGCGCCTTTGCGGATGTACCACACCGCGCAGGTGTCACGGAGTTGATGCGGATGCGATGGACGTATTCCGAGGTCGGTCTTCACTTCGGTGATCCTAGCACGCTCAAACAAATCCTGAAGCTGAACACGCCAAAAGGCTTTGTCGGACTCCAGCTTGAAGTCAGGACGCCGGAACGGCTGGCCCTCTGGCAGCTTGCACAGCAGCGCGACCACACGAGACGGAAGGACCACGATCGCACGTTTGCCGGTCTTCCGGCGTTTGTAATCGAGGGTGCCGTTAACAACGGATTTGGTGTCGAACAAAGTCGCGTCCACCAAGGCCATTCCGGACCAGCGTAGCAATTCCAAGAATGTCTCCAGCTTGGTGTCGCCGTCCTTCTGGACCTGGGCGAGGATCGCGGCGTACTCTGCGTCCGTGAACGGTACGGTGCGTGAGCCTTGCTCGACTTCGGGACGCTTCAGGTGTTTCGCAGGACTCGCGGGAAGCCAATTCTGAGCTTCGCAAAATTTGAAGGCCTGTTTCACGGAGCTAACAAACACCGCGGCTGTGGAATCCCCGAAGGTCCAGGTCTGCCGCCAGTCGTGTAGATCGGTCGGCGTGATGTCCAACACCGGCGTCTGAGCGCCGAACCGTTCAATGATTTTATTCCCGAACAATGCCTGCCGGGTCAGCGTACCTTCGGCGCGGTTGTTCACCTTCAGATCCTGCAGAAACTTCTCAACCGCAACCTCCAGCGGCACCGTCTTCAATTCCTTTTCCATGCGGAGGCGCTTCAGTTCGATCTTGGTCGGATCGAACGAGTCCAGCCATTCGCGACGAACCTGCTCCGCCTCTTCCCAGACCCGTCTTTTTGTGGATTGCTTCCACTGGCGTTGACCCTCGGGCTTTGACCCGTCATACAGCAGCATGGTCTTCACGCATTTGCACTTCTGCCAGTCGTTTCCTTTATCCTTATCCTTGCAGCGGCAGTCCTTACTGTCGTGTCTCACGAACAGCGTCGCGGTCCTGGTCACAGCGTCCATGTAGCCTCCATGCGGTACCGTAACTACTAAAAAGTGTTGAATGGATTCGACTGCGCTTCCTATTGCGACTTCGCTTGAGGCCCATCTAAACCCCGCGCTATCGGCCATTTGAGGACGCTAAGGGTAAAAGAGGGCGGCTTGATTTCTGACTTTGTGGGTTATTGCGAGAGTCGATATAGGGCGCAGCCGTGGGGGGGCAGGGTCACGGACAGGGCATTGGCGATTCCAAGATTCTTGCGTTCCCATACATCGCGCAGTTGGAATTTCGGTCCCGTCAGCCCTAACTCCTTCCAGTCGTAGTGAACCTTTTGCTCGTGCTCATCCAAATTGAATACGGCCAGGTAGCGGTCGCCTCCAGCATCCGGCCGCGCCGTCCAGACGACCGCGGAGCTCGTTGAAATTACTGGCCGATTCTCATTCGAGTGCTGGTCGACCGCGATCACCTCGGGGTTGGTTAGCAGTGATGTTGTCCAGGCGTCGTTTTTCGGCAAGTCTGCGCCGATCATCAGTGGCGATCGAAAAACGCTCCACAGAGTCACCAGGGTGCGCTGTTCGTCGTGGGTTAGGCGTGTCTCGCGGGCTCTGCCCCAGCCGGGAGCTGGGCCCAGGTATCCAAGCGGCAGCATGTCGGCATCCGGCCATCCGCCCGGTTGTGCCATGCCGGCCCACTTTGCGATCCGCGGAAACTGGTCGCCCAGGCCTTGCGGGTAATCCACGGTGCTGTGCCATAGATCCCAAACGTCATCCGAAATCCGCCAAAGATTCGCGTATTTGCGCATCTCGTCGACTTTTTCAATGGGGGCCGCACCGGGCGAAAGGCTTAGCACGATCGGCCGCCCGGTCTTGCGCAGCGCAGTGCTCAGCATCCGAATCTCGTCCCCTTTATATGGTCTGCTGCTAATGCAATCCACCTTGATGAAGTCCACGTCCCAGCTCGCATATAAGCGCGCGATGGAATCGTAGTAAGCCTGCGCCGCAGGCTTCGATGCATCCAGCCCGTAGTAGTCGAAATTCCATGGACACGTATCCGAAGTATCTGCCGCGTCCGCCGCGTGAAAGGCCGATCCTTCGATGGGTAGATTCTTTTCGACTGCTTGCTTGGGGATTCCACGAAGAATGTGAATGCCGAATTTCAGCCCGAGGGAATGTACGTAGTCCGCAATGGGCTTGAAGCCGCTATTGCTGGCCGAAGAAGGGAATCGGTTGATCGCCGGCGTGTAGCGACCGTGATCATCGATGCTGTATTGCGAGGTCTTGGAATTTCCTTCAGGAATTGGGTTGGTGACGAACCATTCCATGTCGATGGTGACGTACTGCCAGCCGAACGATTTCAGATGTTCGGCGAACCAGTCCACGTTTGCTTTGAAATCGGGTTCGGTGATTGTGGTTCCGAAAGAGTCCCAACTGTTCCAGCCCATCGGGGGCGTGGGCGCTAAAGTTTCGGCGCTACCTGCGGCTGAGGGCCTCGGACTGGTCGTTTCGCCGTTCACTTTGGAACCCCGTGGCATCGCCGATGCGAAGGAGGCGAGCACGAGCAGGGCGATTAGCGAAAGACGGAGTTCGATTCGTGGCTTCATGCGCTTTTCCTTCGTGACGCGGAGTGGGAAAACATGCAAGAGTTTCCGCGTGGAGATAGCACAGTAGCGGATTTGTGACAACCTGAAAAATCGATCAAGAACGGAAGAGGGTCGGCGGCGAGCACTTTGGTTTTTGGTTGTGCTGGAGTTTCGTCTAAACCCCGCCCTCACGGAGAGGGCGGCTACAGGGTGGCGTGCAGAAACTTTGAGTCAAGACGCAACAGCCGGGCGGGGCCTTTCGAGGCTCAGGGTAAACAAGCCTTGCCCGTACGGGGAATGGAAAAGAGAAATGGATCGCTTGGTTATTCGAAATCCATTTCGGGTGCGGGGAGTTTGTCGCCGTCGCGGGCTACCCATACGTACAGAGTTGGCAGCAGGAAAATACTCAGAAGCAGAGCGCCCAAGAGTCCGCCAACGATAACAATCGCGAAGGGGCGTTGCGAGTCCGAACCAATACCGTGGGAGAGCGCGGCTGGCAGCAAGCCCAGAGTAGCGACGAGCATGGTCATCATGATCGGCCGCAAGCGCAGAACCGCTCCGCCAATGGCCGCATCTTCGATGGTGTGACCACATGCTCGCAGTTGGTTGATGTATTCGAGCATGATCACGCCGGTCTGGACGGAAACGCCGAACAACGCCAAAAATCCCACGCCGGAAGAAACGCTGAAATGCGTTCCAGTGGACAACAATGCGAGCAATCCCCCGACTGGAGCCATGGCAACGTTGGCCATGATCAGTAACGCCCATTTGGCGGAACTAAACATGGTGTAGAGAATGACGAAAATGCCCAGGATGGTCAGCGGGAGGACGATCATCAGGCGCTTGGAAGAGCGCTTCTGGCTTTCGTATTCGCCAGCCCAGTCGATGTGGTAGCCCACCGGCAGTTTGGCCTGAGCGTGGACTTTCTGGATAGCTTCTTCGACGGCGCCGCCAAGGTCGCGGCCGCGCACGCTGTACTTGATGGCAACGTAGCGCGAGTTTTCTTCCCGGTAGATTTCCGAGGCGCCGTCGTGCACTTCCACTTTGGCGACCTGAGCGAGTGAAACGCGCTCACCAGAAGGAGCGAGGAGGCGAATGTTCTCGATGGCTTCTTTTGTGTCCCGGTAAGGAGCTTGGTAACGCATAACGAGGTCGTAGCGCTGTTCACCGCGCAAGACTTGAGTGAGCGCGTTTCCTCCAACAGCGGTCTGAATGGCATCCTGGATATCCGCGACGTTGATCTGGTGACGCGCGGCCTCTTTCCGGTCAACGATAAAATTCAAATTCGGTTGGCCAATCACCCGAAACACACCCAGGTCTTGAATTCCGCGAATATCCTTCATGATATTCACAATCTGGTCCGCTTTGCTCTCGAGGAGCCTTAAGTCATCACCGTAAATCTTGACCGCTAACTCACCTTTGACACCGCTGACGGCCTCTTCCATGTTGTCCGAAATTGGTTGCGAAAAGTTCCACAGGACGCCCGGAATCTTGCTCAGTTCGCGATCCATTGCTCCAATCAGCGCATCCTTATCTTCGTGAAAGACTGGACGCCATTTGTCCTTCGGCAAGAGGTCGACGAAATATTCGGTATTGAAGAAGCCGGTGGTGTCGGTGCCGTCATCGGGCCTTCCAACTTGCGAAACAACTTGGATTACTTCCGGGAACGCAGCGAAAACAACGCGAGCCTGGTTCATGATCCGTGCGCCTTCGGTCGGCCCGGTACTCGGTGCCAGGGTGCCGCGGGCCCAAATTGCGCCTTCGTCAAGGTGGGGCAGGAACTCCGATCCAATCACGCCGCCGAATATGAGAAAAGTGGACAGACACAAGGCCAGACCCGCCACGCCTACCGTCACCAGGCGATGCTCAATCGCCCAGCGTACTGAGTGTCGATAGGAGTTTTTGAGGTAATCCATCACGGGGTTGTGCCACTCCTTCACCCCGTTTTTAAAGAAGACGCTCGACAGGACCGGAGCGATAAGCATGGAGAAGATCAAGGCGCCGAGCAGGGCGAAGGCCACGGTCCAGGCCATCGGCTTGAACAGTCTTCCCTCGACGCGTTGCAGGGTGAAAATTGGCAAGTAAGCGGTGATGATAATGGCGATCGCGTAGAAGACCGGCCGCTGTACTTCGTTTGCGGCGTCCCGGATGAGTTCCATGGACGTCTTATGAGTATTTTCGGCCTTGCCGAGATGCCGCACGATGTTTTCGACCATCACGACCGCGCCGTCCACGACCATTCCAAAGTCCAGCGCGCCGAGGGACAAGAGATTGGCGGGAATCTTGTTCAAATTGAGGCAGATGGACGCGAATAGTAAGGAAAACGGAATCGTAAGGGCCACGATGAAGGAGCCGCGGAGGTTGCCCAGAAAGAGAAAGAGAATTACCGAAACCAGGATAATGCCTTCGGTGAGGTTGTGCAGGACCGTGTGGGTGGTGAAGTGAAGGAGGTCGCTGCGATCGAGAAAGGGAACAACTTTCACTCCAGGCGGCAGGATCTGTTCGTTGAGCTCCTTGACCTTATCGTGGATGCCTTTTAGCGTATCGTCGGAATTCGCGCCTTTGCGCATTAGGACGATTCCTTCTACCACGTCGTCGTTATCAATCACGGTTCCGTCGGCTCGATGAATCGCCTTCCCGATTTGCCCCAGGCGTATCTTGGGGCCTTGCGCGACAGTGGCGATGTCTTTCACGCGGATGGCCGTGCCGTTCTTGGTCACGATCACGGTCTGTTCGATATCATTCACGTCGGTAAACAGACCTACGGCGCGGACGTTGATTTGCTGCAGCCCCGCCTCCAGGAAGCTCCCGCCCGCATTTGTATTGTTGTTGGTAAGTTGCTGCTCCAATTGCGCGATGCTCAAACCGTAGGCAATCAGTTTGTTGGGGTCCACGCGGACCTGGTATTCGCGCGTTGGGCCGCCGAAGCTGGAAACGTCCACGACGTTGGGAACGGACTTGAACTGCTTTTCCAGAGTCCAATCCTCAATGGATTTCAGTTCCATCAAGTCATATTTCGGGTTGGTGCTTTTCAGGGTGTACCAGAAAATCTGACCGACCGGACTCCAGTCCATGCCCATCTGTGGCGTGAGACCCGCGGGCACGGTGACCTGCGATAGCCTCTCCAACGCCTTCTGGCGATTCCAGTCGTTGCTGGATTGATCGTCAAAAATCAGAATGACGCTCGATAGGCCAAACAAGGAGACCGAACGTAGATGCTCGAGGTGCGGAATTCCGTTCATCTGGATTTCGATGGGGATGGTAAGCTGCTGCTCAACTTCTTCGGCCGCCCGACCGGGCCATTGCGTAATAATCTGCACGTAGTTGTTGGCCACGTCGGGATACGCTTCGACGGGAAGATTGTGGAAGGAAATCGCGCCCCAAACTAACAACAGAATGGCGAGCGCTAAAATAATGAAGCGGTGGTCGAGCGCGTAGTTGACGAACGCGCGAATCATCGAGTCGCTCCCAACTGCTGCAGTTTACGGACTGGCACCTATTGCTCCACCGTGTTTTGCATTACCAGCGCATTGCTTACCAGTTGCTGGCCCGGCTGCAATCCCGACAGAAGTTCTTGCATGTTGTTCGGCAGAGTGTCACCACTGGTCACCTCGACGCGACGGAACTTCTTATCACCCGCCGGTAGGTAGACCCAGTCGCGATCGTGCAAGTGCAGAATGGCGGACGAGGGCACCGAAACATGGGTTTCTTTCTTCAGACCGTGGAATGTGGCGGTGACGAACATGCCGACGCGCAAAAGACCCGGATTATGAACCTCGATACGAACTTTGGCGGTGCGAATGTTTGGATCGAGTACCGGGCCGACGTTGGAGATGCGTCCAGTGAGAACTTTATCGGGATATGCGTTGATCCGAATGTCGGCGTTTTCGCCGATGTGAACCTCGGCAAGGTCATTCTCATAGACGTCACATAAAATCCAAACGGAAGACAAGTCCGAGATGGTGAAAGGGTTGGGCGAGCCCAAGCCAGCGACGCCGGCGGCGTTGGTGACCTGCTGGTCGGTGATCACGCCCGATACCGGAGCAACGATATCCACGATGGCCGCGGGATGGTCGATGCTGGCGCCAAGCACCCGGAGTCTCTCCGTCGTGTTTTCCACATCCACCACGGCTTTATCCTCGGTGTCCTGAGCTACTTGCAAATCGTTAAGCGACAGCGCGCCCTTGTCGTACAGGAGCTTTGAGCGTTCCAACTGGGTGCGCGAGAGTTGCTCGTCCACCACGGCTTTCCGGTAATCCGAAAAAGCGGCGGCCATATCCGCGCTCTGCACGCGCAGGAGGACTTGGCCCTTCTTGACGGTATCGCCCAGGCGTGCGCGTATTTCGACAACGCGACCGGTGGCCAGCGAGATGACCGGAACGGTCCGCGAAATATCCGGACTTACCGATCCCGTAGCCATCAATTTTGACGTCGAGATGTACGCGGCCGCTGTCGCGAGTGGAAATTGCTCGGGGTGATCTACTTGCACCAGGTTGACGTCCTGCTCGTGTTCCACCTTGGTTTGCGGAGGAGCTTCGGCTTTGGGATCGCTTTTACCTACGCCGCAACCCGCCGGCAGCAACACGCAAGTAAGAATCAGCGCTATCGCTGTAAGACCCATCTCTTTCATTGGATGACCTCGCGTCCGACGGCCATATTCAGTTGACCGGCTGCGTCCAGATACGAGCCAACCAGGTTCAAGTAGTTGAGCTGAACGCCACGGTAATCTGCCTGCGCGTTCAGGAAATCGAGCAGGGAAGCGGCGCCGTGCTCGTAAGAGAAGGAAATGGTGTCGCGCACGCGCAGTGCTTGTTGGAGGTAGTGTTCCTTGTAGGGTTGCAGGAGCGCTACGGTGCTCGCCAAGGTGGCATAAGCGGAATCCACATCGCTGAAAACCTGGGCCCGCGTGGCATCCATCAGCCTCTGATTGCGGTCGATGTCCAACTGCGTGCGCTGTTTTTCTCCTTGATTGCGGTCGAAAAAGCGCAGGGGGATGCTCACGCTGACTCCGAAATACTGGTCGATCGGCGGGTTGCGGCCGACGTCTACACCGAAGGTGGGATCCGTGGAGCCCATGGACACTGCGAGGCGATGATCGGTTCTGGCTTTCTCCACGGATTGGAGCGCCGCTCGCAGATCGGGGCGGGTTTCTAGTGCCGCTTGGCGGACGTCGTCGAGCGGGGCTACCTGTGGAGAAAAATCGAACGGGCCAGTCACGTCGAATTGCTCGACAGGTGTGCGGTCATTCAACAGGGCAAGCATTTGGATTCTTGCTGTTCGCAGATTCACTTGCGCGGTTTGCAGGTCGGATTCGTATTGGACGCGCTGCAGCTCGAGGCGATCGAGATCAACTTGGGCGATGGCGCCGGCTTTGTAACGGTCGCGGTTTACATCCAGGACATGGTCGTAGTAGGAGAGATTTTCCTTGGCGAGGTCCAGGACAGCTTTTTGCTGAAGGGTTTGGACGAAGGCGCTACGGAGGTTGAACAGCAGCGTTCGTTCGAGATCGGCCTGTTGGGAAATCGCTATGCCCGTCGCTTCTCTGGCGCTGTCCAGGCGGAGTTCGCGCTTGTGCTGGCGTTCGTGCAGGTAGGTGAGGGTCGCCGAGGGCAGGAAGAAGGAGAAAGGACCGTGGGAGGGCCCTCCGGGAAAGGGATCGATCTGATCGGCCAGCAGAGCCAGATTAGGATTGGGGCGCAAGTAAGCCGTGATCTCATTAGCGCGAGATTCGTCGATTCCGATCTGTCCTGCGAGAAGCGAGGGATTGGCCACCTCGAATTTGTCGCGAACCTCCTGCCAGGTCAGCGCCTTTTGAGCGAGACAGGTGTGTGCCAAGAGCGCCGTCACGATAGACGCCAAACACAGACGCTTCGATAAACCCTTCATGAAACCTCCATGTCCTTTCTTGCGCGTCGCTGAACTTGAACAACTCTCCCAAGTCGCCCGATGGAGTGGTGCCAGTTCGCTCGGAGCAAAGGGGCTAACTTTAGCGCACTCAGAGAGTTGGTGGAACTATATCGGCGGCAACGAGGGCGCCAGTTTACGCGTGTATGAATGACGTGTTTAAACGTGAAGAACGAGGGGAGGCGCCCGACCAGCAAAAGCGACGGACAGGGTAAAAGCGTGGCGGCGAGAGATTGCGGCGGCCAGCAGTTCGGGTGTGACCGAGGCTCCTGAAACTCGATCATTCAACGAATAATCACCGCCGGCTCGTGTGAGGGCCGCGATCGCAGCATCTTTAGCGTCAAGCGGTGAGAGACGCGCTATTTTTTCCGTGCTCCAAACAATTGCAGGATAAGCACTTGGATCAGTTAGCGTGAAATTTCCTTGGCCATCATTCAATAGGACCGCGACTGGCTGTTTAAGCCAGGAGGTGGTGACGATCAAATCCAGGCGTTGGTCGCCATTTACGTCGCGGGAGGTGATGTCCAGCCCGCCAACCGGAGCGTTGACAGCGATTACTTGCCGGGCCCCGGTGCTGAGCCGGAATCCGATCCAGTACCGGGCGCGAGAAACGCCAATCCTTCCGGTTTCGACGGTGGCAAGATCCGGGCGGTTGTCGCCGTCGAAATCGGCAATGGCGAACCGGGAAGTCAATTTTGTTTGGGCGGATACGATATACGAGGGAGCCAGTACTGAGGCTTTACCGAAGCTTCCGAAGCAGGACACCGCGCATAGAAATAAAAGCGCGAACCCTGCGCGTTTGCAGAGAGGAAGTTGCGACAGCAAACTCACGAAACCTGATTCACTTGCCATAAGAGCGATGGCTTACAAGCGACTGATCCTGGAATTGCCAGGGGGCAGCCGCCCTTTTTACCGAAAGCAGGATATCACCGGTTGCCCCTAATGAGAGTAGTCTTGGCGGCCGCCGAGGGCGTCGAGATCCTAAACTATTTGGAGGTGGACCGATGGGCGGACGGCTCTGTCTTTTCGACGAGGTTCGAGATATCTTATGGCCGCTCGCTCACTGCAAAGACCCGAAGGACGGAGCCCGATGAACAAGGAAGAGGTTCACGCCAAGATTCAAGAGGTGGGCATCCTGCCGGGGGTGCGCACGTCCTCGGCGGCAGAAGCGCGGTTCGCGGCGGAGACGGTCGCGAAGGCAGGGATTCCGATCGTGGAGATTACGATGACGGTACCCGGAGCGATCGACGTAATTTCGCACCTGGTGCACAACCTCCCCAAGCTGATTGTGGGCGCGGGAACGGTGCTAGATATCGAAACGGCGCAACTTTGCCTGAAGGCGGGGGCCAAGTTCTTGACGAGTCCTGGGCTCGACCTCGAGATTGTGCAGTTTGCGCGGAAGGAAAAGGTACTGATGATTGCGGGGGCATTGACGCCGACGGAGGTGATCACAGCTTGGAAAGCGGGATCGGACTTTGTGAAGATTTTTCCGTGCGCACAGGTCGGCGGGGATAGCTATATCAAGGCGCTCAAGGGCCCGTTTCCGAAGGTGCCGTTGATTGCGGCTGGCGGGGTGAACCAGCAGACGGCGTCGGCTTTTATTTTGGCTGGTGCGGCGGCGCTGGGAATTGGCGGCGAGTTGATCCCGAGGGCGGCGATTGAGTTGCGGCAGCCAGAACGAATTCGCGAACTATCGCGGAGGTTCTTGAACCTGGTGAAGACCGCGCGATTGCAAATGTCGCAGTGGGAAACGCCAAGTCGGGTGCATACGGGGTCCTAAGTTTTGAGACTCCGGAATTCTTGGTGCGCTTCTTCCCGCCGTTGTCCCCTGCAAATCATATGTGATTTGTCAAAAGCACTTTGCCTCGGGAGTTTTCGTGGATAAAAACCGCACCCTCAAAACTGAATTGGTGCGGCAACCGGCTTCAATGAATTGCTCGTGTCCCGGCGCAACGCCACCCTCGCCTTGGCTTCGAGGCGCCGCTTCACGTCCTTCTTGATCTCACGTACAATCGGCTCTATTGAGGCAAAAGGAAGTGTGTGATGGAGTCTAAGATCACTCGGCGATATGGGATCGGTGAAGGGGCGGAAGTGCGCCCGACGCAGGGGCATGTGTCGGCGGAAAGTGGTGCCATCGCTTCGATTCGGGGATTGGCGTTGCAGCCGAATCGAGGAATACCTCTCAATTTGGACTGGATCGAAGAGGTGCGAGTCAATACCAGCGCGGCGGAGCGGCGGGTGCAGACGCTGGTCACCCGGCGGACGGTGAAGAAGGATTGGCAGGTTGCGTGGTTGCTGCGCGCGATTTCGTGCGTGGACCTCACAACCTTGTCTGGCGACGATACCGATGAGAGGGTGCGACGTTTGTGCGCGAAGGCGCGACAGCCGATTCAGCAGGAGATCGTGAGGTTGCTGGGAATCGAGGGGTTGAATCTTCGCGTCGCGGCGGTTTGCGTTTACCACTTGTTTGTGGAGACGGCGCTGCGGGCGCTGGAGGGTAGCGGGATCAAGGTGGCGGCGGTGTCTACCGGGTTTCCGGCTGGGTTGTCTCCTCTGGATGAGCGGGTGGCGGAGATTCGGCGGTCTGTGGAGGCCGGGGCGCATGAGATCGATGTAGTGATCACGCGCGGGCATGTATTTGGTGGACGGTGGCAGGCTTTGTTTGATGAGATTGCGACGTTTCGGGCGGCTTGCGGGCCCGCGCATATGAAGGTGATTTTGGGAACCGGGGATTTGTTGACGTTGCGGAATGTGGCGCGGGCCAGCGTAGTGGCGATGATGGCGGGGGCGGACTTTATTAAGACTTCAACGGGGAAGGAAACGACGAACGCCACGCTTCCGGTGGGATTAGTGATGACGCGTGCGATTCGGGAATATGCGCTGGAGACCGGCATGGCGGTGGGATTCAAGCCTGCTGGTGGAATCCGCACGGCTAAGCAGTCCCTGGAGTGGCTGGCGTTGATCAAGGAGGAGCTGGGGGATTCGTGGTTGAACGCGGAGATGTTTCGGTTTGGAGCTAGCAGCATGTTGGGGGATATTGAGCGGCAGCTGGAATACCATGCTACGGGGAGATATTCGGCGGAGTATCGGCATCCGATGGCTTGAGGTAGTAGTGAAGTCGAGAAGTAACGGGGAAAAAGAATTAACCACAGAGGGCGCAGAGAACACAGAGAACACAGAGCGGAAGTCGAGTCGAACCCAGGCGGTAAGAAACTAAGGACTGGCGTCAGAACGGCGGGATGGGGTTGATGGGGATTGTCGAAAAATTCATGTCGATGGAATACGGGCCGGCTCCCGAGGATCCGCGTGAGGCGGTGGTGTGGTTGGAGCGGCACGAGCGGCGCCTGGGGCACTTCATTGATGGCGGCTGGCGCGCACCTGTCGAGGGGAACTATTTCGACACCATGGATCCTTCCACTGGCGAAACATTGGCTAGCGTGGCGCAAGGTTCGGCGGCGGATGTGGATGCGGCAGTGAAGGCGGCGCGTGTGGCGTTGCCTGAGTGGCAGGGGCTTTCGGGTCATGCGCGCGCGCGTTATTTGCATGCGCTGGCGAGGCAGGTGCAGAAACACTCGCGGCGGCTTGCGGTGCTGGAGACGATGGACAACGGAAAACCGATTCGCGAGAGCCGCGATATCGATATCCCGCTGGTCGCGCGGCATTTTTATCATCACGCGGGTTGGGCGCAAATATTGGCGCAGGAGTTTCCGGGTTACACGGCTTGCGGTGTGGTTGGTCAGATCATTCCTTGGAACTTTCCGCTGCTAATGTTGGCGTGGAAGATTGCTCCGGCTCTGGCTGCGGGTAACACGGTTGTGTTGAAACCCGCGGAATTCACGCCCCTTACAGCCTTGGCGTTTGCGGAGATTTGCCTGGATGTGGGCCTGCCCGCCGGCGTCGTGAATATCGTTACCGGCGACGGGACGACAGGTGAAGCTCTTGTTCTGCATCCCGAGGTCAGCAAAATCGCCTTTACGGGTTCGACCGAAGTTGGGCGAGCGATTCGCAAGGCGACCGCGCCAAGTCACAAGCGGCTTTCGCTGGAGCTTGGAGGCAAGTCGCCATTCATCATTTTTGAGGATGCCGATCTCGATGGTGCTGTCGAGGGATTGGTGGATGGGATTTGGCTGAATCAGGGGCAGGTTTGTTGCGCGGGCTCACGGCTGCTGATGCAGGAGAGCATTGCGGAGCCTTTGCTGGAGAAGGTGCGGCTGCGCATGAGTACGCTGCGCCTCGGGCCACCGTTGGACAAGGCCATCGATGTGGGGGCCATTGTTGCGCGCGTGCAACTCGAGCGCATTCAACGGTTGGTGGAGCAGGGCGTGGCTGAGGGCGCGACATGCTGGCAGCCGCCGGGGTTAGCGCTGCCTTCGCGAGGACTTTACTTTCCCCCGACGTTGTTGAGCAACGTGCATCCGGCGTCGGTCGTAGCACAGCAGGAGATTTTTGGGCCGGTGCTGACCGCGATGACCTTCCGAACCCCGCGGGAAGCAGTGGAATTGGCGAACAACACGGTGTATGGGCTGGCCGCTAGCGTTTGGAGCGAGAGTATTAATGTGGCGCTGCAGGTGGCAGCTCAAGTGAAGGCTGGCGTGGTTTGGGTGAACAGCACGAACCTGTTCGATGCAGCGTGCGGGTTTGGGGGCTATCGCGAGAGTGGGTATGGGCGCGAGGGCGGCAGGGAAGGAATGCTGGAATATCTCGAGCCGAGCTGGTTCGCACACGCGTCCGTGCTGAGGAGCGCGCCGGTCGCGATCGATTTGCCATTCGAGGAACATGAGGATGAAGTAGCGGGCCCCGCTATCGATCGCACCGTGAAATTGTACATTGGTGGAAAGCAGGCACGGCCGGATTCCGGTTACAGCGTGGAAGTACGAGGAGCAGACGGTCGCTTGTTGGGTGAATCTCCGCTGGGCAATCGGAAGGACATCCGAAACGCTGTGGAGGCGGCGCGCAAGGCGGAAGGTTGGGGAAAGACAACGGCGCATAACCGGGCGCAGGTGCTTTACTACTTCGCGGAGAATCTTTCGCAGCGGAGCGCGGAGATTGCGAGGCGCGTGGCGGCAGTTGTCGGACAGGAGCAAGCCGCTGACGAAGTGCGGTGCGGGATCGAGCGCACGTTCTCTTATGCGGCCTGGGCTGACAAGTTCGACGGGGTGGTGCACAATCCGCCGTTTCGGAATGTGGCGCTTGCGATGCACGAGCCGCTTGGGACGGTGGGAATTGTCTGCCCGGTGGAAGCGCCGCTGCTGGGATTTTTGTCGCTGGTGATGCCTGCGCTGGCGATGGGGAATACGGTTGTGGCGATTCCGTCGGAGCGATACCCATTGGTTACCGGCGATTTGATTCAGGTTTTGGAGACCAGCGACCTGCCCGGGGGCGCATTGAATATTGTGACTGGCGAGTCCGCGGTGTTGTTGAAGGTTTTAGCCGAGCACGCGGATCTGGACGCGATTTGGTGCTTTGGAGATGAGGCCAGTTGCGCGACGGCGAAGGCTTTGTCGATTGGGAATTTGAAACAGGTATTTACAAACGAAGGGCGCGCGATCGATTGGTTCAACGTGGAGCAGGGCGAAGGCCGGTGGTTTTTGCAGCACGCGGTGCAAGTGAAGAATATGTGGGTACCTTACGGCGAATAGCGGCTAATTTCGCTGATTTCCTCTCTTCGGTTAGTTCCTCGTTCGGATTGGTGCTTTCGATTCCAGTGCATTAAATGACCTGAAATTGTGCCGGGGTTGACGCCGGGAGGGGCCCCTCGAGGCTCAGGGTAAACAAGCCCCTGCCCCTACAACGGAAGGGTGAGCGAGGTGTGGGAATTCGCAGTGGCACTCCGGGTGGCAGCGCCAGCCATCCTACGCCTCCCTCCCGAAAGACGCGGGTTAGCCCCGGAGTGCCGGTGACCAGACAGATTTACAAAGTATTATTATTATAGAATGAGTATACATCGAACGCATCTGGCATGAGCTGCGAACTTGCGGATCGTCCAGGGATTGGTGAAGTCCATGTCGTGTAGGGTGCCGGACCGGCGAATCGCGACGGGGGTGTATGAGATGAAATCCAAACGAAGACGGGGGGCACGAACTCCGTCGAAGCAGGCCAGTTCCAGTCCCAGGCGTTGCCCTTTTAGGCAATTCCGGGTCTGAAAAAAACCTTGGCTGCGGGCACCCGGCCTACTATCGGAATCTAGAATTCAGCTTCGGAAGAAGGGAAATGGTCGAGGAACGTAGACAATACCAACGACTGGTTCCGAACGCGCCGCTTTTTGTTTCGCTGGACGATTCGAAAAGCGGCTTGCTGCTCGATTTATGCCAAGGCGGTTTGGCAGTGGCGAGCCTTGTCCCGCGGAGTCTGGACGAGGTGGTATGCTTGGCGTTCGACCTGCCGGAGAGCGTCGGACGCATTGAAGCGAAAGCGAAAATTGCGTGGACGCGGGATTCGGGGCACCTCACGGGAGTGCACTTCGTCGATTTGGATGAGGCGTCGCAGCAGCAGCTGAGCGAATGGATATCGACGGGGACAAATCTAAGATTGGCGCCGGTTCAGGAGAACGTTGAGCCGGTGGTTGTCACGCGCTCAACATATGCTCAGGTCGATCCGATACCGGAGGACACGCGGGATAGAGGTATGGCGGACTCGCGAGGGTCCCTGCGCGACTCGCAGTCGGTGGGCGAAGTGGCACCTGAGGCGGCGGAATTGGAGCCGTCGATATTTCTGGGACAAGAGCGCGCCGGCAAATCACGGCATTCGATTGAGCTCTTTCTGGCTGTAGTTGTCCTGTCATGTGCGTTGATTTTTCTGGGCTATCAGATGGGAACCACCGGGGCGAGCCGGCAGAGCCGCGAGGTGACGTCGACTCCAAAGGTGACGGAAGCTTCTTCGAAGCCGGAACTGGCGTCAGCGGCTTCATTGCCCGAACCGGTACTCACACCAGCTCCAGCTCCGGCGCCGACTCGAACACCAGCGCGAACGCCGGCCCCGACGAAAACAGCAGCGCCAGCAGCACCTTCGATGGATTCTGGAGTCGTGCTGCAAGTGGGAGCCATGAAGCTGGAAGACAATGCGGCGGCCATGGCACAGGAATTGCGGAAGAAGAAATTTCCGGCGATGGTGTTCCGGCATGGCAACGACAGACTCTATCGCGTGGCTGTCGGCCCTTACAGCGACCCGGATTCGACCGCGAAGGTGAAAGAGCAGCTCGAGAAGGAAGGCTTCAAACCGCTGCTGCAACGATGGGCGAAGGAATAGGCCTGCGGACTGGCAAACTGACTCTCTGGTGAGTCGCCTCGGATACCGGAAGGTCACCCGCAGCGGTAACCATTTTTCCGTAGGCGTTTCCTGCGCGTCTGTCCTATATATAATTGAAGACACGAAATGAAATCCTGCGTCCCACCCGCGGGGCTGTCAGACACTCTCTCAAAGAGTCCGTTACGCGAGAAGGGGGAACTTTGACCGTCGCGACAACAGTGATTGGACAAGCAGTCCGGGCGCAGCACCGCGTTGTTATTGAACGCGTCGAGCCGGAAGTAGATGGCGGCAGGTTCGCGATCAAACGAACAATCGGCGAGGAAGTACGCGTGCGCGCGGATATTTACGCGGATGGGCACGACTTGTTGGGAGCGATGCTGCTGTTTCGACGGGTTGGCGAGAATGCGTGGGCGGAAGTGCCCATGCGTTTGGTCAATAACGACCGGTGGCAAGCGAGTTTTCGAGTCCCGATGCTTGGGCGGTACGCTTACACGATTGTGGGGTGGGTCGATGCGTTTCGCACCTGGAGCGCGGATTTGCAAAAGAGAGCCCAAGCGGGACAGGACATCGCGGTCGACGTGTTGATTGGGGCAGAGATCGTGAGGACGGCGGCGGGCCGCGCGAGCGGGGGCGAAGCGAAGAGATTAACGGGAGCCGCCACGAAGTTGAAAGAGAGCGCAAAGGCGAACCGCGAGGCAGCATTGGAGATTGCTCTGGATGCGGAGTTGACGTCGCTGGTAAATGGCAATCGTGATCGGACCGCGGATACTCGATACGAGAAAGAGCTGGTGGTTATCGTCGATCCGGAAAAAGCGCGGTTCAGTGCCTGGTATGAGATGTTTCCGAGGTCGTGCACAACGGACCCGAAACGGCATGGGACTTTTCGCGATTGCGTTGACCGGCTGCCTTACATAGCGGGGATGGGATTCGACGTTCTGTATTTGCCACCGATTCATCCGATCGGGCGCGCGGAACGGAAGGGGAAGAATAACTCGGTTACGCCGTTGCCGGACGATACCGGGAGTCCTTGGGCCATTGGCGCGAAAGAGGGCGGGCACAAGGGGATTCATCCGCAACTGGGTGGTTTGCAGGATTTGAAGGCCCTTGTGGGGAAGGCGAGGGATCTCGGGATTGACGTGGCGCTGGACATTGCGTATCAGTGTTCGCCGGATCATCCGTACGTTAAGGAGCACCGGGAGTGGTTTCGCGAGCGTCCGGATGGAACCGTGCAGTATGCGGAAAACCCTCCGAAGAAGTATCAGGACATTTACCCGTTCAATTTTGACAGCGAACGGGCGCCGGAGTTGTGGGAAGAACTGAAAAGCGTCGTGGTGTATTGGATCGAGCAGGGAATTAGCATTTTTCGCGTGGACAATCCACACACGAAGCCTTTTGCGTTCTGGGAATGGATGATTGCCGAGGTCAAGCGCGAGCATCCGGAAGCGATTTTTCTTTCGGAAGCGTTTACGCGGCCGAAGGTGATGTACCAACTAGCGAAACTGGGGTTCACGCAGTCGTATACGTATTTCGCGTGGAAGAATACCAGTTGGGAGATCGCGGAGTACTTCACCGAACTCGAAGAGGGCGGGGTCCTTGAGTATTTCCGGCCGAATTTGTGGCCGAATACGCCGGACATTTTGAATGAATACCTTCAGAAGAGCGGGCGGCCCGGGTTTATGGCACGGCTGATTTTGGCGGCGACGCTGGCGGCGAGTTACGGGATCTACGGGCCGGCGTTCGAATTGTGCGAGGGCCGAGCCGTACGCGAGGGCAGCGAGGAGTATCTTGACTCGGAGAAATATCAGATCCGCGTGTGGGACATCAATAATCCGAATAGCTTGCGGGATTTGATCACGCACATGAATCGCATCCGGCGCGGGAGTCCAGCGCTGCAACGGAATACCGGGTTGACGTTTCATCCGGTCGACAACCGGCAAATGATTGCATACAGCAAAGTATGCGACGACCCTGCGGACATGATTTTCGTGGTCGTGAATCTCGATCCTCACAATCGACAAGCCGGGTGGGTGAATGTGGACGTGGACGCCCTGCACCTTGGCTCTGAAGAATCCTACCAGGTGCACGATTTGCTGACGGATGCACGCTACGTTTGGCATGGATCGCGAAATTTTGTGGAGCTGAATCCAACGATATTGCCGGCGCACGTTTTTCGAGTACATTCGATCGGATAGGTTTCGCGAGCCATGGAGTTGCAGCCCGTCGAGCGGGACGGGTCTTGATAGGAGAGTCCAACGTTGGCGCCGCAGGTTGACAAACTTTGGTACAAAGATGCGGTCATATACCAGCTTCACGTGCGGACGTTTTGCGACAGCGATGGCAATGGCATCGGCGATTTCCGCGGACTGACCAATAAGCTCGATTACCTGCAAGAGCTGGGGATCAACGCGATCTGGCTGCTGCCTTTTTATCCGTCGCCATTGCGTGACGATGGGTACGACATTTCGGACTACACATCGGTCAATCCCACGTACGGCACGATTGAGGATTTCAAGACTTTCCTGGCCGCGGCACATAGCCGGCGGATCCGCGTGATCACCGAACTGGTGATGAATCACACTTCGGACCAACATCCGTGGTTTCACGAAGCACGAAGCTCCCGGGACAATCCGAAACGTGATTGGTACGTGTGGAGCGACACCGATAGTCGGTATCAGGGTGTTCGTATCATTTTTCTCGATACCGAGATGTCCAACTGGTCGTGGGATCCGATTTCCAAATCGTATTACTGGCACCGGTTCTTCAGTCATCAGCCGGATTTGAACTTCGATAATCCCGCGGTGCGCGAAGTAATGTGGGAGGTAATGAAGTTTTGGTGTGAGATTGGCGTGGACGGGTTTCGGCTCGACGCGGTGCCCTATCTGGTGGAACGTGAAGGCACTTCCTGCGAGAACCTGCCCGAGACGCATGGGGTGATCAAGGAGCTACGCAAGCGACTGGATCTGGCCTATCCGGGGAAGATGCTGCTGGCGGAGGCGAATCAATGGCCGGCGGACGTCCGCGATTACTTTGGCAACTCGGACGAGTTCCACATGGCTTTTCACTTTCCGTTGATGCCCAGAATGTTCATGGCTGTCAAACTGGAAGATCGCAAGCCGATCATCGAGATTCTGGAGCAGACGCCGCAGATTCCCGACGATTGCCAGTGGTGCATTTTCTTGCGGAATCATGATGAGCTGACGCTGGAAATGGTGACGGACATCGAGCGCGACTACATGTACGACGCGTTCGCGAACGACAAGGCCATGCGTATCAACCTGGGGATTCGCCGCCGGCTGGCTCCCATGATGGAGAACGACCGGCGGCGAATCGAGCTGCTGAATGGGTTGCTGCTTTCGATGCCGGGAACGCCTATCATCTACTACGGCGATGAAATCGGAATGGGAGACAACATCTACCTTGGCGACCGGAATGGCGTGCGAACACCGATGCAATGGAATGGAGGCTGGAACGCGGGATTTTCTTCCTCCGACCCGGAACGCTTGTACTCGCCGTTGATCTCAAATCCTGTTTATGGGTATCAGGCAATCAATGTGGATTCGCAACGCCGGTCGGAGCACTCACTACTGTCGTGGACGAAGTCGGTGATCCAGACGCGGAACTCGTTCCGTGTGTTCAGCCGGGGATCCATCGAGTTCCTGAGCCCATCCAATCACAGGGTTCTGGCTTACGTGCGGCAGTTGGGCGAAGAGAAGGTTTTGGTGGTGAACAACCTGTCAAGCTCAGCGCAAGCGGTCGAACTCAATCTTCAGAGCTACAAAGGCCACATCCCGATAGAGATGTTTGGCAGAAACCTATTTCCCAGGATTGGTGAATTGCCGTATCTATTGACGCTGGCGCCGTATCAGTTTTTCTGGTTCCGCCTTCGCCGGATTTGAACTTTTTTCTTCATTGAGCAAAGATTTCTGAACCTGCTTTGTCGGCGGGTACGAACGCATTAGGAGCGAACTCTCACTTGGCGGAAGACATCCTTCTCGGAGACGATTTTCTACGCCAACTGATGAGTGTGGGCGAAGTCGACCTGCTGGTGGCCATACCGACGTACAACAATGCAAGCACGGTGGTGCAAGCCGTGCAGGCCATCGAGGACAGCTACCAACAGAATTTTGTCCGCGATCGAGTCGTGATTCTGAATGTGGACGGCGGCTCTGTCGACCACACTACCGAAGCCATTCTCAATATGAACGGGCGGAAGGCCGGGGTACACCGCGGAATCACTTCTTTGCGGACTGTTCATCGAGTAACCACGCAATACGCGAGGTCGCCCTCGCAAGGGATGGCGCTGCGAACGGTTCTCGCGGCTGCGGATCTGTTGCGTGCGCGATCGTGCGCGATCGTTTCTCCGGCAACGACCAATCTGGATCCGTCCTGGGTAGCGAATTTGCTGCGTCCCGCTTACCGGCAGGATTTTGCGTTTGTTGCTCCCCTCTATTCACGCACCAGATTCCAGGGTTTGCTGGCTCGGAATCTGCTGTATCCCATGAGCCGCGCGGTGTTCGGGCTTCGCATTCGCGAGATGTACTCCGATGAATGGGGATTTTCAGGACGCCTGGCTTCCGAATGCTTGAGCCAGAATTCGTGGGGTGCCGAGGCGGTTCGGACGCGGCCGGAAGCCTGGATGGCGGTCAGCGCGATTTGTTCGGGGATGAAGTGCTGCCAGTCTTTCCTCGGACCGAAAGCTCCTCCGCCGCGGACAGGTCCGGACCTGGTGGAAGCAATTCGGCAAACCGTGGGGAACTTGTTCTGGTGCTTCGAAACTTTTCAGGATCATTGGATGGACCGCACCGGGACCGAGGCGGTGCCAACATTTGGGTCGGACCACGAATTGACGCCGGAGGATGCGCCTTCCCGGCAAGAAAAAATGCTCGAATTGTTTCGAAGCGGCGTAAAAGATTTGGACACGGTCTTATCCTCAATTCTTAGTGCAGACACCTACAAACAAATTAGAGAGATAGCAGCGCTTGAACCAGACAAGTTTCACTTCGGTTCCGAACCGTGGGTGCGAACGCTTTACGAATTCGCGGCCTCTTATCATCGAACCGTAATCGCTCGCGACCACATCTTGCAGGCGCTCGTTCCACTGTATCGCGGGCAACTCTATTCCTTCCTGCTGGAACACGGGAATTCGACGCCGGAGGAAATCGAGGCCGATTCGGAGGCCTTATGCCTTGAATTCGAACGCCAGAAGCCATACCTGATCGAACGATGGAAGGCGAAAGCTGAGGTGAAACGATGAAAGACACGATCGTTCAAGGACTACAACAGGCCTACCTAAATCTCTTTCATATGATCGCGGAGTTCCTGCCCCGCCTCGTCGTGATGCTGGTAATCATTCTGTCGGGCCTGCTGGTGGCTTATGCGTTGAAGTACGTCGTGCGGGCCGTCCTGCGGCTCACGAAACTGGATCGGCTCTCGGAAGAAGCGGGAGCCTCGCGAGTGCTGCGAATGGCGGCACTTCCTTCCATGACGGAGGTTCTGAGCCGCTCCGTTTTCTGGATCACCTTACTCGGCTTCATACTGGTCGGGATCAGCATCCTGAATATTGCGGGTCTTCAGGAACAGATTTCACGGCTGCTGCGATTACTGCCGGAAATTGTTGTGGCGATGCTCATTTTGTTCCTGGGGCTGGTGATTGCGAACTTTTTGTCGCGCGCGGCGCTGCTCGCGGCTGTCAACGCAGGGTACGCATCGCCTAAGATGTTGAGTTGGTCGATTCGATTCGGGATTTGGATTCTTGCCATCGCGATGGCGTTGGATGAGCTTGGCGTTGCGAGGCAGACCGTGATTGCGGCGTTTTCGATCGTTTTTGGAGCATTCATGCTGGGATTGGCGATTGCATTTGGGCTCGGAGGGCAGGGACTTGCCCGGGCGTTTCTCGAGAGATCGCTAGGAGAAAAAAAGGAAGACAAAACAGACGAATTGCAGCCTCTGTGAAGTGGATTTGAGGCGCTACCTGATAGGTTGCGGCGCCGGAAAGAGCAAGTCATGGCTGATGTCGGGGTTGGCAAGGAATTTTACCCGCAATTGCGAATCTCGCTCGCCGGGCAACTCCCCGAGTTTCTAATGAAGCAAAGATGGTTTGGGGGCAAGGCGCGCAAAATCAGTTCGGCTGAACTCACCGACGTTGTTCCTTTTCCCCTTCCATCCCAAGAAGCGCTCCTGCTGACGGTCACCGTGAAATATGCGGATAGTACCGATGAATCGTACGCCGTGCCGGTGCTTCGCGCAGCGGATGCCACACCAGCCGCAGATGGCGAACTCGCCTCTTTAACGGTGCAGACCGATCCAGGCGCCCCGCCTTTGGTACTGACGGACGCCGTGAAGAACGAAGAATTTCTTAGTGCGCTTCTCGAATTGATTCAACAAAAGGCAACCCTACAAGGTGAAAAGGGTGAACTCCGAGCGCTGCAGACGGCAGCCTATTCGCGCCTCAATCCGCCGTCTGCGGAGAGACTGAAGCCCAGGGCTGCTGGTGCGGAGCAGAGCAATACTTCCGTCATCTATGGGAGCCTTCTGATCATGAAACTATTCCGGAGGATACAGGAAGGCATCAATCCGGATCTCGAGATCGGGAAATTCCTTACGGAGAAAACGTCCTTTGCCAATGTTCCGCTGCTGGCCGGTTCGCTGGAGTACCACAGCCGGGATGGAAAGCGCAGCGTGCAGGGCATCCTGCAGCAATTCGTGCCTAACGAAGGAGACGCCTGGAGCTACACGTTGCGTTCTCTAGCGGAATTTTATGATGGAGTGGGAAGACACTTGAGCGATAGCGCGGCTCGAAGCGGCGGCGAATCGCGAGGCGAGGATCCGGGCGTTCCCGAGTTTGCACGCGCCGCGGTGATTCCGTATCTAGGTTCAGCGGAACTACTCGGGCAGAGAACAGCCGAAATGCATTTGGCTTTGGCCTCGGAGCCGCACGATTCCTCTTTCGTTCCAGAGGCGTTTACAATGGAGTTTCAGCGAAGTCTGGAGCAATCCGTCGTCAGTCTGATGACCCGAGTATTCAGCTTGTTGCGAGACAAGATTCCGACTCTTCCGGAGGATCAGCAGATCAAAGCCATCGAATTGGCCAGACAAGAAGAAGTAATCGCCAGTCGGTTTCGTGGGGCCCTGAGCAGGCCGATTCAGGCGATGCGGACTCGAATCCACGGAGACTATCATCTTGGACAAGTCCTTCGCACTGAATCCGATTTCATGATTATTGATTTCGAAGGCGAGCCGGCGCGGCCGATTGCGGAGCGGCGCATCAAGCGGTCGCCGCTCCAGGATGTTGCCGGAATGCTCCGGTCGTTCCACTATGCGGCATTTGCGCCGTTGTTGGGTGAGAGCAAAATGCATGTGGTGGACGCGGGCAGATTGAGCGCTTGGGCGGAATCCTGGAACGCCTGGGTTGCGGATCGATTTCTGGCGAAATATTTTTTGACCGCGGGCGCAGCATCCTATTTGCCGAAAAGCGAGGAGGATACGCGCACTCTGCTGGAGCTTCACTTACTGGAGAAAGCCATTTATGAACTCGGCTATGAACTTAACAATCGGCCGACCTGGGTGGGGATTCCGCTTCAAGGAATTTCGAAGCTACTGTCGAAGTGACCATCCGCTCATTTTTAAACTCATCAAACCAGCACAGAAATTCAGCGCTTCTTTTTTGCGTGCGCTGAAGATGTGGCTCCGCTCACCAGCGCGACTGGAAAATGTTTCAGCAGGTGCCCGACTTCAAGGCGTGGTTGTCCTCCAGCTCCATCGGTTTCGAATACCTCCCCCGTAAACAAGTTCTTCCACAGTGTGGGGGCCGCCTTTGGCAACTCGATTTCAGTATTAGCCCAGAAGCGCTCGGACCCGTCGAAATGCATTGGATAGCATGCCCGCGCCAGCCATCGCGGCACAATGATGAGAGCCCAGTCTTTCTGGTATCGCCGGGCTAACACCGCCACATGTTCGTGGCGCTTTCCGCGGCCTTCCAAGGTCAGAAACGCACCTTTCGAAAAAAGCGCTGCATTCTGCGCGCGAAAATGCAGCGCTTTACAAATCAGGTAGAGCTTAACGCGCCCATCGCGCCAGTTGTGCGTAAGATCGCTTAGCATTGCCAATCCCACTTCGTCTGCATGCGGCAAATTCGCAAGGATAGTTTCGCGTTTGTCGAAATCGACGGGCTGGCGATTGTCGGGATCGACCAGGCGCAGGTCCCAGAGTTCGGCCCCTTGATAAAAGTCTGGAATCCCAGGCGACGCAATCTTCAGAAGCGTCTGGCTCAGGCCATTCATCATGCCGTAGTAAGCAATTCGTTCCTGAAATGGAACGAAATCGCGCAGGAATTCGTTGTTACTTCCTGGTCTAACGATCGAAGCGACAAAAGCTTGCAGCGCCTTTTCATGACGCAGATTGGGCTGAGTCCAGCGCGTGTGCACCATCGCCTCGCGTGTCGCCTTGATCACGTAGGCCTGTATCCTGTCCGATAGCGTGGCAAGATTGCCTGCCTCGGCAGGCCAGGCGCCCAGCAGTGTCTGGTACAGAAATATCTCTTCGTTGCGATCGGGTACGGGCTGACCCTCGATCGACTTCCTGTGTCTGGCATTCAGCTTCGACCAGCGATCTAGATGCTCTCGCCACTCGTCGGGAACCTCAGAAAGAACACTGATGCGCGCACGAACATCTTCACCGCGCTTGGTGTCGTGCGTCGTCGTGGCGTTCAAGGCGTGAGGAAAATCGCTCTGGCGATCGAGGATGAACTTGGAAAAGTCCGCTGAAGTTGCGGTCGAGGGGCGCGGCTCTCCTCCTACCTCGTTCAGGGAAATCAGGGGATTGTAGATGTAGAGAAAAGTATCTTCGAAGGCTTTCGCCATGATCGGGCCCGTAAATTGCTGCCAGCGCATTGTGAATGCGAGCCGGGCTTCACGCTGGCCGGCCAGTAAATGAGGTTGATTTAGCAGCAACAGCACGTCGCGCAGAAAATCTAAACTTCGAAGATGCGGCTGTGGAGTTCTCGTCCGTGCGTTGCTTAATGCTTGTTCGATTCGCTGCTCATCCTGAGCGGAGACCTCTAGGTTCCGAATGTACGTTCGATAGACGGAGAGTTGTGCCGTCGTTTCGATCAACGCTTGCTCCAATTCAGCACGAGGTATTTCCCTGGCGTGCCGGTCGTCCCGGGCCAGGACTTGAAATTGATGCCCGAGCGAACGCATTTCGACCGCCCAGGAGCGTAGACATAACCAGCTTTTTCTTTTGATACAGCACGTCGTCGTAGATTACGTCCCGTCCGAGAAACTTCGAATACACGTGTTCAATCGCTTTTGCGCCTTTCGGGTCAACGAACAAACAATTGAGCGCGTTTGCGAATTCATACCCGGTGGTTCCGGCCACCGGCCAGCTGGTCGGCAGGGACTCATCTCGCGCCAGGATTTTCTCCACGAAGACAGGAACGGATAGAGATTCAACCGAACGCGTATCCGAGCCCACGCGTTCGCTGAGCTGACGTAAGTAACCGAGGGGATCGCGAAGACCGTCGATGTGATCGATTCGCAAGCCGGTCACTGATTTTTGCTCCACCATGCGGAGCACCAGCGCGTGCGTCGCATCGAAGACCAGCGGATCTTGCATGCGCATGCCTACGAGATCATTGATCGTGAAAAATCTGCGATAGTTAATTTCCTCGTTGACGTTTTGCCAGTAGGCCAGGGTATAGTGCTGCTCCGCCAGGAGACTCTCAAGCGAAGTGAAAGTGGAGGGTTCCTTGGGGTTCCCCTCGAGACCCTTGAGATTTTGCTGAATAAAATCGCTGATCTTAACGTCCTCCGAAACCAATTGCCGCAGTCTCTGGCGGAGGGATTCGAATTGAAGCCGCCGCTCTCCAGCAGCTTCCTGGTTTTGTCCGGTAGCGGAAAGTGCGGCCGCAGCCGCAACAATTCCGGAATACTCCTGATATGCAGGCGAGTCTTCACCCAGGAGCGTCCGGAGTTCATTGAGGCGACGTTTCAGTATCAGGTGATAGGTAGAGGGAGCCAGCGGGAAGAGCGATTCGAAATATTGAACAAAAAATTTCCCTTCCATCAAGACGAGCTTAAGCTCCTGATGTTCGAGGGCCTCCCCAAAAGGGCGGCCTAGAACCGGAAGAAGGACCTTGCCCTCGAGCGTTCGAGACGGAGGTCGCCAGTCAATGTCGAAGTATGAGGCGTATGCGGATTGTGGCCCGTTCTCGAGCACGTCCATCCACCAGGAGTTCTCGCTGCTGGCGGACATATGATTCGGCACGATGTCGAGAATCAATCCCAGGCCGCGCTCCCGGAGTTTGCCCAGCAACGCAGCGAAGTCTGCCTCGGTCCCCAGTTCAGGATTGAGGCGTGTCGGATCGATCGCGTCGTAGCCATGCGTGCTTCCGTGCCGGGCGCTCAAAATAGGCGACACGTACACATGCGTGATGCCCAGTTCCGCAAGATAGTCGACGATTTTGGCGGCGTCCTGAAACGTGAAGTTTTTATTGAACTGCAATCGGTAGGTGGCGGAAATAAGTGCTGTGGGCGGCGTCGACATCAATCAGTCCGATGGGCTCGAACGTTCCAGAACGATGAAAGATCGGTCCTGTATGTTCACTTGAAAGGGGCCGCTTACGACCAGTTTCGGTAGCGACCCTCCCTGTCCTAACCACTCAGGATCAGCGGAGTCGATTCTGCTTTCCCATGTGCCGGACGGGAGTTCTATCGTAAGTGTGGCCGGATTGTCGCCGAAATGGAATAGCGCTGCAAGAAGGGTCGAGCCTGCGGATCGCAATGTCAACAGCGCGCGCTCATCTGGGAATTCTGTGACCGCCACCAGCTGCGCCTCGGCTAACCGCTGGTTGCGTCGAAAGCGCAACAACGCTTTGTAGAATCGCTCCAGCGTGCGATGAGGTTCCTGGCTTGCCAGGGCCCGGTTCAATTTTGACGCAGCAAAAGTGGACTCGGCCTGCGGGTTGGGAACCTCTACATGCCACTTAAAGCGCGCGAACTCCGTCTCACGTCCGCGCCGAACGGCCTCGGCAAGTTCCGGGTCGCCATGACTTGTAAAATAGAGGAACGGCGCGGTTTCGCCGTATTCTTCGCCCATAAATAAAAGCGGCACGAAAGAGGACAATATTGTAATGCCCGCCGCGAGTTTCAGGCTCTCGAAGCTAACCAGACGGCTGAGCCGGTCGCCCGCGGCACGATTGCCCACCTGATCGTGGTTTTGGTCGCAGACCACAAATTTCGAACTTTGGGAATTCGGCGGGGTATTGCCGAACTTGCGTTGTCGATGTCGCGAATATTGCCCCGAGTAGTACCAGCCATTCTGAATTATTTCCGCCAAATGATGGATATCGCCAAAGTCCGCGTAATAGCCGGAATTTTCCCGCGTCAGTAGCGTGTGCACCGAATGGTGGAAATCGTCGCTCCATTGCGCATCCATTCCCGTTCCGCCTCGTTCGATGGACGCGATCGTGCGCGCGTCATTCAGATCGCTCTCCGCGATCAGGTGAATCTTGCGGTTCAGTCGAGTGGACAGCGACGCGACCGCCGTCGACAGTTCGGCGAGAAAGGGGAATGCGCTCGCATCGAAAATGCCGTGGATTGCGTCTAGACGTAGAGCGTCGATATGAAACTGTTCCAGCCAGCAAAGAGCGCTTTGGATGAAGAAGTAACGCACCTCATCGCTCTGAGGCCCGTCAAAATTCAGCGCTGCTCCCCAGGGAGTGTGATAGTGATTCGTAAAATAGGGGCCATATTCCGAGAGATAGTTGCCCTCGGGGCCGAGATGGTTGTAGACAACGTCCAGTGCAACGGCAAGACCTCGCGCATGGGCCGCACTTACAAATTTCTGCAAATCGCGAGGCGATCCATAGGTGTTCTGTGTCGCGAACGGGAAAACGCCGTCATAGCCCCAGTTGCGTCCACCCGGGAATTGAGCGATGGGCATGAGCTCCACGGTCGTCACGCCTATATCCGCCAACCGATCGAGATGGGGAATTAAGGCTGCAAAGGTCCCCTCCGGGCTGAACGTGCCGACATGAAGCTCGTAGAAGACAGCGTCTTCAAGTGAGAGGCCCTTCCAATCAGCGTCGCTCCAGGAAAAGTCGGCGGGATCGACGACTTGCGACGCGCCATGCACGCCGTCGGGCTGAAAACGCGACGCAGGATCGGGCCGTTCGACGGCGCCATCAAGTCGGTAGAAGTACTGCGAGCCTGCGCTCGCCTCCTCCACACTGGCGTGATAATAGCCAAGCTCATCGCGCCTCATAGGGATGCTGTGAGAGCGCTCCGACAGCAAATGAAGCTCAACTTTTTCGCGGTGCGGCGCCCACACGGAGAACCGCCAACATCCGCTGGGACCGCGAGTCGCCCCCAGCGTCGATGGCCGAATAGGCTGGTAGTCGATCATCCGCGGACGGCTATTATATGCGATCAAGGCTCTGCGGGGGTCAGCCTTAGAGTGCTGCGTTACTGAGCAGCGGCGTGGCGGTTTTCCGGGAAGTGCTTCTTGATCATGAGGGTCAACCTTTGATCTTTGAAGGCCGCGCTGGCGGTGCTTGGATCGATTTGCGCGTTCAGTTCTTCCGCTAGAAACAACTCCCGTTCGGTGATCCCTTGTTTCTGAGACTCCAAGTTTTGAACGGTCTGCGTCTTTTCTGCTCGCACGATGACGCGATTGGGCTCCAGGTAGACTTGAATGTCCTCAGCCGATACATCGGGGAGATATGCGTTGATGGACAGCCAACTGCCGGATTCGCGGATCTCGAGTCCGTGCTGTAAGACTTCACCCTCGGCTTGTCGCCAGTGCGCGCGGTCGTTTCCATGTTCGTGCCCAGAAGACTCAAATAGACGGTACGCCCGCTCGGACACACGACGTCGCAAAGCTTGCTCAAAGTCTTGCCTTTCGGTTTCGCCGACAATTCGCGGCGTTTTTGCGCTGACGTTGTCGGTAAGAGCTGATTTGGAAGTTGCCATAGGACACCTTAATCCAAAAGTTGGATGACCACGAGTCTGTCGGACCCTGGCCAGGAGCGTTGCCGCTGGACCGCTCGGCGATCGGTCGGCAGGAATGAACGTCCCTCAATCTAGTTAAGAGGTGTATGTAGTTTTGAGCAATACAGTGAATCGTGTAGAGAGCTGCGATAGGGCAGCGAAGTCTTCACGCCGCAGTGTTGAATTTCGGAGCCGCGCCCCAGTTTTCTTGTCCAGCTTTGGCGCTTTCGGCCGCGCCGGCGCTCTCAAGCGCTTCGTCCTCTGCCGCGGCTGAAGCTTCAAACTGCGAGGTCCGCGGCGCTTTCTCGTGGAGCAGCCGTTCGGTAGCTGCCACCATGGGTTCCGCGTGGAATCTGCGCTGTGACGATCCGTCGCACAGGATGTTGGCGACTGCCATCAAACTCATACCCTGATGGTGCGCCAGCCAGCAACGCGCAATTTCAAATTTCTTTCCTTCGGTGAGCCGGGAAGGCGTGAAATCCGCCGATTCGTAAAACCCGTACGAACCCAGCCAGCCGAGATCCTTCATGCGACGAATATTTTCCACAGCGCTCTTGGAATCCACGAGCAAGCTGAGGAACGTTGAATAGGGAGACACGACGAGGTCGCGCGATAGATCGCGGCTGATCGCCAGTCCAGGGACGCCGAACGCTTCGTAATGATAGTGACCCGCGCTATTGATCTTCGAGCAGGAGGCTTCGGAAATCCCCCACGGAATCGACTTAAGCTCCGCGTATTTCATCTGACTGCGCACTGCTCCCTGAGCGGTGCGGTCCAAAATCGTGTTCGGGTATATTTTCATCCACAGCAGCGGCATCAAATACTCGAACATCGTCCCGGTCCATGACAGCAAGACATGTTCGTTCTCGTAGTTGGTGAAGCGCCTTTCCAACGCCATCCAGCTCTCTTGTGGAATTTCGCCTTTGGCGATGGCAGCGAAAACGCCAGCCCGGACTTCGGAGGCCAACAGGTCGTAGTGGCTCGGAGTAAATTTACCTTCCTCCACGTTGTAGCCGGTGAACAGAAGCTTTTTCTTTGAATCGAGGAAGAACTTGAAATCCATGCTCTTTGCCAGCGTGTCCGCCCGCTCCGCAAGGCGTTCCAGGCGCGTGGTAATGCTCTTGGCGATGCTGCTGGTCCTGGCGACCGCCGATCGCAACAATTGCAACGCGGAGCGCGAGTCGATATTGGAGCCGCCCTCCTCAAGTACTCGCCAAATTTTCTGATCGAGTGCGTGGCAAATCTTCGGCAACGCTTCGAGCGTCAATTTCTCCGGCTGAACGATTTCCAGTATGGATGGGTCTGCGCAGCACTTCGCGAACTGGGGCTGCAACCATGGTGCAAAGTCATACACCAGGCTTTCGAGGTGAGAGATGCGCAGGCGCAACTCGTACACCCACCATCGTGCTTCGCTCTCGATCGCGTCCGACGATAGCTTTTTCGCCAGTGCCACGATCACGCGCTCGCAGCCCGTCAGGCCTTCCAGCCACGTGGCTGGTGATTTACCCAGAGAGCCAATCCGCTGTTTCATTTCCCGCGCGCCTGCCAGAAGGGAATCCTCCTGGCCTTCGGCTCTAAACAATTCCTCGATCGTGTCGAGATGATCTCGAACGCCCTGCAAAACCTCCGGGCGGAAGATCGGCTCGCCGATGGCGCCCAGGCAGCCTTGCTTCACGGTCCACAACGCGCAGACTAAATTGCCGTTATCCACCGCCGAAACAAATCGCGGCTTACAGGCTTCCAGAGTCACATTGTCGTACCAGTTGTACATCTGCCCGTTGTGCTTGGGCATGCGATCGACGGAATCCAGCGTTCTTTCGGTATCCGTAACGAACTCCGGCATCGTGAGAAAACCAAGGTCAACGGCGGCCAAGCGCGCGTTGAAAAGCAATCCAAGATTCGTCGTCGAAATTCGGTGAACTACCAGCGAATCAGGCTTTTGAATCGTATCGGGAATCAGCCAGTTCTCTTCCGCGGTGCTGAATTCCCGGAACAACCGCCAGGTGCGCAATGCGGACAGGCGGAGCAATGCCTTGTTCTCGGCGTCAATCTTCGTGTCTTCTGTCCGTGCCGGCAGGTCAAACCACTGCTCGATTGGCTTGGACAGCCCCCACAGAACCAACAGAGGCAATGCGGCCATGAACGCTTCCTTGCGCTCGATGGCAATAAACAAGCCAATGAGAAAACTCAGCCAGGGCACAACTTGCAAGTACGTTTCGACCGGACTCTTCTTGCCGTAGCTGCTTTCCGCTTCGGCAGCGGTCTCCCATTCAAGAAGTCTTTCGTGCGTTACGGTCATGCGTACAACCGACCGCACGATCGCGTCGAGAGTGATTAGGCTCTGGTGGCATAGAGAAGCGACGCGCAAGAACAGGTTCACCTGGGAGATTCCGAAATCCGCCGCCCAGTTCTTCCAGAAAACGGTTGTAAAGAGCGCTCGGCCTGCGCGCAAGATGGTCATCGCGAACTGCCAGTAGGTCGGCAGCGCAATCACCGCAAGCGTCGCCAGCGTCCAATACAGCGCCTTCCCGGGGAAGAGCAGCCAACCGCTAAGGAACATAACAAACGTTGCAATTTCCGTCAGACTGCGGCGCAGGTTGTCCAATATCTTCCAGCGCGAAATCACGGACAGCGGATTGGGCACCCTCTTACCGAAGAAATCCGGTACGCGTGGCAACAGCCAGAAAATGATTTGCCAATCGCCGCGCACCCAGCGGTGCTTGCGCCGGCTGAACGCGCTCATATGCGACGGGTAGTCGTCCACAACCTCGATGTCCGATACCAGGCCCGCGCGCGCGTAGGAACCCTCGATCATGTCGTGGCTCAGAACGACGTTGCAGGGGAACCTGTGCTCCAGCACCTGCTGGAAGGTCTCGACCTCGTAAATTCCTTTGCCGGTGAAGCTGCCTTCGCTGAACAGGTCCTGGTATACGTCAGATGCCGCACGTGCATAGATATCAAAGCCCGCGTCCGCTGAGAAAATCGCCGCCAGTCGCGAACGGTTGGCGGACTGGATGCTGATGTCCACGCGAGGCTGAAGAATACCGTAACCGTCAACCACCGTATTCGACGTCGGGTCGATCACCGCGCGATTTAATGGGTGCGCGATGGCTCCGGCCAACCGATGCGCCGCGTCCCGCGGCAATTGCGTGTCGGAATCCAGCGTGACCACATATTTGACCAACGGCAGCACCGCGAGATTCCCAGCCTTGACCGGGAAATTGTCGCTCGTGCCCAGAAGTAATTTGTTGAAGTCCAACAATTTCCCGCGCTTCCGTTCCCATGCCATCCAAATACCTTCCGACGGGTTGTACGCGCGATGCCGGTGGAACAGGAAAAATGATCCCATCCCTTCGGCCATATATTTTGCGTTCATCGACTCGATCAGCTGCGCGCATTGGCTGGCCAATTTATCTTTGTCGTCGAACTGCTGTGCCGCGTCCGGTGGGTCCGTTAAGAGTGCGAAGTGGATGTTGGCATCCCGATTGGCTAGAAATCGGATCTCCAGGTCGCGCACCGCGCGGATCATCTGTTCTTCGCTCGTCAGCAGCGTCGGAACGACAACCATCGTCGTGAATTCAGCTGGTACACCCTTGGCAAAATCAAGCTTCGGCAGCGCTTTCGGCTCAAACAACATGGTGGCCAGCTGGTTCACCAATGCGACCGCGCACTCTGCCGCCGGCAAAAGGAACAGGGCCACGACCAGCCAGCCGGGTTTGCTCTTGCCACCCAGAACCGCAGCCGCCATCAACGCTAACGTCACCAGCTCGATCGCCAAAATGTACGAGAAATCGGGCCACCGTTTGACCATCCGCTGGTTCCGCTCTGCGAACGTCGGACGGTATTCGATGGCTTGCTCCAGCTCTTTCCGGCCGTCGCCCACCAGGTAATAGCCGACGTGGGATTGACGGTCCCGCACGCGCACATTCGGAGAAGCATGGATCGGACGCGCCAACTCCACGGTCTTGCGCGCCACTTCCTGCTCGCTCGCTTCTGATCGCTTCGCCAACTGAGCGATGGTTTTGCGGTAATTGTCGCGGCTCTCAAAATCCATTTGAGCGTAGGCGTCGCAAGGATCTCGGCGCAGTATTTGTTCGACTGCATTCACCTGCTCGAACAGTTCGTTCCAGTCAGCGCCATCGATGCGCCGCATGCTGGAGATCAACGTAACGAGGCTCGGTGCGCCAAAATATTCCTTTGCGAATCTCTCCGGTGCAGCGGCTGTCGCATTACTGGATGGCAACGGAGCGGCGGCGTCCAGCCGTTCCGCTAAAGCGGCCACCGACTCAAGCAGCGCCAACTTGGCGAAGGGTTGCAGTTGCCATAGTTCGCGCATCTCGAACGCGACAGTTTCCTGAATCGCCGTGAAATACTGCTCAAACGTTTTTTCGTCGAATTCGTACCCCACGGCCTCCAGGTAACTTGCCACCGCTGCATATGCCCGCGGCAGGACGGTCCCCTCGTCGGCGTGAACCTGAGGCAGATCCCCGGCCTTGCGCACAGCCACCTTGGTTTGCTGCAGCGCCTGACGAAGCACGTTGGAGCTTCCGAACAGGATTTCCGCGTCGCCCGCCAGCTTACCTCCCGCTGAGATAATATTTCGCAACACCTGGGTTTTCGCTTCGATCGATTCTTTCGTCGATTCCCACTTGGCCTCGAACGCTGGGATACGCTTGCTCTCGTCGCGGACTTTCCACGACTGGGCTTCGAGAATTGCACCGAGCCAGATCTGGCCGTAGTGGACGCTTCCACTTCGCTGCGACGCCGACCCACAATAGTCCTTCTTCCACCCGGCGTTTCTCAGCGCGCCGTTGGTTGGCAGCGGTTGATTTGCGTCAAAAGCAGGTTGCTGTTGCGTAGCCATCAGGTCGTCCTCGTTATCGGTAACTTGCCGCCTGCAGTTCGAACATCTCCGCGTAACGTCCCTTGTTCATCAGGAGCTGTTCGTGAGGCCCTTGCTCGGCAATTCTTCCGTTTTCCAGAACCAAGATCCGATCCGCCATTTTCACCGTGGAGAAGCGGTGCGAAATCAGTAGAGCCATCTTGCCCTTGGTGAGCTCCGCGAAGCGTTCGAACACTTCGTGCTCCGACCGCGCGTCCAGCGCCGCTGTCGGCTCGTCCAGAATCAGCACCTGGGCATCCCGCAGATAGGCGCGGGCGAGTGCGATCTTCTGCCACTCCCCGCCCGACAGATCGACGCCACCCTCAAATCGCCGTCCCAGAATTTGTTCGTAGCCTTTAGGAAGCTTGCGGATGACCTGTTCGGCCAAGCTCTTTTGAGCCGCCGACCGTACCCGGAACACATTGTCCTGATCTTCGATCCGTCCGATGCCGATGTTCTCCGCCGCGGTCATGTCGTAGCGCATGAAATCCTGGAAGATGACTCCGATTTCCTTCCACAAATCTTCCAGTTGGTATTCGCGCAGATCCACGCCGTCCAGCAGAATTCGCCCACCGGTTGGGTCGTACAAACGAGTGAGGAGCTTGACGATGGTCGTCTTGCCCTGGCCATTCTCGCCAACTAACGCGATCCGCTCGCCGGGTTCCAGCTTGAAGCTGGCGTTGCTCAACACGAGCCGGGTCTGCCCGGGATAAGCAAAAGAGACATCCTGAAACTCAAATCCGGTTCGAATCGGCCGCGGAGCTGGCAGAGCATGCGGTTTGGAAAACACCCGCGGCTGCAGACCGAAAAAGTCCAGCAGGTCGGTGATGAACATCGCTTGATCCGCGATGGTCGAGAAAGTCGTAAATACCGACTGGATATTCGAACTGGCCAGCGCGATCGCACCAGTCATGAAGGTAAACGTGCCGATGTCCAGCTTTCCGGTGACGGTCTTGTAGATCACGAAGGCGTAGCTTCCGTAGTATCCGAGCGCCCCAAGTAACGTGAAGGCCGCACCAACCCACAGCCGTCGCTTTGCCAACCCAACGTTTTGCGCGTGCAGCTTGTTCGAGAGCTTGGTGTAGCGTCCCACCAAAAACGGCGCCAAACCAAAAAGCTTTAGCTCCTTGGCGCTTTCCTTGCTGCCACCGACGATCCGGAGGTAGTCCATTTCGCGTTTCGCAGGGGTCTGCTTGAAGTTCAGCGAATACCCCATGAACGCGAAATGTGTCTCCCCCAGAAACGCGGGAATCACGCAGGCCACCAACACCGCTAGAATCCACGGAGACAAGAAAATGATGCCGCCCGCAAGGCTCATGGTGGTGACCAACTGCTGGATCAACTGGCCGGTCGATTGAATCATCACAATGCGGTCCGTGCCCTGAACGCGGGCCCGCTCCATCTTGTCGTAGAAGAGCGGATCCTCGAACGACGTCAGGTCCAGTCGCGAAGCATGCTCCATGATTTTGGTGCTGATGTGCTTGCTGTAGCGGTCCGCCAGCACAATCTCAAAGAAATTCACCATGCGGATCAGAATCCCCGCCAAAACGCCGGCCAGAGTGAATTCCAACGCTACCAGCCACCAAAAATTGTGTGGTAGCGTGCCTCCGTGCGCCCGGAAATCAACGATGTCGTTGACGATGACGCGCGTGACCGCCAAAGCAGCCAGGGGAATCAGAGCGACAATTACTCGGCAAGCTAGCCCTGCGGCGATGACTCCAGGAGCTGCTTCCCAGACCATGCGAAGAACCGGCGGTATATTCTTGAGGGCGGAGACGCGTTCACGCCACTTGGGTGTCGCGATTCCAGAACTCGCGACTTCAGGACTTGCGGTGGCCAGCTTCTCTTGAGGTACTGGAGCGCTCAGTCCTTCCGTTACTTTCGTTTCCATGACGTACCGCAATAACGCACGCCAATGGCCAACGACACCGAATCCTAAGTGTCCAATTGTTAAAGGATTACAGCCTGTCCTTTAGGGCAGGTTTATGTTTTTTTTTCGCCCTGGCAGCAACTTTTGCATACTGCGGGCCGAACGCATCGCGCACAGAAGTAAGGACTTGGTCCGTCTTGGTGCGGCCCGCTATTTATCAACCGTCCACCTAGTACTGACTTGGGACGTTCGGCCCACGGAGGGACGCGCATTCGCCCGGAAACAAGTCCATTTCGCCAACCATTGCATCTAAACAAAATGATAGATGAAGTGTGCCCGGCGCGGTCGGGACGCGTGAGCCGGCCTTGGGTCGTTTGCCCGTTGGTTTTTCTAACGGCTCTCTCCTTGGTACCACAGCTCTCCGCATACGATGTGCCTCTGACTCCGGCCGCCGTCCACGACGCATGGGTCCTCGGCCAACGGAACGATCAGGCGACCGCCGAATTCCTTGCGCCCTATTCCAAGCAGGTCACGAACATCGCGCCAACGGGTCCTCATATTGCTGAAATCGAGGTACTTACGCCCTTCGCACAGGTTGTGGATAAATCCAGGAAAAACTTGAGCGACTACACCGAACCTCAGGCCGTGCAGGATTATCGTCAGCGTGGCGACACTGTTGTAGTACGGATTCGACTCATGCTGCCAGGCGCATTTCCGGAATCCGAACGAAGCCCGCAAGCGCCATCTGCTTCTCCTGCGCAGAAGGCTACGCTTCGCCCAGAAAACTTCTGGCAGAGCTTTCAGTTCACTGTGAAACAAGGCGAAAAAACGCTCACGCCGCGATCTATTCAGAATAAACCGGTGTACTCGGCCGCCACAAATTCCGCCCCGTCCACTCTGGATGGTCAAATGGTTTGGCTGGAGTTTGAAGCCACGAGCGTCGCTTCGGATGAGATCCTTGTAGAGGTCACCGCTCCTGAAGCGAAAACGGTCGCGATGAACTTTAATCTAAAGAAGCTTCGCTGACGATCTGAGGCACCCTCGCCGACAACGAAACGGCAAGCATTTGGGGGCAGTTGTAGGGGCGCGCTTCAGCGCGTCTCGGCCGTTCCTCTTGACGCCGCGCCACGAATCTCTCCACGCCCCCGTTGACTCACCCATTGTTCGCCCCTTCACAACGGCAGCCGCAACCGCGCCTCGCATCCTTTCACATCTCGCCGGTTCTCCAACGTGAGCGTCCCGCCGTGCGCCTCCGCAATCTGCCGGCTCAGCGCCAGTCCGATCCCGGTTCCTCCCGGTTTCGTCGTGAAAAACGGCACAAACAAGTTCGCCGTATTCGAAATTCCCGGCCCCTCGTCCGCAACCCATACATTCAAGTAAGAGTCCTGCCGTGACCAACCGATGCTCGCGCCTCGGCCATTTTCCTGCACCGCATCCGCGGCGTTGTGGACCAGGTTAATCAGCAATTGCTCCAACTGGTCGGCGTCGCCCGATATCACTACGTCCGGTCCTTGCTCCAGCTTCAGCTTCACGCGCGTCTCCAGTTTCACCACACGCGAAATCCACTCGCGAACATCCACAGGCGCCAGCTTCGGCGATGGTAGCCTTGCCAGCCGCGAATACGCAGCCATGAAGCGCCCCAGAGCCTCCGTACGCGAACGAATAATGCTGAACCCTTGCCGCATGTCATCGAGCAGGCCAGCGGTCGGCCCGGTCTGCGATTCGGGCGCGCTGGTGAGCGACTGCAGACCGCTCTCCAGGCTCTGCGCCACCGATTGAATCGGCGCCAGCGAATTATTCAGCTCGTGGCCCATCACCCGAATCAGCCGCTGCCACGCTTGACGTTCTTCATCGCGAAGTGCCCGGCTCAAATCGCTCAGCACCACCAGGTGATGCGGCAAGCCCGCTTGGCGAAACGATCCCCGCCGCATTCCCCAGCGCCCTGACCCACCCGGAAAACTCAGCTCCATCGTACGCGCCACTTCGCCTTCCAGGCAGGCACCAAGTCCCAATTCTCCAGCCGTAAACCCCAGCAGCCTCTCCAGGGGCCGTGCCAGCAATCGTTCCCCCGCACGATTCACCAGCCGCAGCTTCGTTTCGTTGTCAAACGTGAAAATCGCGACTTCAATCTCTTCCATCACCGTCCGCAGCAGTGCGGTAGCCTCCAGCGCCCCCAGCCGCTGCTCACGGAGCGTTTCGCTGAGCGCGTTGACCTCAATCATCACTTCGCCCATCGCGTCGTCCCGCTGCGCATCTCGCCCGCGAACAGAAAAATCCTCCTCGCGCAATGCCGCCAGCAGGTTCGAAAGAGTTTGCAGGGAAAAGACGACGCGGTGCCGAATCGAGAGTGCGAAACCCAGCCACAAACTGACGATCAATAGCCCCAGCGTCCACGCAGTTCTGGAGGTGTAATCCCCGGTCCACAGCAGAATGAGCGCGATCGCCGATCCAGGCAGACCCGCCGCCAGCGCCAAAAGCTGAATGCGGCGTTCGTAAGTCAGACGCGTCATTCCAAGCCGTGTTTTTGCAGCCGCCGGTACATGGCGCTTCGGCTCAATCCTAACGCCTTCGCCGCCTGGCTGACGTTTCCGTCGTAGCGCGCCAGCGTCCTCTGAATCAAGTGGTGCTCCACCTCGTCTAGGCTCATCTCTTCCAGCCGCGCTGTGCTTCCCGGAGCCGCCGCCCTCAACCCAAGATCCGCCGCGCGTACCTGCGGTCCTGTCGCCAGCAACACGCCGCGCTCGATCGAGTGATCCAGCTCTCGAACGTTCCCGGGCCACGGATGTTCGTGAAGCACCTGCGTAGCCACCGGGTCAAATCCCGAGATCGTCTTCCGATATCTCTGCGAGTAGTTGCGCAGAAAATGCTGCGCCAGCAGCTCGATATCCTCGCGTCTCTCTCTCAGCGGAGGCAAATGAATCTCGATGGTATTCAGCCGAAAAAGCAAATCCTGCCGGAACCTTCCTGCCGTGGCTTCCACATTGACATCCACGTTCGTAGCCGCGATCACGCGTACGTCCACGCGCCGCGTGCTCGAAGATCCCACCCTTTCAAGTTCTCCCGTCTCCAGCACGCGCAACAGCTTTGCTTGCAACTTCAGCGGAACGTTGGCAATTTCGTCCAGAAACAGCGTCCCATTGTCCGCCAGTTCGAATCGCCCCACACGATCCACTCGCGCATCCGTGAAGGCCCCCTTCACGTGCCCAAACAGCTCGCTTTCAAAGACGCCTTCCGACAGACCGCCCGCATTGACTGTAACCATCGGAGCCGACGAACGCGGCGAGAGCGCATGCAAAGTCTGTGCCACCACTTCTTTCCCGGTTCCGTGCTCCCCGGTAATCAGCACGTTCGCGTCCGACGGCCCGATCCGCCCGATCAGATCCAGCACCGGCTGCATCGCCACCGATTCCGCGATCATAGTCGGCCGCGACTCTGCCCGCAGCAACCGATTCTCCGCCTCCAGCCGTGAAGCCTGACGCAGCGCCTGCCGCAAATCGATCTGCGTGCGCAACACCGTGAGCAACCGGTGATTGTCCCAAGGCTTAGGGATAAAGTCGCGAGCCCCGCGCCGCATCGCTTCCACAGCCACTTCCACGCTGCTCCAGGCGGTCATCACAATAACCGGCAGCGTCCCATCCACCATCTGAATTCGCGGCAGCAAATCCAAACCTTCCTGCCCCGAAGTCGTATCTCGCGCGTAATTCAGATCCATCAAGACAGCGTCAAACTCACGCGCCTCAACGGCCGCAAGCGCCTCGCTCGGCGAAGAGGCGCCCTGCGTCTCGTAACCCTCGCGCTTTAGCAAAAGACGCAGCGCGTCTCGAATGTCACTCTGGTCGTCAGCGATCAGGACACGATGCGGGTGAGTATTGGAAGTTTTCATTCGGGCAGTGGCCAGCAATCCATCTTAAATGGTTTTCAGCCGCGCAGCACGGTCGCCGACTCTCGGAGCTGTACGAGCCGGTACAGCAACGTCAAGCCTTTTGCCGTTGGTGCGATTCCTTTATACGCGATTCCTTTGCCCGGGGAGGGGCTTGCCCCTCCCGGCGTCAACCCCAGTGCACTGTTTGCGACGGAGCTTAGCTTCCAATCAGCGTTTTTCCGTAATCTCTTCTGCCTCTTAAAACCAGTTTTCATTCATAGCGTAGTGCCACCAGCGGATCGACACGTGTCGCCCGTCGCGCCGGCAACCACGACGCAAACAACGCCACCAGCGTCAGCACCACAGCCATGCCGGCGAAGGTCGCCGGGTCCGTCGCGCTGACCCCGTACAGCAAGCCCGCCAGAACTCGTGTCAGGGCAAATGCCGCAATCAGTCCTCCGATCACACCTGCCAGCACGAGCCGCAAGCCTTCACCCAGCACCATGCGCAACACATCGCTCTGCGTCGCCCCCAGCGCCATCCGCACGCCGATCTCCTGTGTGCGCTGCGCGACGTTGTACCGCACCAGTCCGAACAAGCCCACCGCCGCCAACGTCAGCGCCATCACCGCGAACACCGTCAGCAGCGTCACCGCGGAGCGCCGAGGTCCCAGCGACAACGCGATTCGGCTGTCCATTGTCTTCAAATCCGAAACCGGTTGCCCCGGATCGACTCCGTGAACCGCCTCGCGAATCACCGCCGAAAGCGCCACGGGATCACCATTGGTCCGCGCCACCAGAAAAGCCGCTGTCTCGGGCGTCTGGTACAAAGGAAAGTAATAAACGCCCTTTGCTGCGCCCTGTACTCCCTCGGAGGATGATTCTTCGCCCGCGACCTGCGAATGTCGCACCGGCGCGACCACCCCCACGATCGTTTTCCACGGCCCGTCCGTTCCATTCCGAATGCGTCCACCCACCGGATCCCCGTTCGGCCAATACTCGCGCGCCAGGTTTTCATCGATCATCGCAACCGGCTGGCTGCCCTCGCGATCCTGATCCGTGAACGAACGGCCGTGAACCAATCGGATCCCCATCGTTTCGAAATAGCCGGTGCTGACAAGGCGAATATCGCCATGCGGTCCCGGATCGCCAGGCGGCTCCACGCGCCCCTCAATGTTGAACGACGCGGCGCCGTTGAATCCACTGAACGGCAGCGGTACGCCCGCGGCAGCCGACTCCACTCCTGGCGAATTCGCCAGCCTGTCGAGCGTAGCCCGGTAAAATGCGATCTGCTTCGTCGGCGTTTCGTACAGCCGCTCCGGCAAGGCCAGCACCGCGGTCATCAAACCGTGCGGACGGAAACCCAAGTCAACGTCATGCAGCTTCGACAGACTCTTTAGAAAGACACCCGCGCTGGCGAGCAGCACAAGTGCCAGGGACAGCTCGGCGGCGACCAGCACGTCGCGGAAACGATGATCACCGCGATTTGCCCCACCCGTCCCGCGGCCCTGGTTTAAATTGGTCTGCGGATCAATCCGCGCGGTCCGCCACGCCGGCACCGCACCGAATATAATCGCGGAGAAGAACGCCAACAGGGCGGTGAAGCCCAACACATAGCCATCCATCGAAATCGACACGCCCGTGGACAAATTCTCAGGCGCGAGCGCCATCAGCGCCCGCAGCACGCCAAAGGCAATCGCCAAGCCCAACGCCATCCCGCAAGCCGCCAGCACCACGCTCTCCGTCAGCATCTGGCTCGCAAGCCGCCACGGCGACGCGCCAAGCGCCGTCCGCACCGCAAATTCCTTGCCGCGTCCCGAAGCACGCGCCAACAACAGTCCAGCGACATTCGAGCAGGCGATTAACAAAACAAAGCCCACCGCTCCCAGCAGGATCAGCAAAGGTGTGCGCACGTCGCCGTACACAAACTCCGTGAAGGGAATCGCGAAGATCCCCCAACCCGAGTTCTTTGGGTAACCCTTGGCCCGCGGATCATCCCAAATTTGCTTCGTGACCACATTCAGGTACGCGCCCGCTCCGGAAAGCTTCACGTTCGGCTGCAACCGCCCCACCGCAAAGTAACTTTCGTTGAAGATGTTGTCGACCCCGAAGGCCTCGGGTTTCAGCCCCAGCGGCGCCCACAAATCGGTTGGATTGGGCCACAGGAAGTCTGGCCCCATCACGCCGATGATCTTGTACGGTTCCTGGTTCAACTGAATGGATCGCCCAACGATATTGGCATCGCCGCCGAACGTCGACTTCCAGGTGTTATACGCCAGCACGACCTCGTGATTCGCATTCGGTTGATCCTCTTCCGGCACGAACACGCGCCCAAGCAGCGGCTTCGCCTCAAACACATCAAACCATTGCCAGGAAACCCTCGAACCCCGCAGGCGCAGCGGCCAATTACCCGCCGCGTAGTTAAAGTCGCTCTCCGTCTGCAAGGCGACCGATGCGAAAACCTGCTTGTTGTCGCGCGCAAACGTATAATCCGGCGCGGAAATTACAATGCTTTTCAAATTGAGCTTTTCGTATTTCGCCCGAATTGCCACCAGACGTTCGGGGTGTGGGATGCCGTTAGGATGCAACAGCAACGCATTCACCGCGCTGAAAATAGCAGTGTTCGCGCCAATCCCCAGCGCCAACGTAAGCACCGCGACAATCGAGAATCCCGGGTTCTTCCACAAAGTTCGCAGCGCATACCGAATGTCTTGCACCAAATCCCGCATCGTCGCCCCCTTACTCGTACCGCAGCGCCACAATCGGATCGACCTGCGTAGCCCGTCGCGCCGGGATATAGCAAGCCAGCATCGCCACCAAAGCCAGCGCTACCGATACACACGCATAGGTCAGCGGATCGAAAGGACTAACACCCGACAGGAAGTTCCCCACGAGCCTTGCCATCACCAACGCCAGCGCAACCCCCAGCCCCAACCCAACGGCAACAATCAACGCGCCCTGCCGCAGAATCATTCGCAAAACACTGCGCGACTCCGCTCCCAGCGCCATCCGAATCCCAATCTCATGCGTACGCTGACTCACCGAAAACGAAATCACGCCAAAAACGCCAACCACCGCCAGAATTAATCCCAAGAGCCCCAGCGCTCCGGCCAGCACAGCCGCCACTTCGAAAATAAGAAATCCGTTCAGCGTGTCCAACCCCTGCAACATAACGTGCACATCAAATACCGGCATGGTCGGAGCAACCGATGCGATCTGCTCTCGCACTGCCTGCGGCATAACTTCTGGATCGCCGAGCGTACGTACCTGCAGCGTCGCAAGCGAACTATACTGTTGGGCCATCGGGACGTAAAAATAGGGACCTATTTCCCCGATCAATCCATTCGTGCGGCTGTTTTCCACCACGCCGACAATCCGCATGGTATGCGCCCGGTCGCTCACCATCTTGAATTCGTGACCAATGGCACTCTTCTTCGGCCAGAATTTCTCCGCCATCACTTGGTTGATGATCGCGACTCTCTGCCGGTCTTCCAAATCGTTAGCGTCAAACTCGCGCCCTTCCAGCAGTTTGGTTCCCAGCGTTTCGAAATACTGTGGCGTAACCACATTGTAGCCAGCGAGTGGTGGCGCTTCGCCCTTGCCGATCTCGACCCCAGGTATCTCCAGCGAGTCTCCGGCATTGTAGTAGCCCATAGGCACCGTAAAGGCCACGCTTGCCGACTTCACCCCCGGCAACGCCCGCACGCGTTCCAGCGCTTCCTTGTAGAACGCCAGTCCCTGTTGCTTGTTGTAACCGATCTCGTTCGGATCAACGGACAAATCCAAGACGTTGCGCGGCTCAAATCCCAGATGCATCTGCCGTACATGCCCCAGGCTCCGGGTCATTAGCCCCGCTACGATCAGCAGCATCAACGACCCGCCCACCTGCGCCACCACTAACGTATTCCGTAGCCAGCTTCGGCCCGCCGTCATCGTTCGGCCACCTTCTCGAATCACTTCAATCATGTGCCCGTTGGAAGCTCGCACCGCCGGCACCACCCCTACGCAAATCCCCGTCGCCAGCGCCGCGGCAAATCCGTACAGGAAAACGCGCCAGTCGAATTGGAAATCCAGAAGCACGGGCAGCGTCGTGTTCAGATGGATCGAGCTCAGCGAGCTACTCGCGAACAACCCCAGCAACATCCCCGCCAGCCCGCTGCCCAGACCCAGCAAGACGCTTTCGGTCAACAATTGCCGGATCAATCGCGCACGCGATCCGCCCATCGCCGCGCGGATGGCCATTTCCCGCTGTCGCACGGTAGCCCGTACCAACAGGAAATTCGCCACGTTCACGCAAGCCAGCAACAGCACCAGCCCGGCCAGCAATAGAAACAGCGTCGCGATCTTCATGATTGTGTTGTCGCGATCGGGCTGCGGCCGCGATAGCCGTTCAGCGAACGCCTCGATCACCACGCCTTCCTCGCTCTTAGGGAACTCCTTCGAAAGGCGATCGGACACCACCTTCAGCACCGGTTGCGCCGCTCCGATCGTTGTGCCCGGCCTCAGCCTCGCCATCACAATCGAGTTCCGCCACTCTCGATTGGTAACCGAATCGGCCGGTGTAGTGCTGTCCGCAAGGGCCATTCCCAGGGGCAGATATCCCTGGGTGTCGACAAACGTGTAGGTCCCGTGAAACTCAGGCGCCACCACACCAATCACCGTGACCGGCCTCCCGTCATACAGGAACGATTTCCCCACCACGTTGGGATCGGCACCAAAGCGCGTTTTCCAGTAGTTGTACCCCAGCACCAGCACCGGGTTTATCGCCGACGGGTCTCCCTCCGCTGGTTCGATCAAGCGTCCCAGCGCCGGTTTTATCCCCAAGCCCGTGAAATAATTTCCCGAAACGTAATTCACCACGATCGGCTGGGTTTTCTTGCTGATCGTCAACCCTCCGGCGCCGAGACCATAGGCCCATATATCGCTGAACACCGCCGAAGCGCCCTGCAGGATGTCCTGATACTCAGGTATCGAGAAATTGTTCAGCAGCGGCCCGTTTTTCTGTTGATACGCAAGCTCCGTCAGTTGCTCCGCATCCTTCGCCGGCAAAGGCCGCAGCAGCAGGGAATTAACCATGCTGAAGATCGCCGTATTCGCCCCAATCCCCAAAGCCAGAGTCAAAATCGCCACCAAGGTCAACCCAGGGCTCTTCACCAACATCCGCGCTGCATACCGAACGTCCGGCCAAATATTCCTCATGGCACCCTCCCACCGCCCGCCTCATTTCCTCACAGCAGTGACCCGCACCACGCAAGTGTGCGCGAATCTCCGCGCCCTCAACGTTTCCTTACCCTGAGCCGCGGCTCGTTATCTTTGTCTCCTCTTCTTCTTGGTGCTCTCTGTGGTAAGTTCTTTCTTGTCTTTTTCTTTTTCGACTCTTGCCTGCCTGTCGAGTTTAAGCTCTTGGCTCAACTCCGAGCCGCCGCCACTCCGTTCTCGCTAACCACCCACCCATCCTTCAACTGAATCAACCGATTCCCATACGTCGCATTCCTCTCCGAATGCGTAACCTGAATAATGGTGGTCCCCGCCTCGTTCAATCTCCTAAACAACTGCATAATCTCCTCACCCTGCTCCGAATGCAGGTTCCCGGTAGGCTCATCCGCCAGAATCAACTTAGGATTCTGAATCACCGCCCGCGCCACACCCACAAGCTGCTGCTGCCCCCCCGAAAGCTGATTCGGAAACAAATCCTTCTTCCCAACAATGTTGAACTTATCCAAGGCATCGCAAACCAAGCTCACCCGTTCCTTGTGAGGCACATTCTTGTAAGAGAGTGGAATCTCCAAATTCTCGAACACCGTCAAGTTGTCAATCAGGTGATAACTCTGAAAAACAAACCCAATATTTGCCTTATGCAATTCATTTCGCCGCTTCACATTCAAGCGGTGCACCGCCTGCTCCAAAAAGTAGTACTCCCCCGTCCAGGAGCTATCCAGCATCCCAATAATGCTAAGCAACGTCGACTTGCCCGCTCCCGAGGGCCCCATAATTGTCACAAACTCCCCCGGGAAAATATCCAGCGTCACCCGCCGCAACAAAAAAAACTTATTCGGCCCAGCCTCAATCGACTTCTCCAAATTTTTCAACTGAATCAAAGGTTCCACAATCTCTCCTTAAAAACTTGAGCGCACCCATGGCACAGCCACGCCGGCTCGCTGTAGGCATGAGCTTAAGACAACTATGCCCGCTGAGCCATCGCCAAACATTCACCACTGACCGGGTTTTCACTCGTGCCGCAGCGCCCGCAACGGATCCAGCTGCGCCGCCCGCCGCGCCGGGAGATAGCACGCCACCGCCGAAACCCCCGCCAGCAGCAACGGCAACACAATGAAGGCAATCGGGTCCGCCGCCTTAACGTTAAACAACAGCGCCGACATCGTCTGTGCCAGGAAAAATGCAATCGGCAGTCCGATAGCCAAGCCCAGCAAAGTCATGAACATGCCGCCGCGCAGCACCAGTGACACAATGTCACCCGTCTGCGCCCCCTGCGACATGCGGATCCCGATCTCATGCGTCCGCTCGCTCACCGAATACGACATCACGCCAAACACACCGACCGACGCCAGCAGCAGCGCGATCACACCCAGAACCGCCATCATCACCGCCACATAGGCGATCCCGACGATCGATTCCGTAATCGCCTTATCCATCGACTTGATGTTGTACATGGGCAGATTCGGATCAATGCCGGCGATCTGTTCGCGCGCCGTCGACACGAACTTCATCGGATCGCCCGACGTGCGCAGTACCAGCGTCGTGTAAGTCGGCGGGCTCTGCCGATAGGACCGGTAAATCGTGGGAACGTCCTCTTTGACAATCCAGCTGTAGTGAAGATCACTCACCACGCCGACCACCGTCATCCACGGATTGTCCGAATCCTCTTTGCCAACCTTGATATGCTTACCCAGCGGGTTTTCGCCATCGAAATACCGCCGCACCAGGCTCGCGCTAACCACCGCCACCCGCGGCGACTCAGCGCCGTCCGCATCCGTCAGGAAACGGCCGTCTCGCAACCCAATGTTCATTTCGCTGAAATAGCTTGGCGACGTCGTTTCCACGATCGAGTCGCGCGATTCATCGCGCCGCGTGGCCGGCCGGCCCTCGATCGAAAAGCCCTGTGTTGAGATGCCGCCTCCGTCCGCATACGGCACGTGCGTAGCCAGCCCGACACTTTGCACTCCGGGGATCGCCGCAAGTCGTTGTTGCAGCTGCTCGTGAAAATTCAAACGCTCTGGCGCTTTGCCGTACTGCGTTTCCGGCAGCGTCATATTCATGATCAGCAGGGTTTCCGGCGTGTAACTCTCGTTTACCGACAAGAGTCCTTGAAAACTCCGCACCAGCAGCCCAGCGCCGACCAGCAGCACCAGCGCCAACGAAACTTCGCCAATCACCAACGCCGCGCGCAAGCGGTGCCGCCCGCGTCCGAGCGTGGAACCTCGGCCACCTTCCTTCAGGGTGCCGGCTACATTCGTGCGCGAGCTCAACAGGGACGGCGCGATACCAGATAAAACGCCGCTGGCGACAGAAATTAGCAACGCGAAAAGAAATGCGCCGGAATCGAGTCGAATCGTTTTCCATCCGGCGACGAACTTGGCCACATCCGGCGGCATATGCGCCAGGATCATGTCGATGTCCCACTGCGCCAGTAGCAGCCCCAGCGCAGCGCCGCCCAGCGAAAGCAAAATGCTTTCGACCAACAACTGCCGTACCACGCGCCAGCGGCTTCCGCCCAGCGCCGTGCGTATCGCGAACTCGCCGACACGGCCGGTTACGCGCGCAAATTGCACGTTAGCCACGTTGGCGCACGCAATCAGCAACACAAAAGCCACCGCGCCCATCAGTAGTAACGTGTATTGCCGCGTCAAATCGCCGGTCACGAACTGCCGTAACTCCATGGGCCGAAGCACAAAGGCTCTATTCGTATCCGGATAGGCCTCGGTCTGCCGCTGCGCGATCGCCTCCATCTCGGCCTTGCCTTCAGCGAACGAAACTCCTGGCGCGAGGCGTCCCAGAACCCACAGCCAGCGATTGTCGCGTCGCGCGCGTTCTTTCACGTCGAAGTACAGCGGGAGCCATGCTTCCGCCGGCATCGGATAATCAAAGCCCTTGGCCATCACCCCGATAACGGTAAAACTCTTGCCATCCACTTTCACGTTCTTGCCCAGAATGTTGGGATCGGACGCATAGCGCTGCTCCCAGAGCGCGTGTCCCAGAATGATCTCTTGTTCCTTGCCGGCTTCTTCCTCTTCCGGCAAGAAGCCGCGCCCCATCAAGGGTTGTACGCCGATGGTCTCGAAAAAATTCGCCGGCACATGGAAGGCCTGAAGCTTTTGCGGCTCGCGATCCCCGGTCAGGTTGACTTCGTCCCATGCGTACGCAGTGATCTGGTCGAACGAATGGGCTTCCTTTTTCCAGTCGAAATAGGTCGCAGGCGCGATCGGAACGAAGTCCTGCGGACCGAATCCGGCCCCGCTTCCCGCGCT
>CAWHVA010000022.1:0-127697 GCA_963832615.1 uncultured Acidobacteriota bacterium
CTGGTTACTTCGCTGATTGTCGCGAATCTCGATCATATCGAGGACTGGGATGATTTCTTTAAGACCGGATCACCCATCTATTTCTTAGGTCGCGGACCGTCGTATGCCTCCGCGCTCGAGGGCGCGTTGTTGTTCAGCGAAACTGCCAAGGAACCAGCGGTGGGAATCGCATCCGGAAGTTTTCGCCACGGACCAGTCGAAATTGTAGACGCAAATTTCCGCGCCATCGTATTCGCGCCGAATGGCAAAACCCGCGATCTAAACCTGGGTCTTGCTGAAGACTTAATGAAGTTTGGCGCAAAGGTGCGCGTCGTCGGTCCCGTCGGCCCGTTTGGCTCCGGTGGACGCGCGTTGCCATTCATCGACGTACCAGACGTCACCGAAAAGCTCTCGCCGTTGGTCGACATCATTCCAGTGCAGCTGGCTGCGTTACGCCTGGCTCACCGCAAAAACCTGGTCATCGGCAAATTTCGCTATGCCCCTCAGGTAACGCGCAACGAGATGAGCTTTTGATGAACCGCCAAGTAGCACAGACACTCATGTCTGTGTCAGCCATAACCCTAAGCGGATTGACCCGGCACGCGTTCTTCGTTGCGAAAACCGACCAAGAAAATAAACAAAACGACTGCCGAACAAATCGCGGGAACCATCCAGATCGATCGCCAGTTATGCGCAAGCGTTCCTGCAGCGGAAGTATTGGCGTAGAGATCGACAACCCAACCAGAAAGGTAAGCCCCGAGAAACATCCCAATTCCGTAAGTAATGAAGGTGATGAGTCCCTGAGCCGCAGCGCGCAAAGCGGTCGGCGCCTTTTGGTCCACGTAAACCTGTCCGGTGACAAAGAAAAAGTCGTAGCAAATTCCGTGCAGGACGATTCCCAGGTAAAGCATCCACACCAAAGCGCCGGCGTTCCCAAAGCCGAACATCAGATAGCGCACCACCCACGCGAGCATTCCCAGCGTGAGCGTGTACTTCACGCCAAGCCGCTTGAAGAACCAAGGCAGCGTCACCATGAAGAGCAACTCCGACATTTGCCCCCCGGTCATTTTGCCGGCCGCGTTCTGCACACCGATCTCATTCAGAAAAGGATTGGTAAACGCGTAGTAAAACTGCAGTGGAATGCAGATCAGGAAGGACGCGAGAGCGAAAACCGAGAAATTTCGGTCTTTGAAGAGAGCGAACGCCTCGGCAGGGAAAATGTTGCTGAGCTTGAATCCACCACCACCGGAAGACTTCAGCGGCGGCGTGTGCGGAAGCGTCAGACAATACACTGCCATAAATATCGAAGCGGCGCCCGCCAATCGAATCGGCGTGGCGGTCGACTCAACGCGCAGAAAACCGATGAGCAGTCCCGCGACGATCCATCCCGCGGTGCCGAGCACCCGAATGGATCCGAAGTCTTGCTTGGGATCTTTCATCTGGCGGAAGGAAAGGGAATTGGTCAGCGCCATCGTCGGCATGTAGCAGAGAGAGTAGATCAGCAGGATGAGATACATGGGGCCAAAGCTGGTTTGCGCGGAGGCGACCCACAACAGCACGCCGCCGATTCCGTGCAATGCGGCGAGAAGACGCTGGGTCGCGAACCATTCGTCCGCCATCAATCCCACGAGAAAGGGCGAGATCATGGCGCCAAGCGCCGTAGTGCCTGCAGCAAGGCCAATCTCTGTACCGGAAAAGTGCAGCTGCTGGCCGAGCCAAGTGCCCAGCGTGACGTACCAAACTCCCCAGATGAAATACTCGAAGAACATCATCACCGACAGCCGGAGCCTCATCTGTAAGAGCACGCCATTGCCTCCTGTCGTGATTCGAGCAAGTTCCGGTGCTTATTCTTTTTGTTCATCAACGCGCGGCTTGCCGGTACGCGGAACCGTTGAGCCAAAGGTCGATAGGCTTTTTCGCGTTGGGAGCGTTGAACGGTATCGCGATTTTTCGGCCTTCGCCAGCCGACGCGTAGCCCGCGTAAAGAGCGTGCAGCACCACCAAGCCGTCCTCGCCGGTCGATTGCGGTTTTTCTTTGCCTCGGACGCAGCGAGCGAAATGGGTGAGCTCTTGCGGCGTGCCGTAATTCCAGAGCTCTTCAAACACAGGATAAGTCCAGCCCTTCGTCGAGGGTGCTTTTTCGACCGCGTAGCCGTAGCCGTTTTCGCTGTAGGTGGCCAGCGCGTTGCCCATGTGCAGGTTGGCGTAGGTCTCGCCGTCTTCCCCAAAGACTTCGATGCGATCGTCCATGCCGCCGCGGCGCGCCCAACTGTTTTCGATCAACGCAGTCGCGCCGTTGGCGAATTCAAGGATGCAGAGGCAATCGTCTTCCGCCTTGGTTTTGCGACCGTGAACATGTGTGCCCATCTGGCAATAGACCGACGTGATCGGCGAGCGGCCCAGAAACCAGTAGGAAAATGCGATGCCGTGGCAGCCGAGGTCCATGAAGGCGCCGCCGCCGGAGCGATTCACATCCCAGAACCAGTCGCTGTGCGGTCCGAAGTGTTTTTCGCTTTGTTTTACCAGATAAATTTTGCCGAAGGCGCCGGCGTCGGCCATTTCCTTGGCCTTCAAATATTTTGGCGTGAAAAGAAGCTCTTCGCCGTACATCAATAGCACGCCGTGGCGTTTGGCGGCGGCGATCATCTCTTCGCCTTCGGCAACGGTCATGGTGAGAGGCTTCTCGCAAACGATGTGCTTGCCCGCCGCAGCGATGTCTTTGGTCATTTGCGCGTGCAGGCTGTTCGGCGCGCAGATGCTCACCATCTCGATGTCGCGCTCTTTCAGCATCTCGCGGTAGTCGGTAAATACGCGTCGGATGTTGAATCTCTTTGCGAACGCGGCGGCGTTGCCGGGTGTCGGTGAGGCGACCGCGACCACTTCCGCTTCGTGCGGCATGATTTGGAGGGAGGCGGCGTGAATGTCCGCCTGAAATTGTGAACCGATGATGCCAACCTTGACTCTGCCTTCAGCCATTAGCTCCTCATGGTCGATTCATGTGAGAGTTCGTTTTTACACCGTAAAGGCGGCGGCTGGGCCGCGGCCCTCCAGGCGCTATGACGTTGCGGGCTGGTCGTCGCAGCCGGAAAATTCCTGCTGAATGCGATTGCCTTTGTATTCGAGTTCGTCGTGAATGCCGATTTTGGAGGTGTAGTAGCCACGCACGGTCAGGTGCTTCAGGTCTTTAAAGAAGCGGACTTCCGTGAGATCGATCATCTGGTCATGGTCGGAAAGCACGGTGAAGACCGCGATACGCTCTTCGGGACTCGCATCCACGAAGGATTTTTCGGTGTAATGCTGGCTCATGAGATCAATCAAGCGAAGCCCGTCGCGCCAGAGCGCCTTTTGATTGTCGTCGGAGGTTTCGCGCAGGTACTGGTCGATAAAATCAGCAACCTTGGCGGCTTTCGCGCCCCCGGAATGGCTGTCGGCGGGAATGATGGTTTCCGAGAGTTCTTCGACGAGCGCGTGTTGGCTGGGAGTGAAGAAGTGAGCGGCCGATTTGGTTCCCGCGGCTTCCGCGTGAGGCGTGGAAGGCGGCGTTTGCGTTTCCGTTTGCGGCGCTTCGGAGCCCACCGAAGGAAGCGGCAAGAGCGAGGCGCCGAGAACCGTGGCGGAAGCTTTCAACCATTGGCGGCGATCTTGTCTCAGATTGATGGGGTCGTCTTTGGACATCGCGTCTCCTTACAGATTTCCTTTGCCGAACTGATCGGCGAGATAGTCGCAGGAGCGCCAGCACAAAGACATAATCGTCCATGTGGGATTCTGGCAACTGGCGTTGACGAAAGCGCTGCCATCGACGACGAAAAGATTCTTGACGTCGTGCGACTGTTGAAATTGATTGAGGACGGAGGTCTTGGGATCGCTGCCCATGCGCGCGGTGCCGAGTTCGTGGATGGACCAGCCCTCGGTAAGCACGCGGTTGCTTACATGCGTGATCTCGAAACCCGCGGCCTCGAACATTTCCTGCGCGGTTTCTTTCATGTCGGCGGCCATCTTGTGCTCGTTGTCGCCGAATTTGTAATGAAAGCGCAGCGCGGGAATGCCCCATTTGTCTTTCACGACAGGATCGATGTCCACGTAATTCTCGTAACGCGCCAGGACTTCACCGAAGGCACCCATGCCGATGTAGGCCCCTTGATTCTTGCGAACTTCTTCCTTGAACGAAGCCCCGAAACCGTGGACATCGGTGCCGTGCGGAAACATCACGCTGCCGCTGCCGCCCTCAAATCCGTAGCCGCGGATGAAATTGGGGTTCCTTTCCGCAAGGTTCCGGAAACGCGGCAGGTAAAAGCCGCCGGGACGGCCGTCGTCGAGAGTCGGTGGCTTGCCAACGAGATTTTTGGCGCGACCCGTGACGCCTGGGCCCATTACGTGTTCGCAGAAGTTGTGGCCGACGTGCCCGCTGGAGTTCGCCAGGCCATTCGGATACAGCCTGGATTTGGAGAGTAGGAGAAGGCGCGCGGACTCGAGCGTGGAAGCGGCCACGATGACAACCTTGGCCTTGACGGTGTAATCCTTTTTCGTGTCTGAATCGATGAAGTGGACGCCGCTGGCTTTGCCGGTCTGTGGGTCGACGACGACTTCGCGGACGACGGCGTTGGTGCGCAGCGTCAGGTTACCGGTGTCCATCGCGGGGTAAATCAAGCCGGTTGGGGAGTCGAAAGCGGCATGGATGTCGCAACCACCTTTACGCTCACAGGCACCGCGGCCATAACAACGGCTGCGATACTTGTTGTGCTTGAGGCCGTCGGTGGTGACACCGGCGCGGTATTGCGTCAGGACGCGGCCCATTTTGCGGAGGCCATCCCGGAGGGTCACTTCGGCGCAATTCAGTTTGGTGGGGCGCTGAAAAATGCTGTCGGGTAGTTGCGGCAGATTCTCTTTGACGCCGGTGACGCCGAGATAGAGATCGACTTTGTCGTAGTAGGGAGCGATATCGCTATAGCTGATGGGCCAATTTTCCCCGAACCCATCGCGATCTTTGGCTTTGAAGTCGTAGTCCGAGAGGCGCAGAGAGAGGCGGCCCCAGATGTTGGTCTTGCCCCCCAGACAGCGGGCACGGACCCATGCGTAGTTGGTGCCGGTGAACGGATTCTCGCGCTCGTCGACGACGATGTTCTTTACGTAGTCCGAGTCGCCGATGTAACTGTGCAGATGCTTGGCCTTTTCAAAGCCGGGGCCGTAGGGCGGGCGGCGGATGGTGTACTCGTTGAAGCTGAGGGAGTGCCTGTCGGGAGGGAGTTCGCCCCGATAGGGATTGTCGTAGGGCCACTCCATGGAGCGTAGTTCGTTCTCGATGGGTAGCTTTTTTCCTGCTTCGAGGAGCAAGACTTTCATGCCGTGGCTAGTGAGGACATGTGAGGCCATGCCGCCTGCGGCGCCAGATCCGACGACTACGGCGTCGTACGTTTTGGTTAGATCTGCTGGGGATTCGGCCATTGAAGAAAGTCTCCTTGGGGCAACCATACATAGACTCGTGCAGGTGTTGCGGGGTTACAGCGCGAGCCCAGAATCATTTGTTTCAGCAAAGCAAATTCGTTGTTTCAGCAAAGATTGGTCGGCCACGGCATTGAACAATGGACCGGCTTGTTTGTCCAGCGTAACGTCGCGACCTCGTATGCTGGAAGTAGCGGTGTTGATGGTACTCGGGAGAAGGTTGGTAGTCGATAGTTCACGGCTGGAGGTGCTGGGTCAGTTTCCGGATGCCGCGTTAATCAGGACCTATCCGGTCGGGCCGTGGAGGATTGCTCACAGTGCTCCGTGCCTCAGGGGCTTGGTCCCCGTGATTGGTTGCTAGACTAATGCTGTGTCCTTCTGGTGTATTACGATCACGCGGTACTTGCTCGCAGGCTTGGCTGCGTTATTTTCATCAATCGTCATCTCTCGCCTTACCATTCAGCTCTTTATACCCGCTGACGAGAACCCTGTTATTGGCGGATTTTTCTGGTTATTTGCACTTCTAGCTGAGGGGACTCTGCTTGTTCCTCTGAGCCTTGCCATCACTGCTGAACTTGTTGAGCGCAAGGTTCAATCACGACGCTTTAGCTGGTCCAAAGCTATCAGGCGTTTTCTAGTCGCCATACCAATGGCAATCGGACCTGTGTACGCCGTGTTTATGGTTATGACGATGGAGGATCGCCGCTCGGCACACTGGTTTCAAATGGGAATCCTCGTTAACTGCGTTTCGGTGGTGTTCGCATATCTTGCCTTGCGGATTAGGAAGCAGCCCAGTGCAACCAGTGACCGATGAAGCTTACCAGGACCTGACAGAGACAACGGAAAAAGGTCAACGTAAAATGCTTGTCCATAGGGAGACGGCATGACCGCCCAAAAACTAAGAGTCCTCAGCTTTGGTATTTCGCTGGATGGCTACAGCGCCGGCCCGAACCAGAGCCTCGATCATCCCCTCGGAGTCGGCGGCACGGGACTGATGGAATGGTTCTTCCCCACGCGCACATTCCAGAGAATGCACAATCCGGAGTCCCGCGACGCAGTGGGACTCGCCAATGTTCCAGAGCAGCTGTTCGGCCAGGAGAATGGTGGAGCGGGAATTGACAACGCCTTCGCCGCTCGCGGGTTTGAGAATGTCGGCGCTTGGATCATCGGACGCAACATGTTCGGCCCCGTCCGCGGCGCGTGGGCGGGTGAGGAGTGGAAGGGCTGGTGGGGCGGCAATCCCCCCTTTCATTGCGATGTGTTTGTGCTCACGCATCACGCCCGAGCGCCGCTCACTATGGAAGGCGGCACCACGTTCCATTTCGTCACCGATGGAATCGAAGCCGCATGGCGACGCGCGAAGGCCGCAGCCAATGGCAAGGACGTACGGCTCGGCGGCGGAGCCGCCACGGTTCGAGCCTACCTGCGGGCTGGCTTGGTTGACGAATTGCATCTCGCCCAGTCGCCAGTCCTGCTCGGCTCCGGAGAATCTTTGTTCTCCGGCCTGGATCTGCCGTCGCTCGGCTATCGTTGTGTCGAGCGCGTTCCTTCCGCCAAGACCACTCACCTTGTGTTAGCACGGTCCTGAGCTGCATGACGAACTGTAACCCCCAGGTGTGGGGAGCTACTTTTCCGGTTACGGCGTTAATCGGGACGGTCGCGGATTTGCCTAGGTATACTTTGTTTCGAGGGCGCTCTAAATGACCGATTTCGAGCCAATGACTTTTACAAGTTCCCGTGGTCCGTATCGATGGTTCGTCACAAAGCACGATGACCTTTCGACGCTGATTGAGTCGTGCCCACAGTCTCTAGCTAGCAAATACATTGCTGTGACCTCGCTGGATAGCGGGCCTAAGATTCTCACGGACGAAGAGAAAAGCTTGGGTTGGCACAGCCGGAATGACATTGCTTACAGTCCCCAAATCATTTTGTCGGAAGATGGCCATCTCAAAGGAGTGTGGGCGGGTCAATGCGGCGGATACGACGAATGGTACGTCTTTGAGTCACCTCACGACCTTGGCGCACTTTGCCACGGCAATGTTTTTGAATCTGACCTGCCAGCAGGGAAAATCTGGACCTTTCGTAAACTATGCTGATGGTTTCGCTTTGCACAATCCCGAAATGTCGGACCTAACCGGTCTCTTCTGGAAGCAACTTGAGTGGATTCAACCTGAATCCTTCATCGCAGATGGTGGTGCATATATGACGTTCGTGAGCCGCAATGAATCGATTTTCGTCGCGACTTGCAACGCGTTGAAGGATCTCGGCGATAGGTCCTGATTGCGTCGTGCCAGCTCAACCGGTCGATGCAACACCACCTAATCTGTCCTTTAGGGCCTACGGCCCGCGAAACCTCATGAAAATCACTTGGAGGTAGGATCGCAAGGGCCTGGAGCGGCGAGGTCGAGATCTCAATGGAGAAGTCGAGGCCGTTAATCTGTCTGATCCGGAGCGTGCGTGATTGAGCGAATAATTGGGCGTCGTTGTCTTCCCCTGGGGGAGCGGCGATAGCCCGCGACCCTGCTTAAGGTAACCGCAGCACGCTCTCCGCTCCCGGCCAGGAGGAAGCTGATGTCCTACAGAATAACGGGAATCGATGTTCATAAAAAGGTGCTAGCTGTAGTCGTGTCCAACGTCGAAATCGAAGGCGAGTACCAGTTTGAGCGGCGGATGTTTGGCAGCAGCCCCGACCAACTGCGCTCGCTGGCCGCATGGCTGCTCGAGCAAGAGGCCGAAGAAGTAGTCATGGAATCGACGGCCCAATATTGGAAACCAGTGTGGGAGGCGCTGGAAAGGTATTGGAAGCCGCTATGCGAGAAGCGAGAAGGCGCGAGGCGGAAGTCTGGAACGTTGCATTTGGCGCAGGCACTATCCAATCGCGGACGACGGGGACGCAAGAGGGATTTTCCCGATGCCGAACGCCTGGTGAAGCGCCTGGTGGCCCGGGAATTGACTTTGAGTTTTGTGCCCGATGCCGAGCAGCGTCTATGGCGAACGGTAACGCGCAAGAAGTACCAGTTGAGACGCGACCGGGTGCGGTTGCACAACCAATTGGAGTCCCTTCTGGAAGAGGCTCATATTAAGTTGTCCAGCCTGGTCTCCGATCTGCTGGGCGCCAGTGCCCGGCGCATGTTGAGGGCGCTGGCTGAAGGAGAAACCAATCCGGCAGCTCTGGCCGCTTTGGCCGATCAGAAATTACGCGCTACGCCGGAACAATTGTGTGATGCGCTCGGCGCGTGCACGGACCTCAAGCCCGTGTACCGACGGCTCCTGAAGATGGCACTGGAGCAGTTGCAATTCCTCGAGCAGCAGATTGGTCAACTGGACCAAGAGCTTGCCACTCTGCTCCATTCGCACCAGGATGCCGTCCAGCGGTTAGCGGAAGTGCCGGGTCTGGGTGTCGATTCCGCGCAGCAAATCATTGCCGAAGTCGGTCCCACGGCAGCAACCTTTCCTTCGGCCAAGCAGCTCTCCTCGTGGATGGGCGCCAGCCCCGGCGACGAAGAGAGCGCAGGCGTCAACTACAGCCACCGATCTCCGAAGGGCAACCGCCACATGCGGCGCATTCTCAACCAAACGGCCAACGCCGCAACGAGGACGAAAGGAAGCATCTTCGACATTGTCTATCGCCGCTCGGTCACGCGCCTGGGACATAATCAAGCCATCGGGGCCATTGCCCATCGACAGTGTCGCCTGATCTGGCTAATCCTGCACCAGGGAGTCGGTTACGAAGAACGAGGCCCCGCCGTCACCAAACAATCGAAGCAAAGGCGCACTGCCAGAATGATCCGGCAACTCCGAAGTCTCGGCTATCGGATCGAACCACCCAATCCTCAACCCAGCCAAGCACAAGCGCACTGATTTTCGACCCAGTTGATCCGACGCTACTTCCCCTGGAGAACCGATCTGTTTGGCTGTACCCGGTCAAAACCCAGCCAGGGTAGCGTTCCGGCTGATCTAATCTAGCGAGCGATTTTAGCTTTTGTTTTCAATACAAGGTGGGTTCGAGCTGAGTGTTGCGTCGACCCATTGAGACCACCGCGTTAGACGATTATTTTTAGTTCCGAGTCCGCCGACAGTCATCCCGGGATCATTGTCGGCTCAGATGCGCAGTGTGTTTCAGCTAACCCGTCGTCGCTCGGCTCTTGGGAACCAGCGTGTCGCTAAGCAGACCACTCGGGGTAGCAAACTCGCTTGCTACGTTGGCGAGAAACCGTGAAGAGAAAGATCACAAAGAATCTTGGTGCTGGGAATCCTTAGACTCGCCTTTGATGATGTCGCCGATGGGCGGCCCTAGAGAGACGTGCTCCACAGCTTCAAATCCACCCGCGACTTGCTCCAATTCCTTCTCGGAGAGCTGCGTCTTCTCGACAGCCTCCTTCTGTTCGCTCGTTGGTTCCCTTCTTTCTTCACACATTTCTTTCTCTTTTGCTATGGTTCTCTAACGACGCACACTTTACCGCAAGTGTCCTTTTCGAGTAATGCACCGGAGATAACCTTTGGGTGAACTTCAGGTGATCGGCCTAACTCCCGGTTTAGTCGGATTATCGGAGACTGACCCGCCACCCGGCTGACGAGGATGAGAGCGGGGGTGCTACGTCTTAAGAGTTGGGGCAGGTTAGCTCTAAACCCGCACCCTTGAAAACCCAAGGGTGCGGCACCCTGGTTCGAGTTCTTGACCTGGATGGCCTTGGCATGTACAACGAGGTGCTGCGAGAGGCTGTCTTCATGAAAATTGTTCCCGTGCTTGTTATGGCTGGTCTCGGTTTGGCTGCTGTGGCTCAGACTGCCGTACAGCCTGAACTTGGCCATCGATCCGCGCCTGTTCTCAAACAAGATGGCTTGGAATTTAAGGACCTGAATAGGAATGGCCGGCTGGATGTTTACGAGGATCGGAGGCGGACGCCTGCGGAGCGGGCGAAAGATCTTGTCAGCCAGATGACGTTGGAAGAAAAAGCCGGGGCGATGATGCACGGCTCGGCGCGATCTAACGGTCCGTCGGGCGTTGCGGGGATGGGCAGTCAGTACGACTTTGAAGCAGCGAGAACCATGATTCAGGACCGGAAGATCAATAGCTTCATTACTCGATTGAATGTTCGCCCTCGGGACCTTGCTGAGCAGAACAACAAGCTGCAGGAGATTGCGGAGGGTGGCCGACTGGGCATTCCGGCGACGATCAGCACGGACCCGCGGAATCATTTTCAATATACGGCGGGGGCTAGCGTTGCGGGGGGCGGGTTTTCGCAGTGGCCCGAGACGCTGGGTTTCGCCGCCATCGGTGATGCGGGAGTGGTTAAGCGGTTCGCGGACATTGCGCGGCGGGAATATCGAGCCGTCGGCATTCACGAGGCGTTGTCACCGCAAGCGGATCTGTCGACCGAGCCGCGATGGAGCCGCATCAATGGGACGTTTGGCGAAGATGCGGAACTTTCGAAGAGGCTCGTTGCGGCTTACGTCGAGGGATTTCAGAACGGCGGGAATGGGCTCAATGCGGGTAGCGTGATCACAATTGTTAAGCACTGGGTAGGATATGGCGCGCAGAAAGGGGGGTTCGACAGTCATAACGCATACGGGAAGTACGCCGTCTTCCCTGGTGGCAATTTTCAATATCACATTGGTCCGTTTCTCGGAGCTTTCGCCGCGCATGTTGGTGGGGTCATGCCGACGTATTCGATCCTCCAGAACGAGAAGCTGGATGGTCAGCCCCTGGAACAGGTGGGAGCCGGCTTTAATCGTCAGTTGCTGACGGAACTTCTGCGCGGCAAGTACGGATTTGACGGGGTGATCCTGAGCGATTGGGGGATCACTTCGGACTGTTCGGGCGTGTGTGAGGACGGGTTTCCGCCGGGCCAAAAGCCGGATTTTTCCAATTTTGGAACGCCTTGGGGCGTCGAAAAACTGACGCGGGAAGAGCGCTTCATCAAGGGAGTCAACGCGGGGTTGGATCAATTTGGCGGAGCAGATGATCCTCATTTTCTGGTGGATGCAGTGCGAGAAGGCAAACTAACGGAGAGCCGGCTGAATGAGTCGGTGTATCGAATCTTGCTGCAGAAGTTCGAGCAGGGGCTATTCGAAAATGCGTATGTCGACCCGGGGAAGGCAGAGGACGTCGTGGGGAGCGCGTCGTTTCAACGCGAGGCTGATGATGCGCAGCGGCATTCCGCGGTGCTGTTGGAAAATAATAAAAGCATTCTGCCGTTAGACTCGCACGGCAAAAAAGTCTACTTATATAACATGGATCCCAAGGTTGCGGCGCAAATTGGTTTTGTGGTGGTGGACACGCCGGAAAAAGCCGACGTTGCGATCATGCGCGTGGCGGCTCCGTTTCAGACGCTGCACCCGAACTACACGTTCGGGTCGCGGCAGCACGAAGGGAAGCTGAGCTTTCCGGACGGCAATCCGGACTACGAGGCGATCAAGAGAGCCAGCGCCCACGTACCTGCGATCGTGACGATCTATCTGGATCGCCCGGCGATTCTGACCAATGTTCGGGACAAGGTCGCCGGGTTGGTTGGAAATTTCGGCATCAGCGATGCGGCACTGCTGGATGTGCTGACCGGCAAGAGCAGACCTCAGGGGAAGCTGCCGTTCGAACTACCGTCTTCGGAGGAAGAGGTTGATCGCCAGGCTGCCGACGTCCCGCACGATACGGCACATCCTCTTTATCACTTCGGCTTTGGGCTTAGTTATTGACGCAAGGCAATTCGCGTCGTTTCCTTCCAGCCGCGGGCGATCTAAACGGTTCTGAATTCCTAAATGGAATTGATTTCGTTCCAGTCTGGCACCAATTCGATTGGTGAAGTAAATCGACCTTCCGCAAGGCATTCACGATGCCTTCGCTGTCATGCCTTTGTAATCAATGCTTTGAGGGTCTCAATTCCAGTGGAAACGTTGCTGGATCGCAGGTTTGCTCTGGTACGGGTCTTGCATCGTCTCACGCTATCGAGACGAAGTCGTTTGGCGAAGACGAGAACCTGAATGCGGAACAGGTAAAAGCGCAGATCGCGCAGAATCCTGACTTGACTCCCGACGACAGGCAACAAATGCTAAAGAATCTGCGCGTGATGGTGCTGGCAAACAACCGGCGCGTGGACATCACCCTAAGCACCACCGGACAAGAGTCCACTCGGCGGTACCCGTTCAACGCCAAGGATTTTCTGGCGCTGATCAACACCAAGGGCGGAGAAACAAAGTCACCCGGGGCGCCCGCGGCCAAGAAGAAGCCAAAGCAGTAGGTAGACCAGGAAGCATATTTCAGAGATTCCGCAGCATCGGTATCGATGCTGCGGATGGTAACTCCGCTCGAGTTACCGGAGCGGAGCTCTTGGGTGATGTTACGCCGCGATTGGGTTTCCAGGGGTTTCTACTTGGGCATCACTTCGCGGGCCAGCTTGCTGGACACCACTTCGCGTAGCTCGTTGCGTTTTCTTCCTGCTTCGAGCATGGCATCACGCGAACCATAATGTTTGGCGACAAGGGTTGCGGCTTTGGCGTCGAGCTGATCCATCGCCGCATAGTTCGCAAGCAAAAGTCCCACTGCGACGTCCCAGTCGTCCGGACGATCGGTGGTCACGTTGATCCACGCTTTGTAATCGCTGAGCAAGCCTTCTTTTTTGAGTGTTTCGTATACCGGCTTCAGATTCTCGCGAAAATCTTTCCAGAACGCTTCTCCCTGGCCGGGCTTGATGTGGTAGTAGGTGACGCGCCACACGGGGCCGACGTCATAGTTCGGACTCTGCGCGCGGGCGGGGAGTGCGGTCAGCAGCGTGGCGACAAACAGGGTGGCCCACAGGACTCTCCTCATGTTTCCTCCTAGATTTTCGATTGATTGCTTTTGGCCTGAGTTCGGACCCAAAGGGTTTGGCCGGGAGTGTACATCTCGGACCGGTGCGCGTCAACGAATCCGCCGGCAAGCAGGTGATACGCGTCATTTCCCTGCAACCTGGACGTGCAGTTCAGAATTGCACTTCCCGGATTTGCATGTGAATAAAGACTAGAGCGATTTGTGGTGCAGGAGAGATCCGTGCACCAATTTGTGGAATCAGATTGTTTCTTCTTCAGCGCGGTCCATCAAGCGGGTTGCAAAAGCTCTGTTTTGTATTTTGGGGCGAGCGCTTCGGCCTTCGCTTTGAAAGCTGCCTGCGCTGCAGGGTCGAGTTTGGGAGGTGCGGCCGTCCGAGTCGCCACAGGGACGCCGATTTCCGCGAAAAAGTCTTCCTGCCCCGCGGGTGAGCAAATGCATAGCAGCCGCGCGGGTTGCTGGTTGGCGTTGCGGAACTGATGTGGTGCATTGGCAGGTATGTGGATGGCTTCACCTGCTCCAACTACTGATTTCACGCCGCGGAAGGTGGCTTCGATCTCTCCCTCCAGAACCGTGAAGGACTCTTCAAAATCATGGCGGTGCGGAGGTGGACCCCCGCATGGAGGAATATGCATGTCGATGAGGCAATAGCGGCCTGCCGTGTCTTTGCCCTTCAGGAGTACGGTGTAGGTGTCTCCTACCAATCCGATGTGAGGAATGTTCTGTTGGTCCGATCTCGAATGAACTAGCGTTCGTGTCGGATCGTCGGGCGGGAGGTTGGGAGCATTCTGAATCGGTCTGTTTGGTGCGCTGGCCATGATTGTTCCACCTGTCGTGTCTGCGTGCTTGGATGTTTGTCGCCGTGAAAGGTCTTGAAGGTCCAAGACCGCTGATTCTGCGGTGCTATCTACGTGGCTCAGCGATCGCGGGACAGCGGAATAATGGATGGCATGCACCTAGGAAGGCGTCATCCTTCTATTTCACAAGTCAATTACAACATCGCTTTGGGGCTGCGAGCAACAGATCAGCAGGTTGCCTTCGGCGGCGGGATCGAGGGGCTCGGGCTGATACCCGACCGTGCCCGAGATCAATCCACTTTCGCAGATGTGGCAGACTCCGGTACGGCACGACCAGCGGACCGGGACGTCGCAAGCCTCCGCGAAATCGAGAAGGCTTGGAAACTTGGGATCCCAGGAGACATTGAGGCCGCTGCGGGCGAAGGATACCTGCGGACCGGACGCTGCCGGCCCCGCTGGCGGATGCGGTGGAGGATGCGGGGAATCTGCGATACCGGGCGTGATCGCTTTTGCCGGGCCGAAAGCCTCGGAGTGTATGTGGTCGTTCGCGACGCCCCAGGCAGCCAATCCGGCGGTTAAATCCTGGAGGAACGATGCTGGCCCGCACAAATAGAAGTCGGCATCACGTGGGACTGCAAGCTTTTCGAGCACGTCGACGGTGATGCGTCCGGGAGCGTCGAATTGTATTCCTGGCTGATCGTTTGGGGCTGGGCGGCTATATTCGACGAAGCTCCTGGCATGCGGCAATGATTGGATTAGGTTGCGCGACTCTTGCGCGAAGGGATGATCTTCGGCGTTGCGCGCTCCGAAAATCCACCAGACTTCGCGTGCTGAGCGTTCGGCGGCCAGAGAATGGAGCATGGCTAGGACCGGGGTTGCTCCGACGCCGGCGCTGAGCAGAACCACTTGTCCTTCGCCAGGTCTCAGCGTGAACGATCCCCGGGGCGCGGCCACTTCCAGCACATCACCCACCTTCACCTGATTGTGTATGTAGGAGCTGGCGGCGCCGCCGGCTTCCAACTTTACGCTGACGCGATAGTGGTCCGGGGTGGGCACGCCGGAGAGCGAGTAGTTGCGCAACAGAGGAGGGCCGCCGGGTTTTGGGTGCAAACGCAAGACGATAAATTGGCCGGGCAAAGGGGCGACAAGCGGGAGGTCATCCGCTGGCGACAGTGTGAGAGAAAGCACGCTGACGCTCTCGCGATCGACGCGGGCCACTCGCAAAGGACGGAATCCTTGCCAGGCCGGAGGCGGACCACTCGCCGGGGCGAGGCCCGGATTTCCCGATATCGGGCCTGCGGTCGTTTCCTGTTGCAGGAGCGCTTGCAATGAGCCTTGCCAGCCCTGGCTCAATGCGGGAATGCGGAGGGCACGGTCTAGTTGCTCGCGTGTGTGAGCGCGCAAATACAGCATCGCGTCAATTTCCGCGACGCTTACGCGCTCGGGCCCGTCGGCGACCTTGACAATCTCGTCGCCAGGTCCAACCTCGCCGTCTTTCAGCACGCGAAAGTAAAATCCTGGTCGATGATGCGCGACCAGCAGAGCTGCCATTTCTGGCTCGTCCGTGCGGATGCCGACGCGGTAACAAGTGACCCGCGGTTGGGAAACCTCGAATAAAGCGGTGCCAATGCGATAGCGGTCACCGATGCACACTTCGTCGTCGGGCAGCCCATCGACGGTGAAGTTCTCGCCAAATTGCCCGTACGAAAAACTGGTGCGGCGGAGTTGGCGCTCCCAGTAGCGGTAGGAATCCAGCTGGTAAACCATCACGGGGCGGTTTGGGCCTCCGTGGCCGCCCAGGTCTCCTTGGCCGTCGCCATCGATGTTGAGGCGTCGTACCACGAGACGGCGGTGCACTGGATTCTTCCAGATGCCGGTGTGAACGATCTTTCCGCGCCACGTAATATCGCGAGGAAGACCGACGTTGAGCGACACGAGACGCGCTGGCAATTCTCCCCCAACGAACTCGACAGATTATCTTATTTTGTTTTGCGAGAGAAAACTCTTGATGCGGCTGGAAATCTCTGGGAGGTCCCGGCTCACGTCAGAGAAAATGAGAATCGCTGAACCGACAAATAATCTGCACCCTTTGTGCAACCGACATACTCCAAAGGGCGGGTTCATCTCGGGGAGTGCTTTCCTAGAGGAGAGAAGCCATGACGACACGGCCGCCGTTGCCTCCATTTTCCGGAGACAGTGCCATTCAGAAGGTTCGGCTGGCGGAAGATAACTGGAATTCTCGAGATCCGGAGAAAGTGTCGCTAGGTTACTCGGTGGATTCCCAATGGAGAAACCGCGCGGAATTTCCGAACGGAAGAGCGGAGATCGTGACCTTCCTAACGCGGAAGTGGGCCAAAGAATTGGACTACCGGCTCATCAAGGAGCTTTGGGCCTTCACCGATAATCGCATTGCCGTGCGCTTTGCCTACGAGTGGCACGACGACTCGGGTAATTGGTACCGGTCATATGGCAATGAAAATTGGGAATTCAATCCGGATGGTCTGATGCAGTGGAGGTTTGCCTGCATCAATGATCTCCCCATCAAGGAAGCGGACCGCAAATACCATTGGCCGCTGGGCCGCCGCCCTGACGGGCATCCGGGACTGAGCGACCTCCGGCTCTAAGCGATTCAAGAGAATTTGCTCGACGCAAGCCCGGGAAATAGAGCTAGCCGGCAGGGAGGTGTCGTTGAGACTCTCACGGCTTTCGCCACTAGAACCGCCTTCGTTCGCCTTTTGTGCTGACCAACTCTCTAACCGGCCGCACCTCGATACTGCCCACGCGAGCGGGCGGGATTTGCGAGGCGACCTGGATAGCATCGTTTAGGTCGGTGGCGTCGATCAGATAAAACCCCGCCAGGTGCTCCTTGGTCTCGGTGAAAGGGCCGTCTTTGATGGACACCTTTCCATTGCGGACCCGCACGGTGGCAGCGGTGTGAACGGGTTCAAGGGCCTCCGAGGCAAGGCACCGGCCCGCGTCTCGAAGCGCTTGGTCGTACGCCATACACTCATCGTCGGTCATGGCCCCGATGTCTTTCTCTTCACCGTAGACAAGGCATAGGTACTTCATAAACAGTCTCCTTCATCGCGGACCAACTTCCGCGTTCAGTATTTCAATATCATAGTTGCTGGCCGCAAAGATCCGACTGCCGGTCCGGCCGTCAGTGTTTCGGCGGGTTGCGCACAGCGATGAGGGAGACCTGCTCCAAGTCTGGATAGGTTCCTTCCTCGTCGGATTTTCGTTCCGCAGGCCGGATCTGTTGAACCACCGTCTGCGCAGGCAGGAGCCCCCCGTTGAAGTATTTCCGGTAGACTTTCCCAAACGCCGCCAATTCCGACAAATCGTCGAGGTAGATTGTCGTCGAAACAACCTGATCGAATTTCATGTCCGCCTCTTCCAGGTTGTCGAGCTGGTTTCGCATGGTCTGGCGAACCTGATCCACAGTCGCGGCCGCGAATACCCCGCCATTCGGCCCGGGAATAAAGCCGCTTTTCGCCGAACAATAGAGTGTGTCGCCGGCAAATACACACGGACTTGCGGTCGGACTGGGCGGCATATTCTTCGGGCGTATAGCCCGGCGTTGGCCAACGTCGCGCACGGCCACGCCGGTGTATGCGATATGGGCGCCTTCCGGGAGGCTCGACACTTCGATCGTGGCGCGCGCCGGAGTATTTCCAAATTCGAAGCGCCTGGCGTAATGCTCATTCATAATCCGCATCGGAATGTCCGAGGTCAGATACGGATTGACGAACACCATGTTACTCAATGTGAGTCCGGCGGCTTCCGCAACCATTCTTAAGCGGTCGAGCGCAAAATCAACTTGAGCGGCAGGAGCGGCCGGCACTTTTCCATCGGAAGGGTTGCTGCCCAGCATGGTAGAAACAAATAAACGGTCATGCGTCAGCATTCCCGCGGAGTACGCTTTGCTGGGCTTGAAGTTGGGCGGAGCGACGGGCTGTTTTCCCTTGAGATCGCGAACAGCGACAGCGGTAATTTGCAAGGGAGGCTCCGGAAGCCGGGCAACGCCCAAGACGGCACGCGCCGGCGGCGTCTTTGAGAAATAGTCAGCGAATGCGCTGTTCAGCGCCTCGTAGTTGCTGATGTCGTCGAGGTATACCTGAACATAGACGACGTGGTCCATCGTCAAGTTCGCCGCTTCGACCACACTTCTTACGTTCTCGAGAGATTGGCGGACCTGATCCACAAAGTTCGCTGGAGTGGTACCGTCCGGGCGGCGGGGGCCCTGCCCCGAAACATACACATAGTCTCCCGCGTCGATTCCGGGGGAGCCTAACGCGTCACTTGCGGCGGGCGCCGGCTGCGGCAGCACCGGTCGTAATTGAGCCTGCGCACCGGCAGCGAAGCACAACAGCCACGCGAAGAGTCGCAACCCGAACCTCATGCGGGTTTCCCCTTGCGGGCTGCACCCAGAATTGCTCGCAGCCTTTGCCCGACGATCATCTCTTCGCCGGATTGAATGGTCATGGAAACCAGCTCGATATGGTCGATCTCTTTCCGCTCCTTCGTGTCTGGCTTCTGTATTCCTTCGCGTACGGCGGGCACGAGGCTAGGATTGTCGGCGCCGAGCACTTCGATGACTGGATCGCCTTGTCTTAGGTTCTGAACGCAGTCGGTGATGGTGAAGCCCCACGCCTGCTGGTCCCACGAAATCTTTAGAGTGGGATAGCGATTCCCGTCATCAGGAATATAGATTTCCGTTTTGACTCCCGGCACGGTTTCCACAAGTTTGCCGATGCGATCGACCCGGGCGTTCCACTCGGCGTAGAGTTTCTTGGAATCGATTTTCAGCCAGGTCTCAACCGCCGTCAGACAGCCGATTACTTCTTCCTTTCCGACCTTCATGGCGCGGCAGACCGCACCCTCCCAGGGAGCGGAGTTGCGCAGCGCCGCGTCGATCAGATCCTTTCGACCCAACAAAACGCCGCTGCACTGGGGTCCCTGCAAGCCTTTGCCTCCGGAAAATGTGTACAAATCGATTTTCATCTGCGCATACAACTTCAGGTTATCGGCAGGCGGAATGCCTGCTGCATCATCAAGCAGCATTGGCACGTTGTGCTCTTTTGCGATCGCGACCTCGCGCACGAGTTTGTCGGCGAGGTCCGTGGTGTAGATCATGGCCGTGTTGGCGGTGATGGCGTTTGGAATATCTTCTGGCGCTTCGACCAGAACCAACTTCGCCCCGGTCAGACGAATGGCGCTGTCAAATGCGCTGCGGCCTCCGACCATGATGACTTCGTGCTTCATCCCGGTAGTGTCCGGCAATTGCCAGATTTTTTGGGGATCGCTACCAGCCATGCAGGCAGCCGTCGAGGCAGCCATTGCCCCGGCCGCTCCCGAGGTAATCAATCCGGATTCGGCGCCCGTCAGTTCGGCGAGCCTACGTCCCGCCGCGCGCTGTAGTTCGACCATGTTGACAAAATAGTGGGAAGCTTCGGTCTGCGCGGCGCGAACTTCTGGAAACTGGAGCGATCCGCTGAGGTATGTCCAGGTTCCGCGGCAATTGATGACGGTTTTGACGCCGAGACGGCTATATACGTTCTCGCGCGAGGCTAGCCCCATGGCGGTGGCCGACTTTGCGTATAGTTCTTGAGCTGCAATCTGGGCCAGCAATGGCGAAGCGGCCAGGAGTTTCATGAATCCACGACGACTCGATTCCCGAACGACAGGCATGGGTTTTCTCCGATACGCGTTTTATTGAGCGAAAATCAATGTTCCAAAATTCTCCGGTACATGATTGGGGTCCCGATTGACCACACAGGTCTGCTGCCAGCACATGAAGTGACGCTGCGGGTCCTCGCCGAGACCGTCAATGCGATACAGGTTGCCGCGCCATTTGGTGCCAGGTTTTACGGGCTGATCGCTGACGGATTTCAGCGGAACACGAGCTGCAGCGTACCAGACATGGTTCGCTTCATCGATTCGTCCCTGGCGTTGCCATCCGGAATTCCAATCGGCCCCGTAACTGTCGCGATCCAGGTCGATGGCCAGATCGACCCAATCGCCGGTCGGAGCAATTTCGAACTCGCGGTAGTGCCGGATGCTTGTCCAATCGTCGCCCAGGAAGAACTCCACCACGTCCCGGTCCCACAGTTTGAGGCGGTCCTTGCTGTTGTCCGCGGGCAGCCAAAGATTCAGCTCGCTGTATGGCGAGACAAAGAGAAGATACAGATCGGTGTCGGTCCAAAACGCGCGGACTTCGGTTTTTAGCTTTGGATAGTCGAGCCGCTGAGTGCAGTCTTTCTCGATCCACGCGGAAGCGGCGTGCGACCAGGTTGCGGAGTGCGGATCGGTGTTTAGCTCCGGTGCGTTTGTCACGTGCGGGACCGTGAGTACGGCCGTCGGCGGTGTTACCACACAAACGTCCACCGCGAATGCGGCGACCGGGATCGCAAGCATAAGCGCCAAACTTCTGATCGATTTCATTTTTTACGGGTGGGGCGCATTTCGTAACTCCGGCGAAATCTCGTAAGCTTTCTCGAACTCCGCCCGCGCCTCCTCTTCCTTTCCTTTCTGGTGTAGAGCTAGTCCAAGGTTATAGTGGGCTTCCGCATACCTCGGCTTCAGGTGCACTGCTTCCCCGAACTCCGCTTGTGCGCTGGTCGCGTCGCCCGCCTGCAACAGAACCAAACCGAGATTGTTGTGACCTTCCGCGAAAGTCGGGTCGTGGCGCACAAGTTCCCGAAAAACATTGGCGGCGCCTGCTGGATCGTTGTTCTGGGCAAGGACCAATCCAAGTTGTATCCGCGCATCGGTGTACTTGGGATTGAGACTGATAGCCTCGTTCAGCTCGCGAATGGCTTCGTCCAACTGGCCCGATTGCGCCAGCGCAAGGCCCAGATTGTAGTGGGCTTCCGCCAAATCCGGGTCCGACATTACCGCCTGGTGGAACTCCTCGATGGCGCGCGCGCGGTCATTCTGGCGCCAATACAGCAGCCCGAGGCTGGAATGGACTTGTGCGTAGTCGGGTTTTAGCTCAAGCGCTTTTTCGAAGGCCGCCTGGGCGCGCGCGGCGTCGTTCTTGCGCTCCCACGTGACCCCAAGATAGTAGTGGCTCGTTGGCAGCGTGGGGCTTTGCTCGGCGGCGTTCTGAAAGAGCGACAGGGCATCGTCGAGCCTCTGCTGTTTCAGCGCATCCACGCCCTGGAGTATCAGGAGTTTCGACTGTGCCAGGCGAGCACGGAAATCGTGCAGCCCATTGAGCTCGTTCAGCTCTTTCTGTGCGGCGTCAATCTTGCCTTGAGCACGCAACGCTATACCCAGGTCGTAGTGCGCCTTTTCGAAATCAGGCTTAAGCTCGATCGCGCGCTGAAACGCAGCAATTGCCCCGGCCGTGTCGCCGCCGGCTCTAAGCTCCATGCCAAGGTTTGTCTGTGCCTCCGGGTCCTTGGGATCGATTTCGACCGACTTGCGAAACTGTGCGAGCGCGCCAACATGATCGCCTTGGCGGCGAAGCGTTACCCCTAGCAGCATGTGAGTAGGCGCGGACCGAGGGTTAAGCTGGAGCGCGCGACGAAACTCCGCGGCGGCGCTCTCGAGCTTGCCGAGCTGACCTTCTGTCAACCCCAGCTCAAAGTGCAGATCGGCCGACGGTTTCGACGCGATCGCCCGCTGCAATTGGCTTTCCGCAGCCAGGAAATTATTCTGCTGCGCGTAAATACGCGCCAAAAGGCGATGCGCTCCGGCATTCGCGGGGTCAATCTGCACCGCGGTATTCAGTTCCTTGAGTGCGGCGGCTTGCTCGCCAAGGTCGTACCACGTGGCGCCCAATCCGTAATGCGCGTCGGACCATTTTGGTTTCAGCCGGAGCGTCTCCTCAAATTCTTCAACAGCTTGTTTCGCGTCGCCCTTGTATTTCAATGTAAGAGCCAGGTTGTAGTGAGTTGATGGATCGTTGGGTTCGAGAGCGAGGGCTTTGCGATAACTGGCGAGGGCTTGATCCCACGATTTGGCACGGGAAAACTCGATAGCTTGTTGACGATAGCCCTCCGCGGTTTGCGCAAGCGTCGGGCCAGAAAATAGAAGTCCCAGAATCAGCAGAAGAACCATTCGCCTGCCACCGTAAGTCAACGAACCTGTCTCGTACCCGCGGTCCAATAGCGCGACCTGCCCAACCAGAAGAGTGAGGAGGTCAGGTAGGCCCCGCCCACAACTCTGCTCTGATCCACTAGCGAAATGCGATTCGTTCCAGCGTCACACTATAACGCGATGCCGGCGGTGGTGGTTAGCTCGCACGCGTTACCAGTAGAACTTGAAGCTCACCTGCCCGATGCGGGGGTCGCGGGCGTTCGTGACGATTCCGAAGCTCGAACCGGTGATGTTCCCGCCAGGATTCATAAATTGCGCATGGTTGAAGATGTTGAAAAATTCGAAACGGAGATCGAAAGCGTAATTCTCCTTAATTACGGTCCGCTTCGAAAATCCGAAATCGGTGTTGTTGAATCCAGGGCCGTGGAAGAAGCGCCGATTGGCAGTGCCAAAGGTGCCCAGATCGGTGTTCACGGCGAATGCGGTTGGCAGGAAGTAACATCCTGTCCCGTCGGTCGTAGGGCAAGCGGGATTCGACTTGCGCGGATTCACCGTCACGACGGGGCCGACTTGATTCGGCATGTCCGTGGGCGAACTGCCGGACAGCGAAGCGTCGCCGGTGCCCTGGTTCATCTGGACGGGAAAACCGGTCGAGAATCGCGTGATCCCCTCCATCTGCCAGCCTTGCGTCAATCGCTTAGGCGCATTGCCGAAAGCCCGGTCAAACGGGATGGCCCAAATGTAACTGACCACAAAATTGTGGGTGATGTCGCTGGACGACAGGCCGCGGCTCAACTTGGGATCTTCGAAATTCACCAAGTCGTTGAAGGCCGAAGAATCGTCCAGGCCTTTGGCAAAGGTATACGCAGCCAGGAACGTAAAATCGCTGGCCTTGCGCTCTACCGTGATTTGCGCGGAGTTGTAGATCGAATTGGCGCTCGTAAGTGTGTTGGTGTTGCTAGAGCCGTAGCACACCTGCGCCCCGCCGGGGCAGAAATTTGGATTTAGGATCTGCTGCCTGGTGCTGTAAACGCAGCCCGGGAGAGGCGTTGGGCTAAGCGTCGAGCACGGAACGGTAGCCGATGGAAGCTGGAAAACGTCGTTCTCGTTGCCAGGGCCGCAGCCGGCAGTGCCGCCTGCGGTCACGTCGATGGCCCCTTGCGCAGTGAGTTGCTGGCATAGAGCGGCGGAGCCGGGGTTCGCGTCATTCTGTGTGATCAGGCGGTGCCCCTCGGTCCCGACGTAAGCCAGCGTGAGCACCGTTGATTTGGATAGCTCGCGCTGGATGGAGAGATTGAAGTGCTCCGCGTAAGGCAGCTTGTTGTGAATGTCATAGCCTGGAAAGAAGTTGAACGGCTCATAGACTGAGAAGTCCAAGGTCTTGTTCGAAGGGGAGCCCGGAACCGGTGCGGTGAAGGGGAAACGCTGGCCCAAAGATGCCCCGGTGGCCCGAATCCGGAATGGTTCGTCAAACATGACCGACACAGGTGAGGTCCAATAGAGGCCGAACGGCGCGTCCGCGACTTCGTAGAACAGGTTCAGGTCCTCGACCGAAGTGTAGTACAAACCGTAAGCTGCCCGGATGCTGGTTTTGCCGGGGCCGCCAAAGATTTTGCCCAGCGCTCCCTCCGAAAATCCCGGCGAATACGCCAGGCCCAATCGTGGGCCGAAGTTGTCGTATCTCGTGGGAGCAAGCGTCTTGGGGATGCCAGGGTCACCCGGGAACACCAAGCCCGAAGGAGCGAGCGGAAACACCGTAGACGTTTGCCCAGGGTTGAAGGTCTGAATCTTTCCTTGGGTGTCGTACCACGGCATGCTCACTTCCCAGCGCAAGCCCAGATTCAGCGTGAGATTTGATTTCACCTTCCAGGAGTCTTGGGCGAAGGCGCCGCCATAGCGTGTCCGCGAATCCAGGAACTGTTCGGCGGCCTGAGTGTAAGGCGCGCTGGTTGTTGAGGTCGCGCCGAGGAGGAAGTCCGCAACATCGGACCCAGTCACGGTGCCATCAAAGGTGAAGCCCCCATTCGGATTGGCAAAGTTACGTTCGTTCACTTGCAGGTAGCGGAATTCCCCTCCAAACTTCCACGTATGTCTGCCCTGGGCCTTCGAAAATACATCACTGGCCGCATAGGTGGTATCGGGTTGGAAGGTATTGAGCGTGGGCACTCCAATATTTAAGCCGAGTTGGCTAAACATCGTCTGAGGCACATACTCTGGATATCCGGCCAGCGGGACAATGCCGAGGGTGCCGGCGCCGGTTACGAAACCAAGCGACGACAGGCTCGCAAAACTCCCCGATGGGTTGTCCTTGTTCAGCGCGGTCCGGAAGAAGCTTATCCGGGCTTCGTTCACTGCCGTCGCTCCTAGAGTCTTGGTGTTGCTCATCACGAACTCTTGCGCTCGCGAAGGCGTAAGCGTTGGAAAGCCCGGCACCGTGGCATAGCTACCAGTTGCCTGATTCACGTTGGCGCTGGTTACGTTGGAATTATCTAAGTGATAATACCAAGACCAGTTTCCGGTCTTCTGGTTATTGAAGTCCACCCGCTCTCCAAATTTGTTATCGTTGGCGATGTTTCTCTGACTGTTATCCGAATAGTTGTTCGTATCTCCGGGAAGCGTCGGCGACGGAATATATGCGAGGAGTGCGACGGACGGTGCTGAAAAGGCCGCTTGCGGGATCACGCCGTTCGGGAACACGCACTGCGCTGTAGTAGTGCACCCGACAAAGCTGTATGGCTCGTTTTGTGTGACGGCGTAACCCAAACGCTGGGAAAGTACCTGCGCCCAGTAAGCGCCATCGATGCAGTTTGTGGAGGTCGCGCAGGTGCCGTCGCTGCCGTTCGGCGCCAAGGCCGCAGGATCAAAGATGCCTTGACGCTGGTCTGCCGACGGTACCGAAACAAGGCCAGTTTCCGCGCCTTGCACCTGCCGCGTGCCTTGATAATCCGAGAACCAGAAAAGCTTGTTTTTCCAGAACGGTCCGCCCGCCGCATAGCCAAATTGATTGCGCCGCAATTCGGACTTGGAAGGCGCAAAGTAATTCTTGGCATCCAGCTTGTCGTTGCGCAGGAACTCGAAGGCGTCACCGTGAAAGCCGTTGGTGCCGGACTTAGTGATGGCATTGATGACCGCGCCGCTGAATTTTCCGTATTCTGCATCGAAGCTGTTGGTGATCAGGCGGAATTCCTCAATGGAGTCCAGGTTGGGAACCAAACCTGCGCCGAGGTTACGTCCCTCGCTGACGTCTCCACCGTTGACCAGGAAGGCGTTCGCCGTTTCACGCTGGCCGTTCACGGAGATGTTACCTGAGTTCAGAATGCCCGATACCGGACGGTCCTGCTGGATAGTTTGGGCGCTCCCGGGCGCGACGCCCGCCTGCAAGCCCAAAAGGTCGATGTAGCTGCGCCCATTCAGCGGGAGGGCCAGCATCTTCTTCGAGTCGATTACATCGCCAAGCTGCGTGTTTTCCGTTTGTACTTGCACGGCATTGGCTTCGACTTTGACCACCTCCTGTTGAACGGAGCCGACGTCGAGAGTCACATCGACTTGCAACTGATCATTCACCTTCACAACGATGCCGGTCTCGACGAAATTGCGGAATCCACCGGCGGTAACGGAGAGTTTATAATTGCCAGCGGGGAGCGCGAGGATTCGATAGGAACCGTCCGGGCCGGTGGTCTCCTCATATCTCAGATTCGTTTCCACATTGGTGATGGTGAGCCGCGCGCCAGCGATCGCGCCTTGAGAACGATCGCGCACCACACCTTGAATGGAACCCGTCACGTCGGCCCGCAGAACGCTCGAATTAAAAAGAATTAGTAATAAAACGAAGGTACCGGATGTTAGGGCTTTGTACCGACTTCGCATTTGGACCCTCCTTCTGGTGGGTGATGCCATTCCCGAACGGCTTAGGCGTTCTTGCGTTCCTTGATGAAATACACGTCTTCCGAAGTCTGCTTTCCCGAACTGGCCTGTAACTACCTGTGTTGATGCGATTCCCCGTGTTGAAGTGACGCTGGCAGCCGTCTCTCCCGCAAAGTGCGGTATCGATGCCTGCCGCGGACTTCCATTGCGAGGGAATGTATTCCTCTCGCAAGACTCTGTCAAGGATTCAATCGGTTTAATGCAAACAATGTGTCAGCGACGGTAACGGTATTCGATTATCGCGCGCACGGAGTGCCACCCAGAAGTGAGGATTGAGAACTTGCCGTTTCATAATCCGACTTTAGGGGGAATTATTGTCCCCGATGCGATCTGCGCAGTGCCAACAGGTTTTGCGTTAGCCGGTTTGGGTTGTCCTCGATGAAGAGAAAGGAAGCTGCTTGCGATCGGGATCGACCAGAAGCCAGGCAAAGGCTCCGATCCCACACAACGAGGCCGCGACAAGAAACGAAACCGTCCAACCGTAGTGCGCGGCTATCCAAGGAGTAAGAGACGCCGTGAGCGCGCCCCCAGCTTGCGCCCCCATGTTCATGAAGCCGGACACAGAACCCGAAAAGGAACCACCAATGTCGGCGCTCACCGACCAAAAAGAACTCTGTGACAAATACAGTGCGCCAGCGCCTCCCGCAAGCACAACGCTTGCGAGTCGCGCGTTGTCGACTCTGGAACCGAACGCCAGGAAGATGCCGGCGAGCGCAATCGCGAATGCGGCAACACCACATCGGCCGACGCGTCGTCCAGCAGTTCGAGTCAGCAGGTCGCTAAGGAGTCCGCCGAGGGGGCAGGAAATCGCCATTGCAAGGAAAGGAAGCGTTCCGTAGAAAGCGCTGGCCTTCAGATTCAGGCCACGTACTTCGCTGAGATACCTGTAGAACCACGCGAAGAAAATCCAGGCGACATAGCCGTAACAGAAATAACTCGCAGTGACCAGCCAAATGTCTCTGCCATTCAGAACTCTCGTCCAGGAAGAGCTTGCGCTGAGAGTCGAATCTGTCTGCGCTCCGAGGGTAAGACCAGACTGGATTTTGGCCAACTCAAGTTGTGATACACGCAAGTGTTGCTGGGGAGTATCGCGCGCCGCGAGATACCACACAGCGCCCGCAGCGCAGCCGATCAGGGCGCAAACCCAAAACGAAAAACGCCAGCCGTGGTGCGCCATGGTGTAAGTGACGAGGAAAGGAGAAAGCCCGGAACCCACGCCTACGCCAGCGAAGATCAAGCCGTTGGCGGCTCCGCGTTCCTGCGTTGGGATCCATCGCGACACGAATTGATTGGAAGCGGGGTAAATGATGGCTTCGCCTGCTCCCAGCAGGAAGCGAACCGCTATGAGGGCGAGGAAGGGAGTGGCGATAGAAAGAGGAACTGCCGCTGTGAGCGCCGTGAAGACTCCCCACCAAAGGACTGCGCCGGTTAGCACGCGGCGCGGACCGAACCGGTCAGCCAGCCATCCAGCAGGTGTTTGAAACAACGTGTAACCAATGAGCAGCGCTGTCGAGAGCAAACCGAACTGAACGTTGCTGAGGTGGTATTCGGCGGAAAGCGAGCTGCCCGCGATCGAAAGATTCACTCGATCGAGAAATGCCACAGCGCTCAGAACGAACAGCCACCCGATGAGGAACCAACGAACGCGGCTTGCCGGCTCTCGGCTCATGCAGAGTGTGCGCGGAAAAGCTGCACCAAGTGCTCCGCGATGACTTTGTCTTCGCCCGGCTGCAGCATGAACGAATTCATGCCCAGGCCATTGGCGGACCTTTCCAGCACGATCGAAGGTTTGCCGCTACGCAATTGCTTGGAAGCATCTTGGGCACTCAGGTTGATCCGGCGCGGATCCCAATTGATCTGCATATGTGGGACGTGGTTAGCAACGTCAGGGACGTTAAACGCCGTGCTGATGCCGGGAATCTTGGTGATCTCACCGGATACGTAATCGAGGCGGCGCCACCATTCTTTGTCCAGCGCCTCGTGATCCTCGTTCAAGTAGAGCTCCAGCGCTTTGACCATGCCGACGATTTCCTCTTTGCCCACTTTAGCGCAGCGTCCCAAAGTGTCTTCATGCGGACTGTTGTTAAGCAAAGCGTACGCCACCAGGTCCTTTCGGCCGATCAGCATTCCCGCACATTGAGGACCGCGAATCGCTTTACCCCCGCTAAACGCAGCAAGGTCGTAGCCCATCTTCGTGTAGTCCCAGAGATGCGAAACGGGAGGTGTGTCCGCTGCCGCATCAATGAATGCAGGAATGTTATTTTCCTTGGCGAGTTTCACCCATTCGTCTACTTTGATTTGTCCGACGGAGTTTGCAAAGTTGGAAAAATGCATCATTGCCGTTTTCGAATTGATGGCTCGACGAACGTCTTCCCTCGTTTCGACTTCAATGAGTTTTGCTCCGGTCGCGCGAAGCTGGTGATCGAACGGATTGCGATGAGATTTCTGAATGATGACTTCGGACCTCATCCCGGTGAGATCTGGCAACCGCTCGATAAATTCCGGATTGTCGCCGGTCAGTATGCCTGCAAGTCCTGACTGCATCGCGGCAGCCGCGCCGGAAGTCACGAGTGCGGTGTAGCCGTCGGGAAGTTTGAGCATCTCGGCAATGCGTTTGCCTGCGGCGACTTCCAAATCGGGAATACTGCAGAAGTGACGACCGGCAAGCGCCATCACGGCTTCGACCTCCGGACGCGCGAGCGAACCGCCCAGTACCGTCATGGTTCCCTGGCCATTGATGACCGTGGTCACGCCGAGCTCTTCGTAAACGTTCCCGGTTTCGCCGAAGCCGTTAACCTTGTCGGCGGCTCGGCCGGCAGACGCGGCAGCACCACCGAAAAGCTTTCTCGGACTCAGCATCGTGCCGGCTACAGCGCCGAGGGTGCCCATAAAGGTGCGTCGCGTCCATTTCAAATTGAGTGCCATCGCAAAGGCTCCGTTTCTCTTGCCTACTTCTTCACGATCGCAGCGGTGCAGTTGATTTCCACCAACGAATTTCCGGGCAGAGCCGCGACAGCAACCGTCGTCCGTGCCGGACCGCCATTGGGGAAGTAGGTCTTGAAGACTTTATTCATGCCGTCATAGTCTTCGATTTTGGTTAGAAACACCGTAAGTTGAAGAATGCTGTCCATGCTGCCTCCGGCGATTTCTACCAGGTGCTTCACGTTTTCCATGACCTTTTTGGTGTGAGTATCGATGTCCATTGGAAATTCGCTCTGATCGTGAGAGTGCGCGCCCTGCCCGGCGACGTAAATCACGCCGCCAAAGGTAATGACCGGCGTGATGAATCCGGTTCCTGCAGGTTTTCCGTCAAAATCCATTTTTTTGACACCGCCGGCGGTTTCCTTCTTTGGTTCTGCCGCTGCCCCGGTGGAAGACGCCGAGGCGGCGAGGCCCAAACCGGAAACGATCGTTGCGAAGCGGCCGGCAAATGCCCTGCGAGTAAAGAGGTTGGAAAACATTCGTGTTTCTCCATTCATGTCAATTTTTCAAGCAAACTACGGCAATGCAAAACTAAAAACGTCCGTTCCCGCGGCGATGGCTACATATTGTCTTCCCAGGACGGCGTAGCTCATGGGCGAAGCGCGAATTGATTGGCCAGTGGTGAAATGCCAGAGGGGCGCGCCGGTTTTCGCATCCACTGCTTCGAGCGCCTGAGCATTGTCGCCGAAAAAGATGAGACCCGCCGCGGTCGCCATGGTTCCAGCGCTAGCATCGCGCTCGCCGGTTAGCGGGTATTTCCAGGCGAACTTGCGCGTATCGAGATCGTAGGCCAACAGGATTTTCTGGGATTTTGTCCCGCGGCTGCGGCGCACGCCCGTCGCGTAGTATTCACGCCCCTCGGTGAAGTGCTCGGGCTTCAGAAAAAAAGTGCCGCAATCCTCCAGCGCCAGAAGATAAAACTGATGGGTGTTGGGGTTGTACGATGGCGAATACCAGTTCGTCGCGCCGGTAAACGAGGGGCATATTTCCGTGCCTTCGAGCGAGGGACGCAAGCCACTCACAACCGGCCTGCCTTGGGCGTCGATTTCTTTCGCCCAAGTCAACTTGTCAACGAACCGCGTTGCCGACAAGAATTCTCCACTCGTGCGATCCAGCACGTAAAGGAAACCGTTTCGATTGGCCTGCACGAGCAGCTTCCTGGGCTGGCCTTTGTAGGGAAGATCGACAAGGACGGGAGTTTCCGTGGCGTCGTAATCAAACAGATCGTGCGGCGTGAATTGAAAATGCCATTTGAGCTTCCCAGTGTCGGCATCCAGAGCGAGCACGCAATCGGTGTATAGATCGTCGCCGGGCCGTGGTCCGCCATCGAAATCCGGCGCCGGATTGCTGGTGCCCCAGTACAGCGTATTAAGTTCGGGATCGTACGTTCCGGGCATCCAGGTGGTGCCGCCACCACGCAAATAGGCATCGCCAGGCCAACTTTCCGAGCCCGGCTCGCCGGGCCCAGGTATGGTCCAAAATTTCCAGGCTAGCTTTCCGGTCCGTGCATCGAATGCGGAGACAAAGCCGCGCACGCCGTCGTCACCCCCGGAGGTGCCGACGATTACCTTATCTTTGACTACCAGGGGCGCGCTGGTTGCCCCGTAGTTCTTGTTTCCTTCCGCATAGGCGACGTCCCAAAGCAGGTGCCCGGAGCGACCATCGAGGCACAGAAGGTGTGCGTTATCCGTTTCGAGAAAAACGCGGGAATGCCAGATGCCTACTCCGCGGTTGTGATGCTGCGAAGCGTCATCGATCAGGCCTTCTGTGATCGGCCGGGAATAGTGCCAAATGGTCCGCCCGGTGCGCGCGTCGAGGGCGTAGGCATCGTTTGCAGCGGTCACAAACATGATGCCCCCCACAACGACGGGCGTAACCTCGAGATCGCTCACGTCGCGCACATGAAATACCCACTGCGCTTTCAACTGGCTGACGTTCGCAGGTGTAATTTCCGCCAGCTGGCTGAATCGGTGTCCGGTATAGTCTCCGTGATAAGACAGCCAATTTTCACCTGCGGTCGCGAGCATATCCGCGTGCTGGACATCGATCGTTGTCGAGACGGCGTGGTCTGCGCGCTCTTGGGCGGATACCGATAACCAGCCTGCGGCTTCGAAAGGCGCTATCAATCCGACGAAAAGGAACAGGCACACGCACAGGGCGGCGTGCCGTGCATCACCACGAGAGGATCGATGGCGTTTGCTCATATCCGCCCGAACTGTTTCACCGCTTCCACGATGGATTTGAGTTTCTCGATGGTTGCGTACATCGAGTGTTCTTTGAAGTCCATGTCCCGCGCGATCTTGAGAACCTCCGCTGCCGACGCGCGAGGGATCGCGACGACACCATCGGCGTCAGCGGCGACGACATCCCCGGCGCTTACCGCGACACCGTCGCAAACCACCGGAATATTCGAGCCGGCAAAGCGATAGTGGCCTACGGAAGTGGACGGAACGATCCCTAGCCCGAAGACCGGGAAACCGATTTTTTGCAGGTAAGCGACATCCCGCACGCCGCCGTCGATGACTGCTCCCGAAAAATCTCGAGCGGACATCGCGGTGCCCATCAGTCCTCCCATCCCGGCAATCTCGGCGCCATCTTCGACAACCATCACATACACGGAGTTGGGCGCGCCTTGATCAATCGCGGCGAGCATGCCGTCTAGAGCGTTCGGGTCGTGGTTGGTTTCCTTCTTCAGCAGCACGGTGACCGCATATCCGGCGAACTTGGCGGGGAAAATCGGTCTCATATGATGCGACATGTACGCTTTCTTGCCGGTCACTTTTTCCATCGCGTCGGAGACCGAGGCTACTTCCACGTGGCGATAACCGTCCAGAAGGGAAGCGTCGTCCCCATTCAAGGCGGCGCCTGACTGGTTGGCAGCTGCTGGGTTGGGACTCGTTGATGCCAGTAACACCACGCCAATCAAACCAACCAGCGTCGCGATTCCAACGCCGATAGGAAATGCGATGCGCCCGCCGCGAAGGATCATAGCTTTCTCCGTGCCCGAAGAGGTGACGACCTCGGCAGGATACACGAGTTCAACGTGTCGCTTCATGCTTGACACGCACCCACAGTGTGCTATTAATTCGAATTAATTCAGGTTGTCAAGAGGCGAGTGTTGCCGATCGCTCGCATGGTGCAGTTTTTCGAAGCTTGAAATTCGATTCGCGCTGTGGATGCGCATGGGTCCGATTCGATGATGAGTAGATGGGAAAGGGTCTTGGGCGCATTTTGCAGGCGCGCCGCCGCCGCTGCGCCATTGTTGATTGCGGTCTCGGCTTACGGGTTAAGCGGCAGGGTAAATCTTGCGCTTTCCGCTGCAGGGCCGCAATCCGAGCAGTCGATTGCCGATGCCAGGCAAACGTTTGAAAGCCGGTGCGCAGGGTGTCACGGTATTGATGGTCGCGGCGGTGAGCGCGCGCCAGATATAGCGACGGCTCCGAAGGTGCAAAGTCGCAGCGATCCCGAGCTGACGCAAGTCGTCACCAACGGCATTCCAGCAGCCGGGATGCCCGCGTTCAGCACTCTGGACGCTCCCACCGTCCGGGCACTGATCAAGTACGTGCGTTTTCTTCAGGGCAAAACAGGAAGTGCGGCCTTGCCAGGAGATCCTGGAAATGGAAAGACGCTTTTCTTTGGTCGCGCGCGATGCTCCGAATGCCATCTGGCCGGTGGCGAGGGCGGGTTCATTGCTCCCGATCTATCGTCTTACGGTCGTCAGCGCCCGCCCGAAGAAATTCGCGAAGCCATCCTCAAACCGAGTCAACAGTCGAATGCCGCCAGAGGAACCGTCAGCATAGCGACTCGCACTGGACAGACCCTAGACGGTGTTCTGCGCAACGAAGACAATTTCTCACTGCAGTTGCAGTCACTCGACGGCACTTTCCATCTGATCATGAAGTCCGACGTGGCAAGCATGACGCGAGACTCGAAGTCGCTGATGCCGGCAGACTACGGATCCACGCTCAACGCTCGTGAGCTGAACGATCTCATCAGTTTTCTGATGAGTGTCGCTCCGCAGAACAAGCTTGGGTCCGATCTGAAAAAGAAAGCCGAGCCGGATGATGAGGAAGAATGAAGTTTACGCCCGCCGGTTCCTTTTGTACGTGCGAAGTTACTTCATCTCAAGGGGAAACGTGAATCGTTCGATTCTGAAGGTGGCCGGCTTCCTCGCCGGCATCGTGCTGTTCTCTAGTTCCTTCAACGCGACGTCCCAAAACGAAAAGCCCTTGCGGCAGTTCGAACTGCAGGCCAATTCGCCGGAGTTCTGGAATCTTATTCCCAAGCAAGCGAAACTCGAGACGGTCGCGACCGGATTTGGCTTTACGGAAGGACCCGTGTGGGACAAGAGCGGTTTCTTGTACATAAGCGACGAAGAGATCAACAAAATCTTTCGCGTCTATTCCGATGGACATAAAGAGGAATTGATCAGTCTGGGCGATCCCGACGGGAACACCTATGACCGCGAGTTTCGGCTGCTCGATTGCGCCAGTGTTTTGCGTGCGATCATTCGAATCAGCGCGGACGGCAAGTACACCGTTCTCGCCGACCATTACCAGGGCAAGAAATTTAACAGCCCAAACGATGTCGTACTCGGTCCGGAAGGTGCCATTTATTTCACAGATCCTACGTTGGATCTTCCGAAAGGCGAGAAACAGGAGATCCCGTTCCAAGGCGTCTATCGCCTCGATGAAAAAGGCAACGTCACATTGTTAACGAACGAACTCTCGCAACCGAACGGGCTGGCGTTTTCGCCGGATGGGAAACATTTCTATGTCGATGACAGCGAGCAGAAAAATATCCGCGTCTACGAGGTCGGGGCCAACGGAGGTCTCGCGAGCGGTCGCATTTTTGGTGAAGAGCCGGGAGCAAAAGGAGATGGAGTGCCAGACGGCATGCGAGTCGATCTGCAGGGAAACATTTACGTCACGGGTCCCAGGGGCATTTGGGTTTGGGATGCGCAGGGGCATCACCTGGGCACGATTGTGGTTCCCGAACAGCCTGCCAATTTGACGTGGGGCGACGCGGACTACAAAACGCTCTACATCACCGCGACCACGTCAGTTTATAGACTACGGACGAAGTCGCGTGGATTTGTGCCCTATCTCGCCTCGATTCGATAGCCGCGATTGATGCTGCTTGCGGACCCAATGCTGCCCGCCTTCCAAAGACCCCACGGCGCAGGCAGTGCCTCGGTAATCTGAGTTCCCAGCAGTTGACCCGACTCCGAAGATCGGAGAGCCTTAGGGTTGACGACAATCGCTTTTCAGTCGTGACAGATCAGGGTAGCGAGGTAAAAGCTGCCGGCAAGCGTCGATAAGCGCCCAGTAATGCTGATCCCTGTGTGGTGCGCAGGCTGGTCCATCGAAATATCGAGGTAGTTATATGACCGTCACAAAAAAGTTTGTACGCCCGTGGCGAGTTGCTCGCGTCGAAGCTGCTCTTCTCGCCGGTCTCCTGCTATGTTCTGCAAACTATACGATAGATTACTTATTGGATCGCCTCGGTACGACTGGATCGAAGACCATCTTGAATGATGTAGTCATTGGAATTCTTGGTGCCCTTACCGTATTCTTTTTTCTATCGGCAAGCCACGAAAAACAGAGATTTGATAGTGCAAAGCAGCGCATGGTTCTCATCGCGGACCTCAACTGGCGCGTCCGTGAAGCGTTCGGAGTAGTCGCAGCTTCCGCGTTGTCCGACGACCGTTTCGCACGATTACGGGGCATCGACGAGGCAACCGATAGCATCGATACCATCCTCTCTGAGTTCATCGTTTTTCGCGAACAGCATACCCGCGAGTCAGAGGAGCAGAAGGAACGCGTTCGTCCGATTATTCGCTAGAACAAAAAAGATGAGAGCGTTCCTGCTGCAAGCGTGAAACCGCAATCAGGCTAACGGCAGTCCACTGGAGGCTGTCCCCAGCAATTGCCTAAGTCCTGCCGGTCGGGGGCGACGACGCAAGACCCCAGCAGGCGGCCATTCGACTTTCGTAAATCCTCTAAAAAGAATGGCGGAGCCGCAATTTCAACTCGACCCCGACAAGCTGAATACCGTCCCGCGCCATAGGATTGACGCGAGCGTCAAGCTGATGACGGGGGTGGGGGCCTTCAAGTGGGCTCGCTCCTCCCGCGAGCTTGGAAGTTGCTGAACCGCAAGAAGATTCCGCATGAACTTGCAGGCCATTGGATCGGTTTACAAAGTGCAATACCGTGACTGCGCAAGGTTGTAATGACAACGCCCCGCGGCTTCTGGTAGATTCCGCAGAACATTGTGGCAAGGAACGCTGAGTCGCCCCCTTCGCCCGCTTGGATCGAGCGCGGCGGGGATTCTGGGAAATGAATGCTCCCGGAGGTCTGATGCACGGCGAGAGTCCAAAACACCAAAGGTGGTGGGCAAAGAGTCTAAGCCGCCTCGCGGGCGCACTAATCCTGCTTGGGGGGATATTTCTCGCGACAAGTTTAAGTGTTGCGGCCGCGCAGGGCACCAATCCCGTTCCCAGCATCTTCGAACCGCACTCGACACCGGCGGACGAGGTCTATGACCTATCACTTTTTGTCCTGGCCATTACCGGTGCGATATTCGTGGTCGTCTTCGGTCTACTGTTTTTCGTCGTTGTGAAATTCCCCAGGCGGGCGTCCGACGACGAACGCGAGCCACCCCAGGTTTACGGCAGCACGCAGATCGAATTGGCTTGGACGGTCATTCCCGTGCTGATCGTGGTGATCCTGTTCCTCGCCTCGGCGCGGGTGATTCACGGGATCCAGGATGCGCCAAAACCCTCGACGGCTGTGGATGTTACGGCCATCGGCCATCAGTTCTGGTGGGAGTTCCGGTATCCGGGACTCGGCGTCGTCACGGCGAACGAACTGCACATTCCCGTCAGCCAGGCCGCACGACCAACGCCCACGTTCATAAAACTGTTATCCGCCGATACCGATCACAGCTTCTGGGTTCCTCAGCTCGCAGGCAAGACCGACTTGATTCCGAATCGCGTAAACCGGATGTGGCTCGACCCGCACCGGACGGGAATTTTTCTCGGACAGTGCGCGCAGTATTGCGGCACGCAGCATGCAAAGATGCTCCTGCTGGTGTCGGTGGACAGCCCGGAAGACTTTGACGCGTGGGTCCGCGCGCAAAGGCAGCCTGCAAATCAGGATGAAAAAGAAAAAGCAGGCCGCCGCATCTTTGAAACGACCGCGTGTATCAATTGTCACGCGATCGGCGGTACGCCGGTGACTGGTAGCTTCGGCCCGGACCTGACGCACCTGATGAGCCGCAGCACGATCGCCTCCGGCGCAGCGGAAAATACCACGGCTAATCTCCGTTTGTGGATTCAAAAGCCAGACGCTCTCAAACCCGGATCACTGATGCCGGCAATGCAGTTGAGCGATGGCGATCTGGACGCCGTGGTCGGCTATCTGGAGACACTGAAATAGTCAAAGAATTCTGGGAGCTGTGTCATGTCCTCGGATGCAATGGCGATTCAAACTGCCGACGCTGTAGAAAAGCCCTGGGTCGAGACCCTGCACGAATGGGTAATCACCGTCGATCACAAGCGTCTCGGCATTCTTTACATCGTCTTTGCTTTGTTCTTTCTGGTCGTTGGCGGGATCGAAGCGACCATCATGCGCATCCAGCTGATACGGCCGCACAACGACTTCGTTTCGCCGCAGGTCTTCAACCGCGTTATGACTATGCACGGAACCACCATGATTTTCTTCGTGGCCATGCCCGTTCTCTTCGGGTTCGCCAACTATTTGATCCCGCTGATGGTCGGCGCCCGGGACATGGCCTTTCCTCGGCTCAACGCCTTTGGGTTCTGGCTGACGGCGCTCGGCGGATTGCTCCTTAACTTTAGCTTCGTCGGCGGCAGCGGACTCTACGGCGCCGGAAGCGCCCCGGATGTGGGCTGGTGGGCATACGCGCCTTTGACTTCTCGTGCGTTTTCTCCGGGGCACAGTTCCGATTACTGGACAGTGGCTCTGCTGGTCTCGGGATTTGGCAGCATCGCCACCGCCGTCAACATTATCGCCACGGTCTTTTCCCTGCGCTGTCCCGGTATGAAGCTCAGCCGCATGCCGTTACTGGCATGGATGAACCTGGTAATGAGCGGGATGGTTCTGATTGCCATTACTCCACTATCCGCCGCGCAAATCATGCTGCTCATCGATCGCTACCTCGGCGGTCATTTCTTCGATACTCAAGCGGGCGGTTCGGCGGCGATCTGGATGCACTTCTTCTGGATCTTTGGCCATCCAGAGGTCTATATCCTGATCATTCCCTGCTTTGCGTTCGTCTCCGAAATCGTACCGGTTTTTTCGCGGAAGCCGATTTTCGGCTACCCCGTCATGGTCGCCGCGACTGTCTGCATAGGATTCGTCAGCATGAGTGTCTGGGCTCACCACATGTTCAGCATCGGAATGAACTCTTATTCCAACGCTTTTTTCACGCTCACCACTATGACCGTCGGAATCCCCACGGGCATCAAGATTTTCAACTGGATCGGCACCATGTGGGGCGGCAAGATCATTTTCAAAACGCCGATGCTCTTCTGCATTGGTTTTCTGTTTCAATTCCTGATTGCCGGCCTCACCGGAATCATGCTGGGAGCCGCTCCCTTTGACTGGCAACTTACCGGCTCGTACTTTGTGGTCGCGCACTTCCACTATGTGATCGTCGGTGGAATCCTCTTCGCTCTCTTCGCCGCTTTCTACTATTGGTATCCCAAGATTACCGGAAGGATGATGAGCGAGAGTCTCGGCAAATTGCACTTCTGGCTCTTCGTCATCGGATTCCACCTCACCTTTGACTTCATGCATATCCCCGGCATCCTCGGCATGCCCCGGCGCATTTACACCTACGAGCCCGGCCGTGGCTGGGACATATGGAACCTCATTTGCACTATCGGAACATTCGTCCAGGGCATCGCCATCCTGATTTTTGTCGCCAACCTCATCCTTTCTTATTTCAAGGGACCCCTGGCCGGGAACGATCCCTGGGACGCATGGACTCTCGAATGGTCTGTCAGTTCGCCGCCGCCGGTCTACAACTTCGCGGTCATTCCAACAGTCGCCAGCCGGCGACCGTTGTGGGACCTCAAACATCCTGAAGATACGGACGGCCGCTATGAGTGAAGGGACTGCATGAGCGCCATCACCAATCCGGTTACGCAGGCACCCCAATCCTGGTTGCTCCCTTATCGCGGCAAAGTCGCCATGGCCTGCTTGATCATTGCAGAGTCATCGATCTTCACCATATTCGTCGTCGCCTACCTATTTTACTTAGGGAAGAGTCTCACCGGGCCCACGCCACGCGAAGTCCTCGAGACGCCGATTTTCTTCACGATTTGCCTGCTATCCAGCAGCCTCACAATTCACTTTGCGGCCCGCTCCCTCGAACACGGCAAGCGCGGGACCTTTTTGGGTCTTTGGCTTCTCACGATTGTTTTGGGGGGCCTCTTCCTGTTCGGGACCGGCATGGAATGGCATCGATTGATTTACGAACACGGTCTGACCATCTCCACCAACCTGTTTGGCACAACCTACTACTCTCTGGTGGGTCTGCACGGATCTCACGTCATCGTTGGCCTGATCATGCTGACCACCGTGCTGCTGTTTGCCCTTGCAGGCCGCGTCGGGCCAGAGCAGTCCGCGCGCGTCGAGGTGCTTTCGATGTACTGGCACTTTGTAGACGCCGTGTGGGTCGTGGTTTTCACCGTGGTCTACATTCTTGGCCGTTGAAGCTGAGGAAGGTAATTATGGACTCCGCCGAACATTCGGGCCAAAACGTGCAAACGCCTCGCGAAATCGTGTTGCCGGCGCCGACTGCCTGGCCTCTCGTTCTGGCTTTCGGTTTTACCCTTCTGTTTGCCGGGCTCTTGACCAGTGTCTCCGTTAGCGTCTTGGGCGTGGTTTTGACGATTGCCGGTTGTGTCGGATGGTTCCGCAATGTCCTCCCCCACGAGCACGAAGAGCGCGTCCCCGTCCTGCCGGAGGATGTCGCCATCAGAACTTCGCGGAGTCTTGTCGAACGATTTCCTCTCGCGGAGGAACAGGTGCGCGCCTGGCTTCCCGTCGAGACGTACCCAGTATTGGCGGGCCTGAGAGGCGGGCTTGCAGGCAGCGTCGCAATGGCCGTGATCGCGTGCACGTATGGCTTGATCAGTGTCGGAAGCATCTGGTATCCCATCAATCTTCTCGCTGGGGTTGTCTATTCGCAGTCGGAATTGCCTTCGCCGGCCTGGCTGAATTCATTTCACGCCGGCAGTTTTTTCATTGCTGTAATCTTGCATTTCACTGGCTCCACGTTGGTGGGATTACTCTACGGCGCCATGCTCCCCATGTTCGCGCGCCGCCCCATTCTATTGGGCGGACTGATCGCCCCGGTTCTGTGGTCCGGCCTGCTGTACACCATGCTGGATCTTTTGAATCCTTTGCTCGCGAGCAGCATTCACTGGACCTGGTTCGTCGCCTCGCAGGTCGCTTTCGGCGTTGTTGCCGGGCTGGTGGTGCTGCGTCATACGCGCGTGCGCACGAGGGAGAATATGCCCTTCGCATTGCGCGCAGGAATCGAAGCCCCGGGAATGATGTCGCCAAGAGGAGACGGAGAGAAGCGTCCGTGAACCGACTTCGCGAAAAATGCGGGTACGCGCGGCGGGGCTCTGAGCTGAGCTGCATGCTTCTCGCTGCCATGCTATTCGCCGGATGCGGCGCGCCGCACGGGCAGCCACTTGCCGGTTCGGAGACTGTGGCGCCCAATGACGTTCTGGATTTCAACACACTCTACGCAGAAAACTGTGCGGGTTGCCACGGGGCGGAGGGACGCGGCGGAGCGGCCATCGCGCTCGCAGATCCGGTTTATTTGGCCATCGCCGACGACACAGCGATCGGCAAAGTCATCGCCAAGGGCGTACGTGGCACCGCGATGCCGGCCTTTGCCGAGAGCGCTGGCGGAATGCTGACGGACAAGCAGGTTGATGTGATCACAAGCGGAATCCGCTCGCACTGGAGCCGCCGCGGTGCTCTCGACGGTGCTAACCCTCCTTCCTATGCGGCGAAATCCACGGGCGACGCTATGAAAGGGGAACTCGCGTACAAGACATACTGCGAATCCTGTCACGGTCCTGAAGGCCGCGGAGGACCAAAGGGCAGCGCCGTAACGGATGATTCGTTTCTCGCGCTGGTCAGCGATCAGGGGCTACGCACCGTTGTCATCACCGGCCGTCCCGAATTAGGAGCGCCCGACTGGCGCGGAAACCTGCCCGGCAAGCCCATGTCGGATCAGCAAATCACGGACGTAGTGGCCTGGCTCGCCTCGCGGCGCGTTCAAAGCCCGGGGCAACCATATTCAGCTTCGAATCACGCGCAACACTAGGAGCCGGACGATGTCGAATGAAGATACAGTCTCCCGCCGCGGACTGCTCATGAAGTTGGGAATTCTGTTTAACGGTCTGGTGGCCGCCGCTCTGACAATACCGGTCGTGCGATTTGTGCTGTCCTCCGTTACGCGTGGACGCGGAAACGCCTACCTTTCCTGGGTGCCTCTCGGGTCCGTCAGCGAGTTCCCTGAAGGAGAGACGCGACTGGCCACCTTCCGCAATCCTTACGTGACGCCGACCGACGGCAAGACGGTGGATACGGCGTGCTGGGTTCGGCGGATTGAAGGCGAGCAATTCCAGGTCTTTGCCGTCAACTGCGCGCACCTGGGTTGCCCGGTTCGCTGGTTTCAGCAATCTGGTTTGTTCATGTGCCCATGCCACGGAGGCGTGTATTACCAGGACGGTTCGCGTGCCTCGGGTCCGCCGGAGCGCGGGCTTTTTGAATATCCGCACAAAGTGCAGAACGGTTTGGTCACTATCCAGGCGGGTGAGCTGCCCACGCCGGGAGCGACTGCGTCCCTGATTGGAAAGAAACTGCCATGCGCCTGATTGCCCAGGTTGGGGAATGGTTCGACCGGCGGTTACAGCTGGCCGCACCCATTCGCGAAGTCGCGGAGCATCGCGTGCCGCGGAACACCGCGAGCTGGTTTTACGTTTTCGGCAGCGCGGCGCTGACCATTTTTATTCTGCAACTGGTCACGGGAATTTTGCTCGCGCTGATCTACGTGCCGTCTGGCGCCGAAGCGTGGAGCAGCCTGCAAGCGCTCAATCACGATGTAACTCTCGGCTGGTTCGTCCGTGCGCTTCATGGATGGGGCTCGAACTTCATGGTCGCGGTAGTGCTTATCCACATGGTGCAGGTTTTCCTTTTCGGAGCTTACAAATTCCCGCGCGAACTCACTTGGATTGTAGGCGTCTTTCTTTTGTTGATGACCCTGGGCATGGCCTTCAGCGGACAGGTCTTGCGCTTTGATCAGGATGCCTACTGGGGATTGGGCATCGGCGCTTCCATCGCTAGTCGCGTGCCGATCATGGGTCCCGCAATTGTGAAAATGATGCTCGGGGGGCCGATCATTGCCGGCGCCACGCTTTCGCGATTTTTTGCGTTGCACGTCTTCGTGATTCCGGGAACGCTGATCTTGTTGATCGGCGTGCACCTCTTGATGGTGTTGAAACTCGGAATCAATGATTGGCCAATGCCGGGACGCCTGGTGAAGCGCGCCACCTACGAAGCCGATTATCACCAGCTGACGAAGGAAGACGGTGCGCCGTTCGTCCCCTACGCCATCTGGAAAGACCTTTTTTTTGCCGCGTTCATTCTCTTGGCAGTCGCCGCATGCGCTCTGTATTTCGGTCCATTCGGTCCAACGGGCTTCCCGGACCCGACCATCATTCAGACGGTGCCGAAACCTGACTACTTCTTCCTGTGGCTTTATGCGTTGCTGTCGCTCTTGCCACCTTCGATGGAGACGCCCGCGCTCCTCATTGGCCCGGTCGTCGCGATTATCGCGTTGCTGCTTCTGCCGTTTATTTCCGGCGAAGGGGAAAAGAGCTGGCGGCGACGCCCGATCGCGGTTCTGACGGTCCTCCTGATTGCGATAACGCTAGGGACTTTCACTCGCCTCGCTGAATTCGCTCCCTGGAGCCCGCACATGAATGCTTGGAGCAGCGCTCCGGTCCCGGAAGGGTTTCTGCGTGGCACGACGGCGCTTCAGCGGCAAGGCGCGCTCGTTTTTCAGGGCAAACAATGCCGCAACTGCCATTCCCTTGGCGAGAGCGGCGGGCAGAGGGGCCCAGCTCTGGATAGCGTCGCCGTTCGGCTTACTCGGGACCAACTGATCCGGCAGGTGATCCAGGGAGGTGGCAACATGCCGGCCTATGGGAAGAACTTGAGCCCCGCAGAGACAACAGCGCTTGTGGCATTCCTGGTGACCTTACATCCAGCCGGGCAAGCTCCCGCTCGCGATGCGTCACGCGACGCGGTACTCCGGGAGATGCAGCAGCCAAGCGCTCCCGCGCAACCATAGAGCGGCTATGCCACTCCCCCTTCAAACTGCACTGGAATCGTGGAAGTTTCCGGTTCCACTTACCTTGGTGATGGTTCTCGCAGCGTTGCTGTACTTGCGCGGATGGATTCATCTTCGTTCGGCTTCAGTGGACATCATTCCTGTCTGGCGCGCGAGCAGTTTTCTGATCGGGCTGTTCTTGATCTGGCTTGCAGTGGGCTCACCACTCGCCGCATTCGACGAGGAACTCCTCACGGTGCACATGGTTCAGCACCTGCTGCTTATGACCTTTGCCCCTGCCTTAATTTTGCTGGGTGCGCCTGTTATGCCATTGCTGTACGGCTTGCCGCAGCACTTCGTTCGGTCCATTCTCGGTCCATTCTTTCGCTGGCCGCCGGTGCAGCGGTTTGGCCGAGTACTCTCGCAACCAGTGTTTTGCTGGGCGGCCTCAGCCGCCGCTTTGGTGGGATGGCATGTTCCCGGGGCATTTACGGTGGCGTTGCGATCGGAAGGATGGCACGTCGTCGAGCATGCATGTTTTCTCGGAGCCGGACTTCTTTTCTGGTGGCCCGTTGTTCAGCCATGGCCGAGCGTTCCGATCTGGCCACGATGGTCGATCCTCCTTTACTTGTTTCTAGCGACGCTGCCGTGCGACATCCTATCGGCATTTCTCGTGTTTGCCGACCGCGTCGTATACCCGGTCTATCTCACTAGTCGACAACCGTTTGGTATGTCTGTTCTCGAAGATCAGGAGCGCGCGGGTGGGTTGATGTGGACCTGCATCACGATCGTGTACCTGGTACCCGCGGCAATCCTGACGATGCGGCTGCTGGCGCCACGAGGTTTCCCGAAGGTTGAGTCGGTCCAATCGGAATTGCACGGCATCGCTCCCTCCCACAGTGCTCGCGAAGGGTAAGGCGGAGTTCTGACTGCCGGCGATTCACTGTATGCACTTGGCGGGTCTGGCTTGGCACACGAAGGCCTCGGCGCGTTGTATGCTGCTCCGAGCGCATGGGCGCACAAAGCACTCTTCAACGACGCGGATACCGGTACACTTCGAGCGACTGCATCATTGCCGAATAGGCAGTCGACACCTGGAAGGTGGAATCATGCCCAATATTCTAAACGCCCGGTCGAACGCCGCGGGATCGAACGAAAACACAATTTCCCCTCTCGCAGGCAAACCTGCTCCTAAAGAAATGTTGCTGGACGTTGCTGGCCTGGAGAGGGACTACTTCGATCGCCATCCCGACCTGCAGGATCCTAACCAGCTTGTCAGCTTCGGCACGAGCGGACACCGCGGCTCGCCCCTGCACGGCACATTCACCGAAGCGCACATCCTGGCGATCACTCAGGCGATCTGCGACTACCGTCGCGAACAGAGAACAGACGGACCGCTGTACATGGGCAAAGACACCCACGCACTGTCCGCGCCCGCACAGCGCACCGCTCTCGAGGTGCTGGCGGCGAACGACGTGGAAACGGTCATACAGCAAAACGACGGGGTAACTCCTACCCCCGTCATCTCGCGCGCAATTCTGGTTTACAACCGCGGACGCAATGAACACCTCGCTGACGGCATCGTCATCACGCCGTCGCACAACCCGCCCGAGGACGGAGGCTTCAAGTACAACCCGACCCACGGCGGCCCAGCCGATACCGACGTGACCCGCTGGGTCGAAGGCCGAGCGAACGAATTGCTTCGGGCGGGCAATGCGGGGGTCAAACGGGTGCCGTTCACCAAGGCCATCCAAGCCACATGTACGCATCAGGAAGACCTGATGATGCCGTACGTTCGCGATCTAAAAAACGTCGTCGATATGGATGCGATTCGCGGCGCCAAGCTCAAACTTGGCGTCGATCCCCTCGGTGGAGCCGCGCGACCGTATTGGGAACCTATCAACTCGGTTTATGGACTGGATATCGTCGTCGTCAACCCGGTGATCGACCCGACTTTTTCGTTTATGACCGTCGACCACGACGGCAAGATCCGCATGGATTGTTCCAGTCCCTATGCGATGGCCGGGCTAGTAAGAATGAAAGATAAATACCAAGTGGCTTTCGCCAATGATCCCGACTCGGACCGTCACGGGATCGTCACCCCGGGTGCAGGGTTGATGAACCCGAACCATTACCTCGCAGTCGCGATTCAATACTTGCTCAACCGCCGCCCCTTGTGGCGACGAGGAGTCGCCGTCGGAAAGACCTTGGTGAGCAGCAGCATGATCGATAGGGTCGTGCGAAAGCTCGGCCGTGAGTTATGCGAAGTGCCGGTGGGCTTCAAGTGGTTTGTGGCTGGCCTCTTCAACGGTTCGTACTGTTTCGGCGGTGAAGAGAGTGCGGGAGCCAGTTTTCTGCGGCTTGACGGCACCGTGTGGACCACAGACAAAGACGGGCCAATCATGGACCTGCTCGCGGCGGAGATCACTGCCTGCACAGGCAAGGATCCCGGGGAGCATTACCGCGAATTGACGGCGGAGTTCGGCGCCCCGCTCTACACGCGCATCGACGCACCTGCGACCCCCGAGCAAAAAGCAAAACTGCGGAAGCTCTCGCCCGACGCGGTAAGAGAGTCAAACTTGGCGGGCGAGCCGATCACCGCCAAACTGACCGCGGCGCCAGGTAATCACGCTCCCATCAGTGGCCTGAAGGTCGTTGCGGAAAGCGGCTGGTTTGCGGCCCGGCCCTCCGGCACGGAGAACATCTACAAGATCTACGCGGAGAGCTTTAAGAGCCAGACACATCTGAACGCAATCGTGAGTGAAGCCCGTGAGATGGTGAACAACGCACTGAGTTCCTCCGGTAGCGCTTCTCATACCGGGGCGCGATAGTGGCCGGTCCGGTGGACGAATGTACGACCGGGTACCTTGTCTCGGGCGTTTGAAGGTATTGCGCTCAACCAGGAAATTAGTCTTAACTTTGAGGTCGTTCAACTCATCAATAACCATGGCAGACATTGCCCGTGAGTGCCTATCCTGAGGCCCAGCGACGCGATCGCAATCGATACCGGCGACCCTGTCAGGAATGGGCACCGCGTTTAGTCGTCTCGTTTAGTCGTCTCGTTTAATGGTCTATTGATGCCGTCTACTCGTTGCGAGGATAGGGTGCAAAGTGCTGAACCCAAGGACCTGCCTCCAAAGTGCTCAGCCGTTGACAAGCACGATGTGTTTCGAGGAGGCTTTCGTTGGACGGGAACAAGCCAACCAGCCGACTTTGCCGGGCACGGGAGTCATTCCGAAGAACCAGAATTCGCGAAAGGATAACGAAAATGGCAGCACGCGCACAAGCAATCACCAAGGGCCCAGCTCTCAAACGCCAGGCCTGGAAGGACCTCGGAGTCCACTATAAAGAGATCAAGGAAGTACACCTGCGCCAGCTCTTTGCCGATGATCCGAAGCGCGGCGAGCATCTGACCGCCCAGGCTATAGGCGTTTATCTAGACTATTCGAAGAATCGCATCACGAGTGAAACACTCAAACTCCTGATAGGGCTCGCTCAGGGATCTGGCCTCCAAGAGCGAATCGACGCCATGTTTCGTGGAGAGAAAATCAACATCACCGAAAAGCGCGCGGTTTTGCACGTCGCCCTGCGCGCACCGCGAGACGCCTCCATCGTAGTGGATGGCGAGAACGTGGTGCCAAAGGTGCATGCCGTGCTCGACCGCATGGCCGACTTCTCCAATCGCGTGCGCAGTGGCGAGTGGAAAGGCCACACTGGCAAGCGCATTCGTAATGTCATCAACGTCGGCATCGGCGGTTCCGACCTTGGGCCGGTAATGGCCTACGAGGCTCTAAAGCATTACTCCGACAGAGCACTCACGTTTCGCTTTGTGTCGAACGTTGACGGCACCGATTTCGCGGAAGCCGTCCATGATCTCGATCCCTCCGAGACCCTTTTCATCATCTCTTCCAAAACATTCACGACGTTGGAGACGATGACCAACGCACATACGGCCCGGGAGTGGTCACTTGCCGGTCTACAAGGTGACGAAAAGTCCGTCGCAAAACACTTTGTGGCCGTTTCCACGAATACCGCGGAGATCCAGAAGTTCGGTATCGACACCGCCAACATGTTTGAGTTCTGGGACTGGGTCGGCGGCCGCTACTCCATGTCCTCCGCGATCGGCCTTTCGACAATGGTGGCCATCGGCCCGGATAATTTTCGCGCCATGCTCAGCGGCCTCCATCAGATCGACGAGCACTTCCGCACCACTCCCTTCGAAAAAAACCTCCCCGTGCTCATGGGCCTTCTCTCGGTCTGGTATGACGATTTCTTCGGTGCCCAGACCCAAGCCGTCCTGCCTTACGAGCAATACCTGAAGCGCTTCCCAGCTTACCTCCAGCAACTGACGATGGAGAGCAATGGCAAGCACGTTACGCTTGACGGAAAAACGGTAACCCGCGAGACATCCGCGATCTACTGGGGCGAACCAGGGACCAACGGCCAGCATTCCTTCTATCAACTAATTCACCAGGGGACCAAGCTCATCCCCTGCGACTTCATCGCTTTTACCGAACCTCTGAATCCACTTGGCCGCCATCACGACGTGCTCATCGCCAACGTCCTCGCGCAGGCCGAGGCGTTGGCCTTCGGCAAGACTCCCGAGCAGGTCAAGGCAGAGGGCACTCCGGACTGGCTGGTTCCTCACCGCGTGTTCGAGGGCAATCGGCCATCGAACACCATCTTCGTTGACCGCCTGACACCCGAGACCCTGGGCAAGTTGGTGGCGCTCTACGAGCACTCGGTGTTCACCCAAGGGACCATCTGGAACATCGATTCGTTCGATCAGTGGGGCGTGGAGTTGGGCAAAGTCCTGGCGCAGCGCATCATCCCCGAGCTTGAAAGCAAAACAGATCCGAAGCTCGCACACGACAGTTCAACCAACACCCTGATCAGCTACTACCGAAAACATAGAAAAACAGCATGACGAATCTCAGTTTTAGTAAGCGCTTCTAACAGGCGCCCGGAAATACGGCGAATCTGAAGGGTGCAGACAACGACCGCACTTGATCGCTCTCTCGGCCAGGAATTTTCCCGAGAGGCAAAGAGCGGGTGCCGCACCCTTCGGTTTTAAGGGTATTTTAACGTCGCGTCTACTAGACCGCAGGCGTGGAGACCGAAATTCAAAATGGTTTCTCTCGCATCTCTACCTTTAATCTTGCGACCTGTAAGTCGTCAAGAATGGCCATGGAGCAGGGAGGCACTCAGTGAAGCGATCGTGGATTTTCAAGAGCCTGCTGTTGATGTTGCCGCTCATCGCAATCGGCCTATTGTGGGGTCACGCCGGTCGCCCTGCGAAGCGCGGCAGCACGCAATCAGAAACTCCCGCCAAATCCGCCGCGGCGCCCCAACAGCTCAGCCCTGACGGTCAAGCCTCGCTGCGCGCCGTCGTCCAGTCGGGAAAACTCGAGGATCTACGCTGGCCAGATTTTAGCGACTACGGCGCGCACCTTCAGAAATTCTACGAGTCGTACGCGTATTCCCTGCCGTGGGTCAAAGGAATGGAGCCCACAGCGCAGGCGCAGAAGTTCATTTCCATTTTGTTGCAAGCAGACCAAAAGGGACTGTCCGCCGAGGATTACGACGGGCCGCGCTGGGGCGACCGGCTAGCCAAACTCAAACCCGCCACCCCGCAGCCGTCAGAAGCGGATGCGGTGAAGTTCGATGTTGCGCTGACGGTTTGCGCCCTGCGATATATCTCGGACCTGCACATCGGCAAGGTCAATCCAAAGCATTTTGCCTTTGACTTCGACATTGATGCCAAGAAATATGATTTGCCCCAGTTCCTGAAAGCAGATGTTGTCGATGCTTCCGACGTCGGCGGCGCCCTGGCGCAAGTGGAACCCCCGTACCCCGGCTACAAGCGCACGATTCAAGCCCTGCACACCTACTTGCAGCTAGCCAAGGAATCCGACAGCCAACCGCTTCCCGCCATAACAAAACCGATCGCCCCGGGCGATTCCTATCCGGGCGTTCCTCAACTGACGCGATGGCTGCGGCTCGTCGGCGACCTTCCGGCGGACGCGAATGTTCCCGCGGATGCGACCGTCTATCAAGGACCCCTCGTAGAAGCGCTAGAGAATTTTCAGCGCCGGTATGGCCGCGAGCCCGACGGACGAATCACTGCGCAAACATTGGCTGATCTAAACGTTCCACTCAGCAGCCGAGTGCGGCAGATGCAATTGACTCTGGAGCGGTGGAGATGGCTGGCCGTGGCTCCTCACGCGGCTCCGATCGTAGCCAACATTCCCGAATTTCGCCTCCGCGCCTATGACGAAAACTTTAAAGTCGCCTTTTCGATGAACGTGGTGGTAGGCAAAGCCTATGGCCACAACACCCCGGCCTTCGAAGACAGCATGGAATACGTCGTCTTCCGACCCTATTGGAGTGTTCCTTATTCCATCGCCAGGGCGGAATTTCTTCCAAAGATCACTCGCGATCCCGACTACTTGGCCAAAAAGGGATTCGAGGTCGTGAACAGCAAGCAGGATGTCGTCACATCCGGAACAGTAACGCCCGAAGTCTTCGAGCAACTCCGCTCAAACAAGCTTTTCATCCGCCAAACGCCAGGCCCAAAGAACTCACTGGGACTCGTGAAATTTATCTTTCCCAACAGCTACAACGTATACATGCACGACACTCCCGAGCAGGTCTTTTTTTCGAAGTCCCGGCGGGATTTCAGCCACGGTTGCATTCGTCTCGAAAAGCCCGCCGACTTGGCGGCCTGGGTCCTGCGAGATAATCCGGGCTGGGACATGGAGCGCGTTCGCGCGGCGATGAACGGGACCACAACGCAGCAGGTAAATCTCGCGCATCCGATTCCGGTCTTGATCGTTTACGGCACTACGATCGTGACCGAGGATGGCATCGTCCACTTTTACGACGACATCTACGGGCACGACGCTGCGCTCCAGAAAGTTCTTGAGAAAGGCTACCCGTATCCGGGTTAGTCGCCGCTGATCAGGCTAGCCGGGCAGTCGAAACACCACTGTCTAACACGCCCCGTATCGACGTGGATGAAGTCAGAGTGAGGATAGTAGCCGACGCCACCTTGACGCAGCGCCAGAGCCGCCCGCCGCAGTCTGAGTGTGTCGATGCCGGGCATGCGCAGGTCGATCGCTTCCGCTTGAATGTGCAGGCTGTTCTTGGCGACTCCGGTGGTGTGTGCGCGGAGGGATTCGTTCGTAGTGGAAGTGCGGTAGCCGCAGACGACGTCGATTTCCCCGCCGGGCCGCCCGATCGACACCGTGAGATCGTAGAGGATATCGTACAGCCGTGGATCGAAGTGGCGAATATCGCCGGTCCGATGATCGCGCAGGAAATAATCGAGCTTGGCAAGCGCACCCGGAACGTACTGTTCTCCGTGCCGGTAAGCAATTTCCATCCGCTCGCCCGTGTGCGTGTTATAAAGTCGCAGGAGATGATCCTGGTTATCCTGCGCTCGTGACTCCTGAGATTCCAATCCACGCGATTGCGCGCCCGCACCGCCCGCCGCAATCAGAAAAAGCACTGCACCCAAAACCCACAAAAACCGCGAAATCTTTTCAGGCAAGTAAGTTCATCTCCCTGAAAGAAATTCTAACATAAGCAACGGCCACAACCGACTCGTCGCGACGCGCCGCTCACCTGTTGTCACCTTTGTCTTTCAGAGAGCGGGCCTTAGACGAAGCGCCACCTCAATCCATTCCCGAAAGCCACTTCATTTACCGCCCTAGACATTGAAATGCCGGCCGAAATTCAGAAATCAGCAACTCCGACCAGCGCCTTCATCGTGTGCTCCTGACCAGGCCCCAGATCCACCGCAACAGCCGCGGTATTACACACCTCAACACAAATCATCTTCCTCCATTCCCCATCCCCGAGATCGGACAAGGAACGCGCCTTTTCCACCCACGGATTCCACACCACAGTCGTGCGCGAATTTTCTTTTGAAACCAAGACTCGGCGACGCAACCCAGGATCTACAATTTCGATAGGACCGCTAGTGTTCTGGTACACACGATCGGTTTCCGATACGATCGCGATCTCACCGTTCTGCGCCTTCTCCCGATTCGAGTCGGTTTTGTCGAAATAATGAACCGCATCCAGGCCCCGCACTCGCGCCTTTTCGACATCCCCCACTCGGTAGTACGCATGCAGTGCCTCCTCAAACCGCAGGGGCATTGTTCCGGTATTGGTCATTACAAGCTCAAGGTCCAGTACTGAACCGAACGTGACGCGATAGCTCAAGCGAAATTCAGCAGGCCACCACTTTCTCGTTCCTTCATCGCTTTCGGTGAACATGCTCACCGTGACCCCACCCCGGACCTGCGCGATCGATTCAAGCTGCCACGCCTTCGTGCGCACGAACCCATGCGCGGGCGCTTGCGGATCGTCCGCTTTACCTCCAAACCAGGGAAAGCAGATGGGTACGCCTCCACGGATCGCGCGCCCCTGTTCCCAGCGAGATTTTGAACTCACAAAGAGCGCTTCCTCGCGCCCCACTGGCTTCCAGGAAGTGACGTGTGCCCCGTGAAGGTAGATCTCGCCTTCACCCTCGAGCGAGGTGATGCGCACCTTGGGGAGTCCGCCGTTTCCTTCCACAATCTGGGCGATGTCCGGAATTTCAAACCGGCGATCCGGCCGAGCGATTGCACCATCCATATGCATTGCCCTCCTCAAGTCAAACCCAAAACGCGAAGATCGGGAAACCTCTAAAGTACGTCATCGTCTTCGTAGGGACCACATGAAAGTCTTCGTTACCGCGTGTTTTTGCGAAGACATATCTGGCAGCAATCCGGGTAGCACAGACACTCTTGTCTGTGTCCCCGAAATCCGAGATCACACCGGACGAAAATTCATCGGGATCACCAAGCGAAGCGCTCCTAGTCGATCGGATTCTCGGAGCACGCATCACGCAGCAAGACATTTGTTCCGTGCTAGGAGGTAGAGCTGACTCCGGGTGGCCGACTGCCTGTTACACTGACAACCAATCGCCGAGGCTGCTGGTGGTCCCTGGAGTCGCAAACGCGGCATTCACGAGTATTTGGCGGTCCTATGTATGTATTTCGGATCCAGAGTGTCTTGCGCCGCGGACGAGAGTCAGGAGTGGACGCCGCGCCATCTGTACCAGCTGCCCCTTGGCCCGGAAGACCCGCGATTTGTAAGTTCCTTCGCTGATCCCGAGCAAGGCGGCCCCCTCTGCGACGGACAACTCGTCATAGTAGGCGGTTATGAGGGCCTGCCGCAGCGGCGGGCTCATTTTCGCTAGGCGGTGGTCGATCCAACGAAGTTTCTCTGCCTCCAGACAGGCCATTTCTGGATTGGGCTCTCGACCGGGAATCCTTTCGGCCCACGAAGCGTCTTCGATCGCGGCGGAGTCTGGAAAGGAATCGATGTGTGATGATTTCCGCTTTCGCCGGATCATCAGCGCGGCGTTCAATACGATACGCGTGACCCAGGTAGTCAGCGCAGAGCGGCCTTCGAAGGTTCGCAAGTGCAGATAGGCCGAGAGCATCGCATTCTGAACGGCGTCTTCCGCATCGTCCTGATCTCGCAATATGGAATACGCCAGTCCGACAAACCGAGTGCGTGAGCGCAGGAAGATCTCCTGTACCGCATCCCACCGCAGGTCATGCGGTAGGGCCTGACGGGGCTTGGCAGATCGACGGCTCGTCGTCCGCGACGTCATTCGCGAGTTTCCGTTGCGCTCGGTGGCAACGTGCAAAGTTCGATGGACTGCGCCTGACGAGGCTGTCGCACCGCAACTGGCAGATCTGGACGGGTAAGTCACACGGTTCTCCGATTCAGTTATTTGTGAAGCATGCTTTCACGAAGCAACTGGATGTCCATCGAAGTCGCTCGCTCCTACGTCGACCATCCGTTTTATTTTCAGCGGAAACGAGAGGCACTTGCCGCAGAAGGAATCGGTGCCGTCGACTTCGTGCGCCATTCCCGGCGGGGCTTTGACATTAATGTCGAGGACGTGACACCGGGAACGTGACGTGACAAACGCGGACTGACCGCATCCGTCCATGTGGCTTCGTGTCAACAATTTGGCGTCATCAGGCACGATTTCCTGAGTGGCACGTCCGTTGCTGCAAACATTCTCGAACTTATCTCAAGGAGCCGTCGCGCTCGCAGACGTGGGTTCGGACCAGATCGGATTCGAGTGTAGGCAGGTCTCGGGAGCGGTATTTTCCGGGCCGACAAGATTATGTGGATTGAAGTCTGTGCTGCCCGACGCTGGTGCCCTTGCCGGTGTAATCTCCAGCAAATCCACCAGGATTGCGGGAGCACGCGAAGGATAAATCGATGAGCGTAAGTTTAAACAGTAGGATCGTGATCTCAGGTATCGCACTCCTGGCCGCGCTTGTCGCTATTCTCGAGTTGCATGTTCGTCGTTCGAGGATCCAATCGCTAGCTCGGCGGCGCCGGACTCGCGTCGCCGCTAACGACGCTCTGCGCAGGAGGCTAGAGCGAGAAGCCCCTCGCGGGAGTTGGAAGACCGGAACAGACCCTCGAACGAACCTGAAAGCGCAGATGGCGCCGGGGCAATGAGAATGCACGTCGCCGTCGCCTCCGATCATGCGGGATTCTGGCTGAAGGAAAAGATCGCCCAATATCTCGCGGTCCTGGGACATACCGTGAAGGACCTCGGTACGTGCGACACCACGCCGGTCGACTATCCGGATTTCGCGGAAGCTGTTGCCACAGCAATTCTGAGTGAACAGGTGGAGCGCGCCGTACTGATCTGCGGCAGCGGCGTCGGGGCGTCCGTGGCCGCGAACAAGTTCGCCGGCATTCGCGCTGGACTGTGTCACGACACGTATTCGGCGCACCAGGGTGTTGAGCATGATCATATGAACGTGCTGGTTCTCGGCGGGCGCGTGGTTGGCGAGGAACTCGCTCACGAACTGGTCCGCGCCTTTGTCTGCGCCCAGAAATCGCGTGACGCGCGGCACCTTCGCCGGCTCGCCAAGATCGATGCGATCGAATTGCGATGCGGACTTGAGTCGTTGGGCGAATCGCCCGACACAAATTGAGCGCAACCGCGCACGATATGCACCGTCTATCCCCTCTGAAACGCTGGCTCTGGATCGTGGTGATTCTAGCCGCGCAAGGTCTTACTTCTGCCGCTCAGCAACCTGCCAGCCATGGAACCGGCGTCCCGCAAACGGAAGACTTACAGAAGCAACTCGAGGAGCTCAAGCAGCAGTACGAAGCAACGACGCGTGACCTTGAGCAGCGCATCGCCGGGCTAGAACAGCAAATTCAAAAACAGAAAGAGGCCAGCGAGAAAGCCAAGGAGGGTGTGATCTCTGCCGCCGAGCTGGCCGCTGAGCAAGGGGCTAAGAAAGCGGCTCTCGGGCAGTCCGATCAGGTCGGGGCAAAGTACCAAGGCGACCTGTCTTCGGAGCCGACATATGACCTTCTGCAGGAGGCGGACCAAAAGATCGAAAAGCTCAATGAACAGCTGAGCAGCTTTGAATTCCACGGGTATTTTCGCTCGGGTTACGGTCTGAACAGCGAGGGCGGACAGCAGGTGGCGTTCCAGGCTCCCGGAGCTGATGCGAAATACCGCTTGGGAAATGAAGCGGAAACCTACGGAGAGTTGATCTTTGTCAACAACTGGCTGAACCCGGAGCGGAGTTCCGATAAGGCGTGGATGAAGACCGAAGCGATGATTGAGGCCAACACCACGAATTCCGCGAGTTACGCGAATTTTCCGAATGGAACCGGTAACGATCAGTTCCGCCTCCGGGAGGCTTTTGTGCAAGCTGGCAACGTGCTGGAGAGCCAGCCGGACGCCAAGTTCTGGGCGGGCGAAAGATACTACCGCCGCCAGCACATCGAGATCGACGACTTCTATCCGCTGGACATGAGTGGTTACGGCGCTGGCATCGAGGATTGGAATCTGCGTATTGGCAAATTGTCCGTGGCCTATCTGGCTGGCGCGCGCCCGGACATCGTTACGCAATATGGCAACTATGCGAAGAGCAACATCGACGTGCGTCTTTATGATCTGAAGGGACCGGCGGGGCTCTGGGCTGGATGGTTTAATTTCGCGACGTCGAAAGGCGGAACGACATCAAGTGGCACGGTCGTTCCCACAACGGATGGCTACGCGTTCGGCCTGCGACATCAACGCCTGGAGTGGCACGGAGGCTATCACACGTTTTCCATCCAGTACGGAACCGGAGCGGCCAGCAACTTCAGTACGTCGATCGATGATCCAACCCCTTTTCTGCACAGCTCGGCCAGATTCCTTGCCGTGGAACAAGTGCTGTTTCAGCCGAACGACCGGTTCGCCATCATGCCCATCTTCGTCTACCAGCGGAGCAAGGACGGAAATCCGCAACACGACTGGAGCCAGTGGGTGTCGTTCGGCGCCCGGCCCGAAATCTTCTTCACCAGGTATCTTTCTCTGGCATTTGAGGCAGGGTTCGACCATACCAGCGGTTTTGTTCTGACACAAAACGGCGATGTCCAACTGGACGGTTGGCTGCGCAAATTCACCATCGCGCCGCAAATCGGAGCGGGCAGAAAGTTCTTCAGCCGGCCGGTACTGCGGGCGTTCCTCACTTACGGGAACTGGTCGGATGCGTTCCGGGGCTATGTCGGCGGTGTTCCCTTTGCGAACAGAACGGATGGTCTGACATACGGAGTACAAGCGGAAACATGGTGGTAACTACTGGCTTCGAGAAAATCACAGGATAGCAAGGTACTTCGGCGCCTCTAGCCACCAGGCTGAGAACGAAGCGCGGGCAATAGACGCGACGGAGCGACGGGCAGGGAACCGTTCGGGAATTTGAGGAGAGAAAAATGGCGACACGTGAAGTCACAACGGGTTCCGGTCCGGTGCCAAATATTTCAGCGGTTTCGGCGACGCCAAATTACTCGCGCCCGCTGGCGGTCGTTACCACGTTGTTTTTCATGTGGGGATTTCTTACGTGCTTGAATGACATTTTAATTCCTCATCTCAAGTCGATTTTTGAACTGAGTTATGCGCAGGTAATGTTGGTGCAGTTTGCTTTCTTTTCCGCTTACTTCCTGTTTTCGGTGCCCTGGTCGAAGGTGGTAAATGCGATCGGCTACCAGAGAACGATGGTGGCAGGCCTGCTGATGATGGCGGTAGGCGCGTTTCTGTTTTTGCCTGCGGCGTCCACGGTTTCCTATCCGTTGTTTTTGACTGCATTGCTCGTACTTGCGGCGGGAATTACCGGGCTTCAGGTGTCAGCAAACCCTTATGTGGACTTGTTAGGCCCGCCGGAAACAGCATCGAGCCGGCTGGATCTGACGCAGGCCTTCAACGCGTTGGGCACGACGATCGCCCCGAAAATCGGAGGGTTGCTGATTCTCAGCGCCGTGCCGCTTGCGGCGGAACAGCTGATGAAGCTCACACCGCAAGCGCAGCATGCGTATCGGGTGCAGCAGGCGTCCTCGGTCAAAATGCCGTACGCCGTGATCTGTATCGCGCTCGTGTTGCTGGCGGTGTTGATTGGCACATTCAAACTGCCAAAGATCGAAACTGCGGCGCCGCGAGCTGGAGAAAAGGTTCACGATTCGATCTGGAAACATCGCAATCTCGTTTTGGGTGCGATTGCCCTTTTCGCTTATGTGGGTGCGGAAGTTTCCATTGGAAGTTTTCTGGTCAATTATCTTGGTTTGCCCGAAATTGCGGGACTCTCGGCCAAGGCGGCATCGGGCTATGTTTCGTTTTACTGGGCGGGGGCGATGGTCGGGCGCTTTCTGGGCGCCGGGCTGCTGAGGCGGATGAAGGCCGGGCATCTGCTTGCACTTTGCGCAATCTTTGCGGCGGCGCTGATCTCCACCGCCATGATCCTAGGCGGACATACGGCGGGGTGGACGATTCTGGCCGTGGGGTTGTTCAACTCGATCATGTTCCCGACCATCTTCAGTTTGGGAGTGGCGGAACTGGGTTCTTTGACGGGGAGCGGGTCCGGCATCCTGACGATGGCCATCGTGGGCGGCGCGATCGTTCCGGTGGTCCAAGGGGCTATTGCCGACCGCGTGGGGCTTCATCACGCGTTCATTCTTCCGGTTATTTGCTATTTGTTTATCTTGTTCTACGGGCTGCGCGGTTCAAAACCGAACGGAGAGCGGTACGCGACAGCCTAGGGAGAGACGGAATCGGGCGGCGATAAAGCTAGATCGCCAGCCGTGCCGGTGCCTGCCACATGTACATTGTCGGCCACGCGTACATTGCCCGCCACATAAACATAAGGATGCAGGGATGCTCACTTGTCCGGCGTGCGGTTACCCCCCACCCGGGAGTATTTTGTATGAATGTGAAAGTAAAGAGCTTACGTGAAAAAGCAATTTGTAAGAGTATGAAAACAAAGGACGACGAGACTCGCGATGTGTCGCCTCGTGGTGCGTTATCGACAATATATTGCGCTTATTTGGCCAAAAGCGGGTAGAAATGAAAAAAGCGCCGACAGACGGCGCTAGAGCAAAAAACCAACCAAGGAAAGTTTACCAGAAAACCAAGAAAAGTCAAGAGGGAAGTGGGGCTGGAGACTAGTTCTGATCTTCGGTCTTACTTTGGGTCTTACTGTGGGGTCTTACTGTGGCGAAATCGCCCGGAAGACACAAGACAATATCAATCGTGGGGCATGGGGCCGTTCAACTGGCGGCTTTGGCTTGGCTTGCCTCCGTTTGCTCGATTTTGCGGACCAGGAGGGCGGTGATTCTCTCGGCGCGGAGGATACCTATCGGCCGAAGGTCGTTGTTGCTTTGGACGACGGGCAACCAGGTGGTGCCGTGGTCGAGCATGGTGGCGGATGCTACCAGGATCGACTCCTCGCGCCCGACGTATACGGGACTTCCGGGCAGGAGGTCGCCCAGCTTGCGCTGGTGGATGCCGGCTTGGGCGTTGGTCGGAGTGAAGGCGACGCGCGCGATGATCTGTGAGAGATCGGCACGATCGAGGGTGCCCCACAAATGCTGCTTTTCGTCGAGGACCAGAAGATGGCCGGTGGGACTCTCGTCGAGAGCCTTGATGGCGGAGCCGAGTGTTGTGTCTTTGCTGAGGAATTCCGCCGGTGCCGCGTCCAGGACCGATACGAGAGACTCGCCATCAAGGAGGGACTTGGCCAGCGGGAGACGCCGCCAGATATCGCCGGATCGGCGAGTGACCGCGTTGGCCAGCATCTCCCGGAATGGAGGAAAGTCGGCGGCGATCTGTTCGAACAAGGTGCTGCCCACTTGCCCCACACGGACTACGGTGCGAGCCCGGATGCTTACTTCGCTGGGTGTGTGCCCCAAGAGCTGGGACTCGCCAAAAAAGTCGCCTTTTCCCAGTACGGCGACGACTTTCTCTTCTTGTACTCCCGGACTTGCTTCTGTGGTTTTGAATACTTCCGCTTCGCCTTCTTCGATGACGCTAAAGACTCTAACCAACTCTCCCTGGCGCTGCATGAGGTCGCCGGCGCGATAGAACCCGTGGCTGAGGTGCTGAGTGTCGTCGGTATTGAGGAAGCTCAGATCGCGAGGGAAAAGGACGTCCCAGGACCAATCGAGAGCCACCTTGAACCTGCGGGACCACGTCGGCAGTTTGAAAAGGTAGACGCCGCGCCAGAGAAACCACGCGAGAAAACCTGAGATGCGCATGCCAAACATTTCCGCGACGGCCTGGTAACCGCCGATGGAACAGAGTTGTCCGAGGGCTTTGAAGCTGAACGGGCGAGTAGGCTCGTTTTTCAGAAGTCGCACCAGATTGAGGGCCGCCTGGCGACCCTGGCGTTCGGCGAATTGCCCGGTCGGAGCGGCGGGCTTGCCGTCAACGGCGTTGATGATATACGCACAGTCGCCGACGGCCCACGCGTTGGTCTGCCCTTCGATGCGCATGTCCGGGGCGGTGCGGATGCGTCCGCGCTCCTTGGGAACGTCAAGATGTTGGACCAGGGGAGAGATAGAGGTGCCGATGGTGCAGACGATGGTCGCGCCGAGCAGCATCTTTCCGTCGTTGAGTTCGATCCCGTCTTGGGTGGCCGCGACCGCGCGGGTTTTCAGGAGGACGGTGATTCCGGCTTTTTCCATCCTTTTTCTGGCGAAGTTGCGGAGCGTCGGAGCTACTTCGGGCAAGATCTGGTCCTGGGAATGGACCAGGGAGACGACGACATCCTCTTTGTGAAAGTTCCGGTAGAAGCGGGTGCTGCTGCGGACGAGTTCGTTGATTTCTCCGGCGACCTCGACGCCGCTGAAGCCGGCTCCCACGATGATGAAGCTGAGGTGCCAGCGACGGCGATTGGGATCGGGGGCGGCCTCGGCGTGCTCCATCTGCCGGACGATCTGCTGGCGAAGATCGATGGCATCGCGCATGACCTTGAAGGCGAAGGCGTGCTCGGTCATTCCGGGAATGATGCCGAGGTTGCTTTCCGCGCCACAGGCAATGACCACGTGGTCGTAGTGTAGGCTGGCGGGTACGCCGCTTCCATCGTCGTAGACAATCTGGGAGTTGGGAAGATCGATCGCATCGACGCGCTCGGTGCGGCAGTCGACTCCGGGCAGCATCTGGCGTAGAGGTGCGGCCGCTGCGTCCACGTTGATGGATGCTCCGGCGACGTCGGCGAGGAGCGGATGAAAGACCATGTGGTTCTCGCGGTTGAACAGAAGAATCCGGGCTTCGGCAGGGCGGAGCTTTTTGCGCAGGTTTTTGGCGAACTGTACGGCGCCAAAGCCTCCGCCAATGATCACGACCGTAATTGGTTTCACTTCCAACCTCCTGTGGCCAAGTCGACTGAAATTCCGAGCTACCTGCCTACTGCTGCCCGGATGTGGCGCTCCGGAAGGGCTTGGATATTTGATTCCGCTCAGGAACCGGCGGGTTCCTTTTATTTCTGAAACATCCGAACTCTAACACGAATAAGCGAGCATTCCGTATGTGAGGGCCTTCGGCGACGATGCAACTGCTCCAGGCTAATCCTGGGAACTGTCTGATGGCGGGGTAATGCCGAGCCGCTTCAACTTGTAGAACAACGTGGTGCGCTTTAGTCCGAGCCTCGCGGCGGCGCCGCGGGGACCACCAAGCTTCCAATGCGAGCGCTGGCACGCGGCCAGAATTTCCTTCCGGACTCTGTCCTCTAGAGTGGAATTGGAAATCTCAACCGGAGCAGGTTCGACGCGTTCAGGCGGCGCGGACTGGAAGACACCGTTGGTCGAAAGAATGACGCCTCGAGCGATGTAATTTTGGAGTTCTCGAATGTTCCCCGGCCAAGGGTGGCGGACGATGGACTTCATGATGTCTTCGGGGACGGTGTGTATTGTTTTTTCCATGGAGTCCGCGAAGTGCTGGACAAAGTAGTGTACGAACTCCGGAATGTCGGCTTTGCGTTCACGAAGGGGCGGCAGCGAAATCGGAAACATATTCAGGCGGTAGTACAAATCTTCGCGGAACTGCCGGTCTTGTACCATCTGGCGAAGATTGTGGTTGGTAGCGGAGACGATACGGACATCGACCTGAGTGGTGCGCGCGCTGCCGACCGGCTCGAACTCGCGTTCCTGAAGGACGCGTAGCAGCTTGGGCTGAAGATCGACGGGCATGTCGCCGATTTCATCGAGGAACAAGGTTCCGCGATCGGCCCTGGCAAAACGGCCGACGTGGGAAGCGACCGCTCCGGTAAACGCTCCGCGTTCATGCCCGAAAAGCTCGCTTTCGAGAAGGCCGGAGGGCATAGCCGCACAGTTGAGTTTGACGAGGTTCCGTGAGCGGCGGGGACTGAGTTCGTGCGTGGCGCGAGCGATGACTTCCTTGCCGGTGCCGGTTTCACCGGTGATCAGGACCGTGGCGGTGGTGCGGGCGACCGCCTCGACCTGCGAAAGGATGACGCGAAGGCCGCCGCGGCGCCCCACGATCGTGTCCACAAAAGAGGGTTGAGCGTATTCGCGCTTGCGCCCCGGGAGTTGTTCGGGATGGTCAGGACTGGAAGTCATAGCCGCGCTATCGGAATACGCACCAGCCTGCTGAAGACCGCCTGAAATTGCGATCATGGTTCACCTCGTTGTTTGTCGTCGCCCGATCGTGATTCGTCTACCGGAATTTACGACTGGCGAAGCGGTCCTGATGGCCCACAACGTGGATCTCACTGGCATTCGTCCCCGGCAGATGGGGTCTTGGATTGTCTTCGAGCGCCGTTCGATGCCTAGTTTTTTCAGGAATTTGAATTTGATTCTGGCCAGGCCAACTTGGCGGAAACCTACCGGCGCACAGGCATCTGCGTTCCAAACGCAAGCTTCTGAAAACAAACGCTTTGACGGGGGCTGGCGCCGGAGAAAAGCTCGCGGCGAGATTGGAAGGGTAGTGCACGTAAACGACAGCCTGCGAACAACTTTACGATCTCTTGTCAGGCCGACGAGGGTTATTTCGGGGCTGCGGGCTACAAGGTGAAAAGTGTATGGTGCTAAGCTCGTGGTCTTTTTGGGCGGTAGGCTTACATGGGACTCATGAACTTTCCCGAAGGAGGGTAGCCCGATCTTAGACTTTTCCATGAACTCGGGAGTGATCGCTGCGTGTTCCGCGATTGCGGGATCGATTGTCGGCGCAATGGGGTCTGTCGTCGGCACTTGGATTACGCAGAGACACCAGGATATGCGCGATCTGCTGGCGAAAACAATTTCACGCCGCGAGTCACTGTATTCGGATTTCATCACCGAAAGCGCGCGCGTGCTGGTGGACGCGATGCAGCATAACGTCAGTGATCCTCAAAAATTAATTCCCATTTATGCGTTGCTGAGCCGCATCCGATTGAGCTCTTCGCCGAAAGTTCTGGAAGCGGCAGAAGCGGTTATCCGGACCGTTCTGGCCATTTATCCACAACCAAATCTGACGCCTGAACAGATCGAGTCCACTGCTGTTGGCGATGACGATCCGTTGCGGCGGTTCAGTGACGCCTGCCGCGTGGAGTTGGAAACGCTCGGAAAGCGACTGTGAACGCGGAGTCGTCGTCATTCGGGAGTCTGGCCCATGGCCTCGATCACTTCGTCGCGCGCTTGGATGTAGTCCAGTTGGGATTGCAGCAGCAGAGTTTTGGCGTCGAGTTCGTGAGCGGCGGAGGCGTCCGCCTGCGAACGGAGAGCGGCACCTTCCTGCAATTGCTGAACGGTGACGCGGTGGGATTCCGTGCGGAGCGCGAGGAGTTCTTCGGAAACTTTCACCAGTTGCCTGGTACGTTCGAGTTTGTTGTAAGCGGTCTGCACGCGCAACTCGACTTCTTCGGTGACGCGGGCTAGATTTTCGGTAGCCTGGGCCAGCTGGGCTTTGCGCTCTTCGAGCTTGGCGCGCTTTTTCCCGCCGTCAAAGAGATCGTAGCCGAAGTGAACACCGAACGTGCCGAAATTGCGGGCTAAGAACGGAACGTTGTCCTGATAGCTGTAGCGGGCGAATGCATCCAGGTCCGGCAGGTAGTCGCGTTTCGCGAGACGCACGGCGGCGGAAGCTTTGTCGACTTGCGCGCGCGCCTCGGCGACTTCCGGATGCGCTTCGAGTGCCTGGTGCAGGCATGCTTCCCGCTCACAGACTTCGCCCACCTGCCGAACGGTGCTGTCGAGCGTGAGCGGCGTCGTGAGCGGCAGGCCAATTGCATCGTTGAGTTGAAGGGTGAGGTCCGAGAGTTGCAATTCTGTTGTAAGTAGATCCTGTTTTGCTTCGAGCGAGCCGGCACGGCTTTCGATGGCCTCTTCCTCGAGCGTGCTGCCGAATTTCACCTGAGCGGCGCGCTCGATCACCACGTCCTCGGTGGTTTGGATCTTCGCGCGCGTGGCTTCCTGGTGGGCTTGCACAACGAGAATCCGGTAGTAGATCTGGTGAACGCGGAGTGCGATCTCGTTTTCCGTCCGGCGCGCTTTGTCACGTGTAGCGCGCAGGTCGGCGGCTGCGATGTCGTTCGCGGATCTGATTTTCCAGAGTTCGGCGAGCGGTTGGGTAAGTCCAGTGCCGCTGGTGATGAAGGTGTGTCCGCCTTGGTTCAGAGTGACGGAGTGCTCCGGGATCGGGGTTCCGTCGACCGTGCCGAGGCTTGCGGCGGGTATTCCGATGAACTGCGTGTCGGTGACTTGCAAGACGTAGCTGTCGTTGCGGAGGGTTGGGAAATAGGAGCTGCGTGTGACGTCCTTGGCGTGCTGCTTTTCCTCGACCTGGTATGCCGCGATGCGCGCGACGTGATTGTGCTTCAGCGCGAGCTGCACGGCTTCCTCAAGGGTGATCCGGCGAGGAGAAGTTGGTTTGCTTTCCTGTGCGGACAGTGTGCCCGCTTGAAGCAGCAGAAGGACAGCGCAAAAGAGTGCCAGGCGTGATTTCATGATTTTCCCTCATGGAGTTCCGGAGCTTCCTCATCCGGGAAGCCGAGTTCGCGGTAGTTCAGCGGAGATTTGTGAAGCAGAGCGATCAGCAATAAAGCTGCGACGCAGGCCCACGCTATGAGATGGAATCCATCGATGAACGTCAGGGTATACGCCTGCAGGCGAACGCGCGCGCTGATCAGTCCGACGGCGCGGCCGGTTGCGGCGGGCAGGCCGGAAGATTTCCCGTAGAGGCCGGCGGTCAACTGCTTCAGCGCGGCGTCATTGATCCAGTTGCCTTGCTGGACGTGCAGACCCAGAAGGTTCGAGTGCAATTGTTCGCGAATGGCTATGAAATGCGTCATGAACGCGACCCCCATTTGGCCGCCGAAGAGCCGGATGACGTGAAAGAAAGCGGAGAAGGTCAACGCGGCCTGCGGTTTCGTGAGTCCGCCGGTGAAAATGGCTTGAAGGACGATGTCGGCGACCAGGCCGATGAACGAGAACGACTGGCCCACACCCATCAGAAGTTCGGAGCGGTAGTAGTTCGAAGCGGACCAGGCGAGAGTGTATTGAGCATTGAGGAGGGACGCGGCAGCCATGCACGCGAATCCGCTGGCCATCAAGAAACGCGCATCGACGCCGTAGAGAAGCAGAAGCCCTGCAATGACGGCGATGAGCAACTGTGGCGCTGCGGTCCAGAAGACCGCCGGCGCGATCTGGTCGGCCTCGAACCCGTGGATGGCGAGTGACTGTGGAATCAGGATGATCGTCGCCAGGAGGCAGAAGCGAAAAAGAATGAGGCAGACTCCGAGTACCTGTGTGTTCCATTGCCGGAGGTAAGGCAGGTCGACTAGCGGATTGGGCATGCGCAGGCGGCGGACTAGCGAGGACAGCAAGAAAATCGCGCCGCCGAAGAATAGAGCATTGAAGAGCCCGGAGTTCCACCAATCGAGACGCTGGCCTTGGTCGAGCGCCGCAAACAACATCGCGAATCCGGCGCTTCCGTAGAGGAATCCGACGAAGCTAGGTGGGGGGCCGCTCTTCTTACGGGCAGGGGCCGGGGGAATTCCGTAGTAGATGCAGGCGATCATGACGGGAGTGATGAGCGCCAAGCCCCAGAACATCCATCGATACGATAGATGGTCGCGATACCAGCCATAGAGGCTGGGTGCGATATTCACAGCGCCGTCAACGCTGGTCGCGTAGAGTGCGAGCGTGAAGGGCAGAAAGGGCAGCGGAATATTGCGCAAGGCGAACGTGAGAGTGAGCGGGTAGAAGGTGCCCGACGTCAGCCCAGCCAAGACGAGCGCGGTGATGAGCAGGCTATAGCTGTGGGCGAAAGGAAGAAACGCGCATGTCAGGGTGAACAACCCGGCTGCCGCCAGAAGTACGCGGCGAGGTCCGAGCAAGCCGCCAACGTAGACAGTGAACGGACCGATGAACATCAGCGCGACGTTGAAGGCGCTGCCAATCCATGCGCCATCATCGACGCCTATGCCGAGACTTCCTTTGAGGTCGCTAAGGCCAAGCGTGATCATGCGGCCGGCGAGGGTGACGATGCCGGCGCCCATGACCACACCCGAAATGCCCAGCAGCGGACTCTTGGAGAGCTCCGAAGGCAAACTTCCGGCAATCGCTTTGGCGATTTGCGATTTCGGTGGTGATGGTAGTGCGGCGGCTTGAGAGGCCATCGTGCGGTCCGATCAGTGCGCCGTTCGTACTGTCGCAACGACGGAGAGCCCCGGGCGCAATTGCGCCGCCAGGGCGGCATCGTCGAGAGCGATTTTCACGGGGACTCTCTGCACGACCTTGGTGTAATTTCCTGTGGCGTTGTCTGGAGGCAGCAGGGCAAACTGCGAACCGCTGGCCGGCGCGATTTCCAGAACTTTGCCGCGCACTTCTTTTCCTGGATAAGCGTCGATGCGGATCTCGGCTGGATCGCCTACTTTCATGTGCGTGAGTTGGGTCTCGCGATAGTTCGCCTGCACCCATTTTGTGTCCGCAACGAAGGTTACGACTTGAGTTCCGGGAGACACTAGCTGCCCTGCTCGCACCTGCCTTTCCCCTACGGTCCCGTCCGCCGGCGCGTGGATTTTTGTGTACGACAAATTGACTTGTGCGACCGTGAGCGCGGCCTCTTTCGCGTGCAAGTCGGCGATGAGTTGTTGGTCCTGGGATTCGAGGACGGCCTTGCTGCGGCGTTCGGTTTCGACGCCGATTTCGTTGCTGCGCAACGAGGTCTTCGCTTGCTCCAGATCAGCCTCGCGGCTGGCCGCCTGCGCCGCGAAGCGTTGCTCGTCGGCGACGGCTGTCTCGACACGCTGTTTCGTGGCGGACTGCGTTGCCAGGAGCGCTTCCTGACGAGTTCGCTCCAAGCGCGTGCGAAGGACGTCGGCTTGCACCGCGCGGATGCCGGCTTCGGCGGCAGCGATCTGCGCATTCGCGAGGTCGATTCCAGAGAGCGCTTTTTCAATCCGCGAATCCTGCAGTTCGCGCTGCTTCCGATTGTTTTGAATGGCGGCTTTGCCAGCCTCTACGGCCGCGGCGGCCTGTGCGAGTTGAGCCTGGTAGTCATCATCTTGAAGTTCGACCACGAGATCGCCGGCGTGAACGCGCTGAAAATCAGACACCCTCACGTCCTTCACGATACCGGCTACTTTCGTGCTCAGCGGCGTGAGGTCTCCGCGCACGATGGCATCGTCAGTGACCTGCTCGATTCGACCGCCTTCCCAGGCGTTCCAGTCTCTCGTGATGGTGACCACAACGATTATGGCCAGCAACACGACCGCGAGTGGTGTCGCGTATTTGAGCCAGGGCCAACGCGGCTTCGGCTGTGGTTCTGCGTGCTCCGGCGGCGGCGCGGCTGTGGAAGCGGTGGCGCCCGTCGGGCTCGGAGATGAAGCAGCTGCGGCCATATTCGGTCCTCCTCGGCAAACCTTCAGACATGATCGATGCGTGCTTGGTCTACGGGACAAGGACGACCAAGCGGCATCTTAATACAACCGGTATTGGAAGGTTTGCAGTTTCGTGACCAACATACTATCTATGCTTTACTGAGGGCTTTCCTTAGGAGAAGTTCACGGCTCCGTCACCTAGACGCCAAAGTTTTGACGTCATCGTCAACCCTTTGACTGTAGCCCCGGGTACTCCCTTGTAGCGGGCGGATAGGACAGCCGGAGGATAAGGCGAAGCCGCGTGAGTGCATACTTCATTCGCAACCTGACTCGACGTGTCTGAAATTTCTTTATCTGACTGCCCCCCCAATGATGTTTGTGGACAGTCTTGGCGGCAGCAGCCGAATGTTGCAAGTGCTTCCAGCCGGCTTAGGCGATCACGGGTTGGACAACGGGTGGAGAAAGCTACGGAGGGAACATTCTCTTTCCGTACTTGTTGAAAAGAGAGGGCGGGGACGACGAGACCCGAACTCGCGACCTCTGCCGTGACAGCTAGCAGGTTTCGAGGTTCAACGACATAGAAGAACATGGACGGCACAATAAGTCATTGGAAGTACGTCGAAGACAACGCTACTGTGTATCGCCATGTGTATCGAGGCGCTTTGTTGATGTGAGGGACCTTCCTTTGCGCGCAAAACAGGGCAACACCATTTTGCCCTGGCTGCCCAGCAAAACTGTGCATCACGCCGCGCGCCAGGATCCCGAACTGCGGCAGAACTATCAGCTCATCAGCAGCCCTCTGTTACTCTTTCACTCCTCTCTGCCTCGCGTCCCAACCATCACGCTAAACTCAATCCAGGCCCATGCCCGACCTTACGCAGACCCCCGTGCCCGCCGCTCCCCAGATGAGCAGAACCCTCAAGAGCCTCCTGTCCATCGCCACGCTCGGCTTCGTGCTTCTCCTGAAGTACTCCACAAACGACATTCTTCTCACCATCCTGTGCATTACAGCGCTCATCGGGCTCGTCTACTATCTCGCTTCCGGCCAGGCGTCTCCGGATCCCACGAGCATCTATCCCATCGACGATCTTTCAAGATTATTTACCCGTCAACGGAGACATTTCATTCCCCCTAACTGGCTACCCACCCACGCACTCATTTCTTCTGTCGGTCAGCATAGGTGGAACTCTGGGAACTCGTTTTCCTTCGGCGCGGCAGTGCTAGTACAAATGCAACCCGATCTTCTCTATGTTTCCTTTCAGTACAAGGTCGCCGGCGCACTGTACACCAACGGCTTCATCGTCGCTTGCAGCCAGGACGATCGATCCTTCGAAGAAATCGCAGCCAAAGCGGCCGGCACAGAATCCATCGCCATCCACTTCGACCTCGCCAACCCTTCCGACGCGATCCCCACCGACCCAACCTGGCACGGCTGGCCCATCCGCTACTTCCGCATCACCAAACCCTAGGGTTGTTACGTAAGCCGCAAATGGGATTTCCTTGAGAGCGTTTGAAAGAAATGGCGGGGATGTTGCAGAACTCGGCTCGAAAACGAATCCCCACGCCGTTCTTGCCGGGAATCGGATCATGAAATACGCCTTCAGGTTTCCCCAAAGGAGCCTCCCTTGGGGTTTGTTCAGAATACCCAACGACGGTATCATCAGCGCTAACAGTTAGGATCGGACATGCTCGCAAGGAGGTACCGTCGAGGCACTGCAGGGCGCGCGATAAGCGTTGCGCCGAAGGAGCTCGCGCGGACGCTTATCCTTATTTCAGGCACTCTGGGTCTCGACTTTGCGGGTCAGGGATGCCATTCCCAGAAAACCACCGAAAGTCCCTCCTTGGAGTTAACCAAGATTCCGCCCCCGGCAGAGGGTGGGCGAGAGAGAATCGATGCGATCGCGGGGCGCGTCAGAAACGCTCGACCGAAGCAGCAGATTGTTATTTATGCGCACAGCGAGCCATGGTGGGTGCAGCCCTGGCCGCCTTACCTCGGATCGTGACGGAGATCGATGGAGTCGCGCCCGCACCAAGTCGGACGTACCGCAACATTCTCAGTGCTGTTGGTGTACCTTGTGCTGACCGGATGCCACTCTTCACCAAAAACTTCAGCTTCAACGGTTGCTTTCAGTAAGGTCCCCGCCGCTCAGGAGATCTATTACGAAATAGATATAATCGAAGATGGTAACTACAAGAGAGACATAGTCGAAGGTCGTGCCACAGGGGCTCGACCCGGGCAGCGAATCGTGTTGTACGCAAAGACAGATGGACGATGGCAAGTGTGCCGGCAATCAGGTCAGCCGTTTACGAATATCGAAGCTGACGGCCGGTGGAAAGCTTCAGTTCACTTGGGAATACAATATGCCGCTCTGTTGGTTGATCCAACCTACAATCCGCCTGAACAAACTGAATCGTTACCGATCGTCGGCAACGGCGTGGTGGCGCTGGCAGTCGTTAACGGGGAAGGCCCCGCGCCGGTATTCCCGTCGCCCAAGGTACTGAACTTTAGCAGTTACGAGTGGACGACGAGCACCGGGCCAATTTTCCGCGCTGGGTCGAGAAACTTTTTCGATCCTGCGAACGTTTGGACGGACGAAAGAGGTGCACTGCATCTTCGCATTTCGGGAAGCCCGGGAAAGTGGACCGCGGCGGAGCTGAGGCTCACGCGCAGCCTGGGATACGGAACATACAGGTTCCAGGTGCGCGATGTCTCTCATCTCGAACCTTCTGCTCTTCTAACGCTAATCACCTGGGACGGCGTTGGCACAGAGAGGAACCGGCGCGAGTTGGACGTTGAGCTTGGTCGTTGGGGATACCTTGATAATGACAATGTACACTATGTTGTCCAGCCTTACTACGTTCCAGCTAACTTTGTTGCCTTTCGGACGCCGGCTGGCGTCTACACACATTCCTTCCGCTGGGAACCGGGGCAAGTGACGTTTTCGACGGTAGCAGGACCGGGGAATGCAGGAGGTGGCCGTGTCATTAACCAGCACGTTTTTACCTCCGGTGTGCCTTCACCGGGGGGAGAATCGGTACGCATCGCTTTGTATGTATTTCATCAAGGCCCGATACCCCCGAAAAACGAAAGCGAAGTCATAATCGATAAATTCGAGTACCTCCCGTGATTTGCTGGTTGAAGCAAACTCGATGGATTCTCATTGGAGTCGTGCTAGCGGGCCTTGTCACCGATGCATGTGCGCTCGACCCCAATCGTCTGCCTTCGCAGTACGTCCGCGAACAATGGACCATTGAAACCAGGTTTCCCGGCGGCGCGGTCAACGGCATCGCGCAAACCGCAGATGGATACCTCTGGATTGGAACCGACAGAGGCCTGATACGTTTCGACGGCTTTGATTTCAGGCCTGTCTCTTTTGCTTCCATCGCCACCGCTTCGAACGTTTCCATTTTGCAATTGCTTACGGATGCTGGCGGAAAACTGTGGTTCCTTCCACAGGGTGCTGATCTCGTACGCCAAAAAGATGGCAAGTTTGAGAGCGTCAGATACGGTCCAGGCGTAATCACCGCTCTGTCAAAAGATAACCACGACGGAGTACTGGTTTCGGACACACAGGGCACATTCCGTTTTATGGAAGACCACGTTCAAAGATTGGGACCCGCTTCGCCGCCAGTAATCTCTCTGGCAGAAACAGCAGACGGCAAGATTTGGCTGGGCACACTCGGCGATGGCCTCTTTCTCCTTAGCGGCGGGCGAGCTACCTATGTCAACGCAGGATGGCCCGACCGAAAGATCAATTGTCTGCTGGCAATCGGTAGTGACGAGTTGTGGGTCGGCACCAACTCGGGCTTGTATCGTGGAAACGGCAAAGACTTTCGTCGGATCGAGTTGCCGTCGTTCCTCGGTAATGTCCAGGTTTTGAGCCTCCTGCGCGATCGTGACTCGAATATCTGGGTGGGTACGACGCGCGGGCTACTGCGCATCAACGCGAAAGGCATTTCGTTCTCCGAAGAGAATGAGCTTCGCGGAGACGGCGGAATTAGCGTTCTGTTCGAGGACCGCGAAGGGAATCTCTGGATCGGAGGTGCGCGAGGGCTAGGCCGCATTCGGGACAGTGCGTTCGTAACTTATTCATCTGTTAGCGATCGTCGTTTCGAACACAATGGCCCTGTATATGTCGACCCGGAGGGCCGCACCTGGTTGGCTCCCGCTGAAGGTGGGCTGTACGTTCTCCAGAATGAACGAGTTCAACCCGTTACATGGATACCACCAAATGAGGTCGTCTATTCCATTAGTGGGCGGGCCGATGTGGTGTGGGTCGGACGTCAACGCGGGGGACTGACCCGTCTACGATTTCGCAACGGTGCGATAGAGAGCCAGAGTTATACAGAGGCAAACGGACTGGCCCGAAACAGTGCCTATGCTGTTTACGAGAGCCGCGATGGCTCTGCGTGGGCCGGCACGCTAAACGGCGGCGTCAGCAAATTCAAAGATGGGCACTTCACCACCTACACGACGACCAACGGCCTCGCTTCGAATACCGTCTCGTCCATTCTCGAAACCCGCGATGGTGCAATGTGGTTTGCCACCCCTAGCGGGCTGAGTTCCTTTTCAAACGGCCAATGGAGAACCTATACAGCGGTAAAGGGTTTGCCTTCGCCAGAGGTGAACTGCCTTTTCGAGGATTCATCCGGAACTCTCTGGAGTGGAACATCTGCGGGTCTCGCCTTTTTTGCCTCTAACCGTTTTCAAGTTCCTCATGAATCGCCCGACGTTTTGCGCGAACAAATCGTGGGAATGGGGGAGGACAAGAGCGGAAGGTTTTGGATCGCGACCTCGGATCATGTTTTGCGCGTTCCGCGCGACAAACTGCTAAGCGGTGTTGTGAAGGCAGTCGATGTTCGCGAGTATGACCAGGCCGACGGTCTAGAGAGCACTGAAGGAGTAAAGCGGAGCCAATCGGTGGTCTCGGATTCAGCTGGCAGGATCTGGTTTTCACTCAGGAGCGGGTTGTCGGTTGTCGATTCATCCCAGATCACGGACTATTCAGTTCCCGCGCTGCCTCACATCGAGGCGATCACCGCCGATAACAACCCCGTAAACCTCGCTGGCTCCGTTCGAATTCCTCCATCTCCCAGGCGAATCACGTTTCAGTACACTGGGCTGAGCCTCGCGGTGCCCGGGCGTATTCGCTTTCGATATTTTCTCGAGGGCTTCGACCGCTCCTGGAGTGAGCCGGTTGCAACCCGGGAAGCCGTGTACACTAATCTTGGCGCTCATTCATACCGTTTTCGCGTGGTAGCCCGTAACAGCGAAGGGCTGTGGAGTGAGTCCGAGGCTGCGATCGGGTTCGAAGTTGAACCGACCGTCTGGCAAACGTGGTGGTTTCGGACTGGCTCCGCCGCTTTAATTCTTCTTTTGGTGTGGTGCGTGTACCTCTATCGCTTGCGCCAGCTCGCCAAGGAATTCAATATTCGCCTAGAAGAGCGTGTCGGTGAGCGCACGCGTGTCGCGCGGGAATTGCACGATACGCTGCTGCAAAGTTTTCATGGATTGTTGCTGCGGTTTCAGACGGCATCTGAACTGTTCCCGACGCGTCCGGCCGAAGCGAAACAAACACTCGATAGCGCCATCGAGCAGGCCGCGCAAGCGATTACCGAAGGGCGGGATGCGGTACAGGGGTTGCGCTCATCGACGGTGGTGACCAACGACCTCGCGTTGGCGATAAACACTCTGGGAGAAGAACTCGCGGGCGTCGAAACGAACCCGAATGCTGCCGAGTTTCATGTGGGGGTGGAAGGGACGCCGCGGGACCTCCATCCGATTTTGCGAGACGAAGTCTACCGGATTGCAGGGGAGGCACTGCGCAATGCGTTCCGGCACGCAGAGGCGCGGCGGATCGAAGTGGAAATCCGGTATGACGAACGGCAGTTTGGGCTGCGGGTGCGGGACGATGGTAAGGGGATTGACTCGAAACTTCTGAACGACGATGAGCGTCCCGGACACTACGGCATGCGCGGGATGCGCGAGCGCGCCAAGCTTTTGGGCGGTAATCTGACGGTGTGGAGTGAACTCGATTCTGGCACGGAAGTGGAGCTGAGCATTCCTGCCGCGAATGCTTACGCGACGCCTGATGGCCGCAGGCGGTCGTGGTTGGCGGAGAGGTTTGCGGGGAAATTGGTGGAGAAAGACACGGAGAGGAAGTCATGAGCGCGGGGGCCGGGCCGATTCGGATTCTGGCGGTTGACGATCATCCGGTCGTTCGCCAAGGGATTGCAGGGCTCGTTGCTGTTCATTCGGACATGAGTTTAGTCGCCGAAGCGTCGAATGGGCGCGAAGCGATCCAGCAGTTCCGTGCGCACCATCCGGACGTCACGCTGATGGACTTGCAGATGCCGGAAATGGGAGGGGTCGATGCGATGATCGCGATTCGCGGAGAATTTCCCGAGGCGCGAATCATCGTGCTGACGACTTATGTCGGCGACGCGCAGGTTCTGCGGGCGCTCAAAGCCGGCGCGCGGGCCTACCTGCTGAAGAATAGCTTGCACAAGGAACTTCTGGAAACGATCCGCGCGGTGCATGCCGGGAAAAAGGCGCTTTCCGCTGAGGCTTCCTACCAGCTTGCCGAGCATGCCACCGATGACGCCCTGACCCCGGCAGAACTGCGTGTGCTGCGGCTGATTGCCGAAGGGAATGCCAACAAAGAGATTGCGACTCGGCTGTCTATCACTGAAGACACCGTCAAGGGCCAAGTCCGGAACATCCTCTCCAAATTGGGCGCCAACGACCGAACCCATGCCGCCATGATCGGTTTGAAGCGCGGGATTATTGAGTTTTAGTTCCCCCAAAAGGGTGATTCGCGCCAGCCTTTTGGGGCTTCCTGTTCGCCTCAGCAATCTCGTAATTTCGACCTGTTTTGCGACGATTATTCTCCACATTCGCTCGTGGGTGGCCCGGAGCCGGCCTTTTGCTGATGAGGCTCACCGGCGGAATTGCGCTGATTGTTCATGGGATCGCAGCACTTCAAACTTGGGTTCCGCTCGAATCTGCCATACTGCACGTGGTCGCGGTCGCTGGAGGGATACTTCTGCTCGCGGGTCTATGGACACCTATCGCGGGAGTACTCGTGGCGGTCATTGCACTGTGGGACGGCTTTTCACAACCTGGAGATCCGTGGAGTCGTATCATGCTGGGAACCCTCGGTGCTGCGCTGGCTATGCTCGGACCGGGTACTTGGTCGGTCGATGCCCGCCTTTTTGGATGGAAGCGCATCGGCATTCGAGATCGGCAGCGTTAGCCCTCTTCTCTCACGCCTTTAGAGACTACTCCGTGACCCAAAAGTGTTGTTAGGTTTCCCCAAAGTGGCTCTGGGCGTCCCGATAGGGTGCAACGAACGACTCCATGGGAGGTTGTCGGCAAATGGAACTCTGTTCAGACTTGGTGCGATGAACAAAGAGTCTAACAACCGTGCACCGTACTTAGACTAAGGGGCAACCCATGGCTAGCATCGCTGTACTTATCCCCGGTCCCACGCAGGCTGAAGAGAGACACAAACAGGAGAACATCACTCCGCGCGAAGAAATCGATAAGGCAGCAATGTGCGACGAGATCGTCGGATCTTCTGCCGCCCTGCAAAGGGCACTCTCTCTCCTAGCAAAGGTCGCTCCCACGGACGCCACCGTTTTGGTCACGGGCGAAACCGGGACAGGCAAGGAGCTTGTTGCGCGCGCCATTCACAGGCGCTCTCACCGATCCTCACGAGCGTTTGTTTGTGTCAACTGTGCTGCCGTCCCGCGCGACTTGATCGCCTCAGAGTTGTTTGGCCATGAGAAGGGCTCTTTTACCGGAGCGTTGCAGCGGCGCCTGGGCCGTTTCGAATTGGCTGAGGGAGGCACGATCTTCCTCGATGAAGTGGGAGAGCTTCCTCTCGGAACGCAGATTGCTTTGCTACGCGTTTTGCAAGAACACGAATTTGAGCGTGTCGGCGGAAGTCGCTCCATCCGTACCAACGTGCGGGTGATTGCTGCCACAAACCGCAACTTGCAGGTGGCCATCCAGGCGGGCACGTTTCGCAGCGATCTCTTCTACCGTCTCAACGTTTTTCCCATTGATATGCCTCCTCTGCGGGAACGACGAGAAGACATTCCTGTGCTGGTCGAATACTTCGTCGATCATTGCGCGAGGAAAGTGGGGAAGAACATACGGGGGATAACCAAAGAAAGCCTCGACACGCTTCGCTCGTATCCCTGGCCAGGGAACATCCGCGAATTGCAGAACGTGATTGAGCGATCTGTCATCATGTGCGAAACAGAGAATCTCTCGGTCGACAAGACCTGGCTCTCTTGGCTTGCTCAGCAACCGCTTGCGACCGAACCGAAAATCCCGCTGGACCTCTCCAAAAAACTCGCCGCTCTGGGAATCGCTTGAGAGCCTCAAGATGGGGACTTCCAGTGAAAGAGTATTCGGGATGGCTCTCACATTGGGCGATCACGGTAGGGACGGAGAGTCGAGCCTAGCCGACGGTCACTTGTACCGTTTCGGCCGGTTTGTGCTAGATCCAGGCAGGCGCACGCTGTCTCGCGCGGATTCAACCCTTTCTCTGACCCCTAAAGCTTTCGACGTCCTGCTCTTCCTGGTGCAAAACCCCAACCGACTAGTCACCAAAGAGGAATTGCTGCAAGCCGTGTGGGGCGACACCTTCGTGGAAGAGGGGAACCTGACGCAATACATCTCGCATTTGCGCAAGGCCCTCGAGGACAACTCGGAAGACGCTCGCTTGATCGTCACCATTGCTCGAAAGGGATACCAGTTTACGGCGGATGTCACCGTTGCCGAAGCGGCGGACGCCGCAATGCAAGCTGCGGTTCAAGCCTCGACCGCCGAAAGTTCGCTAGCCGAGCTGCAACTGGCCCGCGGGACTTCCGCGGATGAGGCGGTTCCAAAAGCGCCAAGGCACTGGCGGAAAGCAGCGGTCGTGGGTGCGTCTGCCGTCCTTTTGGCGGTCGTCTGTGTTGCGTCTTGGCGGCACTTTTCGCGCACGACGCCCCCAAAGTCTCCAAAAATCATGCTCGCCGTTCTGCCGTTTGCGAATCTCACGGGCGATCCCAATAAGGAATATCTTGCGGACGGCCTGACCGAGGAAACGATTTCACAGTTAGGCCGCCTTAACCCGGAACAGTTGGGTGTGATCGCACGAACGTCCGTCATGGGATACAAGCAGAAGGACGAACGCCTGGATCAGATTGGACGCGATCTTTCTGTACAGTATGTGCTGGAAAACAGCCTCCGCGAAAGCGGAAATCACATACGCCTTACCTCTCAGCTCATTCAGGTGAAGGACCAAACTCACGTGTGGTCCCAGGATTACGACTATCCGGCGAAAGACATTCTTACTGTCGAAGATGATGTAGCCAAGGCTGTTGCGCAAGAAGTCCGGCTGCATTTGACTTCGCAGCAACAAGCAGAGTTGGCGCGGCCACGCCCAGTCAATCCGGATGCTTTCGATGCGTACTTGCAAGGGTTCTTCTTCTTTGAGAGGAACACCGACAAAGATACGGATATAGCAGCAAAGTATTACGAGCGGGCGACGCAACTTGATCCCTCCTATGCGTTGGCTTGGGTCGGGTTGTCCCGGGCACGCAAGTGGCAGGCCGTCAGGGGTCTCATTCCCAAAGAGGAGGGTTATCGGCTTGCACGTGAAGCAGTTGAGCGGGCTCTGGCGTTGAACCTGAGTCTGGCAGAGGCCCATATCCAAATGGGACGGATTAAGCAACAGGTTGATTTCGATTGGACTGGAGCGGATGCCTCCACTAAGCGGGCGGTTGAACTTGAACCTGGAAATCCCGAAAGTGTATGGGCGGCGGCTGCCTCGGCAGCCTATCTCGGCCGCTTTGACGAAGCTCTTCGGTTGAATCGCCGAGCCGTTCATTTGGATCCGCTCAATGCAAGCTGTTGGGTGGGTCTTGCAGAGACCGAGTTTTTCATCGGGCAGCTAGACGAAGCCGCAGCGGATGACAGGAAGGCGCTTGAATTAAACCCCGATGCCTGGGCCGGCCCTATCTTGTTAGGCGAAATCTATGTGATGCAGGGGCGGCCGCAGGATGCTTTGCCGGAAATCGAGCACGTACCCTATCCATCCATACGTGCGTTTCTGTATCCGATTGCGTACTATGCGCTTGGTCGGAAAAGAGAGTCGGACGCCGCATTGAGTGAGTTAATTACCAAATACCACGCAAGTGATCCGTACCAGATCGCCCAAGTTTATGCTTTCCGGAACCAATCCGATGATGCGTTCGAGTGGCTGGACCGAGCTTATGTCCAACGTGACGACAGTCTGATCACTACGAAAGTGGACCCCCTACTGAAGAGCTTGCACAGAGACCCGCGATATGCCGCGTTCCTGAAGAAGCTCAATCTGCCGACCTGAAATATGTTTGCCCTATTCATGAGTAATCTGGGAAGCGGGAGCCTCAAGTTCGCGGGATAGGCCTGAAGCGATTCTTGTTGATCTTTAACGACCGAGTCTTCGATTCCAGGGTAGACCGTGGTATCCCCCAACTTGCCCGCAGCGCCCGCCCGAACGGCTCGGCGATGGGCCTTGTTAGGGGAGCCCCACTGGATCGTTCGGATACGCTTATGAGACGTCGGGCTGCGACTAGGGCTGGACGAGGGTCGGCGCGGGCTTGCCGTTCAGCACCGCGTCCATATTGTCCAGGGCCAGCATGCCCATTGCTGTCCGAGTCTCGATCGTGGCGCTGCCGATATGCGGCAATAGAAATGTATTTTTCAGCGAAACATATTCCGGGTTAAGTTTTGGCTCGCCTTCAAATACGTCGAGTCCGGCGGCGGCGACCCGCCCGCTCTTGAGAGCAACGATGAGGTCGTCATCGACCACCAATCCGCCGCGGGCCGTGTTCACTACGATGGCCCCGGGAGGCAGAAGGCTTATGGCTTTGGAGTTCAAGACATGGTGGGTCTGAGGAGTTTCCGGGGCGTGCAGGCTCAAGAACTGACTTACGCGAAGCAGATCCGACAAATCCTTATGGTAGACAGCGTCTCCAGCGATTTCCGCGGGTAACTCAGAAGTGTTGCAATAGTGAATCTTCATTCCGAATCCTCGCGCTCGACGCGCCAGGGCTTGTCCCACGCGCCCCATTCCGAAAATGCCGAGGATCTTGCCACCAACTTGCCAGCCCAAGAGCATGTCCGGACTCAAGGACCTCCAAGCTCCGGTTCGAACCAGTTCCTGGGCCTCGTAAGCGCGACGCGAAGCACCAAGCAAAAGCAGCATGGCGATGTCGGCCGTTGCTTCATGGTTGACACCAGGGGTGTAAGCGACCGAAATTTTTCTGCGAGCGGCGGATTCCAGATCGATATGCTCAAAACCAACCGAATACGTGGCGATGATTTTTATCGTCGGCGAGACTTTCTGGAAAAACCCAGAGTCCAACCGGTCTGCCGGCGTGATGAACAGGGCGTCGGCTCCTTCGGCTGCGGAGAGCAACTGCTGCTGGCTGAAAGGAAACTGGTTCGGATTTCGTCGGGTGTTGAAGTCGCGGTCGATACGGTCTTCAATCTCCTTCGCATAACGGCTGGTTACCACCAGAATGGATTTACTCACATCCAAGATCTCCTTCCGCGTGACCAGTCGGATTACGGAACAATTTCGTACTAAACGCACTTCTCCATAACCGCGTTAATCGGGCCTTTGAGTTGCGCAGGCACATTCGGATTCGCGTCCGACTTACACCAAACGGACGTTGCGTTCCATCGTCTTGATCACGTCGTCGAACCGGCCTGCAAGCACCTGCTTGGCGAGACTTAGTGTGTAACCCGCTGCCGTGTGGAATGGGACGTGCGACGGCAACGAAAGTGCGTAGGGGTCGACGACGGCATCGACGACAACTGGTCCGTCCTTGTAGGCCAGAGCTTCGGTGAGAGCGTCTTTCACGTCGCCGGGTTCTTCGAGGCGGATACCTTTTGCGCCCATCGCTTCGGCCACGCGCGCGAAATTCGGATTCTTGAAATTCACTCCAAAGGGAACGAAGCCCGCCTCCTGCTGCTCGATATTCACGAAGTCAAGCGATTCGTTGTTGAGGATGATGTGCACGACGCGCGCCTTGCGTTGCACGAGCGTGGGCAGATCGCCGAGCGCGAGCATCGTGAAACCGCCATCGCCGCAGAGGGCAATCGTCTGCCGGCCAGGGTAGGCCAATTGTGCACCGAAGGCGTTAGGCACGGCGTTGGCCATCGATGCCCATGAAAAGGAGCCAAAGAGCCGGCGATTCGCGCCGCCCTTGATGTGCCGCGCCATCCAGATGCAGGCCGTTCCAGTGTCGGCGAAAAACATGGCGTCGTCGGAAGCTAGCGCGCTTAGTGTCGCGGCGAGATACTCCGGACGAATCGGATTGACGCCAGGACCTTTCTCAACGTAATGGCCCAGCAACTCGTCGAACTCTCGCGTTTGCGCAAGGTGCTTTTCGAGGAAGCTGGTGTCATTTTTCTCGCGTATTTTCGGCAGCACGGCCGCGACCGTCGCCTGCACGTCTCCGACAAGACCGAGATCCAGCGGGGTCCTGCGGCCCAGGTGTTTCGGATTCGTGTCAATCTGGACTTTTTTCACGTCGCCGTTCGGCAAAAACTCGGAAAACGGAAAATCTGTCCCGAGCAGAAGAAGAAGATCGGCGCAATGAATCGCGTTATACGTTCCGCCGTAGCCGAGGAGACCGGTCATGCCCGTGGCATAGGGGTTGTCATGCTCGAGCCATTGCTTGCCGCGGAAGGAGTATCCGACAGGCGCTTTTAGCTTGTTGGCCAGCTTCAGCACTTCGTTCCGCGCGTCGCGGCAGCCGTCGCCGCCGAAGATGGCAACCGTCTTTGCATCGTTGATCAAGCGCGCGAGCTTTTCCAAGTCCGCCTCGGCAGGACGCAAGACCGGCTTGGCAGGAATCGCGACGGTATGCTTTCCTTCCGGCGCCTTGGATGCTGCGACGTCGCCGGGAAGCGAAATCACAGTGGGTCCGCGGTCGATGACGGCAGTCGTGATGGCGGTGTTGATGACTGCCCGGGCCTGTTCCGGATTCACGACGCGGCCGATGTAGAGCGCGGCGGCGTCGAAAAACTTGTAAGGATTAAGCTCTTCAAGGGCAGCCGTGTCGATCAGCTTCGATTCGACGTCGCCCGCAATGGCGATGACCGAGGCGCCTTCTTTCCGCGCGTCCATCAGGCCGTTAAACAGGTGAGTCACGCCGGGACCGGCCGTGCCGCACACCGCAACCGGGTCTCCCGTGAAGTAGGCCTCTGCAACCGCGGCGAAGACGCCGTACTCTTCATTCCGCACATGAACGAAGTCAACATTTCCGTTCCGGCGGAGCGCATCGATGACGGGATTGAGAGCGTCCCCCACAATTCCATAGCAGCGTTTCACGCCAGCCTTTTGAAGCATTTCCCACATTAGATCTGCTACGTTCCGCGCCATTGAACACCTCCATTGCGCCCTCATAGGGAGGACTTCCGGGCATTGGATGCCACGAGTGAGCAAAAGAGTGAGAAATATCTTATGAAAGGACTCCCGAAATTAAGCTAGATCCCGGTAAGTCGCGTTGCCGGACAAGTCCAGTTCTGGTACTTCAAGTTTCCGATTTGCGCGTTCGTCAGGACTTGACCACAACTTGAAACCGGATTCGCCGCTCAAGCTCGCCAACACGCGGCTCTGCCACTAACTCTTGCTGTGCACGTTTCGGTGAGCCTTACTCCGGAGTCGCCTCTAGCAGAAGGTGTTTCGAAAACTCGGTAGACAGGTGCGCGATTGGACCGCGAACGATTCCGAAGTCTTTTCCGTCCACGTAGTCGACGACGTGATACGCGCGATCGTCCAAGCCGCGCAACTCCAACTCGCCCTTCCAAGTTCCGGCAAAGAACGCGTAGTACATCTTCTTGTCCTTGCGGATGACGTGAGCTTCGGGCAAATCAAAACCGATGTCGTAGAGCGTGCCCAGGTATTGACCGCGGGAAAGACCCTTCTCCTGATAAAGCTCGATCCATTTTTGGAAGCTCTTTTCGCGGTCGGGAGTGAGGTCGAACCGGCCATGTTTCTCGACCAGCGAAGGCAGCACAAACTGCGTGCCCACTACCCCTCCAATACCAAGCGTGGAAGCGAAATCGTCGTGATTGTCGCTCAGCTCGACGTGATCGCCGAAGTATGGAACATCGTCGCCCATGAGGCCTTTGATCGTTTTGCCTTTAGAGCGCACCTGGAAAGAACTCGTCGGATCGGAAGCGACCGACATATTGAAATGCGGCATGGTAAAGAAAGAATAAGAAGTTCCGCAGGGGCAGAACTCCACCAGCGATCCGGGCTTGGCGCTTTGCGCGGCCTCGTATATTTCGCGGAAAAAATCCGGCAGAGCCTCAACCGAGTCCTCGGGGCGTTTGTGATGATGCGCGGGGTTGTAACAGGCAGGAACGCCGTTCATGTGCTGGCCGTCGAGTTTCAGACCGTCAAATCCCCAATCGACAAGGATCTTGCGCACCAGTTCTTTGTGATACGCCACGACGCGGGGGTTGGCAGGGCAGAGATAGTAGGAATTCCACCATGAAATCTTGCGCCGCGAACCGTCTTGATTTTCCAACGCCAGGTCAGGCTCATTCGTAAGCAACTTGGAGTCAGGAACCGCGCTGAGGGGTGACCACCAGAGCTGCGCTTTGAATCCCTCCTGGTGGATCCGGTCCACCATCGCCTTGATGTCTGCGTCGCCGCGGGGAAACTTCTTCGGATCGAGTTGCCAGTCCCCGTAATTGTTCTGCCAGCCGTCATCCAGCGTGACCCAGGTAAATCCCATGCTCTTAACTGTTGGCAGTGTGTCGTAGACCTGTTGAGGCTTGAAGTTGCGCCCGTATCCCCAAGCGCACCAGATCGCGCCGAAAGCGCTCTCCGGCGCTTTAGCCATCTGGAAGCCCTGCTTCGACATGAAGCGGCGGTACGTAAGCAGCGTCTGGAAGTAGTCTCCCTCGTGCACGGCAACGAACGAGCGAAACGTGTGGAGGCTTTCGCCAGGTAGCAAGGACTGGTCACGCCGATACTGCACGCTGACCTGAGCCTCCCGCGCGTTGGGCATAGAGACCGGCAGCGAAATCAGACGCGGCCTTGGCTCGACAAGTCCTACACCCATACCCACATCTCTGCGCCAGACGTCAACAATCGGCGTGCCACCGCCGTAGTCGCTGGCGTTCATGCCCAGATAATTCTCCTGAGAGAATCCAGCGTGTAGCGGGACTAGCCAGTTCGGACGACGCTCGTACGAGCCGCTTTGGAAGGACCAAAAAGGCACCTCCGCAGGAGCGTGCTGTGCGTCGATCATATAGGCGTTGTTGTTCCACTCGAGAATCGTGAGTTCGGACTTCCCCATATTCGTGTAGCTGACATCGAAGACCGCAAGATTGGGGAATTCGTCGTAGATGATGACGGAAAGATTCTTCCGCAGTACGCCGGATTTACCGGTTAGGGTGAGTCTCTCTCCACCGCCAAAACTGTCAGTGACGCGATCGTGCGATTCCGAGGTTAAAGCAAAGTCGTCCCAGGAACGCTCGTTTCCCTTAACGGTCTCGGAAGCGGAGAACGCACCCAATGGGACTTCCTTGCCATTCAATCGTGCAACCACGCGGCTGCGCATGTTGTTATCGAACTCGATGCGAAGGTCGGGACTTTGAATGCGCGGCAAATCCGCTGCAACAGAAGTAGAACGCGTCGTTGCTCGATCAGGGCGCGCTGTCAACTGGCCCGCTGCGAGCAACGCCGCAAAAATGACTATTGAAAAGAACGTCTTTATCATTGTCTACTTTACCCGCCGTGACGAAGGTTAGAACGCAGAGCAAGTGAACCATCCTCGTTGAGCTTCTGATGACAAGCCCATCGCACCGGATAGCGCATGCCCTTCACTTCGATCTCGGCTCTGAGTTTCAAACCCTCAAACTTTGTCCCTTGTGGCAGCACAAATTGCGCCTGCCGGAGCTTTCCGGGTAGGGGATAACCGGGATCCAGGCAACCACTGTTCAGCACTTTCCCGTTTTCGCTTTCCACCGTCACTCGCAGAACTCCCGGAACCCCCGCGATGCCATCATTGGCGAAGCCGATAATCAGTCCCAGATAGCCGCTGTCTTCATAACTCCAGATCATTGAAGGCCTTACGCGGTAGCCAATTCGGCGATTGATTTGGTCGAACGATTTGGGAAATGCCTGGTAATAGGCCAGCAGATTCTTGGCGCTGATGGCGTGAAAGTTCCAAAGCGACCAATAGTTCGCCCCAACATCTATCACGTGAGCGATCATATTTTCGCTCGGCGATACGCCTTCCTCCGCGCCGTTCGTGTCTGGACTCTTCGCTGGAATCCCCTGTTCGAGCGCCGCGGCAATCCATGGCGGACGATTACTAAGGGTTTCGATCTGCTCGTTCTCAATGAAAATGGTGTCGCTCCGAATCCAGTTGTGACTGCGAACCGTGAGATCAAGGACTTCGGAATTGCCGACGCGACTGTAGTCGGGTTGGGTATTGGTCATTAGGGGAGTCTTTGTGAAGTGCTCCAACTGCACTTCCATCATTTTGACCCAGGTTCTTTCCGCGGTTTGGTAATCGGGAAAAGGAGTATTGAGGAAGGGCCACGTGTGCCCCTCGCCCCAGAACCCATATAGAAAGCTGTCGACAAACTCGATGGCAGGATTGCCATCGAATTCCGCCGCTAAAGGGCCTACCAGCTCACCGAATGCCTGCTGAAAGAAAGGATGATCAAAACGGGGCTGATAACGCGAATAGGGATTTTCCATGAATCGCGCAGCCGCCTTCTTCTCTTTCTCGTCGGGCACCAGCTCAACGGTTGGTACTTTGTCGAGAACAAAATCCGGCAGCGCCGGCTGGTGCTTATAGTCGGGAGCGCTCATCTGAATGCGAAGTCCAACCCGTTTGTTGTTTTTCTTCGCAAGATCGAAAACGAGCTTCACGTAATCAGGGAACTCGAGGCGCCCAGGTCGCGGCTGGACCTCCCGCCACGTCGGTCGTATGTAAAGCTGTTGCCCCAAGGGAAATCGAACCAGGTCCTCGATTGCCTGGGGAATGTTGTCCGATTTAATTTCCTCTGTGCCACTGTCCGCCGTGATGTATGTGATCAGTCCCTTACCATAATTCGGCACCACTTCTTCTGACGGAGTGGTGGTCATAACCACTTCATCCGTGGGAATGACAGCGTCGGGCGGATATTGGGGGAAGGGGCCTTGATTTAAACGGTCTGTGAGACGTGGGCCGGAACCGAAATCATAGTTCCCCCAGTTATGAGCGGGTACATGCCCTTGTGCCTTGCTGGTTCCGAGTTCCGTGGCGACAGCTACCGCCATCCCACTTTTTAGAAAGTCTCTACGCTGCACCGAATTGTACCCTCCGCCGTTTTATACACTGTCGCAATGAACCCCCACTGGGGTTTCGAGGATCGCGACGCAGTTGTTGTTCTCGGGAATCTCACCGAGTTTCACGGCCAACGCAAGCGACTATCGAACTATTTCTCTTTATATCTTTTTGTTTCTTTTGTCTAGCGCCAAACAGTCCAATGGGGAAGTTGCGTCGAATTGAAGGTGCTTTCAAATTATTTTCACTTGGAAAGTTTGAATGCATAGGTCGGAGGAGGACTATCCCCGCCGTGGGGCCGATCACGGCTCTGACCTGGGCGCTCGAAGTAGGAGATGTGCAGCGATTTCCCTCGATCAAGAAAGCCATCAGCTACTGCGGGCTGTGCGGCGCAGAGAAGAGTTCCGGCAGCACCGTGCAGCGCACGCCCTTGTCCAAGCAGCGCAACAAACATTTACAGACGACCTTGATCGAGGCAGCGAAGATGGCACACCGAAACAGCTCGGCGCTGGCGATGCTCTACGACAAGGAGAAGCAGAAAGGCAATGCCAATCGCGCGACTCTGGCGGTGGCGCGTAAGCTTGTCGCCCACTTGGTTGCCGTGGATCGCCGCCAAAAAGAGTTCCTGACAGTAGAAAGAGAAAACCGCACCGCCGCGTAACAGGGCGGGCCGGAATACAAGGAGGATTTCTTCGGCGGGTAGCCTGCCAGGCCTTGCCGTTAAACCGACTGGGCGAAGGAGCGCAAGCTCTCGATCCGATGCTCCCATTGATAAGCTTCGAGACTGGCAGGAGATCACAAACTCAATCTTCTGTGCAAGACTACTCGCTGGTCTGCGACAGCAAATGGAAGTCTGGTTTTATCTGAGAGGCCAACACACGCGGCGAAGAATCAGAAAGGATGTACACCCGCGCTCCTCCGTAGCGCGTCGGGAGAGCTTTTGCCCTCTTGACAAAGACCTATCATGGGAGTCGGATAATTAGACATGTGGTTTCTTGCCCGATTTTCACTCTTCCGGTAACCGCGTTGGTCGGGATATGCACAGCAAGTAGGGCGCTCCTCCTTCCCTCGCGGATTTTTCCGTACCCTCAGCTCACGCCAAGCGCGTAGAATCCCCGTACGAGGAGGGACCATGTTGCAAGAAACGAATCAAACAGGATCCCGGAAACTCGAGTGGACTTGCCAAGCGGAGTCTCCGATGGATGAGACTTGCGACGCATTGGCTAGCTACCAATGCGGTGTTTGTGGAAAGTGGTTCTGCGCGATTCACGCCGAGAATGAGGTGTGGCACCTTTGCGTCCTTGAACCGGGCGATGAGGGTGGCGAGGGATAGTCCTGCACATTCAAAGCTCGAGGCAACTACCAACATTCTAGAAACCCGAAGGAAAGGAGCCAACAATGACGAGCAATGTGAAACCCATCCCCGAAGGGTACCACACAGCTACGCCGTATCTCATCGTTACGGGCGCGGCCAAGGCCATCGAGTTTTACAAGAGGGCATTCGGAGCCGAGGAGATGATGCGTATGGCGCAACCCGATGGGAGGATCGGGCACGCAGAGATTAAAATTGGCGATTCACCGATCATGCTTGCTGATGAGTTCCCGGACATGGGCGCGCGCAGCCCGCAGTCGCTTGGGGGCTCACCGGTGAGCATTCTTCTCTACGTAAAGGACGTGGACGCTATGTTTACTCAGGCGGTCGCTGCGGGGGCGACAGTGCAGAGGCCAGTAGCGGACCAATTCTACGGCGACCGGACCGGTGGAGTGACAGACCCGTTTGGCCACGTTTGGTATATCGCGACCCATAAAGAAGACGTATCGCCAGAAGAAATGAAGAAGCGTGCCGCTGCCGCAGGACGAGGTTGAAACTCTAGCTTCGCTTTCTCACCCAGTATAGTGCACATCCATGCCGATATATTTAGTGCTGGTCATAAAGGGTGTTCCTTTCCTGGAGGGGATGAGCGAAGCACTCAAAACCTACTCCAAAAGCAGACTGTTACGAAACTCTGTTGACCGCCCAAAAATAAATGAGAAGATTCCCTCGTGAAAAGCGAGGGAATTTCTTATGGGCTTTGTGCAGGGTGAGGGCCGTACGCAGGGAACTCTTTTTCCAGTCACCTTGGAAGAGTTGATTCCGGAGGATCAAGTGTGCCGGGTCATCGATGCATTGGTCGATCGCCTGGACATGGCGGGATGGGGATTTGAGCGCGCCGAGGCGGCCGAGACTGGGCGGCCTGGTTATGATCCGCGCGATCTGCTGAAGCTCTACCTGTACGGCTATTTGCAGCAGATCCGTTCCTCGCGGCGGCTGGAGTCGGAGTGCCGACGGAACATGGAGTTGCTGTGGTTGCTGGGACGGCTAGCGCCGGAGCACAAGACGATTGCCGAGTTCCGGCGCATGCATCGCGAGGGCGTAACCGCAGCGGGAGCCGAGTTGGTGCGGCTGGCGCGCTCGGTAGGCTTGGTGAAAGGCGAATGGGTCGCTATCGACGGCTCGAAGTTCCAGGCCGTCAGCAGTGTGAAAAGTGTGCACGAGCGTGAGGCGCTGGAACGCTATCTGGAACAGTTGGAGCAGAGCGATGAGCAAGACGAGGTGGTCATCGACCCCAGTGCTGTGGCCAGTGCGCTGGAAAAATTGCACCGGCACCCGGAGCCGGAAGTTGCCTTCCTGCGAACCACGCACGGCTTCCTTCCTGCCTACAAGGTGCAAGCTGCCGTCGATGCCGAACACGCGCTGATCGTGGCGCAACCAGTGACCGTTCAGGCCGGCGATAACGGCAGCCTGCAGCCGATGGCGGAAGCCGCGCAGGCAGCGACGGGCGGGGCTGCGCAGGCGATCAACGTGGTTGCCGATGCGGGCTACTCGAAGGGAGAGCCGGCCGAAGCCTGCGAGGCGAAGGGCATCTTGCCGCATGTGCCTGCCAACCGTGGCGTGAACAGTCGAGGAGATGGCACGCTGTTCGACCGCACGGAATTTACTTACCAAGCGGAGAGCGACACGTTCCGGTGCCCGGCCAGGCAGACTCTCGCCGGCAAACAACTAATGCGGAAAGATCGTGCTGTGCTTTATGCAGCAAAACCCGAAGTCTGCGGAGCCTGCCCTCTGAAATCGCGATGCACGGTGTCGTCACGACGGATCGTTACCCGTCACATGCACGAAGAGGCGTTACAGCGCATGCCACAACGGGCCACGCCGGAAGCGATGCGGCTGCGACGAGCCACCGCGGAACATCCATTCGCCAATTTGAAATACCGCATCTTCGGACATCCACGCTTCCTGCTGCGTGGACTGCGAGGGGCGCAAACGGAAATCAGTCTGGCCGTATCCGCCTACAATCTGAAGTGCATGGTGAACATTCTCGGCGGACGCAAGCTACATGCAGCCCTGCAGGCCACCGGATCCTGCTCCCACCCGTCATCACACGACGACAACGTGATTCGCCTCGCCAAAACCCAAAAAAGCGATGCTCCGGCACTCGGAACATCGCCTTAAATCGCTTTATCACTCTCGTTTTGTAACAGTCTGAAAAGGGGCGCCCTTTTATAATGTGTGGTTTTGGGACCATTTCACTGGATCCGTTTTGAGGGGCCTCCTTCGTTTGTAGTAGCTGTAGTAGCCGTAAGGAGGGGGAGGCACTCGCTGCAAAACAATTGGTCGGTTCCCCTCCTCCCCTAGGACCTACTACACCTACGACAGTCGCCGCTACGGTTCGTGTCGCTACGGTTCGTTGACTTGCCCCAAGTCGCAACCTAAGATGAGCGCCAAATGGCGGATTCCCAATCACTCCTAGGGCAAACCGTCTCCCACTACCGCATCCTGGAAAAGCTCGGTGGTGGTGGTATGGGTGTGGTGTACAAGGCTGAGGACGTCAAACTCAGTCGCTCTGTCGCTTTGAAGTTTCTCCCCGATGATGTAGCTAATGACCCTCAGGTGCTTGCCCGTTTTCAACGCGAGGCCCGAGCTGCCTCCGCGCTGAACCACGCCAATATCTGTACCATCCATGAAATAGGGGAACACAACGGCCAGCCCTTCATCGCGATGGAGTTTCTTGACGGGCAAACGCTCAAGCACCGCATTGGCGCCCGTCCAATAGAACTGCAGGCACTACTTTCGGTCGGCATTGAAATTGCCGACGCCTTGGACGCTGCGCATACCGGAGGCATCATCCACCGTGACATAAAGCCTGCCAACATCTTTGTGACGAAGCGCGGCCACGCCAAGATTCTCGACTTCGGTCTAGCAAAGGTCGCTGCCAAACCAGTATCGGGAACGGAGGCGACTGCGGCGACACTCGATATGGAGGAACACCTCACCAGCCCAGGCACGGCGATTGGCACCGCGGCCTACATGTCGCCGGAACAAGTGAAAGGCAAGGAATTGGATACTCGTACCGACCTCTTTTCGTTTGGAGCGGTCCTGTACCAAATGGCGACGGGACAGTTGCCGTTCCGAGGTGAAAGTGCGGGCGTAATCTTCAAAGCCATTCTGGATGAGGCGCCGACTTCGGCGGTGAGGTTGAACCCTGACGTGCCAGCAGAGTTGGAACGCATCATCAATAAGGCGCTTGAGAAGGACAAGAACCTTCGCTATCAAAGCGCAACTGACATCCGCGCGGACCTCCAACGACTGCAGCGCGACACGGAATCTACCCGGCTACCGGCTGCGACAAGCGCAGCAATCAGTGCAGGCAAGCAGGGCGGAATACCGTGGAAGGTGGTCATTCCCGCTGTTCTTGTCATTGTGGGGTTTGCCGCTGGCAGTTACTTCTATTTCCATCGGACTCCGAAATTGACCGACAAGGACACGATCGTCCTTTCTGATTTCACCAACACAACAGGCGACCCTGTGTTCGACGACACGCTAAAGACGGCGCTCAGCGTTTCCCTGCGGCAATCGCCTCTCTTGAATGTGCTCCCCGACAGCGAAGTCGCGAACACCTTGCAACAGATGACCCGCCCAGCCAGAACGAAACTCACGCACGAGGTGACCCGTGAACTTTGCCTGCGGGCGGGCAGTAAGGCGTACCTTGTTGGCTCGATTGGCAGTCTGGGCAGCGAATATGTGCTGGGGTTGAAGGCAGTGAATTGCCATAGCGGAGATGCGCTGGCGGAGGAGCAGGTGACCGCGGCGTCCAAGGAGAAGGTGCTGGACACGTTGGGCGAGGCGGCATCCAAGCTCCGCCGCGAATTGGGCGAGTCGCTGGCTACCGTGCAGAAGTTTGATGTTCCACTCGAACAGGCCACCACTTCCTCGCTCGAAGCTCTGAAGGCCTATAGCCTTGGACAAAAAGCCCATACCGAGAAAGGCTCCGCCGCAGCCCTGCCATACCATCAACGTGCCATCGAGATTGATCCGAACTTTGCAACTGGCTACAGCGCGATGGCCGGCGACTACTTCAATCTGGACGAAGTAGATCGGGCAAGGCAGAACTACACAAAGGCGTTCCAGTTGCGGGAACGTGCGAGCGAGCGGGAGAGGTTGACCATCACGGCCAACTACTATTTTTTTGCAACTGGGGAACTGGATAAAGCGGCACAGACGTATCAAGAAGAGATTGAGAGTTACCCCCGGAGCTCCGCCGCGTACCAAGATTTGGGCAGCGTGTTCGCCTCGCAGGGGCAGTATGAGAAGGCCGCTGATTTCACGAGACAAGCCTTGCGCCTTGCCTCGTCAAACGCCGGCTGGTACGACACTCTCGCCACGTGGACCATTGCCTTACAGCGGTTTGACGAAGCACGCCAGATCATTCACGAGGCGCAGGCACCAAAACACGATACGTACGGACTCCACAATTCTCTCTATGCTCTGGCCTTTCTCCGAGCAGACTCCGCAGCGATGGCAGAACAGCAAGAGTGGTATGTGGGCAAGCCCGAATATGAGAGCTTTGGACTTGCGCTTGAATCTAACACTCAGGCATACGCTGGTCACCTTCGCAAGGCGTGGGAACTGACTAGGCGGGCTGTGGACTCCGCGGCACGCGCTGACAACAAGGAAAATGGGGCATTATTGGAGGCCGATGCTGCCTTGCAACAAACGGCTTACGGCTATGCCGCAGAAGCCCGGCAGACCGCGGCAGAGGCTTTGAAGATTTCTCGGAGTCAGGGTGTCGAGATCGAAACCGCACTAGCATTTTCCATGGCAGGGGACACGACACGAGCCGAAGCTTTGGCCAAAGACTTAGGGAGGCGCTTTCCGCTGGACACGCAGACGCAGTTGCTTTGGCTGCCTTCGATTCAGGCGCAAATGGCGCTTAACCGCGAGAAACCCGATTTTGCCTTAAACACCCTGCGACCCGCTTTGCCTATCGAGTTGGGAAACGTTATCACCACCCCCGTTGGCATTTCCTGTCTCTATCCGGTGTACATACGAGGAGAGGCATACTTGGCCGCCGGACAGGGTGGCGCTGCGGCTGCCGAGTTTCAGAAGATCATCGACCACAATGGCATCGTCTGGAACTGCTGGACGGGAGCGTTAGCCCATCTGGGAGTGGCTCGCGCCAAGGCCTTGGAGTCGAGAACGTCTCAGGGAGCCGATGCTGGTGCCGCCCGCGTGCAGGCGCTCGCCGCCTACAAAAATTTCCTCACGCTCTGGAAGGACGCCGACCCCGACATCCCCATCCTGAAGCAGGTCAAAGCGGAGTATGCGAAGTTGCAGTAGCGCTCTGTGGGCCTGAACCAAGAATGCTTCTCGCAGAATAATCTGCCGCCTTGACAGATCGCGAGTAGAATCGCGCTACCTGCCCTCCACGCCGTAATCATCGAGGAGGCACTTCATATGAGTTCAGAAGGTCGCCGGTCACCCCGCTTCGCCTTTTACGCCTCCGCCGAGATTACGGAGCTGCGAACGCAAACGCGATTGATCGCTCGGACGAGCGAGCTGAGCCGACATGGTTGTTACATGGACATGGTGAATCCATTGCCACTCGGGACGACCGTAAAGATTAAGCTTATCCACCACGAGCAGACCTTTGACGCCACTGGCCGCGTTATTTACTCCCAGCCGAATATGGGCATGGGCGTGGCCTTTGATGAAATTGAAGCAGGGTATGTTCTGGTCCTTGAGAAATGGCTCAGCGATTTAAGCGGGAGTTCGTAGCGGGAGAACACCTTGAATCGAGAACTCGCGTTGAAGGTTGTTCTGGTGTTGGTGGGACTGCTTTTTGTGGCGGCGATTTACCCGGTGGCGATGTCTTTATGGCATCCAAGTCCGTCGGATGATACGGGCGACACGATGATGATGAGCTTGTATTTAACGCTGGGGGTTTTCTTGCTGGTGGCCGCGCGTAGGCCGTCTGCGCATCGTAGCCTAATCGCGTTCACAGCGTGGTCGAGTTTCGCTCACGCCGTGGTGATGACGATCCTGGGATTCCACATACCAAGTGAACGGGTAGGTTTCTTGATCGGATCGGCTGTACTCGTGGTTATTGGTGTAGCGCTGATCACGCTGGCTCCGGGGAGGCAATCAGTCGAACGAGAATCGGCAGCGCCGGTCCTGAACATCTTGATCCTTAAACAAGCCAAGGCGGAGTACGCGAAGTTGCAGTAGGGCTCCTAACTGAACAGGCGGACCCGCATTGCAACCCAAATCTTTCGAGAGTAGGCTCTTTTTAGCCTTACCCCAGCCTTTCCTCAACGAAATTCGTAAGGCACGGCCTCAGCTCCAAAGACACCGGGGGGAAAGCCCACATGCCCACGGACAACAAGGCGATCGTTCGCCGCCTCTACGAAGAAGTTTGGAATAAACGTAGGCTTGAAGTTGTGGACGAGCTGATCTCCCCAAGCCACGCACTCAATGATCCACTCGCGTCGGATTCGCAGGTTGGTCCAAAGTTGTACAAACAGCGGGTGGTCGAGTTTACAAATAGCTTTCCCGATTCTCGTTTCACGATTGAAGACATGATCGCCGAGAAAGGGAAAGTTGTTGCCTCCTGGACGTTTTCCGGTACGCACAAAGGGGAGTTCAGAGATATTCCTGCGACCGGCAAAAAGGTGTCCGTGGAAGGAATCACGATTCACCACATCACAAACGGGAAGATTCTTGATTCGTACGCTCGATGGGACGCTCTAGGCTTGATGAGACAGCTCGGCGACGTTCCACCTCTTAGACAGACGATTGTGGCGGAAGGTTCTCAGCAACCGGGCCATATTCCCCGTAAGTGGTCCTCGATGGACATGTATTGATTAAACCGTGGGTTGCCCATCCTAGACGACAAGGCCGATGTCGGGGTGGCGTTCCGCTTGGCGTAGCTTGACACGCTCTATTCATTGCCCCACGTGCGGTAAGCTCCAACAACCAGCGGAGACGTGTGCGAACTCTGCATGTAAGGCCGACATTCGCGGGCTTAAGAGCCCATTACATGGACTTAGATTCCACGATCTGCGGCATCATGCGATAACCGAGTTGGCTGAGAGTCAGACAAGCGAGCGAACTATTATGTCGATCGCTGGGCACGTCTCGCCAAAAAATGCTGGACCACCACAGTCACGTGCGAATCCAGGCCAAACGGCAGGCCCTCGATGCTTTGTCCTCGAAACCGTCAACAGGCGGTCAAGTTTCGACCAAGCGTTATGACACAAATGACGACACAAACGCAGTGGTGACGCCTGCTCTAAACTCGCATGTCGCTGAAAAGAATGGCGGGGACGACGAGACTCGAACTCGCGACCTCTGCCGTGACAGGCGGGAAGTCCACCACCGGCGCAAGCAGAATCAACAGGTTAGACGTGCGGTAGTCGGCAACCGTTGGGTTCATCGGGATGCGCTGGAACATTTTGTGCAACGCTTTGTGCAACGCCCTTGGTAATCTTCACACCCGCATCAAACGCTCTAACGCGCTCAAAGCACACGCGTCAGCGCGTCGAATTAAACACTTGAACTGCACGTTTTAGGATGTTGTTATATCAGCGGAATAAGAATTGTCAGTTGATGAGATTTCGCCGAAGCATATTTCTAATCACTCTGGTCGCCGTTATTCCTGGGTCGTTCGTGGCTCAGGCGCAACAAGCCATGCCCGTCTCGTACACGGCAACGGTTTCAAATTACAAAGGCTTGCCGGTCACAAAGCCAGACTTCCCGAACGGCGGGGCAATCATAGATTTTGATACAAGCAAAGGCACGCATATCAGGGCCACCTGCCTAAACACGGCAGACCATAAAACAACTGTCAAAGACACCGACAACGTCACACATGAATTCGATGTTCCGGGGAATAAGTGCTCTCAGCTTTCAGAGCACGTAGGAGAGGTGTTCAGCGTTGTACTCTTTACTACTCCCGAGAGTCTTCTTGCGAACCTGAACGCACAGGCCGACAGGTACGCTAAGGAAGTCAACAAGCTATCGGCGGAAGCGCGCGCCGGGCGGCAATATAGGGTGAAGGGATTGGAGAGAAAATTCCTGTTGCGCATAGAAAGCGGCTTGATGTTTTCCTTTATGTTCGATGACGGGATGGTACACGAACAGGTGCAAATGGACATCATCGAGGAAGTGATTAAGGGGAAGCGGTAACCGGTAGTGGCGTCAGGCCCCGCTGCGCCGGGGTAAGGCCGTGCTGCCAGGTACGGTACCTATCGGTGGGGGCGGCCTGCCGGGCAGGGGTAGGCCGAAAAATTCTGAATCTCTAACGCGAGACGGCATCGTTCGCCACGATACCCGCCGTGCAAAAGACGGCGCCCCAAGCGAGCGATCCGCGAGATGGTACGCTTACTTCTTCAGAGTCGCGTCGCTGTCGGCCAATCTATTTGATTTTGCGGGCCATCTGACGAGGCATCCGAGGCCGCGTACTCTAGGCGGTCAGCCACGGGCCCTAATTCGCAGGGCTGTCTGGTGCTTTGGTAATTCTCTCCAACTGCGATACAACGCCTTGAGCCGATTCATGACCCGCGTGAGATCCTTGGTGATGGTCAGATAACTGCGCGCCAGTTCCCTCAACGTTCGCAAGCCGTGCTCTCCGTGATAGACCGGCTTGATCTTGTTCCTGTACAACTGTTCAACCAGTTTGCGCGCATCGATCCGGTCACTCTTACTGCCGTCCTTCAGCAAAGCACTCTTTCTCGGATTACACACGAGGACTTCCGTCACGTGTGGCTTCAGCAGGTCGTACAACCAAGCCGCCCAAGTTCCTTCTTCCAAGGTGACCTGCAAATCTCCGCACAATCCGTGAATAAGCTGCAGAATGGTACTCGCTTTGGTCTCGATGACGCATTCCATCACTAGCTTTCCGGCAGCGTTCATGACGGCGATCGAAATGCTTTCCTTGTGTACATCCATGCCGATATATTTAGTGCTGGTCATAAAGGGTGTTCCTTTCTGGAAGGGATGAGCCAAGCACTCAAAACCTACTCCAAAAGGGGGCGCCCTTTTATAACGTGTGGATTCACATGCCGGATTTCTTGCCTACACCTGTGAGTCAGCGACACTGATTTCACATAAAGTCGATTCTGGATTCAGGCGGGTTTCTTCTTTTCATCGCGTCCCTCGACGTATAGTAGCTGAAACTCTGCGCCGTTTCCCTTCGGCTGGACGGCAACAATGTGCTGCTTCTCGGCGGTGCCAGCTTTGAAGAGCATCCCTCCTGCTTCTGGCTTGTCATCACCGCACGTGAGCTTTTCGGACTTCTCGTTTTTTGCCTGATGCGGCCGGCCGCCATTTGTACAATCGAGAACCGTCCCGTACTTAGCCAGCGCGTTCTGATAGTAGTCGGCGATTTTCCTCGGTGTGTCCTTCGACTCCATCTTCAGTACGACGAGCTTGAAGCCGAACGAGGTGCCCCAAAGGCCCAGCTTCGCCGCTGGACTATTATCATCCTTGTCCTGCTCCCTGTGCGCAATCGATCCCGGGTAGATCGGTAAACCCACCTCTTTTGCCGCCGCTCGTCCGCTGACAATCAATCCGGCGTCGGTTTCTGGGCCCTGCACAGTGACCGAGAATTCCTTGTCCTTGCTTGTGTCCTTATGCTCCTTTTCCTGTCCCCATAGTGGATTCGCCGCAAGTGACGTCATTCCCGCGAGCACGATTCCCGCTACAGCGCCACGGGAGGCGATTATGCTCTTGCATCGAAAGAGCGCTCTTTGTTGGCTCATTTTCTCTCCTTGTTCTACATGCTACGCGGTCCGTAGGATAAAAGTTCCTCCCATTCCAAAAGCAGCCGATGCTTCGTCAACTTCCGATAAGTCGCATAAGCGGACATCTGGAGTAGAAGCTGTGAAGAAACTCTCCGAATTTCCGCGTTGTAAAATAAAAAGTCTGCCGTAAGCTCGCGGCATGAGCCAAGAAAATACCATCAGTAAACAGCCTTTGATCCGCTACGTGAACCGCCAACAGATGAGTTGGCGAGCCGTGGATGTGGAGCACCTCATCGGCGAGGACCACCCGGCGAGAGCTATTTGGGCACTGGTCGGGCGATTGAACTTGAGTGCCTTTTATCGAGCCATCGAGAGCAGCGTGGAAGAAGGCGGGCGGCCAGCGTTCGATCCGCAACTGCTGATCAGTTTGTGGGTGTATGCCTATAGCCGAGGAATTGGTTCGGCACGGGAGGTGGCCCGGCGCTGTGCATACGATCCTGCGTTCCAGTGGCTGACAGGGTTAGCGGAAGTGAACTACCACACGCTGGCGGATTTCCGCGTGGAGAAGCAGCAGGAGCTGGATGAACTCTTCACCCAGGTGTTGGCGGCGCTCAGCAAAGAAGGACTGATTACCCTGGACCAAGTGATGCAGGACGGCACGAAGATTAAGGCGCAGGCGAGCAGGAGGAGTTATCTCCAGGAGGAAACGATTCGCGAGCATCTGGAGCGGGCGCGACGGCGCGTAGCGGAGATGGGCGATCCCCGGAATGACGAGAGCAGCCCGAAAGCAAAGAAAGCCCAGGCCCGCGCACGACGCGAGCAACAAGAGCGGTTGGAAGGTGCGCTGGAAGAGTTAGAGAAGTGGCAGGCACGCAAGAGCGGAGAAAACGCCAAGAGGGAGACACGGGTAAGCACCAGCGATCCGCAAGCGCGGGTAATGAAGCATCCTGATAAGGGATTCGTGCTCAGCTACAACGCGCAGATTTCCACGGATGCAGCGTATGGACTAATTGTGGGACTGGCGGTGACTCAGGAGGCCAACGACAGCGCGCAGCTACTACCGGCGGTGGATCGCGTGGAACAGCGACTCGAGAAAAAGCCGCAACAGATGGTGGCCGATAGCGGTTACACCACGCGAGAGAATATCGAGAAGATGGCCGGGCGAGAGGTCGATTTTCTGGGGACCATGCGGCAGGAAGATGTGCCGCGCGGCGCCAACCTGAAGAACCGGTTTCCGCCGAGCGCATTTCTCTATCAGCCGGAGAGGAACCGCTGTGTTTGCCCGGAGGGCAAAGTCCTGCTTCCGCAGGCACGACGCAAGGCGGGAGCAGGGATGATTTACCACCTCTACGAAGCCCGGTTTGAGGATTGCCGAAGCTGCCCTCGCAAACCGGAGTGTTGTCCGGACAACAAGAAGAACGGCCGTTCCGTAGCGCAACTCGAAGAAAGCCCCGTGGTGATGGCGTTTCGCAAGAAGATGGCCAGCGAGGAAGTCCAGGAGCGATATCGTCGCCGTGGACGAATCGTGGAATTTTGTCACGCATGGATCAAGAGCAAGCTGGGACTGCGGCAGTTCCATGTGCGGGGCCTGAAAAAGGTGCAGATGGAAATGTTGTGGGCTTGCCTGACCTACAACCTGCAGTTTTGGATCCGCCTAAGCAAGCAACGCACAACACCAGCAGTTACCTGAGAGAGTAAGAGAACATCGAAGAGGATCAAGACACTCGCCAAGTAGCAACTCACAAATTCAATAAACTGACGCTCAATCCTCAGTCCATTCCTAATTGAGTTTCCTCACAGCTTCAGTACCAGGACTTCACTTGATTTCATAACAATGCTGGCTCCCTCGACCCGAGTAGACTGTGGTTGTTCGACGACCAAGGCTCGGGAGGAAGGAGCCAGATATGCTGATTATAGGCATAGATTATCACCCGAGCTTTCAGCAAATTGCATTTTTAGATCAGGAAACGGGTGAGTATGACGAAAGGCGATTGAATCACAGCGAGGGAGAAGCAGAACGTTTCTACCGAGAGCTAAAGCAGAGAAGAGTGAGCGTGCGGGTGGGGATGGAGGCCACCGGATATTCACGCTGGTTTGAGCGGTTACTCGCAGAATTGGGTTTCGAGGTATGGATTGGCGATGCAGCGGAGATCAGCAGACAGCGAGTACGCAAACAAAAGACGGACCGCGAGGATGCCCGACTCTTGCTGAGGTTGCTACGGGAAAATCGCTTTCCTCGAATCTGGGTACCGAGTCCGGAGAATCGGGATCTGCGGCAACTGCTTTGGCACCGGCATCGGCTGGTGCAGATGCGCACGCGGATTATGAATCAGCTACAGGCCGTGGCGATGAACGAGGGCTATCGCTGGAAGAAAAAGCTGTTCAGCGAACAAGGACGAACACAGTTGGAGAAGCTCTCGCTGGCTCCCTGGGCCAGCCGGCGGCGGAAGGAATTATTAGAGCTGCTGGACCAACTGGATCCAAAGATTGCGGAGTTAACTACAGCAGTCGAGCAAGAAGCTCAGCAACGGCCCGAGGTGCTGCGGTTGATGACGCCTCCCGGCGTGGGATCCATCACGGGACTGGTCTACGTTCTGGTCATGGGGACACCGGATCGGTTCCCTTGTGGCAAGCAGATCGGCAGCTACACGGGGCTTATTCCGAGTGAAGACTCCCGTGCCGGGCGGCAACGGCTGGGACATCTCAGCAAGCAAGGCCATGCGTTGTTGCGCTACTTGCTGGGAGAGGCAGCGCAAGCGGCTGCACGGTGTAACCCGCACTGGCGGCGTCGGTATGTGTACCTGGCGATGCGTCGACACCAGAACATTGCTAAGGCAGCGATGGCCAGGAAACTCGCGGTTCGGTTGTACTGGATGTGGCGCAACGGTTGGAATTATTCGCAGTTTGTCGAGTTCGGTTCGCACGCGGGAAAGCTCGCTACCGGACATGGCTTGAAGAAGAGCGTCGTCCACTTGATGGGGCATCCCGCTCCCTGAAAAGGGAGTTTGAATTACTAATCATGGTCGAAGTTTTGATCGAAGAGATGTTTGGGTCGGACTGAGTCCGCCCGATAGATTACAAACGAGCCGTGGTCGTCGATGCAAAGGGTCGAAGAAAACGAGGAAGACCACTCTCAGGAGTCAAGGGACAAGTCTGCTTAAAAAGAGTTTGACAGAGCCAGCATTGTTAGAGATGTCCGGTAACCGCTTAATCGTCCAAGTGGATGGCGTCAAGCCCGAACTTCCCAGAACCCCGTTCTAGCGCGCAACGCACACGATTGAGCCGGCCAGATCGAACTGAAGAAGTCGTCAACAAACCGAACAATTAGCAATGCAGAGCATTTGTCCTGTTGACATACCACAGGTGTTTAGCAATACTCCTGTTGACATACCACAGGAGGTTACATGGCTGGCGACAAGTCAGAAATTCTCCAGGGCACTCTCGATTTGATGGTCTTAAATACCCTCGCGGCCATGGGGCCGTTGCATGGCTACGGAATCGCCCGCCGCATCGAACAGGTCAGCGAAGAAGCTTTGCGGATCAATCAGGGCACTATTTACGCATCTCTGGTTCGCCTCATGCAGAGACGCTGGATTTCGGGTGCTTGGGGCACGTCGGACAACAACCGAAAAGCAAAATTTTATTCCATTACGAAAGCCGGGCGTAAACAGCTCAATACCGAAGCGAAGAATTGGGAACGGATTTCCGCTGTGATTGGTCGCGTGCTGCGCATCGCGGAGCGAGGGTGAGCCGATGTTTGCCTGGATAAGGGCGCTTGCCTCCCGAACTCGCACGTGGCTTTCACCCCGCCAGGTGGATCAAGACTTCGAACATGAGCTTGAAGCCCACCTCGAAATGCTCACGAACGAAAATGTCCGGCGAGGGATGACGCCAGAAGAAGCCAATCGAACCGCTCGCCTGCGGTTGGGAGGCCTCACACAACTGAAAGAAAACAATCGCGAACTCCACGGCTTACCCGCAATCGAAACGTTCTTGCAGGACACGCGCTATGCGTTCCGCATGTTGCGGAAGAACCCCGGCTTCACGGCCGTCGCGGTGCTCACGCTTGCCCTCGGTATCGGCGCCAACACGGCTATTTTCAGCGTCGTTTATGCGGTGCTCTTGAAGCCGCTACCTTATACAAATCCCAATCAGCTGTTCACCGCGTTTCAGGCAAACAAGCAACAGGGAATCGCGGAGACGGGCTGTTCGTATCTGAATTTCGAAGAGTGGAGCGCGCAGAATCATGTTTTTAGCGAACTGGCGGGAGCCGTAGGGCACCAGCTCACGCTGACGGGCCGCGTCGAGCCTACCGTTGTGAACACCTCCGTCGTGACTCCGGAGTTCTTTGCACTTCTGGATGCTAAGCTAGTCGCGGGACGCATTTTTTCCCCCCAGGACGGCAAACAGGGTGCGCCGCCCGTGGTTCTCATGAGCGAAGAGCTGTGGCGGGGCCGGTTCGGCGCGGATCCCAAGATCATAGGAACTTCGATTAACCTGGACCAGCGTCCGTTCACCGTGATTGGAATCATATCCGGCGCTTTTCGCACCCCTTTTTTCAGCAAGCGGGAAGTGTGGATCCCGCTCGTTCAGGACCCTCTCTTCAGTACTTTTATGCCTCAGCGCGGATCGCATTTGTTACCAGTTATTGGGCGGCTGAAGCCGGGCGTTTCTGTGGCGCAGGCTCAGGCGGAAATGGACGCCATCAGCGCGAGGCTGGCTGGAGAATTTCCGGCCGAGAACAACGGTTGGACGGTCCGCCTGGTGCCGCTGCAGAAAGAAATTGTGGGAGACGTAAGAACCGGACTACTGGTGCTCCTGGGAGCTGTAGGCCTGGTGCTCCTAATCGCTTGCGCCAATATCGCCAACTTGCTTCTTACCCGCGCGACCGCCCGCTCGAAAGAGATTGCCGTTCGGACTGCGCTGGGCGCCGGGCGCGCTCGCATCATTCGCCAGTTGCTCAGCGAGACGGCGGTGCTGGGTCTGCTTGGCGGAGCTGCAGGAATAGCCCTCGCCCATTGGGGCGTTAAGGCCTTGAGCTCGCTCTTGCCGTCGAGTTTGCCGCAGATGAACCCCATTCGCGTCGACTATTTTGTCTTGGGGTTTGCGCTTTTCCTTTCAGCTATCGCAGGCGTAGCCTTCGGCCTGGTTCCTGCCATGTTCGCGGCCAATGCCGATGTACAGAACGCTCTTCGCGAAGGCGTCCGCTCGGGCGAAAGCCGCAACCGCCGGCGAGCGCGCAGTTTCCTGGCTGTCGCGGAAATTTCGCTCGCCATGATTCTGCTGCTGTCAGCGGGTTTGCTCTTGCGCAGCTTTGCCAGGCTCACCTCGGTCACTCCGGGGTTTGACGCGCAGCACATCGTAAAGGCGGATATCTCGCTTCCACAATTTCAGTATTCCACTCCGCAGCAGTGGTTCGCTTTCTCCGAGGAATTGCTTGCGCGAATCCAATCAGATCCTGGATTGCAGGATTCGGCAGTGGTTGTTCCCCGGCCAATTGCGGATACCAGAGTCAATCTTCCGTTCGATATCGTCGGTAACCCGCCTTCTTCTGCGGGCGCATCTAGGACTGCGAGCTATGTTTCGGTTAGTCCGGATTATTTTCGTGTCATGGGGATTCCTCTGCTGGCCGGACGATTCTTCAATCAGCACGACAGCTCATCGGCGCCCCGCGTTTCGATTATCAGCGAAGCAATGGCGCGGCTTTATTTCCCAAATCAAGATCCGCTCGGAAAGCAGATTACGTTTGGCTTTTCTCCGGGGAGTGGTGCAGCCGTGCGCGAAATCGTCGGAATCGTCGGTGATGTGCGCTACGTTGCCTTAAGTCAGAATCCCGGCGCGATGATGTACGTACCGTATGTCCAAGCTCCCTTTTGGGGCGCGAATCTGGTCGTAAAGAGCGCTTTGAGCACCTCGAGTGTGGCCGCCACGATTCGCCAGGAAGTACAGAGAATGAATAAGGATCTCCCCGTGACCGATGTCGCAAACATGCCAGACCTTATCGACGCTTCGGTCGCGCAGCCCAGGTTTCGCGCATTCTTGCTCGGCCTCTTCGCGGTTATGGCGCTGGTGCTTGCCGCTACTGGAGTTTTTGGTGTGATTTCCTATTCGGTCTCGCGCCGGACGAACGAGATCGGCATCCGTGTTGCACTCGGCGCGTCGCGCAACACAATTCTGAGCATGATCTTGCGCGAAACTTTAGTGCTGACGTTCGCCGGCTTGGCCCTCGGGCTCCCCTGCGCGCTCGCGGCTTCTCACCTCGTCGGCCACATGCTCTTCAAGGTCTCGGCCAACGACCCGGCCACGCTCGCCGCCGTTGCATTTTCCCTCACCACTGTGGCAATTCTCGCCGGATATATCCCCGCGCGCCGCGCCATGCGCGTCGATCCTATGGCCGCGCTCCGCTACGAATAGGACAGTGCGGAAGTTCAAGACTGCATGACACCTCGTGTCACCGCCACTCCCACAATTAGTCCATACGCTGCATCCGTGGAAATCTGCGCGTTGTAGCTGAGCGCGAATCCCTTATCAGGATGCTTCATCACTCGTGCTTGCGGATCGCTGGTACTTGCCCGGGTCTCCCTCTTGGCCTTCTCCGAAGGCCCTGCCGCCAAACCGGGAGTGGTACCCGGCGGGGGCTTCCACCCCCACCCCTGGCCCAACCGGAGTCCCACTAAATCCAGGGAGCGCGTCAGTGATCTGCAGCAGCGTCAGTCCGCGGCTAGCGTCGTGCTGCAGAGCTGCTGAGAGGTGCAATGAGGCTCCCTATCTAGCGTCCCGATTCGCCCGCCAGATGAGATAACTCCCGGTTGGTCGGCTAACCGGAAGCTATCCGGCTTCCACGGCGGGACTAGGCCTGTGAAGTCGGCTTGTCGTCAGCAATGCAACGGTTCTTGCTAGCGCGTTTATCGGGAGCAACCCGCCAACCCGGAGGCATTACTTCCGGCTTGCCCGTGATATGCCCGCAATCGTCAAGAAGGGCGACTGGGTTCCGACTTCCCATAACCGGACTTCTGGCTCCGAGACGTTATTGACCGATCGGTCCAGAACGTGATATGCTGTTCCTGTATGCCGCGACCGCGAGAATTCGACACGGATAAAGCTCTCGACCGGGCTATGCGCGTGTTTTGGGAGCGTGGCTACCACGCCACATCGGTGCAAGACCTGATGAAAGCCGCAGGCGTCCAAAAACAGAGTCTCTACTGTGCGTTTGGCGACAAGCGATCTTTGTTCTTGAAATGTCTCAACCTCTACACAAAACAAACGATACGGGAGATCCAGAAGATGCTGAACGACGCAGATTCTCCCCTCGATGGAATTGCGCGTGTCATGCGGTTTGTATCCCAGGCACCCGACTCGAAGAACTGTCCTCCGGGTTGCCTGATGGCCAATACCGCCCTCGAACTGGGACTCGACGATCCGGGCGTCGCCGACGAAATACGAAGGATGTTCCGAGGCATTGAGAAAATGCTCGGCGCGGCCGTACGGAAGGCTCAGGCACAAGGCGAGATCAGCAAAAAACTCGACTGCATCTCCGTCGGGCAGAGCTTGGTAAACACGATCAGCGGGATTCGTGTCCTCGAGAAGACCGGCGCATCCAAAAAACAGGTTCGAACGGTAGTCGAAACGGCGCTGGCCGCGATCCAGCGCTTAAAATTTGACAGGATATTGACCGCATGGTCAAAAACAAAGGAGAAACAAATGAGCACAACTACGAAGGTCAGCACGGGCTGTTCGTTCCACAGACCGTCGAATTGACGCCGGAGAATTCCAGGCCGATTCTTCAGAATGTGAAGAACGCGTTTGGATTCATTCTCAACCTGATGGCCACGTTTGCCAACAACCCGTCGGTTCTCGAGGGCTACTCGGCGCTCGACGGCGCTTTTGAAAAAGGCTCGTTCACGCCGCTGGAACGGCAGCTCATCCTGCTGGCAGCCAGCGTCGAAAACAACTGCAATTACTGCACGGCCGCTCATTCGACCATCGCGAAACGGTTTCTGCATGCGGCGCCGGAGACCGTCTCGGCAATCCGCAATAGTAAGCCTGTTGCAGATGAGAAGACCAATACGCTGGTCAATCTCACGGGAGAAATTGTTCGGAAACGGGGTTTTGTGAAGCAAGCGACCGTCGAGGCGTTTCTGAGTGCCGGCTATCGCAAGGAGCAGATTATGGAACTGCTCCTGGGCGTCGCTTTAAAGACCATCTCCAACTACCTGGACCACATTTCACCCACCCCTCTGGATCAAGCCTTCGAAGCGGAAAAAGTTCGTTGAGGGCGGGTGGCCCGACTCATCGGGCACTAGTCAGTCCACAGTTGCGACTGGGGGGGCGCGGTGATGGTCACGTGGTCTGGCCAGTCGACCGCGACTAACTTTTACGTCGCGACAGCTCCGCTGCGCGTCGCTACATCAGCTCTTCTATGAACGAGCGGGCCACGTCGGGAGAGACCTTGGGGTCGCGATGGACTAGAGGGCCTTCGTTCAGAACGGGTTCGGCTCCGTGAAGGGTGGGGACGTCGGTGCGCTCGAAGAATTTGCCGATGGGGATTTCCTCTCCCCACAGCAAAGATTTCTCCATCGCTGCGCTCCAGTCGCCTGTGTCGTAAACAGAGTCGTCCTCTAGTTTCTTCACGCGCGGACGGAACCACTGATACGTGTTGTCGTGATTGTAGGTGACGCAGGGACTGAACACATCGAGGAACGAGAAGCCCTTGTGCTCAATACCTTGCTTGATCAGTTCGGTGAGATGCTTTTGCTCGCCGCTGAAGCCGCGAGCGACGAAAGTAGCGCCTGCCGCCAGAGCCAGGGAAATAGGATTAACCGGCGCTTCGATGTTGCCAAACGGCATGCTTTTCGTCTTCATGCCCACGCGACTGGTCGGCGAGGTCTGGCCGGTGGTCAGACCGTAGATTTGATTGTCCATCACAATGTAGAGCAGGTCGACGTTGCGGCGCATCGAGTGCACGAAATGGTTACCGCCGATCCCGAAGCCATCGCCGTCGCCTCCGGTCACGATCACAGTCAGCTCATGATTGGCCAGCTTCAGGCCAGTGGCCACCGCGAGCGCGCGCCCGTGCAACGTGTGCATCCCATAAGTGTTGATGTAGCCCGGAAGATTGGAGGAACAGCCGATGCCGCTAATGGAGACCACGTTGTGAGTAGGTATCTGCAGCTCGACTAAGGCTTTTTGCAGCGCGGCGAGCACACCAAAATCGCCGCAGCCCGGGCACCAGTCGGGATCGACTTTGCCTTTCAGATCCGCCATCGTCAGTTGACTCGCGCGCTGTACGCTGGTCGCCATCTGCGTCTCCTCCTCAGACCATAATCTCGTGCATAGGAACCGAGAGTTTCGTCTTCCCGGCGAGCTGCTCCTTCACCGCGTCGGCAATGTGGTGCGGCATGAAAGGTTCGCCATCGTACTTGCGAATGTGCCCGCTCGGCACAAAGCTCGTTTCGCTGCGCAGGTAGCGCGCAAACTGCCCGCTGTAGTTGTTCTCCACGATGACGGTGTGCCGCGAGCCCCGCAGGATTTCGAGAATGGCCTCGCCGTGCAGCGGCACGAGCCAGCGGATCTGCAGCTGATTGGCAGCGATTCCTTGCTCGTTGAGGAGTTCGCAAGCCTCCTCGATCACGCCTTTGGTCGAACCCCAGCCAACCAAGGTGACGTCGGCGTCACGCGGACCTGAAAGCATGGGTGGGGCCACCGCCGCTTCAATGCCGGCGACCTTGCGCATGCGCTTCTCCATCATGGCTCGGCGCTTCACGGGATTCGTGAACTCGTCGCTGATGAGCACTCCGTCTTCCTGGTGTTCGTCAGTAGCCACTGTGTGAATGTGGCCGGGAACGCCGGGAACCGCGCGCGGTGAAACGCCGCTATCGGTGATTTTGTAGCGTTTGTAGCCGCCGTTCGTGGAAGCCACAGAGTGTGCGCCGCTAACGTTTGCAGTGGTGATGAGTTCTCCGCGATCAATGGGCGGGCTGAAATCGAGATCCTTTGCATGAACGCTGAGGCGGCCTTCGGACAAGAGCAGATCGCAAAGCACAAGTCCGGGACACTGGAAGCGGTCAGCGAGGTTGAATAATTCGGGGATGAGCTTGAAACAATCGCCAATGTCCAGCGGCGCTGCGATGATCCGCGGATAATCCCCAAAAGCAGCGCCCAGCATCTGCCACAGGTCTCCCTGCTCAGTCTTCGTGGGAACGCCGGTGGACGGTCCGGCTCGCTGACAGTTAATCACCACCACCGGCGTTTCCATCATGGCCGACATGCCGAGCCCCTCGCTCATCAGCGCGAAGCCGCCGCCCGAGGTTGCGCACATGGCCCGAACGCCGGCGTGAGCCGCGCCGATGGCCATGTTAATCACTCCAATTTCATCCTCCACTTGGCGCACCATGATTCCGGCTTTGCGCGCGTGTGCCGCCATCCAGTGCAGCACGCCGGTCGAAGGGCTCATAGGGTAGGCACAATAAAACTTCACTCCCGCGGCCGCGCCTCCCATCGCCATCGCGAAATTGCCACTCAAGATCGCGTACTTGTTCTCCGTCTTGGGAAGAGGATTCGCAAACGCCGTAAAATGCGCCGCGGCATGGTCGTAGCCGGCGCGTGCAACCCCGATGTTTTCGGCCACAACCGCCTCGCCTTTTTTCTCAAATTGTTCTCGCAACACTTCCTCTAAAGCCGCGAAGCCAATGCCCATCATGTGCAACCCGGCGCCGATCGCCAGCGTATTCTGCGCAACTTTATTGCGTGCGATGTCGGCCAACTCGGAAACCGGAAGCGGGCAAAGCTGCACGCCGTCGCCGGCCGCACCGGGCTTGATCATGTCGGCGTTGTAGATACACGCAGCGCCAGCAGTGAGCAGCCTCAGGTGCCGATCCATGCTGTCCTGATTGAGGGGAATGAACAGGTCGATGCGGTCACCCATGTTGGTGACCTTTTCCGGGCCGGTACGAATCGTCAAAAAAGTGTGGCCTCCGCGAATGATGGACTGATACGCGTTGTAGGCGTTGAGGTGGAGGCCGCGCCGGCTGAAGATCTTCGCGAAAATGTCGCCTGGAGTGGCAACGCCCTGTCCAGCTGCGCCGCCGATGCCGATCGCAAAGGTTTGCTTCATCACGCCCTCACTGATTGAAAGCCGGCCGAGCCGCGAGGACCGAACGCCGGCCAGGCTCAGATAGTTGTTGGTTTCCCGGTCGAGAGACTCCTAATCGGAAGAAATCGTTCGCTTTTTCGGGTAGCTGGAGTATACACCCAATTCTTCCGGATGTTCCCTTGCATCAACCAAGCCCCAGACGTAAGATTCCCGCACCAACCACGTTGAACCTCTAGGCCATTCGATCTCATCGAACGCAGGAGGTCACCAATGCCGATCAACGAAGAATTGATCATTCGCATGGACAATCGTCCCGGCTCGCTGGGAAAAGTTTGCCACGCGTTCGCCGATCGCGGCGTGAACATTCTGGCCTTTCAATCCATCCCAGCGGAGAAAACCATCCTCGTCTGCATGGTCGTAGATAATCCCGCAGCCGCCGCGGCCATCCTGGACAAGGAAGGAATAAGCTACACAGAAGTCGAAATTGCGCAGGCCAAGCTTCCCCACTGGCCCGGTGAATTGGCACGGGCAGCCTCCAAGCTAGGCGACGCCAATATCAACATCCATTACGCGTACTGCGGTGTCGATCCAGCGACGAACGCGCCATTGGTGATTTTTGGAGTGTCGGAAGTGGGCCTCGCAGCAACCATTCTGGATCAGACCGCTGCTGCCGCCGCGGCTACATCAGCTTAGCGAGGCGCGCAGTCGTGTGGAGTTGACCCGCTAAGCATACTCGATACGAACGTCCGTCCGATCCAAGACACACCGGGTACCAATCCTTTCCACCTTTCATCTTGACGTTAGACCTCCGCCAGAAATCTATGCGATAGCCGAAGTGTTACCCACACATTATAAAAGGGCACCTCCCTTTAGGAATGGGGAGTTCGCATAACTCATCATGGTCGATGGTGATCGAAGAGATGTTTGGTGGGCAACACTGAGTTGATGATCGTAAACGGGCTGAGCCGGTTAGGGTGACACCGATGAACAGAAGCGGCAGAAAAAGACGCACTTTATGCGCCGACGGAGAAGTGTGTCCGAGTTTGGTAGAAAAGAAGAGAAGACACTCTTGACACGGCCGGCGTCGTTAGAGATTCCGCATTAACCAGATGGGATGAGAAGGCCGGTCTCCAGCGGGATGCGTTACGCTCCCAATGATCGACGTGCTTTAAGCACAAAAAAGGAGACCGGCGATGAAGAAGATTAGCACTATGCAGGCATTTGGGAACGAAATTTTCAAGGAGCAAAAGCTGACGATCGGTGTGGATCTGGGAGATCGCTGGTCGTTCTACTGTGTTTTAGATGAAGCCGGCAAAATCATTCTGGAACAGAAATTGCCGACGACACCGGAAGCGATGAAGCAGACATTTGGAAAGATACCGCGAAGTCTCATCGCCCTGGAGACCGGAACACATTCGCCATGGGCAAGCCGGCTGTTAACGGAGCTGGAACACGAAGTGATCGTGGCGCACGCACAAAAGGTGCAATTGATCACCAAGAGCAATCGAAAAGATGATCGACACGATGCGCGGACACTGGCACGGCTGGCGCGAATCGATCCCGAGCTGTTGGGACCGGTGCGGCATCGCAGTGCCAAGGCGCAAATTCATCTGACGGTGATCCGCGCGCGCGCGGAACTGGTGAGTGCTCGAACGGCCTTGGTGAACGCAGCCCGCGGGTTGGCGAAGTCCTTTGGTCAACGACTGCCCAAGTGTGGCACACAACAGGTGAGCGGGAAGTTGGCCGAGGGATTGAGCGCGGAGTTGCGCGAGGTTCTGGAGCCGCTATTGCGAGAGGTCGAATCGCTGAACGAGCGCGTCAAGGAATACGACGAGCGGATGGAGAAAATCGCCAAGGAAGTGTACCCGGAAGTGTCCTTGCTCAAGCAGGTGAAGGGTGTAGGAACGCAGATCGCGCTGACGTATGTCCTGACGATAGAAGACCCACACCGGTTTCTGAAGAGTCGCGAGGTAGGTTGTTTTCTGGGATTGAAACCTGGCCGGAGGAACTCCGGGGAGAGCGAACCACAGAAGGGTATCAGCAAAGAAGGAGACCGCTATCTGCGAACGATGATGGTGCAGGGAGCGCATTACATTCTGGGGCCTTTTGGAGAAGACAGTGATCTGCGGAGATGGGGAATGAAGCTTGCAGAGCGAGGAGGAAAAAATGCCAAGAAACGAGCGGTGGTTGCCGTGGCTCGAAAGTTGGCGGTACTGCTGCATCGGTTGTGGGTAAGCGGAGAGGTGTACGAACCATTGCGCAATAGCCAGAAAGCGATGCGCGCAGTGGCTTAGAGAGTTTCGATCCAGACAGCCGAGCTTGACCGCCGAGTCCAGGTGACTGCGACTAACTCCTGGGGCCCAACTCCCACAGAAGTGGGGAGAGAGGTCGATAATCAGGTAGCAGCACCTACTGAACGAGAACACCCACCTTGCACCGGGCGAATATCGCTCACAAAGAGTGCGGATGGAAGGATGGCGACAGGGGCGGCTTGGCTGAATGGGAACTGACTCTAAGAAAGAAGAAAGTCAAAGTGTGCTTGACATCAACCGGCCTTCTCATGGAAGGAGTTAGCCACGTGACTGCGCAGGGAGGCTGCTACAGTTCCTGGACCAAGAGCTGCGAAGAGTTGAGCAGAGGGGATTTATGAGAAAAGACTTAACTGGCTGTGGGGACCAACGTCCGCGCTGAAATTCTCCGCATATGAAAGCGAGCCCTCCATGCATAACAAACTTCGCCTTGTCGGCATGACTCTTTTCGTTTTCTGCAACGGCTGCCTGCTTTATGCGCAGCAGAAAATACAGCCGCCAGTCGTCGAGGATTTTGACTTTGAAGGCACAGCCCTCTTTGAGTGTCAGTGCACAGCCCACGCTTGCCCCTGCCAGAAAAATGGCGCTCCGAATCATGGCACCTGTGAAGCCGCAGACTTTGTTCACATCCGCAATGGCCGCTACGGCAAACTGCCGCTCGACGGCCTCAACGCTGTCGTTGTCGGCAACCTAGTAGACAAAAACACGGCCAGACTCTACGCCGCCATTTATATCGACCAGACAGCCGACTCCCCTGAACGCGAGGCGCTTACTGCCATTCTGCAATTCATGAACGGTGCCTACGAAACATCGCCGCTTCAAGCTTCGCGCGTCAAAGCCGTTCCCATGATCTTCAAGGAATCCTCGGACAAAACGACTTACACACTGAACATTCCGGGAATTCTTGAGGAAAGGATGATGCTTCGCCGCGATGCTTCTGGCAAACTGCTGTCCAAAGTCACCGCCATGGACGCTTGGAGCAACACCGAACACTATGCTGACAACGAGTCGTATAAGTACCACGACCCAGAGCTCCACCGAGCTTGGGATCACTCAGGCGCATACGCTAACATCAAGTTCTTTCATCTCACCAAAAAAATGTACGACCAGAAAGAAATGCTTGGCCAGTATGGCGATTTCTCCGGTCGCTGGACTTCGGAACAACTCGCGATCATCCAAAAGCACCGGTTGAAAGAATAGCGGCATTGCGAGACTGCAATTGCACTACGGGCGACTTCCGCGGAGTCTTGCTCAGTTAATCTTTGATGCGCTAAGTCCCGATAAGCCGGGTAAGCGCGTTCTATAAAGGGGATAGTCAAGAAAAAAACTTCACCGGCGACTGGCGAGAGCGAAGTTGTTCGCTGTGCTATCCAGCCCATGTCATGTTGAGAGGCTCTGGGGGTTTTCTCTTCTTGCAGATTCATATTGCTGTCGTGACGACTCCTTTGGCTTCTGACGCAAACAAGCAGTGCGGTTGAAGGTGCCAACCATGGTTCTATCTGAGGCTCAAGGCCTATAGCTTTTTCTGGTTGTCCGAGGGGGCATATAGTTAATCAAGAGACTCGCGGTGCTCGAAGCACCTCTTCGCCTAACGCGCTTATGGATACTCGCCCTCGAACCAGAGCGTCGGAAGAACCGTCAGACCACCGCCAGCAATGAATCCGGAGATGGAAGAGTTCTCGACCAGGCGCTCAAGCTGCTTGTTGCTTTAGATGTTCGGCGTCGAAACGGACTCCTTTCTTCCAAACCAGCAAAGTGATCGCCGCGATCTTACGCGCCAAGGTGAGGCGCGCCATCGGGGGTTTCATGCCTTTCGCCACGCAAGCCTCGTAGAACTTCTGGAAAGGCCCGCTAACAGCAGCAGCACGAGTGGCTGCGCCCTTGAAGATATTTTTCAGATCGTGATTATGATTTTTGTTCAGCCCACGGATGGCCAGGACTTTCTTGGAGCGTTGGAGTTGACCTCTCACGAAACGGTATTCCCCACTGGTGTACGTCTTGAGTGCCAGGCCGCAGTAGGCCCAGAGCTGCCGCTTGGTACGAAAGCGATGCGGCGTCTGCATCAGAGCAATCAACAGAGACGCGCGAATGGGGCCGATCGAGGGGATCTGTCGCAGTAATTTCATGGCCAAGGGTTTCCGACCTTCGATCAACAACTCTCGTCGCGCTTCCTGGCGCAATGCCGCCAAGGCATCGAACTGTTGATAGTAGAGTTCGGCGCGACGGCGCACGCCGTCTTCCCTGATCTTTGCGAGCCAGTTCGAGCGGTAGCGGGGTGCATACACTTGCTGGCCGGCGCAAGGAATAGCCCAGCTTCGGTAGATCGCTTTCAGGCGATTCATCACCCGCGTCAGATCACGGGTGATCGCCAGGTAGCTGCGTGCCAGTTCTCTGAGAGTGCGGACTCCTGCTTCGCCGTGATAGACCCGGTTGAGCTTGTTGAGATAGAGCAGTTCGGCTAGCTTGCGGGCATCTTCACGGTCGTTTTTGTTTCCAACTTTCAACAGAGCATTCTTGCGCGAATCACAGACCAACACCTCCGTGACGTGGGGCTTGAGAAAATCATGCAACCAGGCGGCGCTTGTTCCTTCTTCAAAGGTCACGTGCAAACTGCCGCGCAGGCCGGAAATAAACTGGAGAATGGTTTCCGCCTTCGTTTCTAGTGTGGCCTCCATCACCAGACTTCCGATCGAATCCCGAACGGCCGCCGAAATCGTTGCTTGATGAACATCCAGCCCAATATACTTGGCATCATTCATGAGGGCGCTCCTTGTTGTAGGCGTTGATGCGAACGATCGAAACCTACTCTAAACGGGCGCCCTTTTATAATGCGTTAATCAGGGTGCGCCGGGATAAACCGGCATGTTGCAGGGAATGAAAGAGTCCTACAAGGAAGGAGACAGCGACTCCATCTTGGCCCTCAGTCTTGCAGGAGACATCGCGAGATGTCGCTTGAAGCGTAGACAGGGGTATCGGTGGGCCGGGCTAATGAGCTTCGAAAAACGCAAAACCAGGACGCCGACTCTCTCCTGATAGGAGGAAGGCCACACGGCTGTTTCGCGATAATCGCGAGCGAGCAGACGGTCCTGCGTAGTCTTAGAACCCGCGCACGCTGAGAAACAACAGGCACGAGAACCGGGAGACCTCTGGAGCGCCTCGGCTCGAAAGGGAAGGAGGCCGGTCCGCGAAGGCGCAAAGCCACACGGCGGACGCGTACGCTTCGGAGGAGTCGGACCGCACCGTACTATCGATGAACCAGACGAACAAAGAAGAGCGATCTTCGGCGGAGCCTGGGGAGAAAAGGGTGCGGGCCAAGGAGAACATCGTTTAATTCCACACTCGTCCGACACAGTGCGGAGACGGAGTGTCCCAAGGATTGAACGGTGTGCGAGTCGTAGCAGCGCTCGCTAATCCTCCAAGGTGGGAGCCGTATGCGGTAATGCCGCTCGTACGGTTCTGTGCGGGGGGCGATCAGCGATGATCGTCCCTACCGCGTCACTTAGCGTTTTCCTTGGCCGTCCCCTTCCGGGAACCAAATTAGGGAAGCTCCCCAAACCCAGAACGAACATATTCAGTTGCACCAGTTCGCTATGGTATCCGCCCCCTGATCTGATCTGCCGCGACGTACATCCGCCACAAACTGAACACCCTCTCGCGGTAATGCAGGGTGCGTCCTGATGTCTAACCCGAGAGTCATACCTTGCTGTACAGCAACGACATCCCCCCCTTTTGCCCTCATAGTGGATCGCGCGCCAAACCGAAGAACTCTGGCATGTGCCAGGAGGAATTGAGGCCAATCAGGACACCGCCCGTTGTGAATCAACAGAAATTCTTCCTTCGCTTAGGAAAACGAATTCGCGAGCTGCGAAGAAAACACCGCCATTCTCAAGAGGACATGATTTCATATGGCTTTTCGGCACGACACTGGCAACAGATTGAAGCAGGTCGGCCGATCACAGTTTCAACCTTGCTACGTATCTGCGCTGTATTCGAGACTTCGGCTGAGCGTCTAATTCACGGACTAGACGGGGGAATCTACGAGGACTAGCTCCACCCTCCCTGCCAATCTGCACGTGGCCATTTTGCATGTAGCGTCTTATAAGACTCCCGACTTATGTCCCGGAACCCTGGACGGAGATGTCGATATGCCCAAGGTCTGGATATTTCCTGACCTGGTTCGATTGCAAGGGCGCAGTTCGTTGCTCCGGAACCTGAACGGTGACTCCTTCAGACGGGCAACATCGCAAGTGCAGGCTGACACCAAATTTGCGGAGGCTAGAGACACTAGTGCGATCTCCCAAGATTCTGGTAGTTGAGGACTTTGATCGCTTCCGGCAATTTGTCATTCAGAGCCTTCGACAAAGGGCAGAGTTTCAGCTCATCTACGAAGCCTCAGATGGATTGGAAGCCGTCGAACGAGCCGAAGAGCTAAAACCGGACTTGATTCTGCTGGACATCGGACTGCCCCGTGTGAATGGAATTGAAGCCGGGCGCCGAATTCGGAAAGTTTCTCCGAATTCCAAGATCCTTTTTGTCAGCCAAGAGTCCTCTGCTGATGTGGTGCAAGAAGTCCTCCACCTGGGAGCACAGGGCTACTTATTGAAGGCCGATGCAGCAGGCGAACTGCTGCCTGCCGTGGATGCGGTCCTGCAAGGCAGGGAGTATCTCAGTCGTCGCCTAAGACCACATGTGATCAGCAAGACCCATGATGAATACCCCACTGGCTCTCTCCGTTCCCAAGAGCATCCCCCCCTACTACCGCAAAACGGGAATATCGTTCGCGTCCACAAAGTTGCATTCCACCCAGATGATGCATCTCTCGTGAATGACTTCACTCGTTTTATCGAATTCGCTCTGAAGATGGAGAATCCGGTCATCGTGATTGCGACTGAGTCACACAGGAGCAATCTTCGGCAGAGATTGCAGGCACGTGGTCGGGATATGGCTACCGCAATCCAAGAAGGGACCTACATTTCCTTGGACGCTGATGACATGCTCTCGGAAGTCATGGTCAATGATTGGCCTGACTCCACTCGTTTCTTGAAAGTGGCGAGCGATCTCATTATGGAGGCAGCCAAAGCTGCAAAAGGGAAGCATTTTCGAGTTGCCGCTTGTGGAGAATGCGCACCCAACTTGATCGCACAAGGTAAACCGGGGGCGGCGATTCAGATCGAACACCTTTGGGACAAAATCGCCAGAAGCCATTACGTCGATATTTTGTGTGGGTATTTGTTGCGTGATTTTCAGACCGAGGAAAGCAGCCCCATCTTTGAAAGAATCTGCGTCGCGCACTCAGCTGCTTATACCCTCTGAAAGCTTAGAAGTCAGCGGCTTAACATCCTTCGAAATGAAAGCTTGCCGACGCTTTGCTCAGAAATACTCGGAGGCTGAAATCATGTGAGGGGTCACGGCCGGTCGAAGCGGCGCATGAACAACCACAGGAGGAAGAATGCAGCCTTCTTTGCGTCCGGTGCGATTCTAATTTTTCCCGCAGCCATTGCGATTATGCGCTACGTGATTCGGTGAAGCGAGCGAAATAGTTTTTTGGGGGAGCGCAGAACGATCTTCCCACGATGTTTGCGTATTGCACCGATCTTTTGCCATTCGCTCACGATGCGAGTCGCGTTATAGAGGTTGATATTCACTGAATCGGCGAGCTCTTGGTTGGTCACATCGATTTCAATCCCATCCGAGACGACTTCACCAATACTGGGCCCCAGCGCCACGAGTAAATTGGCAAGCCTCTCTTTTGCCGACTCGGATACTAATGCCGAGTGGGCAGCGATATACCAAGAAACGTATTCAAACGTGAGATAGATTATATTCTCCAACAGTCGAGGGAAGCGTTCTCCGAGAGCGATGATAGTTGGACCGTCCCAAGCGAGCACAACGCTATCCTGTACCGCTTCCGAGCTTGCGAGATATGGATAAGGCCGGCGAGAGAGCCCTGCAACGCCGAAGGTTTCTCCTGGCTTTATCCATAGCAGGATGAGTTTTTTCGAAGTGGGGGTTATGTAGAAAAAACGTCCTCGGCCTTTCCACATCAACAGAAAATAATCCGAAGAATCGCCCTGGTGCGTCATTACAGATTTGGCGGAAAACCGGCGAGGGCGCGCCGCCGATAAGATCAAATCGATTTCCTGTGGTTTCATGCCCCACAATATATCGACGTTAGAGGGGCGGTTAGCAGGGCGAAATTCCAAAGTGGTCATGTTCTCTCCGCTAGTGGCGGAATGCTTTTGCAATTTGTAAATGCTCACCAATGCGACATTTCGTTCCCTGCACTCAATACCCTAATATTGTGCTTCTACAATTTCATCTTACGACGAATGCGTATAGCCGTCGTCTGCGCTCAACGCCCGATAAGTCAATCCAGCGGAACCAATTCTCCGGCTTGACAATCTGCATCTGGCATATAAACTCCCGGCAGGCACTGCGTGCAAGCTGAACCCAGGGTTCGCTAGAAACCGAAGTCCCATCTCTCCAAGCGTAATTGGGAGGCGTCCCATGCCCAAGCGGCTGTTTATGGGTCCCACTCTCTTGATTTTACTTTCTTGTAGTGGCGTTTTTTGCGCAGAGCGTTTGTCCGTTGAATGGGACGTCCAGCAGCAAGCTGGTTTGCGTGATTCCTCAGGTGTACGGCCCCTATGGCCTCGGGAGCGGTGCGACTGCGCCGTTGCTCGCCGACGGCCATCAGGCTCACTTCGAGGGCGATTTTCTTTCCAGTTTTGGACCCATCAACGAAGCGGTTGGCATTCAGGTATCGCAATTGCCGATTGCCTCACCTTCCTCCGGTATCAGCTTCGTCTTCGATCCTGCGCTGAAAACCTTCATTCCCTCGACCGAAGCGAGCCTAGGTCCAATCCTTGGCCAGCACGCCGGCACCATCGGCCGCAACAAGCTCTACGTCGCTTTCAGCTACCAGTACTTCAATTTCAATTCGATCGACGGGCAGGATACCGCCAAGCTGCCCGCTGTCTTTAAACATGAGCTCTTTCCACCACCTTTTCCGAGTCCCTTCATAACCGCCTGTCCCAACCAGACGGGTCTGGCGGGCACTGCGTTGAAAAAGTGCGGAAGAGAAAAGCCCGAGAGCTGATGGCACCTGATTTCCTTGTCCCGTTTTGGTTTTGGCCTTTGCGCATTTTCGTTTTGCCTTCAGTTAGGCGGTGCAAGGAACTGATGCGGACTCCCGTTGTGCCAGGAACCGCACTAATCGCTTGAGATTTTGAGCCGTGGCTGCCAAGTAGAACTGCTCAGAGACATTCCACAGCCGCCGCAAACGTACGCGACGCAATCCCACACGCAACTTGAGTTCGGAGAACAGAGCCTCGATCTTGTTCCGTTCGCGTTTCGAGCAGGCATACGCGGGAGTTTGCGCCAACTCTCGGGCCGTCTGCCGTGCCGGTTCATGCCAGTGAACGAAGATCCGCCGAGTCGATCCGCCAGTGCAACGCTTCTTTACAGGGCAGCCTCGGCATTGCGATTCCGCGGTTTGATAAAGGTAACCTTGTGCTTGGTGGTCCATTCCGCGGTAACGCAGTGTTTGGCCCTGCGGACAGCGAAAGGCATTTTCGACCTGGTGGTACTGGAATGGGTCACGAGTGAAGCGCCGATGCGTTTGGTGGCGTCGATCGATCACCGGGATATACGGCTGGATGCTTCGCTCTAGCAACCACGCCAGAAACTCTCCACTGCCGTAGGCCTTATCCGCTCCTACACCCTCGGCGCAAATGCCGAACCGCTCTTTCACTCGTGCCAGCATGCGGCGCGCCGCCAACGTCTCTTGCCGAAATCGTGCCTGCGTTGCTTCCACTCCCAAAATGACGCAACTGGCATTGTCAATCAGATAGTGATTTAAATACGAAGGAACGCTCCGTGCCCCATATTGGCTCGCCCAACACGCATCGGGATCGGTCGTGGAGACGTAGCGTGCCGCCACCGATCGTGGAGCTGGTTTCTGCTCTTCCTCGGACACGGGATTTTCCCGTGCCAGATCCGCTAGATACTCGCGCACCGTGCGCGAGGCCCTAGCCACCTCGCCCAATCGCTCGGGCTTCGTCCCGCGTTGTGGACTCGCATTCGCCGTCACCATGGTCCCATCCACGGTCAGGCGCTTGCCTTCCACCAACCCGGCCTCCTAGCAGCGTCGTACGATCTCTTCAAAAACTTCCAGGAAGACCCCTACATTGCGGAATCGGCCATGCCGGTTCTTGGAGAAGGTGGAGTGGTCGGGAATCTCTCGCTCGAATCCAAGCCGGCTGAACCAGCGGTACGCCAGATGCATACGCACCTCTTCCATCAAGCGTCTTTCACTGGTGCTTCCGTACAGATAGCCCACCAGCAAAAGGCGCAAGAGAACTTCCGGGTCAATCGAGGGACGGCCCATGGCACTGTATGTATCTCGCAACCGTTCTCGAACGAATCCGAAATCGATGAAACGATCGAGGCGCTTCAGGAGATGATCATCGGGGATCTGATCTTCCAACCGGAAATAATAGAACAGTGAATCGGTACGTGGCTGTTGGCCCATCATTGGCGGCGTTCCTCCTTGCCGCCCAAGTAGCACAGCGGTGCCTAGTCACTCCAGAAAAATCGCCCCCGACTTTTTCAACAGAATCATTTGTTTTTAGAATCGCTCCAAACGCTATGCTGCTCGCGAGCTCGTTGGGTCTGCCGCGCAAGACCGCCGCGCGCACGTGAGCTCGTCAGCCTTCGTCCACGGCTTGCTGGATCTCGGCGAACGGCATGATCAGAGAAAACGTGTTTCCCTCCGGCAGCTTCATGCCGATTTCACTTTCGTCGAGTGGCGGAAAGTCTTCGATTTTCTCGCGCCAGATGATCCTTGAGATCACCAGCGAGGCGATCCGACGAATCTTGCGTTTGTGCGGCGTGGGCGTGAGAGATTCGAAGGCCTGCTGAACGAGCGCGTGATAGTCGGCGTCGCTCATGCCTTTCTTATCTTGCCGCGCGCCGCTTTCATCGTAGCCGCCGAGAATGAGCTTTTCCGCGGCCGAGCCGGCGGCGTCGCCAACCGGCGGAGAGTCTGGCGCGACCAGGTTGCAGAACTTCAGACCTTCGAGGACAGCTGCGATTCCCGCGCTCTGATGTTTGAGCAAACAGTAGGCGACAGCGTGGCCTGCCTCGTGCAGTACCGCACGTTTGAGGCCGTCATCGATAAGCATGGTCGCGGATTATACGACGTCAGCGTGAATCCTTCATCGCTTCGCCGCTTTCTTCGGAGCTTCGGCAACCATCGGCGCCGCGATTTATCGCGTCGACGACGAAATCCGCAAACGGTGGCCGCTCCCTTAGCGCGGTGACGAGTCAACATCTTCTGAAAGCATTGAACCCACGGCTGGGCAATCAGCGGGATCGCGGCTGGCAGGAGTTCTGCGAGTGCGGTGTCTCGCGGGACACCGGCGCAGGAGCGATGATCTGCACTGTGCGTGCACACTTGTCGATGTTGCGGTTACGATGCGAGACTGACTTCTTTTCCCGGCTTGATCGTCCGCAGTGCAAGAAAGGTACTAGCCTTACTACTGATTTTGGCCCTTGACGACTTTCCTACGACAGGACGAGACTCCGCGCAGCTCCATCCTTTGGTGCCCCACGAAAACAGCTCAATATTTCCTCTTTGGAGATCCCGTGTTCCTCTTGAAGAAAGGATAAACCCCATGATCACATATCGCCGGTTGTCCGGCTTGGTAGTGGCGACTGTCGCCGTAATTGTCCTAGTGGCGGCGAGTGTTGGTGACTCCTCGGTGGCGGCGAGCGCTGGTGGCGGTTGGAACGAACCCGATGCGACCTGCTCGGGCGGATCGATCGCTTCTGGTGTCTACGAAAATCTGAAGATCGCCGGGAACTGCACAGTCGATGCAGGGTCAGTGAGGGTAGAACATAACCTCACAGTGCTTTCCGGCGGCACTCTGATCGCCGCATTCGGCGGCTCGGAGACAATGCCGGTCGGCTCGGACTTAAGGGTCGGTGGCAACCTGGATGTGAAGTTGAACGGCATCTTGGTCCTGGGCTGCGAGCCTGTTAATTTCATCTGCTTGAACGATCCTGATCAGAAGGTCGGGTCGTATTCGACCAGGGACAGGGTCGATGGGAACCTCACGGCCGAGAATGCCCTATCGGTGCTGGTCCACCTTACGGTCATCGGTCAAGACGTCTCGCTGAATGGGGGTGGCGGCGGCGTCTCCTGCGCCTCCTCGCTGCCCGCACTTGGTGGCAGTCCGCCCTATGGCGACTTTGAGGACGACATAATCGGAGGCGACCTTACGATCACAGGATGGCAATCCTGCTGGCTGGGTTTCTTCCGTGACGCCATCGCGCGCCACGTCGCCTTCAACAACAACGTGACTGCAGACCCGGACGGCAACGAGATGGGGACCAATTCCATCGGTGGCAACTTGAGCTGTACGGGAAACACCCCGAGCCCACAAGTCGGAGACTCCGGGGGTAGTTTAAACAATGTCTTCGGCCATGCGCACGGTCAGTGCGACAACCCCATGCTCATACGTTGAGCCGAACTTCCTCTGAGCAACTTCAGGCGGCGTGCGCGACGAGCGGCGTCTGGAGCTGCTGTCTCTAAGTCGGTGCCAGGGATGTTTGCGCGGAGGTGTGCGCGGAGAGCTTCAAGGTCGAGGGCATCGCGTGCTCTTGGGTGAAAAGGTTGAAGGAAGGATAGCACGGCAGGTGCCCTCGGCGGTTTCCATTCCTCTTTGCTTAACCGTCGACCTGTAAGAACTGACAGCTACGCGGCCTTTGGCTTTCGCGTCAGAATCACCCGCAATTCTCACCCCGTTTCAAGTCGAGGGACTCGGGAACTCCATGCCGGGTCCCTTTATTTTTTGCGGACTCTCCGGTCAGCGGCTCTTTCTCCCCCAGCACCACCCGAAACGTCCACCCAATAAGTTCCAGTCACCGCTTACCACCAATAGCTTCAACTGAAGCTTCTGTACGCGTTCGATTTCCAATTCGAGAATTTCAGGAGAAGCATGACGCCGAACTCCAAACTCAGGATCAACGCGATCCGCGCCTCATCGCGATTCGGAATTCCCGGGTGATTGCCCGCTGAGAGAAACCCCCACGCGGCACCGACCGCCGTCTTCTCATCGCTCGTAAAAAAGCCCACCTGCTCGAGATAGATCAACCGGTTAGACATTCCGGCTGGATATCCGATGGAGTGCCCACCGTGAGCATTGGTTTCATCGCCGATCCCATCAAGAAGCGCCTGCACAAAATTTCGCGCTTCTCCGATCGATGAGTGGTCTTTCTGCTGCACAAAGTGATCACGCGCATCCCGCAGATGCCTCAAGATCACGGCGGAACCCGGGAGACAGCTCTGATTCACGAGAGTGACAACGCGTTCTTCCTCTTCCTTCTGGCTGGTGACCGAATCCAGCTGCATCAGTCGAAGATTTTTCTGATCGACCTGAAACCCGTCAAGCTCCAGAGACCGCTGGACCTCCTCGCCTTCGGGAAGCGTCGACGCCAACGCCGCGAGCCGCTGCAATAGCCGCTCCCCTGTCTGGGCTGCGTCCTCTTTGCTGAGATACGGTTTCCCCGTGATACTTGTCCCGGGTCCGCCGAAGTACGTATGAGGGAAGAAAAACTTTGTGTTTCGTACGACAGGCAAAATCTCGCGCCAATCAAAACTATATTGGTTCCTCGCGTGGATGACGAACCAGTCGGGGAAATCGTTCGCGTAGAGGAGTTCGACGAAACTGGGCGGCTCCTCCAATTCGTGAGCCGCCGTTCCATGATCTCGAAGCGCGCGCATCACGGTAACGAGGGTTCTTTGGGACACAAGTTTAGGTGGCATTCGGAACTCGCGGGCGCGAGCGAATCATCTCTCGATCCGGCGCGAGAGGAACGGTATCACCCTCCGGCGGTCCCGCGAATCGGGCTGGCGGTGGGTCCACGAAGGGTCCAAAACTCAGGTGAATTAGGCCAAGAAATGACGACCCGCGGAGGTAAGGGCAATACATTACCCGCTCGCATCCCCGTCATGACCAGAAGTAGGAACATCGTCTGGAATGGTTCGGGAGCGGCAGCGATGATCTTGCCCACTTGCTCTAGGGTGAAGGATCTCCTGTGCAGTGTTCACCCGCAGATGCACACCGAAACGTAAGTGGAGCGTTGGAGAAGGAATCTGCTTTTGGGTTCGGCCCCAGCGAGTTCTATTGTCTTCGTGACGTGAGCCGGTGCAGGACGAATTCTTGTAGCACGTTGATGGCCGCGCCGGTTCCGAAGGCGATGCCATCATTTTCGAATGTTAGTGCGGCTCCGTGACGGTCTCTCTCGGTATATACAGATTCGAAAGACCAAAGCAGCCGGCTGGATGTGCCGGCGACCGTGGTTCGCTGACTTCCTTATCGTATGGCCCCGCGCTCGGCTGGTTGGATTGCATTGTTGAAGTATCGACATTTGAGTCGATCCCCGACTCTTCTGCCAAAGACCACGATCTGCGAAAGCTCTAAACTCCATCTATTCAATCAGTTCTCCCGCACCTGAGCCGCACCTTCTTGGCAAACCAATTGCCCCACATATCAGGTTCGATGAGTGACAGGGCGGGCCGGCATTTCTTTATCAGGCCTGCTGGGGTGAGCCGCGTGTTTGCCCGACGAGACACGACGACCGAATTAAGCATCTCCGGCACCGAGGTGTTTGCGACGCTGATGATTGTTTTTTGCCTGGGCGTCCCACTTGTATGGGCGTTTTTGAAGTACTGGCTGTTCGCACCATAGAGGTGACAAGAAATCTTCCGGCGAACGAAGCCTTTGAATCGCATCCGAATTCTTAAGATTTGAGGACTGCAGAAATTGCGAGGACTGAAACCAATGATAACCATCAAAGCGAGCCAAAAGATCTTCACACATGCCCAGGTGGCAAACCTTACGGGGATTTGCACCAAGCATCCCCACGATCTCGCGAAGCGTCATCGGTTGGGCTTTATCACAAGCGCCGCCGAGAGCCTTGGAAATCAAGCTGAACATTGGCTTTTCACGCCATCGGACTTGATGGTTCTGACGACACTGTTCCCGAGCTGCGCCCATTAGGTTGGCGAGTTCACTTCATTGGAGAGAGCTTTTCGGCCCGCGCCGATTCTCTTGGTCTGCTGCCCTTGAAGGAACCGCACCGACAGAAGATGGATTATGACAAGAAAATTTCTACTCGCAAGCGATTTCGATCAGACTCTCAGTTTCAACGATTCTGGAGTCATGCTGAGTGAGCTCATTGGGTTTCACGGCTTTCACGACAAGGTCAAGGGCCTTGCGGACATCAACCTCGTTCAGCAGGGTGCGGAGCTCAGCTATCTGATTCTCCATGATCCGGATTTTCGCCGCGTGCGCCGCGAGCACCTCGTGGAGACCGGCAGGCGAATTCGCCTGAAGCATGACGTCGCGCTATTCGCACGAGTTCTAGACAATCTTGGTGAAGAGCACAAGTTTAATTTCAACGTGATCTCCGCAGCGCCCCAGGAGATTATTCAGTCGGCCCTGGAAGGCATTTTGCCGCCAGATCACATCTTCGGTACGCGTTTCCGATACAACGAAGCGACTGGCGAAGTGGACTCGATTATTCGCGCCTCCGCGGGCTGGGGCAAGATCACCGTACTTGAGGAGCTTCGCGCGAAGCTGGGCATCAGCCACGACCACATCATCTATTTGGGTGACGGGAGCTCCGATTTGCCGGTGATGATGCACGTCAATCAGTACGACGGGCTCACGATTGCGGTAAGCGAAGCCAAGTTCATCTCGCGCGTCGCCAAGCGCACTGTGCTTAGCGCTAACACTATGAGTGTGCTAGTCCCTGTGCTGGAAAGAGTGATGAATTGGAATTCTGCTGAAATTCGACGCTTTTATGGCTCCTACGGTCTTACGTTGCTCGAATGGGACAGGATGCGCACTGACATACTCACAATTCAGGACTCCGCAGTGCGAGTTGCAACGCTATCTGATGACAACGCCGCTTTTGATTTGGCTCGACTCCGGCGACTTGCGATGAGCGGCGGATCAGCTGATCGCCCAATGGGGGAGTGACTCGCGAGGCTTAGAGTCATGAGGAGGCGAACCATGTTCCGCAGAAAGCACACGAGCTTCGGCGCTTTTGGAGACAATTCTCCTACGATTAAAAAAGACTACGTTCGCAAAGGGAGGTGACTTTAGCTTTTCACCTTGGACTGCGACCGTAGAAAGCTGCGCCAGAGACCAAGCTCTGCGACCCAGCTGATCTCGTAGACCAAGTCGCGCTCCTCGCTTGTGTGCTCCTGTTCATTCCGCACCATACGACGTTGGGTTTCCCAGTGCACATCGACTCCCGCGGGAACCCGGCAGCGGGAAGGACTGCTGAATTGCTAGCGGACATTGGTTCAAAACACCTCACCCGTACCGCTGTAAAGCCGTTGCTGAATGGCATGGCAGCCTTCATGCGTGGTCCGAAGCCGATCCTGCTTCAATAGGCGCTTCTTCGCTCAGAGTCCGAGTGCGCGGCGGTTATCGTCCCCTAATATCCCCTGATTGATCTAGGGCAGGGCTTGTAAGTGCTTGGAAAATATGGCGGGGACGACGGGACTCGAACCCGCGGCCTCTGCCGGGCGACGAGCGGTTGCACCGGTTAGTATCGTAGGGTTATGGCACAATTCACGTCACAAATTTCCGTTAGGGCTTAAGGGCCACGTCCTTACTGCCAGCATCGGCCCTACACTATCCAGATGAGTCGAAAGACGCTCAAGGCTCTGGAAACGTTACCCGCCACAAATGCAGCATTTATCGAGCCGATGGAGTGCTTGGCGACGGCGAAGCTCCACGATGGACCCCAGTGGGTCTGGGAGATCAAGCTCGACGGATACCGGGCGATGGCTGTGAAGTCGGGCGGAAAGGCTGTTGGGTAGTTACGTACACCGCTTGTTGGCTTAACTGCGGCTGCTGCCTATCACTGCCGCTCCTCGCTCTGCGAATAATTCGGATTTTTTAATCTTCAGCCATCCGTGCTTATGTAAACTATCGCATTCTGCGTAACACGAGAGACAGGGGATGGCCGATGGGCTGGCTCTCATTGGCTTTGTAAAACCCTCGCGTCGCATCGTGAACGTGGGACAGCGTCTATAGTTGCAGCAATGAATAGGCTTCGGAAACGGTGATGTTTTTGAGACGGGGACGCACAGCTCTAGTTCGTCTTCATAGAACACGCCCCGTTCAAGTAATTTGGCGTCATTCTCTCTCGGGTCAAACTCCACTACGTACCGCCTTGTAGTCCCTTCAGGCTCACGGCTATTGAGATGCGCGAACTCTAAGCGGACGCAATCAGCAGCTTCGGAACCGGTTCGTCTGTGAGTTCAGAAGTGACGGCGAAGGCGCGTCCTTAGGTCGAGGATTCTTGGGCGAAGACTTGCTCACCCGTCATTTGGTCGCAGATGTAGTAGTGGCCGGGATTGTTCTGTGCGTATTCCTTCAATTTGGCGATGGCGACTTGAAGGTCCAGAAAGGTTCCGAGACACTCGGTTCCTTCGGGCGAAGTTCTGTAGAGCTCTAGCGAGTCGGCCACGAGTTTCAATTCACACCACCACCGCAGAATCAATCTCACCTGTCGAACACACCGGTTAAGCAGAGCGCATAGCCCAAGACAGCCAGAAAGCCAATAAAGAAGACAATGGCGATTCCTATGAACATCATTTCGCCGCAGGAATGCGTATTTGTTTCGGATTGGGCCATTCTGGGTTTTCGGTTTTCAGGGCACGCAAAGCCGCCGACGCCCCTGCTATCTCGTTGCGTTCCTCGGCACCATCCGAGCTTGCGTGAAGCTCTCGCATTCGCCTGAAGATGGCGACCTCGGTCTCGCGTATGAGTTTTTTCAACTGAGTTGGATTCGTTTCAAGAACGGTAGTTTCGTAGAATTCGCGCCAGTTCGCCATGTGACACCTCGCCCGAGACATGGAAATTGTCTGATTTCGCAGGGGAGCCTTCTTCTGGGAGGAGGGAGCGGTGCTAGTGAGACGTAGCAACGGTACTCGGTTTAGACGTTTATAGCTAGTTCGATTCACGCGGTTGGATCAGACTTTGTTTGGGCGGTGCCGTAACCGCCGGAAAGTGTTTTCCGTCGTTGCTTTGAATGGCCGTATTGTCCTGGGCGAGGAAAGCACCGCCCTGCGCGAGAAAGTTTAGAGACTGCTTGGTGCAGGCCAGAAACGCATCGTCTTAGACATGTCGAACGTAACGTACATAGACAGCGCTGGTTTGGGAATCTTGGTCGCCGCGCACGTCAGCGCCAAGAAGCAGGGCGCATCTCTTCATTTGTCGAATTTGGGCAACAAGTTCCACGACGTGCTTCAACTCACGAGGCTCCTAACCGTTTTTACGCACGACCGGCCCATCGTGTACTAGCATGTAAATCTTGCGGTGCGTGATTTTTCCTTCGCCTCACAGTTTCCGTTTGAGTTGAGTGCCGACCTGCCCGCTGGTGGTGCGATCACTGCCACGGGTCACGTCGGGCCATTTAATCGCGAGGACGTGGCAGCTAGCCCCGGCGACGCGCAAGTCTATGTGAAGGGCCTCGACCCAGTCGCCGCCAGATTTCTTGATCCCGATGCCGGCCTAGCGCTTCTCGCGGACATCGACATACTTGCCGCGTCCGACGGACAAACCCTCAACACTAGGGGCAACGTTCAAATCCAAAACCTAAAACTTCGCAAAGGTGCCACCCCCGCGCGAACGCCGCTGGACTTCGCTTACAGCGGAACGTATCACATGAAAGCCAACAACGGACAGATCGAAGACGCTGCCGCAAAAATCGACGCCTCTGCGATACACGTGAGTGGTGCGTACCAGATCACCGCGCTCGGCGTGGAAGATCCGCTGCTGGATTTGAAAATCGCCGGCCAAAGGTTGTTGATTGATGATCTCCAGTCCCTGATGACCGCTGCCGATGTTCATTTGCCAAATGGCGCGGTGCTTAAGGGCGGCACGCTCTCGCTGGACCTTTCCATCACCGGTCAGGTGAAATCGCTGATTGTCGCCGGGACCATCGCGCTTGGTAACACGCGCTTGGTGGGTTTTGACCTCGGTTCAAAAATTCATGGCGTCGCAGCACTCGGCGGCCTAAAAACGGGCGACACAACCGACATCGAAAAGTTGCGCGTTACAGTCCGCATCACAATCGCCGAAGTCGCTATCGAGAAGATCGAAGCTGTGATTCCGGCTCTGGGCGAGGTTATCGGCAGCGGCACGGTAGGAGCTGCCGATGAGTTGGACTTCGACCTCCTGGCAAGAGTCGCAGCGGAAGGCATCGGCAAAGTCGGTGCCGGCTTGCTCACTAAGGTAAATGGTTCAGGCGGGGCCTCCGGAGAAGTTTCCGGCGTACCCCCTGCGCGTCACCGGCACGCCCGAGGAACCCAATATTACTGCGGACGTCGGAGGCATCTTCAAGAAAAAAGCAAAATCCCTCGCTGCCATCTTCGGCAAAAAGAATTAGCTACTCAGCGTGACACAGACTCCAGATCCTTTTCTTGAGTTAGGCGGAAATCATCGTCTCACAGAGTTGTGAATTGGCTCCCGAATAAATGGCTCGCCCCTAGCAGCTCGTTGAAGAATTGAGTTTTGTGAGACCTCGGTTCTGAATTTCAAGGGTTATCACTGAATTGCATAGGACCGTTTGGTCGTTCTATCCGCTCAGCTGGCCCTAAGCGGAACCCGCTGTCATGCTTCCGCTATCAGGTTTCGCAATCGGCAGAGGTTGTAAGCAGCGCCGGTAAAGGTGAACAGCCACCCAACCTTGTCGATCCCTCGCAGCTTCACTTTCCTGACCATCCCCACCATTTTCATCCACCCGAACGATTGCTCCACTCGTTTTCGCTTCCGCTGACTCACCTCATACCCGACATGTCGCGTAGTCCGCTCGTCCACCGCGCTCCTGCGGTTCGTATCGTTCTGCGCCACATGTGGGGTAATGTTCATCCCGCGGAGTTCTCGTACGAATTCCTGCGTGTCGTAGTTTTTGTCTCCTCCCAAGGTGACCCGCTTTCCGCTGGGGATGGCCTCGGCCATGAGCATCGCTGCATCTCGCTCCGCTCTTCCATTAGCCTCGGTCAGAAAAGTCTGCACCAGAAGCCCGTTACGGTTCTCCATCAATACATGCCCCAGGTAGCCGAGCTTTGCTTCGCTCCCTTTGGATTTCTTGAACAGTCTAGCGTCGGGATCCGTGGTCGATTCATGGGTCTGGTTCGTCCGCTTCTCCTTGTGAAAGTCGACCTCTCCTCCTGGTCCGGGTGGCTTCCCCTTTCCGTCCTTCCGTCGAAAGCTCTTTTGACTGGCCCAAGCCTCGATCAACGTCCCATCCACCGTGAAATGTTCATCCGACATGTACGGCCGCGCACGTTCCAGCACCCGTTGAAAAAACGACTCCGCGATCTCTTCGTTCAGCAAACGCTCCCGATTCTTACTGTACACCGCGTGATTCCATACCACCTCGTCCATCTCCATCCCCACAAACCACCGGAACAGCATGTTGTACTGTAGTTGCTCGATCAGCATGCGCTCACTGCGCACCGAATAGAAAACCTGCAACAGCAGTGACCTCAACAGTCGCTCCGGGGCAATCGACGGACGCCCCACATCGGAGTACAGCTTCGCGAACTTCGGCGACATCTCCTTCAGAATCTCGTCCACCATCTTGCGGATCGGTCGCAACGGATGATCCGCGGGAACACGCTTCTCTGGAGAAATGTAGCTGAACATCCCTTCTTGCAGGTCATCGTCGCCGCGCATTCACTCGCCTCCTTCGCCTTCCTTCACTCAGACGAGTTCTCTTACATTAAAGTTGCAGTGGAACGGAGTTTTTCAACGAACTGCTAGAGGATGATTGCAGAACTTTTCCGTGGGGGAGGTCGCATCAAGGTTACACTTGCGGGCGTTTCGCTAGCAGCACGGCGTAAAAATCGAATCGTTGCAGAAGTTACAATGATCGGCACTCTTCCCGTCAAACGCTGGTCCAGCCGCCGGTCAAGTTGCCAAACGAATCATATGTGTAGGTGTTTGCGCGACGCACCCGCAGAAGTTGTGAGTGACGTAACTATGCCCAGTTTGTCCTGCAAATAGTAGTTCGTTGTGCTGGAACAGAGCTCAGACAACGGAGCGTCGATGTTTTGTGTCAGCGCGTAAAGATATTATTCGCGACTCGCTATCACTGGCGCTCTGCGCGCTGTGCCGAGCCCGCCGGGCCACCAGTTCCAATCGCCTGCAATGCGAAGGAGCGCCGGACCGATCACAATACGAACGAGTGTCGCGTCAATCAACACGGCGACCGCCAACGTAAATCCGATCATCTTGACTACCAGGAAATCTCCGAAGGTGAATGCCGCAAATACCACGATCATGATCGCGGCGGCGCTCGTAATCAGGCCTGCGGTTCTAGCCAGACCCTCCGGGATCGCATCCATTTCACTCAGTCCACTCCTTCTGGCTTCCAGAACGCGTGCGACCAAAAATACCTCGTAATCCATGCTTAACCCGAAGACGATGGCAAACGCGACAATCGGTACTAGGGGAAACACGCTACCGGTTCCCCCGGGAACTCCCAGGAACTTGCTTCCGTGCCCATCTTGGATAACGAAAACCAATGCTCCGAAGGCCGCAGCGACCGAGAATAGGTTGAGTGCGATGGCCTTCACCGCGGCGAAGATCGATCGGAACCCGCACAGCAGAGCAAGGAGCGTCCCCCCCACTACCAGTGCCATTACAGACGGAAAGCGGTCTCTGATAATCGTTTCATAATCGGCGTTGAGTGCTGGGATGCCGCCAACGAGAAGGGTTGCACCAGGCACCCCGGTGAGAGCTGGCGCGCCGGTCTTACGCAGCTCCCGCACCCAGTTGACCTGGTCGCGCAGGGAGACCGAACTCGCGGGTAACACCTCAAGCAGCGCCGCTCGTCCGTTACTACTCAGGAACGTTCGACGCGTCTCTCGCGAGAGATCAGGGAGCGAAGATCGGTTGTTCTCCGCAAGCGTGGTGATAGAAATCACGCGGTCACAGCGAGGGTCGGTCGCGAGGCGCTTGCTGAGACGATCCAGCGCATTCCACCCTGCGTCGGTTTGCGCGATGGAATCCGTTGGAAGCTCGACGATGACGCGCAACGATTCAACAACGCCGCTCCGCTTCATCCGTTCAAGGGTGTGCAGCGCATGGACGGATTCCGCCGCCTGCGGAAGCCAATCCCCTCGGGGGAGGCTGGTATCCAGTCGTCTGACCTGCCACGCGAGCAGAATCAAAGGAGTACCCGCCAGAAAGAGGGCAGGCCAGGGATGCGCGACGATCGTCTTTCCCCACCGCCGCCAGCGATTTCCCGCACGTGCGG
>CAWHVA010000023.1:0-152240 GCA_963832615.1 uncultured Acidobacteriota bacterium
AACGCCAAATTGCACGCGTCCCTGCAGGCGCTGCTTCATCAATTCGATCTCATCGCTGGTGCCATCAGCGCCGCGATAGCCGCGGCTCAAGATCGCTACGTGTTTTCCCTCGGCTAACAACTTTTCGGCTAGCCAGATCACCATCGGGGTCTTGCCGGTGCCGCCGACTGTAATGTTGCCGACGCTGATTACCGGTCGATTCAGACGCTTTTGTTTCAGCCAACCCTGTTTATACACCCAGGCGCGCAGCTTTGCGGCCGAGCCGTAGACCAGCGAAAGCGGCCAGAGAGCGATGGCGAGCGGTCGCGGAATGTTCATGGCGCTGCGCCGTCCAAGTGTTTTGAGATTTCGGCCATTGCGCGGGCGGTTGCGCCGCGGCTTTCGTCCACCAGGCGCTTTGCGGTTTCGCTCATGCGGCGCTGGCGCTCTGGGTCGCGTAGCAGCTCGATCCACGCCACACCGGCATCTTCAGGACTGGTCACCTGAATCGCGGCACCTGCGGCCACGAAACGTGACGCAGTCTCCGCGAAGTTTTCCATCGACGGACCGAACACCGGAATCCTGCCGAAGGCCGCAGGCTCCAGAATGTTGTGGCCGCCGGAGTCCACCAGCGATCCGCCCACGAACGCGCCGTCGGCGATTCCGTAAAGCGAGGCCAGTTCGCCAATGCTGTCGACCAGCACTACCGTCACATCGCTGGAAATCGCACCTTCGCCATTGGGGGGTGGCCCATTGGTGGGTCGCCCGTCGGCGGTTCCGGGTTTCGGAACCGGTAGCTGCGAGCGACGCAAGAATTTCCGCCTCGATTCGTGAATGAAATCGGCGGCTTGCTGGAAATGTTCCGGCTTGCGCGGAGCCAGGAGCAGCAGCGCGTTTGGGTACTCGCCCTGCAGCGTGCCGAAAGCGATCAGCGCGAGGGGCTCCTCGCTGGCGACCACGCTTCCGGCGACGATAACTGGATGACGCCCACGACGCCGGACCTCGGCCTCCAGCCAGTTTGAAAGCGGCGTGGGGGCCGGCAGGGCCTGGTCGTATTTCATGTTGCCGCTGACGCTCACGCGGTCGGCTGGAGCGCCCAGGGCGCGGATGCGGTCGGCGTCGTTCTGACTTTGCATCAGGAAGGCAGTGGCATGCTCAAGCGCGCGGCGAAGAAATGGGCGCAGGAAAAATCCGAACTTGCCAAAATAGGAATGGTAGCGGGCAAATGAGCGATCCGAGATCCGTCCGCTGACAAAAATCACCGGAATCTTGCGATGACCTGCTTCGCGGAGATAGTTGGGCCAAATCTCGGTTTCGAGTACGACCACGACCGCCGGTTGAACAGCTCGCAGCGCGCGGCGCACACAAAATGCCCAGTCCAGGGGGAAATAGATGATCGCGTCGGCAAAAGGCAAGCGTTGCCGCGCCAGCGCCTGTCCCGTCATCGTCGTAGTCGAAACGATCAGCGGACGCTCCGGATAGGCTTGCTTCAAACTTTTAGCGAGCGCCACGCCGGAGAGAACCTCTCCCACGGAAACTGCGTGAATCCAGATCGCTCCAGCCCTATCAGCGGGGAGTTTACTTAGTGAGGGAAATGAAAAGCCTAAACGTTCGCTGAGATTCGAAAGATATTTGCCGTGGCGCAGCCCCTGAATCAGCCAGTACGGCAAGAGCAGCAGGGCGGCAAGGCCCATGAGCAGGCTATAGACGAAATACACTAAAAGTGGCTCCGGTCTTCACCCGGCCACAACACGCACCACCGCGTGAAGGGCAGGGCAACCCTGATCGTCCCCCAGGAATCGAAGGCGTCGAGATGACAAAAGTCTATTATAGCCTGATGCGAAACCCGGTCATTGCACTTCCCTGTCTTGTGGTGTGCGCCCTCGCACTCGCAGGCTTGGTGCTTGGCGGCCAAACGCCGCAGGCATCCCTGAAGGCCGCGTCACTGGAGTCGCATGAAGGCTTGACGGTCTCGGCTCTCCCATGGACCGATCCCGCGCAATACAAGGAGAAGTTCCCGAAGAAATCTCCTTTTGCCGGGGGCGTGCTCGCCGTGGAAGTATCGTTTCGGAACGATTCTGAGGAGAGCGTGCGCGTAAATCTCGAACGCATCCGGCTTACTGTGCAACTTGGTGATGACAACCGGCAGGAGGTGCCATCGCTGAACTCTGAGGAACTCGCAGACGCGGTGCTAAAGCCCAAGGGGAAAGACCCGACTGCGAGCCGCGGTCCAAAGCTCCCGATTCCTGTTGGCAGTTCAAAGGGTGGTCGCGATAAGCATTGGTCGGAGCTACAAACAGAAGCTCAGAATGCGGGCGTGCCGACCAGTGTTGTGGCGGCACATAGCACCGTGCAGGGGTTGCTCTACTTTGACCTGCAAGACCAGTTTGATCTGTTACAGAACGCACATCTCTACGTGCCACAGCTTGTGCAGATGCAGAGCGGTCGCGCCTTGACCTTTTTCGACATCGACTTGAGCCGTCACGGTCCGCAGTAGGGTCTTGCTCCTTCGTTGGCGCGCTGAGTGCAAGAGTAATTCTTTGCAAATGGTCCGCCGGGCTAAAACCCGGCGGCTACATTTAATTGCCACGCGATGTTGCCTTTGCGTTTCGTTCATCATTTCTCAGGGAAAATTGCGCTTGTTTGCGTGACTCATCCGCGTCAGCTAACATGACTGAGCAAGAATTCTCGCTCTCAACGGACCCATGCTGAATCTTCTCGATCAACTCAATCCAGAACAACGCCGCGCCGCCGAAACCACAGAAGGACCGGTGTTGATTCTTGCCGGCGCGGGTACCGGCAAGACGCGTGCGATCACATTTCGCATGGCGAATCTGATCGCCAGTGGCGTTCCGGCGGACGCCATCCTCGCGGTGACCTTCACCAACAAGGCCGCGGAGGAGATGCGCAATCGCGTGTCGGATTTGCTCTTGCGGGCTGGCGTGCCGCCATCGCAGCCGTGGCTTTCGACATTTCATTCGCTTTGCGCGCGCTTGCTCCGCCGCGAAGCTCCCAGCGCGGGATTGCCGCGTGATTTCGCAATTTATGATACGGACGACCAGATGGCAGCCATCAAGCTGGCGATGACCAAGTTGGCTATCGAAGACGACAGTCTGACGCCGCGGAACGTGCTGAGCGCGATCAGTCACGCGAAAAATCACGGGCTCTCCCCGGAAAAAATGCGCAGCGAGGCGATTGGGCACGATGGGCGTCGCGTGGCGGGTATCTTCGCCGAGTACGAGAAATTGCTGCATCAGAGCAAAGCGCTCGATTTCGACGATTTACTGTTGCGCTCGGCTCGTTTGCTGCGTGAATCCGCCAGCGTGCGCGAAAAATGGCAAGCGCGCTTTCAATATATCCACGTCGATGAATATCAGGACACCAATCGCGTCCAGTACGAACTGATGCGCCTGCTCACCGGCCCGAAGCGAAATGTTTGCGTGGTGGGCGACGAAGATCAGTCGATCTATCGCTGGCGGGGCGCCGATGTATCCATCTTGATGAGCTTTTCGCGCGACTTCCCGAATGCCAAGGTCATCAAGCTGGAGCGCAACTACCGTTCGACGCAGAACATTCTGGATGCAGCGGGCGCAGTCGTCGCGAATAATCCCGACCGCCTGGGTAAATCCTTGAGCTCCGAAAATGGCGGCGGCGCCAACCTGAAGTATTTCGAAGGGCGCGACGCCAACGCCGAAGCCGAATTCGTTGCCGGCGAATTGACCCGCATCCTTGACGACGACTCCTCGCAGACCTGCGCCGTTGAGTACCGCACCAACTTTCAGTCGCGCGCGTTCGAAGAAGTCTTCCGGCGTCGCGGCATTCGTTACAAGCTCGTGGGCGGCTTCAGTTTTTACAATCGCGCCGAAGTGAAAGACGCCTTGGCCTACGTGCGATTGGCGATGCATCCCGAGGACGACGTTTCGCTATTGCGCGTGCTGAATGTGCCGCCACGCGGGATCGGTAAGACGACTGTGGATGCTCTGCGCGAAACGGCGCGGCTCGATAGTTCCTCGCTTTGGGACGCCATCGCCAAGTTTGTTTCTGGCGCCTCGGCGGGTCGCGCGGTCGCGCCGCTCCGCGCTTTTCAGGAAATCATCGCCAAGCTCCAGGAAAACCTCGCCAAACTAGGATCCGCGGACTTCCTACGCAGTGTGCTGGATGACACCGGCTACATGGAAATGTTGAAGGATCGCAACACTCCCGACGACGTCGCCCGCATCGAAAATCTTGAGGAACTGGTTCGCGCGGTCGCCGAAAGCACCGAAGCCGGCGAGGAATTCTCGGACTTTCTCGACGCCGCAGCACTCGTCAGTGATGCAGACTCCTACGATGGCAAGCCCGGCGTGACGCTGATCACTCTGCACAGCACGAAGGGTCTGGAGTTCGATCACGTCTTCCTGACCGGTATGGAAGAGGGAATCTGCCCGCACAGCCGCTCGTTCAACGACGACAAAGGCATCGAGGAGGAGCGCCGCCTGGTTTACGTAGGCATGACCCGGGCGCGCAAATCGCTTACGCTGACCCGCGCGGTCTACCGGCGCGTATTTGGTAACGAACAACAGCTTCGCGCGTCACTCCCATCGAGGTTCCTAGCCGAAATTCCCAGTGAGCTGGTGGAGACGGTTCGCGGCTCGATGGCTGAAATCGGTGCGACCCGGCGCTACGAGCCCGATCCCGAATATTCTTACTCTCCTGAGGAATTTCTCCGGCGTGTACGAGGCAAGCCAGCTCCTTCGGCGCCACTGCCCCGCCGCCCCAGCAGTCCGTCACCTTCATTCGGCCGCTCCGCCATGAAGCGCGGCGCAAACGCCGATCCGCTTCTCGGCCAAAAGGTGCGCCACCCGGAATACGGCGTCGGCACGGTCGTTGGCGTGGAAGGCGAGGACGACGACCGCAAGCTCGCCGTGACTTTTCCCGGCCGCGGCACCAAGAAATTCATCGAGCGTTACGCGCAGCTCACCCAGATGTGAGCCAGGGCCACCGCTGTTGCGCGTCAGAGCCTCTCAAGGTACATTGAGGCGCGCTTTCATCCTTCAATTCATAGCGTATCGGGCGGGGCAAGCTTCGAGTTTGCCTAGGTACGATCGGAGACACGGGTGGGATCACAACTCTTCAACTGTAAGAGTATCGATCAGCTTCTTTCGGACTCCGAAAACGCCGAAGTTAAGCTAAAGAAATCTCTAGGCTGGATCAGCCTGACGTCCCTGGGCATCGGGGCCGTAATCGGCTCGGGAATCTTCACGATCGTCGGCACCGCGATCGCCGGCCAAAAGCTCCAAGTAGCCTCGATTTTGAACGCACCCCTGTTGGAGTACTTGATCTACCACTCCGCATCCTTTGGCCGCCCGGGAGCAGGCCCAGCGATCGCGCTTTCGTTCGTACTGGTTGCCATTGTTTGCGGCTTTGCCTCGGTTTGCTACGCCGAACTCGCCGCGATGATCCCCATCGCGGGCAGCGCGTACACCTATACCTACGCGACTATGGGCGAACTCATCGCCTGGATCATCGGCTGGGACCTGATTCTGGAATACGCAGTCAGCAACATGGCTGTCAGCGTCGGCTTCTCCCAGCACATCGTCAACCTACTGGATTGGTTCGGTCTGCATCCCGATCTGCGGTGGATCTCCCCCGCGTATTTGCCTGGCGGGCTGTCAGATCTTGAAGGAAACGTGCTCTACGCTCCGGGCTGGCACTTCGGCTTCAATTGGCCGGCCTTCGTGATCGTGATGATCCTCACGGTAATCCTGGTGCGCGGTATCCGCGAATCGGCCGAGACCAATAACGTCATGGTCTTGCTGAAGATCGTGGCCATTCTCGTCTTTATCAGCTTTGCGTCGCGTTTCATTCATCCGGCAAACTGGCACCCCTTCGCCCCCAATGGATGGCCCGGAGTTCTCACCGGCGGTTCGATCGTCTTCTTCACCTACATCGGGTTCGATTCCGTCTCGACTGCCGCCGAAGAGTGCAAGAATCCGCAGCGTGACGTGCCCATCGGCATCATTGCGACGCTGATTATTTGCACGCTTTTGTATATCGGAGTGGTCGTCGTGCTCACTGGCTTGGTGCCCTGGCAGACGCTGGTCGATGACGCCGCCCCGGTCGTTAACACGCTGAAGAAGCTTCACTTCACGGGCGTCCGGCTGGTGGTGCTACTTGGCGCGCTTATGGGCATGATCTCGTCGCTGCTGGTCTTTCAACTCGGACAGGCGCGCGTGTGGTTCGCGATGTCGCGCGATGGCCTACTGCCGCGCATCTTCAGCCGCGTGCATCCGCGCTATTGCACCCCGGACTTTTCCACATGGATGGCGGGCTTCGTCGTAGGAATTCCGGCCGGGCTTCTTGACATCGGCACGCTCGCCGACCTGTCCAACATTGGCACGCTGTTCGCGTTCGCGTTGGTCGCCGGTGGCGTCTTGATCCTTCGCTATCGCGAGCCGAATCGCAGGCGCGCCTTCCGGGCACCCGGAGGTCCGCTGGCCCCGATCGTTACCATCTTCACCTGTCTTCTCCTAATGGCGGGCCTGCCGATCACCAATTGGATTCGATTCTTCGTGTGGATGGCCATTGGTCTCGTGTTCTACTACAACTACGGCCGCAAACGGAGCACGCTGCGCGCCGCGAATCGGGCCTAGAGGAATCTGTAATGAGAGCGAGGGCATCCAGGTTGTCATCGGGACGCGTAGTCGCTTTGCTCAGCGTCTCCGCCGTCTTGGCGCTGTGGCCTCGAGAAGCCGCCGCGTGGGGCGCCAACGCCCAGAAAATCGTCGTCAACAAGGCGGTCGACACGTTACCCCCCGATGTCCGACCCTTCTTCGACGCCAACCGCGCCTTTCTCGTGCTGCACGTAAGCGATCCGCTCGACGCCGAGACCAAAACGCCGAGCGAGAAGCACAACCACTATTTGTATCTCGACCGGTACGGGCGCTTTCCGTTTACTGCTCTCCCTAGGGTCTACAAAGCCGCAGTCGGCAAGTACGGCAAGTCCAAGCTCGAATCGAACGGCCTGCTTCCCTGGCAAATCGGCGTCTACAACGCCAAGCTCACCGAAGCGCTGAGGCTCGGCCACTGGGAAGAAGCTAAACTGGACGCGGCCATCCTCGCCGGCTACGTCGCCGAAGCCAACGATCCGTTTAACACCACCGAAAATTTCGACGGCCACCTCACCAACCAAACCGGCATCAACGAGCGCTTTGGTATCACGCTGGTCGACCGCTTCTCATCCTTTTTCCCGATGCGCCCGAACGATGCTTCCTTCATCAGCGATCCGACCGACCACGCCTTCGAATCCTGCCTCAACGCCCACAGCTGGCTCGAAACGATTTTGTTAGCGGACCGCAACGCGCGCCTCGCCGGCAAATCCTACGACGACGAATATTTCGACCGCTTCTACAATTTAACGGCCGCCACGCTGATCCGCCAACTCTCCGACGCGGCCACCGACATCGGTTCCTACTGGCTAACCGCCTGGATCAACGCTGGCCGCCCGCAACTCCCCCACTAAGTTCAATTAACGACGAGTCGTTCCGACGACACGATGCGTGAGTGCCGTCTGTATTCTCTCCGTCCTCCGCGCTCTCTGCGACCTCTGTGGTTAAATCCGGCCGTCGCCTTTTGGCGCTTTGCCCCCGTCGAACTCTCGATCGTCGACTACCAACTTCCCAACCTGCTAAACTTCGCTATGGCCGCAGATCATTCCGTACGAAATATCGCCCTGGTCCCGAGAGCCGAGCTCCACCTCCACTTGGAGGGCTCGATCCAGCCGGCAACGGTCTGCGCGCTCACCCGCTCTCACGGCGTAATCTTCACCGAAGCCGAAGTTCGCCAAAAATACGCGTACGAAAACTTCAACGAGTTCCTCGAAGTCTTCAAGTGGGTCACGTCGTTCCTCCGCGAGCCACGCGACTACGCCTTGATCACCCGCGACCTCGGCGAACATCTCCTCTCGCAAGGCGTCGTCTATGCCGAGATCACGCTCTCGATCGGCATCATGATCCTCCGCAAGCAAGTCCCGGAAGGCAACTTCGAGGCCATGTTGGGCGCCGCCGAGACCTTCGAAAAACGCGGCCTGCGCATGAATTTTATTTTCGACGCCGTCCGCCAATTCGGCACCGAAGCCGCCATGCAAGTCGTCCTGGCGGCCCAACGCGCCAATTCAAAATCCATCGTTGCCTTCGGCATCGGCGGCGACGAACTAGCGATCCCCACAAAAGACTTCCGCGCCGTCTATGACAAAGCCGGCGAAATCGGCCTGCGGCGCCTGATGCACGCCGGGGAAATCGGCGGCCCGGAAAAAATCCGCGAAGCTATTGAATTCCTCGGCGCCGAACGCATCGGCCACGGCATCGCTGCGGTCCACGACCCCGCGCTGATGGATCTGCTCGCGGACCGTCGCATCCCTCTCGAAATCTGCCCGCAGAGCAACATCCGCACCGGCGCCCTGGCCGGACAACTCCGCCGCAAAGACGCCCAAATCGAGCACCATCCACTTCCCAAATTATTCCGGCACGGCATCCCCGTCGTTCTCTCCACCGACGACCCCGCCATGTTCCACACCACACTGCTCGACGAATACGAAAGCGCGCGTCGCATGGGCTTGACCGAACCCGAACTCGCGCGCCTCACGCAAATGAGCTTCGACCACGCCTTCGTCCCCGCGACGGGACCAACCCCGGGGTTTGAGCGCACAAAAGAATCTTTCGATTGTCCTTGACTCTCCCGGGTGCGGGGAACAAGATCATGTCGAGGTTTCGCCATCGTGGCGAAACTCCCGCATCGTAATCCGAACGCAGTTTCTCTTAAGGCCAAGTTCCGAATCGAGCGCAAATGGGGAGAACCTACTTGGTTCCTTCTTGTTCCCTCGCACGGGGCCCTACCTCCTGTTCGACGTACAGGTCAGCGTAACCAAGACGCCAGCGGTTCCAGGCCACCACTCACCCCGACTCGCTCGGTGCGAGCGGAATATCGAATTTACAAAAAAGGAGAAATACATATGTCAGAACAAAACAAAACAATCGTGCGTCGTCTATTCGACGAACTCTGGAACAAAGGCAATTTGCCCGTAGCAGACGAGCTCATTGCTCCCACGTATACTCACCACGACGCCTCGACGCCCGACGTTGGACGCGGCCCCGAAAGTGAGAAGAAGAGAGTGACGCTCTACCGCACTGCTTTCGCCGACATGCGATTGACGATCGAGGACCTGATCGCCGAAGGCGAAACCGTTGTGGCCCGGTGGACTTGCCGTGGCGCCCATAAGGGCGATCTCAACGGCATTGCACCAACGGGAAAGCAAATCGCCATCTCCGGCGTCAGCGTCGTCCGCTTCACTGGCGGCAAGATGGTAGAGGGCTGGATCAACTGGGACGCTCTGGGCCTGATGCAGCAGCTCGGCGTCGTCCCTGAACTCGGTAAGGCCAAAAGCGCCACCGCCGTTCGGTAGTTCATCTCCACTTCGTCGTACAAACCGGTAGGCCCGAAGATACACATCGGGCCTTCTTCCTTTTTACATATGAGCGGTGACCCGCATGGTGCACGCGTTAGTCTTAGCGCGGCCCGACTTCAACGTTGGATACGGCGCGGAGGTGCTGGTCAGCAGAGTTACCAGCGCGCCCTCTAGATGGACAGCAGCAAACACTTACAGCCAGAATTCCCTACCGGGGAAGTCTCCGGACTGCACAACCGAAGACCTCACTTGTCACAACTGTCCGGTCAATCTCTTGCTCTGGATGCAGACTTGCGACAGGCCAAGGCGTATATTTGCAGAACTGGAAGGCCTGAACCGAATAGCCGGAAGGCGAGGGATGGAATTCCCGCCACGCGCTACTGCTTTGGGGACCCTGTGACGAATCACGTTGTGAACGTGGACAGTGCCGTTTCCGATTACCGCGAATATTCGCCTCCTTTGCCGCTGGCGACGCACTTGGTGTGCCTGTGGACGCAGACGATCCTAGGTTCAGGGGAGGCCTTTACGCAGCGCGTGATGCCCGACGGTTGCGTCGACATCGTTCTCATTAACGACGAAGCTCCGACGGTGATCGGCCCGTGGACCGTACCCTTCGATGCTCGTCTGGCCGCCGGATCCATAATCATTGGCGCCCGCTACCGTCCTGGACTCGCGCGGAACTTGCTGGGCCTGCCTGCGTCCGTGCTGCTAAACCAGTCGGTGCCGCTTCGCGATGTGTGGGGCAGTGCAACGAGTGTCCGGTTTGAACGAATCACCGATGAGCGAACTCTCGCGGCCCGAAGGTCCGCCATGGAGATTGCCTTGCTCGAGCGTTTATCGCAGGGCGAACCGGTTGACGAAACGACGAGCGCGGCCATCCGTTGGCTTTCCAAGCATCCGCACGGCCGGATTCAAAAACTCAGTGAATGGATCGGACTCAGCAGCCGGCAGCTCCAGCGCCGGTTCATCTCGGCCGTGGGCTATGGGCCGAAAATGTTTCAGTCCGTGCTGCGTTTCCAGCGCCTGCTGAATCTCTCCGGATCCACGAGCGTGCCGCGGAGTCTCGCTCGGGTTTCCGCAGACGCGGGCTATGCGGATCAAGCGCATATGACTCGCGAAGTCCAGCGCTTTTCAGGCAGCCCGCCGACTGTGCTGCTCGGATCTGCACGGTGCGCTCTGCGATTGTCCGATCTTCTCAAGACAACCGGCGGCGAAGACCGCTAAGACGCTTGTCCGATTCATTCAAGACAGACGCCAGCGTTGCGGTCTATCTTCAAGACGATCACACGACGAGAAAGACTTACCAGCAAGAATGATCGCTGCGCTGCAGCTGCAGTTGTCGTCTGACGGATTCGGTACCTCTTCGGCAAGCGCATCGGCTGAGCATGTTTCGAGCTGGAACGAATCAACGAGAAAGGGAGCCACCATGAAATCATCTATCGTTTCAGCACCATTTCTGATCCTTAGCCTGATGGCTGCGATCACGGCCTCCATGCCTCGTGCAACCGAAAGCAGCAGTTCTCGGTCGACACCGAACACTGCTCCTGCGCTCATCAATACCTGCCTGATCACGAATGATGTCAACAGGCTTGCCACTTTCTACGCGCAGGTTTTGCGGATGGAACCACACAAGGCAGATGAAACCTACGTCGACTTTCGGACCGGCACAGGAGTTCTCGCGTTGTTCGCAGCCGAGGCCCAAGAAAAATATATCCCTGGCTCCACGATGGCTGGACAGAATCACAGTGCGATCTTGGAGTTTAGAGTGGAGGACGTCGACCATGAGTATGCGCGGCTACACGATCTTGTGAAGCAGTGGGTCAAGCCGCCTACCACTCAACCATGGGGTACCCGCTCGATTTATTTTCGTGATCCAGACGGTAATTTGGTCGACTTCTTCGCGCCTGTCGCTCCTCAGTAGTCTTTGCGGAATCTAGATGGCTGCAGAATCTAGATAGTTATCGTGTTCCCTCCTGGCCACTGCGCGATCCGGTGAAACGCCTTCAACCTGTCCAGGTTTTCGAGCGTAACCACGTCCCTCCATTCTTTCCCCGCGAGTTTCCAGGCAACCGGGTCGCGCTCCTCCCATGACCAGGTGAGCCACATCAAAAGGAGAGTAAAGGGCAACCCGCCCTCTGAAGAGAATTTCCGGTCGCTGTCCGATTCATTCAAGACTTACCCTGGCACTCCAACTTAGCTTTTGGGAGATGATGAGCCGAAGGGAGCTTCTCACTAGCTTTGCGGCAGCATCGCTTTTTTCTTTTGCGTTAGGAGAATCGAAGACCATGGAGCAGCGCATTAGCCTCGTAACACTCGGTGTGAAGGATCTCGGCGCTTCGAAGCGATTTTATGCGCATGGGCTTGGCTGGAAGCCCGTATATGAGGATAAGGAGATCCTCTTTTTCCAGACTGGCGGCATGGTTTTTGCCCTGTTCCTGCGTGAAAAGCTCGCCGAAGATTTTCAGGTTGATCCGGCAGCGTTTGGGAGGGCAGCCGTGGCTCTGGCTTACAATGTGCGCGCGAAAAGCGAAGTCGATCCCCTCATCAGCAAGGCGGCGGCAGCGGGGGCCACGATTCTAAAGCCAGCGCGAGAGGCATCTTGGGGAGGCTATTCGGGGTACTTTGCGGATCCCGATGGCTTTGCATGGGAAATTGCCTGGAATCCAAGGTGGCGATTGGCGCCGGACGGCAGCGTGGAGGTACGCTGAGACGCGTAAGAACTGATTCCCTCGGCGTTTCGGTAAAGATGTGAATCGCAGCTTCCGCTGCATGGTCAGCGCAAAGACAGAAGGCTCCGATTTCCCCGCGCGAAGTGTAGTAGGCTCCAAAAAATAAGTGTCGTATGTTTAGCGTATGGACCGCGAATCCTTCAAAAAGTGGCTGGACTCTTACGGTCGAGCCTGGATGGGCCGCGACCCCCAGGCCGCAGCCGCGCTGTACACCGACGACGGCACCTATCAAGTGACACCGTTCAGCGAACCCTTACGTGGTCGCGATGCGATCTACGAGTATTGGGACGGTGTCGCCAAAACCGAGGAAGGAATCCAATTTGACTATGAGGTCGTTGCAGTCACCGACGAGCACGGTATCGCCAGGTGGTGGGCATCGTTTGTCCGCGTGCCGCCTGGCCTGCAAACAAAGCTGGATGGGATCTTCATAATCTCTTTGGATTCGAACGGTCGCTGCCAGGCTCTCCGGGAGTGGTGGCACAAGCAGCAGTAGAGCAAGCGGCGACTTTGCGGAGATTACGCCGATTTTGTGCCGAGTTTCGCGGGCCAATTTGTTATCCTGCGTCGCGTGAAACCCCCATTTCTTATCGATACCGATACCGCTTCCGACGATGCCGTGGCGTTGATCATGGCGCTGCGCTCTCCTCAAATTGAGGTCGTGGCCATCACCACCGTGGCGGGAAACGTGGATCTCCAGCAGGCCACCCGTAACGCGCTCTATACCGCGGAGCTTTGCGATTCGAACGTGGCGGTATTCCCAGGTGCGGAACGACCGTTGAAGCGCGCCCATGTAAGCGCAGCCTGGTTCCACGGACGGGATGGCCTCGGCGATCACGGCTATCCGCCGCCAAGCCGCGCGCCGGAAACGCAGAGCGCTGTCGATGCCATCATCGACGCGATTGAATCCCACCCAGGCCTGGTGCTTGTTACGCTCGGCCCGCTTACGAATGTCGCGCTCGCCTTGCAAAGAACGCCGGGCATTGCTGCGAAGGTGAGCCGCTGTGTGGTAATGGGCGGCGCACCCTGCTGCGAGGGCAACGTTACTCCTGCGGCCGAGTACAACATCTGGTGCGATCCAGAAGCGGCCCGCATCGTTATGCGAAGTGGCCTCCCCATCGAACTGGTTGGCTGGCACTTGTGTCGCGGTGAAGCAGTCCTAAATCCATCCGACATCGAGCAGGTTCTAAGCTTTGGCACACCCGTCGCCAAATTTGCCATTGAGTGCAACAGCTTCGCGCAACAGGCTTTCCTCGAACAGTCCGGCGAACACGGGATCTCCCTGCCCGATCCTGTGGCCATGGCCACCGCCTTGGATGCTTCCATCGTCACATCACAATCGGAACATTTTGTGGAGGTTGAAACCGAGAGCGAGCTGACCCGCGGGATGACCGTGGTTGACCGCCTAAACGTAGCGCAGAATGAACGCAACCGTGACGTCTGGGCAGCCTGCCTGGCCGGCGGACACAAAGCGAAGGTCTTCTGGACCATCGACAACGGCCGTTGGAAACAAGCCCTCTACTCCGCACTGACTTAAGGCCGCGACGGCGCGCCCCGATTCTCTCGCGGCGCAACCTTCATGATGCCGGCACGAACAAGCCCGGCGGCCTGACTAGAAAACCAGCGTGTAGCCGTTGTTTTTAGTCGTCCTTGGCGTCTCCCCGGTAGCCTTCCCTGAAAATTTAACGTTATAATGCCGCACCAATGCCATTAAGCTCCGGCACAAAGCTTGGCCCCTACGAAATTCAATCTACGATCGGCGCAGGCGGAATGGGGGAGGTCTGCCGCGCCCGCGACACGCGCCTCAACCGCGACGTCGCTCTGAAGATTCTGCCAGAATCCTTCTCCCGCGACCCCGATCGTCTGCGCCGCTTCGAGCAGGAAACGCAAGCGGTAGCCGCGCTAAACCATCCCAATATTCTGGCCATCTACGACGTTGGGCACTACGAAGGTTCGCCATTCCTCGTCTCCGAGCTTCTCGAGGGCGAAAGCCTCCGCGCCGTGCTCGACCGCGGACTCTTGCCGCCTCGCAAGGTCATCGACTACGCCGTACAGATCGCCAAGGGCCTCTCTGCTGCCCACGACAAAGGGATCGTGCATCGCGACCTCAAGCCCGACAACCTGTTCATCTGCCGCGATGGTCGGGTCAAGATTCTCGATTTCGGTCTGGCCAAGCTCGCCGCCAAACAAGATGCCGAACCCGACGGTCCAACCATGACCTCCCACACCGCGGCGGGCGTGGTGATGGGGACGGTCAGTTACATGGCTCCGGAGCAGGTTCGTGGCGAAACCGTCGACGCCCGCACCGACATGTTCTCGTTCGGCGCCGTACTGTTCGAAATGGTTTCGGGGCACCGTGCGTTTCATCGCGATACCGCCGCGGAGACAATGACCGCCATCCTCAAGGACGACGCCCCAGAAATTGCCGATCTTCCGACTCCCGTCGCACCTGCTCTGGAGCGCATCATCCGCCGCTGTCTGGAAAAAAGCCCGGACCATCGCTTCCAATCTGCCAAAGATCTGGCCTTCGCCCTCGAGGCGCTTAGCCAACTCTCCGGAAGCAAAACTGGCGCGCAAGCCGCTATCCAGGCCGCTGCCCCAAACCCGAGCCGCAAACTTACGTTTGCCGCGGCCGCACTGCTGTTTGCTGCAGCTATGCTCTTCGTTGGCTGGTGGGTAGGACGCGCGAGTGGCGTTCCCGCATCCATTCCCAACTACCAGCAAATCACGTTTCGCTCCGGCTATCTAGGCAACGCGCGTTTTACTCCCGATGGCAGCATCGTTTACAACGCCACCTGGGAGGGTGGCCAAAATCAGCTGTACATGGTGCGCACGGATGAGGTGGGGTCTCGGGAGCTGCAGATCAAAGACGCCGAACTTCTCTCCATTTCAAAGACAGGCGAACTGGCGGTCCGCATCAACTCCCAGAATCTTGCCGGATACCAGCGGACCGGAACCCTTGCCCGGATTCCGCTGAGTGGCGGTTCACCCAGAGAGGTTCTCGAAAACGTGCAGGATGCCGATTGGGCAGCTGACGGACAGAGCCTTGCGGTCGTTCGTTTGGTCCCGGAGACGTCTCACTGGCGGCTGGAATACCCCGTCGGCAAGGTGCTCTTCGACAGCATCAACTGGATCAGCAATCCCAAAATCTCACCGGACGGACGGCTCGTGGCCATTGCGGATCATGAGAATCCCGACGGCGACGATGAAGGCTCGGTCGCCATCATTGACCTCGAAGGGCACGAGAAGAAGCTCTCCAGCGGTTGGACTTCTTTGGAGGGCATTCTGTGGTCTCCGGCAGGCGACGAGATTTGGTTCTCCGCCTCCAATAGCGGCAGCTCCGAAAACCTGCGCGCGGCCACCCTGAACGGCAAGGTGCGTACCATCGCCAACGTGCCGGGCGGCATGTGGTTCCAGGATCTTCGCAACGGCGTGGCCCTCATGGTTACCCATCAACAACGCCTCAATATCCGCGCTCTGCAACCCGGCGGAAAAGAGGAACGCGAACTTGGGTGGCTCGGATGGTCCTACCTTCGCGATATCAGCCGTGACGGAACGAAAATTCTGTTTGAGGAAGAAGCCGAGGGCGGCGGTCCAAACTACACCTCTTTCTTGCGCGACACCGACGGTTCTCCTCCAGTACGCATGAGCGAAGGCGAAGCTCGCGCCATTTCTCCAGACAATAAGTGGGTCATCACCAAACCTCTCAAGGGCAACAACCTCAACTTGGTCCCTACCGGAGCGGGTCAGGCCAGGCAATTGACCGACGACAGCATCAGTTACAGCACGGCTCGCTTCTTCCCCGATGGCAAGCACGTGCTGGCTGCAGGCATTGAACCCGGACACGGCGGCCGCGACTACCTTATCGACGTGAGTGACGGAAAAGCCAAGCCCCTCACCCCGGAAGGTGTCGTCGGAACTGCGCTCTCCCAGGACGGCACCAAAATCGCCGTTCGAGACTCTGGGGGCCAACTCGGCGTTTGGCCCATGGACGGCAGTGGCCTGCGCGCCATCCCGGGTGTTGATCCCAGGTATCGCGTCATCGGTTGGAGCCCCGATGCGAGTTCCCTGTATCTGTTTTCCTCTCGTGCTTCCGAGCGTACCGGCAAGATCTACCAACTGAATCCCCGCGCCGGAAAAATCGTTTTCTGGAAAGAGTTCGGCGCGAATTTGCTGGCTGGAGGCACCAGCGTCGGCGCCCCGCATTTTTCAGCCGACGGCAAAGCCTACGCCTACGTGTACATCCAGGACCTGTCGCAGGCGTATACCATCACAGGATTGAAATAACTCGTCGTACCTTTAGCCCCTTCGATCACTCCGGCCGCGGATGTTATACTTCCCGGATGAAAGCTCACGTCTGGGTGATGCCAAAACGCACGGTCCTCGATCCCCAGGGCCAAACAATCCACCACGCGCTCTCCGGCCTGGGTTATGAGGCCGTCAAAGACGTCCGCCAAGGCAAATTTTTCGTCCTGAATCTGGACGGCTGGAACCGTGAAGAAGCGCAGCAGCAACTGGAGCGCATCTCCAAGGAAGTCCTGACCAATCCGGTCGTCGAGGAATACCGCTTCGAGATCGTCGAGTAAGCGGCGGCCGGATTGGCCGTTGTAGCGGCCGCTTTCCGAAGCGGGCGCATTGGAAGCCTGCGGCGACGCCCCCATGCGCCGGCTATCAGGCAAAGAACCCTAGTACCTGGCGACTATTTAGCACACAGTACCAACGTCCTCGCCGCCAATTCCTGAGACCATGCTACGCTTTTAAGCGAGATTTCCAGCGTTAGGAGACCCGCCGCATGTGCGGAATTGTCGGCTACATCGGATCGAAAAAGGTCGTCCCCGTCATCATCGAGGGGCTGCGCAAACTCGAATACCGCGGCTATGACTCCGCGGGCATCGCGGTCGTCACGAAGGAAGGCAAGCTTGAAGTTCGCCGCGCGCCCGGAAAACTTCGAAATCTCGAAAAAGTCCTGCAGGAATCGCCCATCGAAGGCACCTACGGAATCGGCCACACGCGCTGGGCCACGCACGGCCGCCCAACCGAAGAAAACGCCCACCCCCACCGTGACTGCACCGGACAGATCGTTGTCGTGCACAACGGCATCATCGAGAATTATCTCGAGCTGAAAGAGCAGCTCCAGCGCGAAGGCCACAAGTTCGTCACCGAAACCGACACGGAAATCGTCGCACACCTCGTCGAGAAAAATTCCCAAGGCGGCGTCTGCCTCGAAGAAGCCGTACGCCAGTCTCTGAAGCAGCTCCGTGGAATCTACTCGCTCGTTTTCCTTTCGGCCAAGGAGCCGCAGAAAATCGTCGCCGCCCGCTTCGGCCCACCATCGGTAATCGGACTCGGCGAAGGCGAGTATTTCGTCGCCAGCGATATTCCCGCCCTCCTCGAACACACCCGCGAGATTTTCTTCCTGGCCGACGGCGACATCGCTGTGCTCACGCCCAAAGGCGTCAGCGTCATGGACCACGACGGCCGCCCCGTCAGCCGCGCTGCCCACCACGTCTCCTGGGACCCCATCATGGCGGAAAAGGGCGGCTACAAGCACTTTATGCAAAAGGAGATATTCGAACAGCCGCGCGCCGTTCGCGACACGCTGTTGGGCCGCATCTCGCAGGACACCGGCAAAGTGTTTCTCGATGAGATGCAAATCACCGAGCAACAATTCCGCGACTTCCAGAATGTTCGCATCGTTGCCTGCGGCACCAGTTGGCATGCGGGCCTTGCCGGTAAGTTCATGATCGAGAGACTTGCGCGCCTGCCTGTCGAAGTCGATTACGGCAGCGAGTTTCGCTATCGCGATCCGATTCTCGACTCGAAAACGCTCACGGTCTGCATCAGCCAGTCCGGGGAAACCGCGGACACGCTCGCCGGGCAACGCGAGGCCAAACTCAAAGGCTCACCCACACTGGCCATCTGCAATGTGATGGGCTCGATGGTCACGCGCGAAGCCGCGGGTTCGATTCTGACCCACGCCGGTCCGGAAATCGGCGTCGCCTCGACAAAAGCCTTCACCTCGCAATTGACCGCGCTGCTGCTGCTCGCCGCGCATCTCGGCCAGGTCCGCGGAAAATTGACCGCGGACGCCTCGCGATCCCTGATGCAGGAATTTACACGCATCCCGCACAAAATCGAGATGGTCCTGCAGGCCGAAGAATCCGGCGTTTACGAAAGTCTCGCCCGCCAGCTTTTCCGTCACACCGATTTTCTCTATCTCGGGCGCGGCATCCACTATCCCATCGCGCTCGAGGGCGCGCTCAAGCTCAAGGAAATTTCCTACATCCACGCCGAAGGCTACCCAGCAGGCGAAATGAAGCACGGGCCGAACGCCTTGATCGACGAGAATCTTCCCGTCGTCGTTCTTGCCACCCACGATGAATCCGATCCCGATTCCGTCACCCGCTACGAAAAAAGCGTCTCTAACATTCAAGAAGTGAAAGCACGCGACGGCATTGTGATCTCGATCGTAACCGCAGGCGACAATCTAGCCCGCAAGTCCTCCGACTACGTCTTGGAAGTCCCGAGCGCTCCCGAGCTCCTGGCCCCACTACTCGAGATCGTCCCGCTACAACTTCTGGCCTATCACATCGCCATTCGCCGCGGCTGCGACGTAGACCAACCGCGCAATCTGGCCAAGTCCGTAACAGTAGAGTAGGCCGCAGACTTTGCCGTCGTAGCGGCCGCTTTCCGAAGCGGGCGCTTTTCATTGATGGGGCGCAATATCAATCGGCCAAAGTCGGTCTTTTGCCCTCCACTACGGTGCCAACAAATTTTCCGGTAAACTAACGCCATGCCTTGTCGCATTCCCTTCGCCGCGTTCGCGATGCTGCTGTTCATCTCGCTGGCCCCTGCTCAGACTCCGCCCGCCGCGGCGACCGCCACCGCCGTCCTCCGCGAAATCCGCGCCGACGGTCTGAAGTCCGTGACCGAGTCGCAGGTTGTCACAATGAGCGGCCTGCAAACTGGCGCTGAAGCAGGCCGCGACGAACTCCAGGCCGCCGCCGACAAACTGGTGCAAAGCGGCCTGTTCGCGCACGTAAATTACAATTTCCAATCGCGCGCCGACGGTCTGGTCGTCACTTTCCACCTCGACGAAGCCGAGCGTATTCCCGCCTATTTCGATAATCTTCCCTGGTTCACCGACGGCGAACTCAACGACGCCATCCGCGTAAAGCTGCCGTTCTACGACGGAACGCTCCCCACCGCTGGCGCTGTAGTCGATGAAGCCGCCGAAGCGGCAGGCGAATTCCTGGCCACCCACGGTCTGCAGGCCGCCATCGAGCATCAAGTCATCTCCAATCCGAATGGCGACGGCAACATCCAGGAATTTCACATTGACGGCGCCACACTCAAAATCTCGAGCATGGAATTCAGCGATGCAAGCCTCAATTCGTCGAAAATGGTTCAGCAGCAACTCGCCGAGCTGAAAGGCAAGCCGTACTCGCGTATGGCCATCGATCTCTTCCTCACCGAGCAAGTCCGCCCGATTTATCAAAAACAAGGCTACCTGCGCGCAAAACTCGGCCCGCCCGAGATTCGTCTGACGGGAAATCCAAACCAGAAACTTCCCGAACAAATCCCGGTATTCGTTCCGGTTATGCCCGGCGCGGTCTACAAATGGAAGGGTGCCGAATTTTCCGGCAATTCCCTGCTGTCGACCGTGACTTTGACGAGCGACCTGGCTCTCAAAGATGGAGATGTTGCAGACGGCATGGCCATCGAAGCGGGGCTGGACCGCATTCGCGAGGAGTACGCGCACGTCGGTCACCTCGACGCAAAGGTCGATCCCGTCGCCTCGTACAACGATCAACTGCACACGATTGCTTACAAAGTCCGCATCGACGAAGGCCAATCCTACAAATTCAATGAACTCACGATCACCGGCTTGTCTCCCACCGCGGAAAAACGCCTGCGTGACGCCTGGACGATTCCGCAAGGCGAGCTCTTCGACAAGGCCACGTATGAAGAGCTGCTGACCAAGCTGGAAACAAAACCCGCTGAAATCTTTCACAACCTCCCGGTGCACTACGAAAATGTCGGCCACTGGATCCAACCCGACGAAGCGCACCACACGGTCGACATCCTCCTCGATTTCAAATAACACGGAGCGGCGATCGCGCAGCGCATTTGCTCGTCGGTTGTACGCATGTCGGTTGTACGCCATGTGGCTTGATCTTCGATCGGGCAATCACCTAAACCCAGCCGTCAAGACAGCGGCCAAAGGTTTCTTGCGCTATACTCAGGACTGAAAAATGGCCGCTATCGTCCGAATTCGTGCAGCGGAATCTTCCACGGAAACCGCCGAAGAAAAGGAACGCCAACTACTCACAAAGTTGGGCGAAATCCCCTCTCTTATCATCGCGCTTTCCGGCGGCGCCGATTCCGCTTACCTGGCCTGGGCCGCACAACGCGCTCTGGGCCATCGCGCTCTTTCGGTCACCGCGCTCTCGCCCAGCTATTCCACGCACGACCGCAACATCGTCGAAGAATTCGTGCGCATCGCAAAACATTCACCACGAATTCGTCGAAACTCACGAAATGGAAAATCCTGCCTACCGCGCCAATGCCGCGGACCGCTGCTTCTTCTGCAAGGATGAACTGTTCTCGGTCCTCGACAAGCTCGCGCAAGAACGCGGCTTCACCGCGACAGCCTATGGCGTCAACGCCGACGACACGCTCGACTTCCGCCCCGGCCATCGCGCTGCTAACGAACATCGCGTCCTCGCGCCGTTGCTCGATGTCGGTCTGCGTAAATCGGAGATTCGCGCGCTCTCGCAACGTGCCGGCTTGCCGACGTGGGACCGCCCCGCATCCGCTTGCCTTGCTTCGCGCGTGCCTTACGGAACCCAAGTGACGCCCGAGCGTTTGTCGCTGGTCGAGCGCGGCGAAGCAGCCTTGCGCGAACTTGGCTTCCGCCAGTTCCGCGTGCGCCTGCATGACAATCTTGCCCGCGTGGAGATCGCGCCAGACGAGATGTCCCGAGCGCTCTCCGCCGACATGGCCGCGGCGATCGCTAAAGCGCTAAAAGCCGCGGGTTTCGCCTACGTGTCGCTCGATCTCGAAGGATACCGCCAAGGTTCTCTCAACGAGACCCTCGCGCGCCCGGAACAGTCTTGAGCCAAACTGCATTGCCGGAACATAATCTCCCGCTCCGTGCGTATCTATATTGTGAGCACCGGTAGCAAGACGCTCGTGGTTCGTCCGAGGAACGAAGGGTCTGCGTCAGCTCCAATGCCGGACATCCTTGACGAACGTTGGTGAGGCCGCTCCTAACGGCGAGGAGAATCGAACGATGCGCCAAAAATTCGCCGGCCCTGTTGGATTCCTGCTCGGATCTGCTCGCGGCGACCACTGCGGTTGCGCCACAGGTCCATCGATTCGCGGCAGCTTCGATCGCACCCTCACGGTTACCGCTCCCATCCGCCTGGAACTCGCCAACGCCTCCGGCGACGTTTCCATCACCGGCAGCGCCGACAACCAGGTTCATGTCCACGCCAGACGTGCGCTCCTCCGGTATGGGCTTTGACAGCCCGCAAAAACGCCTCGACGAGGTCGTCAGCAATCCGCCCGTCGAGCAAAAGGGCGACACCATCCGCATTGGGAAAGATATCAGCCGCACCCACAACGTTTCGATCTCCTACGTTATCGAAGTTCCGCACGACACAGAGGTCAACACGTCGGTCGCTTCCGGATCGCAAACCATTCTCAACGTGCGCGGCCCAGTGAAAGTCAATTCCGCGTCCGGCTCCATCCGCGTGGATCATATTGACCGTCAGACGCAGCTCACCACGCTTAGCGGCTCGATCGACGCGCAAAATATCGGTGACGACCTGCGCGCGTCCAGTGCGTCGGGAAGCGTCACCGTCGCGAAGGTCAAGGGCGACGTGAGAATCAGCGCGCTGTCCGGCACAACGCAAATCTCCGGGCCCGGTGGGCGCGTGGACGCGGACACCGCCAGCGGCACCGTAGAAGTGCAAGGCGCTACACGCGACGTCAAAGCGCACGCAGCGTCGGGGCGCGTGGACGTGCAAGGAAATCCGAGCGAGAGCAGCTACTGGGATCTGAAGACCGTGTCAGGCGTAGTGGAACTCGGCGTCCCATCCAGCGCAAATTTCCACCTGACCGCCGAGGCCGTCTCCGGGCAAATCAAAACGGACGTGCCCATCGTGATCGAAGAGCAAGGCAAGCATTCCCTACGCGCCCGCATGGGCAATGGCGGCGGCCGCGTCGAGGTCCACACGATCTCCGGCGAAATCCGCGTCCGCGCATCCTAGTCGTAGGGGCTTCTCCGATAACGATAGAATAGAAATCGATGCCAGTTTCGACCGTAAACGCCTCGCAACGGCCTGCGTCGTCGGTGTATTTGTGCTCCGGCAACCGCGGCGCTGGTTGCGCGCTTGCGCTCACAACAAAGCGATCCGCCATCGCCGACTTTGAAATCCGGCAGTAAGCAATCTCCCGGGGAGAAGACCCCTTCGCCAGACGAGGAGCTACAGCGGGCCATCGACAATGCCGGTAACGACCGCGCCGCTCTGGTCCGAAACCTCGAAGCCTTCCTGAAGAAGTACCCGGAAGCGCCGCAGCGCGTGCGGATTTATCGCGCCCTGGTCGAAGCGACGCTGCAACTCCGCGACACGACGCGCGCCGCCGACTACGCCGAGCGTATCGTCGCGCTTACTCCCGAAGATATGTCCATGACCCTGCTCGCGATTCAACTGCTCGAGCGCAACGGCGACGAGGCCGGCCTTCGCCGCGCCACCAGTTACTCCACGCGGGTCTTGGAATATATCGGGAGCGACGAGAAGTCACCGAAGATTTCGAAAGAAGACTGGGAGTCGACCAAGAACCACGACCGCATGACTGTACTGCTGTTGCGCGGGCGCCTGTATTTGAAACTCCATGACACCGCGAAGGCGCAAAAGGATTTCGAGGACTAGCTATGCGTTCGATCCCAGCGCGGGAGCCGCGGAAAAACTAGGTGAGATCGCCGAGCTGAACAAGGATTTGCCGCGCGCCATCAAGGAATACGCCCGCGCGTTTGCTCTCGCCGATACCACAAAAAACAGCCCCGACCGCCGCGCCATCCGCCAGAAGCTGGGCAACGTGTGGCGCCTGGCTCATGGCTCCGACGATGGACTCGGCGAGTATGTGCTCCACACCTATGATGAAGTGAGCGCCTCGCCGGGAAAATCGAACGCGGCGCGAAACGTCGGCGCGAAGGAGCCCTTCGAATTCACGCTGCGCCGCGTGCCCGATGGTGCCGCTCTTCCGCTGGCGAATGAAAAAGGGAAAATTCTCGTGGTGAATTTCTGGGCCACCTGGTGTGGTCCTTGCCGCGCGCTGGAACCGGTGTTCGACCGCGTGGCCATCGGACTTCCAGCAAAATCACGGCGTACTGTTTCTGGCTGCCGACTGCGACGAAGACGAAACGCTGGTCCCGCCATACGTAAAGGAAGTGAAGCCGCAAACAACGGTCGTCTTTGCCGACGGGCTGGACCGGCTCTTCGCGGTCAACTCTTTCCCTACCGTAGTCATCATCGATCGCGACGGAAAAATCGTTTACCGCGCCGAAGGCTATGGCGAAGACAGTTTTCAGCAGTCGCTAACGGCCGCAATTCATCAAGCTCTGGACCCGACCACGGCGGCTAACAAGCCCGGAATGTAGCTCGGGATGTAGCGGCCGCTTCCGTTTACTCTGAGCCTCGAAGGGAAGCGGGCGCCGTTACGTAGCGGCCGGTTTCCGAAGTGGGCGCCGTTACATAGCACACGGCTATCCGAAACGAGTATTTCCCAGTCGATCGTAACCCTCCACCCGTAGGATCGCCTCTCAAGGCGTCATATCCGCGCAGTAGGTGTCCACGAAATCGACAAAATCGGAGGCTTCCGCCATATCCTTTCCCACGAATCGAATCGTGTGCGAGTCCACGCGCTCCACAATCCGCAAATAAGTCAGCATTTCAGCTGGCGTGTAATTCTTGAAGGTAATCTCCAGGGTGACCGGCGCTTTGACGACATACGGTTTGAAATCGTGCACGCGCGCGAATGCGGTTTCGGCGCCAGCCTGAATCCTGTTACTGGACGCTTCTGGAGTTAAAGTCTCCGCGGAGTGAAATCCCAAAGCTTTCTTTGTCTCCACGGTTTCCAGGTTCCCCAGACGCGATTTCAGCTCGGCCATCGCGACGTCGTCACCCGAAGCGAAAATTACAGGCACGCCAAACGCGCCTGCGTATGCGGCGTTGAACTCACCCTCGGTAACCGCATTGCCATTCAGCGTGACCTTCGCGAGATGAGCGCTGGAAAACGTATGTGCGCGCACGCCGTGCGGATTCGTCGTGGAGGCGTGATAGCCGACGAATAGCGCTGCGTCGAAGCTCGCGTCAAGTCCGGCCATCATGCTTCCGTGGCGCGGCCAAGAACGCACGATCTTGACGTCCGCGGGAAACAGCTCGATCAGCAGGTTCTCTCCGTTGCCGTGCGAATCGCTCACCACGATTTCGGTGGCGCCGGCGTGTTTCGCGGCTTGCACCGCGGCGAGCGCTTCGTTGGTCATGAAGCGGCGGAACCTGTCGTACTCGAAACCTGAGGGCATCAACTGGTCGGCGGTGACGGTGCCAGCGACGCCTTCCATATCGACGGAAATGTAGACCTTGAGCTTACCGCCCGGTGTTGTCGCGGCGTGAGCCGGTCGCAAAGACTCCCCGGTCAACACCGCGACACAAAGCACGAGCACAAGCGCTCGCGCCGCTCTCGGAATTCGAAGAAACATTCGCCCTCCACCAGAAATGGAATCGAGATTTCAGGACCGGGAGTGTATCAGTTCGAGGCGGCGTTGGCGGAAGGAAACGCCAGAGCGACGTCGCGGGCGGCGAGTATCGTATTTACATGAATGCGCACGGTGTCTTCGACGCGGCGTGCGTAGCCGCCCGCCAAAGTCGTGGCGACGGGAATGCCGCGGCGGCGGACCTCTTCGAACACTTTGCGGTCGCGCTCGCTCAATCCCCTTTTCGTGAGCGCCAGGCCGCCGAGTTGGTCTTCGCAAAACGGATCGGCGCCGCCGACGTAGAACACGATGTCGGGGCAGAAATCATCAAGCGATTTTTGTACCACGGGAATTAGTTCGCCGAGATATTCGACGTCGTCTGCGCGATCCCACATGTTCAGATCGATGTTGGAGGGCGGCTTGTGCGGCGGGTAGTTGTTTTCCTGGTGAATCGAAATCGTGAAGACCGAGTCGTCGCCGCCAAAAATGGCGGCGGTGCCATTGCCGTGGTGCACATCGGTGTCGATGACCATCGCTTTGTGAATCACTTTATCGGCTTGCAGCCGCCGAATTGCGACGGCGACATCGTGAATCGCGCAAAAGCCTTCGCCATGGCCTGGGTAAGCGTGGTGAAATCCGCCGCCGAGGTTCGCGCCGAATCCGTCGCGCAGCGCGCATTGCCCGGCAAGAATGGTGCCGCCCGCCGCGAGCCATACGGCTTCCACTAATTCAGGTGAATAGGGGACTTCGAGCTTCATTACTTCGCTGGCGCTGAGCGTGCCGGTTTTTAGTTTGCGCACCCAGTCGGCGGTGTGGACGCGCAGGATGTCTTCGTCGCTGGCCGGCTCGGGGCGGAGGAAATCTTCTTTGGTGGCGATGCGTTCCGCGAGGAGTGCTTCGGCGATCAGGCGGAACTTTTGCGAGGGGAAGACGTGTGCGCCCAGGTTGAGATCGTAGCGTTCGTGGTAGATGAGTTTGAACGGCAACATGAGGGACACCGCGCCTAGTTCTCACGCTCCAGAATGAAATCCGGGAGGGTGAGCAGGGCGCGGGCGTATTCGGAGTCGTTGCGGCCGTCCAGGCTGGCTTTTGCGCGATGCGCGTAGTCGTGGGCCAGCGTGCGGACACGATCCAGGGCACCGGATTCGTGGACCAGGGCTACCAGCGTTTCTGGGCGCACGGAATCGAATTCTTTCTCTTTCAGGATGCGGGCTACCAGTTCGCGAGCGTCGCGGTGGCCATTTTCCATGGCGTAGATGAGCGGGAGCGTGACTTTGCCCTCTTTGAGATCGCTCAGGACGGGCTTACCCAGTTGTTGTGCTGAGGCGGTGAAATCGAGCAGGTCATCGACAAGCTGAAATGCCAGGCCCGCATAGCGGCCATACTCCGATAGAGCCAGTTCATCGGCGCCTTCCAGACCTCCGAGGACCGCGCCCAGGCGCGCGCAGCCACTGAACAAACAAGCGGTTTTATAGGTTGCGAGTTGGAGGGCGTCTTCCTCGGTGACATCCATACGGCCGATTTTCGCGAGCTGCAGGAGTTCCCCTTCGACCATTTTTTGCGTGAGATCGATGAGCACATCGAGGATGCGGAAATTGCGCTCTTCGAGTGCCATTTGGAACGACTGCATGTACAGCCAGTCCCCTGCCAGGACGCTGCGATGGTTGCCCCAACGGGAATTGGCGGACGGACGGCCGCGGCGCGTGTCGGCGCTGTCGATCACATCGTCGTGGATCAACGTGGCGCTGTGGAGCAGTTCGACTACGGCGGCCAGTTTGATCGCGCTGGGCCCGCGGTGTCCGGCGTAGCGCGCTGACAGAAGGAGGAGCGCGGGGCGAAGGCGTTTGCCGCCGCCACCCAAGAGATACGAGGTGATTTCGGAAACGGGCTCGAAGGCGGTGGCGCTCTGTCGCGTCAGCTCGTCTTCCACGAGGACGAGGTCGTCTCTGACGAGATCGAAAATCTCCCTGGCTGTGAGCAGCGCGATGGCCTTCCTCCTGGCCTGCATGAACGACGTTGTGCTTGCGAGGCGCACAGTATCCTGTGCGACCGCGCAGCCGTCAATCTATTTAAAGTCGACTCAAAGCCGAACTATTTAGCCTGCGCTTTCAGCAGGCTTGGCAAGGCTCCGTCAAGGCCCACTTCCAGCTGAAGAACGCAGCTTGAAGAAACGCCGGAAGTTCGCAGTGGTCGCGGCAGCAATGTCTTCAGGGTGTAAGTTTCTCACACTCGCGATGGCCTTTGCTACCTCGGCCACGTAGGCGGGCTCGTTGCGCTTGCCGCGATAGCCTTGCGGGGCGAGAAATGGAGAGTCCGTTTCGATCAAAATGTTCTCGAGCGGCAGAGCTTTTGCAACGTCGCGAATGTTTGCAGCTTTCGGATAGGTCGAATTACCTGCAAAGGAGATCAGGAAGCCCATGTCCAGGCCACGCTGGGCGTCTTCGAGGGTGCTGGTGAAGCAGTGAAGGATGCCGCCGAGGCCGGTGGGGCGCCAGGCTTCGTCGAGGACTTTGAGCGTGTCAGGCCAGGCATCGCGGCAATGAATAATGATGGGGAGCTTTGCCTGATGGGCGCAAGGGCAAGCTGGTCGCGGAAGACGCGGTCTTGCACGTCGCGAGGTGAGTGATCGTAAAAATAGTCGAGTCCGATTTCGCCCCAGGCGATTACTTTCGGGTGCTTGGCTAGCTCTGTGAGCTGTTGCAAATGGTCGGGGGTAACCAACTTCGCTTCGTGTGGATGGACGCCGATGCTAGCGTAGATCCAGTCGTGTTCTTCGGCGAACGGGATGGCGGCGTCCAGCTTTTCCGGACCGGGTCCTGACCCGATAGCCAGGATCGTTTCGACGCCTGCGGCGCGAGCACGATCCAATACAGCTTCGCGGTCGTCGGCGAATTGAGGAAAGTCGATGTGAGCGTGGGAGTCGATGAGCTGCATGTTCAGTGAGTTCCGTGTACGGGCACAGCATTGCTGCGCCCCAGCTTGGCAAAGGTCACTGAATCTTGCCCGTCCGCGGGTTGCGTTCGTCCCGTTCCCATTTCATGGGGTTCTCAGCAATGCATCGGGTTGCGTTGGAGAATTCCTGACCGTCGCGCACGACTCTCTCGAAATAATTCTGGTGCCAAACTCTCCGTGGAGACGAATCTCGTTATGGGCGCGTCTTGTGACAACTGCCTTGAAGGATCGGACGATCGCCGAAAGCGAGCCCGGCGGAACGCTGCTTGCATTGAATTCGCGCCGATGTATCTCGGTCTTACGCTGGCCGATCTTCGCAAGTTCGATCAGTCCGTGGAGATGATTCGGCATGACGACAAAGGCGTGTAGCTTCGCGTTCGGGTAGTGAGCAGGGATCGCTGCCCAGCATTCGCGAACGACTTCCCCGAGTCGGATCCGTTGGACGCACGCGTTTTCGATCTGGCCGAAGATACATCGGTTGTTTTCGGCGCAGATCGTTACGTAATAAATTCCCGGCACGGAATAATCGCGATAGGGCAGGCGCAGGGATTTGTGGCCTGGGTGGAGAGTTTCATACGTTCTCATCATATTTCTAACACTTTGCTGAATTGGGGCGCAGCAGTGCTGCGCCCGTACATGGCCTCGCTGCGCTACTTCAGACGCGCCCCAACTTCTACTTCTTCGGCGAAGCCAGCTAGGACCGGGCGGCCTTCGGGGCCTACCGAGGCGGCTACGATCATGCCGTTCGACTCGACGCCGCGGAGTTTGCGTGGCGCTAGATTCACGACCACCACAACCTTGCGGCCGATGAGGGATTCGGGCTCGTAGTATTGGGCGATGCCAGCGCAGATTTGCCGTACTTCGGTGCCGATGTCTACCGTTAGCTTCAGCAGTTTGTCGGCGCCTACGATGCGCTCGGCGGTCTTCACCTGACCTACGCGCATCTCCACTTTGGCGAAATCTTCGATGCCGATTCTCTGGACGCCTTCGGGCGCGGCGGCCACACCGGCGGCAGACGCTGCGCCTGTTGCCGCTGGCGAAGCTGCGGGTGCCGCGGCCGGCGTAGCTGCTGCGCTTGGGTGCGGTTTCTGCTGTTCTTCCTTCTCCATGATTTCCATCCTCTCTATGGCTTCTGCTTTGTCGATACGTGGGAACAGCGTTTGCGACTTGCCTAACGTCGTGCCGGGCTTTAGATCGCCAAAGCGTAGGCTCTCCAGACTTACGTGACCTAGAGGTTCGGACTGGCCCAGCAACGTCCAGACCTTCGCGGTGCTCTCTGGCAGAACTGGGTGCGTCAGGGCGGTTACGACGCGTAGGACTTCCGCGGTGGTCCACAGGATTGTGGCACGGCGCTGTTGATCTGCTTCGGAATCCGTGAGCGCCCAGGGTTGTTCTGTCGTCAGGTATTTGTCGGTTGCGCCGATCACGGACCAGATTTCTTCCAGAGCTTTCGAGAAACCCAGGTTGTTGTATTGCTCGAGAACTTCAGCCGATGGCTTCCTGGGCTTGTTTGGCGAGCGCGTTGTCTTGCGGCTGGAGCGTGCCGGGCTTGGGAATCTTTCCGCCGCAATTTTGCGTGATCATGGCGGCGGCGCGGCTGGCCAGATTGCCCAGACCGTTGGCCAGATCGCTGTTGTAGCGCTGGACTAGCGAGTCGTAGCTGAAGTTGCCGTCCTGACCGAAGACCGTTTCGCGCAGCAGGTAGTAACGCAGCGCGTCGAGGCCGAGGACATGAACGATAGGGCGCGGCTTCACGACGTTGCCGAGCGACTTGCTCATCTTGGCGCTGTCCATCAATAGCCAGCCGTGCGCCCAGATTTGTTTGGGGACCGGGAGTCCAGCAGCCATCAGGAGCGCGGGCCAGATGACCGCGTGGAAACGGATGATCTCCTTGCCAACTAGATGCAGGTCGGCAGGCCAGAAACCGCGGCGTTCGTATTCAGGGCCGCCCACGGCGCTTAAATAGGCGGTCAGCGCATCAAACCAGACGTAGAACACGTGCGGCTCTTCGCCGGGGACCGGAATGCCCCAGCGGACGGAGGTGCGCGTGATGCTGAGATCGCGCAGGCCGCCTTCGACGAAGGCTAATACCTCATTGCGGCGGGCCTCCGGTTGAATGAAATTGGGATACTTTTTGTAGAAATCGAGCAGGACGTTTTGGAACGCGGAGAGTTTGAAGAAATAGTTTGCTTCCGTGACGGTTTCCGTCGGCCGGCCGCAATCGGGGCAGGGTTCTCCAGGCTTCACGTCAACATACGAGTTGTCGTAAATGCAGTATTGGCCGCTGTAGTGGCCGGGATAGATGTAGCCGTTTTCGCGGCAGAGCTTGAACAGCCATTGGACCGTGCGGGCGTGGCGGACTTCGGTGGTGCGGATGAATTCGTCGCCCTGAATGCCAAGTTCATCCCAGAGCGCTTTCCATTCGGCGGCCATTTTGGCTACGAATTCGGATTCCGGCACGCCGGCTTTTTTGGCGCTGCGCTCGACGTTGACGCCGTGTTCGTCGGTGCCGGTGGTCAGGATGACCTCGTAGCCGCAGCATGCGTTTGTAGCGGCGGATGGCGTCGCACACGATCGTGGAGTAGGTGTGGCCGATGTGCGGGAGGCCGTTGGTGTAGTAGATCGGCGTGGTCAGATAATATTTTGGTTTGCCTTGGGCCATTTTTGTTTTCAGTTCTTGGTTTTCGATTTCGATGTCGCATCGCCGGGCTGAAGCCCGGCGCCTACAGAACTTCCCTGGTAGCGGCGGAGGGCTTCGTTGATTACTTGCTGCAAGGGGACGTTTTTTTCTACTGCTAGTTTGCGGCAATCGTCAAATTCTGGAGAAACGTGCAGGATGCGGCCGTTTACTCGCGAGAGTTTTATGCGGACGTCGCCGAAAGTTGTGCTCACGCTGACGTGCTCGCGCGGCAGAATGCGGCGTTGGGCGGTGGTCGTCCGCACCCCAAACGTCGTGGTCTCGGCAAAAATCATGGACGTGAGCGCGTTGGTGTCTTGCGGTTTGCAGAGAACCGTCAGCAGCGTTCCCGGGCGATTCTTTTTCATTTGAACGGGCGTTGTATAGACGTCGAGCGCGCCCGCATTCAGCGCCCTCTCCAGGAAATAGCCGTATATCTGGGGATTCATGTCGTCCAGGTTAGCTTCGATGACGGAGATTTCTTCGTCGTAACCAGAGACAGCTTTTTCGGCGGATTCGCCAATCATGATGCGCAGAACGTTCGGTTGGCCTTCCAGATCGGCGGCGCCCGCTCCGTAGCCGATGGCGGAGACGGTCATGGGTGGCTGCGGGCCGAAAGAATCGCAAAGCGTGGCAACGATGGCCGCCCCAGTAGGCGTAACTAATTCGCGTTGTACGCCGTTGGAATACGTAGGCTTGCCTTGCAACAGGTTTGCCGTGGCGGGCGCAGGGACCGGTAGAACTCCGTGCGCCATCTTTGCGGTGCCCCCACCTACGTTCAGCGGCGAGCAGGCAAATCTGTCGATGCCGAGGGCGTGGAAGCCGATGCAGGCTCCAACGATGTCCACGATCGCGTCTACCGCGCCAACTTCGTGGAAATGGATTTTTTCAAGCGGCACGTCGTGTACGCATGCTTCCGCTTCACCGAGTCTCTGAAAGATCGAACTGGCGCGATCACGGACCTGCGGTACCAGCTCCGATTTTTTCAGGATTTCCAGGATGTCGGTCAGCGAGCGATGCTTTTTCTGGTCCTCGGTTTTGACCTTGGCATACGTGGCAGCCATGCCGTTTTTCCAGACTTTTTCGGCGCTAATCTCCCATCCAGGCACTTGGAGCCTTTGTAGTTCGCTGCGCAGGCGCGCGACATCGCAGCCGGCGTCGATAAGCGCGCCGAGCGTCATATCTCCGCTGATGCCCGAGAAACAGTCGAAATATGCAAGATTCATCGGAATCCGCCCGCGATGCGTAGGGACATTTGTTTGGAAAGAATCTCTGCGCCGGGTACAGAATTGATACTATCGGCGCACCTTAGCGACTGTCAAACCACCCAGAAATTGAGTGGTGGGTCAGTTTCCGATTACGCGACTTATCAGGATTTGGCCAGGTCTTCAAAATCCTAGCTACCTCGAAATCCGGCAAAGGTCTAGCGGACCGTTGGCTTGCTAGGTTTTGAGTTGGAGACCGCTCCTCAAAACCTACCGTTCCGCCTAGAACTGTCATATCTGACAGTAGGAGAGCGACACGCAGCTAGTATGTTCAAGAAGGAGCCATACCGCTTTGATGAATTGGACCATTGTTGGTTCTGAGAATCATCGCCGGAAGCCCCTATTGGTGGGAATGCTATCGCTGCTGATGGCGTTTCCGGCGTCAGCCAAACTCGCTACCGATTTCAATCCCAATTTTGATTTCTCGAAGTACAAAACCTTTGCCTATATCGGCGGAGTGGAATCTCTCGTCATGCTGCAGTTGAACCCGGATCTGCTGAATAATCGGATCCACCGCGCGGTGGTGCGTGAATTGACGGCCAAAGGACTCCGCGAGGTACAGCCTGAAGAAAATGCGGACCTGGTGGTGCGCTACTGGGTCGAGGCCGAGTCAAATGCCCAGGTGGCTGGCCAAACCCTTTACGGCACCTATGGCTCCTACTACAGTGGCTACTGGAACGTCATGTATACCGAGATGAGTACGCAAGTGACCCACAAGGGCACGCTTGGCATTGAGCTAATAGATGCGAGAGAGCGGGACCTTGCATGGCGCCTGTTTGTGAGTGAGAAGATCCTCCACAACGACCCTGACAAGATCTGGAAGACGGCAGACAGCAACATAGTAAAAGCGTTCAAACGTTATCCGCCAACAGCAGAGGCCATCGAAGAAAAGAAGGCAGAGCGAGCCAAAATAGACGCCGCCAAGAAACCTCCACAACGTTAATGGTTAGCCTCGACTCCTGACTAACGGGTTCCAATAATTGCTCAAGTCCTTCCATGAGAAGGCCGGTTGATGTCAAGGCATACTTCGCTTTCTTCTTTCCGTGAGTCTGCTCCCATTCAGCCAAGCCGCCTCTGTCGCCATCCTTCCATCCGCACTCTTTTGTGAGCGATATTCGCTCGGTGCTAGGTGGGTGTTCTCGTTTCAGTAGGTGCTGCTACCTGATAATCGTCCTCTCTTCCCACCGTTTCTGTGGGAGTCGGGCGCCAGGACTTAGTCGCAGTCACCTGGACTCGGCGGTTGAGCTCAGCTGTCCGGATCGCAACTCTCTAGGCCGCTGCCTGCATCGCTCTCTGGCTATTGCGTAGTGGTTCGTACACCTCTCCGCTTACCCACAACCGATGGAGCAGTACCGCTAGCTTTCGAGCCACGGCAACCACCGCTCGTTTCTTGGCATTTTTTCCTCCTCGCTCCGCAAGCTTCGTCCCCATCTCCGCAGATCACTGTCTTCTCCAAAAGGCCCCAGAATGTAATGCGCTCCCTGCACCATCATCGTTCTCAGATACCGGTCTCCTGCTTTGCTGATGTTTCTTCTGCGGCTCGCTCTCTCCGGAGTTCCTCCGGCCAGGTTTTAATCCCAAAAAACAACCTACCTCGCGACTCTTCAGAAACCGGTGTGGATCTTCTATCGTCAGGACATACGTCAGCGCAATCTGCGTTCCTACACCCTTCACCTGCTTGAGCAAGGACACTTCCGGGTACACTTCCTTGGCGATTTTCTCCATGCGCTCGTCGTATTCCTTGATGCGCTCGTTCAGCGATTCGATTTCTTTGAGCAACGGCTCCAGAACATCCCGCAACTCGGTGCTCAATGCAGCGGCCAGCTCCCGGCTCACCTGCTGCGTGCCACACTTGGGCAGTCGTTCACCGTAAGACTTCACCAACCCGCGTGCTGCGTTCACCAAGGCCGTTCGAACACTCACCAGTTCAGCTCGCGCCCGGATTACTGTCAGATGGATTTGCGCTTGCACACTGCGATGCCGCACTGGCCCCAATAGCTCGGGATCGATTCGCGCCAGTCGTGCCAATGTCCGTGCATCATGTCGATCATCTTTTCGATTGCTCTTGGTGATCAATTGCACTTTTTGTGCGTGCGCCACGATCACTTCGTGTTCCAGCTCCGTTAACAGCCGGCTTGCCCATGGCGAATGTGTTCCGGTCTCCAGGGCGATGCGACTTTGCGGCATCCTCGAAAATGTCTGCTTCATCGCTTCCGGTGTCGTCGGCACTTTCTGTTCCAGAATGATTTTGCCTGCTTCATCCAAAACACAGTAGAACGACCAGCGATCTCCCAGATCCAATCCGATCGTCAGCTTTTGCTCCTTGAAAATTTCGTTCCCAAATGCCTGTGCAGTGCTAATCTTCTTCATCGCCGGTCTCCTTTTCTTGTGCCTCGAGCACGTCATTCATCGGGAGCGTATCGCATCCCGCTGGAGACCGGCCTTCTCATCCCATCTGGTAAACGCGGTTACCGGACAAGTCCTATAAAAGGAAATGTCAAGAGACATATCTCTCCGTTGGCTCGGTGCCAACGCTTTTTTGTTTCGGCATTCAGCCCAATCGTTTGAACGTGCACTCGTGATCGGCGAGTGGTCTTCCTCAGGGAGTCGTTGCTTCGTTTCGTCGCACGAAACGCTGAGATCCTTCTTCCTTCCTGTGGTTCCATTTCACTGTTGTGACGGCGCCATTCGTTTCTTGAATCAAACAAGCTAAGCAGTTATCCGCTCAGATAAGCGGTAACTCATGGTCCTATCGGAGACTCGTGGCCTATGACTTTCTTTGGTTATCCAAGGGGGCATAGGGTGGAATCGGAGACTCTCGTGTTTTGACAACACGGTGGCCTGACTTGTACGGTGGATACTCTCCCTCGAACCAAGCGTCTCAAGAATCCGACAGCAACCGCCAAGGATGATCCCCACGATGGAACGGACTCTCTGTCAGAGGCGCTCAAGCTGCTTGTTTTAAATAGTTGGCGTCGAAACTTGCTCCTTTCTTCCAGACGATCAGAGTGATCGCGGCAATCTTCCGCGCCAAGGTGAGACGAGCCATCGTTGGTCGCATCCCTTTGGCGAGCAAGTTCTGGTAAAAATCGCGGAGCGGTCCAGCGCAGGTGCTCGCCCTCATGGCCGCACCCTTGAAGACATCCTTGAGATCGTGGTTATGGTTCGCATTCAGCCCACGAAGTTGCGGTGGTTTCTTGGAACGTTGCAGCTGTCCCTGGACAGAGCGGTATTGCGCGCTGTCGTGAGTCTCCAACGCAAGTCCGCTGTAGGTCCACAGTTGGCGCTTGGTGCGGAAGCGGTGGGGCGTCTGCATCAACGCCACCAAGTGAGCCGCCCGAAGCGAACCAATACCAGGAATCTGGCGTAGCAACTTCGTTGCGCGGTGCTTCCTAGCCTCAGCCAGCAGCTCTTTCCGGGCTTGTTGGCGCAAAAAACGCAGGGCGTCGAGTTGTTGGTAGTAAAGCTCGGCCCGCCGGCGCACGCCAGGTTCCGTGATCTTGCTCAACCATTCCGAGCGGTAACGCGGTGCGTAAACTTGCGTCCCGGCACAGGGAATAGCCCAGCTTCGATACAAGGCCTTGAGCCGATTCATCACCCGCACCAGATCCTTGCTAATCGTCAAATAGCTTCGGGACAATTCCTTCAACATGCGCAGGCCGTTCTCTCCATGGTAGACCGCGGAAAGCGCTCCATTGCGCAGCAGTTCGGCTAATTTCCGGGCATCGATGCGGTCACTCTTGCTGCCTTGTTTCAGCAAGGCATTCTTTCGTGGATTACACACCACGAGCTTCGTGACGTGCGGCTTCAGCAGATCGTACAACCAGGCGGCCCAAGTGCCTTCTTCAAAGGTGACGTGCAGACTTCCGCTTAGCCCTTGGAAAAACTGAAGAATCGTGCTGGCCTTGGTTTCGATGATGCATTCCATCACCAGCTTGCCGGAGGAATTTAAGACCGCGATGGAGATCGCTTCCTTGTGAACATCCATGCCGATATACTTCACGCTATCCATACAGGGTGCTCCTTTCTGGAGGTTGGTTCGAGCGAACACTCAAAAACCTACTCCAAAAAGGGGCGCCCTTTTATAATGTGTGGAAATCGGGGCCAAAGGCACATGTCCGGTCACGCGACAAATCAATCGTTGCGTCCTTTCTGCGACACTTGGCATCTAAGCGCATCGAGCGGTTCTGCCGGACGCAAAATGGCTTCGAGGTGTACCCATGATTGAATCTTCTGATCTGCGGATGACGAGAATTCCACTGAGCCACGGTGCTGGCCATATGCCCGCACTCGGCTTTGGCACCCTAATCCCCGACCCAGCCGAGACGATAACTGCGACCAGAGACGCACTGGAAGCCGGATTTCGACACTTCGATTGCGCGGAACGATACGGAAACGAGCGCGAGGTAGGCAAGGCGTTGCAGGAAGGACTTGCCGGTGGAGGGCCCGGTGGAGGAATAACGCGCGAAGACATTTTTGTCACCACAAAGCTATGGAACTCCAATCACCGGCCCGACCGCGTCGAACCGGCTTTCGAAGCGAGTCTAGTCAGACTTGGGCTCAAGTATCTGGATCTCTATCTCATTCACACTCCATTTGCATTTCGACCCGGGGACGACCAGGATCCGCGGGATCAAAACGGTAATGTTCTCTACGACCCCGACGTAACCTTGCTTGACACCTGGAAAGCGCTGGAAACTCTCGTGGATCACGGCAAGTGCCGGGCCATCGGACTTTCAGACATCACGTTAGACATGCTGAAGCCCATCTATGAATCCGCGAGAATCAAGCCAGCCGTGGTCCAGGTAGAATCACATCCGTATCTCCCGGAAACCGAGCTACTGGAGTTCTGCAAGGAGAGGGGCATTGTGCTTTTGGCTTTTGCGCCGTTAGGTCATGGGATGAAGCCGGGACTCCTCGAGGATCCAGTCATTTCAGCGATCGCCGCTCGAGTTGGAAAGACGCCGGCACAGGTACTGCTGGCCTGGGCGGTGCAGCGCGGCACAGCTTTGCTTACCACGCCCAGGACTGCGGCCCGCGCCAGAGAGAATTTCGACATCTCGCGCCTTCCGGAAGACGCGCTCGACGAAATCAATCGAATTCAGATCAGACAGCGCCTGAATCCAGTGGTGACCACCGGCGTCCCCGGTTTCATTCCACAAAGTAAGTCGACTGCACAAGGTAAATGAACATGGAAGCCCAACCGCAGCCAGACCAGTCCATCCCACCGCAATTTAACGGAAGACGAACAAATCCGTGCAGCCTTGAATGCGCACTGGCACGCGTCGGCAGCCGGCGATGCAAACGCGGAGCACGATACCACCTCGCCAGCGAAGCGATACGCTCACATGTCCGGTAATGTGACTTCCCGGGACCTAATCGCTGCTTTGCACGTTCCTGTTCCTCGCACCTCACACACGTGGTACTCTTCGCCACAATCGGTCAGCATCCTCGTGAAGCACGGAAACCCGGCACCACGCCAATGCACGATATTGATCGAGAGTCCGTGCACTGAGAGCAAGACCCGGAAAATCGGACGGGATACAGACATGTCAGCCGTTCCTGGACCGCAGCGGATCGAACTAAGTCCGGCAGTCAGAGCTATTCTGGGAGCCGATACCCCAAAGTCTCAACTCCTCAGGCACTTCCTGCGCTTCTCGGACGCGATCCTCGCGGCCGACCTAGCAGGGATCGATAGAGTCGTGACCCCCGATGCCCGCTTTCATGAACTGGAAACGATCGGATACCCGCGCGGACCAGAAGCGTTTAAGATTTTCCGGCGACAGGTGAATGCGGCCATTCCCGATGAACATATTTTTATCACCGCTGTAAGCTTCGAGGGAGACGACATCATAGAAGCAGATCTGGATATCAGCGCAACCCACACGGGAGAGGAGTTCATGGGTATACCCGCGACGGGGCGGAAGATTCGCTTCGACGTCCATGCCCGCGGCCGATTTGTTGATGGCAGGATGGCCGAACGCTGGGACCGAGCCGACTTCGAGGATATCAAGCGCCAGCTCACCGGACCCACTCAGTAGAACATTGCCCCCATGAAAAGAGTGAAATTTCCGGATCCCAGTTCACCAACGAAGAGCAAACCTATTCGGCGGTCCGGTCAGCGAGTCCCGATCTAACGCGGTGGTCTCAATGGGTCGATGCACCACTCAACTCGAAGTCAACTTGTAGTGAAACCAAAAGCCAAAATCGCTTGCTAGGGTTAGATCAGCCGGAACACTGCCCTGGCTAGGTTTTGACCGAGTGCAGCCAAAAAGATCAGTTCTCTCAGGGAAGCGTTGTTGAATCAATGTATTGGAAGGTGTTGCATCGACCGGTTGAGCTGGCAGCGGAAACCGGACAAGTCTCGTAGCGTTCCGAATAATTCAAATGTGTCCCCGGCCTGCGGTATCATCAGCCCCATAAACCTAGGACTTCCGATTTGAGGGAGTTCGCCATGAAAAAGCTTGCGAAGCAGCCGAAAAAGCGGCTCTGCAAGGGAGTTTCGCAGCAACATGTAGCTTGCGAAGCTCCCGCTCAGCGGCGTTGTACTCAGTGCGGCATGTGGTATTGCAGGATTCACTTCCAGGACCCCGATTGGCATCACTGCGCTCCCGACCAAGGCACAGGATGAATATGCCGACAACCACTGCGCAGGACACGGGCACGCTACGGTAAAACTCTCTACTCATTTGTGGGACAAGAAACAATAGCTGGTGCTCCCGAGGCGATTTCCACTGGTCTGGTTACCCCGGTGGTCTCAATGGGTCGACGCAACCACTCATCTCGAAACAACCTTGCATTGAAAACAAAAGGCTAAAATCGCTCACTAGATTAAATCAGCCGGAACGCTACCCTGGCTAGGTTTTGACCGGTACAGCCAAACAGATCGGTTCTCCAGGGGAAGTAGCGTCGGATCAACTGGGTCGAAAATCAGTGCGCTTGTGCTTGGCTGGGTTGAGGATTGGGTGGTTCGATCCGATAGCCGAGACTTCGGAGTTGCCGGATCATTCTGGCAGTGCGCCTTTGCTTCGATTGTTTGGTGACGGCGGGGCCTCGTTCTTCGTAACCGACTCCCTGGTGCAGGATTAGCCAGATCAGGCGACACTGTCGATGGGCAATGGCCCCGATGGCTTGATTATGTCCCAGGCGCGTGACCGAGCGGCGATAGACAATGTCGAAGATGCTTCCTTTCGTCCTCGTTGCGGCGTTGGCCGTTTGGTTGAGAATGCGCCGCATGTGGCGGTTGCCCTTCGGAGATCGGTGGCTGTAGTTGACGCCTGCGCTCTCTTCGTCGCCGGGGCTGGCGCCCATCCACGAGGAGAGCTGCTTGGCCGAAGGAAAGGTTGCTGCCGTGGGACCGACTTCGGCAATGATTTGCTGCGCGGAATCGACACCCAGACCCGGCACTTCCGCTAACCGCTGGACGGCATCCTGGTGCGAATGGAGCAGAGTGGCAAGCTCTTGGTCCAGTTGACCAATCTGCTGCTCGAGGAATTGCAACTGCTCCAGTGCCATCTTCAGGAGCCGTCGGTACACGGGCTTGAGGTCCGTGCACGCGCCGAGCGCATCACACAATTGTTCCGGCGTAGCGCGTAATTTCTGATCGGCCAAAGCGGCCAGAGCTGCCGGATTGGTTTCTCCTTCAGCCAGCGCCCTCAACATGCGCCGGGCACTGGCGCCCAGCAGATCGGAGACCAGGCTGGACAACTTAATATGAGCCTCTTCCAGAAGGGACTCCAATTGGTTGTGCAACCGCACCCGGTCGCGTCTCAACTGGTACTTCTTGCGCGTTACCGTTCGCCATAGACGCTGCTCGGCATCGGGCACAAAACTCAAAGTCAATTCCCGGGCCACCAGGCGCTTCACCAGGCGTTCGGCATCGGGAAAATCCCTCTTGCGTCCCCGTCGTCCGCGATTGGATAGTGCCTGCGCCAAATGCAACGTTCCAGACTTCCGCCTCGCGCCTTCTCGCTTCTCGCATAGCGGCTTCCAATACCTTTCCAGCGCCTCCCACACTGGTTTCCAATATTGGGCCGTCGATTCCATGACTACTTCTTCGGCCTCTTGCTCGAGCAGCCATGCGGCCAGCGAGCGCAGTTGGTCGGGGCTGCTGCCAAACATCCGCCGCTCAAACTGGTACTCGCCTTCGATTTCGACGTTGGACACGACTACAGCTAGCACCTTTTTATGAACATCGATTCCCGTTATTCTGTAGGACATCAGCTTCCTCCTGGCCGGGAGCGGAGAGCGTGCTGCGGTTACCTTAAGCAGGGTCGCGGGCTATCGCCGCTCCCCCAGGGGAAGACAACGACGCCCAATTATTCGCTCAATCACGCACGCTCCGGATCAGACAGATTAACGGCCTCGACTTCTCCATTGAGATCTCGACCTCGCCGCTCCAGGCCCTTGCGATCCTACCTCCAAGTGATTTTCATGAGGTTTCGCGGGCCGTAGGCCCTAAAGGACAGATTAGATAGTGTTGCATCGACCGGTTGAGCTGGCACGACTTATCGGGCAAGTCCTATAAAAAGGAATGTCAAGATAAAAGCCCTCCCTTCCGGTCCGATGCCGGTCCTTTTTCGTCAAGGCATTCAGCCCAACTGTTTGAACGTGCACCCTCGAGGTTCCATTTCGCTGTCGTGACGGCGTCAATCGTTTTCTGAAACAACAAGCCTGACGGTTGTCCACGGGATGAGTGGCAACGCATGGTCCTATTGGAGACTCGCGGCCTATGGCTTTCTTGGATTGTCCGAGAGGGCATAGGGTGGATTCGGAGACTCGCGTGCTTAAAGCACGGGCCTGACTTGTCCGATGGATACTTCCCCTCGAATCCGAGCGTCTCAAGAACCCGACGGCCACCGCCAGGAATGGTCCCCAGGATGGAACGGACTCTCCGCAAGAGGCGCTTAAGCTGCTTGTGGTTTCAAATAGTTGGCGTCGGTCGCGGTAGGGATACCAGTTGCCTGGTACCCCCCGCACGGATCCGTACATGCGCTCATTAGCGCATACGGCTCTTATCTCGGATGACTAGCGGCGAAGCGGTGCTCGGGATAAGGATGGAGCGCGCGCGGTACGGGAAGCCAGCGTTTCTCGAGTGCATACATTCGGGCGGCATGGAGACGGTGCGTTTGACTGCGACAGAGCAGGATCCGTCGCCAAAGACGCGTCACCCGCGCTCGAAATACTCTTAAACTGTCCATGTTCCCCGGTACCGCGTGGTAGTTGAAGTAACCCTGTACGACCGACTTGAGCCATTCGCCAGTGTGTGGCACTGGATCGTGCATGCGCTTGCGGAGTTGCTGCTTGATCTGTTGCAGTTTGCCCCTCATACGCTTGCGGATCGTTCTGCGCTTCACCGTGAAGTACCCTTTCCCGTTCTTCCCGCTTATGTGCGTGAATCCCAGAAAATCGAACGTCTCGGGTCTTCCTTCCCCTCTTCGTTCCCGGTTCTGCTCGGCATACCGCCCGAACTCGATCCGGCGCGTTTTATCTGGATGCAGCTCCAACCTAAACTTCCCCAGCCGTTCCCGAAACTTCTCTAGAAAACGGTCTGCTTCCGCCCGATGTTGGAATCCTAAAACGATGTCGTCCGCGTAGCGAACGACCACCACATCGCCTTGCGCATACTTCGTACGCCAGACGTCCACCCAGAGGTCGAAAGTGTAATGCAGATAGATATTGGCCAGCGTCGGCGAAATCACCGACCCTTGCGGAGTACCTGTCTTCATTTCCGACCATTTGCCTTCCTCCATCACCCCTGCGTTCAACCATTTCTGGATCAGCCGTAGGATCCGGGGGTCAGCTACGCGATGCTCGACGAACTTGATCAGCCAACTGTTGCCGAGGTTGTCAAAAAACCCTCGGATGTCGGCGTCAAGAACGTAGTTCACCTTCTTCCGCAGAAGCGCATACGACAGCGCGTCCAGTGCTTGATGCTGGCTGCGTCCGGGTCGAAAACCATACGAGAAGCCGAGAAAGTCTTCCTCATAGATCTGCTTGAAGATGGTGACCACGGCTTGTTGGACAACCTTATCCTCCAGCGCCGCGACCCCTAATGGACGTTGCCGTCCATCTCCTTTCTCTATGTACACTCTTCTCGATGGCTTTGCTCGATACGCCCCGCGGTGCACCCGGCTGTGCAGATCGACAAGTCGATTTTGCAGCCCGGTCTCATACTCCTGCCACGTCACGCCGTCCACGCCAGGTGCTGCCTTCCGCTTTAACGCGTAAAAGCTCTCCCTGAGCAGATCGACGGTTAGATGGTGGAGCAAGGCGGTGAACTTCATCTCCTTGTTATCCTTTGCTGCCTTCCGCACACCCGCCAGCCCTTGTGACACGCGCTTCTCGCTCTGCGTCGAGTACGTGCTAGGTTGGTGAGTGTTCTCCTTGATCAGCGGCCTTCCCTCCTCACTCTCCGCGTACGGTTTCCCGTCCTTGTTCGAATGATTCATAGGTATTATTCCGCTGTCCGACTCCTCGAAGATGTACGTGCGGGCCGTACGGCTACTGCCTTCTCCCGCCGTCCTGCAGCAGTATTTCGCAGCAGGCACCTCCGAGGTCTCCCGGTTCTCGTGCATGAAGTTTCTAGGCGTGTCTGGGGTCTACGACTACGCAGGACTGCCTGGGGGCTCGCGCTATCGTCCCCAGTCATGCTGCCTTCCGTCTACGTTTATGACGTCGGCGTCCTGATTGCAGGTTTTCGGAGCTCAATACCCAGCCCACCTATGCCCTTGTTTATGCTTCACTGTGCACCTCACGGTGCGCAGCGCAAAACTCAGGGCCGGGTGAATCGCTAGTCCTTTCCCGTAAGACTCTTGCATTCTCTACTTCATGCCGGTTTATCCCGGCGCACAAACTACCTCCTTTCTTCCAGACGATCAACGTAATCGCGGCAATCTTCCGCGCCAAGGTCAGGCGCGCCATCGTGGGCTCTCCTTCCCTTGGCCAACAAAGCCTCATAGAAATCGCGCAGTGGCCGGCCTGCTGCTGACTCTCGTTGCCGCACCTTTAAAGATATCTTGAGGTCGTGGTTATGGTCCTTATTTAGCCCACGCACCGTTACTGATTTCTTGGAGCGATTTAGCTGTCCATCGACAAAGCGGTATTGCGCACTGTCATGCGTCTCCAATCCCAGACCACTGTAGGTCCATAGCTGTCGCTTGGTACGGAATCGGTGGGGTGTCTGGATGAGTGCGACCAACAGAGCTGCCCGGATCGGACCGATCCCCGGAATCAGGCGCAATAGTTTCCACGCCTTGTGTTTTCTGCTCTCGGCCAGGAGATCGCGTCGCACTTCCTGGCGCAACAACCGTAAGACATCGAGCTGTTGATAGTAGTGTTCGGCACGTCGCTGGACGCCGACTTCGGTGATCTTGCTAAGCCATTCGGAACGGTGGCGTGGCGCATACACTTCACTGCCAGCGCACGGAATGCCCCAACTGCGATACAACGCCTTGAGCCGATTCATGACCCGCGTGAGATCCGTGGTGATGGTCAGATAACTGCGCGCCAGTTCCCTCAACGTTCGCAAGCCGTGCTCTCCGTGATAGACCGGCTTGATCTTGTTCCTGTACAACTGTTCAGCCAGTTTGCGCGCATCGATCCGGTCACTCTTACTGCCGTCCTTCAGCAAAGCACTCTTTCTCGGATTACACACGAGGACTTCCGTCACGTGTGGCTTCAGCAGGTCGTACAACCAAGCCGCCCAAGTTCCTTCTTCAAAGGTGACCTGCAAATCTCCGCACAATCCGTGAATAAGCTGCAGAATGGTACTCGCTTTGGTCTCGATGACCCATTCCATCACTAGCTTTCCGGCAGCATTCATGACGGCGATCGAAGTGCTTCCCTTGTGCACATCCATGCCGATATATTTAGTGCTCGTCATAAAGGATGTTCAGAATCCGCACTTACGAGAATAGGCGGGGGGGAGGGGGGATTTTGTTAACTAGACTTGCCATTCTTGCCTCACTTGAGCCCTTGGACGGGCACCAGGCCGCGACTACCATTCAACGTCGACGTAGTGGCCGATCTCCAGATCGGTCTCCGAGGCCCCGAGGGCTAACCTTCGAGTCATCGCCAGCGCAAGCAGCGGGCACTGGTCGGTCTATACTGGTGTGATTTTGCGGGCTTAAGACGGAAAGAGGGCGCGTGTATCTGACACTTTCAAATCGATTGCGTGAGGCGCTCGCCGCGCATATTCGCGAGAAGTATGGCGTGGAGTTGACCGTAGTGCTCGAGCGGCCGCCGAAGATTGAGATGGGCGAGGCCGCTTCCCCAGTCTGTTTTGAGTTGGCGAAGAGGCTGAAGCGGGCGCCGCGGCAGATTGCCCAGGAGATCGCGAACGGATTGGCGCCGGTCGCGGGCATCGCTCGGGTGGAGGTGGCTGGCGGCGGGTACTTGAACGCTTATTTTGATCGAGCCGCGTTTTGGGTGGCGGCGTCAGCGCAGAGAGGCATTCCGCCGGAGCACAAGCCCGAGAAAATCATCGTCGAGCATACCAGCATTAATCCGAATAAGGCGGCGCATATTGGGCATGTGCGGAATGCGGTGCTGGGCGACACCATGGCGCGGACTTTGCGCGGGGCCGGGTACAACGTGCAGGTGCAGAACTACATTGATAACACCGGGGTGCAGGTCGCCGATGTGGTGATTGCGTTTCTGGTGATGGAGAAGCGGACTCCCGTTAGCGTCAAGATGATGGCGATGGAGCCGCGGTTTGATTATTTGTGCTGGGATTTGTATGCCGCGGCTACCGCGTTTTTTGCGGAGGATAAGGCGCGGGCTGCGGCTCTGCGGGGGGCTACCCTGCGGGCGATTGAAGAAGGGCGCGGCGAGGAGGCGGAGGTTGCGGAAGTGGTCGCGGACTCGATTGTGGGATTTCATTTGCGGACGATGGCGCGGTTGGGGATTCACTACGAGTTGTTGGCGCGGGAGAGCGAGATTTTGCATTTGCATTTTTGGGATGCGGCGTTTGCGAAGTTGAAGGAGTCTGGGGCGATTCAGTTGGCTACTAGCGGGAAGATGGCTGGGTGTTGGGTCTATGCCGTGGAAAGACGAAGAGAAGGAAGGAATTAACACAGAGGGCACAGAAGCGGCGGGCACAGAGGACACAGAGAAGAACGAGGACGAGGACGACGAGAACTAGCAGGACAAGATTATTGTGCGGTCGAATGGGACTGTTACTTATGTCGGGAAGGACATTGCGTATCAGCTGTGGAAGTTTGGGCTGCTTGGGGAAGGATTTTCACTATCGAAAGTGGCCTAAGGCGCCTGAGGGGGATACGGTTTGGGCCACTACCACGTTCAAGGACGATCCTGGGGCGCCGGACTTTGGCGCGCCTGCGGCTACTGTTTATAACGTGATTGATGCGCGGCAGGCTTATTTGCAGCAGGTGGTGGCGGCGGGTTTGCAGAGATTGGGGCATCCAGAGGCGGCGAAGCAGTCGATTCATTTGTCTTACGAGATTGTGGCCTTGACGCCGCGGTGCGCGGCGGAGATGGGATATGAGTTGGGGCCGGAGGAAGATAGGAAACCTTACGTGGAGGTGAGCGGGCGGAAGGGGCTGGGCGTTAAGGCCGACGATTTGATCGACAAGTTGGAGGGGGCGACTCTGGCGGAGGTGGCGCAGCGGCATCCGGAGATGAGCGAGGAGGAGCGGGTTCGGACGGCTCATGAGATCGCCGTAGGGGCTTTGCGATTTTTTCTTTTGAAGTTCACGCGGAACGCGATTATCGCGTTTGATTTCGCGGATGCGCTTGAGTTTTGAGGGGGAGACCGGGCCTGTATTGCCAGTACGCGGTAGTGCGCATTCGAGGGATACGGCGCAAGGGAGTGGAGGCCGGGGCTGGGCGGGCGGAATTGACTGCGGAGACCGTGCGAACGATTTTGGGTGGTCCCGACGGCAGCGGCTTGTGGGAATTATTGCTGCTTGCGGGGTCAGCGGATACCGCGGTGGACGCAACGATTGCGGCGCAGGAGCCGGCGTTTTTGGCGAAGTATGCGTTTCAGTTGGCGCAGGGGTTTAATAATTTTTATCACAAGCACCATATTTTGTCGGAGACGGATGAGCAGAAACGCGCGTTTTTGTTGGGGTTGACGGAAGTGGTGGAGCGAGAGTTGGTGCGCGTATTGGATTTGTTGGGGATTGAAGCACCGGAGAAGATGTAGAGGAGGGGTCAATTAAAGGTCGGAAATCGTATGGCAGAAGTTGGTGCCGGGATGGGGCGCAGCGGTGCTGCGCCCCTACAGGCAATCGGTCAGTAGGACATGACTAGGTTGACTAGGGTGCGTAGGGCTACGCCTGTTGGACCTTTCGCTAGCCAGGGTTTGGCGTCGTCGTTCCAGGCTGTGCCTGCTATGTCGAGGTGGATCCAGGGGGTGTCGCCGGCGAATTCGCGGATGAACCAGGCGCCCGTTATGCTGCCGCCGCCTTTGCCGCTGCCGATGTTTTGGATGTCGGCGAAGCTGCCCTTTATGAATTCGCGGTATTCGTCGTCCATGGGCATTTGCCACATTTTTTCGCCTACGGCTTTGGCGGAGGCCAGGAGCTTGTCGGTCCAGGATTGGTCGGAGCCGCCGAAGACGCCTACGTTGATGTTGGCTAGCGCTACTACGATCGCGCCGGTTAAGCGTTGCGGCGTCTACCAGATGCGTGGCGCCTAGTTGCTTGGCGTAGTGGACTCCGTCGGCCAGGATCAGGCGGCCTTCGGCGTCGGTGTTTAGCACTTCGATGGTCTTGCCGGACATCGCGGTCTGGATGTCGCCGGGCTTTTGGGCTTTGCCGCCGGGCATGTTTTCGGTGCTGGGGACTACGCAGATCACTTTTACGTTGGGTTTTAGTTCGGCCAGGGCGCGCATCACTCCTAGCATGGTGGCGCCGCCGGCCATGTCGTACTTCATTTTTTCCATGCCGTCGGCGGGCTTGATGGAGATGCCGCCGGTGTCGAAGGTTACGGCTTTGCCGACGAGGCCGATAACCGGTGCGCCGGGCTTGGGATTCGCGGGCGTGTAGGTGACGACGATCATGCGCGGGGGCTCGGGGCCGCCCTGCGCTACGCTTAGGAGGGCGCCCATTTTCAGGTCGGCGATGCGCTTTTCGTCGAGGATGTCTACCGCCAGGCCGGACTCTTTGGCCATGGCTTCGGCTTTTTCGGCGAGGATCTTAGGGGTGAGCTTGTTGGACGGCTCGTTGACCAGGTCGCGGGCGAAGTTTTGGGCTTCGGCGATGATGCGGCCGCGGGTCAGGCCTTTTTCGCCGGCGGCTTTTTCTTTGTCGGAGTAGCCAGCGATCACGACGGAGTCGATGGACTTATCGTTTTTCTTATCGGACTTGTATTTGTCGGTCTCGAAATTGGCGGTTATCGCGCCTTCGGCGATGGCTTGAGCGGAGTCTTCGTTGAGGTCGTTCTCGCGGACTAGAAAGGCTAGTTGCTTGACGGAGCGGGATTTGAGGTAGCGGAGCGCGGCGCCGGCAATCTTGCGGAGGGTGGCAACATCGAATTTGTCGCGCTTCCCTGCTCCGACTAAGAGGAGGCGGGTGGCTTTCAGGCCTGCGGGAGCGTGGATCAGGGTCATTTCCAGCGGTTTGCCGGTAAATTCGGCGCTCGTCGAGAGTTTGCGCAGCAGGCCATTTGCGGATTTATCGATTTCGGCGAAGGTGCCTTGGATGGGGTCGGGGTCTTCAAAAACGTAGGAGACCAGGGCGTCGGTCTCGAGTGTGGCGTAGGGCTTGGTTTCCAGGGTGATCTGCATGATTGCTTTTTATCGCCTCCGATTGCGATACATGGCTTGGTCAACGTCGCGGCGGGCTTCCTTGGTGCGTTCGTCCTGGCGGCGGTCCCACGTCTTCTTGCCTTGGGCCAGGGCAATTTCGCATTTGGCAATGCCGTCACGGAAGTATATCCGTAGCGGGATGACAGTTAAACCTTTGGACTGGACGCGGCCGGCCAACTTGTAAATCTCGTTTTTGTGGAGCAGGAGCTTGCGGGAGCCGAGAGGCTCGTGATTCCAGGGGCCGCCGGGATTGTATTGGGCGATGTGGGCGTTGACGAGCCAGGGGCCGCTGGGCTTGAAGTCGACGAAGGCGTCGCGGATATTCGCTTTTCCTTCGCGCAGGGCCTTCACCTCGGTGCCGTGAAGGACCATGCCGGCCTCAAGCTTCTCCAGCAGGTGATAGTTGTAGGAGGCGGCGCGGTTTTGGGCGACGATCACTTCTTTTTCCTGCTCCTTGGACTTGGTTGGCGGCTTGGCGGGCTTCGTTGGGCGGCTTGGGCACTCGTTAATCCTACGTGACACTGACGTTAAATGTTAGATGGGCGGGGTATCATATGCAAGACAGCCAACCTTCCGTTGCTTGTCCGGCCTCTAACCCGATGCTAGACTTCGACCAGATTTGTGCCCGAGCCATGGAGAGTACATGCGAGGATGGAGCAAGACGATTTTATGCGTGAGTGTCGGGCTATTGGCGGCGGGCTGTCCGAAGGGAAAAGAAGACTACCAGCAGGGGCGAAAGGCCGAGAACCTGCAGGATTACGATGCGGCGTACGACTTCTACCAAAAAGCTCTGAAGAGCGAGCCAGAGAACGCCGAATATCAGATCAAATTCAACCAGGCGCGGTTTGAGGCGTCCGCTTCCCACGTCAAGAGCGGGGGTAAAACTCCGCGAGCGGGGCGACCTGCAAGGGGCGGCGGGAGAGTTCCAGAGGGCGATAGCGATCGATCCCTCGAGCCCCATCGCGGAACAAGAGCTTCGGAAGGTTGCGGAGACCATCGGGGAGCGAAACCACGCGGCGGACGCGGCCGCTGAGGCTAGCGCGGATTCGGAGCAACCGTCGCTGGCTTCCGAACCACCGGAGATCAAGCCGCTGTCGCGCGCGCCCATCAGCTTGCACATGTCGAATGACGCCAAGATCGTGTTCGATACGATCGGGAAGCTGGCGGGATTGACGATCGTCTACGACCCGGACTTCCCTGCCCGGCGAATTCCAGTGGATCTGACCAACGTGACGCTGGAGCAGGCGCTGGAGATCGTGTCGCTGGAAAGCAAGGCATTCTGGAAGCCGGTGACGGAAAACATTATTTATGTGATTCCGGACCAGCCGCAGAAGCGCAGGGACTATGAAGAGCAGGTAGTACGGACATTTTATTTGTCAAATACGGTGCAAGCGCAGGACCTGACGGAGATCGTTACGGGGCTGCGGCAATTGCTGGATTTGAAGCGCATTCAACAGCTCAACGCGCAGAACGCGATCATCATCCGGGCTTCACCGGACCAACTGGCGATCGCGGAAAAGATGATCCGGGATATCGACAAGGCCAAGCCGGAGGTAGTGATCCAGGTGCAGGTGCTGGAAGCGCGGCTGGACCAGATGCGAAACCTGGGAATTTTGCCGGGGCAGTCGGCGTCGATTCAGATAGTACCGCCGGGAACGACAACCACGACCAGCGGCGGCACAAATACGAACACCGGTTCTTCGACCTCGAGCACGACGAATATTTTGACGCTGGCAAGATCTCGCGCACCTGACTGGTGAGAATTACGCCGTTACGCTGCCAACCTTCACGGCCAACGCCCTGCTGAATGATTCGACGACGAAGATCATTCAAAATCCCGAGGTGCGGTCGGTGGATGGGCAGCCCGCGAAGTTGCGCATCGGGGATCGCGTGCCGGTGGCGACGGGCAGCTTCCAGGCGGGCGTTGGTGTGGGGTCGACGGCGGGAAGTGGGTTCGTGAACCCGTTGGTGAACACGCAATTTCAATACATCGATGTCGGCGTCAACGTGGACATTACACCGCGCGTGCACCCGAACCACGAAGTGAGTTTGAAGGTGAGCGTGGAAGTTTCCTCGGTGACCGGGCAGTCGAATATCGGAGGGATTCAGCAGCCGATCATCAGCCAGAGAAAGCTGGATCACGAGATCCGGTTGAAGGAAGGCGAAGCGAGCATCCTGGGCGGATTGGTGGCAAAGTCGGACACGAAGAACATCAATGGGTGGCCAGGACTGGCGCATGTGCCGCTGTTGAGATATCTGTTCTCGGAAGACAGCAAGAGTTCCGAGGACGACGAAATTCTGATCATTCTGACGCCGCATATCGTGCGCATGCCCGACTGGACCCGCGCGAACCTGCGAGCGTTGTATTCCGGATCCGAAACGAACGTGCAGGTGCGGCGTGAAAATGACGTGCGCGGCCCATCGCAACAGTTGCCTCAAGGGCCGGGGACTCCCCCGACGGCGGCGGCTCCTCCGGCGGCGAATGCGGCGCAGGGTGGACAGTCCGCGCAGATGCGCTTCGAGCCGCGGAGTCTGTCGATGAAGGTGGGGCAGCAATCGACGATTGGTGTGGTGGTCGACAACGTGAACGACCTGTTCTCGATTCCCTTCCTGGTGCAGTACAACCCGGCAGTGATCAGCGTGGAAGAAGTGCAGCACGGAGGGTTTCTGCAGGGCGGGAATCAGGAGATCGCCATCGTAACCAATATCAACAAGGAACACGGACAGGCGATCATTTCGGCGACGCGGCAACCCAACACGATAGGCGTTAGCGGCACGGGCACGATCATGGGCATTGTGGTGAAGGCGATTGCTCCCGGCACGTCGAATCTGTCGATCGTGCAGGTGAATGCGAAAGACTCGCAGCAGAAGGCCATCCCGCTGGTGACCAGCGAGGCTACGTTGCAAGTTCAACCCTAGTCAAAAGGCAAAGCCGCAAGACAAAATGTTACGCAGGAAACGATTTCGGCGATTTCGGGACCGAGGGACAGTAACGGAAGCGGGCATGACACTTCTGGAGTTGATCCTGGCCTGCTCGATCCTACTGGTGCTGACGTCTGCGGCTTTGCCGATTGCGCGCTATACCATCGTGCACAAACGGGAAGCGGAGTTGCACTACGACTTGCGTCAGATGCGCGACGCCATCGACCGGTATAAGGATTTGGCGGACCGCAATTTGATTCGGATCGAAGTCGGAAGCGAAGGTTATCCGCCGGATTTGGAGACGCTGGTGAAGGGCGTGCAACTCGGGGCGGGTAATGACCGCAAAATCCGATTTCTTCGCAGGATTCCCAAGGATCCGATGACCGGCCAGACGGAGTGGGGACTACGTGCCGTTCAGGATGATCCGGACTCAACGAGTTGGGGTGGCAAGAACGTGTTCGACGTATTCTCGAAATCACAGGGGACTGCCAGCGACGGGACGAAATACTCGGACTGGTAGTTGATGCGAGGGTGCAGCATGGATGGAGTCTTCAAGCTGGGCGGATTGGCGTTTGGGCGCAGACGGCGGATGGGGCCGGGTGCTGGTTTCACTTTGATCGAATTGATGATCGTGATCACCATCATTTTTATTTTGGTGGGGATTGCGGCGGCGCGCTATGACCGGTCGGTGCAGCGCGCGAAAGAAGCAACGCTGAAGACCGATCTGCAGGTGATGCGGCAGGCCATCGACAATTACACGCTGGACAAAGAGGCGGCGCCGCAGTCGCTGGAGGATTTGGTGAATCCTCAAGCACCGTACTTGCGGGAAGTTCCTGTGGATCCGATGACCCGGGCAAAAGATTGGCACCTGGATTTTGGGGATTTGGTGTTGAGTCCGGATCAGACGAACAACGGAATCGTGGATGTGCACTCGAGTTCGCCGATGACTTCGTCGATCGAAGGGACGCCGTACAATACCTGGTAGAGCTTGCGCGGGTTTCGTGGCCGCTTTCCGCCGCGAGGCCGATTTGACGCGAGACTGCTGCTCCGCTATAGTCGTGTTGCGGGGTGGAGCAGCCTGGTAGCTCGTCGGGCTCATAACCCGAAGGTCGTCAGTTCAAATCTGACCCCCGCAACCATTTTCTAGTTGATATAGCTGGAGTTAGGATGCTCCCTAACTCCAGTTTTTTTGTTCTCAGCATTGTCCAGGTCCAACCTCAGGTCCAAAATTCCGCCCATTTGTTCCGCGATTCGCTTTTCGTCCTCACTCGCGATGTGAGTGTACGTGTTGAGTGTAACCTTCGGGTCGCTGTGGCCGAGTCGCTCCTGCCGGATTTTCACCGGAGCCTGTAGCCTGTCCAGCAACGTCGCGTTCAGTCGGCGGAAAGCGTGGAACCCGCCGCCGCGCGGCACTTCGATCTTGAGGTCCGCGAGGAGTTTTCTGAACTGGCGTTTCCGAAGCAGATTGTGATCCCATGGCGTGCCGGTGCGCGTCGCGAAGAGAAGCCGACGCTCATTCGGTCGCCAGGTCGTGAGCCACGTCTTCAAGTGTGCCGCGAGCTGTGGCGAGATCCCGATACCGCGAATCCCGCTCGCACTCTTCGGATCGTGCAGACGGCCGCCCCATGCGCTCTGATTCACGTGCGCAATGCAAGCTTCGAGATCCAAGTCATCGACGCGCAGAGCGCAGAGTTCGCCTGCACGCATTCCGGTCTCAAGAGCGAGCCAGTAGAATGCGCGGTGAGGTTCCTGTGCTGCGGTGATGATCCGGCGGGCTTCCTCGATCGTGAAACAGAACTGCCTCGAGCGGTTGGACTTGGCAAGCCGAAGTTTATCGAAGGGATCGTGATCGACGTGAGTCCACGCCTGCACCGAGCCCCACACGACACGAAACGTCGCGATGACGTTGCGCACCGTCTTCGGCGAAGTGTGAATACCAGCAACGAATTGCTGGACAACTTCTGTCGTGATTTCCCTCAGTGGCATCGCTCCGAAATACGGCTTGATGTACTTTTTCAGGTGAGATCGAAAGTTCACCTGAGTTGACGGTTTCAATTGGCCGAGCACCGTCGATTCCCAGCGATTCGCGAGATCGCCGAATATCGAGGCTACCCTCGGCCGGTACGTTGCAGAGTTTACGGCGGCACGATCAATGCAGTCACGGAGCTCTTTCGCGGCGAGCTTTTCTGTCGGGAGTTCGCGAAGAGTTCCGAGCACGCATGTCCGCCGCACGCGATGCACTCCGCCGTCGCGCACTTCATCTTCGCGCCAACGGCCGAGCCAAACGCTCCGATCCTTGTCGATGCGACCGGCTTCGTCATGCCTCTCCTGTCGTACAAGTTGCCCTTGCTGAAAGCGTCTCCGAGCCAAGGATCTTTCCTTTCGCTCGTTGACGCGCTGCCCTTCGTTCGTCACAGTACACGCACGCGCTGAACGGAGCAACGATTCGTTGTCGTTGCTGGCAGGAACGATTTGGAGCGCCGTCGCCAATTCAGCCCTCTGCCTCGCGCGGCTGCGTGCGGTCCTGCCACACGGCCGCCTCTTCTCTTGCTTCCTCGAAACGCAACTTATTCACGTTGAACTTGGCGGGTATCGGGCCGGTGCGACCATCCCGATTCTTCAGCACCCAGAGAACGGCGTCTTTTTCCACGCCTTCCAAATTTTCCTCCCACTTACGATCGGCATAGACAACGATGCTCGCGTGTTTGATCTTGGCGCCGCTGCCGTAAAGCCGGCTGAGACTTGGCGGGCGGGTGTCCGGTTTGTCGTTTTGGGTGTGGCCGTATTCTTTCCGTAGCTGGCTGATGAGCAGCACCGCGCAATCCAGTTCCATGCCGATGCTCTTCGCCATGCGCACCAAGCGCCGCAATTGTTCGTTCTCGTCTTTGCCGGGGGCTTCGATCAGTTCGTCATAATCCAAAATCAAAAGATCCAATCCGGCGCGGGCTTTCAGTCCTCGCGCTACCCGACGAATGCGCGTAATCTCCAATTCGCCGTCGAGGATGCGGCATCTCTTGCACTGGTGCGCCGCCGCCGTGATGAGCGCCTGCATGTCTTCGCTGGTCAGCAAATCATCCCGGCGCATTTTTATCGGGTCCACGTTGGCAGCCGCCGCGAGTTCGCGCTTCAAGAGATGCCTTGCCCACATTTCGCCGGAACAAAACAGGGAGTGGTATCCATCGCGGCAGGCCCGCGCACGGGTTTGTTGTGCGAGTAGGGTTTTCCCGCTACCAGTTTCCGCAGTGATGATTACAAGTTCCCCAGGCCGGAAGCCTCCGGTCCACTGGTCGAGGCGGCCTACGTCCGTGTAAATTTTCGGGCCGGGGTCACCGCCGAGTTCCGCAAGCGCTTGCCCTGCCGCCTCGAAGTGAGTCACGCCCTGCTCGCCCAGCTCGTCGGACTTTCTCGCGATCTCGGAAAGTTTTTCGATTGTGCCGTCGAGAATTTCTTCCGTCTGACAGCTCGTCCGCTGCAAGAGCACCTTGGCGTTATCGAGCAGCTTGATAGACTCCCTGGACATCGAGAGGCGCCGCAATTCCCTGACGGCATACATGATCTCTTGCGTCTTATGGGAGTCCTGCCCGAGATTGCCGAGGGATTGAAACAGGTTTTCTCCCTGCAAATCTCCCATGCGTCCTATTTCGTCATAGAGCGTAACGAGGTCAACGGTTTCCCCTCTCGTCGCAAGGGCCTGCATAACTTTGAAAATCTTTTGGTGGTCGGCATGAAAAAAATCCTCTTCCGTCAGAGCGTCCAAGGCCTCTCCTGCCTGTCCGTGATGGGAGACAATCGCGCCGAGAGCGATTCGTTCCAGCATGTCATCGTGCTTGGTCGGCTCTAGCTCTTTGTCAGGCATTGCCCCACCTTCTTAGTTTGGAACGGCATTTCCGGCAGAGGTTTTATCGCGGCCGGTGGTGGATTCTTTTCCTGCTCCCTGATTCGGTTGGCGGCCTGGACGAACGCCCGCGGGTGCCTTCCGCCTCCGAGTGCCTCCCATCCGTCCATGCACGCCCCGACAAACTCGGACAATGGCTGCCCATTCCTGGCCGCGTATAGTTGCTCACATAGATCTCTAAACGCCGGGGGCATCTTCTGCGGGGGGACGCCTATCAGGGTCCAAAGCTTGCCCGAGGCTGCTGTCTTACTTCTTTGTCTAACTGCATTGTCAATAAGGATAGAATCGCCAGTCCGCTCACTTTTGGGGTTCAGTCCGCTCACTTTTGAGCGGTCAGAGTGCTCACTTTCGAGCGGTCTGGATTCCTGTCCGCTCATATCTGAGCGGTCTAGATTTGAAGTTCTCGGGCGGATTTTTCGGGAATTGACTACGCCGACGACGAGGCCATAGCGGGCTTTCTGCGTCACGATATAGCCGCCGTCCTTCAGTCGGTCAAGGTTGCGACGCACCGTGCTGTCTCCGATTCCTAGGTCTGCCGCGATCCGTTCAATTTTCAATGGTGATTTGCCATAGACCCATCCGATATCATCTTGTTCCTCGGTGACGGCGTCGATGAGCCAGAGAAACTCCCAAACGGCAATCCCGATTTTTTTGTAGTGGTCGAAAATCCCATTCCATACACAGATGGGGTATGAGGGCTTGTCGCCGCGCTTGCGCCCGTGATTCGTCATGCGGCCACCTCGTAGAGTTCGAGGGTCCGCGCAAACTGCTCTGCCCTCGCAAGCGCCTCAACCGACACTGGGATGCCTTGCTCGGCTCGCATGCGAAGGATGGTCAATTGCCCGCACAGAACCGTAAGACGTTCAGGACGTGGTAGGGCGCCGTTGCTGATGCGCTCGACGTGGAGGCGCACCACGGTCATGGACGAGCCGCCGCACCGACAGGCTCCAATCTTTCGGTGTAGTCAGAATTGACGGTTTGGAGTGAAGACGCTTTTGTTACCACAATTCGCAGCATTTCCAGCTTGCGACGGAGTTTTTCGGCCTTTTTGCGGTCCCTGGCGCGTGCCGGATCGGGGTTGGCGAGGTAGCGCTTTAGCTGGTATTCCGTGCTTTGGATGGCCTCTTCGATGCTGGAGCAGCGGCCCAAGGAAATGAGGATTCGCTTTTTGACTTCGCCATCTTCGCGGTAGGACTCCGCCAGATCGTAATAGGCCGCACTATTAGCTATCTTTCTCCGAATAAACATTTCAGCGCACTCCCGCCGCGTCCCACAGCTCTAGGCCAGTGATGGGCTTACGATCTTCCCAGGCGGTTTCTGGTTTAGGGGATTGTGCTGGCCGGGATTCGCCATGATGCGATGTAGGGTAGCTTCGCCCAGTGTTGTCACGGATGAGCCAATAGAAAGCCAAGCCCCCGGCGACACGCTTTCTGCCAATAATCCAGCCGTCTTGCTTGAGTTCATGAATCCGATTGCGCGGCGAACGCCCGTACAGTTCCGGGTGCTCGTACAGGTAGGAACCGTGAACGCCTAGCCCTTGCTCTCCGCGCTCGCAAAGCGATTTTGCGATATTCGCGTAGTGCGATCGGGTACGAGATGGTGCGCCAGTTCCGCGCAACGGCTTGGCTTGCGCTACCTCGCTAAGTGTCGGGCGCGGATTGGTGGCGCCAGGAGGGTGTTGACTTGTATCTTCGACTTCAATTACTCTTCCCATTGTTCCGTTCCGTTTTTTCCCTTCTAAGAGATTCACCCGGCAGTGCATGGCGTGCGCTACGGGTGCGTTCGAAAGCTGATTTCATGTAGCGGCCTGCACGGGTCTTGTGCTCTCCAATACGCCGTCGATTCTGGCCGCACGATCACGAATCGCCACGATGAGTACGCGGCGCACTGCCGCTTCCTCTAGCTCGCTCAACAGGATTTCTCGACATTCGGCTTGGCTGAGTTTTGCCCGGTTGATGCCGCTGGCATACGCTGTTTTTAGCTGTGTCCAACCAGCCATGCGCCGCAGCTCGCGAAGATCATTCATCCGTGTAACCCCCTGCGAAATACAACCCTGTTGTCGCAGGGATCACCAGAATTTTGAAGGGATGCGTAACACTGAAGGAGATACGCCTCTAAGTTATTGACGAAATGAGGGATTTAAGAGCGGTGATGAAGGTTCTGCGTAACGGGCGTAACACCTGCTGCTCAAATTGTTGTCTTTTTCTCGCGCGAAGCAGGCACACCGCTGATGTATCGCTTTACTTTGCGCCGGTGTTCCGATGATTCCCATGTTGCATGCCAAGTTTTAAGATTTGGATTTTTCCAACTGTCGATCAGTGGCCAACGTTTTGCGTCGAGAATCGTACAGATTCTCTCGATAGGAGCGCGCGGATTGTCTCGCTTAACATCGGCGATCTCCGCCTGCGTTAGATTGTGCCGCTGCTTTCTAATCGGCTTTCGCTCAGGAGCCAGCCGAACGATGTGCCTAATCTTCCTTCTCAGCATCTCAGGTACGGTCTCTACTTCAGGTTCAGTGGAGAGTGGGTGTCTGGCGTACGGCCCGAGCAGCATCCAAGCACAAAGTGCTGTCGAGAACCCCGGCCTTGTGCGGAGAGTAACGTCCTTGTTCAGACTTAACCCCGCTGCTTTAAACGGGCCAAAAAGCCAGCGAGCCGACTTTTCCCAACGAGTGAGTGTTGCGCAGAACTCCACGGCCTGGTCAGCAATGACCCTCCAGTGAATCCGCCGACTGGTTTGTTGATGATCCAAAATTGTTCGAGTGAGCAACTCCGCATACTCGCAGGCTGCCTCAGCGAGTAAAGGCTGCAGCCGCCATGCAGCTTCCCGAGCTACGTTATCAGCCAACAAAACCCGCAGTAAAAATGGGGGACCGCAAAGGCGCGGATACGGACTCGAGTCTTTCAGTTCTTGCCAAACAGAGTCGCCCGTAATCATCAAAGCCTTGCTATCTAGGTTGTTGTAGACAGTTTCTTCGATTTCTGAGAGGGCGTCCGCGGTGATGCCGAATCCATCCGCAGGGCTTGCCTTGCGTCCATCTAGCCGAGTATCCTTCCCGCGTCGATTCACGTTGCTTCTCTCGCCCCGGTGCCAGCCGGGGCTTTTTCTTTGGGCATCGCCGAGGAACCTGTGACTAGCTCACGACTTTAATCGGTTAGCCTGAACTCCAGTGAGTGCTTTCCAGCTTGACAGTCTTGCGCAATCAGGTCCTCGAGGACCTTGAGGTATTCCGCATTTTTCGGGTCATCTGAACTCTGAAAGAATACGCCGAACGGACCGCGACACTGCGGACACTGCATGGCGATTGTGCCAGCGAAAAGACCATTCCAGTCCGAACGAAAAAGTGCCTCGAGCCTCTGAACCGAGACGGCTTCGTGGAATGCGGCCGCTCGCAGTCTCAACATGGCAAATCTCCGATTACTTCGAAATTCTTCCACTTTCATTGCTCATCGTTGGGTTCAAAGTGGATCTTAGGACGTCAGTGGTTCAGAGAATAACCGTGATCTTGCACGATTTGCAGGTCCCGTCCTGCTCAACTAACTTCCTGAAAGCTCTGTCAGCTTCCGCCCGGCTCGTGTAGCGGCTTTCCATGTAGTCCCGGCGTACCCGGCTCCCGATTGCATGTATAACCTTGTAAGCCGCCAACGTGTGCTTCGCCTTGAGCTTTCGCTCTATTCCGTCCAGGAACCGGGCGGGCCGATAGAGAGTATGGGCGGGCATACTTAACCTGGACTGTCTATCTTTTGCGCCTTAGACCACCTGGCCTGAGCCGCCTTGCGTGCTTGTTCTGCGCGCTCTTCCTTGGTCCTGTTCCTTGCCGCGGCCTTACCGCCCTTTCGGCCTAGATGGACCGCCGCTGGATTCTTCTTCGCCATTTGAGCCCATTGTCTTCTAATGCTCAGCGCTCTGCAAGTGTCTAGCTCACTCTCCCGTCCCCTCATCGGTTTGCGATGTCGGTGACGGTGGTGGTGGCGCCACCGGTTTGTATTCCGGAGCCGGTATCGTTGGCCTACTGACTGGTTTGGGTTGCGTTTTCTTTGGCGTTTTCTTTGGCGTTTTCTTTGGCGTTCTCTTTGGTGTTTTCTTTGGTGTTTTCTTCCCTCGACTTCGTTTGTCTCGGTTGCCCATGACTTGCTCCTTCCTGACGATTCGTGACCTTTGGCTTTGGCCCGCAAAGATTCTTGCACAAGGGGCTTGACAGGTCAATAGAAATATGCGAGTCTAGATACGCAATGAGTCCACTCTCAACACCCGAAGTCGCCAAACGAGTTGGGATTCACCAAGCGACACTTGAGCGCTGGCTGGCTAGTGGAAAATTGAGAATGCCGAAACCGCTCCGTGTTGGACGTAAGGTGTTTCGCAATTGGACTGATTCGGACCTGGAGAGAGTTCGGAAGTACAAGCAGGAAAACTATCGCAAAGGGAGAGGCCGTAAGCCGAAGCCGAAGCCGAAGCGCTAGAAAAGAAAAGCGGGACGCGCCGGTGCAGCAAACACCGACACGCCCCTAACAAATCAACCTAACTGGAGGCTGAAATGTCTACGCAAAGTGTAATCCATCCCGTTGAGCAGCAAAAATCCTCAGCAGTTATCCAAAGACTAGAGGCTTACAAGTCTGAGGATCTGACAGTCGTTCCATTCCCCGCACTTGAACCGATCACGCAATTAGAGCTGACCGTTTTGCTCTCTCTGCGCGGTCGTCTCTCTCAGCTCGAGGAGCAGGTCGAAGCCGCCGAGCAGTCCATCAAAGTGCGGCTTGAGACTGGCGCCTCCCTTGAGCCCGGCGATCACCGAGCCGAGCTTAAGGAAAACTTCCGCAGGAACGTGTCGTGGAAGGATGTTGTCGTCCGCTTGGCCGAACGGCTCAAGCTGGACGGCGAAGCCTACTGCGCCAAGGTTCTCTCCAGCACCAAGCCGTCACGCACCGTCTCTCTCGTCGTCGAATAGCTCCGAAACACGCGGGCCGGTTCTTCTCTGCCTGTCCGCGTGTCCGGCGCACTTGTGCGTTCTGCCGCGCCGCCGATGAGGAACGCGGGACGCTTGGAGGATTTCATGAAAGCACTCAACGCAGGTTCGGCCTTGCCTGCTTCGTTTCGGGAAGCCTTGAAGCTCGGCTGGGCAGTCGTGAAAGAGGAAAGCACATCGAGCGTGGATGAACGCCAGCGCACGGGCGTGCTGCTTCTCGGCTGGAAGGGAGCTCCGGTCCGATTGCGCTTTACCTACACGGCATCCGCCGAGTCGTGGGTGTTCGGAGCGCCGGAAGCCATCGAGGAAAGCATCGCTGCGTAGCCGAAACGCTCCGACTCGCAATCGGGGCGTCCGCCGCATCTTTGTTTCGCCTCGCTTGCGGCGCCGATGAGAGCGGCGAGGCCCGGAGGATATCGTGAACACAGCAGCCAAAGTTGCCCGACACAAGCAGACGCACCCCGAGCGGTATTGCACGGCGCCGCGCTGCCTCTGGCGCACTGGTGGCGGGTATTGCCCGCGTCATGAGCCGCGCGAGAGATCGACGGCCATGGACTGGATCCGCAACGGGTTTCAGTTTCCTGGGAAGCGGTGAAACATGCCTACTGGCCGCTTACGCGAATTACGGCATCTCCATCGAGAAGCCGAGAACCAAGCCTATCTTGACGATTTTCTCAAGAACCTGCGCGTTTATCGGGCAGAGAATACCGGCGTTGCCTACGGCCTGGCCGTGCAGGATTTTCTCAACTTCATTTGTGGCCTCGACGTCTCTCAAGTGGCCCACAAAGAGGTTCGAGAGTGGCTGCACTGGCAGCACCAGCAAGGTTGCAGCTCGGGAACGATGGCCCAGCGCAAATATGCCCTGAATAGCTTTTTCCAGTTTCTCGAAGCGGAAGGAGTCGTGACAGCGTCACCGGTCCGCGACATACCAAACCGCAAAACTACGCGCAAACTCCCGCGCTTTCTCGGCGTCGAGGAGACCGAGCGCCTGATCGCCGCGGCCCAAACGCCCCGAGACGTGGCTCTTGTCGAGACGATGTATGCGACGGGATGCCGTGTCGCTGAAATTGTCGGAATGACGGTCCTAGACGTCAATTGGGAAGCGCGCACCGTTCTCGTAACCGGCAAAGGCAACAAACAGCGCATTGTACCAATCGGCCGGATGGCAATCGCCAAGCTTCGAGCCTATCTAGGCGAGCGAACGAGCGGGCCGTTGTTTTTGTCAGAAGAACCTGGCCAAGGTTCGCGGCGCCAGCGCGGCGGCGTCTCGCGCGATTCCTGGGGGGTATGGCGAGGCTACTGGCGCGAAACCGACGCTAGCGGCAATCGCACTATGCTGAGCGTCAGGCTCGGGGACTATGACATCACGTCCAGGAAAGCTGCCCAAGAAGCGCTGAAACGACATCTTGCGGGTAAGTCTACGGAGCCACCAAAGCGCGCAACCCGCGAAAAGCCGATCGGCGTTCACACGGTTCGAATCGTCATCGGTGCGCTTGGCAGGCGTGCCGGACTTGGCCACATTCACCCACACATGCTTAGGCACAGCTGCGCCACGCACCTACTCGAGCGCGGCGCGGACCTGCGCTCAATCCAAACGCTCCTAGGCCACGAGTCGATCATCACAACTCAGATTTACACCCACGTTTCAGTTTCAGGTTTGACGGCAACCCTCGAACGTTGTCACCCGAGATGGAAGCAAAATGGCGATGCGAAAAAATAGGCTGCACATCGAAGTATTGCCGTCACCCGCAGAAATAAGGCGAGGCCCGGTCGATCGCGCCGAGCTTGACCGGCTTGTTCAGGAGAAAGTCGCCGAGATACTTACCGCGCGGGATGAGTTTGTCTTCGAGCCATTCTTTCGCAGTCGGCAAATAGCCTACGAACTGAAGCGCCTGCAGACCGTCCCTGAACAGCGGAAGTGGACCGTACGTTACGAACGACTTGGTTGCATGATCTGCAACACAAAGGAGCGGATTCACGGGGGCAACGGTATGTGCTCCAAGTGCTATACGCGAGAATCTAATGTCCTCAAGCAAATCATCGCCGAGGGAATCAAGGGAGAACCCGCACACGCGGCTAGAGGGGCGAAATGGGAGCAGAGGCTACTTCCGGAAAATGCGCTGGGAGACGGTGTGCATCACACCTATTACGACCCGACCAATGCGGAGGACAAAGCCTCGTACCAACGAGTAGCGACCAAGCTCGGCGTTAGCTACTCCCACGTCCGCGCCGTCGCGCGCGGCAAACAGCAATCCGAGTCTGTCTTGGCCGCGCTCAAGGAAGAGCAAAGGCGGACGCGGTGAGAGTGGCCATTTATGCCCGCGTCAGCACGGCCAACAACGGACAGGATCCGACGATGCAGACCCGCGAGCTGCGCGAGTACGCCGAGCGCCGTGGCTGGAAGGTTTTTGCCGAGTACGTGGACATCGGCATCAGCGGCACGAAAGAGACTCGCCCGGAGCTCGATCGCCTCATGGCCGACGCCCACCGACGCCGCTTCGATGTCGTCGTGGTATGGAAGTTCGATAGGTTCGCGCGTTCGGTTAGTCATCTGCTTCGAGCCCTGGAGACGTTCCGAGCCCAGGGCATCGAGTTCGTTTCCTTCTCCGAGCAGCTCGACACCAGCACGCCGGCCGGCAAGATGGTGTTCACGGTTTTGGGAGCGGTGGCGGAACTGGAGCGCGGTTTGATCGTCGAGAGGGTCAAAGCTGGCCTGCGCAACGCCAGGGCCAAAGGTAAGCGCCTGGGGCGGCCGCCTAGAGTTCTCGACAGAGCCAAAATCGCGGCTCTTCGAGCACAAGGGGTAGGCTGGAAGAGAATCGCCGTAGAGCTAGGCATCGGCGTCGGAACGATCCACAAGGCCAGTCGGAGCGATGCGCCTCTCCTAGGTGGTTCAAAAACTCGGGAAAGGGTTTTTTGAACCCTTGGCCACGGCGGTTCGGACGCTTCGAAAGCCACATGTTCGGTAATCCGACTCAGAGTACGCTACCGCGCCAAGCATGTTTGGGATATCCGACCGGCCCTCTTTAGCGTAGGGTTGAGCGGGACCGAGAGCACCCGCAATCGCAGCAGGCAGGCTCTGAAACTGCAAATTTTGACGACCAGCTATGGCAGACCCAATACGCAAATCGAAAATCTCCCGGCCTGCGTGGGCGAAGGCGATCAGCGATTTGCGTCTCCACATTAAGCTGAGTCAGGCGGACCTCGGCGCCAGAATCGGTTTCTCGGCGATGACCATCTCCCGCTGGGAGCGCGGCGCGCAAGAGCCTCCCTCTCACGGTTACATTGGACTTGGAAATCTCGTGCGCGGCCCCACCTGTTGGTTTTTCTGGGAGCGCGCCGGCCTTCGCAGCGAAGATGTAATGCGCGCTGTACCCAGGCTCCAGCGGACTGTGGACTCCATCCCACTTCAGAATTTAGAAATCGTGTCTGCAGGAAGCGGCCCCAAGAGGGCCAAGGCCAAGGTCAACTTAGTGGCGATCCCTCTTTTGAAATTGGTCGTGGCCTCTCACGGCGAAAAGGGCGATAACGTTTCGGTGTTGAGCGACGCGCCCGTCGAGAACATGGTTGCAGCGCCAACAGACTGGTGTCCCCATCCCTCCTACACGAGTTGCCTTCGCGTGCGCGGCAACTCGATGGCACCCTTGATTCAGGATGGATTTGTCGTCGCCGCGGATTCCTTCGAAACGGACAGGAGCGCTCTCGACGGAAAAATCGTTATTGCCTGGCACAGAGATTTGGGGCTGATTATCTCGCGCTTGCGGCGCTATGACCACACAGAGGTTCTACTGCCCGAGAATGCGCAATACGAGGCCGTTACTCTCAGCGCCAAACACTCCTGGAAGATTGTCGCAAAAGTGCTTTGGTGGATCGGGAGAGCGACGTAAAGGCGACCCGGTCTAGCACTAGCCTGGACCAGGTGCGCTCGCATTGCGCCGCCTCGGGCAATGTGACGGGATCTCGATGTACGTGACCATGCGAGACGAAGAATGGATCAAGAAACTTGAAGATGGCAGGGGCGTGAAATTCACCTATCGAGAACTGCCGGAAGACGGAGCGTTTATCACCGCGCAGCTTGCCGGTAATCTGAGACATCCAACGATAAGAACACGTCGGATGATTCAATTCTTGATGACGGGCCGCAACCTAAAACTACGATTCGGGATCGAGAGAGGTGCGCGCCGATGATTATTGCGACGTTCGCAGAAGATGCGCCTAACGGCACAGGAGCAGGCCACTGCTTTGAGTCTCGACGAAAAACCCCATTTCATGAATAAGCGTCGTGTGCCGTATTAGTTAACGAACTAGTACTAGCGCATGTCCCAAACAGGACAGATCTTAACCGCCTCTCTGGCCAGGCTGTCTATGGGTAAACTCTAATCATCCCGGGTGCAGTTGGGTGGAAGTAGGACCGACTTCCGGGAATTGGCTTGGCTCGGAATGCTAGAACTTAATCAAGTTGAACGAACTACTGCCTTGGACGGAATGGAGAGCCGCAAGCATCTCTTGCGCATTCTCTTCGTGCATCGCTCTCTGGTGGATATCGAGCGGTGTCTGCATGAGCTCAGGAGGGTGGGGTTTACGGTCACTTCCGATATCGTTGTCACTCCCGAGCAGTTCGCCGACCGGCTTCGTTCGCAGTGTTTCGATCTTGTTCTAGCCGAATACCCCAGCTCTAACTGGCAAGAAGCGCAGGTGTTGGACTGTCTTCGCCAGCTCAAAAAGGCCCTTCCCGTCATCTACTTGGTCCACGTCGCGAAACGAGAAACCGTTGCGGAACTCATTTTGAAGGGCGCCTGCGATTGTATTGAAATGCGTAGCATCAGCCATCTCCCTGTGGCCATCCATCGAGCCCAGGATGAGAAGATGCTGCGCGATGAACGAAATCGAGCGGAAAAAGAATTGGGACGGTCGGAAGCGCGTTACCGCGCCTTGGCAGGAAATCCGAACTACGGCATTTGCCGCTGCGGTCTCGACGGCAGGTTTCTGGAAGTGAATGAAACGATGGTTAGCATGCTTGGGTACGCATCGAGAGAAGAACTCTTGGCAATGAATCTGGGGAGCGACATTATTCAAGACCTCGCCAAGTGCAGAGAATTGTTTGGGCAATCTGGCAAGGCGGGTCTAGGCGACCCTATCGAAATGGACTGGACCAGGAAGGACCACGCAACTCTGAAGGTCCACCTCAGCGGGCAAGAAGTGATCAGTGAACAGGGCGAACTGAACGCCTACGAGCTCATCGCAGAAGATGTCACCAAACAGCGCGAGCTGGAGAATCGCCTACGGAAGCAGGCCGCCAGCGATCCGCTGACTGGTCTGGCCAACTACCGCCGCCTCGCGGATGTGCTGGACATGGAGATCAAGCGCTGCGAACGCTCCAGAAGAAAGTTTGCCGTATTGCTATTCGACCTGGACGGTTTAAAGCTCATCAACGACCATCACGGACACATGACAGGAAGCCGAGCGCTCTGCCGGGTGGCTGATGTTTTGTCTTTCTGTTGCCGTGACATCGATACTGCGGCGCGCTTTGGAGGCGATGAGTTTGCTCTGGTCCTACCGGAAACAAACGCAGAAGCGGCCAAGCTGGTGGCCCAACGTATCCGCGAGAGGGTTGCCAATGACGGCAAGGGACCCAAGCTTTCCATCAGCGTCGGTGTTGCGGTCTACCCGCAAAACGGTGATTCGATTGAGGGTCTGTTGCGTAAAGCAGATTTGGGACTCTACACGATGAAGCGGCAAAGAATTTTGCCTGCAAAATCCAGGCGAGCCGCTGCGGGGTAGTAGGCTTCTGGCGTAGAGGGTGAAACCCCTGACTGTTTCGAGTTGGACTAGCGGATTCGCTCCCGATGTCATTTCATTATGGTTGTACAAGAGCGGGTTCCGAAAACCCCATCAGAACGCGACCTGCAAAGTGTTGATTCAGCGGCCCACGTTAAGCGCGTTGGCAGGGTTCGGAAAACACATGTTTTTCTGTCCGATCTGGTTGCTGCATACTGATTTTATATAATTATATAAAACACTAAAACACCACTTGACGGGATGGGCGAGAAGAGTCATAATGGCCCATCGATCAATCATGTCATTCGAGGTTTCGTACAAAGATGAAAGTCTCGAACGGCTTGAACGGGATGCCAAATACACCGCCGGCTATTCTGAGGCGATTGTTAAGGCGTTCCGCAAGCGGATGTGGGCTATCCGCAATGCTTCCGACGAGCGCGACTTCCGTGAGATGAAGTCGGCCCACTTTGAAAAACTTCAGGGAGACAGGAGTCACCAACACTCGATGAGGCTGAACGACCAGTGGAGACTGATCGTGGAACTTCACGGCAAAGGCAAGGACAAGAAAATAGTGGTTGTCAGTATAGCGGATTATCACTGAAAGGAGGGACTGAGACGATGCTTGATATTACCAAAGTGGCCGAGGCCTTTCCTCCTGGAGAGTTCCTCAAGGATGAGCTTGAGGCCCGTGGATGGACACAGGAAGACCTTTCAGAAATCACCGGACTACCATCTCCTGTAATCAGCAATATCATCAACGGCAAGCGCGCAATTTCTCCGGACATTGCTTCCAATCTAGCAGCTGCGTTCGGAACCACTGCACAATTTTGGATGAACCTTGAAACCTCTTATCAATTGCTTTCAGAGGTCCGCGTCGATGAGTCAATTTCAAGAAAAGCGCGCCTGTTTGGCCTAGCGCCGATAAAGGAAATGGTTAAGAGAGGCTGGATTAGTGAAACCAAGGACATAGACCTTTTGGAAACCAGAGTCTTAAGGTTTCTTGAAAGGGATTCTACGGAGGAAGACTCCCAACTAAGCTATGCCGCAAAGAAATCGACAGCAACCGCCAATCCTTCACAGGTTGCTTGGGTTTGCCGCGCCAAGAACATCGCAAAAGGTGTAAAGGCCGCCAAATTCTCCGAGAAATCATTTGCGGACGCTTTAGCGAAACTCCGAGAGCTTCGAGCAAACTCAGAAGATACTCGATACGCGTCCAAGATTTTGGCAGATGGCGGGGTTCGATTTGTATTGGTTGAGGGTCTGAGCAAAGGAAGGATTGATGGTGCAACATTTTGGCTTGATCAATTCTCCCCGGTCATTGCTATCTCGATGAGATACGACCGACTCGATCACTTCTGGTTTCTGCTGCTCCATGAAGGCGGCCACGTAAAATATCGAGATGCATTGGGAGCAAAGCCGATCCTGGATGTTGACCTCGTTGGAGATAACGCTACCCCGTTTGAGGAGAAGACAGACATTGAGAAGCGCGCTGATGCTTTCGCTGAAGAGTTCTTGGTCGATAAACAGGAGATGGAGAACTTTATCAATAGGGTCAGGCCCTTGTATTCAAAGCAGAAGATCAAGAATTTTGCCGCGCGAATTGGTGTACATCCGGCGATTGTTCTAGGGCAATTGCAACATCGCAAAGAGGTAGATTGGTACCACAGCCGCGAAATGCTCGTAAAAGTGCGCGAAACTTTGATTTCTTCGACGTTAACCGATGGATGGGGTCATACATTGCCGGCAAATATGTGAGGAATATGATGAGTTTAATAGAACAAAACCAAAAAATAATTGCTAAGTATCGCGCGTTAGGGAAACCGTGGCCCGCAACCGCAGTACAGATCGCTCATTGGGCAATCGGCGAGAAGCTTTGGGACATTCACCCCTCAAAGGTCGTTCGACAGTGTGCCGAACAAATCGCCGAGGCAATGCGAGAGGACTATATCGACGATCCGCAGGGCCGCAGAGTCAGAGTCAAACACGCGGCTCCGTACGACGTGCAGGGAAAACTTGAATTTAGATGGGACGATATGCGCACCGCACCGCATGTGCATATGGAGATCTCGTTCGCGCATACGAGACAGCAGGTCGTGAGCCAGTGCCACCAACTAAAACTGGCGATTGATAGCTATAACGAGAACTGGAACAAAACAGGCAAGCCAATTCAAGGGTACTTCGATTTTAGAGACGATTTGATCGAATTGGAGATGGGAGCTAAGCAGCCTCGCGCGGCTTAGCCGTGCCGAACTTGTTTGATATGGCCTGGCTTGCTGTATTGCTGATTCCTCTTCCGCGCCTGCAATTCAAACCAATCGTCGGAGTCTTCCATGTCGGAGAACTATTGGGGTAAGAACGCAGTCGAGCTGCACTATGCTGATTGCGAGCACACGCGCTTTATTCCACGCGGTCACACCGCAGATCACCAGCACTGCTACGGATGCAATCCTGAATTGGCGAAGGTGCCGTTACCCGGAGGCTGCGAGACTTGCCGGCTCGAACGTGAGCGCCTCAAGGTTTGTCTGCAAAGGAGACGCCGCGGACCAAAGTTCGGTATCATAGGCAATTCCAGTCCAACTGAAACGGGCCAGCCAATCGCACCTGTAAACGTCAGGAGGGAAAGACCATGTTAATCCGCAATTGTGTTCTCGCAGCTGCATTGGTATGGACGACCGCCGCGTTCGCCCAATCTGCGGCACAGTCCGCCCACGCGGATATTGCCAACGCACAAGGACAGAAGATCGGTACCGCGACGATCCGCCAAGCCGATGGCGGGATTCGCATTGACGTACAGGTTTCGCAACTGCCGCCCGGCACGCATGGCATTCACGTACATACCGTTGGCAAGTGTGAAGGTCCTGCTTTCACGAGCGCAGGAGGACATCTCAGCCCAACCTCGAAGAAACACGGAAAAGACAATCCCGAAGGCCCGCACGCCGGAGACTTGCTCAACATCCAGGTGCAGGCCAGCGGAGATGGTAAGGCGTCGCTTTTGGATCCGAACGTTACCCTGGGCGACGGGCCGAACTCGCTGTTTCACGAAGGTGGTACGTCGATTGTGATTCACGAAAAAACAGACGACTATAAAACCGACCCCGCAGGTAACTCTGGTGCGCGAATCGCTTGCGGCGTCATCGTTCAATGAGCATGGACCTGAGGCCGTGCCGCCGTACCTGAAGTGGTACCCGGCGGGGGCTTCCACCCCCACCTAGCTCTTCCGGAGTTCCATTGAAAGAAAGTTACGACGGCTGACCGACCCTGCGATTTACACATGGTTCCCGGCCTAGCGATCTGCGGTTTGACGCTTGGCGAGCGCAATCGGACCCACGCGCGGTGCGCTGTGGTAGGTCGCCGGAGGCGGCGCGTATCCTCGCGCTTCCCGTGTCATGAGAGATTGCGGCCCTGTCATCGTGGGCGCATGCCGCGTAGCTTCGCGCACCAACTCCATTCGCCGGCGCACCCGGAATTTCGTCAACAGCGACGAGACATGGAACTTTACGGTTCGCTCGGAAACATTCAGCGAAGCGGCGATCTCTTTGTTGGCTAGACTTCGCACGATTCCGCCGAGCACTTCTTGTTCCCGGCGCGTCAGCTTCACGGAACTGCCGACGGAACGGCCGGCTTGCAGAAGCTTTTCGGCTTTCTCAGTTAAGCCTCCCAGGGATTCATGCGCGGCTTCCACCATCACTACGTAGTCGCGCGGCGATTGACGGCGAACCATGCAATGCATCGCCAGTAGACCGGCTGCTTCCTCGACGGGAAACTGCCCGTCCTGCCCCGCCTCGACGTGAAAATGGGACACACCGGTGTTCTTTTCGTAGAAGCAGTAAGTTTCGCTGGGAGGATTAGAGCGGAGAACGTTCAACTGATGTGGTTCGGTATGATGGGGCTGTTCACCTCTGCGGATTACTTTCACATGCACCCCTCCGAACGCGGCCAGAATGAGCCAAGTATCTATCGGGGGACAGAGCAGAGAAACAAGCGTCCGTTAGTCGTTAGCTGCCAAAAGGACAGGAAGCCGGAATTTCCGTTTTGGGCTTCCCCTCCGCCCGAAAGCGTAGCCCTCCTGCCCCGTCGTGTCAACCGCATGTCACGCTGGCCCATTTGGGGTGGTAGTGCGGCTCGTTTGGCCGTTCTGCGGAGCCAAGGACCATCCTTGCCACAGCTTCATCGTAGGTAAAGCGCAGCAATCCCTGCTCTCTCAGCTTGCGGGTTTGCCATCGCGCCGATCCGAGCACCTTGTTAGCTTGCGCGAAGACACCGTTCGCGGATAGACCCTGCCTAACACCGGCTTTTCCTTGGCCACGAATAACGCTACGATCTAGCCACTACGAGGGCGTCATGGATCGCAACTACGTGATCTCAAATTCAAAACTAATCGCCCGAACAGCCGCCGCCATGAAAGACTCCAACGTCCCAGTCGGCGATGAGATTTGGCAGAGCCTGATTGCTATGCTGCCTCGGGCAAAGACTCTCGCGGCGCACCCCAGTCTTCTCGATGACATTACACTCAAGCTGGAAACGGCGAAGACGTGGGTTCAGGTTAGGCATGTGGCATGGTCAATACTTGATTCAATGCTCGGGCCGGGATGGGCGCCAGCCATGGACGAATCGGAAGTGCGCGCCTACATTAGGAATCCGCCGGACGAGAGTTGGCAGTATCCATCGGGCGGACAAGTGTTTCTCGGTTCAATGATGATGAGTATATTTATCTCACAAGGGAAGCAGTTAACTTCACCTGCGTCGGCAACCTGATAAGCTGCGCGCACACCTCCGAAACTCGCGCCCGCTACGAATATCTGTTGCAACGCACGCGACGTTCGCGAATTAATGCCTCCGCATCTTAGGCGCACTCGGCTCTCCCTTATCCTCACCAGTGGACCTGGGACCACGGATTAGTCGCCTTTCGCCCGATGTACAATTCGGCTCACCGGCTTTTCAGCGGGGAGGGCTGACGTATCCGCAAGATGTACGCGTGCCATCCCGAATTGGCGAAGGAACCACTTCCCGGATGCTGCGAGGATTGCCGGCTAGAACGTGAGCGAACCAGTTAGCGCTCAACACATGCCAGCTTGATTCTCGATTGCGATAAATATGAAAATCTGATCGCGCCGAGCCTTTGAGGGAAAGGAAGTCTGTGGAGCACACTATGCCGTCCACCGAGTCTGAACGGGAAGATATTGCGAAGCTGCGCCACATGGCCAGCGAGTTCGCTGAAGGGTTTAACACCGGCGAGGTGGAACGCATTATGCGTTTCTACGGAGATTCCTACGTGGACATCAATCTTCGCAACCCAGTTCAGTCCTGGCAGGAACGCCGGGAGTACTATGCTCAAGTGATCCGGAGAGGCGGTTTTCAGGTGCAGGTGAAACCTGAAGAAATCCTCATCCGAGGAGATTTTGCATTTATCCGCGGGACGATCGAACTCACACCTGGTTCGCCGCTCGGCGAGTCCGCACGCAAAGAGCTTCGGTACCTCGAAATCGCCCAGCGGCTACAGGACGGTTCCTGGCAGGTCATGTGGGGCATGGACGGCCCCGTCCAAGAATACGCACCGTCACCTGAGTGAAAAAGATGTTCAACTTGAGAAGCCAGACTAGACCGAGAAAACCATCCTCGTCGCTTCGACCAATTTCTGGCACTTATTGAACAGCATTCGAGAGCGCTGCCGTTCGGCTATCGCTCGCTGGAGCGATCAGTAAAGCGGACCGCATCATGCGGCAAATCACGGAACTGCGTCAGTGGGAGCAGGCTTTGGATGAGTCGAGTAAGTGAAGCGCGGCGATCAGACACCTCGGAGCCCCCAACGTCGTTTCATGCGCATTGGCCGCGGAATGCGCCCTTGCTCCTCGGCTTGGATTCGCGCTCGTGCCATCATCAGCTGGGTGATCGTAGCCTCTGGCTCAACCTTTTGGATATGCTGGAAACGCTCTTCAATGCGTACTTCCAAGGGCTTAGGCGCCGGCTTACCGAACATTGCATACAGCCCGTAACCACTTGATTGCAAAGAATCATCCCCAAGAAATTCTGCAATGGTCTCCGAGTTCTTTTCATCGCGTGGAGCACCTGGAATAGTTCGAATCAGATTTTCGCAAGAGTCAGAGATTTGAAGTTTTGCCGCGGTCATAGCTTCGGTGCTACCTGTCTGATCGTTGTAAATTTGTCCAATGCGAACGCGGCCTTTCAGGTAGTCGTAGAGGATTTGTTCCCGGCCTATTTTGTCTTTGGTGGATTGCGTTGGCTCTACGACGCCAGCCTTCCTCAGCACAGCGCCGATTCTCAAGCCAATCGGGTTCACATCCTGTCGCTGGGCAAAGGCGTCGTGGGAAAAGGAGAACATCGCGTACTGCTCGTTCCCGCTCATCTTTACGATGCGCTCCGCTAATTCCTCGGGAGTGTGTTTGTTGCAGACCAGTTCCCGGTAGATGCGAACAATCCCGTAATCGTCCAGGCAAAACCAGTGAATTACGCTGTTGTGATCGAAACCCCAATCGCCACCCAACCATTTCTTCCACCAAGGCTCGAACTGCACAGAGCCCTCTGCGTAGACGTTGTAGGCTTCGTCCCAGGCTCCGTCGAAATATCCTCCGGCAACTCCCCAGATTCCATGTTTCAGCGCTTTGCTGACAGCTGCTTGATAGCTGTCCAAATTGGCGATGTACTGCGGGTCGTTTGCATAGATGGGATTGGCCAAATACGTTGCTGGAAAGTAGCCGTAATTCGCGGGAGAATATTGTGCCTTCTGATTTACATCCATTTCGGCACAAGGACGCTTCTTTACGAACAAATCCTCCACCCATCGTGCTCCGATGCCGATCGGGTTGGTCGCACCGTCCTTGGTACTTCGTGGCGAAACTGGACACCGATTCCAAGCGGAGATGTTCTGCCACTGAGGAAATGTGAACTCGGTAAGTTCGTCGTAAGCAATCTTGTACCACTGGCCCTGCCAGCCCCATACGTCGTGCTCGTATTGCATCGAGCCGAATTGGGTTGTTGACCCATTCAGCCAAGTCACGATGTGCTTCTGCTCGTTGTATTCGCGATAGAGTTCCTTGGGGATTTTCTCTCGAAAACGAGTAATGACCGTCGATTCGAGCTTGGGATGAGTGCGCCGCAAGATAAGCGTGTGAACTTCGGCGCATCCTGCAAACTGAACTGATTGCAGTTCAGCATGTGGTCTTCGATAAGAGCTAGGGTTTTGCCAGGGCCAGCAGCTCCTCCGAGAAGCCGGTAGGTCAGTCGTGATTCGTGAAACGCTTTCTGGTGATCGTAAGCATGATACTCGTAGATAAAACGCTCGGTTCCGCTCTTGGTCTCTACGTTCATGCGTGCTGTTCTGGAAGCTGAACATTTGTAACGATTTGCACGGTTCCATCAATACGCGCGGCGATCGGCTGGATCGGCATTCCGCGCTTGTACTCTACGGCGCGTTTAAACGATGCCCAAGAGATCGGATTGATGGGGATGGGGATGATCTTTTCGCTTCCATCTTCTTGGATGTCAACGACATAGCCGCTCATGAAGTACCGCCAGAATTTAGCTTCCGTTTCGTCGTCAATGAGGAGTGGAAAGAAAGAGACCCTGCTCTTTTTTCTGTGGCGTGCTTTTGTTCTGAGCCCCCTTTTGCCTGCCGCCTGTTTTGGCTAATCCTGTGGGTCGCATGTTTCTATTTCGTTTCTATTTCGTTTCTACTTTAGATTCAGTCATGGCACTTCCCGCCGAACTCATCAAAACAGATTCTTGGCGAATCGTCTCGGCTAAGACTTTCGCTATCTTAGGTTCCGCCCCGCCCCTTATCTTCGCACCCAAGCCTCTGCCTGAGTCCACTGGTGCTTTTCTTGGTTACTTTTCAGTTCGGACCGCCGCCTCATTAACTCCCCACGTAGATCCGCCATCTGCATCATCACCCCTTCGTCTATATCCACGCCCAGGTGACTTTCCTCCAGATGCTTCATGACACGGTCGAGCCACTGCCGTCCGCGGCCAACACGCTCCTGCTCTTTCAGAAGATCCCAATTCGTCAATTCAGCCCCGTCCAGCGCTAATACTGCGTGCCACAATGTGGACTTTTTTTCGGCGAGTTCCTTATTTCTATCCTCCAACGGTCCAAACCTTAAGGAAATCGTCTCGATGTCCTGAGTATTTTTTGCCGAGGCGGTCTTTTTCCTCAGGCGCTCACGGGACCGAATCAGCCGGGCCATTTCGTCCAGCAAAGCAGCGCGCTCAGTTTCGATTTTAAGGCATTCACGGAAACGTCTTATGCTCAGCCGCCTCATTCGCAATCTCTCAGGTGGAACACCGACCGCCGCTATTCTACCTCTGCGCGCTGCATTCATCATGGCAGCCCCACTGTCGGGCGAAGATGATGGGTAAGGGGGATAGTCGAGAGAGGCGATTTTTGCGCCTGCAAGTCTTTTGTTTCCGCAACGGTGCGAGGGGGTTTTCCGTTACGCTGGACTCCCGCGCGAAACGCTCTTTGGCGCTCTGCGTTTTGCTGCCGTTCTGCGTCGGTTCTTGCGTCCTCGGTTCGATACTTTCGTGGACGCCCGCCCTTGCGAATAGCATCCCCATGAAGATCGCCCCGGCATTCCCGGCTGCACCACACGCCGGAGTCATCCTTTCGGGTAAAGCGGACCGGTCCGATGCCCTGGCCGCACCGATCGCAAATCTCGGTGATGTAGGAGCCGTGCTTGTCGAGGAGCTCGTAAGCTTGCCGGGCGGTAAGCTTCATCGTGGATGACCGCCTGTCAGCTTGCGCTTAAGTGCTGTCATTTCGGACCTCTCCGGTAGCATCTGGGCGTAGGCGGGCCAGTACCTTTGTTCCATGGATTGCTCCGCCCCGAAGATCGAGAATGGAAGCATCGAGAGACCGTCAATGGTTGAACTCGCTCTAAAGATCGCATCGGTTTTGTTCCTCTGCCTTATCGCCACTTGGACAATTTCGTTTTTTTGGCCAGCGATACCCGTGCTTGGGGCGAAGCTTTTCAGGAAACCCACCCGCTACAATCCGATTCTCACCGCCGAAGCCTGGCGCGCCTGTCATCCCATCGACGATTCCCACCATGCGAAGATCCTCGGCAAATACGCCTTCAACTACGGCTCCCGCCGCAGGTAGTCCCGTATCGCATTTACGGTGTCCCCGGTGCAGGCGAATAGGGCGATCGTGTACCGGGCAGCGTTCCGGCAACTCTCTCTCTCCGTAAGCGAGCTGTCGCAATGTCTTCTTCCGGCGGCGCAAATGGTGAAGGATTTCCCTGCAAAGATGATGGCGGTGCATAGGCAGCACCTGGATCGACTTCCGCTCGTGGCCCCGGATATTCCGTCGTGACTATCCCAGTTGGCGACACCGGCACGCGACCACCGCCAGACGGTCGCATTCCTGCCGCGTAAAGCATTCCATGCTGGCTAGCTCTGGTTTTGGCGATCCCCTGCAATTGATCAAGCGCAGCGGCCTCTTGCGGTAGAAGCACCAGACGACCGCTTGGCTTGGGAACCGATCCCCGCACGCCTTCCGCTGAAGAAATATCCCCAAGCGGTGACTGATACGCTGGCGGCGTTGGCGAGAAAGGATCGCCGCGGAGATTCGGTGGGAGTCGCGTGGGGAGCTTGGAATAGAAGTCGGGATTCTCAGGGCTGCCTAGAGGCGGCTCCGCTGGCGCAGGCGGAGCGAAAGCATTGGGCTGCTGTCTTCTGATGGCGTTTATCTCTGCCCCACGGTTAGCTGCGTAATCTTCATACGTGGGCAGTGAACCACCAGGGTAAACAGGGGCAGGTTCCGGGGGCGTCGGTGCAAAAGCGTCCGGTTGCTGCCGGCGGATCGCATTAATCTCCGCGCCGCGCGCCGCATAAAAATCATCCGCCATGGGTAGGTATGCACCCGGATAGACCGGTGCAGGTGGAGCGGCCGGAAGTTGAGGAAATAAGGCCCGAGTAATACGTGGGGCTATTTTGGCTCCGGCATAAACGCCAGCAAGAGCGCCAGTTCCATGTCCTGCAACAGCCCCGGCGCCACCACCAACCGCCCCACCCACAACTTGCGATGCAGTTTCAATGCCTGGCTTCAGCGCGCCTTCGGGTGTATAAATTGCCCCGCGTACCGCGTTCTGGGCTCCTCTGGCACCCTTGGCCAATTCGCCAGCACCAAAAGTTCCTGCGGTCTCGGCTAGAGCGCCGCCGACATCGCCGCGGCCAGCTTGTTCGCCCATCTGCGTGATGAACTGACCGCCAACCGGTGTTAATGCAGCCGCCGCATAGCGGCCAGCTTTCTCGACCGGGCTGCTGGTTTGCGATGCTCTGGCTGCGAGATTCTTTGCGGTATCTAATTGCTCTTGCTCCAGCGTGGGTTGGCCAGTGGCGCCGCGGTATGCATCGCGCAAAACTCCAATGGGAGTGCCTGGGCCGACAGCCCCAGCGGCCAATCCCCCGATCGCATTGCCCAGGCCCTTCACCCCGCTTTCAATCATGTTTTCAGGAGTGAAGCCATAATTTTCGGGAATCTGCGGGCGGTCTCTCTCAAATTGAGTGGGCTGAGAGTTCAGCAACACAGAGAGTTTCTTCTGCATCGGATGGCCTGTGGGCAGATGCGAAGCAATGACTTGTAAATCTTGAATGTCCTGCTGACTTAGTTGCTCGTCGTTAGCCATTTACTTTATGCCTGTGATCCTTCCATTCGCGTCTCGGATAATCTGTATTCCGCCGCTTCCACTCGTCACGGGGGCCGCTGAGCCGCCGCTCGCACCAGCCTGGCCTTTCATCTTTGCGTCCGCTAAATCTTTCATGGTGCTCACGATTTGCTGGCGTTGCTCATCGTTGAACCATGTGCCGGTCGTTGCATGACGCGCGTGGGCTTGCAGTGACTGCATCCAACTGCGGGAGTTCTGCAGCATGTCGATCTGCGGCTGAGTCATGCGGAAGCCAGTCGTAGGCTTCGCAAGTTCAAAGAACTTCTCTTGTAGGGCTTCGTCTCCAGCGCCGGTGAACCGCCCATTAGCCAGATAGTCGTTGGCATATTGCTGAGCATCACGCGCAGGCCCAATCAGTTTTTCTGTAGCTGCATCGGCCTTAGCTTTTGTTCCTGTCTTCGCCAACCCTGGAGGCGCTGCCTTCGTTTGTCCAGTCTTAGAGTTGAACAGCGTAGGATTGCCCTGCGCATCCTCATCCAGTTGCCACGTTCCCTCATTGTCTTTTTCGTTAGGCAGCTTCGACGGACCCAAGTCCTTAATCACATGACCCTGCTTGTCGAATAGAACTTTGTGATTTTGTCCGCCAATATTCATGTCTTGCGGTGGCAACGGCGTTTCATCTTTCTGCGTGGTTGGATTCATCATGCCGGGAATTTTCTGCGTATATGTGGTGTTGTCGGGCCGCTGCATTAACGCTATGGCGTTGCCATCAGCGTCATAACCCTGATGGAGCATTTTGTCCGTCGGGCTTTCTTTGGCGTCGGCCTGTGCATCAGCAAGATTGCCGCGCTTCACTGCCAGGCCGGTTTGTGCCGCATGGAGTTGGTTTTCAATGTCCTGCGTACTCGCAGCTCGGGATGCCTGAATCTGGCTACCGATGAGGTTGTACTGCTGCTGCAAAGGTTCGATGGTCCGCTGACGCTGCGTTTCCCCACTAACCAGGCCACCGATAGCTGGGTTCTTGCGGGACAGCAATCCCCCGAGAACTTGTCGGAACATTCCCGGCCGCGGTGCTTCATAGGCTGAGTTAAGTTGCTCGCTCAATCCTTGCAACTCTGGCGAATACACATCCCGGATTATGTTGGGTTGAGGATTTCCGGCACCAGAAGTTCCGAAGCTACTAGGGTCGGGCGCGTAAGCTCCCGTCGGATTAGTGCCTGCTCCCGGAGATAGCGCCGTAGCTCCTCCGGTGCGAGATCGTGCAGGCGACCCGGGCAACGCACTAGATACATCGCTAAGATTGTCAGGTTCGTTAACGGCATCATCGCCCGGTAGATACGGAGAACGTCTCGCTGGCCTAGCAGTAGCGCCTGCGTAAAAAGGGTCGATACCCATGGATTTCTCCTTTTGCTGCTACCAAAAACAGTTCATTTCAGAACCCTTAAAGCCCCTCGATAACTGCCGCGCTTTCAACACCGCGAGCGCCGTCTTTCGCAGGGGATTTCCGAACCCTGTGAAAACCGGCTTCATTGCAACCACCTCGACGCCGCGGGCATAGTAAGAGCAGGCTTCTGTTCCGCTGCTTTCAACTCTGCAGCCTTTCCCCGATTCCCTGCAGCGATCCAAAACACCCGTCCCCGGCCTTGGGCCACGAGCCAACCGATCATTCCGGCCGCACGTAACCTGCTTCGCCATTTCGCGATTGTTCTTTGTGAGACTTCCAAACGTTCAGCGAACTCGGCATCGGAGATGACATTGCCGCCAGCGACGTAGAGAAACGTGTTACCGGTCCAGTCGGCGGGCATGGAATCCCATAGCAGCGCGAGCAGCCACACGGCCGGGCCGATTTTTTTGCGGATTTCTTTAGGGCTTTGAGAGGTGGCAGGGTTCATGCGGCCACTTCGATACCAAGTTGGATCGAAAAAGCTTCATCGAAGAGAACTGCCATCCAGGTCCAAAACAGGTCCAAAATCGAGGTCCAAACGGGGGGATTTTGCCGAGAACGGAGGGTAAGGGTAGCGCAATCAACGAGAGTTAGAGTTGACCCGTCGGGCTCATAACCCGAAGGTCGTCAGTTCAAATCTGACCCCCGCAACCATGGGCGCTTTGAGGCAAATCCTCTAAGCGCCCTCTTTATTTACCTTTACAATTCCCATGACCGTAACCTCCGAGTTCAGTTGACTGGCGCGATACTAGAATTGTTCCCAATTGGGAACAGATTGGGGAACAAATCGCCCTAAATTGCTCGTTCCACAGCCAGCGTTGCTTGGCGCTCTGCTTCTGCGGAAGTGTGCGTGTATACGGCCGCCGTCATGTCAATTGTCGAATGGCCTAGGAGTTTCTGCGCGAGCTTCAGGTTTCCAGTCTGCTCGTTAATGAAGCTCGCAGCTGAGTGTCTGAAGGCATGGAACCCCGATGCCCCTGAACTACGCGGGATGCCAACCCTGTCCAGCGCGGGATAGAGCACATCCTTTCGCAACACGTCAGGGTGCAGTGGCTCTCCGTTCTGTTTGCAGAATACGAAGTCCTCTGGACTCTTCCGCGCCGCTCTCCGGCTATGTTCTGTAAGGGCCTGTGCCAGTCCTTCTCCGAAGTAGATTGTCCGGACGCTGCTAGGCGCTGGCTAATCGGCCAGAATATTTCCCTCGGTGTCCTTGAACCAGGCGGTTTTCGCTCCGCCCGCGGTCACAATGCCGTTTCTCATCGTCATGCCTGCTACGTCGTACTCCTCGAATTTCACGCCACGCGCTCTCAGTGCGGCAACGTCAGCTTCTACGTCGCCGATCTCCCAAAACGCTTTTAGCGACACTGAGATATCCGCGAATGTGTGCGGAAGCGCACAGCAGCTGCTGTACTTGTCTAAGTAGAATTTAATCGAATCTAAATTCACCAGGAGGTTTCATTCATGTCCTCACCCGCAGCAGTCCCAGAAACACAAATTCTCGCCAATCAGAAGAAGATTCTTGAAAACCAAGCCTTGATCCTGAAAAACCAAGAGGCCATCAAGAAGAATCAAGAAACTCTGAATGTCATTGTAAAGAACCAGGATGAGATCAAGAAGAACCAGGAAACGCTTAACGTAATCGTAAGAAACCAGGAAAAGATTCTGGCTGCGAAGGGCCACTAGAGATGTGTCCCCGGCGGGGCTGAACCTAGCTTCGACGGGGCCACAGTGGTCTCGGGAAACTGGAAGCAAAATGTAGTCGTCTCACCCTCGGAAATCGAATTTAACACGGCTTTGCGTCAAGTCCTGGTAAGTCGGGTTACCGGACATCAGAAAACGCCAGCGCGAAAGATGCAAACTAAGCCCTTCTGCGTGGCATAAACCTTACGGTGAAGCTCTGCTAGCACAAGAAGCCCGGACATTGGTGAAGTTATTGGCAACCGCTGAAAAGGCGTTCTTCGAGCGCATCTTGGAATTGGGAGACCTAAGCGCCTCGGACGAAAGAGAGGACATAAGCCGTGCCATCGATGTCGTGCTGGCCCTAAAGGCTAAAGCTCTGGCGAATTCAAAGATGACCGGAGATACGATTCAAAGTCTGAGCTAAAGTCAGAAACGGAAGCGGTGCGCTCAGCTTTTAGCGCCAGAAGTCCTCGTTGAGCGTTCTCCATTGCCCTCCCTCGATACCGCCTGTTGCAATCAGGCTAGGGCGACGCAGTTCGATTGCAGCCAATGCCTCACAAATCCGAGTGGGCATTATAGCGCTGTCTGTCTCCAAGGCCGCGAACAGGTAGTAGGGCTCCGATGAATAGACCCCTGTATCGTTCATAGAACCTTCTTTCTACGGGGTCAGCCAACAAGAGGGTACGTAAGCGTATATTCGAAAACTGTGCAAAACGAGACAGTTATTGCCTGTAATCGGGGAGCAGAGTTAGGGAGTTTAGCGGTTCCTCTTCAAAGAAAAATCCCTCTAGGCCCGAAAACAGCGACCCCACCGACCGGGTCGCTGCGTCTAAATTTCAAAATGAACCCCACAAGGATTCGTGAACCTTAGCGACGACTTCGCGTCGGTCGTGGAGGCGAGCGAAAACTCTTGAGCCAACTCGAATGCTTCGGTGTCCGTTGGTACCGCGCAGTCCCCTCGCGAGACAACCGACACTACGGTGTATGCCGAGCGGTGAACCGCTGGCGGCGTTGGGCTATTGGTTTGTAAAGCTGTCGAGCGCAGGAGTAAGCGGAAGGGTCAGCGCCATCAAGCGATGCCCGTCGCTGTGGTCCTTGTTAATCGCGTCCTGAACGATAGGACGCCATTGCTTTAGGCAATTGCCGTCAGCAGCAGAAAACCCAAAATCGAATACCGTCGGACAGTGAGCGCACTCAAATTCCTCATGCTGCGTAAAGGTAGCACTGAGCACGGGAATTGGAGTAGCTGTTGGGGTGGTTATATGCTCCCTTTTGATGAGTGAAACGGCCATAATGCGGCCAGTCTACACCAAATCGGAGGCGAGGTGGACGCGCGTCAAAACGCCGTCGCTGAAATAAAACGCTTACGCTTCTCGGGCATCGTCCGGCGACTTCATCTGCGACTGCATGCCTTCGCATCCGTCGTGGAAGCGGGCGAAGGCGATAGAGCCGACCGTGATCTGCCCAACTCAGGGTCCTGCTCTACGGCACTTTGTTCGCAGAGGACTCTCCAGCGTTCTTTATTCTGGCCTTGCACGGCTCACCCCTTAAATTGGATGACGCTTTTAGCATGAAAACGCCAGAAGAGTCTATTCAATGCGGGACAGTCATCAGTGAGGGATAAACGTCAGGCTCGGTACAGCAGATTGGTTCGAAAGTAGGTCGCACCATAGCCGCACTTGGGGCATACGCATTCGTTGCCAATCGGCTCAAACGCAGGTTTGGCGGGCTCAAGTAGACTGCCCCTACCTACGTCTATTACCCGTGAATGTTCAAACTCGGTTTTGCATTTGGCGCAAATAAGAATCCAGGTGGGCATCTGTCACCTCGAACGGGTGACAGCCAAAAAGCTGGAGAGCATCCATACGACTGACGCAACCCTACCAATAGAGCGACTAAAAAACAATCGGGTGTTATGTGTAGCTGAACTGAGAGCACTTTGAAGGTCTTGTTCTTACCTACAGCAAAAATACCGAAAAAGATTTCCCTTAAAGCCTCCTCCGATTCGCTGAATCCTTCCAGCCGAAAGTGGTTCGGTCAACGCTTTTCGTCCGACAGTGCGCGAGGGAACCGTGGCGGCCTGAAATAGAGCGTCCGCGGGACTGCTCCAACCTCCATCTCGGCGGCGATCCGCTTCCGGCCGACGCCCTTGGCGCCCAGCGCGGCAATCACCGTACCCTGTTCTCTGATGTTACCGGGCATTGGGATTTGTCCGCCGGGCACCGTACCGACCCCACAAAGCGGAGGGTGTATATTGCTTCGGGAGGTGGTTATGGCTGACGAATATCGAATACGACCGGTCGGCTCACAGTTTGAAATCATCGATGACGCTGGTGAGAGGGTCGCCGCGTTCAAGACGGAGCGAGAAGCAGAACACGAGATTGATGTCTTGGTTAGCGATGACGCAATGTGGGAGTCGGCCCGACTGCTCGTAAGGGTGGCTGTCAATGCGTTAATGAACATGCGACATGTTGACAGCCGGACGGCGCGGTATTGGATTCGGGAAGCGGCGGATTGGGCCCTTCAAAGGACGCGGGCACAACCCTTGTCCGATTGCTACTTCTTTGAAAGTTCGGCGTTAAAATGGCTTTCTACATCTTCACGGCTCATCGGATTTCTTGCTTCCGTCAACACGATCGAATAAAACGACCTTGCTCCCTGCAATCTGCGCGGTAATGAATGCCGAGTCTTCCGGCAGTTCTAGGCGCTACCCCTAGAGATTGTTCATGAACAAACTGCTGACGAAATCAAACAGGATTCATTTTTACTCTAGTAAGTTAGTTTGAATTTTAACCGCGTTAGCAGAAAAATGTTCCAGACCGGCTCGTCTTATCGCACTCTAACTGAATGAGAATGAGAGACCTGACCAAGAAACAGTTCTCCTGCGTCCCTTGCCCAACGTGCGGCGTTGCTGCCGGGCACCGTTGTGTAACAATCCGAGAAATGATTGGCGGGTAGTGGCGCAGCTTGCATCGGTTCCGCGAGTGATGTTCCAAAATGATTGGTACTACTTCTTTGAAAGCTCGCCCTTGAAATGGCTCTCGACATTTTCACGAGTGAGAGGGTTTCTTGCTTCGGTCAACACGACTGAATATACGACCGCATTCCCTGCAATCTGCGCGGTGATAAATGCCCCGTCGCCCGGAAGTGCTTGGTAGATAAATTTCACTCTTCGGCCGTCTTCAAGTGTTTTGACCCACTCTTCGTCTGGCATTTTCGCACCTCTTCAGCCAAGACCGGTGTGCGTCGCAAAGTATACGCTGTTCGGTGCGAGAAATAAGTTTACCCATCCGCAGTACGATGCCTACGAACTTGCACCCAACGATTTAAGGCGCCAGCGTAAATGAATCCGCCGTCCGAGAACATCAATCATTCGTTATATAAACGGTTATGGCAATCACAGGACGCAAAGCGAATGACTATTTCCCGCTGGGAGCGCGGCGCCCAGGAGCCTCCTTCTCACGGTTACATTCGGACTTGGCAATCTCTCGCGCGACGCGACTATTATTTCGCTGGTGGGGGAGGAGCTGGTTCTATAAACAATTCAGGACTGGCCTTGTGAACGCGCTTCATTACGGTTGGCAAGTCCCGAAATCTTTACCGATCTTTTTCGTTTCCCAAACGGGCGTCGCGCCAGTGTTGGGCTTGATCTTCTTGCCCATTAAAGTCAATCGCTCGCCTACCTTGACACCCGTCGTATTGCCAGAAAGAACGTAAACGTGTTTATCTTTTTCATTAGTCAAGAGCATTCCGTTTTCGCCCGAGTTCACGCAACCCGTAATAGTTTGTTTTTTAGCCTCCTTGATGAGGATGACGGTGAGGACCACAACAGCGGTAGCCACAGCGGCTATAGTCACAACAACCAGAACCCCAGTTGTTTTCAGAGAGTCCGCTTTCGTTTCAGTCGATAGAGCGAGGCAGAGAGCGCAAATTACGGCGACACGCCACAGGAATCGCGAGTTCACAGTGCTCCTCGATCAATCACTGAAGTCGCGATTAGCTTACCTTAGGAAGGCCCTCACACAAACGAACGCTCTGGTAAGGATGATTTGAAGTAAACAGCTATTTGGCTGGCTGCCGTCGGTGTGAATCTGGGGCGGGTAGGAGTCTTCTGATCGGGACTAATTGTCTTATCTCATCGGAATTGATGTGAAACTTGCCGTAAGTATTTAGAGGAACACTTTGGCGGAACTTTCGAACAAATCAACCGCGAGATTGAAGAGATCAAGCGGTTTGAAGCCCGAGTCTTTAAGAGTCGCCCACCATGCCACCGCCGATTCCCATGACGACATCCCCTCAGGCTTATTTTTTGAATATGGTTGGCTTGCCGGGATAAGAAATGTCCCGGCAAGCTGGTGACCCAACTACTTCTGATGCTGATTCGAAGCGGCTTCCTTCGATTCGTTGTGCGGCGCGCTCTTCTCGAGGACGTCGACAAAGTGACGACCCGTTGTAGGCACGACCATGTGTCCGCTTCTAACGATTTCCTTGGCTTTGACGGGGCGGCCATAGACCTGTTCGCTGGCATCGTCATCGGGACGAAGGGTAGTGCCTTCAACTGAAACGCCGGCAAACAAACCTCGGGAACGCGAGTAACTGAGGATTTCGGCGCGCATCCAGGCGTCGGTATCCGCGGAAGCATCACGACCCTTGGGTCCGGCGGCTACGGAGGCATCGGCGCCCAACTTCACCTTGCTATTGAGAATCGACTCCATGCCTCGATCGTTCATGACCAGCAAGATCAAGTCGGTCGCTTCGCCGCCGATTTGGAAGCCGAAGCTGGCGCCTTCGAGCGCGTACATGGCTGGAGCTCCCCAAGCGCCGCGGAACTTATCGCCAGTGCGGCAAACCATGGCTCCGCGACCGTATTCGGCTCCGACGACAAAGGCTGCTTTCATCAAGGAAGGAAACACGATGACACATTGCGCTTTCTCGAGGAGTTCATGAGGAATGTTGTCCGGGATGTTGAGGACCTCCTGCATGACAACGCCACTTTCTTCGAGGCGTTTTTGCTCTTTATTCAAATCCTGGGCAGAGAGTACTGCTGCACCAAGGGTGAGACATGCTGCGGCTACTAAGTATTTCTTCATTACTGACCTCCAGAAACTGCGAATCACGGTAGACATCATTGTGCACATTGCGCGGCTGCAAAGCTGCTCTTTACAGCACACTTTGAAGCGAGCGTTCGCTGACACGGAATTGAAGGAGTCGAGTGCGAACCTGCGGAAAATTTCTTCAGTGCCTGATTAGTCGCGTAACCGGACAAGCGCGCAGCCGGCCCAAGTCAGAGACGCAATCCGCCGAGCAAATACACTACTAGCAGAATCATCAGCACCGTCCCGACGATCCCAAGGCCCCCTCCGGTGCCCCACCTGGAATAGCCGTAGTATCCGCCACCACCGCCGAACAACAGCACTAGAAGGATAATGAGCAGCAACATAAAAGCCACCTTTCAGAGTACGAATACCGTCAGGATTTCTTTCCGTGCTCAGCACCCACGACTACAAAGGTGAGTGCCGAGTCAAGCTCTCCTCAAGCGGAGCCGTGCCACAACCCGTCTGTAGAGATCACTAAAGGATGTTGACGGAAATTCGGATGCCTGGATGGACAACGTCATACATGTAGTAAGCGCCGTCGTCGTAAACGACGTAAACGTTATCCGTGTAACCCCAACCTACCGGCCATGGGTCAATGAACCCGAATGAATACCCGCCGTAATCGAAGCGCCGATGATCGTAATCGCCTTGGTTGACATGGAAATTGTGCCCGCTGCCAAAACTGGCGCGGTAGTGGTCGTCAGAAATACGACCATGATCGCCGCTACCAGGGTTTCTACCGTCAGGCTGTGACTGCTGCGCACTCTTCTGGTTCTGTTGCTGCGCGGGCTTGTCCTGTGGTTCCTGCTTCGCCTGTTTGGCATCCTGTTTGGCAGGCTTGTCTTGTGGTTCCTGCTTTGCCTGTTTAGCATCCTGTTTGGCGGGCTTGTCCTGTGGTTCCTGCTTCGCCTGTTTGGCTTCCTGTTTGGCAGGCTTGTCCTGTTTGTCCTGCTTTTCAGGTTTGGCCTTTTCTTCCTGCTTTTCGGGCTTGTCGCTCTGTTCCTGCGGTGCGTAGGCGGCAGCGGTGCTTCCGATAAGCAATAGGAGACCTGATATACCGATAGCTCCAAGTAGTTTCATATGCGCTGCCTCCATAACAGCGATTTCGCGCCTAACGCAGGTCGCCTGCGTCAGGGTCATGGTGTATTGATCAAAGATTCCTATGCGACGGTGTGGAGCGGAGTGGAACCGGGAATGTCTGCTGTGGTTCAGGCTGAAACTTGGGGACTTATGCCGCGCTTCGGTCTTTTTACTTCCCCCACGAACAACATATTAGAAGAGAGAACGCCGGATATCTGTCCTTTTGCGGACATGTTTGTGATTCAGCGGGCAACGGTCCACTTAGACACGTGAACCGCTGGGACGGACAACGCAAGAACAGATCGCGCAGTGGAATAGCACCTTCCCCAAGCAATCCGGAAAATGAGATGTTTAACTTGCTCCAGTTGTCGGGTTACGTAAGCCAAGACGAACTGGTTACAGGTGCTGTTCCCTTCGGCACACTCCTTGCAACGACCTTGTTGGTAAGGTGAAGGTATTGTCACGCGACCCTGAAGGGCAGCGTTTCCTCTTGAAAATCGAGGGCTGGCTCTGCCGAGCGCGTGGGAAGGTCTTGGCATGGCGAGTACACTCTGGAGCATCGCGGTTCGGTCCTTAGGATTGCTATGCGTATCTCTCGTTTTCATAGGCGAACCGTCGACGCATGCACAGCAGGACACTGGTACAACCCATGTTCCTCTCACGGTGGAACAAGTCGTCAAGAACGTGGAACAGAGTAACCGAGGGCGGTCTTGCGCACTCCACCGCGTAGAAGGAATGCGCGTTTATCGGCTGAAGTATCACGGTCCCTTGGGTGACCGCGATGCGGAGATGGTAGTGAAAGTCGCATATCAAGCGCCCGCGAAAAAACAATTTACCGTGATTTCACAAAGCGGCTCCAAATTCATCAATGACCGTATTTTCAAGAAATTATTGGAAGGCGAGCAAGAAGCGCTCCGAATCGAGAATCAAGAAGCCACCGCTCTGAACACTGATAATTATGCTTTTGAGCTAAAGGGATATGAAGAGACCTCTGAGGGGGCGAGATACATTCTTTCCGTGCTTCCCAGGTCCAAGAATAAGTTCCTTTGCCGTGGAAAAGTTTGGGTAGACGCAGTGGACTTTGCGATTGTTCGAATAGTTTAAGACTTTTCGGTTTTGGATAAATTGGCAAAAAAGCAGGCGACATTCGTGGCAGCGGAGTTACTCGAATCGTTCTTGTGGATACATCTTGGGGTTCAGCTCAATTATTTTTCATTAGGTGCAGCGCGTCGAGTGATCTATGAGTTCTTTCCGCGGTTCCTTCGAGCACACGAGATGATTTCGAAAGCGGCGTTCTTCGAGACTGCCTTCGGTAGTCCCTTGCGAAATATTTGGGACAGTGAGTTCAGCGGAAACCTCGCGCTTTTTTTCAGCAGGCCGATTGTGGGAAGAATCGAAGGTTCCTGAAGAGGGCGCGGAGCTCTTCCGGAAGTCGTATACGTACGCGAATGAGTTCGTGCAGGACGAAGAAACCAGACCCTTCATTCAAGGCATAGTCCTGGCGCAAGATACAGAATGGCGGCAGGCTGTCGAGAAGAACAAACTCGTTCCCGATGTGGAAACAGTTGAGGGCGATCGCGAGTTTTCGTCCGCCGCTCATTGGGCGACTCCAGGTGTCATAGCAACGGTTGAGTACCTCCGCACGTCAGCCCAAGTGAATATACCTTGGGAAGAAGAGGGCACGTCGAGCAAGAGCCTCGTGGCGTTGCGACAAAGATTGCGGGAAATCCAGCAATGGAGGCTCAACTTCGCGAATAGGGCATTTCGGGATAGGTTTCAGTTGGCGGCAGAGAAAGTCGCGAAGCAGGTAAGCAACGAGGAGAAGATCTATAAGGGCTACCTGGACGAGATCTATCAACTTATAATCGACTGGGGAGCACCGCTTAGGCACATGACTGCGGGGAGTTCTGCCTAAAATCGCTCGCATTGCGGCGTTCCAGATACGTTCCAGCTGGGCGCAATTTCTGATGCGAGAACGATTTGGGCGTGTCGAAAAATCAATAACTTGCGTGTTTTCAGCACGCACGAATATTCCGACTCCCCCCGCCCCACCACTCTAAGTGTTTCAATTCCATTCAGTTATTTCGCTCGCTGCGTCCGCGTGCCGGATACGTGACGATGACCCTAAATTCGCGCATCTGCAAAGAAGTTGCTCGGCCTCGTCGACCATGTTTGCTGAGAGCTTCGCGTGTGCATATCCCTGTAGAATCCAATACGCGTTGGGTTTTAGCCGCATCGCTTTGCCAAAATGCTCTTCTGCTCTGTCCCATTCTTTGCGTCTCGGATAGATAAGAGCGAGGTGAAAGTGGGGATCAGGGTCAGAAGGGTCAAGTGAGTTAGCGACGGGCTGCGAGTTTTTTCACTCTGAGGATTCTCGGTGCCACTTGGTCGGACGGCTCCGGCTGCAAGTTGGGTCGCGGGTCGGTCCATTGAGCAGCACCCTCAGTCTTTGTCGCTGATGGCCACCTACGGTAGTAATCCACATCAATTTTGTCAATCAAGCCTGTAGCCCCGAAACTTGCAGGGTCCTTCCGCAACCGCCTCAACTCTCAGCAAAGCGTTTTCTCCGCAAGGACAAATCACAAGCGGGACTCAACGTCTCCCTCAAGCACAGTGCGTATCGACCGTCAGAATGTAGCCCGCAGTGGTTCGCGCACGCACGTACGCGCGATCGGCGGTGATGTTGGGGCTGCCCGCTCGCCGTCGCATGTGCCGAAAAACATCTGTTTGTGGGCAGTGATATTTACAAATAACATAACCATAGAATCAGCCAGTTACGGGCAACGCGGAGGATGGGTTTTTGGGCAAGCCGCCGAAGCGGACCCGAGTAGCTACCAACGCCTAACTCCCTAAAACGCCGTTTCCTGGACTTCCATGTAGTCGAAACCTGCCTATTCTTGTCGAAGGGCCACCACCGGGTCCACGCGCATTGCCCTTCTGGTCGGAACGAAGGCCGCTAGCAGAGTGACCACAATAAGGGTCGCTGCGACGATGGAAAATGCCAGCGGGTCGCTCGGTTTCACGCCGAACAGGAATTTCGACAGCAGCCGTGTCAGGCCGAACGCTCCAGCTAAACCCAGACCAGTTCCAACCATGGCCAGACGCATACCCTGGCCCAGCACCAGTCTCATGATTTTTTCCTGGTCCGCTCCCATCGCCATCCGGATTCCAATCTCTTGCATGCGTTGCTCCACGGCGTAGGACATCAATCCGTAGATTCCGACTGCAGCTAGCAGCAAGGCAATCGAGGCAAATACCGCAAGCAGCAGCGTGTTGAAGTTCTGCCGCGCATTGCCCTCGCTGATCAGCTGATCCATGTTGGCAATATGCGAGGGCGACAACTGGGGATCCAGGCCCTCGAATTCATTTCGAATGGCGGAAGCCATGGAAAGCGGATCGCCATTAGTCCGAATTACCCAGCTCAACGGCAGCAGGCTGGCACCGAGTCTGGTTAATCCGTCTGTAATCTGGCTTTGAGGAACATACATGACGGGCACCATTCCACCGGCCAACCCGCCCTCCGTGACGCTGCCAACAATGCCAACCACCTCGCGTGCCGGCTCGTCAAAAACGTCGCCCAGCCCTTTGCCGATCACCATGCGTTGCCCGATGGGATCTTGGTCGAGCCAATACTTTCGAGCGAACGCTTCATTGACGATCGCGATGCGGTTCGCCTTTCCCGTATCCGTACGGGTGAAGTAGCGGCCGCGAAGAAGGGGAATGCGGAGCGCCTCGAAATATCCGGGGGAAACGAACCGCCAGTACTCGTCGCCTTCCCATTTTTCGCCATTCTTCGGTGTATGGCCCTCGATCGTGAATGGCATGTCGATGCCCACCTGGTCCATCGGCAGAGTGACCGCGCAGGCGGCAACACCCACACCGGGCAAGGCTTGGACGCGGTCTGTTGCCTGCCGCACCATGTTTTCCACTTGCGCGGTGCTGCCGTAACGGCTACCGGAAATCGCGCTCCTCATAGTGAGCAGGTTGGAAGTATCGATTCCCGATTTGACTGAGCGCAAACCGGCGAACGTGCGAATCATCAGCGCAGCGCCGGCGAGCAATATCACCGCCAGCGCAATCTCACTGATCACCAGCAGTCCTCGAACCCGGCTGTGCTTGAAGCCTGTCCCGGAACGCCCACTGGATTCCTTCAGAACCGCATTCACATCGAAGCGAGAGACGCGCAGCGCGGGAAACAGCCCGAACAGCAAACCGGTGGCCAGCGATATGCCAAACAAAAACAAGAGTATGCGCCAATCGACCAGCATCAACCCACCCAGGGAATGTTCGGGAGCATTGATACGCGGAATGTTCCCGGGACTCAACGCGAGCAGCACGCGAACGCCGATGCTGCCCAAGACCAATCCGGCCACGCCACCTGCCAGGCCCAGCAGCATGCTTTCTGTCAGAAGTTGCTGGATGATGCGTCCGCGGGTCGCTCCTACCGCGGTGCGAATCGCGATCTCCCTCTGCCGTCCGGTGGCGCGTGCCAGCAACAGACCGGCAACATTTCCGCAAGCAATCAGCAGGACAAAGGCCACTGCGCCAGCTAGAATCAGAAGCGCGAGACGCACCTCGCCGCCGATGGCCACCCGCAGCGGAACCACATTCACGGTCTCCAACTTGTCCATGACGTCCGAGTGGGCTGCACGGAATTGATCGGCGATCACTGCCAGCTCGGCCTGAGCCGACGCAATGGATGCGTTGGGCCGAAGCCGCCCCGCCACGTAGTAGATGTGCCCCTGATTCGTGCTGTTGGGATCGAATTGCGCCGGAAGATAGAGATCGGTGGGCGGGTCAGGCTGATAGTCCTCAGGCAAGACCCCGAGCACAACATACTGCTCTCCACTAAGGAGAATCGGCTTACCCACAATGTCGCGGTTTCCACCTAGGCGATTCTTCCACGTGTTGAACGTGAGTACCGCAAACTTGCCCGCGTTTGGCAAGTCCTCCTCTGGGGAAAAAGTCCGCCCGAGAAGCGGCGTGACACCAAAGACGCTGAAAAAGTCCGCGGTGGCGTGCATTCCATTGACTGGATTGGGGCGGTCGCTCGTGCCCAGATTCAGGCTGACGCTGCCGAAATCATAGGCTGCCATCGATTGAAACGCCTGGCCCTTCCGCCATGCCATGAATTTAGGAATGGAAACCGACGATCCATTGCCGTTCGGGAACTTGCGCTGGATGCGCATGATCCTCTCCGAATCGGGGAATGGCAGCGGGGCCAGCAGAACCCGGTCAATCACGGAAAAGATTGCCGTATTGGCGCCGATACCGAGCGCGAGGGCCAGGACCGCGACGATGGTGAAGCCAGGACTCTTGATCAGAACGCGAAAGGAATGGCGGACGTCTGCCAGTAGCGTTTCCATAATCGCTTATACGGAAAGGGGAGCTAATTAGTTTCCCAAAAATGGTGCGGGAATGACGGGCAATCTGGGAGTTATTTCGGGCCAGAAGTCCGCTCTCGGCGTTGGAAGCTCCATTGGCCATTGCTGCCGATTGCAGGCGGATGGCGGGCTACTCGGAATCAATCTACTTGAGTAACGCTACTCGCACGCGTGAGTCTCCCGTGACGCCCTTGAAGTCGCCTTCCGGGATGCTGCCCTACCGGCGGCTGCCATCTGCTCAAGCATTGCATGGTACGCAGGCGCTCCACATCCTGCTAGGATTCCTGCCGACCGAAACTGATTCATGTTTCGCCGCCCCCATGTCACTCGATTGGACCCACGGAGAATTGCACGAAGGCCTGCGCTGTTTCCATTCCGGCGCATTCTTCGAAGCTCACGAACATTGGGAATCAGTGTGGCTCGCGGCGCAAGAGCCGGAAAGGACGTTTCTGCAAGGGTTGATCCAGGTCGCTGCTTCTTTCCACCATTTTCAGCGCGGGAACTGCGCCGGAACCATTTCGCTGTTGCGATCGGCCTTGCGCCGTCTGGACGGATATCCGGAGACCTTCGCCGGTATCGCTGTCACGCCGCTTCGCGCGGCTGTCCGTCTATGGCTCGAAGCCCTCGAAACGGTCCCGCAGCCTTCCCCACCCCCTCTCCCCCAGCTCCACCTCGCAGAATGAGGATCACTTCCCTGAGCGTGTTTTTCAGTCCTGCCCGATTATGGCGGGCGTTCGAGAGCGATGTCTTCGAGGCAAGGCGCGAGAACAGTTTCAGGTGATCGAGGATCGCGCGACTCTGAAACCGTAGTCGGTGTATTTGAACTCTGGCGGAATACTCGATCGCGCCGCAGTGCGGGCAACCTTGATGTGGTGCCGCCAGGAGCCTCCTCGGGAGGCTCGGCGGCCAGTGTTGGTAGGCCCTTGCGGATTTCGTTCGGGAGAGTAGCTGTAGTAGCCGGCGTCGTACCAGTCGACACACCATTCATGCACGTTGTCGCCGAGATTGTAGAGCCCGTAAGTGTTGGGCGGATATTGACCCACGGGCTCAGGCCCGCTCTTCCAACGCCGGGTGTAATCGGGAAGCAGCTCGGGAGACGTGTCTCCCCACGGGTAGAGTGAACCCTCGGCACCGCCGCGAGCTGCGCGTTCCCACTCGGCTTCACTAGGCAAGCGATAGGACTGGGAAGTCGTGCGACTTAGCCACTCGCAATAGCTCACCGCTTCGTGCCACGATATCGCGACAACAGGCATCGTAGGGTGATTGAAGTTTGGATCGTTCCAGCAAAACGGCTGAGGACAACTCATTGCGGCAAGAAAGCAGGCGTACTCCTCGTTCGTGACCTGGTAAGCAGCAAGCTCGAAGACATCCACCCAGACGCGATGCAGAGGCTTTTCATCATCGCGCCCGATTTCGCAACCCATCCAGAACCAGCCCCCTGGGACGCGCACCATCACGGGTTCGCTGACTTCGATCCGAGCCGTTAGAGAGGCTGCCATGCACTGCCTTTCAAATCCGAGCGTTTACCCGCAACTGGGTGAGGACGTCTTACGAAGACGCGATACGCTGCAGCAACGCCGCGAGCAAAGTTTAGTCGATCTGTCTTTGTTGACTCAACTCGTACCAACTTCCCCGAACGCCATCTCTGGACCGCGCGCCAGCTCCGTGATCAAACTCAGCACACCATGAAACCACTCGAACTTTCCCCTGAACACTTCCGCGCTTTAGCCGCGGAAGTGATTGCACTGTCCGCCGAATATTAATCAACTCTGAATTCGCGTTCCGTAATTCCAGGAACAAAGGGTGCGGAAACGGAGCAGCTGTTCGGGAGGGAGGTGCCGGAGCATGGCATGGGCGATCGAGCCTTCGACGCCCTTAGTGATGTCATGGCGCATTCTCGCGCCGAGAACGGTCGCTTTTTCGGCTATGCGAAGGGTCGGGAGAACCCGTAGCAGCACTGGGTGACCTTGTGACCTCGATTCTGAACCAGAACACTACCGCTTGGCGTTCGTCTCCGGCCGCAGTCACGATCGAGCGCACCGTGGTCGCTGGCTGGGTGAAGCAGTCGGCTGCCATGGTTCCTCCGGGAGCCTGACCGGAGGAGGTTCCGCCGCAAACCAACCGAATGGCTTTCAGCGGCCAACTTTCGAGATCGCCGCCTCTGGCTAACTTCCGAATTGCCGACCACCGGGAAGTCGGTTAGACCAGTCAATACAAGCGCGTTTATCATTGCTAATCCGACCGGCGAACCGATGACTTCCGGCTTGCCCGTGAGCAATCGCGAAAGCCAATGCTAATCGGTTCGGAACGAAGGTCATTTCAGACCTACCGCTTGGTCGCAAACTAATGAGGCCTCAATGAGATGTCCCGTGTTTGACTCCCAAACCATTCGCACGCGGAACAGCCGCGCACAGAAGCGCGTCAGGGTGGTAGCCTGATTGGGTGGTAAAAGAAGCGGCCAGCAAGGTGCTCTCCGTTGAGGGGCGTGAACTCTGTATCACGAATCCTGACAAGCTGTATTTTTCGCAGGCACGAATCTCAAAACTCGATCTCGTGCGCTATTACTTGAAGGTTGCGCCAGGAGCGATTGCAGGAATCCGGGATCGTCCAATTGTTCTGAAGCGGTTCGTCAACGGCGCCGAAGGTGAGCCGTTTTATCAAAAACGTGCGCCCGCCGCACGGCCGCCTTGGCTGCGAACCGTCACTTTGTCATTCCCTTCGGGCCGAACGGCGGAAGAGCTCGTGGTGGATGACGCGGCTGGGCTCGCCTGGATAGTCAATTTGGGCTGCATCGAACTCCACCCGCACCCGGTCCGCGCCGGCGATCTTGAGCATCCCGACGAATTGCGCATCGATCTCGATCCGGTTCCGGGCGTCGCTTGGAGTGACGTGCGCCGCGTTGCTCTCGAAGTGCAGGCGTTCCTCGAAGAAGTCGGCCTTCGCGGGTGGCCCAAGACCAGTGGTTCACGAGGCATGCACGTGAATGTGCGTATCGAACCGAGCTGGACATTTGCGGAAGTACGCCGCGCGGCCGTGGCCTTGTCGCGTGCAGTAGAGCGCCGCGCGCCTACTCTGGCCACCTCGAAATGGTGGAAGGAAGAGCGGCATGGTGTGTTCCTCGACTACAACCAGAATGCGAAGGACCGGACCACCTGCTCTGCGTATTCGGTACGCCCGCTTCCCGACGCGCGTGTCTCAGCGCCACTTCGTTGGCATGAAGTGCCTGACTGTGACCCAGCTGACTTTACTCTTTTCACGATGCCGGAGCGCTTCGCGAAAAGCGGCGATCCGCACGCCGACATAGACGCCGCTGCTGGCTCCCTCGAGAAGTTGCTGGAGCTCGCGGAAAGGGACGAATCAGCGGGTCTCGGCGACGCGCCCTGGCCGCCACACTTTCGCAAGGTGAAAGGGGAAGCCTCTCGAGTAGCGCCGTCGCGCGCAAAGTCGGCTGCAAAGAAGCCTCGGGTGAAGATGCCGCTCATCGTTGTTGCGAACTCTCCCGATAAACGAGCAGCGCTGGCGGGCCTGGAAAGGTGGAAGAAGAAGCGCCCCGAGGTAGCCGGCCTCCTTGCGGCCGATGACGTGCTGGTCGATTCTATGCAGGGCAGGTCATCGACGTGGACCCGCATCCGAATCAATCTGCGTCATGTACCGGAAGCGCTTCGGCCGCCGCAGGAAACGCCCGATCCTGATGATGATCCGACGCGGGAATTCCGCCAGCGATGGCAGAACAAGCGAAAGAAACAGTAGTTTCCAGCCGGCGGATTTAGCGACCACGAGAGAAAATGGTTGTAAGTTCTTGTGGCGGAACTACCTCGAGCTGGGCATAGGTGCAGTCGATCGTTTTTTTGTCCGGTCGCCATCGGCGGAAATGCGCCATATGACGGAAGCGGCTTCCTTGCATGTGCTCGTAAGCGACTTCCACAACCAGTTCGGGCCGCAGGGGTTCCCAGGATAGATCCTTGCCCTGGCTCCAGCGGCTCTGGCCGCCCGGCATGCGCTGGGCACCTTCACCGGCCGCGGTTTCCGGGCTGGTCCAGCCCTTCCAGGGGTGAGCGACGAGCGCATTCTTGCGGTAGGGATTGAGGAATTCTGCCAATTCGCGGCGCTTCTCTGAGCTGAAGCTGGCGCAAACACCGACATGTTGCAAAGCACCGGCGTCATCGAGGAGGCCAAGCAGCAATGACCCGACCAGGGTGCGATCGCTCTTTTTGTACCAGCGAAATCCTGCCACGACACAGTCGCAGTCGCGCTCGTGTTTGACCTTGAGCATTGTGCGTTTGTTCGGCTCGTAGGTTCCTGAAGGGAGCTTGGCCATGACGCCATCCAGGCCGGCACCTTCGAAGCGACGAAACCAATCGGAGGCAATGCTCTGGTCGTTGGTTGCCGGTGTGAGATGGATGGGTGGTGGTGCTGATGAAATCAGTGATTCCAGCTCGCGGCGCCGGATTTCGAATGGCTCACCGCGAAGATCCCGGTCTCCCCGGCAAAGCAGGTCGAAGAAAACGAATGATGAAGGAGTCTGTTTAGCCAGAAGATTCACTCGCGATGCGGCTGGGTGTAGGCGCAACTGCAGCGCGTCGAAGTCGAGTCCATCGTTCTTAACGATGACTATCTCTCCGTCGAGGACGCAGCGCGGAGGCAACGTCGTGCGCAATGGGTCAAGCAGCTCAGGAAAGTAGCGGTTGAGTGGCTTTCCGTCGCGACTCTGGATCAGAATCTCATCGCCATCGCGAAACACGAGTGCCCGAAACCCATCCCACTTCGGTTCAAAAATCCAATCTCCACCATCAGGTAAAGCACCCACACGCTTCGCGAGCATCGGCAAGACCGGCGGGTTCACGGGAAGGTGCACGGCCCTATGGTATACCGCATACTTTATTTTGTGCTTGGGAGTCAGTTTGGTAATGGGAGTCGGCTTCTCGCCAACGACGTTTATCACGATAAGCGTTTATCGGTACCTATCTGGTGAGACTTCCCACAGGCGGACTAATGACTCGGGATAGCTTCCTGTTATCCCGTGATGGGGAAACTATCGCTGGCAATTTCAAGTCCTGTTGGTAGTCATGCAGAAGCGCTGCGATGATTCTTGCAGCGGATTAGTCCAGCTTCTTTTCTGACAGGAACTTCGACATCTGATCCGCAATACTCGCAGCTGCGAGTCATAGCGGCACTTCCAATGCCCGGTCACATAGTGATTGACTGAGGCAAAACGAGAAAAATTCTCTCGGGCCGGGCAGCTCGATGGAAAGCAACCGGAGGGGCAAAGCGAGGAACATTGAATGGGACATGCTAGCTAGACGGCGGGGTTCGTCGTTGCTGGTAGTTCGTTCTCCTGATACAAAAAAACTTCTTCCACGTTCTTTCCAAAGGCACGCGCGATCTTGAAAGCCAACAAGAGACTCGGATCGTACTTGCCAGTTTCAATGGCGTTGATGGTGCCTCGCGCGACTCCGACATTGGCCGCCAGTTCGGCTTGCGACCATTCTTTCTCTGCACGAAGCACGCGCAGCCGAGTCTTCATCGGTCCCGCCATGAATACAGAATTAGCCCAAAGCTCCACAGGACGATCATCACTGCAGGAAGCCCGAACCAGGACACGGAATGAAGTCCAAGTTGCTGTGCCATGCCGACAGCGAGCGAGAAGACGAGCGTGCCGACAAACGCAAACGTCAGTGCGCGGTAGTTGATCTGGCGTTCGCGTTCATCTCTCGAACGCAAGAAAAGCACGAGGAAAAAGGCAGCGGCGAGAGCCACAAGAGCGAGGACAAGCAAAGGCCTGTGGTAAGAAACTGAGGCATAAGACGCAGCACTGAACATAATGGCTGACAGAAATGCGGAGGAATAGAAAAGCCACAGGACGCTGCGAGGATGACTGGAATCAAGGAAGGACATAGCAGACTCCGGCCAATTAATGTACGCTATACAGAACACTATGTCAACTATAACAGGCTCTCTGTTTTATAAGGCGCTCTTGACTGGATATAGTCTGTGAGCTATATTCCTTCTATGGAATGGGAGGTCGAATTCACCAGCGAGTTCGAAGATTGGTGGACCAGCCTCTCCGAAGACGAACAAGCCGATGTGAACGCGAAAGTGATCCTACTGCAGAAACTCGGACCAAGCCTTGCGCGGCCGCACGCTGATCTGATTCATTCTTCGCGGCACGCGAACATGAAGGAACTTCGGATTCAGCATTCTGGCAGACCTTATCGGGTGTTGTTCGCGTTCGATCCGCGCCGCTGCGCCATCCTGCTGATTGGTGGCGACAAGACGGGCAATGATCGCTGGTATGAAGAATTCGTTCCGGTCGCGGACGGACTCTACGACCAGCATCTTGAGGCATTGAAGAAGGAACAGGAGAAAAAGTGACCATGGCCAAAAACTTCAAAGAACTTCAGGAGAAGATGCCGCGCGAAGTTCGTCTCCGCAGCGAAGCATCTGCCGCGAAGATGATTTCGGAAATGGGCCTTGCGGAACTTCGCGCCGCTATGGACATGACGCAGGAATCGCTCGCGAATGCTCTGCATGTCAAACAGGCGTCGATCTCCAAGATGGAACGGCGCTCAGATATGTATATCAGCACGCTCAGCAAGATCATTGAAGCCATGGGTGGCGAGCTGCAAATCGTTGCCAAGATGCCGAATGGAAGCGTAAAAATCCGTCAGTTCACTCAGATACGGCAAGAAGAATCTGAAACTGCCTCTGCCCTCAGCTAGGAGCCAGACCGATAGCTGGCCTACCTCGGAATAGGCTTCATGTACTCGCGGATAATGTGGAAGTCTCCACTCTGCCAATCGCTGAGTTCAGCTCCAACGGCGAACATATCGCAGGCATAGCGGACACAAAAGCTCGTCTGGTCCGCGAAATGGACGGTGAAATACAGCGTGCCATCGTCGATGGTGTGAGTGATGAAGTCCACCACCTTGCCATGGACTTCAGGATATTTCCCGCGCAGGAGCCCTTCTCGCCGCTTACTGCGTCTTTCCATTTCTCGGCGTTCCTTCGGAGTCATCGGTGTCATGGTTGCCCGCCACTACTTCCGAGGCTTTCTGGGGTGTTTCTTCTTCCGCTCCTGCTCTGCTTCCCAACGTTCTTCCGCCTGGGCCACTGCAGAGTGCGGCAGAATGCTGCCAATAACGCGAGGCGGCAATCCTAGCTTCTTGCGTTCTTCCTCGCGACGCTCGACGTCGATGTACACATCGTCGGGGTCTCGCCACTTCTTCTCAAACGCTCGAAGCTGCTTCCAGAAGTGTCCTTCATCGAAGCGTTCACTGTCAGCCAGGTGCTCGGTGAAATCCGCGTTCATATCGCAGCGGACTTCCTCGATCTCGACAATAGCGCACTGCATCGAATCCTTGTCGGCAAACGGGAATTTCCCCATGTCCCGCAGGAGCGCGACGACGTGGTCGATTCCCTCGTTCAACAGGAAAAGACTTTCATAAATCCGTAGCTTCGGGGAACGTTCGGAAGGTTGCTTGAGAAACGGAGAACTTATACCTTCATTGCTAGCCATCGTTGCCTCCAATCAGGTGATGATGGTCAGGGGCACATCCGTGTTCAAGCACGGGTGCGCCCCGCTCTCTTTGAGATCTAAGCACTAACGCTAGTTCACTATTTGTATGCTCATAGCGCTATGTGCATGTGGATTATCGCAGAGCGCAGCCATGCTGTCAACCTCCACAATTGGTAGAAGAAGTTCATCCATCATAAAATAAGGCCATGCGACGTGACCTTGTTTCCGAAGTGATGCGTGAAATGGGTAGAAAGGGCGGCAAAGCCGCCAAAGGGAAAGGTGTGAAGGCACGGATGGCGACCCTTAGCCCGGAGGAGAGAAAGGCACTTGCGAGTAAGGCAGCGAAGGCTCGATGGGCCAAAGCCAAAAAGAAAAACAAAAAGCCCTAATGTTCGGGGAATAAGCGAAAGCGATTTCTCGGATTTGCCCTACCTTCTCAGGAGCCCGTTCCTTCGCTTAGGACATAGGTGCCTAGGGTTCAGCTTTTCTCGTCGGGCACGGCCGTATTCAAGCTCCCTTAAATAAGCCGACTTGTTGTTAAAACATAGGCGAATCACATCGATGTCGCGAGGTCGTGCGAGCGCCACGCGCAGAAGCCGCTGAAGCGACGGCCGATCCAGGCCTACACCGCTCAAACCCTCGTCGCAATACACGTGCCCACTGACAACGGTGATGCCGTTGCGGTCAGCGTAATCCCTACACTTTCGCTCCTGGTCGGCAGGTGAGAGCGGATTCTGCTTATCGGTTGAGACTGCGCTGTTCGATGGGTAGAGTCTCCCGGGCCCACCCTCCTTTTTTCGACTGGACCTCGTCAATGCACGTCGCGGCATTTCGATAGGTGTCTCGAAGTCGCAGTTACACAAGGCGCGCCTGCGGCTGCGCGAACTGCTTCAAGAATTCAACCGGCAAAAGGCCCGCGATGAGCGTATCGCAGCGGTGAAGTTGGGGCGGCGATACTGCGAGGCTTTGGTCCTTTAAGACCTAATCAAACCGAAGGAAAAGAAGTACAACCGACATCCGTCGCTGTTTGAGGACCGTTTTAAAGGGCCGCGCGGTTTGATCAGTTAAGGCTCAGTTTGTACGAGAGTGGTCCCGGCTTTCCTTGCGCAGCGGGAAGGCGGGACCATTTCTTATCTCCTCGGTGGGCGAACCAGGGACAAACTTGTAGCCGGCGCCATGAAAGGTCAGGAAGTAGCGTGGATGGGCGGAATCAGGTTCCAGTTTCTGACGCAGCCGAAGAATATGATTGTCCACGGTGCGCGTGGACGGATAATTTTGGTAGCCCCATACTTCATTGAGCAGTTCGTCTCTCGAAAGAACCCTGCCCGGAGACGAGGCAAAGAACTTCAGGAGCTTGAATTCCTGCGCCGTGAGGGTAACTGGCCTGCCCTCTTGCGCGGCTTCCATACTCGTGAAGTCAATGCGGGCATCGCCGAAAATCAGTACTTCGTGACTCACAGCTTTCGCCGGGACATTGGAAATCGCCTGAGCCTTATCGCCACGCCGCATGGCGCGCCGGACACGCGCCAGTAGTTCTCGCGGGCTAAACGGTTTCGTGACGTAGTCATCCGCACCGAGCTCAAGGAGCAACACCTTGTCTTCCACTGCGGCGTTGGCGCTCAGCACGACTATGGGCACTGACGCCGCGATCGTCTTGAATTCGCGACACAGCTCTTTGCCGGACAGGTCAGGCAGTTTCAGGTCGAGCATCACGACGCTGGGCGGCTGCTTCCGAAAAATCTCGAGGCCAGAGACTCCGTCTGATGCGATCTGAACTTGCAGCGAATCTGCCTCAAGCAGGCGCTGCAATGTCCTCTGCATTGCACGGCTGTCATCAACTACAAGAACTGTTTCCATCTTTTCGACCCTTCCGAATTCTTCCACATCCATTCTTCCACTTTAGTTTCACCCTCATGCGCGAATCCCGCACTCTCCACAACTGTCGTGAAACCATTTTCCCGCGGTCTAGTTTTGCCCCGCCAGGTCACTCCGTTCCCCGGCGTGACCTGGTTATTCTCGCTCCAGTGTTCATACCGCATAGGGCGTTGTCGTGGTGCTGTTGTGGAATGAAAACGAGATCGCTCCCTCCGGAATGCCAAAGGGAATCGTGATCTTGAATAAAGTTCCAGTCTCACTTCTCCCATCAAGGTAGATCTCTCCGCCATGATCCTCGACAATCTTCTTCGCTATCGCGAGGCCCAGTCCGCTGCCTTCCGCCTTTCCGTAGCTCACAAAAGGTTGAAAAACAGAATCTTGGATCGTCGCGGGGATGCCCGGGCCGTTATCCCAGACGCCCATTTGCAAGCAGTCTCGATTTCCGGTCGTCGTTATGACGACCTGCCCCGAGTGCGGAGAAACCGCCTCGCAAGCGTTCAGTACGAGGTTGGCAACCACCCGTTCGAGACGGTTGGAATCGAACCAGCCCACGGCCAAGCCTTCATGATGATGCTTGATGCTGATGCGCGGGAACTGCTGCCTCACACTTGTGATCTGGATCGCACGCTCGACAGTGTCGATGATGTTTCGGGCGGCAGGCCGAAGCGTGTCACGGCCTTTGGAGCACTCCAGCAATGACGAGATCATCTCATTCATCTCGTCGATGGCCTGACGGATTTCCTGGTAAGTATCACTTCTTTGCATCTCGCTAATATCGGACCTGGTGAGAAATTCCGCGTTTGCTAGGATGGCGGTCAAAGGATGCCGAAGATCGTGGGAAACGAAAGCAACGATCCTGCTTACGGCGGAAAGTGGCTCCAGAATTGGAAGATCCCGCGGCCTGCTCCGCAAAGATCCAGCCGGCAATAGCCGCCTCCTGGATACAGCTTGCTTCAGCATTGAAACTCCCTTCCATCCGCGATGTGCCGAAGTTTAGAGAGGAAGGACCTTTCCGGCTTCGGTTTGGACTACTTTGTGACTCTAGACTTGGTCAAATGATGCCCCCTCTTTGAGCTGTTCGGCCACAAAGGGGTTAGCGCGCGTGAGGCATACACCCCGACTCCCCAGTTCTTTGAGGAGTAGTATCCCCGTGGCATCGGCGAATGAAACGTCCGCTAGCTCGAGGGACAACTGAACCTCATTTGCGAAAGTATGCACATCGCATGCTGTGCGGAGTTCCTCGACCGAGGAACCCGTTATCCGGCCTTCTACCCGAAGGGTTACGGCGCTCCGTGACGATTCGACAACCGTGATCCTCAGCATCGTGATTCACCCGGTCTCCTTTGGGCTTGAAATAGCAATTGACATGCCTTCATGCCGTCAGGCCAGGTCTGCAGCGCTCTCATTGGACCCACCGAGATCGCCTAGCTAATACCTGTCTAGAATCAATAAGTTGCGAAGTCTTGCCGCCATCTGGTCACCCTCCGGTTCCTGGGATGTGCAGACGGTTGGTTCTCCCAGGGGTGCGGGACTCAGGGGCGGAGCCACCACATTCGGTAATCACCCACTGGTTGCGGTTGGAGGAACTACGATGGGCGGTGGCGAGATCCCTTGATGCCGAGCTTACTCATGCGGTGGCGAAGCGTATTTGGATGAAGGTTCAGGATCCTCGCCGCGCCTTTTGGACCGTCAACCACTCCACCGGCATGTTGGAGGGCGGTGAGAATATGGTTTCGGTCTACCTCCTCCAGCGTGAGGAGGGGGGTTGGAGGCTGGAGGTCCGCCTGTCGCTGCTCCGGAGCATGCGTCTCAGGAGTCTCCATGCCTTTCGTAGTGGCTTCGACGGGCATAAGGTCGCGGTCCAACCGTAGGGTCGGCTCCGCCGCCAAGATAACCGCCCGCTCAATTACGTTCTGTAGCTCACGAATGTTTCCGGGCCATGGATAGTTCATCAATTTCTCCATCGATTCCCGCGAAACTCCGTCGATCTTCTTCCCTAGCCGCTTGGAGAACCGGGATACGCAGAAAGCCACCAACTGGGGAATGTCGGAGCGGCGTTCTCGCAAAGGGGGAAGTTCAATGGGAAAAACGTTGAGGCGGTAAAAGAGGTCTGAGCGGAAGACGCCCGCCTGCATTGCTTCACGAAGGTTGCGGTTGGTGGCGGCAATCACGCGTACGTCCACACGCACGGGGTGGCTACTCCCTACCGGCTCGAACTCGTGTTCTTGCAGAACGCGGAGCAGCTTCACTTGCGTCTCCAAGCTCAGCTCCCCGATCTCGTCCAGGAAGATCGTGCCGCCGTGGGCCAGCTCGAAGCGCCCGATGCGCCGCTCGACTGCCCCCGTGAAGGCTCCCTTCATATGGCCAAACAGTTCGCTCTCCACCAGACCAGCTGAGATGGCGCTACAGTTCACGTTCACTAGGGCACGGCCATTGCGGGCGCTGCGGTTGTGGATCGCGCGCGCCACGAGTTCCTTCCCCGTCCCCGTTTCCCCGTAAATCAGCACCGTCGCATCCGTGGGAGCGACCTGATCGACGGCGCCGAGCGCCCTGAGTACTGCTGGACTATTGCCCACGATCTCCTCGAAATTGTGCTCTGTGCGCAGTTCCTCCCGGAGATAAACGTTTTCCTTCTCCAACCTGGCCTTCAGGCTGTCAATTTCCTGGTAGGACTGCATATTCTGTATTGCCAATACGATTTGGTTGGCCACTTCCTGCAAGAACACGGCGTCCTCATCCGAATACCGATCCCTTTCCCGGCTTACCAAGCTGAGCGTGCCGATACACTTTCCCTGAAAAACCAGGGGAAAGGCGCACATCGACTGGATGCCCTCCGCAACGAGGCGGCGCTCATTGGCATATTGCGCCTCCTTTTCAAGATCGCGGCGCACCAGAGGCCGCTGATGGTCGAACACCCAGCCGACGCAGGTCTCGGCGTGGCTATCCTCCAGCCCCGCTCGAAAGTAGTCCGAGCGCAGATCTCCCTCCACGGCGAGGAAGCGGAAAGTATCTCTCTCCGGTTGATAGAGGGTAATGGCGCAACGGTCGAAGGAGATAACACGATGCAAGGCCTCGGAAATAGAGTGCAGGAGGGCCTGCTGGGTCAGGTTCGTAATAATGGCATTGTTGATCTGCAGCAGGCTGCGGTTCCGCTCTTCACTCTTACGGAGCGCCGCTTCCGCCCGCTTTCGGTCCTCGATGTCGTGGAGTGTCCCATACCACTTAACGATGTTTCCCTTATCGTCGCGCAGCGGCACTTGGCGGCCCAGGTACCAGCGATATTTCCCGTCCGCCCGCCGATAGCGTACTTCTACCTCGAGAGGTTCTCCAGCCGCCAACGCCGCCCACCACTTGTTCACTGCCCTGTCGGCATCCTCGGGATGGGCTAGTTCCCTCCAGCCCCAGCCCAGCCATTGCTCCCTGGAGAGGCCCGTGTAATCCAGCAAACTTTGACTTAGGAAATCCACGGAGCCATCAGGCAGAGCGCTCACGACGAAAGCCGGAATTGCTTCGATAATGGTGCGAAATTCCCTTTCGCTATTACGGAGCGCCTCTTCCACCTGTTTCCGCTTAGTGATATCGATGAACGTTATCACCGCGCCCAGGGTTTTACCTTCCCGAACGACAAGATGAGACCAATACTCTACCGGAAAGCTCGTACCATCCTTTCTCCAGAAAATATCATCGTCTCTGTGGACGCCCTCGCCCTTTTGAAAGCCCATGTAAATGGGGCATTCTTCAATTGGATATGGGGTGCCGTCCTTTCGGGTATGGTGCTCCGTCGAATGCATGCTTCTCCCGAGTAGTTCCGCGGGATCGTCGTATCCGAGCATGCGCGCCGCCGAAACATTTGCGAAAAGACACGTACCTGCTGAATCGCAGCCACAGATGGCTTCCGCGGCGGAATCGAGTATTAGGCGGACTCGCTCCTCGCCGTTGAAAAAAGCGTCTTCCGCGTGCATTCCCATCGGGCTGTCGTCAGAATGCGTCATTGGTGAGGACTGTAGGTGCAGTGAAAGAACGCGTAGATCATGAAGTCAGTGCCCAGGACGCAAAACGCGAGAAATACGTTGAGCGACATCTTTGCCCATCCAAGACGCATGCGGACCCTGCAAGAGCCAGATCTTAGCATCGGAGAGAGGGCGCTGAACTCGAACATAGACTTCGCATTCCTCTCCAAATCGTCTCGGCAGCCTCGGCAGCCGGCTCGACTGTTTTTCCCCAGTTGATCCCGTCCTAGTTAGGCTTGGCCCTTTTCGGCTAACTGCACTTCATCCGTGAACACGCTTGAAGTCGAAATAAGCCAGATTCATGTTGCCCTTCGTCACGATGCGCACGGTGAGAACATTCTTCCTCTTGCTGAGCTGAACCTTGAAAAGTTGCGATGCCAGATTCCAGTGGTGCCATTGACGCCACGCCAGCGGGTCTGCGGGATCATATGTCGAAGCGACCTCCAGGGGCCCTGTCGCATCCTTTCCATTCACATCGACTGATATTGTTCCGCCGCGATTCGACGTGTAAAGGAAATCCGCCGCGTATGTTCCCACGTGTGTCACCTCTACACTAATGTTGAACCACTCGCCCGGCTCGGTCCAGCCTACATAGAGCATGTCCGCAGGAGGAACAATTTTGTCGAAGGGGTTATCGTCAATCGGATCTGGCTTCCTCTGAAACTTCGTATAGGAAGTATCCACTCCCTCATGGATACGAAATTCATTCAAGTAGGTCCCGTCAGCAGGGTTCAACTCTCCACTGCCGTGGTTCTGTGGATCGGTGTCGTGATACGCGACTCCTTCGCCGCCCAGGTCGTAGTAAGCGCACAATACCCGTCCGGGTATTTTCTGCGCACCGCCCTGATAGCGGCTGTCGTGATAGGGCAAGCCTTTATATTGGCTCAAGGTTGATTGGGAAAAGGCATTTGCGGCGAATATCGATGCGGCAATGAAGCATAGCGACGACACTCTCTGGCTCATTCTCCAACTCCCTCAGCAGCGATCCTGCCATGAATTCAGATCCAATGGTCCATAGACTTCTGGGGGTTCGCAGCGGAGCGAGGAATGCGGCAGCCGCTCGGTGACTTAGCAAACGACCTAGAGGTTGCGGAAACTCCTCCACTCAGCGGCAGCTCAAGTGTGTCCTATACTTCAGCTAACGTGGAACAGTTCGATCCCGTGTACTTTTCCGAGATTGCGCGAGTACTTCTTATCTGTCCCATTGTTCCAATGTTCATGCACACCCAGACTGTGGCATCGGATGCCGTCGCGTTCAGGGTCATAGAAAGTCTTCGAAGGTGGGTCATTCGCCAGGGCAGATTCGCGCAGGTAGTTATCGGCATTCGCAATATCCGGAAGATCAGGCCATTCCGAAGTGAGAAAATCGAAGCCGACCGAATCGATCGCTACGCCGTCAAACGACATAAAAATGCTATTCGGCCATGCATCGTTGAAGGGCACCATCTTCCACTTGCGATGAGGCGGACCATCCACGTTGTCGTTTCCATAGAGCCCATCAATAATAAAAAGGATGGTCTTCTCGCCGATGTCTTTATGACCCAAATAATCTGTAAACGCGGAGTAACTTGCCGAACCATCTTTGTTGTGATGGAAGCCGTCGTGCGCGTTCTTGCGCCAGTCGGGGTTGATACTCGTAGCGCCGAAGAGATTCTTCGTGCAGAGTGTCACGCCGGAACTTACGTGTGCTCTCAATACTGCAGCATCAATTAAGTAGGCAGCCTCAACCACCGTGGTATCGAGTCCCTTAGCGTTGTTGCTTTCAACTGAGAAAGGGATCGCGTTGGGTTTGAACTCGGCCTTTACTCGTCCATCTCCGCCGATATGATCAACAAACACGACGCCGGGAAATTCATGGTGAATCTTGTCGTACAGGTTGCCTGGGATGAACCGGCTGGAATCAAAGACGGTGATCGATGATTGCGGAACTCGCGCTGGGCCGGTCAACTGCCGGACAAGCGAAAGGAGCAAATGGGTCGAGGAGTTCAGGCGTTCGATGGTGCCGTGGTCCGTTGTGTTGTTCAGGTTCGCCTTAATCGCAATCTTCTCCCCAGCACTGTATCCGGCTTTGCTGCGCCCGTGAGTGCGATTGAAGTATTGAAAGATGGAGTTCCATGCCTGGGCGTCGCTTTTTTGATTTGTAAGAGAACAAATGGAACCGGAAACCATGCGGTCAATCACAGACTGGTTATTGTGGGCATCGGTCCACCACGAACCTGTGCCATCCCAGGTCACAGCCGCCGGATCGTGCGCCCAAGTGACTCGGCCGGGAACGACGCCGCGGGGAACTCCTAATGGAGAAAGCGTCTCGAATAAGGAGGGCCGCAGGTAGGTAGCAGCTGCAAGAGTTAGGGCGAATTGTCGGCGCGTCATGTCCATTTTGACTTGCTCCTCTCGCACAAAATCCTACGGTTCCGATTTTGCCTGAAAGGGCAGAAACTGCTGCAGCCTCTTCACAGATGGCACGGCTCAAAGCTTAGTGAGAGCACATAGCATGGCCAAGAGTGTCTTGTCTCCAGGGTTGACGGGGGACTCCGTCGCCACATCGCTCGCCGCCTCGCTCTTGCCGTTCGCGAAGAGCCGACTCCGGTTCGCGTAGGCCGCGATGGCGCGCGAAGGAGTGTGCCCGTATGTTGAGAAGATTCACAATGTCTCGCGCCAGAGGCCTGCTGATTTCATATCCTAATGCTGCTCTATTTCCTAGAATTGGTCTGCATATGGTAGCGGCTACGGATTTCTTGTCCTCACGCCAGCGTCTCGCAGCAACTGCAAAGAAACAGCGGGTTGCGTGAACACCGAAGAGTGCTTTTGGATAAACTCTATGCGAGAGAAATAGGGTTTAGCTGGATCCGCCATCCCCCTGGTGACCACCCTGAACATGCGGACCGCTTCCGTCTCGTGGTCCCTCTGGATTTCGCATACTACTTTAATGCTCTCGTAACCCGGAACAGCGTGGTTCAAAGCAATTAAAATGGTGCTCAAGCACGCTAAATAACCGGCGAGCGCCGTCGTCCCTTGAGTTCCGTCCTTAATCAAATCCATGTAATCGGCAACCCGTATTAGTGAACACAGCGGCTTCAATCCATTTCTTTCAGGGATCGGCGCAAGAGCGTCTAGTAAACATTTGGCTCTTTGTGGCTTGCTATCGATTCGCAGCGTTTTCATGCGCAGAGCCTTTCTGCGACCTAGCGCCTGCTTCCAGCTAAGGGAGAGAGCGTTCCACTGGTCATCATGACCATAGAAGCCGGCCACGGCAACATACTCGCTTAAAGTTGATGGGTCACTCTTGCTGAGGTAGGCGGTGAGCATCTGGCAGTTACCATGATCGTGATAGTGGCGAAATTGCGGCGAATTCGCTCGCAGTTGGAAAGGTGTCGAGCAGGCCAAACTGCCTCTGGCTGCGCCATTCCATGTTGTAGAAGAAAAAAACCTTGTTCCTATTGAGGTTGTAAAGATTCCCGAGAGTTACAGGCTCCACCAACGTTGAATCAGAATGCATTCTTACCTCCGTGGTGATCAGCTTCACCGTTAACGTAAACGGAGAGGGCTTCCGTTTTGAAGACCTTCTCAGCACCCTGAGTGAGGCCATTTAGCGGCAAGAAGCCTGTCTTGTCAAGCTAAAATACCGGTATTCTAAGAGATATTCACATAAAAAACCGGTATTCTAGCTTTTCCCTGTATTGCTGAGACCTGCCGCTGTGCCGGAGGCTTCAAGGAGGTAGAATGTCGCAGATGGCCGTGGCGGCGCGTAGCGCCATTCTAGGTGCTGTCTTTGTCGAATGTTTTGGAGCGATGCGGGATGACAGCTCGGAAGAAGAAGAGGGGTGGCAGGAAAACCCGCGACGTTACGTTGAAAATGGTTGCCGAGCACGTGGGGCTCACCAAAGGGACCTGTTCCGCGGTGCTGAACAAAACGGCTGCATCCCGATCTATTCCATTGCGCACCCAGGAACGAATTCTCGCCGCGGCTCGGGAGTTGAATTACCGCCCCAGCTTCTATGCCAGGAATCTGGGAGTAAAGCGCACCTATATGATCGGCGTGGCCACCCAGGAAATCGGTGACTTTTACAGCTCGCCGATCATCACTGGCATTGAACGATACCTTCGGCAGAGGAATTTCTTCTTCCTAACCGTCCCTCACCGCCACGACCCCAAGCTTCTTGAAACCTATTCGCACATTCTTCTGGACCGCGGCGTCGAGGGATTCATTGCAGTTGACATCTCTATTGATCGTCCGTTGCCGCTGCCGACGGTTGCTATCCCTGGGCACCGCCGCGTGGAAGGTGTCACGAACATCGTTTTGGATCACCGGAGAGCCGTATGGTTGGCGCTGAACCATCTGATCGAGCTGGGTCATAGCGAAATTGCCTTCATGAAGGGATCGGAGGTCAGTCCAGATTCCGAGGACCGCTGGAAGGCCATCCGTGAAGTTGCCGAAGAACTTGGCATCCGCATGCGATCGGAACTTATCGTCCAGCTGGAAGGCGATGACGCCACCCCTCAACTGGGTTATCCCTTCGCGAAAGAGCTGCTTTCACGCAAACGGCCATTCACGGCGCTGTTTGCTTATAACGATATCTCCGCGATCGGTTCCATCCGCGCCTTCCAGGAGGCCGGTTTGCGAGTTCCCAAAGATATTTCTGTAGTGGGATTCGACGATATTAGAATTGCTGTTCATAACAACCCGAGTCTGACTACCGTGCGCCAACCACTGCAAAGGATGGGAGAAATAGCAGCGCGCGCCCTGTTGGATCGGATCGAAGGTCACGACGACGGGGTACCGGAAATAGCGATTGAGCCCGAGTTTGTCGTACGGAATTCGACCGACAGGGTAACCGCTCAACCCACAGCAGCGCTCAACCACCAATACGCTCCGGCGCGAGCACGAGGTTAATGAAGAGACAATTCGCAAGGTCTGTTGTGACCTGTATGGAAGATAATGGGCAAGCGAGCTTCGGCAAACACCTCATACAAGGGGTACGCTAGCGGGTCGTTCGGGAAGAATCGCTGGATTGGAGGATGAAGCTTCAATCCGAATATGGCGCCTGATCCTACGAGCCTTTTCGCTTCTTGGACTCCTTCCGCACCGCGGTTTGGATCAATACTTGCGAACGGAATTGCGATGTCCCGATTCTCGGCCGCAAACTGGATGACTTCTTCGTTCGAGATCCGTGGCTTGTCGGTCAGCTTCTCATCGACAGCAAATATGACGAAGGCAATCTTCCGCGAGCGGTAATAGGCAGCGAGGCCGTTACGGTCTCTGGGAGCTCCAGAATCGCCAAAATATTTCTTTGCGGCGGCGTCTATGGAATTCTCTCTAACGGGCTCTAGATGGACGTGGACATCGATGGCTCGAAGCGAACTGACATCGATCTTAGGGGCAGTCATCGCGGATTCTCCTTAGTCAATAAAACCCGTCGTTCCTGGTACGTCCGGACAGGCGCCGAGAACATCGAGTTCCCTAATGGTCCAGCAAACCTTCTTTTAGATTCGGGGTGCGTGCCTCGACCGGTGGCCCGACACCTCCCAAGACAAAGGTCAGTAGGAAAACCAGAATCATCCCAGCGGCGGCGATCCACATGGTGATACCGAGCCCGTAGGTCTGAGCCAGCTTCCCGCTGAGCAGCGGGAGTAGAGTGGCGCCGACGATTTCTCCGATGAAGACGGCGAGACCAATCGCTGTACCTGCGTACTCTGGGCGAACCGCCTCGCTTGGAATGAGCACCATAATAAGAGCGCTGACTCCTTGACCAGCGTTCGCAACCAAGAGGATCGCTCCCAAAAGCCACAAATGGCTGTATAGGAAAGGGATCACGAGAGCGATCGGAACGACCACGGACAGGGAGGCCATGATTCTCAGGCCCAGCTTTCGCCCGATCTTGTCCGATAGAGCCGGAAATATGGCCCCGACAGAAAGCTTCCGACGCCGGTTGCGGCAATCAGAAAGCCGGCCGTCGTCGATGTTTGGTGTGCGACTTCGGTAATGTAGAGGGGAGCAAAAGAGTGTGTTACGAAGAGCCAGCACATGAAACCCGTGGTGCCGACACAGCTGAGTCAAACATTTCGACGACGAAGAATCGCCAGGAAATTCCATTCTCTTCCGGAGCGCGTACCGGCGAAGCCAGAGCGTTCTGGTTCCGGCGCATATATCAGCACGAGAAGCCCGGCCACGAATGCCGGTACACTCGCAGCGAAGAAACCCCAGCGCCAGCCCAAATGGGAAGCGACCTGTGTTGCCAGAAGCGGCGCCGCAGCCAATCCCACAAGTGCGGCTGCACTAACGACAATGCCGACATTGCTCGCGTTCGGTTTCCGCGGCCCCGAGTCTCAAAGTCACGGAAGTGGTTGCCACTTGGAGGCGAATGGACTGGTCTATGTAGCTTTATTTGCTGATCGCGACGTTCTTGATTCCTCCCGCGCTCGCATTGCTCGTCGCCAACCTATTCCGCCTGACGCTGGGTGATACGGCGAGGCTGTTCCGTGTTTGGCTAGCGCCGGAGGCTCGTCTACTTACGCACGATTTGGCACGCAGTGATTCTAAAATTTCTGCACGCTGCGGATGTCCACGACTCCCCACAGCATGGAGCGATCATACTCAGCGCAGTTGGTGTCAAGCTCCGGCGCCGGTTCAGCAAAGCTTCGCGAGACGACGACGGCCCCCCCGGTGGCCGCGCGACGAACGGCTCGCGAAAGCCGCGAACGGTAAGCAGGCTCCACGCCATCTAAAATGTTCGACAGCGCAAAGGCGTCAAAGAACTGCGCAGGACATGATTCCAGCCAGGATGCCGCATCGGACATGGCGAACTTAATGTTCGATGTCCCCGGATGGGATTCCTCGCTGGTTTCGCCGAGGAGGAGCGATCGCACGTAGGGATTCGAAGCGTTTTGGTGCCGAGCGAATCCTCTCTCCAGCCGTTTCCGAATCACGGCCCCGAATTTTAACGGTAAGAAAGAAAGAAACTCTGGGGCGTACGCCGCGCGTAAGATGGCGGGAGACATCAGTGCGTCGAAGCCTGCTCGGAAGCGACGCGTGTCGAGATACTTTCTCCAGAAGGCCATCTGTTCGGCGACATCCGCGAGAGAAAGAAAAGTGCGGACTACTTCCTCCCGCCAACCCACGAGTGGCATGAAAGCGCGAGCGAATTTCATCGCCCGCTCGGCGTCGCCCATCTCTGCCGACCCGCCGCCGGCGCGCCGCTCGGCATAGGCAAGCTGGGCTGCATTGATGTCACAAGCGACCACTTCGTGCTGAGAGGCGAGCTGGAGCGCGGTGGTGCCAGCAGACGCGATGCAAAACACGCGGCCCTTGCCCTGGAACGCTGATCGCTCAATCTCTGCATCTTCGTACATGCGCCCAAAGAGCAGCCGGTGCGGGCCGCTCGAAGAACCGAGCCGTCCCGATTGCCACGCTGTTGCCGAGTTCACTGTGGGCCTCCAGAAATGGCACCGCACACCCAGACCAGCACGAGGAAGGCGATGTTCTTGATGACCATGCCACCCGGCTCGTGGATGATGCGTCGGGCCCACAGCAGTCCGTTCACATTGAGCACGACGAGCAAAGCTGTCTGCACGATCGCGCACATGCCTGGAGCAATTCCGACCATCACCCACACGGCGAGAGCGACCTCCACGATACCTAGGGTCTTGAGGAAAAGCGCCCCGAACCGTGGGCCCAGCCGCGGCACCGCCGTCACCACTGCGACTTGCGATGGCACGCGGCCGAGGATCTTGCACCATAGCCCCTCGTATAGCCAAACAGCCGCGACACTAGCGCGTATGATGACTAGTGGCGGGAACGCGACTGCGATACTGAGCACGTAAGATCTCCCGTAGGGACGCGTCGCACTGTAAGGGTTTCCGCAGCAACCGGACGACTGGCAGGTTCGCCAAGAAGGACCGCGGCGCGGACGCCACGAACTATGTGGCCATGGAGCTGGCGCACCAGGAGCGCTTCCAGAGGACGCCATAGGTAGCGGGGATGCAGATACGCCTGGTAATTGGTGGTCAGCACAACATCGGTCGCATTGCCACAGGTATAGATTTGAAACGAACCGCCGAGTGTGAGGACGCAACTCTCGATCCCCAAGCGCTGATTAATGACCTCGAATTTCAGAGAATGAGGTGGTTCGACCCTGGTAATGCGCTTCATCAAATCTCCTTCACTGTATGCGCAGCGGACCATTGCACCAACGCGGGTCTTGTCACCTTCGGTTCGTACTGGATGGGGCATCAACGTGCAAAGGAGAAACGGTGGGCGTCCAGGAACTTCCTCATAGAACATGATGTGATTCCAGACCACGTCTGGGCTGGCGCTGAAGTGTACCCGCGTCGCGACTGCTTCATTCACGGCTTTGCGTCCTAGTAGCCAACTCACGATCCAATACCATCGTGTTCCACGCTTACTCTGCCGCAGTGTTGTCGGCATCGGTTCTGCTCGGCGCTGCGACTAGTGATCATTACGCCCCCTTCGTCAAGAGGTCAGCGCAGACTGGCTCAGCTGGGCCGACTCTTCAGAGTCCTCGCCTTCGGCGCGCTGGATGCATTTCTTAGTTGCCCATTTTCGACGCCAGTCCTGCCAGCACCTTGGCGTTTAAGGTGCCACCGAGCGCGCCGGCAAAGGCCCCAATGAGGGCCGGAAGGACATAGATATTCGCCAGCATGGCAGAGTCAAACCAATGGCCTAGCACGGCAGGGCCGAGCCACGCGCCGAGCCAAGCGACAATCCATTGCCCAATAAACCCATCGGCCCCCATGAACAAGCGATAGCGGAAACCCCAGTGCACTACCGCAGCGGAAATCGCGCTGAGGATCAGCAGAACCATGAAAGAAGGAAAAGGCATTCCGATCAATGGAGCACTCATTAGCAACCTCCTCTAGACGGTTAGACCATCTTGATTGCGCTCAGGCACGATGGGACGAAGAACCGATTCGCAGCTGCGCGAAGCTCACCTCCCGGCGGGATGCGCCGGCGCGGGCAGACTACGCCGCAACCACGTCACGATCAGCGGTGCGAATGTCAAAACGGCTAAGCCAATAGGAAACATTCCACCCTGCAGTATGTTGAAGTCCGACCCGATATCCTGCCAGGAGCGATGAAGCGCGAAGCGGCCGAAACAAAAGTCAAAAACGAGCGTGAACCCAAACCACGCAGCTCCAACCCCGAGCAGCGTGCCCGTGCCGCGCCGGGGAATCCATTCGATGGTTACGTAGGTGATGGCCAGGATGAGCAGCGAGCCGGTAAAAACGCAAACCTGCCGCGCGGCAAAATCATCCCCCATCCACGGTGCAAGCACTTTGGTCCGCCAGAGGCCGTGCAAGACTTCGACGCCGATCAGAAGCAACCACAAAGCGAAAGCCCGAAACCACAGTTGACGTGTCTCTTGGGCCATGACGATTTCTCATTTCTTCAGCGACACGGCCAGCATATTGCTGCCGGGGAGTGCCCCATAGGATAGGCGTCACCGTTTCGAGTGACCTGCGTCACAGTTCGACATGCCTGCCACGGAGAGTATGAAGCCCTGAGGCGACAGTGGTATCGGCTCGGAGAAAACTCCGGAGATCGTTGCCACGAGCGAGTCCTTGAAGGGTGGCAAACCCGAAGCGCATACGCCGTCGAAGATCACTTATTGGCACCACGAATTGCCTCCCCTCGACGCCGATCCGGCGTGCGAGTACTTTGTTGAAGCGTCAAGCGCGGGCGTGCCCGGTACACTTGCCCATCGAGACGAACTATGAAATCAATGCCTTGCCGATTTGATGGCGTAAGTCCGCATCCGCCTGGAGCGGGAGATCTTTAGCCTTGGAGGCAAGTACGCGCACATGTTGAGTGAATCGATTGGGAGCAAGCACGACGATCGGAGTGGACAAGCCTGGTTGATAGGACGCTTTACCTACATTCTCTATCGCCGGCGAGTTGCGGGATCAGGCGTCCAGTCATGAACATGTTGGAACCAGTGGAGAGAATCACAGGTCGAGCGTACGAGAATACACGATTCTATGAAACTCTTTGCGGAACGCGAGAGTTGATTTCGATACAAACGCCTATTCAGAACGCAGAGCTTCGATGGGGTCCATGAAGGCAGCCTTGCGGGCCGGGTAATACCCAAAACTGATCCCCACCAAAGCGGAGAACAAGACCGCCAGCGCGACCGCGCCCATACTTACGACCGTGTTCCAGCTCGCCAAGCGCGAGATGATGGCGGACGCCGTGATGCCGAGGATGATTCCAATGCATCCCCCAGCAATCGAGAGCGCTACAGCTTCAGCCAGAAATTGCGTGAGGATATCGCGTGTCTTTGCACCCACCGCTTGGCGAAGCCCGATCTCCCGGGTCCGTTCGCGAACCGAGACCAGCATGATGTTCATGATCCCGATGCCGCCGACGATCAGGGAAACCGAAGCCACGGCGGCGAGCATGATCGACATGATGTGCGACGATGCTTCTTGCGCGGCGAAGATCTCTTCCATGTTGCGGATGGAGAAGTCGTCGTCCTCGGAAGGCGCCAGATGGTGCCGCTGCCGGAGCAGCGCTTTGGCCTCATCCTGCGCTGCGTCGATCTGGTTGCCGCCCTTCGCCTCCATCACAATCGAATCGACGGCATCGGCATTGGCCGATTTGATCCCGATCACCTTGCGCTTCGCAGTGGAAATGGGAAGCAGGATGACGTCGTCCTGATCTTGTCCTGTCGGCGATTGCCCCTTGCGATCGAGGACGCCGACCACCGTGAAGGGCACATTCTTGATGCGAATGGACTGCCCGACAGGGTCGATGTCGCCGAAGAGATTGGTCACCACGGTTTGGCCCAGCAATGCGACTTTGTTCGCTGAATCCACATCCTGTTGGGAAAACCCGGCACCCTCGGCGACGGAGAGTTCGCGGACCACAAGAAAGCCAGGGGTCGTGCCGTAGATTATCGTGGCCCAGTTGTTATTTTCGTAGACGATTTGAGCCCCACCTCGCACCACGGGTACGGCAAGAGCGATGTCGGGACACTGTGCGGGAAGTTCGTGCGCATCGGACTCCGAGAGCGTTACCGCGTTGCCGGTTCCCATCCGCAGCCCGGAGCTGGTAAGGCTCCCTGGGAGAACGATGATGGTATTGCTCCCGATGCTGGCAATCTGCTGCTGGATGCGCTGCTTTGCGCCGGAACCGATAGCCGCCGTGGCGATCACCGCGGCAACCCCAATCACGATTCCCAACATGGTGAGCGCGGAGCGGAGCTTGTTGACCTGCAAGGCCCGGAACGCGATGCCCATTGACGACACGAAGCGTTTCACGGAGAGACCTCAGCGTGCGCATACGAGCTCACCGCAACTGCGGTAGCTGGACGAGAGATGGATGCACGGCTATCACTGACGATTCGCCCGTCTCGAAAAGTAATAATTCGATTCGCGAACTTGGCGACTTCGTCGGAATGGGTCACCACCACGATGGTGATGGCGTGGGTTCGATTCAGCAGCAGGAAAGTTTCCATGATCTCAGCGCTGGTATGCGAATCGAGCTGCCCAGTGGGTTCGTCGGCGAGCAGAATTTCCGGTTCGTTGATGAGCGCACGTGCGATGGCTATCCGCTGCTGCTGCCCGCCGGAGAGCTGGGTCGGCAAGCTGTACTCTCTTCCCGCGAGACCGACCAAGGCCAGCACGCGTCTGGCCCGCTCGTCGGCATCCCCGGTATCGGCACTCTTGTATAACAAAGGCAGTTGCACGTTCTCCATGGCGCTCATGCGTGGGAGTAGATTGAAATTCTGGAACACGAAACCGATCTTCTGATTCCGTATTTCGGCAAGCTGGTCGCGATCGAGTCCTTCCACCGGAATTCCGTCGAGCCAATACCGACCCGAAGTGGGTCGATCCAAACAACCGAGCAGATTCATCAATGTCGATTTGCCGGAACCGGACGCTCCCATGATGGCGACAAACGAACCGCGCTCAATCGTGAGCGTGACTCCCTGCAAGGCATTCACGGTCACTTCGCCAAGCCAGTAAGTCTTGGTCAGGTCCTTCGTTTCAATGAGCTCGGACATGGCGCTCCTCACATCCTCGGAGCGGTAGGCGCCGAAGCGGTCGGTGCACTGCTCGACGCACTGCCACTCACGGTCGCCCTCACCACAATCTGCGCGCCAGGTTGAAGTTGGTTCGAAAAAACAGCCGTATACTTGCCATCTGAAAGCCCAAACGTAGCAGGCACGGCCGCGAGTTTTCCGCCCGCGAGCACATACACCTGTAGTTTGTCGGCTTGCGCCGCCGGCAGGCCCGTCTTCTTCAGCACGGCGGCGGACGGCCGGAAGCGCAAGACTGAGTTAGGCACCTTCAGCGTGTCGTCGAGTTTTGCGGCGCGGATCGTAACGTTCGCCGTCATGCCGGGAAACAATTTGAGGTCCAGGTTATCCACCGTAATCACCACGTCGTAAGTGACTACGTTCTGCGTGATGATGGGAGCCTTCCGTATGTCGGCGACCACTCCCTGGAACGTTGTGTCGGGATAGGAATCTACGATGAACGTCGCTCTTTGGCCTTTGGAAACGTTGCCTACGTCGGACTCGTCCACATTCGTGTCCACCTGCATTTTGGTTAGGTCTTGGGCGATCTCAAAAATCGTCGGTGGGTTAAGTGTGGCAGCCACGGTTTGTCCGATATCCATCCGGCGTGCAACGACGGTGCCGTCGACCGGCGCCATGATTCGTGTGTGGTCGAGGTTAATTTGGGCCTGCTGGAGGGAGGCTTGAGTCTGACGCTCCTGCGCCTGTGCAGTTGTCAACTGACTCTCGGCTACCTGAACGGAAGCTTGTGCTGACTGCATGTTCTGCTTGGCGGCATCGATCTGCGCCAGGTCGGCCGTCACTTGTGCTTGGGAAGCGTCGTAATTTGCCTTGGCCGTATCGTAATCCTGCTGCGCTATGACCATCTCGCGGAAAAGGGATTCCGCCCGTTCGATTTGCGCTTTAGCGTTCGTCTCATTCGCGAGGTCCTTTGCGGCAATGGCCTCAGCACTCTTTTCGCCTGCGATCGAAGCGCTCAAGTCGGACTTGGCTTTCTCCAGCTGTGCTTGCGCGGTGATCGTAGCGGAGTGAGCAGAACGAAACGTGGCACTGGCTTGATCGACCTGGGCTTGAAAGATCTCAGGGTCTATCAGAGCGACCAGTTGGCCTTTTTTGACCCTACTGTTCCAATCCGCATAAAGAGCCTTGATGTTCCCAGATACCTGGCTGCTCACGAGCACGTCGACGACGGCGTTGAGATTACCTGTTGCGGTGATTCTTGCTTGTATGGACCCTCGTTCCACCGGGACCGTTTCGTAGGTAATTGCGTTCTGCAGGTGTGCCCGCCAAGCCGCGCCGGACACGGCTAAGGCGAGAGTGAGTCCTGCGGCGATTCCCCACCGGAGCCATTTCGATCGCGAACTTCTCCGAGTGTGTGGGGCACTGACGATGCTTGGCCGTACCTGGACGGGTTCGAGCTGAGTTGCTGCCGTTGCCATGTCTCACCTTCCTGAACACCCTATGCTGAGTCGCCCCGTTGACTTACGGCTGTGACGCGGATCACCACGGCAGGTGACCTCCCACACTCACCGGGAACGACCCGGATTTAGGGTGTAGGAACTGAGAACTCGCAGGTAGTTGGCCCGGTCGAAGGCGGACGGATTGGGTACCGAACGCCGGCTCATGCTGCCTCGCATCTGCCGGACCGACTCGTATTCATGCTCCTCCATCCATTGAGTCATCTCGTGCAGGACCACGTTGGCGTGGCGGATGCCGTTTTGGAAGAATGCCGAAGTCATCATGGCAACATGCGCGCCGGCCATCATGGCTTTGAGGACGTCGCGGCTCGTATGGACACCGCCGGTGACGGCGAGATTGGCGCAAACGTTTTCGTAAAGGATGGCCACCCAATGGAGTCGCAGACGCAATTCCGAAGATTGACTTAGGATGAGGCTTGGCACGATTTCTAAGTCATCGATGTCGACGTCCGGCTGGTAAAAACGATTGAAAAGTACCAGTCCATCGGCGCCAGCGTCGTCCAGCTGCTTGGCGACGTTGGCCATGGCGGTAAAAAACGGTGAAATCTTGACGGCTACTGGGATGTGGATGGTTTTTTTGATTTCCCGTACTAGGTCGCAATAGTCTTTCTCTATTCCGGACCCCGTGTGATGAGCGTCCGTGACAATATCGTAGATGTTCAGCTCGAGCGCTGCGGCTCCAGCTTGCTCGATCAGCTTGGCATAGCGAGTCCATCCACCCAAAGAGACGCCGTTCAGGCTGGCGATCACCGGAATGGAGACGCGCTGCTTTGCCTTGCGGATCAGTTCGAGGTAGGCATCGGGCCCTAGATTGTAGTTATGCAAATCCGGAAAGTAGTTCAGCGACTCCGGGAAACTCTCCGCACCACGAGAAAGATCGGCGTGAACAGCTTGGCTTTCCAGTTCGAGCTGTTCTTCAAATAGAGAGGGCAACACCACGGCCCCGACGCCGTTGTCCTCGAAACACCGGATATTTTCGATTGAGCCACACATCGGAGAGGCAGATGCGACGATGGGTGAACGCAGAGGGAGGCTCAGGTAGGTAGTCGTAATGTCCGTCACTTGGTTTCTCCCCCTTGTGATGGTTCTTGAGCGGAAGCAACCGGATCCGGGTGAGCATGGCTTGGCGTCTCGGTTGTCTCCGCGTGGTTGGAATAAACCTTCCATTGGCGATCAACATCACCCTGCGCGAGTGCCAGCAGTTCACGCGCTACCTCCGGATCGCTGCGCGCCAGCGTAGAATAGCGGGCCTCCTGGTAGGCATATTTCTGGAATGGTATTGAGGGCGCCCGGGAATCCAGCTGAAATGGATTTTTCCCTTGCAGGCGTAGCGCGGGGTCATACCGCATCAGAGGCCAATAGCCGGACAGCACGGCGGCTTTTTGTTGTTCCATTCCGAAAGTCATATCGTATCCATGAGCGATGCAGTGGCTGTATGCGATGATGAGCGAAGGTCCATCGTAGGCCTCGGCTTCGATGAAAGCCTTCACCGTCTGGGTGTCGTTGCCACCCATCGCGACCCGCGCCACATAGACGGACCCGTAGCTAATGGCTTCTAGGGCCAGGTCTTTTTTAACCGTGCGCTTGCCTCCGGTGGCGTATTTCGCAACCGCCGCTCGAGGCGTCGCTTTGGACGCTTGGCCGCCGGTGTTCGAGTACACCTCCGTGTCGAGCACGAGGACGTTCACATTGGTGCCGGTGCCTAGAACATGGTCGAGCCCACCCGCACCAATGTCATAGGCCCATCCATCGCCGCCAACCAGCCACACAGTTTTGCGAACAAGTGACTCCGCGAGGGCGACCAAGTCCCGCGCGTCCGGCGAATCCAGCGAAGCGAGTTTTTGCTTCAACTCCCCGACACGTTCGCGTTGCGCTGCGATACCCGCTTCACTCGATTGATCCGCGGCCAGCAAAGCTTGAACCAGCGCATCTCCGAGTAGAGAAGCCTGCCGTGTCAGGAGAATTCTTGCGTATTCGGCTTGCTTATCGGCAGCCAAGCGCATACCGAGCCCGAACTCCGCGTTGTCTTCAAACAAGGAGTTAGACCACGCCGGGCCGCGCCCTTGCTGGTTGGTCGTGTAGGGCGTCGTAGGTAAGTTGCCGCCGTATATGGAGGAGCAACCAGTTGCGTTGGCGATCAGCAGACGGTCCCCAAACAATTGCGTCAGCAGTTTGATGTATGGCGTTTCGCCGCAGCCAGCGCACGCTCCGGAGAACTCGAAAAGCGGCTCGAGGAGTTGCACATCCTTGACGTGAGTGTGGGCCAAGTGTTGGCGATCGAAATCGGGAAGTGCGACAAAGAAATCCCAATTGGAGCTCTCGGGTTTGCGCAGCGGCTCTTGAGGCGTCATATTGATGGCTTTGTGCTTTGCTTCGCTCTTGCTCTTCACCGGGCAGACCTCGACGCAAAGCCGGCAGCCGGTGCAATCTTCGGGTGAGACCTGGAGCGTGTAGCGCAGACTTTCGAGCTCGCGCCAACGAGGTTTTGCCGATTTGAACGTCGAGGGAGCATCCGCAAGGCGCGCAGAATCGTACACTTTCGCGCGGATGACGGCGTGCGGGCACACCATTACGCATTTTCCGCACTGGATGCACAGATCCTCGTCCCAAACAGGAATCTCTTGGGCGATGTTGCGTTTCTCCCATTTCGCGGTCCCGGTCGGAAACGTCCCATCCATGGGCATGGCACTCACAGGGAGGGAGTCGCCTTGTCCGGCAATCATCGCGCCCAACACGTTACGAACAAACTCCGGCGCCTGGTGCGGTACCGGAGGCAAAATTGGCAAGCTGCTCGATGCGTGCTCGGGAACGGATACCTGCTGAAGGTGGCCTAGCGCTTGATCGACGGCGGCAAAATTCTTCGCCACCACCGCCTCACCGCGCTTTCCGTACGTGTCGCGGATGGCGTCCTTGATGGCCACGATCGCTTGCTCGCGCGGCAGAACGCCACTGATCGCAAAGAAACAGGTCTGCATGATGGTGTTGATGCGGTTGCCTAAGCCGGCCTCTCGTGCTGCCTTATAAGCATCGATCACATACAAGTCGAGTTTCTTCCTAAGGATCTCTTCTTGCACTGGCTTTGGCAGATGATTCCACACTTCCGCGGAAGAGAAAGGAGCGTTTAGTAGAAACGTGGCGCCGAGGTCCGCCGCCTTCAACACATCCATCCGTTCGAGGAATTGGAATTGGTGGCACGCGACAAAACTGGCCTTGCTGATCAGGTAGGAAGACCGGATGGGGCGGGGACCAAAGCGGAGATGTGAAACGGTGATCGATCCTGCCTTCTTGGAATCATAAACGAAGTAGCCCTGGGCATACGTGTTTGCTCGCTTACCGATTATCTTAATCGAATTCTTGTTTGCACCAACGGTCCCATCCGAGCCCAGGCCATAGAACACGGCGCGAACCGTGGTCGGATCCTCGGTAGTAAACTCTGGATCGTATACCAGACTCGTGTGCGTGACGTCATCACGGATTCCCACCGTGAAATGATTTTGCGGAGCGGGGCTTTTCAGTTCGTCCAAGACGCTCTTGGCCATTGCCGGAGTAAATTCCTTTGAGGAAAGGCCATACCGGCCGCCGATGATCCGTGGCCAGTGTTCCGTCATTGTGCGCGTCTCGTGGAAGGCGGCCACAACGTCAAGATACAAGGGTTCGCCGATGCTGCCGGGCTCCTTGGTGCGGTCCAGCACGGCAATGCCAGAGACGTTCTTCGGAATCGCATCGAGGAACGCGTCTACAGCAAACGGCAGGAACAAGCGGACCTTCAGCAAGCCCACCTTTTCTCCACGGCGTTGCAGGTGCTCAATTGTCTCTTCTACGGCGCCGACGCCAGAGCCCATCATGACGATGATGCGATCGGCATCCGGTGCGCCAACATAGTCAAATAGCTTGTAAATCCTCCCCAGGCGATCTGCGAAGCGGTTCATGACGTCCTGCACAACGGTCGGGCACGCCCGATAAGAAGGATTGCTTGCCTCGCGAGCTTGGAAAAAGACGTCGGGGTTCTGGGCCGTACCGCGGAGCACAGGATGATCGGGGGACAAGCCGCGCTGGCGGTGCTTGCGGACCAGCGTCTCATCGATCAGCGAACGAAGATCGTCGTCGCTCAACGGTGTGATCTGGTTGAGTTCATGCGAAGTCCGAAAGCCGTCAAAGAAATGAAGGAAAGGGATGCGAGATTCGAGGGCGGCAGCCTGCGCAATGAGGGCAAAATCACTCGCCTCTTGCACCGAGCTGGAGCAGAGTAAGGTAAAGCCCGTGGCTCGGGCTGCCATGACGTCGCTGTGATCTCCAAAGATCGAAAGCGCGTGGGCCGCCACCGTGCGTGCCGCCACGTGTATCACCGCTGGAGTCAGCTCCCCGGCAATCTTGTACATGTTAGGAATCATGAGCAAGAGGCCCTGAGAAGCCGTAAACGTAGTCGCCAAGGCGCCAGCCTGCAGGGCGCCATGGAGAGCTCCGGCTGCCCCTCCCTCGGATTGCATTTCGACGACCTTCGGGATCGCGCCCCAAATGTTCGGGCGGCGCTCTTGTTGCCACTGGTCCGACCACTCGCCCATGGGCGAAGACGGGGTAATGGGATAGATAGCGATGACTTCGTTCAGGCGATAGGCAACGTCTGCGACCGCCTCGTTTCCGTCTACGATCACTGAGGAGCGTTTCATAAGCTTCTCCGGCCGGGGCGCAAGGACCTGCGGTTGCGGGTTCTTTCTGCGACCACGGGCAAATAGACTCAACTGAGCGGTTCGCGGGAATCGTTGGGATCACTTCAAAACATCTGCCCTCGGTCGACCCTCGCGGTCATAACAGTACCCTGGGTCAAGAAGTCTACGGTGTGATGCTGAACACGTTGACAGGTGATGCGGAGCACCCAAAAGCTGACTGCCACTGCCGACAGCAAGAGTTGGGACGAGAACCTTCCCCCCGCCACTCATTGCGTTATTTACTACGCGCACGAACTCATCGACAGTCTCAAGGATTCGGCGCTTCATGGGGGAGACGAATATTTAGGCCATAACTGGTCCCTCCCGCTTCAAAGGCCCCGCGGTTCGCCGCTTCCATGATTCCGGGTCCTCCACCGGTCAATGTGGCAAGGCCAGCTCCTGCCAATTCCTTCCCGACCGCGCGAGCAAGTTGGTACCAAGGGTGGTGCTCCTTAAATCGGCGGAACCGAAAACAGTGACGGCAGGACCGAGATCGTAGTGCCCTCGGAATCCGCGAACGAATTCATGCTGAATTCGCTGCAACCGGACCGTTTCCTTTTCCGGCGAGCGCACCTGTCAGACCTCTCAGACCTTCCGGGAAAACTGTGGGGAAGTTGAAGGACTTCGGTGCTGCTCCGGTGGAGCGCTTGAGCTGCGAATGCCCATTAGACGTGCAATGGGACTATTTGCTTCATCGCGCGCTGTCCGGCGTTCATCACTGCCTAGTTAGGATCTTTAGAGCGCTCTCTCGTGAAGATTGGCCCAAAGAACCACCACAGACCTAGACCCCGCTCGGTACCTGTGTTTGGAAACCGAGGGTGCTTCTTGCCAGGCCACGATGTCCTGGGGCGACTCTAGAGAAGTGTCGATCCAGCGCCTCCAGAAACCTCCCTCGCTCTTCTCTAGCCGCGGCAGCTCAAACTCGAGGGGCTCCCAGTAAGCGTTGAAGATGAAGTAGACGAGCAGGCCTTCCCCCTTTAACTCCGCACTGAACGCAACACTGTGCGATTGATCGCTCCAATCTGGCTGATCGAGTTTCACTCCATGCCAGTTTTTAGTCGCACTGCTGATCAACTGGCTTAAAGTTTTCCGCCGACGCTCGGGGTCGGTATCTCGCAACAGTCGTCTCGCGATAAGTAATTTCACAAACCGATGCACATCCGCGTGCTTTGTGACGAGAGACCAATCGAACCAGTTGGATTCGTTGTCCTGACAGTAGGGATTGTTATTACCATGTTGCGTTCGCCGAACTTCGTCGCCCATCGCGAACATTGGCAAACCAAGAGAGAGCATTGTGACGGTGAAGAAATTCTTCACCTGACGGTTTCGGAGCCCCTCAATTTCAGGATCATTGGTAGGACCTTCCATCCCACAGTTCCAGCTGCGATTGTCGTCTGTGCCGTCGCGGTTGTCTTCGCCATTGGCTTCATTGTGTTTCTGGTCGTAAGAGACTAGGTCGTTGAGTGTGAATCCGTCATGACATGTCACGAAGTTCACACTCTGTTCCGCCTCGCGCTCTTTATGCCGATAGATCTCGTGGCTGCCAAGCAAGCGGTCCGCGAAACGCCGCAACGAGCCATGGTCACTGCGGAAGAATCCTCGAATGTCATCACGAAAGCGTCCATTCCATTCCTTCCAGCTGTCTCCAACAAAGCTGCCGACCTGGTAGAGTCCGGCGGCGTCCCAAGCTTCAGCGATCATCTTTGTCGCGGCCAGATCTGGATCCGATTCAATATCCAAGAGGACAGGGGGATTAGGCATTACGTACCCGCTGGAATCTCTCGCGAGGATCGAAGCGAGATCAAAACGGAAACCATCCACGTGCATCTCTTCCACCCAATAGCGAATGCTATCCAGGATCATCCGGCGAACGATGGGATGATTGGCATTGAGTGTGTTTCCGGTACCGCTGTAGTTGGCGTAGCGCGAGCGGTCCTGTTCCAGGATGTAGTAAGCGTTGTTATCAAGTCCACGAAAACTGAGCGTTGGTCCGGAGTGATTGCCTTCCGCTGTATGATTGAAAACAACGTCAAGGATTATCTCGATTCCCGCTCGATGCAGAGCCTTGACCATGTCGCGAAACTCGTCCACAGGACCCAGAGAATCATGCCGAGAGCTGTACGCTTGATGCGGTGCAAAGAACGAGATTGGGGCGTAACCCCAGTAGTTAACGCGACCTGGCGGGCAATCCTGGGCATCAAACTGGAACACGGGAAGAAGTTCGACAGCCGAGATGCCTAGGTCCTTGAGGTACGGAATCTTCTCGATGAGTCCGCGAAAAGTGCCGCATGTCTCCGCTGAGACGCCCGAGCTCGGATGCTGCGTAAATCCTCTGACGTGCATTTCATACACGATCGACTGAGAGGATGGCCGGTCAAGCGGTGTGTCGCCTTCCCAGTCGTACGAGCGTGAATCCACAATCACGCTCTTCATCGCAGTCGAGGAGTTATCGCCTTTTTCTTGGGCTGCTTTACGAGAGTAGTTTTTAGGGACAAGGACCCCGCGACCATACGGGTCGAGCAAGACTTTGGCAGCGTCAAACCGTATACCTTTGACGGGATCGAACGGCCCATGAACCCGATATCCATAGAGCTGCCCTGCCTCCACGCCGGGAACGAAGACATGCCAGTAGTGGTAAGTACGGTTAACAGATGGATCCAAAGGGATCACACGAGCGGGCCGCTCGTCGTCTTCGTAGTCGAAAAACAGCAATTCGATTTCCGAAGCATCCCGTGAGTACAAACTGAAATTCACACCCCCGCGGCCGACCGTCGCGCCGAGAGGAGCGCTTCGCCCAATATTCGGGGCGGGCGCCGTTACTTCCTGATGGATTCGTTGCGCGCCACTAGTGGCCGTCGCCGCCTCAAATACGGAGATACTTTTGATTGGTTGTACACCCACCGCCATCTCGCTCTCTCGTCCTCTGCCGATATCAGTCTCCGCGCCGAACTAGGCAACGGCCTTCCTAGCACAGCGCCTTGGAACTGATCTGAGACATCAGTTCGTCCCGGGATTCGACGAACCACCTGGCTCCTTTCGGCCGCGCCTCTTACGATGCAGCTTTCACCATCCTCGCTGTAGGCAATGTTTGCGACACGCGCAAACGATTGGAAGATGCCGTCAGGTCCCGGAGTTGCTGGAAAACCGGAATGTTCAGCATGTCTTCCGTCAAACGCCAACACCAGTTTGCTTCCGTTGAACCAGGCGTGTTCATTCGAGCCTCGGAGCCCAGACTAAGTAAGTCTTGCAAGGGAGCGATCGCGAGCCCAGCAACAGAACACCACGCTATCCGGACTAACTCTCGCGTAAGTTCGCTAATATCGCAGTGCGCTCGATTCAGGTAGCTCCGAATTCTTCTGCGTTCCGCTTCGGAATGAGCTTCGAACCAACCGCGAGTTGTATCGTTATCATGTGTTCCCGTATACGCTACTGTGTTGGTCGGATAGTTTGCGGGGAGATGAGGGTTGTCGGAACGTCCATCAAAGGCAAACTGAAGTACTCTTGTTCCGGGAATATGGAACTCATCGCGTAGCGCGCAAACGTCAGGTGTGATCAGACCGAGATCCTCAGCGATGAATGGCAGCGCTCCTAGTTCTTCTCGGACCGCATGGAAAAATTCTGCACCTGGACCCGGCATCCAGTGCCCTGTCCGTGCCGTCTGTGAATTAGCAGGGACGTGCCATGCGGCCACGAATGCACGGAAATGATCCAATCGAATCACATCTACGTGAGCAAGGAGAGCACGCAAACGGTCTATAAAAAATCGGAACCCGGTGCGGCGGAGGGCATCCCAATCATAGACGGGGTTGCCCCACAATTGTCCGTTCTCACTGAAATAGTCAGGGGGCACACCGGCGACAAACCGCGGCCGGAATCCTTCGTCAAGAAGGAACAGTTCAGGGTGCGCCCACACATCGCTTGAATCCGGCGAAACGAAAAACGGAAGGTCGCCGATCAATCCGACTCCCCGAGAATGTGCATACTCCTTGAGCTGCTGCGCTTGCTGAAATATCAAGAATTGGGCGAAACGGACCTTATCAATCAGCTTTGACAGTTCTCGCCTAGCATTTGTTATAGCCGCAGGAACTCGCTGAACTAATTCCGTCGGCCAATCGCGGTAGGAGATGCCTCGGTACTTCTGTTTTAGAGCGCGGAAAAGTGCATAGTCTTCCAGCCAGTGGCCCTGCAGGTGGCAAAACCGCTCGTAAGGAGCACCCAAATCTCTCCGGATGCCAGCGCTGAAGTTGCCCCATACCTGGTCGAGCAATCGGTGCTTGAACTGAATTGCCGACCCATAATCGACAACGCTTGACGGAAATGATTGATCCTCGCATGCGTTCTCATGTAGCAATCCATCCTTGAGTAGGAGTTCCGGGCTGATAAGCAACCCGTTGCTCGCAAAAGATGACAGCGCTTGATAGGGAGAGTCGCCATACCCAGTCGGACCAAATGGCAGGGTCTGCCACCAGCTCTGACCGGCTTCGTGCAGACGATCTATCCATGAAAATGCTCCTGGTCCCATATCGCCAATGCCAAATCGCGAAGGCAGGGAAGTGACATGTAGCAACACCCCAGACGCTCGGTAGTCCGGCGGGAAGGGTGGAAGGTCTATCGGTTGAGTTTGGTCTGTCATATTCTCTCTTTCCCTGTGCCAGTAACGAGCACTACAACAATGCGTTGTCCACGATTAGCGTTGGAGCAGCACCACATCCACCAACATCTCTTTCGGCGCCAATTTTCCAGCGAGAGGGAGATCGCCTTTTTTCTCTTCAGTTCACCGATTAAGATTTCGCGCTTACGATACCGGACATGGTTCCGCCTTCCATATGTCGCTCGCGTACTCCTTGATCGTCCGGTCGCTCGAAAACTTGCCCGAGCCCGCAACATTTAAGATAGCTGTGCGAGCCCAAGTGTCCGGATTGGCATACAATTCGCACAACTGCTGGTCTGCCTCGAGATAAGATCGGAGGTCCGCCAGGTGCAGGTAGTGGTCTCCGCCCGTTAGCAGCGTTTCGCGTAGCGGTTCGAAGACACCGGGCTCATTGCGGCTGAAGTGGTCGGAGAAAATCAGATCCAGAGCCGCGCGCGTTTCCGGTTCATTTTCGTAGTGCCAGCGTGGATTGTACCAACCGCGGCTATCGGCCACCTGCGCTGCGGTTAGGCCGAATAAGAAGAAATTCTCTTCGCCGCCTTCCTCCGCCATTTCGATGGTCGCTCCGTCTCTCGTGCCGATTGTCAGTGCGCCATTCATCATGAACTTCATGTTGCTCGTGCCGCTGGCTTCATAGCCGGCAGTGGAAATTTGATTGGACACGTCGGTGGCGGGAATCAGCCGCTCTGCGAGGGATACGCAGTAATCTGGCAGAAACAGCACCTTAAGACGGCCGCGCACCGCCGCGTCACCATCAATCGTGCCAGCAAGATTGTTGATGAACTTGATGATCAGCTTGGCGAGCCGATAGGCAGGTGCCGCCTTGCCGGCGAACAGGAAAGTGCGAGGGGGCATCTCCAGATTGGGGTTTTCCCTCAGCCGGTTGTAAAACACGACGACTCGCAGGGCGTTGAGTAGCTGCCTCTTATACTCGTGGATGCGCTTGACCTGGCAATCAATGATTGTGTCCGGGTCCACAGCCTGGCGCGTCGCTACCTTGAGCCAATCGGCAAACTGTACTTTGGCTTTGCGTTTTGCTTGACGGAATGCGTCGCGAAAACCTGGATCGTCCGCAAACCCCTTGAGTTTGCTCAATTCAGCGAGATCAGTGATCCAACCATCGCCAATGACTTCGGTGATCGTAGCAGCGAGCGAAGGATTGGCGAGAAGTAGCCAGCGTCGCGGCGTCACACCGTTCGTCTTATTGTTGAAACGCTCAGGAAACATCTCAGCTAGGTCCTTGACGGTTGTCGCGCGCAGCAGTCCGGAGTGAATCGCGGCGACGCCGTTGGTGCTGTGCGAGCCGATGATCGCCAGATTAGCCATGCGAATGTTGCGCTGCGGGCCTTCTTCTATGAGACTCATGCGCGCGATGCGCCCCTCGTCGCCGGGAAAGCGGCCCCGAACTGAATCAAGGAAACGACGATTAATCTCATAAATGATTTCCAAGTGACGCGGCAGCATGGTCTCGAACCATTCGACGGGCCACTTCTCAAGAGCTTCAGGGAGCAGCGTGTGGTTCGTGTAAGCGAACGTCTGCTGCGTGAGATCCCATGCCTGGGCCCATTCAAGGTGTGCTTCATCCAATAGGATGCGCATCAGTTCCGGGATCGCCAGGGTCGGGTGGGTATCATTCAGCTGGATGGCGACTTTTTCAGGCAATGCACTCCAATCTGAGTTGCTGCGGCGGAAACGCCGCACGAGGTCTGCGAGCGAACATGCCACGAGGAGATACTGCTGGACTAGGCGCAAGGCACGGCCCATGCTCGTACTGTCGTCGGGATAGAGGACTCGCGTTAGGCTGTCCGCGGCGAGAGTCTCGGTAAGAGCAGCAACAAAGTCGCCGCTGCTAAACTTCTGGAAATCAAAATAATCTGGACTGGATGCGGCCCACAACCGGAGAGTGTTCACGGTCTTACCACCATAGCCCACGATAGGACGATCGAAAGGGACACCATACAACGTGGACGACTTACCGCGAACCGCACGCAAAGTCCCCCCATGCAGCTCGAAGGAACAGTTCAACTTGATCTCCACTCTCTCATGTGGACGAGCGACCTCCCACGGATCCGGCTGCCGCAGCCAGTTATCCGGCTGCTCGTATTGCCAGCCGTCCTGGATAAGCTGCTTAAAAATGCCATATTCGTATCGCAGGCCGTAGCCCATCGCTGGAAGCTGAATCGTAGCCATGGAGTCAAGGAAGCATGCTGCCAGCCGTCCCAGTCCTCCGTTTCCCAACCCAGCGTCGGGTTCTTGCTCCAGCAAGGCGAGCAATTCAACGTCCTGCTGTTTCGCCGTTTGCGTTACGAGCGGATCAAGCAGAAGGTTGGTGACGTTATTGGCCAACGAGCGGCCGAGGAGAAACTCCATGGAAAGGTAGTAGACGCGCTTAGGGTTTTTTTGTTCATATGTTTTCTCGGTCAGCACCCATCGCTGCGAAAGGACATCTCGGATGGATCGCGTAACTGCTTCGAAGCGTTCTCGCGGGCCAATCAACTTTTCGTCGATGACATTGTCGAACTGAAGATGCCGTTCATACAGCCCGTCAGTTCCCGTAAACTGAATGGGGCCGCACCCATATTGTTTGAGAAGTTTGGATGGATCTTCTTGCGCTGCTTTTGCCCCGCTTGCCGAGATACCCTTGGTACTCATCGGAGTCTTCCTCTCTGAAGTTGAGCTGCCATCTACACTGGATCCTTTGAGGCGCGATCCTCACGGACTGGCGTGCGTCGCTACTTCGGGCTCATCCACGTGGCGAGTGTCGTTCCAGAAACGGATCACCGGTCGGGAGAGATCGTTTTCGTAGCCCAAGGCACTGAGGCTCGCCGTGCTCAACATAAAATATCTGCTGTTCGCCGTCGGCTCGAGCCCGAGCCAGCGCGACGCCATTACCCGCATGAAATGCCCGCTCGTGAAAACTAGTACGTCTCCCGAAATCGCGCGCACTCGGCTAACGAAGCGGTCCGCACGGGCGCTGACTTGCTGAGGCGTTTCGCCTCCGGGGCAGCCGTCGCGGAACAAGTTCCAGTCCGGGCACTCCGCGCGGATTTCGGCACCCCGGCGGCCTTCATATTGGCCATAGTCCCACTCGACGAGGTCAGCATCGATCTCGGCCACGAGGCCAAACCCCGCCAGTTCGCAAGTCTGGCGTGCGCGCTGCAACGGACTGGTGAACACCTTTGCAAAAGTCAGCCCTTGCAGACGTTCACCGAGTCGCCGAGCGGTGCGCTCGCCATTTTCGGTGAGTGGGAGGTCAGTAAGCCCGGTATGCTGGCCCGACAAAGTCCATGCGGTTTCACCATGTCTCGCCAGATAGACGATGGGAAGATCGTTTTTCAATGCGTCATCTCCCCGACGCCGGAGTTCTCGGCGGCTGCCGCTCGATGTTTCTCAGGTTTGGCCAAAATGCACCGAACCGTATCTTGTGCGATCAGAAGTTCCTCGTCGGTTGGAATTACGAATGCGTACAAGCTCGAATCATCACTACTGATCTGCCCTTCTAATCCGACCATCCGCTCATTCCTGTTGTCGTCCAGCCTCAATCCAGCCCATTCAAGCCCGCTGCAGATGCGAGCGCGGATGTCGGGCGAGTTCTCTCCGATCCCTCCGGTGAAGACAATCGCATCCGCGCCGCCCATGCAGGCAAGAAATGCGCCAACGTATTTTCTTGCGCGATAACAAAAGACCTCAATGGCAAGGCGTACCCGGCGGTCATCTTGATCGCTTAGTTCCTGCAGCAACACACGCATATCGTTTGTCAGCCCGGAGATCCCCAGCAATCCGGACTGGGTGTTCAGTAGAGCGTCCACTTCGTGTGTGGACAGGCCCTCTTTCGTGGCGATGAGGTTCACGATCGCTGGATCGATATCGCCAGAGCGGGTCCCCATAACCAGACCCTCCAGGGGCGTCATGCCCATCGAAGTGTCCACGGAGCGGCCACCGCGAATGGCCGTCGCAGAGCAGCCATTGCCCAGGTGGAGCGTGATTACATGTGTCCGTTCTTCGGTTAACCCACGCAGGGCCCTGTATCGGTCAGCCACATATCGGTGTGACGTGCCATGAAATCCGTAACGACGAATGTGGTGGCGTCTATACAAGTGATAGGGCACGGCGTAAAGGTATGCATGCTCTGGGATGGAATGATGGAAGGAGGTGTCAAAAACTGCGACCTGAGGCAGTTTTGGACCGAATACTTGCCGCGACGCCAAAATACCCTTGATGTTGTTGGAGTTGTGCAGTGGAGCCAAATCGATGCATTCCTCGATTCCCTGTAGCACCTCGTCGGTGATCACGGTGGATTCGGTAAACAATTCGCCCCCGTGAACCACGCGGTGTCCGACGGCATGGATATCGGACAGAGATCCGACTTCCGTTATTCCTGATTCGTCAGACGCGATCCACCGCACCAGGTATTGCAACGATCCCAAAATATCGGAAAGTGAAGCTGTAAACTTCTCCTTGAGCCCGTTGCGCGTTTGGACCGCGATGATCGCTTCTCCTCCGATCCGCTCGATCTGTCCGCGACACAAATGCTCATCGCTGTTCTGGGCAATCCGGCCAAAATCAGTGGCGATCAGCTGGAACTTCAGAGTGGAGCTACCCGAGTTGAGTACGAGAACGTTCATCGGCACTTTACCGATCGGTCGTGCTCATGATGCGCCGTGAAATTTGAGCTTTAGTTCGGCACGACCAGGCTCGACGGCGAGATCTGCGTATCTATTGCGGCCATTCCCAGCCCGCAACGTCCGGTTTATCAGTGCCGTGCTGGTAGGCATAGTTCCGGCACGCAATCTGCTCATTACGGAATTTCTCCATGGCGTGCGCACCGATTCGCTGTAGTCTCGGGACACGCTTGATGACGTCCATCGCGAGACTGAAACGATCGATTTCATTCTCGATCGCTAACTCCAAAGGTGTATTGATGTTTCCTTGCTCCTTGTATCCACGGACGTGCATGTTTTTATGGTTTGTGCGCCGGTATGCCAATCGATGGATGAGCCATGGATATCCGTGGAAATTGAAAATAATCGGCTTATCGACTGTGAAGAGCGCATCAAACTCTCCGTCGGGCAAACCGTGAGGATGCTCCGTGCTCGGCTGCAATTTGAATAGATCAACCACATTGATGTAGCGGATCTTGAGATCAAGGAACTCCTTCCTCAACAGCACAATGGCCGCTAGAGTTTCCTGTGTAGGTACGTCCCCGGCAGATGCCATCACCACATCCGGCTCGCTCCCTTGGTCGTTGCAGGCCCGATTCCACATGCCAATTCCCTTGGTGCAGTGCGCGATTGCCGCGTCCATGTCCATGTATTGAAGGTGCATCTGTTTGTCGCAGACAATCACGTTGACGTAGTTTTCGCTCTTCAGACAATGATTCGCCACCGAAAGCAGGGAATTGACGTCGGGGGGAAGGTAGATGCGTGTGACTGCGGAGCTCTTGTTGACCACGACGTCCAGAAAACCGGGATCCTGGTGTGTAAACCCATTGTGGTCCTGCCGCCAGACCGTCGAGGTGACTAAGATGTTGAGCGAGGCGATTTTTTCACGCCATGAGAGGTGATTGCAGATTGAAAGCCACTTGGCGTGTTGATTGAACATCGAGTCTATTACGTGGATAAACGCCTCATAGGATGAAATGAAGCCATGGCGTCCTGTGAGCAGATAACCTTCGAGCATGCCCTCGACGGTATGCTCACTGAGCATCTCTATCACTCGGCCATCAGGTGCCAGCTCTCCACCATCGGAATCTTCCGGAAAATAGTCAGCAATCCAGAACTTCTTGCTAACTGTATAGATGTCATTCAGCTTGTTGGAAGTGTTTTCGTCGGGACCGAAGACGCGAAAGTTTTTCATGTTCAATTTCATTACATCGCGCAGGAACGCGCCCAGCGGTCGGGTGTTTTCTGCTCGATCCGCTCCGGGTTTATCGATTTTCAAGGCGAACTGCTGGAAGTCCGGAAGGCGCAAAGTTTTCTTCAGGCGTCCTCCGTTCGCGTGAGGGTTGGCGCCCATGCGCCGCCCGCCAGTCGGTGCGAGTTCTTTCAGCTCGGGGATTAGCTTCCCGCTTTGATCGAAGAGTTCTTCCGGTTTGTAAGCGCGCATCCAGCTCTCGAGCTGATGAAGGCGTTCCGGATTCTTTTTGACGTCTGCCATCGGAACCTGATGCGCCCTCCAGAAACCCTCCAGCCTGTGGCCATCAACCTCTTTCGGTGCAGTCCACCCCTTTGGAGTCCGCAATACAATCATGGGCCAGCGAGGGCGCTCCGCCACTCCTGTCTTGCGAGCTTCCTGCTGATAATTCCTGATTTCTGAGATGCACTTCTCGGTCGTGGCCGCCATTGCTTGGTGCATGCTTTCCGGATCAGAGCCCTCGACAAAGTACGGCGTCCATCCGTAGCCCCGGAAGATGTTTTCTAGCTCATCGTGACTAATGCGCGCGAGTAGTGTGGGATTATTGATTTTGTAGCCGTTGAGATGAAGAATTGGCAGGACCGCGCCGTCTCGCACAGGATTAAGGAATTTGTTGATGTGCCAGGAAGTCGCCAAAGGCCCAGTCTCCGCTTCGCCGTCTCCGACTACCGCCGCGACTATCAAGTCCGGATTATCGAACGCGGCTCCGCAGGCATGCGAGAGCACGTATCCGAGCTCGCCCCCTTCGTGGATGGAACCGGGTGTTTCCGGTGTGCAATGACTCCCGACGCCCCCTGGAAAGGAAAACTGTTTAAAAAATTCTCGCAAGCCCTCTTCGTCTTCGCTTTTGTCCGTATAGACTTCCGAATAGGCTCCTTCTAGGTACACTGGCGCCAATACTCCAGGAGCGCCATGGCCCGGTCCCGCTAAGAAGATCATGTCTAAGTCGTATTTTTTGATGAGCCGGTTTAAATGGATGTAAGTGAACGCCAATCCAGGACTTGCCCCCCAGTGTCCTAGAAGCCGATTCTTGATGTGCTCGGCCTTCAGAGGTTCTTTCAGGAGAGGGTTGTCCTGCAGGTAAATCATCCCAAGCATCAGATAGTTGCAGGCACGCCAGTAAGCATGGGTCTTACGCAAATCTTCGGCGTTGAGAGGTGCTCCTGCAACGGTTGTTCTCGCTGGGCCATACGCGCTAATGGAATGCGTAGCCTTTTCGACTGCTGCTCCTGGTGCCATTTCATGCTCCTTCGCCACAGTTACAACTACCAGAGCATAGGATCGGCCCAGAACCCATGTCTTCTGGTAAAACTGACAGTCCCGTTGCGCAATACGTTGAAGTTCCTTGGATCGCCGACCTGAGTTTGGTCTACGACCTGCGGGAGGTTTCACGGGAAGTAATATACCCACTGTGTATCTCTTACTCGCGAAGTAGCGCTTGTTTTCGCAAGGAGTTTTCGTGAGCTGCTCCTTCTGCTGCCCGGTGGACATCTTTCGCAGGTCTGCCACTGTGAAGCGGCTGCGAACTTTGAAAGAACCGGCGCAGTGCGCAGTTTGTACGCTGGGACGCGTGGTGCTAAGAATTCACATATACTCTTGGCCATTGTCGGACCTCTCTTAGTCTCCCTCTCTTGCCCCTGAGCAGACCGTTCTGCGTGCCGAGACCAACCAGCTGTAATTTTTACCAGTATTGCGTGGAAATATCGCGACCTAGTCTCAAGGAGACGGTCACGTACGTCGTGGACAGACTATGAAACGGTGTGCGCAGGCTTGTTCGATGGACTCATCCAGTTCGAGCGGTCCATCAAGAGCAGAAGCCATGAATCCGAAACGAAAGTTATTGAGGGCAACGTTCCGATATCTGCTGTCGATGGTCAGCACGTCAACCATCGCTCTCAGTAACACATTGGTAAATATGCCGTCACCCCGTCCGGCGCGGGCGGCCTCACCGCTGGATCAGGCTGCGAAGATTCCACCTGACCAACTGGACTCTCTCGTTGCGCCTATTGCCCTCTACCCAGACCCGATGCTAGCCCAGACCCTCGCGGCTTCCACGGATCCTCTCGAACTTATCCAGCTCCAGCAGTGGCTGGCAAAGAATCCCGAACCGAGTGGTGGGTTTCCCGCCATCGTGCCTTTAGTTCAAGCCCGTCACGTCAGAGGCGAGGCGGGGTGGTTTAGAACTTGAAGCCCAAGGAAGTAGTCTGGCCGAAGTCGCTCTTAGGAGCGTTTACCGGAGGCATCTTTGGCGAGGACAAATTAGTGAGACTCTTCTTCACCTCTCGCGGTCTTCCTGGTGCATCCCCCCAAAATGCGCAGCCCAAAGATTCAGACCTTTCGATCAATTTGCCGGACGATCACTACAAGGGTTTGGGGTGCGCGGTCAGAGCCTCGCGATAGACCTTGAGATTGCTCTTGTCCACAACCACGGTGCCGGTATCGACGGACGTCGGCATCGGTGGTGCGAGGGCCGTGCGCCAGTCTTTGAATTGATGTACGGCGTTGTGGTGCAAATCATCTAGGAATTTCAGTCCGTAGTAACTCATTACGTAGGGCTTTTGCGTGATCGTTGCCGCAATTACGCCGCGGTCGATCCAGTCAAGCGTCTCCGGATCGCCGTCGAACGCAACAATCGGCGGCTTCCCTTCCCTGTTGAACCGATGCAGCGCTTCGGCGGCGCCAGAGCCACCTGTCGCCTCCAAACAAATGATTCCGTCGAGTTTTTCTTTCTTCTGTATCAGCTCGGAGACCTGATCAAACGCGCTTCGCGCGTCGCCCTTGTCATCGAGTATCTTTGTCAGCTTGATGGCAGGGAAATTCTTCAGCGCGTCCGCCACGCCCGCCACTCGATCGTCGAGGTTGCGCTGTCCCGTAATGGTGATAACTGCAACGCTTCCACCACCCGGCACGAGTGCCGCGATCTGCTTCAGAGCCTCTGTGCCCGCCTTGAAGTTATCCGTTCCGATGTACAGCACGCGCTTCGAGTCCGCGACGTCCGAATCCACGCAAATGACTGGGATGCCCTGGGCCACCGCCTTGTCAATCTCCGCCTTAAAAATCTCGGGTCGCGCCGCGGAGAGACAGATTCCGGCTGGGTGCTGTTCCACGATGTCGCGGAACATTCCGAGTTCCGCGTTCGGTTGGTAGCCCGTGGGGCCGACGAGCTCGCCCTTCACTCCGAGGGCACTGGCCGCATCCAAAAATCCTGCCTCAGCCTCCTGCCAGTATGGCAGCTTGATATTCGTGGCCACGAACACGTAGCGTTCGTTTTCCTCGTGGTAGGGCTTGGCACATGCCGCAATCAGAACTGCCTCAACGAAAATGAAACCGAGAACCAGCTTCGTCCCATTTGTCTTCATTGCAATTCTCCTTTCGCACAAGGAATGGCCTGACGGGGTTGCACCGTCGGAAATTCGTGCTGGTACCTGCCTCTCGTCGGGAAAGTTCGAGGACCCCGAGGCGACCTCAACCTTCCGCCGCTTTCGCCTTGTTCGGATTTTCCTTCTGATATGTCGCTAATGGGACCATAGAGCGGGCACGCCTTGGCTGTCAATCGGGTGGTTGTGGTCGCGCTGAATAGGCTCGGCTGACCTCAAGGCCGGCGCTACAAACTGGCGCTACGAAGGCGCGGAAATGTTGTATGGCAAGGGGGCGTGTACTAGTGTTCGCGGAAAGAGATATGGCTGAGGCTACCTACCTGGCAGGGGCCGCAATCCTGGAAGAGAGTGGACGGGAACTTTAGAAAGCTCCAGAAACCCACATTGAGCTTTTCCTTCCGTAGCGCGATGAGCACTCGGGCATGCGAACTCTTGATCTGAACTTTCCAGCGGTAACTCGTCAATCCGAACGGAAATGCCAGGAGCAGTTCCAATATGGGCATTCTGGGAACACCTTCTCTCAGCATCCATCGGCAGGTGGGACACAAACTTTAGACGCCGACGAATAGCCGATGCTTGATTGACGAGCTCAAAGATTTGCCGCGCTCATATCGACAGGGCATACGAGATTTCCTACGGTTGGATGGGCAGAAAATCCGGCTTGCCCAATTTCCGTCCATGGCTGCATTCCAGACCATGGCCTCTGCAGATGACACCCAGGACCTGCAGTCTCGAAATCCAAGCCTCGCGGCTTGCAAATGCATCACGGCGGTGCCGTCTCTTATAGACGCCACCGCCGTGATCAAGCATATCGGGGTTGAACAAGTTTTAGGCGCGGGCGCTCTTCGCTCTGCGAATTGGGGTAGTTTCGTCGGGATCTTCCTCTTCTTCTTTCCCCGCGCCTTTCGCCACAACGTTGATTTCTTCCGAAAGCTGGGTCAGTTTCTGGTCGGTTTCTTTTTCTTCTTCCAGAGTCTTCTCCAGCAGGGCGTTGGCTTCGGACTCGCCGAGCAACTGTGCCCAAGCACTGACGCAACCGTATGCGGCAATTTCATAGTGCTCGACGCGCTGGGCGGCGGAGATCAGAGCGGCGTCCATCACCTCCGCGCTGAAGTCCTCATCCATGATCTCTTCGCCTTCTTTGACCAGACCAGCCATCCCGGCGCATTTCTTTCCGGTCGGTTTTTCGTCAAGAGCCTCGAAGATTTCCTCAAGGCGCTCTACGTGGCCGCGCGTCTGCTCCAGGTGCTCCTCGAACCCGGCGCGAAGCTTGTCGGAGCCGGCGGCTTTGGCAAGTTTCGGCAGGGCCTTCACCAGCTTGTTTTCGGCGTCGTACAAATCCCTTAGCTCATCAATATAGAGTTCCTTCAGTTCGTTGTGCTCCATATGGTTCCTTTCCGATCCGTTAGAAATCGTTAGCCGTCGCATCGCTAGGCTGGTGTGACCTTAAGAGCTAGGAGGAACGGCGTCCATACATGGAACGATCTACACAAGGCGTTGCGAAAACGTATGCGGGTGTAGTACGCGTCAGTCGTCAACGAACTTGCAATCGAAGTTGCAAGCGAGCACGGAGGAGTCAACGGTCGCGAATCCGTCTGGACAGGACACGGTAAGTATCGCAGTGCGTAATTGAGGCGATGGAGAGAACTGCGGACATTGATTGCGCTGCGGGCACAACAGCTGCTGCGAAGACACTCACTGCCTTGTATTCGCTGGTGCTAGAAAGCCTCGGACGAGGCCCACCCGGAGCTCCAATTGGGCAGGTCTCGTCTGCCTAAGAGAACTTCCGCTGCCCAGGCTCCGAGATAGACGGAAAGAGCCACGCCGTGGCCGCTGTACGCACCAAGGACGATGGCTCGGTCGCTCGCTGTATGGCGAGTGAACACCGGCCGCCATTGTTCTGCGATCAATATTGGTCCTCCCCATTCATGGCTAAAATGAACATCAGCGAGCGCGGGATGAAGACCGGAGACTCGCTTCTTGAGGCGCGCGAGAAGTTCGAACGCCTCACCCGCGCCTATGTCTAGAGCCGCTAGATCCCTCCAGTCGTCGAAACTGACCAGCCCGCTGCCAAAGATAATCTGGTTTCCGTGAAGCAGACGCCCCCACAAATAAGGCAGGTCCACGGTGTAAAACGGTTTGCCCGAAGTCAATCCGATTGCTGCCAGCTTGTTCTCCTGGACGGGTTCTGTAGCCAATGCCAGTGTAAATTTCGGTTCGGCCCGACCGACTAAGCCGCTCATCTCCAGCGACTCCGAGTTCGTAGCGATCAGCACGCGCTGAGCTCGAATTCGCTTGCCGCAGACATGGAGTGTCAAGGGATCTCCGAAATCGATCCGATCGACTCGGGCGCCCTCGAAGACGAGTGCTCCGTGCCGTTCTGCAGCGCGCGCAAGCCCACTGACGACTTTTCCGGGATCTGCCGTACCTCCCGGGACCTCCCTGGCGACGCGCAGGTGACCGGAATCGCTCCAAAGGATGGGCGAATTCTCGAGACGCGACGTGCGGTCTAGTTCCCAAGCGCCAGGCAAGGAAATGTCCCCGTCAACCTTCAAATTTCTGAGCACACTGGAATAGCCCGCTAGAACATCTCCAAGGCCGGGTAGATCGCCGGAAGCGGTTTCGGCTAAAACAAGCCCGCCGGTGTGGCCGCTCGAGCGGGCACCCACAGATTCGGCTTCAAGGACCGCCACGGTCTTGTTCGGATCGATGCGCCGAAGTTCCGCGGCGGCGGAAAGACCCGTAAAGCCGCCGCCAACCACGGCGAAGTCCACACTCTCCGGCAAGGAGTTCGGCTGAGGGTGAAAATCGATCCTCCAAGGCGTCAGTCCCCAGCGAAATTGCTTCCATCCATTCGTCATATTCGCCCCAACCTTCGCCGCAATGATAATGATACGTATGGCGGAGGCTATTCGCCATCCACTGCTTGCTGGGCGTTCCTCGGGTCCGGTGGGACCAACCATGCTTGGCGATTCTCGTAGTTGGAGTGTTGTTGAGCCTGTTCAGCCCGCGTTCCCGCCGATAGGGCCTCCCTTAATGCCCGTTTTGGAGGTCTTAGAGACTTTAGTCTCTAATATTAGAGTCTTAGGACTCTGCACAACTACGGGTCCATCGGGAGGCCCGCAGACCTCTGCTCTCGGCGACACTCGACCTCTTTACTATCGCCAGCACACGAGTAGATTTGATACGACGGATGGGTGTTTCAGCTTAACGAGTTCCCCATACGCAGGTGGGAGGTCCAGATGTTCGCGCGTCCAAGTCCATCGAGCCGCGTCGCGGAACGAAGAACAGCACTACGGTACCCCTTGCGACTTCCTGTCGTTTTCTCCTGGCAAGATGATGCCGGGCACGTGCAAGGATGCGACGGGTACTGCCGCGATTTAGGTAGCCGGGGGATCTACGTTCAAGCTGAGTTTGTCCCACCGCTAGGCGTCTCCGTCGAAATGAATGTCTTCCTCCCCAGACCAGAGCACTCGGCTCGTCCGTCGGAAATCCATGCCATAGGAAGGGTCGTCCGATCGGAACGTCGCGCAACGGGTTCTGACATTTGTGGGTTTGCAGCGATGAACCACACGACCCGCTTGCGTGAGACTCGCGGGCAAAAGGCAGACCAAGAATATACCGCGCTCGATGAGCTCCGGGTGGATGAGGCGGCAGAGGATGACGGGAGGGCAAGTGGGGAGTAAGAACAAACCAAGCCCGGCCAAGGAGCCTACGGTCATTAGCAGCGCAGGCTCAATCCTTGCAAATAGTACGATGGGACCGTTTAGCTGGAACGAAAGTGCCTCCCTTCCAGCCGAGTACTTCGGTACTGCTCTTGAGGAACTTGAGGCCCATTGGCCGAAAGGACAGGTCATGGCAAAGTGGAAGTGTCAGGCCACCGTGTCTCCTGTCGATGTGTGCAATGTTCAGGTGCCCGGATCTTATTGAGGATGGGCGAGATTTTGGCGCTCGCAAAGTTAAGCGAGCCGATGGGTTGGATGGGTCTGAAGGACAAATGTGACTCAAAGGGCGGTAGCTTACCCCTAAGCCAGCAGTAGCGATTGGACTGAGGATGAAAGAATTGGAAAATGGCCAAGCAGGCGAGGCTCCGGAGCACTCCGGGGAATCCAATCCCCATGATAAGGCTGGGCCGAGCGAGCTTGGACAACTTCAGTCGACGGTGAGGGTTGATGGTGAGGTGACGCTGGCTGTGGCACCCTGGTTCGCGCTGCGAGTCCGTCCCAACTACGAGAAGCCCGTCGCTGCGGCCCTTCGAGGTAAGGGATTTGAAGAGTTTCTTCCTCTGGTCCGGAGCCGGCGGCAATGGTCGGATCGCGTGAAGATGATGGATCTTCCGCTGTTCCCTGGATACCTGTTCTGCCGTCTGAATCTAGAGGAGCGTATGCCGCTTCTAACCACACCGGGGTTTCTGTACCTGGTAGGGGTCGGCAAGAATCCCGAGCCGGTGGATGAAAGCGAGATTGAGGCGATACAATCGGTACTGCGATCCGGCCTGCCGGTAAGACCATTTCCGTCGCTGATGGTGGGCCAAAAGGTGCGACTGAAACATGGGCCACTGCGAGGCTTGGAAGGCGTTGTAACAAAGATCGCGAATCAGCACCGGATGTATGTCGCGGTCACGCTACTGAAAAGATCGATCTCGGTGGAAGTGGCTCCCGAATGGATGCACCCGATCAGCGAACCCAGCGAGCCAGCGCCAAACGCAAAGGCGCCCATTGCGGCCGAAATTTCCTCGGGCCGGGTCTAGAGAGCATCTAAGAGTAAAGAAACGAATGAGGACAGCAAGTGAAAATCGAAATTCATAAAGTGAGAAAAGTGCGGAGAGGGGGGTCGATGACTACTTTAAGAGGCTTCACGATCGGCCTGGTGGTTCTGTTCTTGGCGGTAGGTGGAGATGGGCGAGCGACTTCGCCGGAGGCAGCAGACTCCCAGCAAGCGGGTTGCAATAGCCAGGTGCGTTCGACGTACCTGCTCGGCCCCGAAGATGAACTGCAGATCTCGGGCCCCGAACTGGAAGAGTTAACCACCAAGACCGTACGCATCGATGGTGAAGGTGATATTCAGGTGCCATTGGTTGGCCGAGTGCATGTCGCGGGCTTGACGGTGCAGCAAGCCGAGCAGGAATTGAACAAGCGATTGAGCACCTACATTCGCCACCCGCAAGCAGCTCTTGACGTTAAGGATCTGCGCAGCCAGCCCGCGTCCGTTCTGGGAGCGGTGAATAGCCCGGGTGTGCATCAGGTTGAAGGACACAAGACATTGCTCGAAATGATCTCCCTGGCGGGGGGCGTGCGGCCGGATGCCGGCTACAGCATCCGCATCACGCGGCAAGTGGAGTGGGGATGCATCCCGCTGCCCGGCGCGAAGTTGGACGCTTCGGGACGATTCAGCGTCGCTCAGGTGAATCTCCAAGAGATTATGGAAGCCAAGACGCCCGAGGAAAATATTCAGATCTTGCCGCATGACGTCATCTCGGTGCCGAAGGCGGAGTTAGTGTACGTGACCGGCGATGTAAAGAAGTCCGGAGGTTTCGTTCTCGGCGAGAGACAAACCATGTCCGTGCTGCAAGCGGTTTCTCTTGCAGAAGGCATGGGACCAGCACCGGATCCGAAGCATGCGAAGATTTTGCGCCTAGCCCCCGGCGCAGACCAACGCACGGAAATTCCCGTGGACTTGAAGAGCATTCTACAAGGCAAGGGTGGAGACGTTCCCATGCAGGGCAACGACATTCTGTTTATCCCCGATAGCACGGGCAAGAAAGTCGCACTGCGCTTCATGGAAGCAGCAATTTCGACCGGCACGGGTCTGGCGATTTATCGCCCGTAATGATCCCTCAAGGAAACAGAGCGATCGCGGGAGATGTCAATTTTAGCCGCAGGGCGGAACGGCAGGTAATACATGTCTAAGCATTTCGATCGAGTGAACAATCGGACGCGAGCAGTGCAGCTCAGCACCTATTCGGATAACCGCCCCACGGTATATCGAGCGGATGAAACCGTCCAGGCGGACAATGGGGAGGCGCAGGGCTACGACAGTCTGCTCGGATATTGGCATATCCTCGTCCGCAACAAGGTTACTCTTTTGTGTTTCGCCCTGGCAGGGCTCGCTATTGCGGTTCTGTTCAGCCTGCTGCAGACGCCCGTTTACCGAGCACGAACCTCGCTGGAAATTCAGGATTTTAACTCGGAGTTCATGGATCTAAAGAACGTCGATCCGACGAACGCCGGTCCGGGCGCCGCCACCGACTCGTATTTCCAGACGCAAATCAAAATCCTGCAGAGCGATTCCCTGCTGGACCGTGTCGCCAACAAGCTTGATCTGCAGCAAGAGCGGCCGGGAAGCGGTTGGGGAGCATTTTCGGAGCGCGTGCAGCGGATGCTCGGTTTCTCGGAGCCCAGCCAGGAAGTGAATAAAGATGCGTTCGTAGCGAAAGCCCGCAATAACTTGACGGTTCGCGCTTCCGGCCAGACCCGCCTGGTGGAAGTGATGTACGACTCCGAAGATCCCAAGTTCGCGGCGCTGTTTGCCAACACGCTGGTTTCCGAATTCATCGAACAAAGTCAGGAAATGCGCTGGAAGTCCAGCCAACGCACGGGCGAGTGGCTGACCGGTCATTTGAGCGAAATGAAGAACAACCTGGAAAAGTCCGAGGCGGCGCTCCAAACGTACGCGCGCCAGTCGGGGTTGACGATGACAGAAAAGGAAAACGTCACCGAGGGCCGGCTCAAGGAGCTCCAGGACGAACTTGACAAGGCGCAGGCCGATCGCGTCGACAAACAAGCGAAATTTGAAGAAGCGAAGAGCAAGCCTGCGGAATCTCTGCCGGAAACGATCGACGACCCTATGTTGCGCGATTACAGCATAAAGTTGACCGACTTGCATCGGCAGCTCGTGGAGTTGAGCGCGACGCTGACTCCCGAACACTACAAAGTCCAACGTGTGCAGGCGCAAATCAACGAATTGCAGAGCGCTTTGGAGAAACAGCGCACGAACGTGCTGCGCCGCGTAGGGAACGAATACGCCGCAGCATCACGTCGCGAGAAATTGTTGCAACAGTCCTACATCGAACAACAGAAAACGGTGGCCAATCAATCGGACAAGGTCATCCACTACGACACGCTACGCCGCGAAGTGGATTCGAGCCGTCAGTTGTACGACACGCTTCTGAACCGCGTGAAACAAGCCTCGCTGGCTTCCGCAATGCGCGCCAGCAACGTGCTGGTCGTGGACGAAGCCAAACCGCCTTTCCTGCCAGCGAAGCCGAATGTGCCGGTGAATTCGGCACTAGGATTGTTCTGCGGCATCTTTCTGGGACTAGGTTTCGTGGTGTTCCGCACGCGATTCGATCGCAGCATTCAAGCCCCTGGAGATTTGCAGGTGTACTTGAATCTTCCGGAACTCGGCGTCATTCCAATGGCCGAGGTCTGCGACACACCCGCAGTTCGCAGCCAGCGAGCCCTTGGACCCGCCGACCCCAGCGATTGCCTGGAACTAGTGACCTGGAAGCACAAACCGTCCGCAGTAGCGGAATCTTTCCGAGCCATGCTGACTTCGATTTTGCTGCCCGGGCAGAATTCTGACGGACCGCAGGTAATCGTGGTAACCAGCCCGGGACCGGCAGAAGGCAAGACCACCGTGGCGAGCAACCTCAGCATCGCCATCGCCGAGATGGGACGCCGTGTGCTATTGATCGACGGTGACTTGCGACAGCCGAAGTTGCACAAGATCTTCGGATCGGCAAACACCCGCGGAGTGAGCGATGTTCTGTTGTCCGAAGCGCCTCTCGAAACCGTGCCATTGAATCAGTTGGTAGTCGAGACGCGCATTGCGGGTGTGTCGCTGCTTCCGAGCGGCACGCGCACCACAAGCATTTCGCAACTGCTGCACTCACCGCGGGTGGAAGCATTGATGGCCCGCATGCGCACGGAGTTTGACATGGTCATCATTGACGCTCCGCCGATGATGCATTTGGCGGACGCACGACTACTGGGAGGTCTCTCGGACGGAGTCATTCTGGTCGTCCGTGCGGGCCACACCATGCGCGAGGCGGCCTTGATTGCAACGCAGCGGCTGTCCGAGGACGGCACGCGAATTCTGGGTACCGTGCTCAATAGTTGGGATCCGCGGAAGACTCCTGGCCGCACCTATGGATACGGCTACGGTTACGGCTATGGCTACGGTTACGGCCCGACTGCGGACGCAAAGCATCCTCCAACGCCCAACGCCTGACGCGGTCTGTGTTCGGGCCAAATTATCTCTTCTACTAACCATACGAACCGCAACGGATAGGTGACTCTCCACAAATGTTCTCTGCCAGAGTGCCGAGCCAGCAGATGCCTGGGACAAATAGGGTAGGGCCGATGGGCGGTGGTCGTCCGATCGCGTCAAAGGGCGGCCAACTGCTTACCTCCTCCGCGTTTGCATTGCTTGTCCTGTTCGTGTTCGCGATTCCGCTGGAAAACGCGCTCGTCCTGCCAGGAGTGGGGACGTTCGGTCGGTTGGTGGGTCTAGCGGCATTTGCTCTTGGAATATTTGCAGTAATAGAAAAAGGACGGCTGCGATCGCCTTTGCCCGTTCACCTTGTGATGCTGGTCTTTGTGACCTGGGGATGTTTGACGTACTTCTGGACGGTGTCTCCGGACGATACGGTAGAAGAGGTTCTCAGCTACATCCAGTTTCTGGCAATGGCGTGGCTCATTTGGGAATTGTGCCCGCTACCCCGCCAGCGGGTCAACTTGATGCAGGCATACCTTGTGGGTACCGGTGTGTCCGCGATAGGAGCGCTGCTCCACGTCGGAGCGGCGGCTGGGGTCACGCGCAATTCCACGTTCAACATGAACCCGAACGACATTGGGTTGCGCCTCGCGATAAGCGTTCCGATGGCGTTGTACTTAGCAGCGTCGCAAAAACAGGACTTCCGGGTTTGGCTTTACCGCTTGCATATGGTCCTGGCAGCTTGCGCTTTATTTATGACCGGATCGCGAGGAGCGCTGATCGCGCTCGCCGGAAGCTTGCTGATGATCCCGCTGACATTCCGCAAGTGGACGTTCCGCCAGAAAGCGGTTATGGCCGTAGTATTCGCGGCGGCGGTGATGACGGCGATTTCCCTGGTGCCTGCTTCCACCTGGCAGCGGATGAGCACTACCGGAACCGAAATCACCCAAGGGACCATGGACGCTCGGACAGTAATCTGGCGGGCTGGCTGGGATGTCTTCCTGGAGCATCCTTTCTTCGGAGTGGGAGCTGGGGCATTCCCCAGAGCTATCGAGCGGAACGTGGTAACCGCGTGGGTGGCTCACAATACGTTCTTATCAGTCTTGGTAGAACAAGGTGTAGTGGGTTTTGCCATCTTCGTGGTTTTGCTTGGGATGCTGATTCATGCGGCATGGCAACAGCCCGTGCTGCGACGCAGTCTATGGTTGATTATGCTGCTGACCTGGGCTTTGGGTGCCTCGGGAATGACCTGGGAAAACACCAAGCCGACGTGGCTGATTTTTAGTCTGCTGGCCGCGGACACCGCGGCAGTTCCGCTGGCCGTGGCGAAGAGATATTTCGCAATGGGGGCATTCCGGTCCACAGTAGCGACAAACGCGACCCATTCGCCATCGCGCTCAAGAATGCTGCGCGAGCTACATGTGAAGCTGCAAAAGGCCGGTCTGGAAAAGCCGCCAAGTTTGGAGCGCCGGTGAGTTCGGTGCCAAACTCTGTATCTTCACCGGAGCCTGGTTTGCCGGGACCAACGCCCTTCGCAAACGGCGAACTCCAGAAGCAACCGAATGAGGGAACGCGAGTGAATTCCGCGGCTTCGGAATCGGTGGGGAGTTCCACCGCAGTCCGCCCGAGCGCGGTGCGCGGTGCTTCCCTACGTTGGAATTTCAGTTGGACGTTTGTTGGCAACATTATTTATTCGGGGTGCCAGTGGGGCATGCTGGTGGTACTGGCGAAGGTGGGAAACCCGGAAATGGTTGGGCAGTACGGGCTGGCAATGGCGGTCGCAACGCCCATTCTGGCGTTGTCGAGCTTGCAGTTGCGCGCGGTGTTGACGACCGATGTTCGGGAGAAAGTGCCTTTTGGCGAGTATTTGGGCTTTCGGCTGGCGACCACGGTGTTGTCGCTGCTGATTATTGCCGCGGTTCCCTTCGTGATGCACTACCGGCAAGACTCGGCGATTGTAGTGCTCATTATCGGCTTGGGTCAGGCGCTGGAAACGCTAAGCGACCTCTACTACGGCAGAATGCAGTTTTACGATCACATGGACCGCATCGCCAAGTCCATGATCGCGCGGGCCGTTCTGGGACTTGGCGCTTTGGGCGCGACGGTTTATCTCACCAAGAGCGTGATCTGGGGAGCGGTCGCGCTGGTGCTGGCGCGGACAGTGGTGCTGGTCGGGTATGACATTAACAAGCGAACGCAATTGATGCCGCGCAACGTAGATCCGGCCGAGGCTGAACAAATCATCGCTTCAAAGAAGGATGCGCTGCGTCCCCGTTGGAATTGGGGCACGCAGGGCGAACTCTTTCGTACGTCCATTACACTTGGCGTGATTGCGATGCTGGTATCACTCTTACCCAACATTCCGAGGTATTTCATTCAGGGATCGCTAGGAGAACGGGCGCTGGGAATCTTTACGGCTACGGCGTTCCTGGTGTCATCGGGGAGCTTGATCGTGAACGCGCTGGGGCAGTCGGCGTTTGTGCGGTTGGCCAAACACTACGGCGCTGGAGACGTTGCAGGATTCAATTCCCTGCTACTGAAGCTCTTGGGCATTGCGGCGGTGTTGGGTTTGGGCGGGATCGGCGTCGCCGTGTTTTTCGGGCACATGCTGCTGACCTTGCTCTACCGACCGGAGTACGCGGAGCACACCGACGTGCTGATCGCCATGATGGTCGGCGGTGCCATGACCTATGTCTCAGGACTGATGGCTTCGGCGGTGACCTCGGCGCGGTGTTTTGCGCGGCAGATTCCGGTGCTGGCGACTGCGGTGGGAGCCGCGGCACTCGCGAGTTGGGTGTTGGTCCCTAGGTATGGCCTGCTAGGCGCGGCGTTTGCCGTGATCATCACTTCGACGGTGCTCAGCGCGGGTGAAGTCGTGCTCTTGTGGTATGTGCTCAGCAATGTGAATCGCGTCGCCGAAGCAGAAGGCTGAAGCGGGCGCAAGGGTCCGAAGTCTTGGCTAACACGAAGATTCGGAATCAAGGGTGCAGGAAATCATGACGGAAAATCTGCTCGAATTCGAAAGCCACTTTTCTTTTGGGGAAAATTGGGCGCAGTACGCCGAGAAGATTGACGAACGGAGGATTGAGGAAGCGGAGAGATCCTTGATTCGTTTGCTGGGCCGGGAATCGATTGAGGGCCGGACATTTCTGGACATCGGTTGCGGATCGGGACTTTTTTCTCTGGCGGCAGTACGGCTAGGTTGCCAGCGCCTTCTGGCCGTGGACCTGGATCCGAACAGCGTGGAAACCACGCGTAAGACGCTGGAGCGTTACGCTCCAGCTGGGGCGAAATGGGATTGCAAGCGCATCAGCGTGTTTGACCTGGACCCGGCCCATATCGGAACGTTTGACATTGTCTATTCATGGGGTGTGCTCCATCACACGGGCGCGATGTACAAGGCTATTGAAAATGCGTCAACGGTGGTTAAGCCCCAGGGAATTCTGGCACTCGCGTTGTATGGAAAGACGCCGTTCTGCGGTCTCTGGCGAATTGAAAAAAGAATCTATTCGCGCTCACCAAAATGGGTTCAAAAGGCAATCGAACAAATCTATTACGTTGCAGTCGGCGCGCGCCTGGCGCTCAAAGGCGAAAGCCTCAAGAAACGCCGTGAGACTTATTTCCAGCAGCGCGGCATGGATATGTATCACGACACTCGCGATTGGCTCGGCGGTTACCCGTACGAATCGATTTCGCCACACGAGGCAATGACCTTCATGCAGAAGCTGGGATTCCAGCCCGTTCGATCTTTCGTGACTCCGTGCATTGGACTCCTTGGCGCGGGTTGCGACGAATATTCCTTCACCAAGTCGCTTCCCCAAAAGATCTGAGCTGCGTGGGACGTTGGAATATCTGTACCGACCGACTCCAGGATGAAGATTGCGATTGCGGGTACTTGCTGCGCGGTAAGAAAGATCTCCTCGGCAGCAGTGTTATGGGCCAGCTTGCTGGCCTCCGCTGGTTTCGTTCCTTGCCTGGCGCAAAAACCGGCCTTTCCTGAAGCTCAGGGCGGAGGAGCTGCCTCCCTTGGAGGACGCGGCGGTGCGGTCGAGGAAGTGACCAATTTGGATGATTCTGGGCCAGGCAGTCTTCGTGCTTGTGTGGAGGCTGACGGGCCCCGAACGTGCGTCTTTCGCGTTGCCGGGTTGATTACGCAGCACAGCGACCTTTCCGTGAGCAATCCGTTCTTGACCATCGCTGGCCAGACGGCCTCGGGCGAAATCATCCTGGGAGGACCGGGAAACAAAGGGTTCGCTTTGCGAGTGTCCACCCACGACGTAGTAATCCGGTACATCACGATTAGCCCGGATGATCCCAACACGCCCTCAGGTCCAGCCACCGGTACGGTTGGATTTGGCGTGGTCAACGGCGACAACTACAACATCATTCTCGATCACGTGAGTTCGCGCTGGGCAGGCAACAAAATATGGATCACAAATAGCAACTACGTCGGCCCAAACCGGTCAATCACCACATCGTGGAGTCTGTTTTACGAGCCACACGCGGGTCATCCGGTGGGGCCAGGCACAGCAGGAAATCCAGTCGGATGCCCGAAAGCAGCACCCGACCCTCATCTTGCGAACCCATGTTTCAGTTCTCTGGAAACGGACATCGATTTTCATCACAACATGTTTGTAAACATCAGCCACAGAATCCCGGAGACCGACAACAAATCGGTGCGGTGGGTAAACAACTTGACCTTCAATTGGGCGTTCTACGCCTTCGCCGGCCTCGGCGGCGAAGCGCTGGACATCATTGGCAACAAGTGGGTTCGCGGCAATCTGAACGAGTATTCGCAAGCCCATGAGATTCACGTGACCGAGAAAAGTCCGGAAGTGCTTGGCAACCCGTCGGTTTTCGTTTCGGGCAACGTCGGCCCGAATCAATCGAATCCCAATGGCGACCAGTACTTGATGGTGTCGCACATCAGCGGGGAAAACGGCTACGAGAATGGCCCGATACCCGACAGCTGGAAACGCAGAGCGCCACTGCCTGCAACCGACTTTCCGATCATCGCGGATCCGGTGGCAAGCCTGGACGCCATCCTGCTGCCTACCATTGGCAATTCGCAACATCTAAGTTGTGATGGGACATGGGTCAAGCACCGCGACGAAGCGGACACGCGGATCATCGCGCAATACCAGTCGCAAGGGGCGGGCGGGTTTTGGCCAAATGGGATTACGGCGACAGGCAGAGCGGCGCTGCGCTTACCAACACCATCCGCGGGGTGGCAAGATCGGCCCGTCGTTAGCGGTGCCCCTTGTGCAGAATCACTCCACGACGGAATCCCAGACCAGTGGAAGAAATTGCAAGGCTTGAGCACCACAAACCTTGATCTGTACAAGAGCGTGGCGCCTGATGGTTACACCATTTTAGAGCATTACCTCAACGGCATACCTATGCACACAGTTCGCGATAAGAATGAGAAGCGCCCGTGAAAGTCCTATTCCTTGTAAGGCAATTGAATATCGGCGGCGCGGAACGCCAGTTGGTGATCGTTGCCAACGAGCTTGCCTCGCGCGGACACGAGGTGGTCATCACCTCGTTCTATACCGGGGGCGCGCTGTCAAAGCAACTGGACCTCGGGCGCGTTCGCTTGCTTTCCCTGGAGAAGCGTTCGCGCTGGGATCTGTTTTCCATGTACGCCAAGCTTTTGCGGATCGTACGGCTGGAGCGCCCCGACGTCCTACACGGATGGATGCACACGCAAAACGTGATCGCGACGACGATTCGACTTTTCTTCCCGAAGGTCAAACTGTTCTGGTGCGTGCGCGCCTCTAATCTCGAGACTGTTCTGGATCCGGTCGAACGCGTTTTAGTCTGGCTGCAAGCTCGATTGTCCGTTTTCGCCGACTGCGTCGTTGTCAATTCGATGGCCGGTCTCGATTTCGCCGCATCGCGGGGCACCGCCCGCAACAAGATGGTGTTCATCCCCAACGGCATCGATACCAATGCGTTCTACCCGTCCGAGGTGGAAGGCAAACACGTCCGTGCCGAATGGGGCATCGGCGACGATCTGAAAATAATTGGCAAGGTAGCGCGCTTCGACCCGATCAAGAATCATCCGCTGTTTCTCAAGGCCGTAGCACGCGTTGCGGCCGAGCGCCCGGACGTGCGCTTCGTTTGCGTTGGCCACGGCGACGCTGCCTATCTTCAGCAGCTGCAGGAGTTGACACGTACCCTGGGAATCGAGAATAAAGTGCAATGGGTTCAGGCGCGGGGCGATGTGCGAGCCGTTTATAATGCGCTGGACATTTTTTGCTCTGCTTCTTCCAGCGAAGGCTTTCCCAACGTAATCGGCGAAGCGATGGCCTGCGCACGGCATTGCGTGGTCACCGACGTAGGTGATTCCAAATTTCTGGTAGGCGCAACAGGGCTCACGGTGCCGTCAGACGATGTGGAAGCGCTCGCCACTGCACTGCGAGAGACACTGGATGGCAGCCCTCTGAATCTGCGCGCTCGGCAGCGGATTCTGGAGAATTTTACGGTTGCCCATCTAGGTGACAAGACCGAACAGGTGCTCGTCCGAAGCCTCGAAGGCAGAGACAGACGGACCGCGCCGGCCCTCGGGCACCCGGAAGAAGCTCACCCTCGGGCGGACGCTTAGTCTGAAGTGGCTTGACCCAATGCGGCATGGGCCGCGCTGGGTTGGCTGAAGAACGGCAATGGAGAGAAAGTCCTCATGTGCGGAATAACAGGATTTCTGGATACGCGACAAAGCATGCGGCACGATGACATGGTAGCCACCGTGCGCCGCATGGCCACCAGTCTGCACCATCGCGGGCCGGAAGACGAAGGTACCTGGGCCGATGCTGCGAGCGGAATTGCGTTCGGACATCGTCGCTTGTCGATTATCGATCTTTCTCCAGCGGGACATCAGCCCATGCACTCGTCTTGTGGGCGCTATGTCATCACTTTCAACGGTGAGATTTACAATTTCAAAGCTCTGCGAGCAGAGCTCGATTCACTCGGGCAGACCTTCCGCGGGCACTCCGACACCGAGGTAATGCTTGCCGCCATCGCGCGCTGGGGCGTAGAAGACGCATTAAAGAAGTTTAACGGCATGTTCGTGTTTGCCCTCTGGGACCAGCAGGAGCGAATTCTTTATTTGTCGCGGGACCGCGCCGGCGAAAAGCCCCTCTACTACGGCTGGGCTGGGCACACCCTGCTGTTCGGTTCCGAGCTGAAAGCCCTGCACCAACATCCGGATTTCCGAGGCGAAATCGATCGCGGAGCGCTCACCGTCTATCTCCGCCACGATTACATTCCCGCGCCCCATTCCATCTATAAAGGCGTTTACAAGCTGCTGCCCGGAACCTTGCTGACCATTCGAGGATTTGGCAGCGATGCCTCGCCCAAGCCTTACTGGTCGGCAAAGCGCGCCGCCGAAGATGGACTGAGCGCTCCATTCGTGGGCACCGATGCGGAAGCGGTCGATCAACTCGACACGCTCTTGAACGACGCCGTCAGCATGCGCATGGAAGCCGACGTTCCGCTGGGGGCGTTCTTGTCGGGTGGAATTGACTCGTCCCTGATCGTCGCCATCATGCAGGCCAATAGCGACAGACCAGTGAAAACGTTCACGATCGGCTTCGAAAATTCAGACTTCAACGAGGCTGAATCGGCCAAGGCCGTTGCGAAGCATCTGGGAACCGATCACACCGAACTGTACGTCACTCCGGAAGAAGCCATGGCCGTGATTCCCCGGCTTCCCACTCTGTACGACGAGCCCTTCGCGGACTCTTCACAGATCCCGACCTTTCTGGTCTCGCAACTTGCGCGCCGCAAGGTAACCGTCAGCCTCTCGGGCGACGGCGGAGACGAACTGTTCGGCGGCTACAACACCTATCTCTGGGGACGCAGCGTTCAGAAAAACATCGGCTGGATGCCGCGGCCTTTGAAAGCTGCGGTCGCGAAATCGCTAGACCCATTGTCGCGATTGGACTGGAATGCGCTCTTGGGCGGAAGCCCGTCGGTGCTCCCACAAAGCCTGCGGAAAAGGGACCTGAACAAGGTTTT